>JBLHNA010000039.1:0-42711 GCA_047619065.1 Desulforhopalus sp.
TATTGTTTTCTCCATGACCTGCCTCCTTGATTTTGGCTCTGAGTTGTTGGTTGTTGCTTTCAACTTAACCCACGTTGGCAAGGTAGGCAGGTCTATTTCGCCAACGTGTTAACCATCATATCTAGCCCGGATTTCTCACCAATAAAGTTTTTCGCAGGTCGAGACTCCGGGCATGAAGCTGTAATAATCTACCGGAGTCTTCGCTACCTGCAAATGCTCGGTAACGAAGCAGCTGCGTATAAATCTGTTGGCCCGAACGGTGAACTTTTTGATTTGAAACGAAAAACACCCTGTTAATTAAGGAAGTCATTTTAAAACTATAAAAACAAACAATTGAGTTTCAAATCAAAAAGTCATGAGAAATTCGGGCTAGCGGTTATCCGGATGTCGTCATCCGTCAATACCTGTCCTGAACTCAACCCCCTTGGTGTAATAATGCTTTATCTCTTTCATTTCTGTAACCAGGTCAGCTCTTTTTATCAGTTCAGGGGGCGCGCCCCTGCCGGTCAGCAACAACTCTACCGAATTGGGCTTGCCGTCGATAACCTCCAATAGATCTTCCCATTTCACCAGGCCAAAAAACAGGGCCACATTAACCTCATCCAGCACCACCAGGTCGTAATCACCACTATTCACCGCCTGCTTGGCCCGAGACATGCCTCCAGCGATCAATTCCAGATAGTCGCCCGGCGGATTACCGGCAGGAAAAACCACTACCTCATCGCCCAATTTGGCAAGTTCTTCGGAAGATATGCTCCCTTCCGTAGCAATGAAATAAGGTTTGCCTACAGTCTCCAAGGTAAAATTGGGCGAGATGTCGGGCAGGATATTGTGTTCGCTGTAGACCGTCGACTTCATGAACTGCAGAAACATGACGCGCATACCTGCACCCAGCGCCCGAATGGACAGACCTATGGCAGCCGTGGTCTTGCCCTTGCCGTTGCCGGTATAAACCTGTACATACCCTTTAAAAGACATAAGCATTCATATTTTACGGCAAATGATGAGTTTGCTCTTCCCGGATGGAGTGTGTGATAAGGTGACATCATTGAAAATTTTCTTGAATGGAGAGAGGCCTTGTTTTACAAACTCCCAGGAGTCCGTTGGACCCATCATCAGCATCCTTATATAAAACATTATTTTTATGGCAAATTTTTTCGGGACTTCATGTTCCATAATCAAAACCTGGCCTGCTGGCTTTACCACTCGTTTCATTTCCTGTAGTGCTTCCGTCCTCATCTGGCCTTTTAATTCGTATAAGGCATGGGAACAGCAAACAACATCAAAGCAGTCGTCAGTAAATGATAAACGTGCCGCGTCACCATTCACTAGAATTACCTTATTGGCCACATCCTTATCTTTTGCCTTATGTAGCATGCCAGGAGAAAAGTCATAGCCAATTGCCAGGATATCGGCATATTTTTCAGCAAAAGCAAGAACGACCGATCCGGTACCACAACAGATATCCAATACCCTGCCTTTTTTTGTATCGTTTATTCGGGACGAATCAACCAGATATCTACGAGTCTCGTCTCTATTGTGACCGGAATGTATTTTTATAAAAAAATCATAAAAATAAGAAAAAACATTATAAAATATCTGTCGACTGGCTCGTACTTTTGACATAGTGAAAAGTCTCTCTTATAGGTCTGTAATTCTGATAAAACCCGGACGTGAAGAGTTGGGATATTCTTTTAATATAGAGTATTACAGTCCTAACCGATAAACAGAATAAATACCTTCATGAAATATGTTCTCGTAAAAAAACAAGAAAATAATTTTTAAGGCATCACCCGCGCTCATTCCCATCTTTACATTCCGCATCATTTTCCTTCCCGACTCAGCGCCTCAAAGCCGGAGATAACGTCAAACAGTTCCTCGTCGATACCATTCTGGCGCACGCGATGGAAGGTAACTTTTAAATCCCCAAGTAGTTCGTCGATGTTTTTATCAGCACGTTGCATCGCTGCCAGGCGGCTTGCGTTCTCACTCGCCAACGATTCGGCGCAGGCCCGAAAGAGCGAGACAAAAAGATATTCACGGATAAGCGCCCGCAGGGTCCCGGTATCGCTACCTATGACTTCGGGCAGATTGCCAGTCGGCCAGGGCAGTTGGGCGAGCTTAACTTGCCATTGTACGTCAAGGGGCAACAGTCGCTGACTGACGGGCAGGTAAATTGCACCGGAGGTGGGCCGGTTGTAAAAGAGGTGTAATTCGACGATTTCTCCCTGGTTTTGACGCTCTTCGATTTGTAGAAGAATCTGCCCGACGAGCAGAGTTATGGCCTTGACAGAGTTCGGAACTGTGAAGAGCCCCCGCAGGGACATACCTCCATCTGCCAGGCGGCTATGAACTCGCACCCCGACGGCCGAAATCTCGGATCTAGCTGGTAGTGTTGCTAAAGTGTCCATCGCATAATCGGCCACCGCATCATTGAACCGGCCCACAAGTCCTTGGTCTGAACCAAACACTATTGCGTGGATAACATCCGACTCTGTTCGTTGTGTTTCCTCGGTCACCCTAAGTGCTGAATGTATTGCTCGCAAACAAACGGCTAAACCCAGTTCTACAGTGCCGTAGTAATCAGTCAGGGATCGTACCGATCGTTCGTATTGGCTGATATTCGAAGCAGCCATTGCCTTCATAGTACGGACGACAGATTGCAGATTCCCGGCGCTGTCGATCTTGCGGCGCAGACTCGCCGTATTTTCAATCATGACTGATCCCCAGGTGACTCGTTAGCCTTGGCATTCAGTACTGTATTGGCCTCTGTGTTAGCTTTTGTTCCGACTTCCGGCTTGGTCTTAGGCTCAGCCTGTTGAAGTTTTTCGGTCTCCTGTTTCTGCTCGGAAATTACATCCTCATCGGCGAAAATCTCTTTAAGTGCCAGGCGCGCGATTGTAATGATGAGTTGACGATTTTCATCACTTAAGGTTTCTGCCTTATCCAGTTGCTCACTTACTTTTGCAGGGATCTGCGCCGCCGCCTTGCGTACAGCGCGTTCCGCCTCCTTCATCCGGTCAAGTGGTACGTCGTCGAAAAGTTTGGCCGTTAATGCTAGCAATACGGCGATTTGGGCGGGCATGGACACTGGCGTGAACGCCGGCTGTTTGAGGCAGGCGCGGATCCGCTGCCCATGTTCAATAACTTTGCGGCTCTCTTCATCCAGCCGTGCACCGAATCGGGCAAAGGTCTCAAGCTCTTCAAATTGAGCGTAGGCGAGTTTGAGGTCTCCGGCCACCTCACGGTAGGCCGCCCGTTGCGCCTTGCCGCCAACGCGTGAGACAGATTTGCCGACATCGACAGCTGGCAGCACGCCTAATTCGAACAGCGACGGGGAGAGATAGATTTGTCCATCGGTGATGGAAATCAGGTTTGTTGGAATATAGGCAGAAATATTCTGCGCTTCAGTCTCAATGATGGGTAGGGCAGTGAGCGAACCACCGCCTAAGTCCTTTCGTAGGTGTGTTGCCCGTTCCAGCAGTCGCGAATGGATGTAGAAGATGTCTCCAGGGAAGGCTTCACGACCTGGTGGCCGGCGTAAAAGCAGAGAAATCTCGCGATAGGCCCGGGCATGATGGGTGAGGTCGTCGTAAACGATCAGTACGTCGCGTCCTTGCTCCATGAAATGTTCGGCAATGCTGGTGGCAGCGTAAGGGGCAATGTAGGCGAGGCCTGGCGGGTTGTTGCCTTCGGTGACGACTACGACGGTGTACTCCATCGCCATTTTTTCCCGGAAAGTGGCGACGGCTTTGGCGATAGCGGCACCCCGCAGGCCAATGGCACAATAGACGCAGAGGACATCCTTACCACGTTGGTTGAGGATGGTATCAATGGCAATGGCAGTCTTACCCGTCTGTCGGTCTCCAAGGATCAATTCACGCTGACCGCGTCCGACGGGAATAAGCGCATCTATGACCTTCAGTCCGGTCTGGAGCGGCACCGTGACGGGTGCGCGATCCATAATGGCGGCGGCTGGCCTTTCGATGGGCAGGCGCCCGCTGGTGGCAACCGGCCCTTTTCCGTCGAGGGGCCGGCCAAGCGGGTCGATCACTCGACCAAGTAAGCCATTGCCCACTGGCACGTCCATAACCCGGCCCGTGCGCCGGACTTCATCTCCTGTGTGAAGATCCCAATATTCACCGAGCAGGACAACACCTATTTCGTCCGCATCAACGTTGAAAGCAATACCAAACACATCTCCGGGAAATGACAACAATTCATCAGAGCCAACCCCAGGGAGGCCGGAGACCCTGGCAATACCGGTAGAAACACTGGTGATTGTGCCTATCTCGTGCGGGGACAGTTGTGGCATAAAAGCTTCGCGTGCCTTGCTGAAACCGGCAAATGTCTGGTCAAAAACATTTCTCAAAGAATCCGATGAAGCCTTCATTTTGCCTCCTCGGGAACTGCCGGAGGAGCTCCAAAATCCGAATCGGGCTCGGTTTCTGTCGCAATTTTTTCATCAAGATTGGCTTGTTGTTTTATGTGAGGTTTTGTCTGTTCCTGCAAAATTTCACTGACATTCCTCTCCAGAGACGTAAGATAGTCCGTGATACTCCAGGCAAGCTTCTGTCCATTGGTGGTGAGTTCGATCCCGCTGATCAACTCCGGAACGGTTTCGAAACTAACATTGATTTCAGTTGAGAATGTTTCATTGAGTGTTTGTCGTATCGCCTCTTGTTGCGTAGGCGGCAGAAGAAAGGCGCTACGTACGAATACCGGTGCGGACGATGTTTGCAAAGACCCAGCAAGGTTTTTCTGCATTTCATCGTTTAGCTCTAGCAAACGGTGCCTGAAAACCTCGCACATGCGTTCTTCCAGGTTTTCGTCTGCTAGATCGGTCAGCGTTTTTCGGACTATAGCAAACACTTCATCCTGGGTTCGGCGGGTGATTTCGTCATTCAGGCTCTGCTGTTCGCGTTGCCATGCATCTTGTCGTTTAGCACTAAAGTCGTCGCTTGCCTGCCGTGCTTTAGCTAGGAGTCGCTGACCTTCGGCGTTCGCCTCGTCTGTCGCTTTTTCGATGAGTTCCAGGCGCTGTTGGGCGAACTGCTCGTTCTTGTGTCGGAAATCATTCTTTTCCTGCAGGGCTTCGGCTTTTTGGGCGTCGGCTTCTGCGAGTGCCAACGCGATCCGCTTCTCCCGCGCGTCGATGGCGTTGAGGATGGGTTTGTACAGAAAACGCTTCATCAACCAAACCAGGATGAGAAAATTGAGCGCCTGGGCAATGACGGTGAACCAGTCAATTAACATAGGCTTATTTTCCCGAGGCTTGAGTGATGACGTAGTTCCAGAAGGGGTTGGCGAAGATGAGAATCATCGAGACCACGAAGCAGTAGATGGCCGTGGACTCGATCATCGCCAGGCCTACGAACAGGGTCCGGGTAATGGTCGTCGATGCGTCGGGCTGCTGGGCCAGCGAACTGAGCGCCGACGCGACTGCTCTCCCTTCGGCAAGCGCCGGTCCTATCATGCCGATACAGGAGGTTATGCCGGCGATGAGAATTGATGCCACCGCAATAATAGTTGTATTGTCATACATAGTATCTCCTTTTGTTTCAGGTGGTTACCTTTGGGGTTTCGGTTTTAGGCCTGGGGCTTTGGATTCTTGTAGCGGCTGCGATATAGACTGCGGCCAGGATGCTGAAGATATAGGCCTGCACCATGCCGGTAAGCAGCCCGAGAAGGGTCATGACGATCGGGAAGATGTAAGGGGTTATGGAGAGCAGAATTCCCATTATCATCTCTCCGCTCATCATGTTGCCAAAGAGACGGACAGCCAGGGCGAGTGTGCGGGTAATCTCGCTGATGATGTTAAACGGCAGCATGATGATAGTTGGCTCCATATAGGATTTGAGATAGCCTCCCAACCCTTGTTCCCTAATGCCGAAAGACGGCACGGCCACAAAGACGCACAAGGCCAGGGCCGCAGTGGTCGAGAGTGATCCTGTCGGCGGTTTGTAGCCGGGGATGACGATACAGAGACTGGCCGCGGCGACAAAAAGGAAGAGGGTACCGAGAAAATCGAGATATCTCCGCGGCTGACTCAGGCCCAGCTCTTCAATCTGTTTTTCGATGGTGGTAACGACGATTTCCACAAAGTTTTGCCAACGCGAGCGTTTATGGTCCGTGGACAATTTGCGGGTAATCAGTTTGGCACTGACCGCCAACAGGAGCATCAATCCCCAGGTAAAGACGATTGTGGCGTTGAGCTTAAAAAAACCGTGTTGCCAGAAGATGACCTCATCAGGACTCAGGTGCATGGTCAGCCTCCATTGTTGGTAATTGATGGTAAACAAACGGCCGATCCGTATACCGAATGACGATGAAACGGGCGATGAAAAAGCCGAGCAGGCAGACCAGAAGTCGGTTCCAGTGACCGTCTGTGACAAAATTAAATCCAGTCAGAACAATGATTGTCCTCAGGAGCAGGCTAGCAAAGAATAAAAGTGCAGGTTGTCTTGATGAAACGCCCTTACGAACCGTCCACCACAGGCCACCGAAGAAAATTGCACCCAGCGTTGCTCCCGCCATCCCCGACAATAGCAATATCAATACTTGTATCTTCGTTTCATTCATCATTATCCTCCTGTTCTTCCCGCATGGCTTTGTCTTCTTTATCAACCCAATGCCAGGCATTGAAGCAGCCAATACAGAGCCCGGCGACCAGCAAAGCCAGTGTCCAAGAGCGGCCTCCTGGATAATGTTTATCAAGCCAAAGGCCCGATATCGCGCCTAACAGGGTCGGAATCGCAACCGACCAGCCAATCAGTCCCATCATACCCAGGCCGAACCAGACTGTTTTAGTAACATGACGCTGGGCGCGAAGCTTACGGACCGCCTTTACACCTATTTCTTCACTGAGTGGCAGTTTTGGCTGGGTTTTTTTATCTTTTTTTTCGTCAGTCATGCTGAAACTCCGCAAGGCGGCGAATGAAACCGCTTTCCAGCTTTGTCAGTGCCGATCGTACATTCTGTTCCTGTTCGTTGACGTTCAGAAATTCGCGCTCAACAGCTTGGCGCAGTTGGCCAAGGTCCTTCCCGGTTATGGCGTTACGTACCGAAATGAGCACGTCCAGGCCGGTTTTAATCATCACCCCTTCGTTAACAGCGACGTACTCCTCGCCTTCCACTTCGGTCTCAAAAATAAGAATTCCAGGGACAAGGGAGGCGACACAGTCGAGTCTATGGGGTAAGAAGCCGAAGGAGCCCTTGCTGGTCTCTGCAACGACCCGTGAAACAGCGGTTTTTTCGGCAAAGGTCCCAAACGGTAGGAGGATCTTAAGATGCATGTGTGTCGGCTGTATCATTTTCGACCTCCCGATGAATTTTACTATCTGTCTTTGATGGCCGATGCAATGTGGTTGCAGATTTAGAGGTGTGAGCCTTCGCTTCGTCAATTGCCCCAATCATGTAGAATGCGCTCTCCGGATAGTCGTTGAATTCATCACTCAGGATACGTTGACAACCGTTAAGTGCGTCTTCAATACTGACGAGTTTGCCTTTTTGACCGGTGAACTGTTCCGTTGTGAAAAAAGGTTGGGTGAGAAAGCGCTCCAACCTTCTGGCGCGGGCAACCACCTTGCGATCCTCAGGCGAAAGCTGTTCCAGGCCAAGCATGGCAATGATATCTTTCAGTTGCGCGTATTGCGCAAGTGTTCGCCTGATTTCCTGGGCCAGCGCGTAATGGTAATCACCGACAATGCCCGGTGTTGCCATTTTAGAACTTGACTGTAACGGATCAATGGCTGGGAAGAGCCCTTCACTGGCTCGTTTACGTGAAAGTACGAGAGAAGCGGAGAGATGCGAGAAGGTGTGGACCGCCGCAGGGTCGGTGAAATCATCTGCAGGGACATACACCGCCTGAATAGAGGTGATTGCCCCGGTGTCGGTATTGGCGATACGTTCTTCCAACTGCGACAATTCAGTTCCCATTGTGGGCTGATAACCGAGGCGGGACGGCATTTGCCCCATCAGGCCGGACACCTCGGAACCAGCCTGGATAAAACGAAAAATATTGTCAATGAGCAGCAGTACATCCCGATGCTCGTCGTCACGGAAATACTCGGCCATCGTCAGCGCCACATTGCCCACGCGAAAACGGCTGCCGGGAGGCTCGTTCATCTGGCCAAAGACCATAACCATGTTCGCCAGAACGCCTGCTGCCTTCATCTCGCGGTAGAGTTCCTCGCCTTCGCGACATCGTTCGCCAATACCGCAAAACAGGCTCACCCCCTCATGGTGCCCAATCATGTTATGGATCATTTCTGTAAGCAGCACGGTTTTGCCGACACCAGCGCCGCCGAACAGCCCCGCCTTTCCTCCACGCTCAAGTGGCGCGAGCACATCGATAATTTTGATGCCGGTCTTGAAGACCTCGGATTTGGTGGAACGTTGCATCAGAGGCGGCGGGGTGCGATGGACGGTTCTCCATTCGACGTTCGAAACTTCCCCTTGTCTGTCAAGTACATTTCCGAACACGTCGAACATACGAGACAGACATCCCTTGCCAACTGGTGCCTTAAGCGGCCCGCCTGTGTCTTCAACCGCCATACCGCGGGCGAGTCCTTGAGTAGGGCTTAGAGCGATTCCACGCACGCAATGCCTATCAAGCTGAGTTAAGACTTCAATTGAGACTCTCCTTTCATCTGCCTGCAGTAGCGAATGAATTGGTGGCAGGTGTTTGTTAAACCGTATGTCAACGACACTGCCGCGCACCGAGACGACTGCGCCGAGGTTCAAGTGGCCGATCTCGTTTTTGTTTTTGTTCATCATTGTAGTCTGGCCCATCCTTGATGCCTCTTGATTTGATCAACCTGGTTATGGTTGCCTCTACCTCATCACCGGAATATTTTTTTTCTTCAGTGAAGATAGAGATGGTCCTTTCTTGCTGTATTATAGATTCAAGGCCTTGCAAAGAGTACGGACTTAATAATGAAGTTAGCAGAAACTATGCCAGCAGATAATTGGCATTTAAAGTGACATGTTTTCAGTGTGTTGCAGAAATTTTGTGTTTGATTGTTCTTGTTTCAAACAACTCTCACTACGAAATTATTCATATTGGATTTGCAACTTTTTGCAGATTGCATACGGGGTGTTAGCCCGGATTTCTCATCAATAAAGTTTTTCGTAGGTCAAGACACAAGCCACGCTGCTGTAATAAACTACCGCAAGTGCCTTGTAACGCAGACTTTGCGGAAAAATCTATTGACCCGAAGGGTGAATTTTTTGATTTAAAATGAAAAACACCCTGTTTTTCAACCAGGTTATCGTTTATGAGTAATATCATACGGTTGAGCTTTAAATCAAAAAGATCATGAGAATTTCGGGTTAGAAACGATATAGCGATAATGGAATTCTGACCATAATGATGAAATTGAGCGAGATGGTAAGTTTGGGCAAAGGCAATAGAGGCGGCTCCATAGCTGTGCGGCAAGGAGTTGAGGCTGGTGCGTGGTGCTCTGGCGTGTAACCGAACCTTGATCGATGACCTTTGAAAAGTGATCAAGATTCGGTATTCAGGTTGCACTCAAGTAAACAGGCAAGAACTGGACTAATATTCTGCCATATGTGCATACTCGGCATCTTCTAGCCATTGATCAGGCCTGGAAACAAAGTCGAGAACATTCTTTAGAAGCTGATAATGCCGCCGCTCTTCTTTTGCGAAGGTGAGTAAGATTTTCTTTTCTTCTGGATCATCACTCTCCTCTGCCTTTTTCTCATAGAATGTGTAAGCCTCCTTCTCGGCTTCTAATGCTTTCTCGTAAGCTTCCGTCTGCGGTGTTTCTGCAGACATATCCAAACCTCCGGTATCCTTTATTTCTATAAATATATTTTTCACCTTATCAAGAATATTGCTTTCCGAAGCTTGAACTGTTGTTTTCTCATGGAGCTTTTTGAAGGTGTTAAAGTGAACCACTTCTTCGTCTGCCAGGGTATTGAAAATCTTTTGTAAACCAACATTTTTGGTTTTCTTGGCAATCTCCCGATAAAATGCTTCACCGTCCTTTTCCATTTGCATCGCAAATTCAAAAACATTCATAACAACTCTCCTTGTTTTTTTTTTGTGTGGATGTATCCATCAGCTACAGTTTTAATAACAGAACATATACTCTTTTTATGTGTTAATTGCTTTTTAAAAATACCGAAGAGTTGAGCTAGATTAGCCATTTATGGACAGGCGCTAGTACGTAGCGTGAGAAGCATTGATTCATTTCAGCAATTTTATGTAAACTCAGGCTCAAATTGAGCTGTTACCACCCCTCTGGTCATGATATCTCGAACTATTATTTCCTCTAATTTCACTGTATTCGTTTCCATTTCATCCTTCAGCGTTATTTGAGCATTTTTTGTTGTATCTTGATTTAACCAGCCTGATCATGGCAGCCTCCACCTCATCCCCGGAAAAAGGTTTTGTGAGCACGTCGTCAATACCAGTTCTATGGATATCATTGAAGATTGTGGTATTTCCATATAAAGTGATCAAGATTTTTATCGCCTGACAACATCTGTTATTGAGTATCTCGAAAAAATTCAGGCCATTCATGTCCGGTAATAACTGTTCACAAATAATAATGTCATACGGCTCTTTATTTATGGCGATGAGTGCCTGGGCGGCATTTTCAACCGTGCGAAGATGGCAATTACGAGAGCCAAAAAATAAAGTTAAAGCCTTTCTGACCCCTTCGTCACCGTCTACTAGAAGTATTTTTTCTTTGGTTAGCATTAAGATGTACCTTTTTTGCCAGGAGATAGTTTCTATACTCCTTAAATTATTTTCTCAATGTTGATTTTTGCAGAAACCATGCCAGCGTCTAATGCTCTTTTAAAACAGCATCTTTTCACAATGTTAAAGGTTTTCCTGGTTCTTTATTTGTTTCATCTGGTCTCAACTAGAAAACAATACATCTGTGATTTGCTACTTTTTGCAGGTCAGGTGGTGTCATCAATACGTTTACGTGTGATTGTCTTGAACGAAAAATACGCTGGAGACAATCGATGAGAGAGCCTGAATAATTTTTATAGCCCCCTGTCTTCACTGAAAATGGCCAAGTTACAGCGTAAAGAGCTATGGACCTTTGTAAAAAAAATAAATCCTGGCTCAGTTAAAAACCTTGAACGCCAGTATGGTCGGACCTGGATCTCGACAGCCATAGACGCTCCCACCCGCTTTTTGATTACGTCCTAAATGGGCCGTCGCGATCTCAACGTTGCTCAGCCTTACCGCGTTGATTCTGCAAATTTTTACAGAAAGATTGCAATTTTGGGCAGATTGAACCAGGAAGGTGTAATCTATTCTTCTGTAGCTGATAAAAAAAGATAAAGGTATTGGTGTAGTGTGAAAAAGTGATAAGATTATATACGTTCTAAGTGCTGATACCCAAGGGTATACTGAACTGAGTACACTCAAGCGAGTATTAAAAAGAATCCCGGCGTTCTTTCTCTTTCCCGGGGTTAGGAATGTTAAGACAATGATTCTTTCATCTACGATAAACGTGCGGTAAAGACTCTATCAGAGGGTGATAAATTGATGGCACAAATCCTTCAAGAAAGCTTGATCCCAACTTTTGTAATAGACAACAACCATATCATCACCCACTGGAACAAGGCCTGTGAGAGGCTGACCGGCCTCGCTGCAGGTCAAATGATTGGAACGGACAAACAGTGGCGTGCTTTTTACCCCGAAGAAAGTCCGGTCATGGCCGACCTCATTGTTGATAAGGTCCCAAATGAGGTAATAGCCAGATATTTTGGGGATGGAGTTCAAATTCCCCTTTATGTGGCTGGAGCCTATGAAGCGGAGGGGTTATTTCCTGAATCGGGACAAAAAGACCGATGGTTATTTATGACCGCAGCACCTTTAAAAGATGATCAGGGAAAAATCATTGGCGCGGTTGAAACCCTGCAGGATATAACCGCCCGCAAGCAGGTAGAAGCTGCCTTAATAAAAACACAAGAAGAATCGGAGAGGAGGGTTGAGAAACGTACAGTTGAGCTTACCTCACTAAATACTGATTTAAAAAAAGAGATTGCAGAGCGGATGCGAGTTGAAGAGGAGTTAAGACTGAGCGAAAATAAATTCCGCACCGTCGCAGACTTCACCTATGACTGGGAATATTGGATAGACCCGGAGGGTTTCCTTGTGTACGTCTCTCCCTCGGTGGAACGGATCACAGGTTATGGCGTAAAAGAATTAAATAAATATTCAGACTTCATCACATCAATCACTCATCCTGACGATCAAGAAGAGGTTGTTCGGCACCTTGAAGAAGAAAGAAACAACGCGATGGTAGCTCATCTGGATTTTAGAATCATTACCCAGAATGGTGAGGAACTGTGGATGTCCCATTTCTGCCAGCCCGTATTTGATGCTGAGGGTAATAATCTTGGTCGACGAGTGAGCAATCGTGATATCACAAAGCGCAAAAAAATGGAGGTGACATTACGTAAGGAACGTGAAGAACTTGAGATACGCGTAAAAGAACGAACGAGGGAACTTTCGTCAGCTTACACCTGCCTTCTTGAAGAAGTGGAGTCACGAAAAAAAGCGTATAAGGAACTGCAGGAAAGGGAAGAGGACCTGAGAAAACGGCAAGAATTCATTGAAACGATTTTGGCCAATTTGCCCATAGGGCTCGTTGTGGGTACGATTACTGGAGGACGTATCCAGTATATGAATTCAGAATTTACCCAGATATATGGCTGGCCAAAGGATGTCTTAGGCAGTTTCGATGCATTTTTTGAGCATGTGTACCCCGACCCCAAATATAGAAAAGTGATTAAAAATAGGGTGATGAGAGACATAGCAACTCGGGATCCCTCAAAAATGATATGGAAAAACCTCCTTCCCACTACAGAAAGCGGAGAACAGCGAATAGTTACCGTTAGAGGAATTCCGTTATTTGAACAAAATCTGATTATCTTAACCACCCAGGATATAACTGAAAAGCACAAAGCCGGCGAGGCATTGCAATTCACCCGTTTTTCCATTGACCACGCCAATGATATGATTTATTGGGTGGCTCCTGATGGAAAAATCGTCGATGTAAACAAAACGACCTGCGTTAAATTGGGATGTTCAAGAGAGGAACTTTTGACGATGTTAGTGACGGATATCAATCCCAGCATCACCCTTGATCAATTCTACGAAGACTGGAAGAACATCAAGCACCACAAGACCTGGAGAGTAGAAACCAGCCATTGTTGCAAATCGGGAGAAGCCATCCCTGTAGAAATTCACACCAACCATATTGAATTCGGTGGCAAGGAATATAATTGCGTTTTTGCCCGTGATATTACGGAGCGCAGGGAGTTGGAACGTCTTGTGGCTATACAAAACAAAATGGGTTCTCTGGGGCGCGTGGCTGCTGGTATTGCCCATGAAATCAGAAACCCCTTGTCGACCATCAATGTGTATTTGAGTACGGTAAAACGGCTTCTTGAAACTGAAGATTTTGATATGACCAACTTTACCAATCTCAAAGAGGCCGTTACGGAAATGGATACCGCCTCCCATAAAATCGAAACTGTTGTTAAAAGGGTTATGGATTTTTCGAAGCCAAGCCGACACAGAATGCAGTTCATGGACCTTAACCAATGTATCAGAGATGCACTGGATCTCTCGGCGGTTACCTTGAGAAAGAGTGGGGTCGTCCTGGAGCTGAAACTGGATGAGGATTTACCTGAATGTTATATGGATTCTCAGTTGATCGAACAGGTGATGTTAAATCTGATCACCAACGCCATAGAAGAACTGATAGAGAGTCATGTGAAGCGACAACTGGAGGTGACAACGGAACAGAGGAGCAATGATGGATTAGAGCGATCCATTGTAATAACAGTTGCAGATTCCGGGCCTGGTGTGCCTGCTGAATTACATGACAGGATCTTTGATCCTTTTTTCACCACCAAGCATTATGGATCGGGTATCGGGCTCAGTATCTGTCATAGAATTATCAGCGACCACCATGGTTCTTTACATGTTTCAACAAGTAAATGGGGAGGCGCGATGTTTGTAGCGCAAATTCCCGTTAAACGAGAGGCAGGGAAATGATGCCGACATATTCTGTTTACATAGTTGATGATGAGCAGTCTTTAGCCAAGGGAATAGCCTTAAGCTTACAAAAAGATTATCAAACCAGCTCTTTTACCACAGCTGAAACCGCTCTTGCCTCCATGAAAAAGGATCCCCCGGATCTGGTCCTGCTCGATATAGGGCTACCGGGGATGAATGGTGTCGATGCCTTAGCTGCAATTAAAAAGGATTACCCTGGGACTGTGGTGGTTATGATAACGGCCTTTGAGGATATCAAGACAGTTATTGCTGCAATGCGGCTTGGCGCTTACGATTACGTGGTTAAACCAATCCAGATGGATACTCTGGAGGTAACTGTAAAAAATGCACTGGAAAGCATCAGGCTGAGAAAAGAAGTCCACGCCTTACAGGAAAAATATCTCAAAGAAAATCTGCCTTTTTTTATTGGAGAAAGCAAGGCTATCCAGGATGTAATGCAATATATTGAAAGCGTGGCCAAGAGCCCTGACACCCCGATTCTTATTCTCGGTGAATCGGGCACGGGCAAAGAACTCATCGCCAGTGCCATCCATTTCAGAAGTCCTAACTTTAAAGGTCAGCTCATCCCGGTTAATTGTGCAGCCATCCCGAAAGATCTTCTTGAAAGTGAGTTGTTCGGTTACGAAAAAGGGGCCTTCAGTGGTGCCAATCCGACCGGTAAAAAAGGCCTTATAGAACAGGCGGCAGACGGCACTCTTTTTCTCGATGAAATTGGTGATCTGGATCTTGATGCCCAGGCAAAAATGTTGCGATTTCTAGAATCAGGTGAGTTTTATAAAGTTGGTGGAACAAAAAAAAATCATATCCAGACAAGAGTGGTCTCGGCAACCAACAAAGATCTTATGAAAATGATAGATGAAGGAGCATTTCGTGAAGATCTTTATTTCAGGATAGGGGTCGTCAAACTTGAAGTCCCTTCTTTGAATAAACGACCTGAAGATATTCTGCCCATAGCAAAACATTTTCTGCTGGAATTCAGTATGAAATTTGGCAAATCGTTTAGCGGCCTCACTTCAGAAGCTGAGCGAGCATTACAACACGTTCATTGGCGTGGAAATGTTCGCGAACTGAAAAACATTATAGAAAGAGCAACCCTTATTGCTAAAGGGCCGGAACTTACCTTGCAGGATATTGGAATACAAGGGGCTCACTTCTCCCGCGAGCTCGAACAAAAAAATCTGCCTCACAAACACATTCCTACTATTCCCCCAGCCGGAATTGATTTACCCTCATTGTTAGAAGCTCTAGAAAAGCAGTACATTGAAGAAGCTTTGAGGATCACAAAAGCCAATGAGACCAAGACGGCTGAACTTCTTCACATTAAATATTCCACACTTCGCTACCGCCGAAGGATACTCAACATTCCCTGAAGAGTTAAAGAATCTTCTGGCACCCTATAATTTTTTTCACCAACGGAAAATCAATTTTAGAAATTTATGCATCTTTCAATATCCCCGATCTTGGCAATCTTGTTGTTATAGATGGGGGGAGCAGTCTAAAGGACTCTTGCCTAATATTGGGGTTGATTTCCAATCCGCTGGTCCATCACCTCCAATGTGTCGCTGACCACTACAAAGGCCTGCCGGTCAATTTGACGGATGATTTGTTTTATTCGTGACAACTCTCGGAAATTGACGACGGTATATAGGATCTTTTCATCTCGACCAGAATAAGCGCCCTGAGCGCGTAAAATCGTCACGCCTCGATTGGTATCTTCCAGGATTTTTCTGGATATAGCTTCTCCGAGGTTGGATATGATCATCATCGCCTTTCTTTGGCTCAAACCAGTGACCACCAGATTAAGGATACGAGCGGATACGTAGATATAAAGCAAGGTGTAAAATACTTTTTCTAGGGGAAAAACAGTGCGCCTGTCAGCAATACCGGGCAGTTGAAAGCCAGGGCCGTGGTTCCCAAACGCACGGAAAATCGCTTGAGCAAAGCTACTGATAGTATATCAGTACCACCCGCTGATCCCAGAGATTTCAAGATGACACCTCCTCCGGCACCTGATAGAATTCCTGCTAGTAAGGCACTACAAAGCATATCCTGAGCCGGAAACAAAGTATGGGCCCACGCCAGTGATCCTGAAAAAAATCGTCATGCCAGCCAGACTGTAAAAGAAAAAACGTCGTCCCACAAATTTCCAACCCAGGACGAAAACAGGCACGTTCAAGACAAAATAGAGCGCCGAAACCGGCAGAAATGGAAACAGATAATGTAGGATGAGAACCACACCCGCAAGGCCTGAACTGAGAAATCCATTGGGGATTAGAATCCCATTGATAGCAATAGCACATAAAATACTTCCTAAAGTGAGCAGCAGCAGGTTCAATATCACCTGTCCTATAGCATGTGAAATTGCCCTTTTCGGTAGGATTTTTAAAGCAAGCTCCATTTTTTTATTCCCCAATTACATCTTTAATGGATAGTTTTTTCATCTGTCTGTTCGCCAACCGGCAGAGGCAATGATTACCGCAAATTTTTTAAATCCTGCAATTTCAATAGTATCCTCTTGGAAGATTGTGATGTATCGAAACGATCGTTCGACTCAAAGAATATATAGCTTACAAATCTTTCGGTAATGATGGACATATATTGCATAAGTGACAGCAACGTCAGGAAAAAACCAAAAGTTCAGGTCACTGTCACATGCCATTATCGTCAACAAAAAACAACCATGCCAGCCAGGTTGTCATCCTTGGCCATGCGTGAGTGCCAGATAACCGGAAGGCCCTGCATTGAAAAATCGCAGGAACAAATAGAGTTGTTATTTAGGTAAAACTAATGTTGGTTTATCCTTTTGTTGGTTTTCCGACCTGGTCTTTCTTTTTTGCTCGTGCTTGTCGTTGCATTGTTGCTGGTTTTTTCTCTTGCTTTTTTTACCACCTTTATCGCCCATGATCGTGCTCCTTTTATAGTTTTACTGTTTCTGATGAACGCCTTTTCAAGCCCACTAGCATGAACCATTGATATCTTAAATACTCCAAAGCAAGCATTGTGCCATATGGCACTGTCTCAATATGTTTGCTTAATCGCTTTGATTTATTGTGTGAAAATGTCAACACCCCTTAAAAAGCTGCTGAATTTCTTCACATTAATTATGCCATACTTCGCTATCGCCGAAGGATACTCAACATCCTTTGATGAGTTAACTCCGTAAAACGTGGCTCTTTCAAATGTTCCTTTGAAGGTACTGAACTGAATGCCAGGTTTCTTCCACTTTTATTACTAGCTTCGTGTTATCAAAAACTGCAAATCGCATCTGCAATTTTTTGTAGATCTCGCTTTTTATCCACTATGATTTTCTTTAGTGTTTCTGTAAGTTATAGAAAAGATATGGTTTTTTAGAAAATTTCGCAATTGGAATACTTTCTGCGATCAAAATGTGAAATAAGCTAGATATTTGATGGAAAATCAATTTGTTGTCTCCCATTGGTAATGGTCACGATTATCCGCATTTGGGTAGTACAGAGGCAGCCTGAGTAGTGTGTTATTGAAGGGAGGAAATGATGATGACAGATGAAAATTCACCCATTTCGCAATCCAATGAACAAGAGCCCGGTGAGGCGGCGTTCTGGAAGGATAAATATATCCGACTGCTAGCTGATCTGGATAACACAAAAAAGCGACTGAGCCGCAGTTCTGCCCAAGAGGTGGAGGCTGAGAAAAAATTGCTTCTGTGCGACGTGTTACCGGTGGCGGATGGCCTGGATCGGGCTCTGACACATTTATCGGGCGAAGAGGACAGCAGCAACATTTTGTTGGGAGTCGAATTGATCAGAAATATTCTGGAAAAATTTTTCAGCAAATATGATGTGAAAGCGATTGATGCCTGGGGCAAGCCGTTTGATCCAACCCTGCATGAAGCCGTAGGTGTTGTTCCTCATTCCAGATTTCCTCTCAACACCGTGGTGAGAGTTGAACAAAAGGGATATCTGTACCGCGACAAGCTGCTACGTCCTGCGAGGGTCCTGGTTGTATCCTCGAGTTAAGTAATCTCTAACCCGGATTTCTCACCAACAAAGTTTTTCGCAGGTCGAGACTCCGGGCATGAAGCTGTAATAATTTACCGGAGTCTTCGCTACCTGCAAATGCACGGTAACGAAGCAGCTGCGGATAAATCTGTTGGCCCGAAGGGTGAACTTTTTGATTTGAAACGAAAAACACCCTGTTAATTAAGGAGGTCATTTTTAAACTATAAAAACAAACAATTGAGTTTCAAATCAAAAAGTCATGAGAAATTCAGGCTAAACCTGACAAATACGATGGCATTGGCAAGGTAATACCATGGATTACAAAGATTATTACAATATTTTGGGTGTCGACCGTAAAGCGGGTGAAAAAGAAATTAAAAAAGCATACCGCAAGCTCGCTCGAAAATATCATCCCGACGTCAATTCAGGGGATGCTGCAACTAATAAAAAATTCATCGAGATTAACGAGGCTAATGAAGTGCTATCCGATCCTGAGAAGCGGAAGCAATATGACCAGCTTGGTTCCCAGTGGCAACAACACCAACGAACTGGTGGAAGGCCGGAGGACTTTAATTGGGATACGAGTGGGTCAGCAGCGGATCGGACTCATACCTATCGGACGTTCAATCCAGAGGATTTTGCCGAGTTGTTTGGTGCTAAAGGCGATCATTCTGATTTTTTTGAAAGTATTTTTGGAAGGGCATCCAGGCAACAACCCAATAGCGGTAGAGGTGGTCAGCAATTCTATCAACAGTCATCGTCGCAGCAGGGACGTGATCACGAACATTCGGTCCAGCTAACCCTGGAAGAGGCGTTTCACGGAGTTAAACGGGCACTGGAATGGGAAGACGGCCGTAAAATAGACGCCCAAATTCCGCCCGGAGTTAAGACCGGTTCCCGGGTTAGGCTCAAGGGGCAGGGAGGTTCGGGAGGCGGTGCTGGACAATCGGGGGATCTGTATCTTGTTATCAATATTTTACCTCACGAGCGTTTCCAACATGACAACAATGATCTGAAAACAAGGGTTAAGGCGGACCTGTTTACTATGCTGTTGGGCGGCAAGTTGTCGGTGTCGAGTCTCAGTCGCACGGTTCAACTTGATATACCACCGGAGACACGCAATGGTCGCATCTTCAGGCTCAAGGGGATGGGGATGCCAAATGTTAAACATCCTCATCAATTCGGAGATCTGTATGTCACTGTGGAAGCTGTCCTGCCGAAAAATCTAACAGCTGGCGAGAAGGATTTAATAGAGCAGTGGAGGAATCTGCATTAAACGTTGTGTGCTCCTTGTTGACAATCTCGTATAAACATCAAATTGGCGAAATATGTTTGAGAGAAATACTATGAATAAATATCAGATTGTAACGTATTCTAATCCACCAGAAGTTCATTTTGAATATAACACAGCTGCTTTTCTTGCAAATGTTTCCACACAATTTATCCACCAGTGCGAGTTTGAAGAGCTGATCACCTGTCGCATCATGATTCATGGAAAAAAAGGATTGTGCTTTGCTGACGTTCAGAAATTAAAACTCATTCGTCACCTCCACGAAGATATGGGCCTGGCTCTGGATGCTGTGGATTTTCTGTTGCGCTATCGAAGCCGAATCAAGATGATACAACGCCAGTTGGACGAAACGAAACGGTATATGCGCGATAAGGAACGTAAGTACGAAGCTGAAATTTTGGCACTTCGGCGACGTCTGGAAGAACTATCTGATCATGATGAAAAATTTTAGAGCCAACCAAGACTTTCTTCTCGCGACTGACCTGGCAAGCGAAACAAACCGTGCTTTCGGCCGGGCAGTAAAAATTGCTTCGAGTTTGACGGCTACACTCCATATTGTTCATGTTTGCCCTTTGTATTCATTTTCTAACAAGAAAGAGCAGATAATTACGGTGAAGCAGGATGCTGAAAATATGATAAAAACCGTACTGGCTGCAACCCAAGGGGTAAAAAAGATACAAATGTCCATTACCGTAATAGAAGGTGGAGAAGTCTTTGCCGAAATTATTAACCACACTGAGAAAGTTAAAGCCGGGCTGATTGTCATGGGTATGCATCGCAAGGATAAATTGCGGGATATGTTTGTCGGCACAACGATTGAAAGGATCATTCGGAAGGGGATCAAACCTGTTTTGATGGTCAGAGATAAACCTCTGAACAATTATAAAAATGTTTTGGTCGGTATGGATTATTCTCAGGGATCTCAACAGGCCTTTCACCTTGCTCTTGAGTTGGCTCCAAAGAGTGTTTTCCATCTTATTCATTCCTATCGCTATATAGCTGGTCATATGCCCAAATATATGGACGTAGTTCTAGCGGATCTTGCACGCGAAAAGCTGGAAAAATTTTTCCATAAAAATAAAAGGGTGCTGGAAAAGTATAAGGTTCCGTCGAAAAATTTTCATTTTTCGCAGGTGAAGGGGGGACCATACTCTTGCTTGATCCATGAGGCCGCAAAGGTAAAGTCAGAACTCATCGCTCTTGGAACGCACAGCAATATGAGTCTTATGCCTTATAAGCTCGGTGGCACTGCGAGTGATATTCTGTCCACCCCCCCCTGTGACGTGTTGATTGCAAAAGGTTTGTAAGCTCTAGGGGAGGGAAGGAGCCAAATCATGTTCGGTCAGCATTGCTAAGGTTCTGGGTCCTATGAAATACTGTTGCAAATCGATAGGTGGAGTACGTTTGAACCGGAGAGTTCCCTATGGAATCTACTGAAAAAACAGCATGGATGTCTATTTTGACGAACCTGTTGCTGGTGGGGATAAAAACTGCTGTGGCCTTTGTCTCCGGAAGTCTTGCTGTCACCGCAGATGCTATCCATTCCATGTCTGATGTTGTTTCCTCGACCATTATCCTGCTTGGTATAAAGATTTCAGACCGTCCCGCCCGTGGCTTTCCTTATGGACTTTATAAGGTGGAGAATCTGGTGGCAATGGTGACTTCTGTCTTTATTCTTTTCGCTGGATATGAAATCATCAAAATAGTCTTTTTTGCCCCACCCAGAACCCTTCCTACGCAAATCCCCTTTTCCATAGCAGGCATTGCTTCAACCATTCTCATTACCTGGCTTTTTTCCAGGTATGAACTTCAGAAAGGGAAGGAGACCGGATCGCCAAGCTTAATTGCCGATGCTCGGCATATCTGGACGGATATGCTGTCTTCACTTGTCATCCTGATTGCGTTGTTGGGGGGTGCCTTTGGCTTTACCATAGATAAATATGCCGCGGTGATAGTTGTCGTCTTTATTGTTCGATCTGCCATTGTCATCTTAATTGATTCAATCCGAGTACTGCTCGATGCCTCCCTTGACTATAACAGCCTGACCAGAATCCGAGAAATCGTCCTTGCAGACCCTCGTGTGCAGGGAATTAATAATATTTGGGCCAGAAATGCCGGGCGGTATAAGTTCGTGGAGTTGGATTTAACTCTCAGGGTAAGAGAATTGGAGAAAGGACACCAGTTATCTGAAGAGATTGAAAACCGGGTGAAAACGCAGATTGCCCAGGTAGACCGCGTCCTGATCCATTTTCAACCCATTAATAAGGGCATTCTTACCTTGGGTCTTCCCATTGCCGAGGACCGGCTAACCCTTTCGGAGCATTTTGGTGAGGCTCCTTTCTTTCGACTTCTCAGTGTCCGGGGCAAAGAAAAACAAATTACAGATGAGCGGTTACTGGAAAATCCTTATCTCCATGAAGAAAAAGCCAAAGGGATCAAAGTAGCTAACTGGTTGTTGGAAAATGGACTCGATGTGTTAATAACCCTCCGGGATCAAGCTGGCAGAGGACCAGGTTATGTTCTCGGAAATGGTGGAGCTGAGATCCTTCTCACCAAAGAAATCAATGCTGAAAAAGCCTTGGCAATGGTGGTAGGAGAGCTCATGAGACATACGGGCTCATCGTCGAGGATTTAAATTTTGTAAAAATCAAGGAAAAGAATGTAGCACCTGTTTGATTAAAGGAGAAAAAAATGATCGATGAAAAACGAATCCGAGAAGCATTGCAGAGTGTTATGCATCCAAAGTTAAAAAAGAGCCTCATAGATATCGGAATGATCCGCAACATCACACTTAAGGATGATGTGGTCACGCTTACCCTGGCACTGAAAAATGATCGATCTCCCCTCAAAAAAGTGTTTGTAGACGAGATAGAAAAAGTAGTGGCTGCCTTGCCCGAGGTTTCTTCAGTAGATGTCGAGTTTGTGCCCTTAAGCAAGGACGAGGTCGACATATTATTTCCCAAGACTCCATTGAAAGGTATTGAAAAAGTAGAACATTTTCTAGCGATAGCCAGCGGAAAAGGCGGGGTCGGCAAGACTACAGTCGCTGTTAATGTGGCTCTGGCCATTTCGAAGCAAGGGTACAAGGTAGGTTTGTTGGATGCCGATGTCTATGGACCGAGCGTTCCCTTGATGCTCGATCTTTCGGATGCCCTGGACCAACAAGACAACATGATTGTGCCCAAGGAAAAGTATGGATTACGGGTTATGTCTCTCGGAATGACAGCTGGGCAAAATGAAGCGTTTATCTGGCGTGGTCCTCTTGTTTCCAAAATGATTCATCAGCTTCTGGATCAGGGCAACTGGGGTGAACTCGATTATCTGGTTATCGATCTTCCTCCAGGAACAGGTGACCCGTCGATTACGATTGCCCAGGCTCTTCCCCATTGTTCGATTTTAATGGTAACCACACCACAGGAAGTCGCTTTGGCGGATGTTCGTCGGTCAATCGCATTGTTTAACAAGACCGGGCATCCCATCGTTGGACTGGTAGAAAATATGTCCTATTTCCTCTGCGGTCACTCGGCGCAGCCAATAGAGATTTTCGGAAGTGGAGGTGGAGAACGACTGAGCCAAGAGGCCGATATCCCCTTGTTGGGTGCCATCCCACTTGACCTTGACTTGAGGAAGGGTGGCGATAATGGTGTTCCATTAATGGTGTCTGATCCAGGTTCCACAACCGGCCATATTTTTCAGACAATTGCACAAAAAGCAGTAGATCGAATCAAATAAGTACATACCAGGGAGACTGCATGGCCACCAAAAGAAAAGATCAATTTAATAGCCTTATTTTAGAGAGTATCCCGGTGGCCATGGTGACCATGGATTACGATTTCGCAATCACCTCATTTAATAAATGGGCTGAGAAATTGACCGGATATTCGGCAAAAGAAGCAGTAGGACGACCATGCTATGAAATATTGAACAGTAGTCGTTGTGAATATGATTGCCCGCTCCAAACAGTCCGAAACGCAAGCGAGTTGCCAGCAGGTCTGGAGGCAGAGATTGTCAACCGCCACGGTGAGCATCTCTCAATAAGAATTCGTGCAGCTTCTATTGAAGACGATGACACCGACTTTGTCGGTTACCTGGAAGTTATTGAAGATATTTCAAGGCAAAAAAGAATGGAACGGGAAAAGAATAATTTCATCTCCATGATTGCCCATGACATGAAGTCTCCATTGGTAGGCATCAGTGGTTTGATTAAAAGACTTAAGTCAAAGAAAAGTTGTGACACGAATGACAAGTTTCTCGACTATCTCAGGGTAATGGGCGAGGCTGAGGAGAGATTAGAGGTAATGGTCAGGTATTTTCTTGAGTATTCGAGTTTGGAGAGCGGCCACATTAGATTGAATCTTGGTAGGACTGACATTAAGAGGATTCTGAAACAGGCGATTGAAATGCATAGGATCAGGGCAGAAGAAAAAAATATTGTTCTGTCGTTTGACCACCAACCTATGAGTGTAATTGAGGCAGATGCAAACAGATTACATCAAGTGTTTAGCAACATTGTCGATAACGCTATAAAATATTCGCCGAAACAAGCTGAAGTCAGCATCAGTGCAGGAGAAACAGATAAAGAGATAGTTATTGACTTCCGGGACCAGGGCCGGGGCATTCAGCCCGAAGAAATTCCATATATTTTCGATGCCTTCTACCGGGCGGAGTCGGAAGGGACGGTCAATGGTCATGGCCTTGGACTGGCAGCATCCAACGCCATTATCCGTCAGCATGGAGGCAGGATATCGGTGGATAGTGTTCCTGGGAAAGGTTCCGTATTTACGGTCCGGCTACCCAAACGATGAACAATAGAGTCTGCCTGACTATCTATGGTGGTTAAATGGTCGACGTAATACAGCAGATAACAGCACAAGCTACAATGATAACCGGATTCGTGTCTATGATGATGGTGGTCATTGAATACCTGAATGTTATATCTCGTGGCGTCTGGCAACAAGGATTGCGGGGGAGCCGTTGGCGACAATACCTGCTCGCATCTTTTTTGGGAGCAACCCCGGGATGTCTGGGGGCCTTTACCGTTGTTTCTCTTTATGCACACCGGGAAGTCTCTCTCGGTGCCCTGGTAGCTGCCATGGTTGCCACCAGTGGTGATGAATCATTTGTCATGTTCTCCATGATTCCTGAACAGGCACCGCTCATCTTTATATTGCTATTTTTTATTGCCCTTGTTGCTGGCTACTTCACAGATATCTTTTTTGATGAAAAAACATCTAATCAGGCAGCCTGTCATAATGAGTTTGATACTCATGAGGAAGATATCTGCCACTGTTTCCCCTGGGGACATCTGAGAGAGCAATGGCGACACGATTTTTTAGCGCGGGGTGCTTTAGCAATTGTACTCTTCTTGTTTCTTTTTGCTGTAGTGACGGGAGCACTTGGTCCGGCTGTCTGGAATTGGCTAAGGGTGACGCTGGTTATTCTTTCTTCTCTTGCGCTGTTCATTATCTCAACTGTTCCTGGGCATTTTTTGGAGGAACACCTATGGAATCATGTGGTGAAGGTTCATGTGCCAAAAGTGTTTTTTTGGACTTTCGGTGCCCTGTTGCTGATGCATATTTTGATGGACCATCTCTATCTTGAGACGTGGATGCAGGAGAACCAGCTCATTGTATTGTTGTTTGCCTGCCTTGTCGGCCTAATCCCTGAATCTGGTCCCCATCTGCTTTTTCTTACTCTGTTTGTTGAAAATGTTATCCCTTTCAGTACTTTCCTGGCCAGTTCCATTGTACAGGATGGTCATGGCATGTTACCTCTGCTTGCTGAATCCCGTCGGGATTTTCTGAAAGTAAAGTCGATTAATTTCGTTGTGGGATTTTTAATGGGGTGCATTGGATATTTTTCTGGATGGTGAGGAATTGCGTTGATTTTGAGGTTTAAGAGCGGAAGTTTTGCTCTTAAATGTTCTACTCACGTTACTTGTTGCAACATGAGTATTCTGAAGTACACTATTGGTCTTGTAATTAAGCCAATCACAATTCGCAAAAGTATATTGTGACTAACCCCGGTAAACGGGCAATAAGCTGGCCTTTTTTCCCTAACTCGTCGTTGCTCTCAAAATTTAATCCTCCGGTAAGCGAGACTCGAGACTCCGAGATATCAACTATATGCCTGTGGTTAAATTCATCGAGCACCTCGATTTAGAAAAAAATCTCTCATCTATGGACAGACACTAGTTAATTTCAAAAAAGTTTCCAGCTTTCTTGTCTTTTATGACAGTTATTCTGGGTTAAGGCACTAAATGCTCGCAATAAATATCAAATACGTCTCCTCACTTTATTCAAGAACATGTGCTCTGCTTAACAGGCAGATGTGTCGGATATTGTTTCAGTGCAGGATCTCTAACCGGAAGGACCTGTTCATTGTGTTTGTATTACATTTCCTAAAACTCTTGCAGACTCGCTATAAAGTGGGCATTTCCCTAACGTATAGTGTGTTGATTATCTGCGGATTGGTCATTCTAAATCCACAATTTACTGTTGCAAGCGATAAACAACCTTTCAATACAGTTGATCAGATTAAACAAGGTCAACAGAACCTGTTGTCCCTTGAAGAAAGAGAGTGGTTGAACAATCATAAGAACATAACCTTTGGCTATACCGATGCTTTTGAGCCAGAAGTTATTGTTAATGAAGATGGAACGTATCGCGGAACCCTTGTCGATATTCTGGACCTGCTTAATAGATGTGAAATCTCGTCTTCAGGCTGTTGCTAAAGCGAAAATGTCAGATTTTCAAGGTAAGAACTCTGCTATGGATCAATAAACTTCCAGAGTACACTTCATCATTACTAGCTGTAGAGGTTTTTTATTTACCGTTTTTCGTAAATATGAAAAAATCCCATAGAGTACAACAATGTTGCCTATTATGATGCACTCACCAACCTTCCTAACCGTGTGATGTTTCAGGGTCGTCTGGATCACGCACTGGCATTGGCCCGCCGTGAACAATAATCGCTGGCGGTACTGATGATTGATCTTGATCGATTCAAAATCATCAATGAGTCGCTTGGTCACATTGTTGGTGACTATTTATTGAGCCAGGTAGCGCAGCGTCTGCTGCAGTGTGTACGTGAAGTGGACACGATCAGTCGAATGGGCGGTGACGAGTTCGTGGAAGTATTGCTCGATGTTGATGCCAATGGTGCCGCCAGCGTTGCCCAGCGCATACTCGAAATCTGAAGTTACAGGTCATCGCCGAAGGGGTGGAAACAGAGGAACAACTCGCTATGCTATAGAGGTTCGGGTGTAGTGCCGCCCAAGGCTTTCTCTTCAGCAAACCACTCCCCAGTGAAGAGTTTGCTGTTTATCTGCGTCAATTTTTGAGCAAAAAAGAGGCATACGAGTGAGGTAGATCGACAGTTTTTCTTGACCAGATATTCAGGTATAAGTAGATAAATATACTGTTCTAAATAAAGTGTTATAATGTGGGAGTAGAGTTTCGGGCGGCAAATGCAACCAACAAACAATATTCTAAATCCTATAACGGATTTGTACCTTTTAGTAAGATGACCCATGCTTAATATAACCTTTGGCATTGCTATTTTACTTGCAACCGGGCTGCTTTTCGCAAAAATTGTGCAGCTCTTTCATCTCCCTTCAGTGACCGGATATATTCTCGCTGGTCTCATACTCGGGCCCTCGGGCCTGGAGCTTCTGACACCAGAAAGTGTCGGCCAACAATTAGATCATTTCACCCAAATTGCCCTGATGCTGCTTGCTTTCGGCATAGGGGAGCATATAGAGTTGCGTAGGCTGCAAACAATTGCCAAGGATGTTACCTATATTAGTTTTGCCCAGGCCATTGTTACATACCTGTTAGTTCTGGTTACAACCTATGTTGTCGCTCAACTGGTAATTTCAACAACCAGTCCGCGCGAAAATTTCATTCTGGCAATGTTGCTCGCTGCCATATCTGTTGCAACTGCACCGGCGGCTCTTCTGCTTGTGGTTCGTGAGTTGAAGGCCAAAGGACCGTTCACCTCCACGTTAATGGCAGTCATAGCCATTGATGATGGTATCTGTATCATGGTTTTCGGCATTACTCTTTCCATCGGTCATCAACTGCTCGGCACCAGTGCCGCTACCCCTATTATGGGAATCCTGGGGGCAGTCTCAGAGATCTTTTTTTCTATTATAATCGGCGTTGTAACCGGTTTTCTGCTTGATCTGGTAATGGATAAACTCCAGCGAAAGGGGGAAATGGTGACCGCTGGTCTCGCCCTGTTACTTCTCTGCGGAGAAATAACACGAGAACTGCATCTCTCACCGCTTCTTGCAGGAATGATGGCCGGTTTTGTCATTATTAACCGGGCCAAGAGGGACGTCCGCCTGTTCAGGGCCATGAACAGTTTTGAGCCACCTATCTATGTCCTTTTCTTTACCCTGGCCGGTGTGCATCTCAACCTGGATGCTCTCTGGCTTGCCGAATGGATTGGTGTCGCTTATTTTCTTGCCCGTATTGCTGGAAAATACTTTGGCTCTATGTTGGGCGGTACGTTGTCCGGAGCAACCAACGAAGTTCGTAACTATATGGGGCTTGCCCTTTTCCCCCAGGCCGGAGTTGCTATCGGCCTGGTATTTATCATTACCAGTGATCCCCAGCTTAGTGGCTGGACCGAGATCATTACGCCAGTTGTGTTTGCTGGGGTCATGGTTTCAGAACTTATTGGACCGCCATTGGTGCGCTTCTCTCTCCAACGGGCAGGTGAAACTGGATTCGCCAAAAAATGGCTTCAGCCTTCCGGACAATCGCTGTTAAGAAATTTCTTCGTACGTTCCCAAGATAGTTTGGCCCTTGCTCCCTGGCAAGGTCTCCCCCTGAATCCGGTTGATAATCCTAACGGGGTGGTGCTTTTTGGGGCAGCAAATTTTACTACAGTTTCCGGCCTGGCAAGAATGTCGACTATTTTCGCCCACCATTACCACGCCATGCCAAAATCTGTCCGGGTCCTTGGACCGGAGCAGAAAGACAGCCTGAACGTGCGAGAAATTAACCAGCTGTTTTACACAGAGCAAAATGAGACCGAAAGTATGGGGTACACGTTACAGCAGGAACTCATTTTTGGTAATCCGGAACAAGGATTGCTCGAAGCTGTGAATAAAAATCAGACCAGGCTTCTAGTGCTTGGGTACCACGCTGGTCCCAAGCCTCTTGCCATGAAGAAGGTCTTCACAACAATTACCGATAGTGTGTCCTGTCCGGTGGTGGCGATTCGATTTGTTGGCAGGCTTCATTTTGATCGGATCCTGGTTCCCTTTCTTTACCTAGATGACCTGGATGAGATGCTGCCGGTATTGCATGCCATGGAAATAGTCGGCAAACCGCAATTAACTCTCATGTATCTCATGCATGCAGATAATACCCAACAAGAGCTGTTGGATGCCGAGAGGCAATTACAGCAATGGCGGCAAAAGAACCTTTTTGATCTTGATACCGAACAGATGGTGGTTGCCGCGGAGTCACGATTAGTGCAGATTCTAAGGGAGTCCGGCAATTATGACCTGATCATAATTAAGGCAGCGCGGAAGATTGGTATTCGGCGTTTTTTTGCTGGTTCACTTGCTAATTCCGTGGTTCAGAATTGTCGTTGTTCGGTTTTCTCCGTTTACATTCCGTCTTCGAAAAAGACCAAAGCTAAAAGTTGAAAATGTAAATCAAGACCTGTACTCCATTCAGCCAACACTCGTTATCTTATATCTCGATTGTGAATTGCTATTTTCACCCAATTATATTGGCTCAATATGCTGTCTACTCCTTTCGAGTGGCATCAAATATACCTCTTTTAAGCGATTTTGTTATGATTCAGAACAGATTTAATAGAGAATGGAAATAGTCTTAGAATTTTTGTCCCGATTAAATCGGGGGAGGGGGTTTGCTTGAAAATACTCGGCACCTAAAAAATTAGATAACAAATGTACAGCGACGCATTGTTTTGTCTATTCCAGGCTTGCATACATAAGAGGAAATATAAAATGAGATACAACATAAATACGATTCCGAGGAGAATTTTTTCGTTTTGGACTATTCCCCCACACGCAATTCTTGCACTCTTTATTGTGTTGCTGACCTGCCAAACCGCCGCGGCTCAACCTAACGTTCAGTTTGAGAAAAGTATTAAACTAAAGGCATCAGAAATACTCAGCCCGGACCTCATGAAAAGTGATCTGTATTCAGTACGTGATCTGGTGGTGAATGATGGTCTACTTAATCACTATACGGTTGATTCCCGTTTCGGTACTTTCAAGGCAAACTCAACTCTTGCGGTTAAACAGTTGTTGCTCGAGATTAATGCTATTGCGGAAATGAAAAAGATCGATACAACAGACACGGCAATTGACTCAGTGGTGCAGTCTGGGAAAAATACCGTCGATGCTGTTGCAAATCTGGTCACAGATCCCCAAGAAACTCTGGAAGGCGCGGTCGCAGGGGTGAGTAGTCTTTTTAACCGTGCAAAACAGGTTGTTGGCAAAAGGAAGACTACTGATGCTGAAGATAATCAACTTGAACAGGTCATTGGTAAGTCCAAATCTAAAGGCAATATTGCAAATAAATTCGGAGTGAGCGTCTATTCCCCGAATCAAATATTGCAAGAAGAACTGGAGCGCCTGGCCTGGGCAGATTACCTCGGGGGAATTGGTGTTGGTCTTGCCTCAAGTGCAGTTTCCGGGGTTGGTGGACTGGTCCTGTCAACCTCGGGCGCGGCTCGTCTTCTCAACGAAGTTATTAATACGACTCCAGCCTCAGAGTTGTGGGTACGCAATAAAAATAAACTTGTGGAAATGGAAATTGATGAGGATACAGTGCAGCTCTATCTTAATAATCCCTCATTTTCACCCGCTCTCCAGACGGTGATGGTCGAGGCGCTTGCAGGTATGAATGAGGTAGCTAACCGATCCCTTTTTATCAAAATTGCTTTGCAGGCAAATACGCAGGAACTAGCCAGAACCATAACTGAGATGACGGTGATGATTGCTGGTTATCATAAAAAGGTCGCTCCAATAATTAACGTTGCACCCTTCGGCAGATTCCTCTATTCCAAGACCAAAACGGGTACCGCCGTTTTGATTTTTCCGGCAGATCATATTCTCTGGAGTGAGAGAGTAGCCGATTCCGCCACCTGGCTTTTGGAGCCTGCCTCTGGCCAGACAAAACCAACGGGACTACAGTTATGGGTTCTAGGAAATTTCAGTACGAAGGCTCAGACAGAGCTTCAAACACTCGGTTGGGAGCTACATGAAAATGTCGGAGCAACCTTGCTCTCAGAAAAAAAACCTCAGTCCTGAAATACCCCTCGGCGATTTGTTCATGGTGGGGTCGTGTTTTTCTGGTTTTAAGAGAAATACGACTTCACTAGCCCGGATGTCTCACCAACAAAGTTTTTCGCAGGTCGAGACACCGGGCATGAAGCTGTAATAATCTACCGGAGTCTTCGCTACCTGCAAATGCTCGGTAACGAAACAGCTCCGGATAAATCTGTAGGCCCGAAGGGTGAACTTTTTGATTTGAAACGAAAAACACCCTGTTAATTAAGGAAGTTATTTTTAAACTATAAAAACAAACAATTGAGTTTCAAATCAAAAAGTCATGAGAAATTCTGGCTAAAACAAAAAAAAGAAAGGAAATAAAAATGAACGTATTTACCGCATTTGCAAGTGAGTTTTTAGGGCTCACCTGAATCTCTTATAAACTTGACGCTACTGTGGAACAACAAAGATTGACAATGTTTGTTATTGAATATATTTTAAGTAAAGGCAATTAAACACGAACATGAAGGTGCAAAATGAACGTTTCACTTACCCCTGAACTTGATAAACTTGTCAAAATGAAAGTTAAAAGCGGATTATACAATTCTTCCAGTGAGGTAGTTCGGGAGGCACTGCGACTCCTCAAATCTCGTGACGATCTCAATGAAAGCCGAATTAACACACTAAAATCAGACATCCAAAAAGGGGTTTCTTCTTTAGATGATGGAATGGGAGTGGAGATGACAGAAGAGCTTTTCAAATCCATCAAAAAGAGTGGTCGGCCGAAGTTAAAATCAGGGAATAGCCAGGGATGAGAAAGATAGTTTTTTCTCCGGAGGCAATTTAGGATCTTGAAGAAATTTGGTTGTACATTGCCCAAGATAGTCCGGCTCAGGCAGATGGTTTTCTGGATAAATTGTACTCCCTTTGCACTGAGAATCTTGCAGCATTTCCTGACATTGGCACAGGGAGAGCTTATCTTGATAAAGACGTGTTAGCTTTTCCCTATAAAAGGTATATGATTTACTATCGCTTTGATGTCAACCTACTTGAAATCATACGTGTCCTGCACGGTTCTAGAGATTTACCTACTATTTTTCAATAAAGAATATTGGACTATTCTTTGTGGCCATGTTCATAAGCGTTACCATGTTAAAGTGGAAGATACTTGACAGTCTATTTTCTGTGCAGGGAGTGCGACCATGGAAGGGAGAGAGGGTGTTTGGATATTCGATCTTGCTCCTGAACGCATGCGGGCAATGTTAACCATATAAGCAAACCCGCAACATAATTCCTGTATCTAGGAAGTTATATTTTTTCAAGTTCCTAACAACATAAAAGGAATTTCAGAGATGTAGGCGATCCCCCCCCACACAGGAATTAATTTGTGATATACGCGTTGCAACCAAGGCTTGTCAGTGGATATGTTCCCTGCTGAATTCGGATTAATTCGCGTTTCCTTCTTTAAGCTGTTGATAAGATGCTGCAAACTCTGGATCTACTTTTACAATTGCATCCCATAAGCGGTGAATAAAGTCAGGAGGGAAGGTGTACATAGGCAGACCTTCTTGGTCAATAAGACCCCGTTGTTTAGGTTCCAGTCCATAGTACAATGTCATCAAAACGTCGCTGCTTACCCACGGACTAGAACGAAAATAACCATGTCCGCTATCACTTCCAGCACCTTCTGCACTTGTTACATTGACTAGACTTATTCGATCTGCGTATTCAACCAATGCTTTGCGGCCCCAGGGGCTCATCTCTCCCCTTGTACTACCAAACATTTGCCCTACACGTTGACGCCTTGTCAGAAACTGGGAGACCCCTAATGCCTTATCGGTTTCCGACATATAAATTGTCATATGCCTCGGCACATTCAACAATCCGTCTGACAAATAGGACCTGAACACACCTCTATCCAAGTCACTCCCGACCAGGATAACGTTATGAATTCTTAGCTTTGCATAGATTTCCTTCGCACTTTTTCCTTGATTAATCAGTGCAAGCTGCTCTAAGGCTCGTGTCACCAAACGGGTACCATTACTATAGCCAATCAGGTGTATTTGCTCGGCTTCAGTCTTTTCTGCAATAGCCTCCAGTAAGAGCCGTAGATTTCGCGCATAACCAGCCGATGTGTCCGAATCTTTGATGTATGCAAATGCACTCGGGGTGGACGGCCATGCGTAAGCAATGAAAGCGCCGTTATAGCCCATAAAGTGCCAAAGCTCAGATGCTATGAGAACGGGATTTTCATAAACGACCTTGTAACCATGCACGTAAATATAGACGTGCTTTTTCTCTGACAAGGCGAGCTGAGCATTTATCGCATCAGTGAATCGCGAAGTTGCATCGGGTGGAGGGTTATCAGGGAACATTAAGTTGATGTCTGCCCAATAGGGCACTGTGCTTCCCAGTATGCCCCATTCTTCGACAGCTTCGATCTTGATAGGCAACTTATCTGTCCGGGTTTTCAACATCGATATGTTACGCGTATATTTCCAATCATATTGTCGGTCGCCAAGTCCTACCTTTGCCACTCCAAGCCGAACAAACTGTCCACGATCGTTTGCGTAATAACGTTCGGGATCGCCTTCCCCCGCTGGCTGCCTGTCGGTTGCATACAGGATTCCTTTATACGGAATATTCAGAAACGGACTATTTTCCGGGAGAGGGTTAAGGAGGCCATCTCCATAAACATCAGGCGCTGGCATCAGGTTTATCTGGTCAACAGGTAAACTGGCACAACTGGTGATTGTCAAAAGTAGCGGAACACAGACTATTCTAATTGCCGATGTGATTATTGATAGCATACGACTTCTCATAATTTTATGTCTCTTATACTGTTTTGAGGAATGGCGTCATTAAACATATGGCATGTTTCTGGGTGGTTAACGATACAAGCTGAGTACTTTGACTTTTCATTAGACATACAATACATATTATGGCTGGTTGAGTAAAGCGCACACAACGGTTTAAAATATTTCATATATTGAGATCCACCCGAGCCAATTTTATGTTTTCTCTACATCACTTTACCTAAACTCCACGTTGATACTTTATGGAGTGTTTCGCATACAAGTATTGTCTAGGAAATGTAAGAAGGAGGTTTCAATGAATCTGAAAGTTATCTGGTTGCTCAGCGGGTTCCTGTTTCTTGGGGCATGTGCTAATGACACAGCGCAAGATCGTAAGAATTTGAATACATTTGAAAAATTGGAATATCAGGTCAAGAAAACCCACCGGGGTGTTGAAATTATATTTCCGGAAGTTCTACTTTTTGATTTCGATAGTGACCGATTAAAATCTGCTGCCAAGGAAAAAATGTACCAGATAGCTGAAATAGTAAACGAGCCAAAGGTTGAATCCCGAATGATTGCCGTCGAAGGACATGCCGATAGCATTGGTTCTGATGCATACAATATGGATCTCTCGAAACGCCGTTCAGAAAGTGTGAGTCGTGCACTAGTTTTCAGTGGAGTGCGTAAAGGGCGTCTTGCGACCAGAGGGTTTGGTGATAGAAACCCCATAGCTCCCAATAAAAAACCTGAAGGAAGCGACAACCCTGAAGGACGGACCCTGAATAGGCGAGTAGAACTCATTATCGAATATTCGCGGATAGAAAAATAGGTTTCTCATGTATCTTGAGTTTTTCAAACTTAGCCGTAAGACCTTTAGCTGTGATCCTGATCCCGATTTTTTTTCCAAACGGCATTCACGCGAAAGGTCTATGACCGAATTGTCAATGTCATACGACAGCAGGAGCCATATGTACTACTTACAGGTGAGCTCGGAGCTGGGAAAACAGCCATCCTAAAGTGTCTGATGGCCGATGCGAGATTGATGATCCAATGGATCTATATCGATCTGACCATGGAATTTCCACCGCAGGACAATTACCCTGGGTATTTATTCGACAGAATCAAGGAAAAAATAATTGGTTTTGACAGCATGGCCGATTTTCAGGCAATTATCATTGACGGAGCCAATCATTTAGACAACAAGGTGCTGCAGAAGCTGGTTAAGTTGCAAGCCTTCAATCAAAAAAAAGGAGTTGTTTTCACCATTATTTTTGCTGGAAATCCTGGAGTGGTTAGTACTTCTGTAGATACAGACTACGGTAACTTTGCCACCCACCCGAATTATTATAATTTCAATCTGAAGGCTTTTAGTTACCAGGAAACATGTGCTGCCATTGATTACCGTCTGAAAAGTGCGGGATACCAAGGCCCAGAGCTTTTTAAATCAGATGCACTGAAGTTAATCTATCAGCTGTCAGGCGGAATTCCCGGGAAAGTCTTCCATATTTGCGATTTGGCCCTGTTTCTAACTGACTACTATAGGCAACCAGAAATAACCTCGCAGTTCGTCAGAAAGGCTTCAAAATACCTTTTAGTGGACAAAGATGCTTACAACGGCAAGGAACTGTCCCCGAAATATCCTCTGGTTGATCCATCACAGACAGGCCCCACTCAGGCCAAGTCCAGTTGGCAGGTATCCTCATGGAGAGGGGCTGTTGCAGGACTATTGATTCTGTTCGGGGCTGGTGCTTGGTTGTTATTGCGACCAATACCAACACACAAACCAGAGGGTATCAGGGCGACATTGCCTATCCAGCCCCCATCAAAAGATTTGCTGGAGCGTACGAAACAAACGGTCGTTTCCGTTAAATCATCATTCCAGGTGACCACCACAGAAATTTCCCCGCCGGCAACTGCGAAGCCAAATAGTCAGGTTGTTGAGGTGCAACTCGATTCCTCCCAACTGACGGTTGAGGTACGACCCGAACAAACGCCACCCGAACTGCTTCTTGTCGAAAATCTCCCCCCTCCTGCTGCAGGATTTAGTAAAAGCATGGTGCCTGGATATTATGTTTCGGAACCATCTAAGGTAGATCCCATTGTTACTCAACTTTTTCAGCCTGGCGTAAAAGAAACGATTAGTGATGTTCAACCCTATTCGGCTATAAACGATCCAGTTCTGCAGGGGGTTGACGGGGAAAACAGCACAGCGACACTGTTCGCTGATGAAAAAGAGCCATTATATCATTCAGAGGATATGGCTATGGCGGCTTCAGTCGCCCAAACGAATAGCACAAACTATAATGAATTCAATTCGACCGACTTGTTCCATCCTCCAATTCTGGAAATGCCAGGTTATATTATATCGGAAACTCCTCCTGCCATTGCACAAATCCTGACAAAACAGCCGACACCTGTCCTGAATGGCAAAAAACTGCAAGCCAGGAAAAAAGCCGTCGCAGTAACTCCACAGTCACTAAAGCCAGATTCGCCGTCAAAGATTCACCCAACTTCGATTTCACCAAAGCCCCTCAGGACTCTGCCAACCACTCAAAGCACAAGAACAACTAACCCGAATTTCTCATGACTTTTTGATTTGAAACTCAATTGTTTGTTTTTATAGTTTGAAAATGACTTCCTTAATTAACAGGGTGTTTTTCGTTTCAAATCAAAAAGTTCACCCTTCGGGCCAACAGATTTATCCGCAGCTGCTTCGTTACCGAGCATTTGCAGTAGATTATTACAGCTTCATGCCCGGTGTCTCGACCTGCGAAAAACTTTGTTGGTGAGAAATTCGGGCTAAGCTCCCTCATGGAGAAAATCTGGTGAACGCAGCAGGAAAAGGGCAACTGCAGGAAGTACTAAATCTTTTAGAAGGTGGGGTCGAGGTCAATAGCGTCAACGATACTGGAGAAACGGCCCTTATGAGAGCTGCCTGGGTTGGACATCCAAATATTATCACTCTACTGCTCAACCATGAACCTCGAGTAAACCAACAGAGCCCGGAAGGATGGACCGCTCTTTTTTATGGCGCAGTAAAGGGCCGTAAAGTCGTTGTTGCAAAGCTTTTGGCCCAGGGAGCTAAACCCTATGTAGCTGATCTTGACGGCCGAACTCCTTTGATGGCTGCGACCTGGAATGGGCACACAGAAATCGCCAGTTTATTATTGGATTCCAATGCCGACCCTAATTGTAAAAACCTTGAAGGCTGGTCCTCTCTCATGTTTGCAGCGTTAAAGGGGGACACCGATGTTGCTCGAATCCTTTTACTCCACGGTGCCGACCCTACTATTAAAAATAACGAAGGCAACACATGCACCCAACTGGCAACCAACCGGGGGCATGATCAATTCGTTTCTTTGGTGTCATCAAATAATCTACTAAGATAGATGTGAGGTTGGTCTTCAATAGTGTAAACTACAACTCGCTTTAATTTTGGTCACTGAAAAATATTTGTTATGGAAACTGACTCCAGTCCAACTAGCCCGAATTTCTCATCGATAAAGTTTTTCGTAGGTCAAGACACAAGTCACGCTGCTGTAATAAACTACCGCAAGTGGCTAGTAACGTAGACTTTGCGGAAAAATCTATTGACCCGAAGGGTGCTTTTTTTTGATTTAAAATGAAAAACACCCTGTTTTTTAACCAAGTTATTATTTATGCGTAATATCATATGATTGAGCTTTAAATCAAAAAGATCATGAGAATTTCGGGCTAGCTGCCTGGTTGTTGATGGAGTTGATCCAAAAGGGCATCCTTCTCCTGCCAGAGCTGGGTTACCCATTGCTGGAATTCATTCCGAAAATTTTCATCTTCACGATAATTACGATTAAGAAATTGCTCAGGGATTGGCTTTACCTGCACGCGGACACGAAGCCTATTAACTTTACCGCACATAAAATCCCAAAAAGAAGGTTGTTTGTGGCTAGGGTATGCGATGGTAACATCGAGTAAAGCATTGAGGTTGTCACCCATAGCACCAACAACAAAAGCAAGACCGCCAGCCTTAGGTTTTAGCAGCCATTGATAGGGAGAATTCTGTTCTTGGTGCTTTGCAGGAGTAAAGCGTGTGCCTTCGAGAAAATTAAAAACAGTGACAGGTATGTATTTGAACTTTTCACACGCACGTTGAGTACTCTCAAAATCCTTCCCCCGTTTATGGGGATACTTCTCAAGATATTCCTTACTGTAACGTTTCATAAATGGGAAATCCAAAGCCCACCAACAGAGTCCTATCAATGGCACCCAAATCAATTGTCGCTTAAGGAAAAACTTGAGCATTGGAATTTTGCGGTTAAGCAGATGCTGTAGAATAAGTATGTCAGCCCAGGATTGATGATTAGAAGAGACAAGGTACCATTGATTTTTGTCGAGTTGTTCAATTCCCTCAACATCCCAATGGATCTGCTGGATCAGCTTCATCCACAAAGAATTAAACGAAATCCATAGCTCTGCAATCCAGATTCCAGCTGCAGTACAGCTGCGTTGCCAGCCCTGCAAGGGAATAATAAACCGTAGCAGGGAAATTGTGATTAAAATCGGTCCCAGCAGCAAGGTATTCGCGATCAACAAACAGCTAGCAACAATGCCACGCATTGTTGGCGGTAAAAACGATAACATTAATTACTCTCCCTGGTAAAAGAGGGGATTAAAGTTCTACGATCCGGGCTTTTTCATAGCCGCTGCTAATGGTATATGACCCTCAATTTGGCCTGTAATTCAGATAAAGATCAAGATTGTAAAAGAGTATGCTTGACTCTACCCTTATGTGATTACAAAACCTAAGGTAATGTTTCAAGAAAAAGCTTGAACCTTCTCACAGTGACCCACCAACAACGTTACCTTGCTCCAGTAAGTCACGAGATATAAATACTACAAGTATTTTCCGTTTTTTGTTATTTCACATTTTGCCATTTTATATTTTTAGGAGTACAACTTATACGTTAGCTGAATAAATAATTGTAAAAATACGTTTATCTCTAATATGGTGCTACAAATCACTTCTATTCATCTCTCAATTGAGCGGAAGATTCTTTCTTTTCCTACAGCAAATCAGTTTGCTGTACTTCTTGTATTTCTCACCTGTACTCTCTTTTCTTTTTTCAAGATACGGCCTTTTCTCAGACAAAACCTGAATCGTCGGCAACCCTGCACAGCCCAGAGGATAACCGTGTTGTTCTCACCCCTGAGGAAAAGGCCTGGCTTGAGGCGCATCCGAATATCCGTTTGGGGTACATAGATTCGGCTGAACCGGAAGTTATTGTGAGCCAGGATGGAAGTCATACAGGCATGCTGATTGATTTTCTTGCAGAGTTGAACCTGCGACTCGGGACGCAAATAGGCCTCGAAATCGATACAATACCCGGAATACTTGAGCAGGCGAAAACAAATAAGGTTGACGGTATCTTGGAGATGCTTCCGGAGTATGCCGACAAATTAGGATTGTTGAAAACTGAAACGTATCTGACCGCTTATCCTGCGGTATTTGGGCGTCGCAGTGAAATCAATATAGGTCTGGCTGATATTGCCGGTAAGAAGGTTGCTATCAGTGACAAGATCTATTTTTCTGAAAAAATCGCCCAACAATATTGCAGTGAGGCGACCATGGTAAAAGTAAGCGATTCACTCGAAGGGTTGAGGCTCATAAGTAGTTGAGATGTAGACTTTTTTATAGGGGTCAGCTTTGATTCCTACCTTCTTGTCAAGTATCATTTGTTCGATCTCGCCGTCAAACACGTATTCTTCGATTTGCCCAGCAGGTTTGGAATGGCTATCAGGGCTGATTGGCCTGAGTTGGTCTCTATTTTAAATAAAGGTATAACGAGTTTTACGGAAAGTGAAATGGAAGCATTTATGACAAAGTGGTTCCATTTTCCACAGCAAGAAAAAACAGGAGAACTCACGCTGGAGGAACAGGCTTGGCTGGTTGAGCATCCAGAGATTTCCTTTGCTTTTTCAGCTGATTACCCACCCGGCCTGATTGTGGATGAAGATGGAAACGTGTCAGGGCAATTTAAGGATTTGATCGACCTTTTGAATCAGCGGTTGGGGACGAATTTCGGTATCACCGTGGCCGATATAAAGGCCGTCCGTGAAATGGCTGCGAACAAAGAAGTTGCGGGTCAATTGGCCCTGACCGCAGGCAATGGTGCCAGTCGCGGACTTCTGGAAACAGACGTCCTCTGGGAAAGCTATCCTGTCATTTTTGCACCAAAGGATTCTCCGATGAAAATCAGCGCATTGGAAGATCTAAAAGGCAAGGCCGTCTCAACGCTTAAGGGTTCGCGTTATGCTGCAAAAATCCTGGCGCCATACCAAGACAAAATCGACATTGTTAGGGCAGATACCATTGTCGAAGCGTTTAGATTACTGTACGAAGGCAAGGTTGATTATATGATCGGCTTTTCCAGCCAAACCTATTACTTAACAAAAATGCGGTTCCTTACATTGGAACCTGCTTTTATCATGACCGACCGCCCTACAAAGATTGTGATGGGTGTTCGCGACGATTGGCCAAAACTCGTTGAGATTCTGAACAAGGGGTTGAAATCCATCACGGAGGATGAGTTGCTTGCCATTAATGATAAGTGGTTAGGGCCATCTGCCGTCATCCGCCCACAGTTGTCTCTCACTCTGGAAGAACAGGCCTGGCTTGAACAGAATCAAACGGTACGAGTACGAACGATCGATTGGCCGCCTTACATGATCATCAATGAGAACAAACCTCCCCAGGGGATTACCGTTGAGTATCTCAAGCTGGTTGAAGAAAAGACTGGGATTAACTTCGAATACGAAGTGACCAAACAGCCGTTTGCAGAATTTCTCGAAAATATTAAGCATCGCCATGGGCCTGATATGGCTCCGTTTATTTCTCTAACCCCTGACCGTGAGCAATACCTGTCTTTTTCTGCTCCTTATATTTCATCGCCTTATGTCATCTTTGCCCGTGAGCAGGATGAGTTATTTCTGGACATAAGCGGTCTGACCGGTAAGACAGTTGCGGTTCCAAGGGGATTTGTCATGCAGGAGCTTCTGGAAAGGGATTTTCCTGCGATCAAACTTCTGCTTTTTGAAAACGATGAGCAGGCATTGCTTGCGGTCTCAACCGGAAAAGCAGATGGGTATATCGGCAACCTGACTGTGGCAAGCCATATCATCCAAAAACGTGGTCTTTCTAATATACGGGTTGTTGCTTCCACCCTATATGGCGACCAGCTTTTATCCATGGGCAACCGCAGCGACTGGCCGGAATTGACCTCGATCATCAATAAGGCGCTGGCCAGTATCTCCGAAGAAGAGAAAACAGCCATTCAAAATAAGTATGTTGCCCTGCGATTCGAACAGGGAATCAACAGAGCCGTGGTTTTGAGATGGATCCTTGTTTTCGTGGTAGTCGCGACAACTGTTTTGACCCTGTTTATTGCCTGGAACTGGCAGCTTCGACGTAAAGTTGGTGTTCGTACGGCGGATCTGGAAGCGGATTTGGGGATCTCTATCCTGCCGGATATTTAAGATGGAATCATGGTAGTCACAACACTATGGCGTATACCATGCTTGGTGTGCCGGTTGGTAAATATGATGCTGATGATCTCGCAAATATCGGCACGAATCACTGGGCCATAGATGTGGGTGGAGGTTATACCTATTTTAACCCTGGAAATGGTCGTGAATTTTCGGCAACTCTTGGTTTTACCTACAACTTTGAAAATCCGGACACAGATTATCAAAATGGCATTGATGCCCACCTTGACCTGGGTGCTTCACAGTTCGTGACAGACCAGATGCATTTAGGACTTGTTGGCTATGTATTTTATCAACTCACAGGCGATAGTGGAGATGGTGCCGTGCTGGGTGATTTTAAATCAAAGGTAAACGGCCTAGGTCCGCAGCTGGGATATATGTTTAAAATGGGTGAAAAGGACGCTTACTTCAACATTAAAGCATACTGGGAATTTGGAGCAGATCATCGTCCTGAGGGCTGGAACGGCTGGCTTACCTTATCAATACCAATTTGAGGGTGAACCTGGCTATTCTCTCTGCTTCAATAATATGATATCGTTCTAACGACAAGTTGGTGCACATATAGTTTAACAACCATTTAAAAAGGAGAAACACAATGACAGACAAAACTGATCTTAAAGCAATAAAAGAAGACCTCGGAAAACAAATCGATAAATGGCAGACTAAGATAGACGAAGCCAAGGTACAGATGCATCTTGGAGTTCAAGAGGTCGAGGACAAATTAAAGCCACATGTAGAACAGCTTGAACAAGAGCTGGGTAAAGCAAAAGTCAAAATGGACGAACTGGAGCAGAGTTCAGAAGGTGCATGGGGGGAGATAAAGGAAGGAATTGAGAGCTCTGTGGATGTCATGAAAATGGCCTTTGAAAGTGCACAGGAGCATTTCACTAAAAAGAAATAGAAGGGCGAGCCACTTGCAAAAGTTCCTTTTCACCCAATCTCTGCGTTGTGTTCAAAATTTTATCCTCGGAATATTAAATATATGCCTGTGGTAAAATTTCTTCACACGCCTTGATCTTGAACGAAAATGCTACTTTTGCAAAAGGCTCGGGCGTTTGTCTATTTCAAGGCCCCTTCACTGTTTGAGATTTGTGCATAATTAGAAAACCTTAGTAGTATTTCCAGAAAAGTTAGTTGCTTAGGTGATGCAAAATGAAAAGTGATCTCTTGGCAAAAGAAAGTTTTCGTAAGAGCTTTGTTCTGGTAATGACGCTCTTGTATATATTGGCTTTTTTAGCCCTGGTTGGAGGTTTCCTCGAATCCCTGCTCCTTGCCGCAATATTTAGTGGCCTTGTATATCCCTTGTATCTTTGGTTTGTGAAAATCACTGGAGGTCGAACGTCTTTTGCGTCGATTCTCACGCTTCTCGTTTCACTGCTGATAATCATTATTCCTTTACTTTTTCTGCTGGTACTCGTGGCCGATCAGGCCGTTGAAATAACAGAAATAGTAAAACCATGGATTACTGAACATCTTTCAGACTCTGACCTTAACTCGGGGATTCTTCCCGACTGGTTCCCTTTTGCAGACAAACTCGCACCGTACTCCAATGAAATATTATCCAAAGCTGGTGAACTAGCGGGGATGACTGGATCAATGATTGCCTCCAGTCTGGCAAAGATATCTGAAGGGGCAACAATATTTTTTCTCAATCTCTTCCAGTGATGTCCGGTTAAGATTTTGCATATGATTTTTTCAATCGCTTTGGGCGTTTCTTCTTCCGCTTTCGATGTTGTTGAATAGGTTTCTCTGTAGCAGACTGCTGATTAGCTTCATTTCGTATT
>JBLHNA010000040.1:0-41325 GCA_047619065.1 Desulforhopalus sp.
CACTTATCCCGGCTTATTGTCCGTTACCCGGGGTTGGTGCCTTACTCCAGAACATCCGCCATAAAAGACAATATAGCTGGAGACTCTTTTAGAATTAAGTATTTAGCATAACCACCATGGCACTTATCCCGGCTTATTGTCCGTTACCCGGGGTTGGTGCCTTACTCCAGAACATCCGCCATAAAAGACAATATAGCTGGAGACTCTTTTAGAATTAAGTATTTAGCATAACCACCATGGCACTTATACCCGACGAGCGAGTACTGAACTGAGTCCCGGCTTATTTTCTGTTACCCGGGGTTAGTGCCTTACTCCAGGATATCTGTCATAAAAGACAAGAAAGCTGGAGACTCTTTTGAAATTAAGTGTTTAGCATAACCGTCATGGTACTTACACCCCACAAGGGGGTACTGAACTGAGTCCCGGTTTATTTCCCATTTCCGAGGTTGGTTCCTATTCGGCATTCATAAGTCTGATTTTAACGGTTGGTGCGGTACATACTGCCAGCCCATTAATTTCCTCAAGGGCCTTATTTACTGACCCCTCGGTGGTGAGGTGGGTACGAAAAACGATATAGACAGGGCCATTTCCTACCTCACCCTGCTGCATCATAGATTGGATTGAAATATCGTGTTTGGCAAATATTCCTGTAATCTGTGCGAGCGTCCCGGCCTTGTCCTCGACCGTTGTGCGGAAATAAAATGGACAAACCAGGTCGTTCATTGGAGTGATAGTCGGTTCTCCCATGTTTTCCGGGAGATACGAGAGTGGGGATACTCTGTTGACGGCACCGGTGAGAATGTTTCTACCGATATCGACCACATCGGCTGCAACAGCGCTTCCTGTGGGCATCATCCCGGCACCCTGGCCATAAAGTAAAACGTCTCCAACAGTGTCTCCCTGGAACTGGATACCGTTGAAGGCCCCGTTGACAGTTGAGAGCATATGGTCGGTTGGAATCATAGTTGGATGAACTCTTGCTTCCACATGGTCCCCATGATTTCGACTGATGGCGAGCAGTTTGATGCGATAGCCGAACTGTTTGGCAAATTCGATATCGACGGGCATGATGGAAGAAATTCCCTCAACGTTGATGTCATCGAGATGCACATTGAGGCCATAGGCAATGGACATCAAGATAGCAAGTTTATGAGCTGTATCAATTCCTTCGACATCATAGGTTGGGTCTGCTTCTGCAAAGCCGAGAGCCTGAGCTTCTGCCAGTACTTCAGCAAAAGGTGTTCCATGGTCGGTCATCTGGCTAAGGATATAGTTAGCCGTGCCGTTCATGATACCTTTGATGAAGTTAATCTTATTTGCAACAAGACCTTCTTTTAAGGCTTTTATAACGGGTATTCCACCACCAACGCTGGCCTCGAAACCAACCTCAACATTGTTTTTGTAGGCTGCTGCAAAAATCTCTTTGCCGTGTACGGATAACAACGCCTTGTTTGCGGTAACAACGTGTTTTCCATTTTCAATAGCCTTAAGCAGAAAGGATTTTGCAGGTTCCATTCCGCCAATGAGCTCAACCACGATATCAATGGTTGGGTCGCTGAACAAATCATCCGCATTCTGGGTGAGCGTTACGTTTTCGAATCCTTCTGGTAAGGAGGTAATTGATATGTCAGCCACCGTTGCCAATATATAAGATATTCCGGTTCTCTGCTGAAGGCGCTCATGTTGAGCGAGCATAGCCTGTCCAAGGCCCTCTCCTACCGTACCGAATCCGATGATACCAACGCGTATTTCTTTCATGGTTGTTTATGATGTTCTTGGTTAATAAAATCACGCCTGTGGTAATTGTTTGTATTGGCGCGTATAAAAGGATTGTCGTCCTCTGCTTGTTATGTAATTGACAACAAGCGCTGAAAGTAACCGCTTTCTGGATGAAAGTCAAAAAATAGGGTAGATATTTTTATGGCCCAAAGCTGGAATTTGGTCTATAGTATTCGCCTTGTTGTGAATTGAAAAGCAGCAATGGACCCCAGAGTCAAAACTATCTATGAATGGGGCCGCTTTTTCCCGAAATTACATAAAAAACGAAAGTTTTTAGATACCGCAGTCATTAATGAAAAGTTTAAAAGGAGATTGGAATTATGGGTAAAAACATTCTGTTTTTTGGACCAAATGGTAGTGGAAAAGGTACTCAGGGTGCCATCGTTCAAAAGAAATATAATATTCCTCACATCGAGTCTGGTGCGATTTTTAGAGAGCACATCGGTGGTGGCACCGAGTTGGGTAAAAAAGCAAAAGAGTTTATCGAAAGAGGTGATTTAGTTCCAGATGATATCACTATTCCGATGATGGTAGCTCGTCTGCAAAAAGACGATTGTAAAGATGGATGGATTCTTGACGGTTTTCCACGTTCAAAGGATCAGGCCATAACTCTTGCTGAGACCCTTGAAAAAGAAGGTATGGCTCTAGATTTTGTGATTGAGATTGTACTTGATCGTGAGATCGCAAAAGAGCGTATCATGGGGCGTCGTCTCTGTGTAAACGATAACAATCATCCAAATCATATTGCTTTTGACGCGATTAAGCCTGTTGAAAAAGATGGCAAGCTTGTTTGTCGCGTGTGCGGTGGCGATCTTAATACCCGTGCCGACGATCAGGATGAAGACGCAATTGGCAAACGTCATGGTATCTACTATGACGAAGAAACTGGAACCATGGCTGCTGTTAATTATTTCAAGGCAAGCGATGGAGTCAAGGTCATTTCAGTTGATGGATCTGTGTCCATTGGTGAAGTTACTGAAGCAGTCATGAAAGAATTATAATTGATGTTATGAAATCAGAACGTGTCTGATTTTCATCGCATTTTGTAGTAGAAGGGCTTTCCTGGAGATAAGGGAGGCCCTTTTTGTCTTTAAGATCAAAACGCAGTCGGCCTATGTAAGCTGTTGATTTAAAACGTGTTTCGCAGACAGTTTAAGTGGATGTACATCGTACGTTCTGTTTGGCTGCCGCCTATTCGCATTAAAAATGGAAGAAGAACGAAAATGAAGAAAACCGGAAAGGTGTATCTTGTTGGTGCGGGCCCAGGTGATCCTGGTCTTATTACTGTTCGTGGAAAAAGCTTACTCGAGCGAGCTGAGGTGGTGGTGTATGATTACCTCGCCTCGAAAAAACTACTCAAACATGTTCCTGCTGAGGCTGAATTAATCTACGTTGGTAAGAAAGGTGGGGTTAAACATACCCATACCCAGGAAGAGATCAATCAGATGCTTGTTGATCATGCCAAAGCCGGTAAGGTGGTGGTTCGCCTCAAGGGTGGGGATCCTTTTATTTTTGGCCGCGGTGGGGAAGAGATCGAAGAGTTGTATGCGGCAGGTGCCTCTTTTGAGGTGGTGCCGGGTGTAACGTCTGCCACAGCTGCTGCAACCTATGCGGGGATTCCTATTACCCATCGCGATTATACCGCATCAGTTGCCTTTGTCACCGGTCATGAAGATCCAACAAAAGAGAATTCAAACATTGATTGGGCAAAACTGGCAACAGGTGCAGGTACATTAGTTGTGTATATGGGAATAAAAAATCTTCCCATTATTGTTGAGAATTTGATTAAGCACGGTCGGGATCCTAAAACCCCTGTTGCCGTTGTTCGTTGGGCCTCGACCCCTGAGCAGCGTTCTGTTGTTGGCACCCTTGAGACGATTACTGATGTTGTGCAGGGAGCTGGAATTACACCTCCTTCTCTTATTATAGTAGGAGAAGTTGTCAAACTTCGAGATACCATTGACTGGTATGAAAAACGAGTGCTTTTTGGTAAGCGAATTGTTGTCACTCGTACTCGTGAGCAGGCAAGTGAGCTTGTTGTCGGACTGGAAGAATTCGGAGCAAACTGTCTGGAGTATTCAACAATTAATATTGAGCCTGTTGAATGCTATGATGCCTTTGATGAAGAGCTTGAGCGTTTAAAGGAATATCATTGGATACTTTTCACCTCGCTGAATTCGGTCAAATACTTTTTTAAGCGCCTCTACGAAAAGGGCATGGATGCAAGAGACCTCAAGGGGCCTGATATTGCCGTTGTCGGTAAGAGTACCGCTGATCTGCTTTTAACGTACGGTCTGAATGCGGATCTCATCCCATCGACCTTTACCGGGGAAGGGCTTGCCGAAAGCCTGCTCGACCAAGGCGTTGAAGGACGTAATGTTCTTATTCCAAGAGCAAAGCAGGCGCGTGAGATACTACCTGAAACTCTTCGTGGTGCAGGTGCTCAGGTTACGGTTACTCCAATTTACCAAAACAACCCTGTTGAAGGGGATAAGGCAAGTATACGGGCTGAGTTCGTCGACAATAAGGTCGATATGGTGACCTTTACAAGTTCTTCTACGGTACGTAACTTTATTAATATGATTGATGCGGATAGCCAGGAAGAGCTGCAGCAACTGCTTGCGGGGGTGAAGATTGCAGCCATAGGACCGATAACTGCCAAGAGTGTTACTGATAGTGGTCTTGAGGTGCATGTGCAGCCAGAGCAGTTCACAATTACTGATATGGTTGATGCTATTGTGGATTACTACGATGGTAGTTCAAGTAAATAGAGCATACTGTTTGAAGGTCGACGGGGAGAAATCTTCCGGTCGGCCTTTTGCAGAGAGCAGGTGTGTCAACCTGGAAGATACCCAGAAGGATATATTCTGTAAGGCCTGCGGAAAAGCAATAACCACAAAGGATCAGGTTATTGAAGTCAACTCTTCATTTCGCCACACATTTTTCAATCCTGCCGGAATTGTCTTTGAGCTCGGCTGTTACAAAAGGGCTCCGGGATGTAGATTTGCAGGCCCCCCTTCCCCGGATTTTTCATGGTTTAAGGGCTACCTTTGGAGTTTTGCTCTCTGCTCTGGATGCCAAACCCATCTTGGCTGGTGTTTTGATTCAGGTGCGTCTTCTTTTTGGGGCTTAATTTTGGATAAACTCAAAGAGTAACCTGTGTTTTCTTTGAGTTTATCTTGAAACCCTGGTTATTTTGCTTTTATGAGATCCAGTAAATCTTCAGAAGTCATCTTAGCGCTGATATCTGTACCTTCCAGTAAGCTTCCTGCGAGATCTCTTTTTTCCTGATGCAGTTTGACTATCTTTTCCTCGATGGTGTTTTTGCATACAAGTCTGTATATTGTCACCGGTCGTGTCTGGCCTATTCTATGCGCTCTATCTGAAGCCTGATCTTCAATGGCAGGGTTCCACCACGGATCCATGTGAATGACATAATCGGCAGCCGTAAGGTTAAGTCCAAGCCCTCCAGCTTTTAGACTGATAAGAAAGAGATCCCCCTGTCCTGCTTGAAAGTTATCTACACGTATTTTTCTCTGTTTCGTTGTGGTCCCACCATCAAGGTATTGATAGCTGATCCCTTTTGAATCAAGATATTCCCTCATGATACTCAGGTGACCGATGAATTGGCTAAAGACAAGGGCCTTATGTCTGCTCGCCAGTAGCTCCTCAATAACAGAAGAAAATACTTTCAGCTTTGAACTTGGGATACTGCTGTTGTTGTCAATGAGGCGTGTGTTACAGCAGACCTGACGCAGGCGCATGATCTCTGTGAGAATCTGTAGGTGCCTTCCTTTCTTTTCTTTTGAATGCTCAAGAAGGTCGATAGCATTTTGGCGAAGGGCCTCATAAAAATGCGACTCTTCCGGACTCAGTTCAACATCCAGGGTAACCTCAGTTCTGGATGGAAGTTCTTCCAGTACCTGAGATTTAATCCTTCTTAGGATGAAAGGTTGGATCAGTTTTTTCAGATGGATTTTCGCGTCTCGGTCCTGAAACCTCTCTATAGGTGCTGCAAATCTTTCGTTGAAAGAACTGAGAGTTCCAAGAAGACCGGGGTTTATGAAATGAAACAGGTTCCACAGTTCGCCTAAGTGGTTTTCAATGGGGGTTCCTGTTGTGATGAGCTTAAACTCGGCCTGAAGGGACATTGCCGCGTGGGATCTTTTGGTCGCAGCGTTTTTAATCGCTTGTGCCTCATCAAGGATCACCGTTTGCCATTTGACTTGGGAAAGGAGTTCACTTTCCTGCTGGAGTAAAGTGTAGGTAGTGATAAGAAGATCATATTTCCCAAGGGCATCAATGTCTGCTTTTCGGTCTTTGTTGCTCAGGTACTTGATGTTTATAGTCGGGGTAAAACGCTGAACCTCTGAGTGCCAGTTCGTTGATACAGATGTCGGGGCAATAACAAGAGAAGGGCCCTTGGTTGCAAATTTTAAAACAATGGCCAGGGACTGTAACGTTTTACCCAGTCCCATATCATCGGCAAGACAGCCGCCAACGCCCCAATGAGCTAGACGTGCCATCCACTCAAAACCTTCACGTTGGTATACGCGGAGGTCTGCCTGCAGGGTTGATGGGAGCTCTGGCTTGAAATGCTGGGCATCACTGATTCTTTGCAGCTGATCCTTCCAGCCTTTGTCTGCGTCGGTCCTTGCCTGTTCGGCAATCTGCTCGAGCTGGATAGCGGCGAGCGGGTGGACCAAAACATTTCCGGTTTCTTCGTCAATATGACCATCTGAGAATAGGTTAATATCTTCAAGGCGCTTTCGGAATTCCTGGGTAAGGGCGATAAACTGCCCGTCGGCAATCTCTACAAACCGGCCCGAGGATTCTTTTACTTTAAGAAGTAACTCTTTGAGTTCGATGACTTGCCCCTGATCAAGAGCGAGCTCTCCGCTCATGGCAAACCAGTTCTGCTTGTTCGTCCTGATTTTAAGATTGAGGTTGTCCACTGAGACCCGTTGGGAAATAGACAGCTTTTCTCCCTCGGGCCATTCAATTATTACCTTCTCTCTGATTTCCTGGAGTTCCATAAGGGCCTGGAGGCAGTCGTCCGGATCATAGAGATGCCACTCCCGGTCGTTGTCCTGCTCCATGTCAATCGCAAGGTCAAGAATCGGACACAGTTCCTCAATGTCCCGGGCCTTTTCTTCTTCGAGAGCGAGGTTGCGTTTGGTCTGGAGTCGTTTGCCATTCACCTCAGCCATGATGTTCTCAACACCCTGTCCGGGTTTGAGGTAGTGGCCTCCTTCGAGGAAGGGCTTTACAAACATTTCAAGACGAAAACCGGTACCGTAAGGTATCAGGTGCATGTAGATTGATGGGTCAGCTTCAACGAAGGTAATGTTGCTCGTCTGTCTGCTTTTACTGTCTGCTGCAATAGCAGAATGTACAGTCATAAATGAAGAGATGTTTCCTATAGCGGTAAGCACCTCTTCACTTGCCGACATCGGTACACTGATGCCATCCTTACCCGTTATCTGTGCTATTCGTCGGTGGTTGTCGTTAATACTGATAATCTTAATACGGGTAGGGGTTTCTTTGCTGAAGTTGATATTCTCGGCAGAAATTGGGTGGGCAAAACGTATGTGGAGATTCGTACCACGTTCTTCCACTAGAAGTTCTGGTTCTCCAGGCACAAATTCCATAGGGGTTCCCGGTGAGTCGGCAAGATAAAGATGCGGATGCCCGATCATCGCCAGGAGCGCTTTTTCCATATCAAAGGTGTAGTTCGTGCCGTTTGTTGTGGGATTGTGCGATTTTTTAATTGCTGCACAGATCTTTCTGTCCTGGGATGTGAGGTAGTTGAATTTCCCGGTCTGGTAAAGACGTGATAAAGAAATAGGTCGTCCCTTGCTCCACACACCGTCCGTAGATAGTTTTTGTTCTTTTGGAGAAATTGAGACCTCTTTTCCTTCAAAGGACACCATCCATACCATGCGAATGGTTTGTTGTGCTGTGCTGGTTTGTTCCGTTGTCGCAAAGATCAAGGCCTGTAGGCTTCTTTTCCAGGGTTCTTCTGGAGTGAGTATAGGCAAGATTGAGATAATGCCCGTTTCTTCTCTAAGGGTTTCGATGGTGTTTTTGTACTCAGAATCACCATGACGAATTATACTTAGAGTCTCACCGAGAAGCAGGGTGAGGAGGGAATAGCCCTGCTCTTTTGCCTGCAGGTAAAAGATCTGCATTTCATCTTCGACGACACTGGAAACTGCACTGTTGAGCCAGTATTGACAGATGCCTGCAAATGCAACGGTAAGCACATCCTGGTCGGGGGTGTCAGGGAGAACTATATCGTCACCCTTGCTGCCCTTGTTTATATGCGAACTCATTACCGCAGCAAGATACGAATAGGCGTCGTTTTCTCTGGCTCCCTGGAATTGTGACAGAGCGGTGGAGATCGAGTCGGCAATGGTGTAGTAATCATCTTTTTGGCACTGTGACAGCTGTGCCAAAATATAAAAAAGACCAGCAGGGCCAAAAAAGGCTACTTTGTCGTCACTGCTATACTTGCGCAGAAAAATGAGGTCTTCAGCAAAGGCGAGTTTGGCCTCGTCATTTTTCCCTTGAAGGAAATCGACAGCCCCTAATGCGCCTGTTCCATAAAAAGATTCTTTGTGGTTGACTACAAGATTCCGGGCATCATTGATCCTTCCACGAAAGATTAATTCATTGAAAAGCAAACGTTTGAATGGGAGTTCTTCGTCCACAGTGAGGTTTGTGAATTCTTCTTCCGAGGTCAAAAAGCTTATGATTTCAGGGTAGTCCTCAAGGGCAGACTGCCCATACTGTAGGACATTACTGAGGAGATAAAATTGAAACGATGTCGGAAGTGTTCTAAACCAGTCGGGATCAAATGGTTGAGTCATCACCCTGACCGTTGCAGGAGGAGCGGTGATAAGCTCTCTGCACTGGCTATCCATAAATTCAGAGGCATCGTCCATTAAATCAAATTGCTGGGTGTAAATTCCAATGCGCATTTCGCGCATTCCTCGCCAACAACGGGTGGTCCATTTACCGTAATAGTATGAGACAGGAGCTTCTTCCTGGATTGTTTTTGCAAAAAGCTCAAATGTACCGTTTTTGACTGCTATTTTGCTCAAAACTTCAACTATATCTTCTACGACCTGCTTTTCTTTAGTGAGAAGACCTAGTTCTTCGAATTTATTGAAGTAGTGGGTAAGGTTCGCAGCCGTCGGTTTGTTTCCCCTCGGGTTTTTGAGATCCAACTTGTTCAGGCAGTTGACTATGAGAGTGGCGTGTGCCGGCTCATAGGTGATTGATAGAAATTGGAGAAGGGTCTGCTCGAACTGAGATATTTTGTTGTATTGCTCTAAAAGTGGGGAGTTGGTTTGCATAGTTGCTTTTGATAGAAAATCTGAAGGAACTGAAGTTTCAGTTCTAAGTATTAGTGAAAAGGCGAGAAGGCAAACAGCCACTATAGCATTGTATGGTGTTTTTGAGAACCAAAATCTACACCTTGAAATAAGGGGTATCCCCTGTAGGGCAAGAGTAATTGTGGGTAAATGTGTAGTGAATCAAGTGTGTTACGCTAAGAGATAGCGCGGTTTTTACCACAAAAAACTATTATTTTGGAGGTCGAAAGTGAGCAAAGTCTAAGGTGAAACGTGTGGGGGGCACTGGGGCGGGGTATCACGATAACTCACAACAGCAGACAATAGAGCGGGTGTCAGCTGTTGTGAGTTTTACTCAATAATCTTAAAGACTCTGATGCCTTACTATTTTGGCATGTGTCTCCTGATTACGCAGCCAGGCTGACAGAAGTTGCTGTTGTTTGAAGTTGAGTAGGTTCGTCTTGTACTGCTCTAATTCCTTTGAGTCATCTGGCATCTCGGGAGTTACTCTGTTGTTGAAACTGTAGACGTAATAGTTGCCAGCATCCTGAGCGATTTCTTTGGGAAAGGGCACGCTGGTTGAAAGAAGAAAGGCTTCTTCAAGTAATGCAGCAGGGAACGCCGTGTCCTGATTCTGGCCGTTTCGTCCAAGAAGGCCGGAGTTTGCAACCGTATAGCCTTTATCAGAGGCCACGTCCTTCAGTACACCGCCGTCCGTTGCGAGTTTAAACAGCTCGTCAGCAGCTTTCTTTGCAAGATCATTTGATTGAGCAACTTTGAACTCATCTGTAATTTGATCTTTAATGCTATCAAAAGCTGGAATCTCAGGCTCAAGGATATCTTCCACTAGAAAGATCCCGTAGCCATTGTTTCCTTTGACAAGAGAGCTGAATTCACCTTTTTTGAGTGAGAATACATTGTCGAGGAATATCTGGTCGTCTTTAAGATCAGCAGGAGCATTCTCTTTATTGAAAAAATCACTTGTCTTGAGGTCCGCATCAGGGGTTGCAGCAAGGTATTGATCAAGGCCGCCTGCACTGATAATGTTCTCGTAGGCACTGTTGGCTAACTGAAATGCGAGGCTCTCTGCTTCTTTTTTCTGGAGAGTAGCCAAAATTTGTTTTCTTGAATCATCGAGTGACCGTGTTGTAGCTGCATTAATATCTTCTAAAAGGATGATGTGGTATCCAAACTGGGTTTTTACTACCTTACTGATATCTCCCTTATTCATAGAGAAAACAGCCTGGTCAAACTCGGCAACCATTTGCCCTTGTTCGAAAAAACCGAGAGCGCCGCCGCTTTCTTTGGATGGTCCTTCTGAATATTTTTTGGCCAGTTCCGCAAAATCAGAACCGTTTTTAGCCATAGCGAGCACTTCGTTGGCCTTTTTAAGCTTTTCTTCGTGGGTTTGCTCTGAATCGTCTGCTCCCGCTTTGAACAGGATGTGGGCAGCCTTTCGCTGTGCTGGTTGTGTAAAGAGTTGAGAGTTTTGCTCGTAATAAGCTTTCACCTGCGCGTCGTCGATTTCAACTTTATCTGCGATCGTATCGTAGGTGAATGTGAAATATTTGAGCTTTGCCTGGGGTGCCGTTTTGTAGTTATCTTTGGCCGTCTCAAACCACGCAGCCAAAGCCTCGTCATTTACATCAACCTTAGCCACAAAGTCATCGGGATTAAATGTGACAAAATCTACTTGGATCTTCTCATTGAACTGGCTGTAAATTTCTTTTATTTCTGAATCAGTGGCAACAGAAGCAAAATTGCCAATTTCTCTTGCCCCAACTTCCGCAAGTCTGTCAGTGCGCATTGATTTTTCAAACTTGGTAGGAGCAGTTCTAATGGTTGTCAAAACGGCTTTGTACCTGTCCATATTAAAGACACCGTTTTCCTGGAATTGAACCATGTCTTCGATAACTATGCGTACTTCTTCAGCGCTCACGTAAACACCCATCTTTTCAGCTCCCTGTCGAAGTAAGCTGGTCTGGATGAGTTGATTTATCACCTGTTCCTTGATGCCAAGTGATTCAGCAAGACCCTTAGGCATGTTGCCGCCAAATTGATCGCTGAACCTTTGGTACGCCCTGTCGTAGGCCTTTTGGTAATCCTGAAAGGAGACTTCCTCTCCATTGACTACTAGGGCCGCCTGGCGATCGCCGGATAGATTAGAGCCAACACCCCAGAAGATAAAAACCAGGGCAATGATAACAACAATAATCTGTATAAAGGTCGATTGTGCTTTCTTGCGTAGTATTTGCAGCATGTAGGTTGATTGGGGGCTTTGGGTTAATAAATTTGACCTGACCATGTATTGCTTAAAAAAATGAAGCAAGGAGTAAAGGTCATTGAAGTTAATTAATAAAGAATGAGTTCGATTTACCCTTTCTTTCACTCCACTGCAAGGAAAATTGCTTTTTGGTAATTGATGATTTTTGCGTAAATATGATATGTAACCCATTGCAGAGGAAAAGGAGATTGGCTCTTAAAAAAGTTTTTGACATATGCAACAAATAAAAGTAATTGTTGCAAATATTGTAAGCAAGGTTGTAGGTAATATTGTGTGTGATAAAAGATAACGAATGGTTGGTCGTTAAAGTAGACTATCCTACATAAATTACAGACATTTATTCTCTGTTTTATATCTATTTTGGGTGGTCTATCTTGTTGAAATTTCGCAACATATCAGTCGAATGGAAATGGGCAAAATGTTTGGTTAAATGATTAGCCATTCACTTGACAAAATGTTTTGCCTATAGTATTAAGCCCTAGTTAGCTTTTGAATTTATAAAAATGGCGAGAAGTACTAAACAATATTTTAAGGAGGTTTGCAATGCCAACACTTGAACACAATGGAAGTAGCTTCGAGGTAGATGAGGATGGATTTCTTCTCAAAGGTGATGATTTTAACGCTGATTGGGTTGATTATGTAAAAAGCGTTGAAGGTATCTCTGACATGACTGATGAGCATCAGAAAGTTATCGACGCTCTTCAGGAGTACTACAAGAAGAATGGTATCGCACCTATGGTTCGTATTCTCTCTAAGACCACTGGTTTTCCACTGAAGAGAATTTACGAACTGTTCCCATCAGGACCAGGAAAGGGAGCATGTAAAATGGCTGGCCTTCCTAAGCCTACAGGTTGTGTATAATTAACACAGTCTGACGTTGTATGTTGAAAAAGGGGTGTATGCTGAAAAGCATACACCCCTTTTTTTTGGATTTTTTTCTGACCCTGGTAAACGGAAAATAAGCCAGTATAAGTGCCATGTCGGTGATGTGAACTACCTAATTTCAATCCACCTTTTGGGTTTCTTGTTATTTGTGGGATAGTTTCTGGTATAAGGCACTAACCCTGGTAGACGGGAAAATAAGCTGGGACTCAGTTCAGTACCCCCTTGAGGGGTGTAAGTGCCACGAAGGTCTCTCTGCGATCGCTATCTGCTGGTTATGCTAAACACCTAATTTAAACAATGTCTGCAGGTGTTTTGTTATTTAAGAGATGCTATCTTGAGTAAGGCACTAAAAGATCATTTCTGAGAAACGCTGGTGAAAGGAACTGAGGTCTTCTTCGCAGTTGCCACAGAACAATTTTACATCACCCAATGATTGAGAGCTTTTACTTTCAATGGTAAAGCTGCCGTCAGCGTTTTGGACATAGTGTGTCGTGGTTATAACATCGTCTGAAATCTCGAAGAACTCAGAGCTGTTCCCGCAGTGGGGGCAGGTGAGGAGGTTTGCTACCTTTGGTTGTGAAAGTGACATGTGTCCCGGTTGCCTAATGCAACCCTCCTTTGACGTAAATAATATTACTTCGTGTCGGTTTTAATTTTTTGTGGCTGTGGTTTGTTTGCAGGTACAGATTCTTTTGCAGCAGCATAGATTTCGCCTTGTATAGAGGCACCCGGTTCTACTGTAAGGCTTGCGGCTTCAAGTTTACCATGGATAGAACAGTCTTTGCGGGCTGTGAGCATCCCTGCTTTAATATTTCCTTCCAATGCTCCATAGCAGTTAAAAGAAGAGACAGTGATGTCGCCATTCACCTTCCCTGTTTCGCTGAGGATGAGATGTTCGCCATCAATATTACCATTGATGGTACCGTCAATTCTGGCTTTTCCTTTGAATGCGACTTCTCCCGTTATGGTCATGCTTTTATCTATTATTGAAGAAATTGCTTCACTTTCAATTTTTTTCATTTCCTGCTCAACATTTTCAGATTTTCCAAACATTCCCATGCCTCACCTGTCTCCGTTTCAGAATTCTCGTCTATTTTTTCAATTTCGCTATTTTCATGAAATTATATGGATTTACAGTTCTACCGTCGAGGGCAACCTCGTAGTGCAGGTGTGGTCCTGTGGATCGACCGGTATTGCCGACAAGTCCTATAACTTGGCCCCGTTTGATCTGGTCGCCACGGCGAACCAGATATTTTTGCATATGAGAAAAAGAAGTTGTGTAGCCATTACCATGATCAATCATCACGTAGTTACCGTACCCGCCGTTTTTAAAGGCCTTTTTAACAACACCATCCCCCGTTGCTCTGATTTTTTCCCCTCGTTTACCTCTGAAGTCGATTCCTGTGTGAAAGGCCGACTTACTGTTCATGGGATCTTTTCTTTTTCCGTAGCGAGATGTAATGGGTCCTTTAACTGGTGTTCCAAGAGGGAGGAGTCGTATGGTTTTAAGATACTTGTCAGCCCTGTAGATCAGTTCATCCTGTTGCTGAGCAGTATCAGCGACAAAGGGTCCACCGCTGTTTTGTTTGTTTGAGGAGGACTTTTTAGGAAGCTTGATTCCTAAGGATCCGACAATCTCTTCAATCAATTCGCTGCGTTCAGTGAGTTCACTGACAGCTTTTGAGATGAGATTCTCTTTTTCGGTTTTAAAGGCCGTCTCCTGCTCAGCTTTACTTTGTTTAAGTTTGGCAATTTTAATATCGAGCTGCTGTTGCTGCTTCTTGCTCTTTTTTAATTCACTCTGGAGCTTGTAAACCTCATCTGAAGAATGGTGCTGTCTGGTGAAAAAAGAGATGGAAAAAATGCTGGTTGTGATGAGAACGACGAGTGTTGTTACAGAAATTGCGGCAATTATTTTGATTTTCTTTCGTGAGCAGGGAAGTTTGAACACCTTGCCTCTGTCGCCTGCAATAATGATATGGAGCTGGTCTTCCATGTAGTGATCCAAAAATGTTGTTAATTTAAAAAACAAAAAGTATGTTGAACTCAGATACTAAATGTCAAAATACACTGTATAAAACCCTTTAACTTATACTCGGAAAGGGTGAAGTCTTCAATATAAATCATGCAGAAACAGTGGCCTGACGTATTTTTGAAGGTCTTGTATATGTTAGAAAAATAAGGTTTGAGCAGTCAAACCTTTGTCTGACTTAATCTCTTTGTAATATTCTCAAACCTCCTATAACTCATGTCAAATATTATTGTTTGTAAGGGAGTCTCCAAGTCATTTGGGGCTCAGGCGTTGTTTCAAAATATTGATTTAATAGTTCATTCTGGTGATAAGATCGGTGTTATCGGTCCAAATGGCTCTGGTAAGTCGACCCTTTTGAAAATACTATGTGATCTTGAAGATACCGATTCAGGCCAGGTAGTACGACAGAAATTCCTCCGGCTAAGCTATCTTGCTCAAGAGGATCTTTTTGATGATGACAAAACTGTTTTTGATAATCTCCTTGTGGCTCTCGAAGAGGAGGACCTCGAGGATACTGAAAAGTACACTTTGGTTCAGACCCTTCTCAGTCGCGCTGAATTTGTCGATAATGATGTACTTGTAAAAAACTTATCTGGAGGATGGCGCAAGCGATTGTCGATTTCCCGGGCATTGTTGGTTAAACCGGACGTGCTGGTCATGGATGAACCGACCAATCATCTCGATATTGAAGGGATTCTCTGGCTTGAGAAAATATTGGCAAGTGGCAATGGTCCTTCCGCATATCTTCTGGTTAGTCATGATCGGAGGTTTCTTGAAAACAGTACAAACAGAATTGTAGAACTATCATCTGTGTACCCTGATGGAACATTGCAGGTGCAGGGATGTTATTCCAAATTTCTTGACGCGCGGGAAGAATTTTTGTGTGGCCAGCAAGAAGAAGAGGAAAGACTGGCCAATAAGGCCAAACGTGAAGTGGAGTGGCTTAGACGTGGGCCCAAAGCCAGGGCAACAAAGGCGAAGTACAGGATTGATGAAGCACATAAACTGACGGGAGAGCTGGCAGAAGTCAAAGCTCGTAACCGTTCAATCTCCAATGTACAGATCGATTTTGAAGCTACCGGGAGAAAGACCAAGAAATTACTAGAGATGACCGGGGTTTCCAAAGCCTTTGGTGATAAGGTGCTTTTCGAAAATTTAGATATTATTCTGGAGCCTGGCAGTCGATTAGGCCTTCTAGGCCGAAATGGCTGCGGCAAATCTACGCTTATGAAGCTTCTTGCCGCGGGTGAAGATGGTGAGAAAAATGCCGACAGTGGCACGATACGGGTGGCTGATAAGGTAAAGATTGTTAACTTCGATCAGAACCGTGAAGGCATAGATCCTAATATCACCTTAAAGCGAGCTCTTGCGCCTGAAGGTGATTCCATCGTTTTTCGTGACAGGTCTATACATGTGGTTTCCTGGGCCAAGAAATTTCTCTTTCGGCCTGACCAGCTCGAAACTCCAGTGGGGCAATTATCCGGAGGTGAGCAGGCACGAATCCTCATTGCAAGTCTTATGAAGTCGCCTGCGGATATACTGCTTCTTGATGAGCCAACCAATGATCTTGATATTGCCTCACTTGATGTGCTTGAATCAAGTCTTCTTGAATTTCCTGGTGCCCTTGTTCTGGTTACCCACGATAGATTTTTACTCGACCGTGTCTGCCAACGGTTATTGGGGTTTGGTGGTAAAAGCGGGGTAACATATTATGCGGACTACGGTCAGTGGCTCGCGGATTTACCTCAACCCCAACAGGAGAAGAAAGCTGCTAAAAAGGCCGCTGCCACAGCGAATGCCACGAAAAAAGTGAGTAAGCTGTCCTATATGGATCAGCGAGAATACGATCAGGTTGAAGATAAGATTGCTGAAGCAGAGATGAGGGTGAGTGGCTTACAGGCAAAGATGGAACTCCCTAAGGTCGTCTCGGATCCCAAAGAGCTTGCAGCGACCTGGGCAGAGCTTGAAGTGGCCCAGGGAGATGTTGAAAAGTTGTACAGCCGCTGGGATGAGTTGGAAGCTAAACTGGAAAGGTGATTGAGGGATGAAAATTGCGATTTTAGCAGATATTCATGGGAATTTTGAGGCATTGAAGGCTGTCTCTGATGATATGATGCAGTTTGCTGTGGATCGTGTCGTGTGTCTTGGCGATAACGTCGGTTACGGTCCTGATCCCGACGGGGTTGTCAGCTTTATTCGCAAAAATGGGTACGAATCAGTTCTCGGTAACCACGAGTTTGCTCTTAGGGATCAACGGGGACGGCGGTGGTTAAATTTTCAGGCGGCTGAAAACAATAAACTCACAGCAGGGCTGCTCAGTCAGGAAAACCTGGAATATTCTTGTAATCTTCCTTTATCGTTACAATATGAGAAAGGTTACTTTGTGCACGGTTTTCCTAAAGATTCCGTTTTTCGTTATTTGCAAAAACAAAATGATGCAAGGGTGATGCAACTTTTTGACGAACGTGATGAGTCAATCTTTTTTGTAGGTCACAGTCATGAGTTGCAGCTGGTGTTTGAGGAAGTCGGTACTGTTGTACGCTCTGATCTTAAAAAAGGAAAAAGCCCTTTAAACCCCGATAAAAAGTACATAGTTAACTGTGGAAGTGTTGGGCAACCAAGAGATGGCAATAAAAATGCCAAGTATATATTGTGGGATTCTGAGGCTTCTGAAATAGAAGTGCGGTCTGTCCCTTACGATGTGCAAAAGACCATTGATAAAATTAAAGAACGTGGTTTCCCTGATGTGTACGGGCTTCGTTTATAGAGGATTATGAAACAAATAGGTCGCTATGAAATAACCGGTCGCTTGGGTCGGGGAGCTATGAGTACTGTGTATAAAGCGAAGGCTCCTATTACTGGGCGTTTGGTTGCTCTTAAGATTCTCCAGCCCAGAGATGAAATTTTCGAGGTTCTTGTTGGACAAGAGCGCCTTAAGGAAAATTTTGTCGAAGAAGGGCGGATTATGGGGGCTGTGTCCCATGATCATGTGGCTAAGATAATCGATTGTGACGTACATGAAGGGCAACCCTTTATGGTACTGGAGTATTTTGCACACTCCATTGGTAGTTTTATAGGTGAAGCGTACAGGGTAGAAGATCTATCTCGAATGATTTCGCTGAGCAGGACAAAGCACTATCTGGACCAAACTTTGAAAGGATTGGAGCGATTACATTTTGCGGGAATTATTCACCGAGATGTGAAACCGTTTAATCTGATGATCACAAACGATGATCGGGTGAAGATTATAGATTTTGGCCTTTCCCGAGTACGTGGTGAGGAAAAAATGCTTATCAAAGGGATGCAAGTAGGGTCGCCATACTATGCTGCTCCCGAGCAGGAACGCAATCCTGAGACAGCTGATGCAAGGGCTGACCTTTATAGTGTTGGTGTTCTGGGGTACCGGATGTTAACTGGGCATCTTTTTAGTTATACTGAAAAAAGACCATCTCTGGATGCGTTACGTCCTGAGGCTCGCGCACTTTGGGAAAGGTTTTTGCAAAAAGGAACAGCAAGGCTTCCAGAGAATCGTTTTGAGAGTGCTGCTTCAATGCGGCTGGCGTTAGAAAAGTTGCCTGTGGTTCACGAGGAGTTGGATTGTGAAGAGGTGGACAGTTCCGTTTTTTATCCCGCTTTTCCTGGGCAGTTGAGGTCTGAGTCAGTCCGGATAATGTTGAAAGATATACGAGAGTTGCTCGGCCTTGATGAGCTTTTTCGTCCAAGGAAGTATCATCGACCGCGTTTTGCTGCAGTCAGTGGCGGTGTTGCCCAGGATAAAAATAGTGGTTTATTCTGGCAGAGAAGGGGACCGGGGTTTACTCTTAATTGGCAACAGGCCCATGAGTATGTCGCTCATCTCAATGAGCTTTCCTGGGAGGGAAAGACAAACTGGCGACTGCCGACTGTAGAAGAGATTGATGTTGTTCTTAGCCCACATCTGCACACTGTCTCATGTTCTAACTGGCCGCTCTTTGCTTCTTCTGTGCACTGGGTCTGGACTGCCGATCACTGCAACAAGAGACAGGCTTGGATTGTGGATGTGGTTGAAAGCTTTTTTCAACGCTTAGACCGTGAAGGTTCCGCCTCTGTCTGCGCTGTGAGTTCTCCTGTTTGACGTGTTGGTTTGGTGGATAATAAGGTTTTGACCGTTATTTGTGATTTTAATTGATATTCAGTTACTCTCAGTCAGCATCGCCATTCAAAATAGAGTAATTATCTCAATTGATTCTGGAATTATCTCTGCCTTCAGAATACTCCATTTCTGGAGGTATTTCAGGGTATGATCACGTATTACGTTTACAGGAATAAGATAAAACCGAGCTATTGATAGAATATTCAGAACTTCGATGTGGCAATGTTAAGTGCAAAGCTCTGCCGCTGAGACTACCTGGTCAAAATAAGCAAAATCCATTTTTACCCGGTACCCCTGTATGGCATTCAAGAGGTCGGCCTGCTTCCGTGACGATTGTTATTTTCCGGGGGCAACACGCTTCAATCCCCTTCCTCCTCAGCGTCATTTAAAGTTTGCTGAGGAGGAGGGGAGATTAGATAAAACTTAAAACTACGATCTCAATTCTCTATATTTTGAATATTTTAATTAGATTATTGAGCTGCTCTGCCAGTTTTGACAGGTCTGTAGCACTTGTTTGAACGTTATCACTTGATGAATTTATCTCCTCTGAGCTTCGACTGATTTCAGCTATATCCTTAGTGACATCAGAGATTGCAAGTGAGCTTTGAGCTACATTTTCATTTACTTCTTCGAGCCCTAACGATGCTTGAGACACATTTTTAGAAATTTCTGATGTAGCCGCTGACTGTTGCTCTACCGCTGCGGCTATTGTTGTTATAACATCATTTATTTCATCTATGACATGGCCAATTTTTTCAATATCACCGATAGTGCCGTCTGTCGTTGTTTGCATGGTCTCTATCTGGTTTTTTATATCTACAGTTGCTTCAGCAGTTTGTTTTGCAAGATCTTTTATCTCGTTGGCAACGACAGCAAAACCTTTACCCGCCTCTCCCGCTCTGGCGGCCTCAATTGTAGCATTAAGTGCGAGCAGATTAGTCTGTTCGGAAATTTCTGTAATGGTTTCTGTTACTTTACCTACATTTCCTGCTGCTTGGCCAAGCTCATTAATCTTTTGAGATGTACTCTTTGATTGGGTAACTGCGTCTGCAGAAATACTTTTGGCCCTTTCGGCATTTTGGGCAATCTCATGAACTGTTGCTGACATTTCTTCCGTGGCAGTTGCAACCATACTAACGTTAGTAGAGGATTGCTCCATCGCAGCAGAGACAGAATTCATGTTTGTGCTCATTTCTTCTGCTGACGTTGCAACTCCGTTGGCCTTGGACATACCTTCCTCAGCGTTACCTGAAAGTTGTGACGCAATGGATGAAAGCCCTGTAGACGATGCTGACAATGTGGTCACCCCTGAATGTATCTCCTTGATCATCTGGGTTAAGTTAAGGTTCATAAATTTTATACTGGCTAAAATTCCGGTCTCTTTACCATTAGCTGGTGGCACTGAGGCCAGATCACCTTGAGAAATTTGTTTGACGATCGCTTCAATTTCTTTGGGCTCACCACCTATTGGAAGATACATCAATCTCACCACAATAAAATAAACAGCGCATAGAGATAAACTAATCAGGAACGCCGCTATCAACAGGCTGATTTTGAGGTTTTCATTTGATGCTGCATTTATACGACCCCAAGAATCCCATGACCATACCGTCCAATCAAGTGAACCAATTTTGGCCGAAACAACTTCATACTCATTTTTCTCAAAGCTATAGGTGTGTTGGCTATTTTCATCTCCTTGATATTGTTTATATGACGGTTTCAATTCAAACAGATTTTTACCAAGCATTTCTGTGTTTTGACTGGCAAGTAAATAACCATCACCACGACTAACAAAAAGTTGATTTTCAGGTGTTAGACTTTCAATAAATTTAGTGATTTGGTCGACTTTGAGATTGGCGCACAAAACACCTAAAGCAGTTCCATTGCGGATAACCGGTACACCCACCGCCATTACGACATTACCTTGGGCACTTATATAAGGAGTGGTTATGATCTTCTTTTCACCTTTAAACCCCCGTAGGTACCACTCTCGCTTCTTCTCTATAGCGTTGAACCCCTTTATCAGTCCATTAGCCCCTTGTGAATAGGTAGCACCGCTTTTTACTCCAATATAAGAGTTGAGAACCCCTAACTCATCTTTAAGAATATGCAATTCGGTGATGGTTCTATCAATATCTAACAAGCCGCTTTCGTCTATTTCAATAGTATTAGCCATGATATTTAAAGCATCAAAATAGCGATTCATTTTTTGTTCAATTGCATTGGAGATCAAAAATGTTTGGATATTTAGTTTGTTAGTATAATTTTCAATAGACGTTGATTTAAAATTAGTATAACCAATGAAGGTGACAAATAAGGTGGATATGGTAAACATCAGTCCTATCGACAGGAGTATCTTTATTTTTGCGCTCATATAATCCTCAGTATTTTTATTGTTCGATGCATGTGATGATTTCTAAAGTCTTCCTTGTATAGAAGTCTTCCTTGTCTAGTATAGGGGATAAGGACAATGCTTGTCAAAAAGCATCTACGCTGTGGTAGAAGATTCAAATATCACTATTTATTCATTCACCGCTGTTTGAATGAATAAATAGTGGAATAACAATAGAATGATTGGAGATCGAAGAAGAAAACCGGAAGAATTCGATAATCAAACACTACGGAGTCAATGAAACAGAATAGTATCGGATAGATACTGTAAGTGAAGGTTCTTGTTCAGTCCTGCAGAAGAGGGATATTGTCGATGCTGTGAACTACGGATTTTTCATGTTTTCACTTGCAAAATCCCTTCAACTTTTTGAAATGATTTAGGCACTGTGACAATCTGTGTATTTTGGAGTGTGCAGCATTTCCATGATTGCTGGGTGAAAAGTATAGATAAGCTTTTGGATAATAACACTACCCGGAGGTGATTTTGGCTGGAAAAACAAATGAATTTGATCTGACAGGCACCTTTGAAAAAACGGTGACTGTCAGATCCAGTCTTAACTGTTATTTAATGCTATCGAGGTACTCTCTTTCATATTTCTCACGGAGGGTTTTCAACTCACCTGATTCTTTCATCTCCTGAATTGTCGCGTCAACCTTTGATACGATATCTTTTCGGTTTTCATGAATATAGTTAAAAAGATCGAGTGTCTGGAGAGTGCCAACAGGTACTATGTCTGCAATCTTTAATTTTTGCAAATCAACCTTAGCAGAGATTGTATTGTTCAAAGCAATGTCTGCTCTGCCTCCTTCGAGAAACTTCATCATTTGTTCTGCATCATTTATGACATGGACGTTCTCATGACCTTCAGTCATATCTTTGGTATGTTGAACACCTCTGACGATAACAACTTTGTATTTTTTAAGGTCTTCTTGGCTTGAAATAGATATGTTGGCGGATTTTTTAGCAAAAGCTGTAGTTTCTAGAGAGGAATAGGGCGTTGGTACTCTAACAACAGTTGGATTCTTTTCTCCATAGGAGAAAATGCGTGCCGTCTCTCCATCCTTCGTGCCATCAGTTGCGAGTGAGTGGGCTCTCTGGCCAGGCATTGGCTCAATGTCTATCTCGAGGCCAGCTTTTTTGTAAACATCTGTGAGTATTTGAGCAGCCACTACTTGTTCAACTAGATTTGATATACTAACAAGGTTCACTTTTGCATCATTTGCAAATGTATTCCCTGCCGTAAAGATGAGTAGACTTAAAGCACCGATTAGTAATTTTTTCATTTTCTATCCTCTTTAAATTTGAATGCAATAGCTAGTATTTTTTAGCCAGTACCAGCTTAGACCTTGAAACGCCCAACCAGACTATTAAGTTGACTTGAGAGTTTCTCAAGATTTTCCGCATTTTGTTTTACCATCCCACTGTTCTCTGAAATTTGTTGAGCAGCGCGCGTAACTTCATCAATTTCACTGGCGATTTCCTGAACTGAAGAGCTACTTTGGGCGATATTGAGAGTAACCTCATCAACACCAGCACTTGCTTGGGAAACATTTGTGGTGATTTCGTTTGTGGCAGAAGATTGCTCCTCAATAGACGTTGAAATCGTAGAAACTATATCATTGACTTCAGCAACAACTTTTGCGATCCGTTCGATTTGATTAACTGTTCCCTGGGTTGTATCTTGAATTCCTTCAATCTTTGTTCGAATTTCTCCCGTAGCTGTAGCCGTCTGTTTGGCGAGATCTTTAATCTCGTTTGCAACAACAGCAAACCCTTTGCCAGCATCTCCGGCCCTGGCTGCTTCTATTGTTGCATTCAAAGCAAGCAGGTTAACTTGATCTGAAATGTCCGCGATAGTTTCAAGAACTTTACCAATTCCCTGAGCAGCGAGGCCAAGCTCGTCCACCTGTTTTGATGCATTTGCGGTCTGCTCAACTGAACTAATTGTAATAGTTAAGGCTTGGTCGGTGTTTTCAGAAATCTGACTAATGGTAGCATTCATTTCTTCTGAGGCTGTTGCCACCATATTAATGTTTGTTGAGGTCTCTTCCATGGCTGCAGCAACTGAATTCATATTACTGCTCATTTCATTGGACGAGCGAGATACATTTTCTGCCATGGAATTGGTTTCACCCGCATGACTTTTCATTTCATCAGAGAGCGTGGCTAAATGGCCGGAAGATTTTTCCAAATCGGTGGAACTTTGTTTGACATCTACGATGATTGAGTGAATATTCTCGACAAAAGCATTGAACCACGTTCGCAACTCGCTGATCTCATCCTCATGGTTATCTTCCAACCTCTTTGTCAGGTCACCCTCGCCTTCAGCGATGTCTCGCATACCTTCGGTTATCCTCTTTAACCTATTGACTACTACAAATTTCAGAGTCAGAACTATTGTTGCGATGAGAGCAACAACAATAAGAGAAAATATACCTATCTGGGCATACAAGGCTTTTTGGATTTTTTGGTTAATTGCCTCTTGGATGAGTTTCACATCGCTGTCTAACGTTTTTTTACTCTCCTGCATCTGTTCGGTGAGTAATTTGTCGGTATAGTATAAACTCACTGTTCCTAAAGTTTCTGATTCATAAAGAACCTCTTTTACAATCTCTTTACTTCCTTGAAGATTTTGATCTTCTGATATTTTATCTCCTGCTTGAACAACACCGTTTTCTTTCCACAACGCAGCAAAGGGTTTTTTATCTTTGTCCAGTACCTGAATGGCAGATACATCTGGCAGTTCTAGTAAATTATTCAGGTTAGTTTGTAGACCTGCCTGATCATAATTATAAAGAAAATATCCCGATAAACCGCTACTAATGCTTGTGTTTACCCCATGCCTCAATTCGAGGGATTTGATGTCACGTTGAGACTGATTATCAAAAATATCCTGCACTTTAGAATCGTATTCGCTTAGAATAAATCCGATCAAGGTCGATTCCATATGGACAAATAAAAATCCAGCACTTGTCAAAAAAACGACAACTACAAGGCAGCCAATGGATGCAGTTTTGAATGAAATACTCATTTTACGCCATAGATGTTTCGGCATCAGCATCATCTGTTTCCTTTACTTTTCAATTGGTTAACTAAAAAAATGACAGACCACTCCCCTCTTTCCTGGAGACGGTCTAGTTATATACCATGTTATTACAAATACTTATGGTAACTTGTGGTATTGTATCAAAGCATGGATGACAAAGTCAAGTCGCACTACGTTAATTCTTAGTTACAGCTCATTTATTAAAATTGAAGATATTGTAGTTAGAACGTAGTGATAATTTAGAATTGGATACAGGGGCCAATATTCAACGCTGAAACAGGGTCAAATATGGAGGCTGAACAACAATTTTGTATTGTTAATCGGACACCACAAACAATTTAACAACTATGGCGGTCCTGTTGGGAAGAGCTGAAACCTTAATGTTGTATGGTCTCACAATGAGGAGGAGGTATGCAATGTCGTAGCAGAATTATAAATGATCATTCGGTGTGCGGTTCAATCAATATCTCTGAAAAAATATATCCTTTGCCAATCTCAGTCATTTAAGCGAAACCGTAATTATACTTCCTGAGAGGGGAGACCTGCCTATTGCAATGGAATTGTTCAGAAATGGAGCAACCACAAAGAAGAGCTTACCGAAGAACATTCTCACAGCGGCAACAGCACGCCAACCTGAGGTGACTCTGTAGAGTTACGAAAACGAACGTTAGCATAGTGGCAGAAGCTCGTATTGGCAATATTAACCATTTAAGCAATCCTGCAACTTAGGATGTTTCCTGTTAAGGTCGGATATGATCATGCCCAAAAAATTCCCCCAAAATGGAGCATTCTGAAAGCCTTGATAATTCCAGACCATCTACCAAGAGGTTTGCTCCATTTTAGACAATCGTTGGCGTTGATACTACTTTCTTCTGTGGCCTTCGCTTTTGTTACGTGGAGTGTGGTGATACCTCAAACCGTTAATATCTGTTCAAATGACCGCACTGATCCAATATGAAAACCATGACTACTAATTACTTAAACAGTACAATAGCCTGTCTATCTGTTTTCATCACTCTTGTGCTGACCATTAAAAGTTTTTATACAGTTGAGCCTTTAAACTTTATATTTATTTTTGGAATAAGTACTTGGTTTATAAGGGCTAATATTAAAAATTACCACATGAATACTCTGGTCAAAGTATCCCTGTTTCTAGTGTTGGTAATGTCTTATTTTGTAATTTATGGAAGTGTACTTTTTATCATTCCAAGTGATTTATCACAATTTGAGAGTAAACTAGCATTATCGGTATCTTTTTGCGCATATGATTTTTTTGTTTCATTTATCTCAATGCTTGTCATTGCTCCTCTTTTAATATCAATTTTTAGCAAAACGTCGAAAGTCTTGTCGGTCTTGATTTCATTACCAACAATATTTTTCTCACAACCATTCAATTTTTCTACCAGCCAAAAAATGTTTTTCACATTTGGATTGCTGGTTTCAAAAATTATCGGTGTGATACTCGCTACTCACATATTATATTTTTTTTTCAACCTGCTAATCGATCATATAAAAATGCAACAAAGTACTCAAACACCATAACAACCGCTTCACTAGGATCTTTGTCACTTATAGCTATTTCAAACTCTAGAGGTCTTTCAATAGCCTGAGCATAATTATTGGTCTAAGATTTCGAGCAAAATCATGTGGCTTAATGTTACTCCATTTCCAGACGAATCAGATGTTGATACTACTTTCCAATCCGGTTGCATCAACTATTTAAAATGGTCAACCTTTTTTGTCACTTTTCCAATTTTGTCAAACTCTATTGTCCGTCGACAATTGTAGTGGATTTTCGCGGCTGCATTGATTGCGTACGACAACTGCTCCATAATAAAGGGATTGTGTTGAATTATTATTTTTTCTTATGTTTTGTCTGTTTACAGGTGGCATGTTGAGACCCCGCTTCCTATAGTATTCCTTTGCATTTCATCGTTTTCTATCCTAGAATGTCTACGCCTTGTTACAAAAGTTGTACTGATTATTTGACCTGCAGTTTATTCAGAAAAGGATTCTTTTCGTTATGCTAGAAATTGAAAATATTATATTCCCATCGAGTCTTGATGAGGCTTTGGCCACAGTGCGTGATGTCCCATCAAGTGTCGTGTTGGGTGGTTGCGGTTATTTGCGTCTTGGTTCGAGAAAAATAGGCACCGCCGTTGATCTTTCCAGGCTGGGACTGGGTGACGTTGCAGAAACCGTCAGCGAAATTGAAATCGGGGCGATGGTGAGCCTCAGAGCTCTTGAGACACATGAGATTACAACTGGTTTTGCCTGTGGTGTGTTGGCCAGATCTGTTGAAAATATAGTAGGTATCCAGCTGAGACAATGCGTGACCCTCGGGGGCAGCGTGGCTGGGCGATATCCTTTCTCAGATCCTATAGCTGCACTTTTAGCTCTTGATGCGGAACTTCTCTTCCATGGTCAGGGTAGAATCTCTTTGCAGGAATATTTAAATGGTAAAGGTTTGCGCGATATTTTGGTGAAGATAATTATCCCAAAACGAAAGTGGAATGCAGCCTTTACAAGTGTACGTAAATCCGCCACGGATTATGCTGTGCTCAATTGTGCCGTTGCAAGGTGTGGTGACGAGTACCTTGTGGTTGTGGGGAGCAGGCCGAGTAGGGCTATACGTGTTGCGGGTGCCGAGTCCTTTCTTCTGGAAAACGGTCTGACTTGCGAAACAGCGATGCAGGCAGGGCTTTTGGCTGCCACGGAAGTACAATTTGGTGATAATCCGCGGGGGAGCGGTGAATATCGCAGAAAAATCTGTCCAGTGCTCGTGAAACGTGCTCTCCTGGAGGTGTTAGATGCAGCTTGAAACAACGATAAATGGAAACAGGATAAGGCTGGGTTTTGAACCGGGAGAATTTCTATCCGAGACTCTTAGGCGCTACGGCTTTCTCAGTGTTAAGGAGGGATGTGATACCGGCTCATGTGGCCTATGTACCGTATGGCTTGACGGTTTACCAATACTCTCATGCTCTACCCTTACTGCGCGTATGCAGGATCATGAAATTACGACCATTGAATCTTTAGCTCCCGAAGCTGAAGAATTTGCGCATTTTCTGGTGGCGGAAGGGGCCGAACAGTGTGGCTTTTGTGCGCCGGGTTTTACTATGACGGTGCTTGCAATGAAGCGTGAACTGAAAAATCCGACGGTTGATTCCATCAATCATTATCTCGCGGGTAATCTCTGCCGCTGCTCAGGGTATAAAGGCCAGATGAGAGCCATTGTACAATATATGGGAGTTAAATAATGGAGTACGTTGGTAAAAAAATTCCTAAAATTGATGGTATTGGTTTGGTTAAAGGGACTCCCGCCTATACAAGTGATCTGGCAATAAATAACAATGGTCTCATTGTAAAGATATTGCGCAGTCCCCACGCATCGGCCCGGATAGTAAACATTGATACAGCGGCTGCTCTGGCTGTCCCGGGTGTTGAGTGTGTGCTCACCTATAAAGATGTTCCTGAAACTCCATTTACCCTTGCGGGTCAATCTTTTCCTGAGCCCTCTCCCTATGATCGCAGGATACTTGACCCTGTTCTTCGCTATGTCGGAGATGAGGTTGCTATTGTTGCAGCATCAGACGAAAGAACAGCCCTTCGTGCACAGGGGAAGATCAAGGTTGAGTACGAGGTACTCACCCCGGTCTTAGATGTTGAAGATGCACTGGATAATGAACTCCTGGTACATGGAACCCAGCCCCATACGAATTTTGATGTGGGTTGTGATGCCAGTCGTAATGTTGCGGCTTCTCACAGCCTGGAGTTTGGTGATGTGGAAGCGGAGCTGAGGGGTTGTGAGGTCGTTGTTGAGCAGACCTATCGCACCCAGGCCCAGGCCCATGCGATGATGGAAACTTATAGGGCTTCCACCTCGTTTGATGTCCAGGGTAGACTGCAGGTGATGACCAGCACCCAGATTCCCTACCATGTACGTCGCCATCTCTCGCTTATTCTTGGATTGCCGAAGAGTAAAATTAAGATACTCAAACCAAGAGTCGGTGGAGGTTTTGGTGGAAAGCAGACCGCGTCTGTGGAAATCTTTCCGGCCATCGTCACCATGAAGACGGGTAAACCGGCACATCTGGTATACACCAGAGAGGAAACGTTCTGCTGCACCACCAGCAGGCATGCCATGATTCTGACGGTTCGCCTTGGTTCTGATACTAAAGGTAATATAAAGGTGGTGGATATTCATACCCTGTCTGATACCGGTGCCTATGGTGAGCATGCCGCAACTGTTTTTTGGGTTGTGGGGCAAAAGACCCTTCCGCTCTATTCCCATGTATGCCGTTATCATGGTCACGCGGTGTATACCAATAAAGCACCGGGTGGTGCCTTACGCGGATATGGCGCAACGCAGGGGACCTTCGCCCTTGAATCCGCTGTCAATGAACTCGCAGAAAAATTAGGTATGGATCCCGCTGAACTGCGACTTCAAAACCTCATTAAAGAAGGCGATGCCCACGAAGCGCTTTCCGGTTCAGCTCCAGGAGCCCCCGCTATTCTTGCCAGCAGTAGTCTCCATCAATGTATTAAAAAGGGTATGGAGCTTATTGACTGGAAGAAGAAACATCCAAGCCAGGATCTTGGGCCAAACAAAAAAAGGGGTTATGGCATGGCCGTTACCATGCAGGGGTCCGGTATCTCTAAAATCGATACAGGCTCGGTGACCATAAAACTCAACGAAGATGGTTTTTTCACCCTCAGTCATGCCGCATCTGATATGGGGCAGGGTTCAGACACGATGCTCTGTCAGATAGCGGCAGAAGTGCTTGAGGTGGAAATGGATCAAATTATCGTGGCAAGTTTTGACCTCGACACACTTCCCTATGATCCAGGGGCCTACGCGTCCAGTGGCACGTATGTTACGGGCAGGGCGGCGGTTATAGCAGCAGAGCAGATGAGAGAGCAGATGCGCTCTGCGGCAGCCCGGATTTTGGGCCTTTCTCCTGATGACGTCGAGTATGACAGCGGTGTTTTGACGGGAATTGGCGATAAAAAGATGAGCCTCTCTGAGCTTGCAACAACGCTCTGCTCCTTTGCTGGAATGGATCAACTGATCAGTAAAGGAACCTATGGAGGGGAAACTTCCCCCCCACCATTCATGGCCGGTTTTGCAGAGGTGGAAGTTGATTTAGAGACCGGAGAGGCCAGGGTCACTGACTACGTCGCTGTGGTTGACTGTGGTACGGTTATCAATGAAAACCTTGCCAGAATTCAGGTAGAAGGTGGCATTGTGATGGGGATTGGCCTCGGTCTCTTTGAAGAGGTCCGGTACAGTGGAAAGGGGCGTTTGGCCACCAATTCATTTATGGAGTATAAAATCCCGAGTCGCTTGGATATTGGCGAGATCCGGGTGGCATTTGAAGAGAGCTACGAACCCACAGGCCCATACGGCGCAAAGTCCATAGGCGAGGTGGTTTGTAATACACCGGCACCTGCAATCACTGAAGCAATTTACAACGCGACCGGCATGCGCTGCCGCGACCTGCCTGTGACTGCAGAAAAAATTCTGCTTGGTCGTCATTGATGAGCCCGTTTGTTTACTGCCTTTTAGCCCGCAATCTTCGTTATTCGAAAAAAATAATCCTTGGAATATCAGTTGTATGCCTGTGGCTATTTTCTTCGTATGCCTTGATCTCGAACCAAAATCCTAGTAAATCAACAGACTCATTGATACGGTGATGTCACCTGTCTCCTCTTTTATTCGGACTTTTGGTCTTGGCAAGGGAGGAGTCGTCTGTATTGTCGGGGCGGGTGGGAAGACGAGCCTGTTATTCCACCTGGCTGGTGAAGCCCGGTCTTTAGGTTATAGAGCATTGGTTTCCACCACAACGAAAATGCTGATCCCCGATGGTGATGCATGTGACGATCTTGATCTTTCTGGTCACGGGTTTATGGCTAAGTATCCCTTAAAGGCGGGTGTTTATGTTGCAGGAAGCCCTGTATCACAAACGAAAATGGAGGGGCTTGCAGAGGACGTTCTTTTTGAAAATTCTCGTAATTTTGACCTTGTTTTACTGGAAGCTGATGGCGCAGCAAAAAAGCCTCTTAAGGGGTGGTTGCAAACCGAGCCTGTTATTCCAGGCTTTACTACTCATACCATTGGAATAATAGATATACAGACTGTCGGTAAAACAGTGGGAAATGATCTCGTGCATAGGCTTGATTGTTTTTGTACGATTACTGGAGCTGAGCAGGGTGATGTGGTAACGACTGAGCATCTGGAGAAAATTGTATCCCATGAAAACGGCCTGTTTTTACATGGTACGGGAAAACGGATTGTCTATATCAACAAAGTGGAGTCGAAAGATGACAGGTATTTCGCAAATGAGTTGAAGGCAAGGTTACCTAAGTATAATGTATGTTCCGGTAGTGTGAAAATGAACAAAATAGTGTCAAACAACGAAACAATATAGAGCGATAGACTATGGAAAAAAAGGTCGTTGATACCCTGGCAAAAAGTGTGACTGCAGGTGAATCTGTAGCTCTCGTGTCTGTCACTGACAACAGTGGTTCATCCCCTGCAAAGTGTGGAGCCATCATGCTTGTGAATAACTTTGGTGCAGTCTGCGGTACAGTTGGGGGAGGGAGTCTTGAGCTTAAGGTAATAGGCAAGGCGCAGGAATGTATACGACTCGGGAGAAGCCTTGCTGTGGATTATTCGCTCACAGAAGACGGCGGTCTGGGGATGTCATGTGGAGGTAACGTCCATTTCTTCATCAAGGTTTTTTCAGCTCAGCCAAGGCTTATTATTGTTGGAGGCGGCCATGTAGGGATGGAGCTCTACCAATTAGGGCTGTTGCAGGGGTACCGGGTTGAGATTTTTGACGATAGAGAGGGTATTGCAACAGCGGATCGTTTTCCTGCCGCAGCGCTGGTTGTTTGCGGTGATCCCGTGGCAGAATTGACTGGATATCAGATGGATTGTAACTGTTTTGTTACAATTGCAACCCATTCCCATGAGCTGGATAAGATGGTCCTGGCGGCAGTTGCTGAATCGGAAGCGGGCTATGTTGGTATGATCGGCAGTAGTCGGAAAATTAAGAAGACTCTTGCCTATCTACTGGAAACGGGTATCTCCAGGGAAACAATAGGGAAATTGTACGCGCCAATGGGACTGAATGTGGCGACCATCCAGCCCAAAGAAATTGCAGTTTCGATCATGAGTGAGATTCTTCTGGTAAAAAATGATGGCACGCCTGAGCACATGAAAACCGTTAAAAAGATAACATTTTAATGACGAGTTGCCTGCTCTGTTTATGTAGAGGCGGCAGGTGAGCTTTTGGGAACGACGATAATTTGCAGGGACCCGCTTTGATCAACTCCTCCCTCTGTGAGTCTTGCACCTTCAACTACAGAAACAAGATCACCTTCCCGGATGATACCGATTTCTCTGGCCATCTCTAGTCCACGAAAAACCGTCTGGTCACGGTCAAGATCCTCTCTTATGATAAGAGGCGTTATATTTTTATAGAGTGTCGCATGACGCGCCACATGTAGTGACTTGGTGACGAGGATTGAAGGTATTGTCCTACTCCATTTTGAAAGGGCGGGATACAGTTCACCTGTGGCATCGAGGAGCAGGGTGGCTGCAGAATTTTTAAAGCCTGCAACCGCTGTGAGAACAGGGTTGGACAGGTTCTCTTCCATGAGTGAATCGAGTTGCTCGGAATCCATTTGAGCATAGAGCTCCTCTTCTGAAATGATAGTTGCCATGGTTCGTACCACGTTTACAGGGTCAACTCCTGTTGCGGTTTCCTGAGAGAGCATAACAGCATCAGTTCCCTCACCAATTGCGGTACTGACATCGGTCACTTCGGCACGTGTCGGCCTTGAGTTGGTGGTCATAGAATCGAGCATCTGGGTCGCTGTGATGACCGGGGTGTTCATCTGCCAGCAGAGGCGAATAATCTCCTGCTGTATTCTTGGCACTCTGGGGGCTGGAAGTTCTACCCCCATATCTCCTCTGGCTATCATGATTCCGTCAGAAACTGCTATGATTTCCTTTATATTGTTCACCGCCTCAGGTTTTTCAATTTTAGCAATGACCCTGAGATCTCTTTTTCCTGATTTCTTTATGTACTCTTTAATGGATCGTATTTCCACTGCAGTTCTGACAAAGGAGAGTGCGATATAGTCAATGGAGTGATCAAGGGCCCAATCAAGGTCTTTCCAATCTTTTTCTGTCACGCTGGGAAGAGAAAGTGAGGTGCCAGGTAAATTCATTCCCTTGGATGATTTGAGCTTGCCACCCACGATGACTTCACATGTTACTTCGCCCGTGCCACGTTTAATTACTTTGAGTTCAAAGAGTCCGTCATCAAGGAGGATAGGGTCACCTATTTGCAGATCATCTACAATTTCCGGGACGATGGTGGATATCCGTGATCTCGTACCGATTATATCATCCTTTTGTATAACGATTGTGTCCCCTGCAATAAGTTGAATCTGTCCATCTTTCATGGCGCCGGTTCGGATCTTAGGGCCACAGAGATCCTGTAATACCGCAATGGGTCTGTTCCAGAACGTCTCAGCCTCTCGGATGGCGATGAGGGTTTTAGCGTGCTGTTCGTGGGTACCATGGGAAAAATTAAGACGGGCCACATCCATTCCGGCGACGATCATCTGGCCAAGTGTTTTCACATTGTTACTGGCGGGACCAATGGTGCAGACGATTCTCGCCTGCTTACTTACTCCTTGGTGGGCCTGAATCTGTACTTTCCCGAGAAGCTCGAACAGGGTTTGAAAGTTGAGCGGTTTAGGAAGAACGGCTATGACATTGCTTTGTTCTCTTAAACGTTCAAGGACAATAGGGTCATTTTCAGAGGAGGAAACGATAATGATAGGGAGGCGTGGGCAGATGACCTGCATCGCTTCAATGAATTTGAAACCATCCCAGTGGGGCATCTGTATATCGCTGATAATAATGTCGTAGCTCTTTGCTGCTGCCAGTTGAAAACCTTGATGACCATTGTCAACGGCATCCACCTCATAACCGTCCTTTTCCATACGTTTTTTCGTGAGGAGTTGTACCGCCTGTGAATCTTCGAGAAGTAGTATCCGCATAATAGTAAACCTATAGGGGAGGATGATGAATTATGATGGACCTCAAGTTAAAGGATAGGTGAATCAAGCTACTGTTTGCAAATATAATTTTATGGTTTTCGTCGCGCCTTATTGTATAACCTAAAGATTATACAAAATAGTTTGATAACTATTATATGCCTTGAGGTTTTCACAGAAACAGAAAGAAACCAGCGAGAGGCTACGCGTGTAATTATTCCAAATAATTATAGGGTGCGATGAAAAAAAAGCAAATAGAACAGGAGGTTAATTCCTGTCTGGAATAGGCGCAAGCAAAGCTGAGAAGTATTCCTGAGGATTACAATTTGAAGGGCAATTGTCAGTAGATTGACTCATTTGACACGCGACTTTGTCGGTACATAATTCGTTAGAGAAACGCCGCTTAATATCAATAATCCCCCGGCAATGACGATGGGTTTAATTACCTCTCCCAGGATAAGCCAGGAGAGAAGTACAGAGAATACCGGGACAAGATTAATAAAGATACCGGTTCTGGCAGCTCCTATCTTACGTATCGCCTTGTAGTAGAAAGAAAATCCAATGGCAGATCCCCCAATGCCGAGATAGCAGAGACTGAGCCAGCTCACCTTGGAAATATCTGTTAGTTCAGCAAGCCCCCCCTGCTGTATTGCAGGAATTGCGAGGAGGATTGTTCCGATGATAGAAGAGTAGCAAACCGATGAAAGTGGGGTCATGGTTTTAAGAACCTGACGACCAATAAGGGAATAGGTGGTCCAGCTTGCGACACAGCCGAGGAGTGCCTGTTCACCGGGGCCGAATCCGCCCTGAAGAAGACGTTCTGGGTGTCCGTTACTTATCACAAGTATTGCTCCACTTAGACAGCAAAAGACCCCACAGAGTTTAGACCGTGTAAGTTTTTCTTTTAGAAAAACTGCAGCGAAAATTGTAATGGCAAGCGGTGTTGAGGCAATAATGAGAGATGCTCTTCCCGCTGTTATATGCTGGAGACCATAGAAAAAGCAGACATTATATGCAAAAATCCCGGTCATTCCTAAAAGCAGCAGGGGAATCCAACATTTGACAGGAGGAATAGGAAGTCTTTTCTCTGTAAGAAGTACCACCGGAACCAGAGCGACAGAGGCGATAAAAAATCGTAAAAAGGCAGAATCAACAGGAGTCACAGAGCCGGCGAGAAGCCTACCGGCTATAAAGGTACCTCCCCACAGCAACATGGTGAATACCAGAGAAAGGTACGTTCGAAAGAGCATTGATATTTACCTTGTGTTGTGAGCACTACGACTATGCAAAACTACTTGTTCTCGTCTATGGACAGACACAATCTAAGTGGTTGTGGCTGTTTTCAGGCTACAGGTGTTAAGAATATCTTTAATTCCGTCGATGTCTTTAAGTCGCCCGTATACGGTGATAACATCACCAGTCCTGAGAGATGTCGATCCTCGTGGAATTATCATCTGGCCACCACGCTGGATGGAAACCATGTTAATTGTATCCGGTAATGCCAGGTCTTTTACCAGGGCTTCATTGCAGGTGTCCTCTTCTTTGAGGACAAATTCCACGTATCCGTTTTCTTTGGACTTTCGTAATTCTACCTGATGTTCAACGATATGACCTCGTTGTTTACGCACAATACCAACATCGTAAGCGCGCAGGATATCGCTTCTACTGATAAGTCCACAGATGGTGCCGGAACCATCCCTTGAGATAACAGGTAGTCTCGCTAGATCTCTGGGGGACATTTTTTGTATCGCCACCCATATGGGTTCATCTGGAAAAACTGTGATAGGGTCTTCAACGGCGAGATCGGCCACAGTTAAGCCTTTGGAACTGAAGTTATCTTCGGACTGAGCCCTATGTACATCCTGAAGAGTAACTATTCCATAGAGTTTGTTGTCATCATGCATGACAGGAAAACCAAGGAGATTATTGCTTTGAAAAAGAGCCATGAGCTCAGAAAACGAGCTGTCCTTGTGGATAGTGACTGGCTTTCCCTTCATTACCTCACTTACCTTGACCCCTTGCATGATATCCATATCGCGTCCTTCGGAAAAGCGAACGCCTCGTTTGGCAAGCTTCATGGTGTAGATGGATTCCGGGTGCAGCCATTGTGAGAAGTAGCTTGCCGCTACTCCCGCTACCATAAGTGGGAGAATCATGAGATAGTCGTTGCTCATTTCAAAAACAATGAGCATTGCGGTGAGCGGGGCCCTTGCTGTGGCTGAGAAAAGAGCGGCCATACCGACCAGAGCGAAAGCACCGGTATTTCCACTTATTGCGGGAAACCAGTAGCTAAACAGATGTCCCATGGCACCACCGAGCATTGCTCCGGTAAAAAGAGAAGGTGCAAAGACGCCTCCTGAATTTCCGGATCCAAGCGTCATTGAGGTGGCAATAGGCTTTAAGAATATAAGAGCGACGAGTATCCAGAGGGTCGCGTTACCTTGGATTGCGGCCTCAATAAAAGGAAAACCTGATCCGTACATATGTGGGATCGGGGTGTCGAGTCCAGCGCCGTGGGCAGCAGAGCCTGCTGGGAAACTAAGACCTGGCAAATTCATGTATGCCAGACCGAGGATCCCGAGGAGTAAACCACCTATGGCCGGTTTAAAGATTTGGGGGAACTTCCAGTTATCAAAGATGTTTTCGGAGAAATTTAACATCTTCATAAACATGATACCTACGACAGCGGCCGTAAGACCTAAAATGAGATAGAGAATAATCTCATAAGGACTGTTCATGCTGTAGGTAGGAACCTGAAAGGCAAATTGATTGCCTATGAGGGAACGACTGACAACAGAGGCAGAAACCGCTGCAATAACTACATTTCCAAAGGCGCGCATCTGCAGGCCGCACATGAGGACCTCAATAGCAAATGCTACACCTGCGATAGGGGCGTTAAAGGTCGCTGCAATACCGGCTGCAGCACCACAGGCCACAAGGTTTCTAATGCGTTCATCTGAGAGTCGTAATATCTGTCCAAGCGAAGAGCCAAGGGCCGCACCAACCTGGATGATAGGACCTTCACGGCCAGCGGAACCGCCGGTGCCGATACAAAGAGCAGAGGCGGTGATTTTGGCCACTGCCACCCGGGCTCTGATACGGCCTCCACGTAAAATGAGTGCCTGCATAACCTCGGGAACACCATGGCCTTTGGCTTCCTGGGCCATGAGGATAAGTGGGCCGACGAGCAAGCCACCAAGAACAGGAACCACAATGTAGATCCATTTACCCAGAAACGGCACAACTTCAGACAGGGTTCCGTAGGAAAGATCCTGAATGGCAAATATGAGTTTTACGAAGAAGACAGAGGCAACACCAGTAGTAGCTCCGACTATAACACTTAAAATAAGGAGAAGCAGGCCTTCAGGTGGAGAGAAGCGGTCAAGATACCAGCTGAGGGTGGGCCGTTTCGGAGTCATATCGTGGGTCCGTCAAAAAAGAATAATAATCTTCAAAAATTGCGCGATACATCCACCATACTGAAATATAATATGGCAATAATTGAGTCAGAAAAAACACAGCAACAAGCAGCACTAAGAGTGTGCCGAACCCCAGAGAATAGCGTTTATGGCTGAGATGTTCAAGGAAAATATATATATCAAATAGCGGCGTTTATGATACATGGGCGGTCCTTCTCAGAACCGCCGTAACAAGCTAGTATTTTAGGGCATTTCTGGATTCCTGGCGCATAACCATGTCAAGAACCACAAGGGCTGCCATGCTTTCAACAATTGGTATAGCCCGTGGAACTACGCATGGGTCATGTCTTCCTTTTGCCTCAAGTATTGCACTTACACCAGCGAAATCAACTGTTTCCTGAGGTAAAGAGATGGTGGCAGGTGGTTTAAAACCGATTCTCAAGGTGATATTTTCACCATTGGAAATGCCACCTTGAACGCCGCCTGAATTGTTGGTCAATGTACCAATTTTTCCATTTTTCATAGTGAATGGATCGTTGTGCTCGGAGCCTTTTTGTCTGGTTCCTTCAAATCCGGAACCAATCTCGAATGCCTTGGTTGCAGGGATCGCAAGCATGGCTTGGGCGAGCTTGGCTTCGAGTTTTTCAAAGGTGGGTTCGCCTATCCCTATGGGGACATTACGGATGATGCAGGAAACAACACCCCCTACAGAATCTCCCGCTTCTTTCAGCTCTGCAACAAGTTTCTCCATTTTTTCAGCAGCTGCCTGATCGGGGCAGCGGATAATATTCTGGTCGACTACTTCCCGGGTCAGGATACTGCCATCAATGCCCTGGGACTCGATCTGTCCTACGCTACTGACCCAGCCAACTATTTCTACGCCGTATTTTTCTTTTAGAACCTTCTCTGCAATGGAACCGGAAGCGACAGAGCCTATGGTTTCACGGGCGCTTGATCTGCCTCCGCCTGAAGACGCTCTGATACCGTACTTCATCTGGTAGGTGAAGTCGGCATGGGATGGTCTGGGGATATCACGCATCTCCCCGTAATCTTTTGGGCGTTGATCTTTGTTGGCGACCTGGAGGCCTATCGGAGTTCCGAGGGTTTTTCCGTTTTCCGTACCGGAAAGAATAATGACTTTATCGGCTTCCTGCCTGTCTGTTGAAAGGGCACTCTGACCAGGACGTCTTCTTGTTAACTGGGGTTGGATATCTTCTTCAGTGAGGGATAGACCTGGAGGGCAGCCATCAATGACAACACCGACAGCTTTACAGTGGGATTCACCAAATGTTGTTACTCTAAATAGATTACCAAAACTGCTCGACATGGATGAAACTCCTTTCTATTTTGTGATGGGAATGAGTGTATGAAATATACTCAGCGCCCAAGCGTTTTTTCTCAATTGGTTTTGTTACAAGTGGCCTTAAGATGTGTATGAAAAACGAATTTGTAAAGTTGGTCTTTTTGTTTATGATAGACTCGTAAAAAACTCGATCTACTCCGTTGTTGGTCTTACCCCGGTAAATAGGAAATATGCCGGGATAAGTGCCTTGAGACAAATTATTTTCTTGGAAACAAACAAGAAAGTAATTTGTAAGGTACTAAAACGACGATTAGCCCGGATTTCTCACCAACAAAGTTTTTCGCAGGTCGAGACACCGGGCATGAAGCTGTAATAATTTACTGCAAATGCTCGGTAACGAAGCAGCTGCGTATAAATCTGTTGGCCCGAAAGGTGAACTTTTTGATTTGAAACGAAGAACACCCTGTTAATTAAGGAAGTCATTTTTAAACTATAAAAACAAACACTTGAGTTTCAAATCAAAAAGTCATGAGAAATTCGGGTTAGCCATACCATATGCATTGTCAAATCGTCGATTAAGACACTACGCCTCGGAGTCTGCGTTACCTGGATATCGAACTCTTACCAGAGTCCATCTGTACGGGCAAGATGACTTTTTACGAGTTTATCGTTTCTATGTACTCTTTGTATTTGTTCATGCAATCGATTATTTGAGGGAGTGGCGTCTGGCTTCGATTACCTGACTTTGTGAATAGATAAATAAGCCGATAGAGCAGCCTGCGATGCCAGCAAGTTCATAATTATTGAGTGTTTCACCAAGAATAATCCAGGCCAGAAGCGCCGTTGTGACAGGGACAATAGACATGTAGATGGAAACGGTAATGGTTCCTAGATGTTTGATTGCGTATGTGGCGCACATGAGCGCAATGATATTAACCATGATTCCCTGGTAAAATGACTGACTGAGGATGTCGACAGCTTCCGCTTCAAGCAGGTTGGTTGGAAAGATAAACAGACATGGTAGAAAAAGTAGAGTGTTTACAACTGGTACTGTTACCAGCACATCCTTCCATTCAAAATGCCATAGCTTAAGACAGACCATGTGTATTGTGTAGAAAATAGCAGCAGAAAGCAGGAGCACGATTCCGCCAATATGTGCTGTGGAAAATGTATCTCCACCCGCCATAACAAAGTTTGCTAAAAATACTATGCCAATGCCTATATATCGTACTCTGGACACGCTTTGTGAAAGAATAAACCAGGCCGCTATAGCACCAAATATTGGAAGCATACCGTTGACGAGTACCCCGGCATGGGCGGCTTTTAGTTCTTGCAGGCCGTAGAAACTTGCCATGGTATATGGGAAGCCGATGCCAAGACCTACAAGCAGATACTGGTATATTGAGAACTTTGACCAGCGGTGGCGGAGGATAAGTGGGGATACAAAAATGAGCGCGGTTGTATAGCGAAGTAGCGTTATGTCCGCTGGTTGCAGACTCGAATGTACACCGTATCTGGATATTGTTATCCAGCCGGACCAGATGCAGACGATAAGCATACAGGCAAGATGGGCCCTTAGTGCGGTCATGAACTTACATCTTGTTGGAAGCTGAAAGAGCAGCAATTTTCAGAGCTTCACTATAGGTTGGATAATTAAAGATGTTGTCTATGAAAATATCGATCTTGGCATTATAAAAAAGAGCCATCTGTGCGATGTGTATAATCTCTGTGGCTCCACCTCCCAAAATATGTACCCCAAGAATTTCTCGGGTATCTTTGTGGACGATCATTTTCAACATTCCCTCGCTTTCGCCGGAAATCTGCCCCCGTGGGAGTTCGTGGTATCTACACGTACCAACAACAATCTTATAATCGAGATCATGAGCTTCTTCTTCGGTAATCCCGACGTAAGAAATTTCTGGAATGGTGTAAATACCAAAGGGGAAGATTGTTGGGAAAGACTCTACCCTGGTTTTGAGAGCGTTGAGAGCTGCCAGGCGACCCTGGACTATTGATGTGGCAGCAAGGCTTGGCCAGCCGATGACATCTCCCACACCGTAAATATGAGGTGTTGATGTCTGATAGAGATCATTGACTTCGATATAGTGATACTGGTTGAGTTTAATATTGGCATTCTCAATATTAAGACTTGCTGTATTTGCCTCACGACCTAGTGCAAAAAAGAGACATTCTGCATTATACGAAGAACCATTCGTCAGAGTTACCCTTGGCCTATGATCAATCTTCTCAATTTTGAAATCCCCGCAGTTATTTATGTACTCCACATTGTCTTTAGGGAAATTTTTCTGCAGTTCTTCACTTATCTCACGGTCAAGAAATTTAAGTAGCCTCTCCCCCTTGTCAAAGAGAGTGACTTTGACTCCAAGTGCCGCAAATATAGTAGCGTATTCAGAACCGATAACACCACCGCCCATTATAATCAGGCTTTTAGGGATCTGTTTGATGTTTAAAATTGAAGTTGAATCAACAATACTCTCATGGTCAAAGGGTACGTCTACGGGGTTACGGGGTTGAGAGCCTGTGGCGATGATGATCTTTTCTCCACGGACCTCAATCATCTCATCATTTTCCAGCTGACGGATCTCAATAGTATGAGGATCGATAAAGGTTGCATTACCGCGGATAATTTCAATACCATTTCGATCAAGCTGAGAATTGATTATAGCGTGTTCCTGTTGGCGAACATTATAGAGTCGTTGCTTTAAGCGCTCCATGGATATTTCTGCGTCTTTGGTGGAACAATAATCTTCCTCAAACACCTTACGCTTTAGATGGCCTGTGAGGTGAAGCACTGCTTCTCTGAGGGTTTTGCTGGGAAATGTCCCTGTATTGACGCACACCCCACCAAGGGAACCTTCTTTTTCAAGTATCAGGACCTTTTTGTCCGACTTTGCAGCAGTCATTGCAGCGGCAAGTCCTGCGGGTCCTGTGCCAATAATTATGAAGTCGTACTGTTTTGTCGTCATGGGATGTGTATGGTTTGCTGAGTTATAAGGTACCTTGCAGCATACTTCTTTTTGAAAAAGATATGGTGCAGATAATTTTTTCCTGGAAATAGCCTACGTAAAGGAGATGGTATATCGCCAGCGTGCAAGAATGCTGACCTGACAAATAACTCTACCAATGACAAGGAGAGTGGAAAACATTTGAACAACTACAAAATATTAATGATACGCACTCTATTGCTAGCATAAATTGGGCAATTAATCAAATGTTTAGCTCTTTGAAGAAGAGTTTCCCTTACCCAGAATGCGTGCAGGGAGGTGAGGGAATTTTATATCTTGAATTTTGAAACCAATAGCCCGGATTTCTCACCAACAAAGTTTTTCGCAGGTCGAGACACCGGGCATGAAGCAGGTAAGCGAAGACTCCGGTAATAATCTACCGGAGTCTTCGCTACCTGCAAATGCTCGGTAACGAAGCAACTGCGGATAAATCTGTTGGCCCGAAGGGTGAACTTTTTGATCTAAAACGAAAAACACCCTGTTAATTAGATTAAACTCAAAAAGTGTTAACACTATGTAAATACTATTAAAAACACAATATTTATGGTATAATGTGCACATCAAATCACATCTTCCTTTAAAAAGGCGTGC
>JBLHNA010000041.1:0-41310 GCA_047619065.1 Desulforhopalus sp.
AAATCGTTTTACTTCAGATGACTTCATGGTATACTCCTTTCCGTTGTAAGTATCTGGAATTAGATACCTACAGGAAGTATACATGATTTGATGTTTTTTCTGCCGCAGAGCGGCTTCGTTCAACAAAGCACTTCAGCGCTGACGCGAAAACCTTGGATGGCCAGCCGCTTAGTTTAAACGTTAATATTGCCAACTCAAATATCTTTCTTCTTTTTTAATTTCAGAATTTTACATTATTCCTGTGGATCTTCGGTTCTCATTCAGCCGAAATCCTAACAATATTTGACTCGCTACTTGCACGAGATGTTTTCCATCTTGAAAGGAAGACCTCAAAGTAAAGGTATCTCCTATGGATTGTGACTTGTCGTTGCCAAAACAAACTACTGTCTGTCACTACTTCTTTCGGTTATTCCCTAGTGGGAATATGTGGACTTTGGAACCAACTTGGAAGAGTCAAAACGAAAAACAATATAGGAGAGTAAAAATGAGTATTTACAATAAGGGCCATCGGCTGATCATTACAAGCATATTGATCGTTAGTAGTTTGCTAACCTTTGGGTGTGCCAATACAAAGGAGGCATCTGTCGCTCTTGACGCAAAACTTAGCCCTAAAGAGGCTAAAGCGATAGCCGAGGAAGCATACATTTTTGCTTTCCCAATGATGTATCACTACAAGATGATGTTTGCCACAGCCATGTATAAAGAGTCAGGGGCTTACGAGGCTCCCTTCAATGTACTGTTTAATAAAGCAAGGTTAAATGACTATAAAGACATTACTATGGTGCGTCCCAATAACGACACCTATTATTCGGGTGTGTTTTTTGACTTATCTGAGCAACCCCGAATATTAAAAGTACCAGAAATTACCGATGGTAGGTATTACTCCTTTCAGATTATTGATATGTACACGCATAATGTTGATTATGTGGGTACACGAAAAACAGGCTTCGGTGCGGGAAATTATATGTTTGTTGGTCCCTATTGGAACGGAAAAACTCCGGAAGGTATTGAAAAGGTAATTCAATCAGAGGGAAATTACCTTTTAGCTTTAGGTAGGACACAAGTCTTTGGTTTAGACGATGCTGAAACAGCTCAGGCGATTATGGAGCACTATAAGGTCGTTTCCTATAATGAGTTTACCGGGCAATCAGAAACGGTGACCCATGGTACTCCTCCTGCGTACCCTGCATACAATGCAGAAAATGTGGAAAACGAAAATTTCATTGCTTACCTAAATGCTTTAATGTCACAAGGAGAGATTCACCCCACTGAAAAGAAACTTTTTAAAAAATTCTCGAAAATTGGAATAGTGCCAGGGCAAACCTTTAATAGTGCTGACTTTGACTCAGAAATTATAAAAGCCATTAATGAGGGAATTGCAGTAGCAACAGAGAAGATGATAGAAGCATCGACAAAATTAGGAGAAATAAAAAATGGGTGGCAAATGGTGTCTGGTGTTTTTGGAAATAGAGAAGCAATGCAAGGGAGATACTTAACCCGTGCTGCGGCTGCCTATTTTGGTCTATGGGGGAATGATTTGGAGGAAGCCTTTTATCCGGAATCTACCTTAGATAGTGATGATGAAACGCTAGACGGTTCTAAACACGATTATATTTTTCATTTCGAAAAAGATGAATTACCACCTGTAAAAGCATTTTGGTCTCTGTCTATGTATAAATTACCTGAACAATTATTTGCTAAAAATGACATAAATAGATATGTAATAAGCAGTAACACCGAAGGTTTAAAATACAATGAAGATGGCTCCCTGGATGTTTATATTCAGGAAGAAAATCCAGGGGATGATAAAGTTTCCAACTGGTTACCGGCATACGATGGGCCATTTTCATTGCAAGCTCGTTTATACTGGCCTAATCCTGAAAATTTAGACCCCTTGTATGAAATGCCTTCTGTTAAGAAAATGAAATGAATTACAGTTAAAAAAAAGTGCTAAATTTGAGAAAACACTATTCCTACTAACAGTCATCTTGTGGTCAGTAGGAATAGAATTCTCTATAGTTGAAACTTGGTGATGCGGGTACAGGAACACACGTTATTGCGATGGTTGAGGTAATTATTGGCAATGTTAACCATTTAAGCAAATCTGCAATTTAGGACTATTCCTGTGCACCAACAGGTCGACAGGTGTGCAGGCCACTTCCCCTCTCCTGAGATTGATACTGGATCTTTACAAGAATAGTGTAAAGAGGAAGGTCATTCTGTAATTACAGATCTGGCGGCAGAGCAGAGAGCTTGACATGTCCCGATCATTGATCGTAATCCAAGAAAGGAGGATACCATTCCAATGGCCCAGCATGAGGCTCGTCGATACGACGAACGCAGTCTCGCTGAGCGATTCAATAGTCGATTGAAAGAAGAGTTCGGTGTCGTGATGTGATGGTTAGGGAGCAGGCAAGGTGATGTTACACCTGGTGTTTGGAGTCATATCACTTTTTGCCGACCACCTGCTTAAACTTGAACCATGCTGATATCACAAAAAGCAGAAACTTTTGCAAGAGGCTCAGTCGTCTTTATGTTTCTCATAACATTCTGGACAAACGCCATGACTAAATTCTGCATCAGAATACTTTGATATATATCCTTCCATTTGATGCCAACCATCCATATCATCACGAATTTTTTTGCAATAGGAGCAAATAGGGATAATTCCCTCTAGTTGCTTGACTCTTGAACGCAATGCCTTTGCAACCTCAACTGCTTCTTTGATTAACGCTATAGCGTCCACAGATGCTTTGTCGATTAATTCTTTTGCATTATGGCTTGCTGAATTGATCAACTTCTCAGCGACCTCAATAGCTTGATTATCTAATTTCTTAATAGCTTCAGAAGCTTGACCATCTAATTTCTCGGAAGCCTTAACAGCTTGAACACCTAATTTATCAGCAGCCTCAACAGCCCTAATCTCTAACGCTTGATTTTCGTCCATAACCATTTTGACCTACCTGTCGCTAAGTTTTCGATCAAGAATCTTCATGACCAGAGGTTTCATGATGAACCCTACTATAATAATCCAGTAGAGTTGTATTGTTTACCACTATTTTCACTATCCGCTATTTCTGGACTTTTAGATAGGTAACTTCTGTCGTATAATCAATAATATGTGCTTTTAAAAAAGAAGTGGAGGTGAGTAGGGTTTTTATCAGGTCTTTCTTGATCAATCATGGGAACTTACTTTTACACTTGAGATTTCGTCGGTTTTTTAGATGTCGAAGATTTGTGTAGGCAATCTCAACAATTTAAGCAAAACTGCAAGTTTACCTTATTCCTGTTATCTCTTTCATTTCAAGTCAACACACCGCTCTGCCCTTTTAAAAAAGTAGGTTTACAGGAAGTCCTAAATTGCGGCTTTGCTTAAATGGTTAACATTGCCAACGATAGCCTCTATCGTTGCGATAACGTGTATCCCCAAAGGTTACAGTAGATCTATCAAGTTTGAAAAACTCACCGTCGCCAAAGGTGTCGAATCCCTCAAACGGATCCGTGGAATCTGCGTTACTGTCTGCAAACCCTCCAATGATGTGAAGTGAGCAAAACATTGATGTACGCCACTAATGCAGCGTCATCTGGCACCGGTATTGAATCTCCCCCTGTGGCAAATACGAAATTGCTGAATCCGGCCCTCGATGTCGCTTAGAGTTGGGTAATCCATCATCACTTTGATATCGTCAATCGGGTCACACAGGGTGACCCAACAGGACCTATTTCTTCTATTCCGCTTTGAGCCCGTCATATTCTGTAGGCGTAACATAATCGCGCACCCACTTCTCTGCAGAGGCAGGTACATGACGTCCGGTTTTCTCGACTGGATACCGGATCGGCTGTCCAACTGTCGGTCTTTTCTTGGAGGTTTTGGAATCCCTGACAACGAAGTTTCCGTTGACGATCACATGGGGAATACCGGTCGACGCCAATCCATTTTCACCATTCTTATAGGTCGCGTTGTCCGTTACTGTCTCTGGATTAAAGATGGTGATGTCTGCCACCATGCCGACCTGCATCCGTCCGCGATTTTTCATGTCCTCAAGGCCTGCATCGCCAAGATGAAGGGCGCTCCAGTAGCTCAATTGCGACAATGACTGCATCAACGGCACGTCTTGTTCGCGGCCTAATCGAAGAGTCGCAGCATGAGAGCCAGCGGTACGCGGGTGCCCTTTGTATTTACCCATAATATCGTCGTCCCAGTCTACCGGGCCGGACATCATCATGGCATCCGCGGCAACTGTCATGTGAGGCATCTTGAGCCAGTGAGGCAGCCATGCTTCGCGCGGCTTCATGAACATCGTGACGATATACGCGGGGTTTTTCTCGACCTGCGCCAGGAATTCTTCCTTTGTCAGGAACTTGTCCAGATTCGAATCGAAAACCGTCTCCTCATACTTGTTGCCCATTTTAGTTTCCCAGATTTCAGGGGCAAGGAATTCGGATCCGATAGTGGTCGAGGCGGCAGTATAAGGGTAATGCTCCGACCATGCGTTCATACCCTTGGCCCGCGCCATTTGTAGCTTCTCCTCGATCTCCCACCAGCCGTAGTCGTTGTTGTGCGTATACAGCAGCGGCGCATCGAGCAGTTGGGCGTTGGTGTATACCTCGTCAAAACCCAGTGGCGCTTCCGGATTCGATGACTGCAGGTGGAAGCGGCTATGGAACGCAGACAGGCGCCCGTATCGGGCTGCGGCGCGTTGAACCTCGAACAATTCATAGGTCGTCACGCCCTCGCTCATGTAACCAACCGTCGAGCCGACCCCAAGCGCACCCTCGCGCAAACCATCGTCGAGGATCTTGGTTATCTGGTTCATCTGTTCCATACTGCTGCGCGCCACGGACCACTTGGTCTCGGTAGACTTGCCCCGAGAGATAACGGCCCCTGTGACGTCGGTCGCGCCTTTGGCTTTATAGCCTTCATGAACAACGTGCCGCGCGAGTTCATGACCGACCGTTGCACCGTAATTGATCGGCCAATTGTCTTTCTTATCTGAATACCAGGCGGCGACGTTAATAACGCCAGCTTCCATGTCCATAGCCGTGGTCACCCCATCGAACATAGACAGTTTGATCGCGTTGTCCACGCTGTGAGTATGGGTATCGATGAAGCCAGGAGCGACCACAAGTCCGGTTGCATCGACGCTATCGCGTCCATTGATGGCTTCTTCAGTAATGGCGACAATCTTGCCATCCTTGATGCCAACATTGCGCACGCCGTCAAACATGGTCTCCGGGTCCATCACCCGACCGTTCTGGATGACGAGGTCATAGTCCTGGGCAAATGAAAGTGACGCAATACATATCACCGTTATGAACAATGTAGCAGAACATCCCATTCTCTTTACTAGATTCACGATTTCTCCTTTGTTGCTAAGGTCATCTTTATTCGGGGTTCCTATTCTGCCAAGTAGGTCGTCATTCCCCCCATCACTGTCTGTTTAATCTTAATGTCTTTGATCTTTTAACCCTACAAACCTGGGCTATATGAACATCTGGCTAGGGGTTGGACTGGCATTAATTAGAAAATAATCCGAGTGCGAATACCAAAGATCCAGCTATCGTTCTCCTCGAGATTGAGCGCTGGATTTTTAATATATTGAACATCCGGTGTAATCTGGATGTTCTGTGTCACCTGGAGGCGGCAAAACAGTTCACCAGTATATTGGTCATCCAGATCAGGCCCGAAAGTGTCCTCATTCGGCTGCCCCCAGTTTACGCCCACCCCAAGCAAACTATTATTTTCACCCCAGTGATAGCCAAGCCCGGCACTGAGCGATTTCTGCAACAGGCTGCCGCCGTCATCGGCATAACCGCCGCGCACAAAAGGCATCCATTTTTCGGCAAAGGAATGAGAGAATGAGAAGTTGACGCCCCAGCCATCTGAAACGCCGACCTCTTCACGTTCATCCGCATGCCAGAACGTAAGGTGGGTATTGTCGAGGTAGAATCGATCCTGGGCAGTTGTCCAACCTACTTCAATCGTCTTGAAATACTCATGGTCATCAAAAAAAGTGTCAAAACCGTTAAATGGGTCAGTGGAGTCCGCGTTGGCATCTGCAAGGCCTCCGATTACATACAGATTTTCGGTGACCATGGCATTGATATAGACCCCGATCGCTGCGTCATCTGGTACAGGTATGGAAGCACCACCAGTGGCAAAGACAAAATTAGAAAAGCCTGTCCATGGCGAAGCAAGGGCATAAATATCAACCCAATCCGTGGTGTCTATCATACCAGCTATAACCTCAACCCGCCCCTGGCTGAGGTTCTGTTTCCAGAAGAGGTTTGTAAGCCGCGTTCCAATGTCCGAAAGAGTCGGGTTGGTAACACCTGCCAAGCCGATCTCGGATGCTACTCCGTTTGGCGGTATATCACTGTATTTATGCCGATGCTCGACCTTCCAAACAAAGGTTCCGGTATTGCCGGATTCGCGTCCAACGAGATCCCAGGCTCCGTAGAATCGAGCGGCCCCACCAGAAAAGAAGTCCTCGTTATAAAGGGCATTGGATACACCAACTAAACCTGCTGTGTAATCTAATGTGAAAGAGAAACCATGTTTTTTGCGCAGATTTTCTTTCCACCCAGAATAGCCCTTCAATATGTCGACACCAAATATTGAGTCCTTTTGCCTTGCATCATCTATTGTTTGATCCTGAACCGAATCAGGGCCACCAAACTGTCGATAAGATATGGATTCATCATCGTTGGGAGTTTGTGTCTCCTGTGCTATTCCTGGTTGAACCCATAAAACCAACAGAAACAATATTACAATATTACAACTTGGGGATTTCCAATTAAATCTCATATATCTCTCCTCAACTCTCCAAGTTCTCAGACCACTTACAGGATGGGCCTATAGACTATTCAACAGTCAGGCGTTACCCATTAGTTGCCATTTGCAAATTAACTATACCCACTGGCCCCGTAACCGGGGCAGGTAGGAGAGCGACCAGTTAAATGTGCCCAACAAATGGCCGGCGAACACAGCCTGAGTAGATCCAATTTGTCAGGGACGTGTAGTCCCACACTGGCATCTTCACCATTTTCTGAACGGCAACGGCGTGGGGTGAGAGTTCGGTGCACTCGAGCATAATCACTGCGATGTCCTTGTCTTTCTTCAGGAGCCGTTTGATACCCTTAAGGACATCCTTCTCGAACCGACTCGCGTTATACTTCCCTTCAACGGACATGGCTATTGCGAACTCCTTGTCGTCCTCACAGCCTTCGACCACGACACGATTTGCTTTATCCTCGGGGCTCAACCCGCAGTTTTCCATCGCCGGACCGCTACGTAGGAGTGGTCCATTGGCGGTAAGGACGCCAACCTTTTTGTTGCGAGGTAGAGACCGCACGATCATTGGCAGCATCATCAAGCTGGAGGAGAAGAAGGGTGTGTCGATGCGCTCCTGCACCACCTTCTGGTAATGGCCAAAGAATCCGCAGTTCCCCATGATGGCACTCACTCCCTGTAACTCGAGCCAATTCGCTGCCTCGACGCAGGCGTCCGTGAATTGCGGGACGGGATTCGTAGCCATGACGTCCAAGACGTTGTCCGCGTTCATCTCGCGGTAGAGCATTGGGAAGTCAAAAGTGGTAGCATTCCCCATGTTGCCAGGCATCATGGGGAGGTTGGCGCGAAACTGAATCAAGCCGATCGTCACGCCCGAAACGTTGCGTCCGGGCCACCAGGTCAAATCAGAATTGTCGTGGTCAAACCCTGATTCTTCGGTGTAAAGATCTGTATCTTTCTTGCCTGGCTTGTTAGTTTTCCAATCGGGGGTGGCATACTTACCTGGCTTCACGGCATCCTCAGCGCTCAGGTTGCCGACTCCGGAAAGAACAGACGCTCCGAGTACAGCTGCCCCAGCCGAAGCTTTAAGGAAGTCACGCCGACCGACGATTCGTTGGCTTGCAACTAATTGATCCTGGTCTGGATTTTTTGTGTTATTTTCTTTTATTTCATCACTCATTTTCATCTCCATTTGTTTTTGGATTCATGGAAAACTATTGACCTAATCCGCATCTTCAAATCTTGATTGCATATCATCAAGAAGTTCCACAGATATAACCGACAAATGCAGCCCGTAGAGTGCGTTCATTACTCCGGAGAGCGCGGCTTGGTCCTTAAGGTGGCCGATCAGAATCGACATCGGTTGTCTATCCTCTGCAAAAGCTCGAGTAATGACCATGCCACCCAAACGATCGGACCAACCGTCATCAAGATGTCCCTGCACTCTAATCTGATATGAGGCGGGAGCCTCGAATTTCAGGTCTTTCCATGATTGTAAGTCTGACATAGCGCCTACCCCTCTTGTCAATACTGGTTGTTCAATTGATTTGAATGAAACTATACAACTAATACATAGGTGTGGTCAGATACATCCCCCGGAAAGTTGTAAAAATGGAGTTGTAGAAGAAGTTGTAGAAGAGGTGTGGTTTTACTTACAGGAGGTGGTGATCGCGCTTAGCAGCGAAATGAGAAAAGAGTGTAGTAAGGCGGTTATATGACCCCCCAAGATCTGGCCCTGACAATCACCTGTTTACGATTCTTCACGCCAAATTTCTGGTAGATATTGTACAGGTGACGTTTGACCGTTTCCGGTGAGATGAAAAGTTTCTCGGCAATTTCGGCGTTACTGAGTCTTGTCGAGAGGATCAAAAGAATCTCGATCTCTCGCTTGGTAAGAGGATCAGCCAGGGCCTGGTTAGGTAGAGAAGTTATGGCGATATCCTGAATATCAGTAAGTTCCTGTCGCAATCCATTTTTTTCATTGCCAAAGGCAGTAAGGATGTGCTGAGCATAGTCGAGACCTGGGTTATGTCTCACCAGCCGTTTTAGAAGATCGTCCATTTGCTTGCCAAGGTCCAAAAATGGACGAGTAAACCTCTCGGGCTCAGCAAGACTCAACGATTCGCTCAATTTTTCAAAAGCAATCGATTCCTGTTTCAGGGTATCAGCCAGGAGTGCCTGCATGCCGAGAATATCGATCATGAGCCGTCTATTGTGGATCTGTTCCAGGAGCTGATACATCGAATCAAGCTGTTCTGTAGCTGATTTCAGGCTTTCAGGTGTGTTGATGGTCAACATGACCCTGATGGAGGTCAACTCGGCATTAAAAAACCGCTGCATACCATGGGGGGGAGGTGGAACGAAACCTTTGGCCCACTTGACCGCCTGTGCGGAGCGTCCCTGCATTAGATCAAGATCAGCCAGGAAAGCCTCTGCAAGGCCGGTGAACATCTGGTTTTCACGCTCAAATGTGAGCTGTGCAAGCGACTTCGCAGCTTTACGAGCCTGCTCCGGAAGGCCCAGAGCCTGGTAGCAAAGGCTCAACAGAAAAGAACAGTGAACAACGTTCTGCATAGGGAAGCGATAAGGCTTGTCGGTGATGATTTGTAAATGTTCTACTGCTTCATCCAGCTCGTTTCTCTCGTAATGGGCAAGACCGAGGAAATAACGGGCAAACGAGTGATTCCATAAAAGCCTATGCTCAAGACTAATTTCAAGCAGTCTTGAAGCAGCTTGCTGTAACTTTCGTGTTTCCCCCTCCGGCCAATAACCGATACATAGAGACACAATAAGCCGTGCCTGGGAACTCGGGTTTTTAAACCGCCCGTTTGTAATATGAGACCACAGTAGTTTTTCGCCCCGCTTTGCTTCTCCAAGCATCTGGTACAAGGGCCCCCATCCGAATACTGCCGTGCTTCTCGTGCATTCATGTTCAACTGGCGAATCACGAAACGCCTGATCGGCCTGGGCCACACCTAGAGAAGGTTTGAGCACCCAGTACGAAAACAAACAGCGCATCGCCGCTATCTCCGCCTTTAGCACAATAATTTCATGTCTTTCAAGTGTTGAATTTGCCAGTAAAACATCTGCTCTCGCAAGGTCCGGCACCAACAGATCTAGTCTATACCAGAGATACAGATCAAGCCAGCAACTCAGTAAAATGAGATGAGGATTCTGCTGTATCACTTCATGTGAAAATGACGTCAGCCATCGCGCAAGCCGGTGCCATTGCTCCTTGTTCATGAGATCATGACGGGCATGTCCCACTATTTCAACTGCCCTGCCGATTTCCCCACCAGCCAGGGTGTGCAGGATAGCCTCTTCGAAATAGCCGTTTTCTGCAAACCAGGCGCCAGCCTTTGTATGGATTACTCCTATCTCATCTGGTGTAAAGCGTTGCTCAAGTTTCTGCTTCAACAAGTTATTAAACAGGTGATGATAGCGGAACCACTTTCCCTCATCATCGAGGTGAATGACAAACAGGTTTGCATTTTTCAGTTGTTGCAAAAAAAACTGGCCGTTTATTTCACCGCTACCTGATTGCGAACTTGAATGAAATACTGCGTCGCAAAGTGGCCCGCAAAAGCGATCTAATATTGAGGTTGCAAGAAGACTATGCTGCATGGCCACAGATTGCTGGGAAAGAATTTCGTCGACGAAATAATCTAGAACATAACGATTCGTATCTGGCAAACTGGCAGCGGCACTCCCTATATCGTCAGCGTTTCGCAGAGACAATGCGGCCAGACGTAAACCTGTGATCCAGCCTTCTGATTTTTCTTCTAATAATGAAATGGTGCTTTCATCTATCGTTCTTTCTAGCATCTGCTGTAAGAATTTAGAGGTCTCTTCACGTGAAAAGCGAAGATCCCTAACCCGGATTTCAGTCATCTGGCCCTTCGCGCGCAAGGAAGTCAACGGCAGTGGTGGATCAATTCGGCTTATCAGGACCAGATGCATCGCATGGGGGGGATGTTTGATGATCCCCGAGACAAGATCGTGTACATCGTTGTTTTGAATGAGATGGTAGTCGTCAAGAGCCAGAATGAAGGGCGTGACAATTTCATCCAGATCATTCGTCAGCCGGCCTGCCAGAACTGTTGCGGAAGGCAACTTCTCTCCTTTCAGGAGGGCCTGGGTTTCCCCTCCGATTTCAGGGGAAATTGTCTGAATGGCTGCGAGAAAGTAGGAAAGAAAAAGCCGAAGGTCGTTCTCGGCCTCGTTCAGGGATAACCAGGCAACAGGAAGATTGCTACGCTCTATCCAACCGCTCACGAGAGTGCTCTTACCATACCCTGCAGGGGCACAAACCAGACTCAGAGGGCGGTTGAGACGGTTGTCAAGCCGATCAAGCAGCTGCTCTCGAACTATGAGATCATGCGGCACAGGGGGCCGGTGCAGTTTCGTATGGATTATCTCAAGATTTGATTTTTGTGAGACCATATTGCTATATATTTGCCGAAATAAATTTCTGTTGAAGCAAGAATTGGTACTATAAAAAACAGTATAGCATATCCATCACTGATTATAGTATTACAGTGAAACTGTATTAAAAAAAGGATGGATCCAGATGAAAATATTTCTTGTTGGATAATTACCAAAACGAAGCCATGTCAAATCACCTTGTACCTACATATTAATTTCTTCCTGCTAGTCTTTTGAACGAAGAAACACCACTTTCAAGTGAAAAACGCCGAAATGAGTTGCCCCATTAAAAGTAACTCGGATGACTGACAAGCCTCCTTGATCTTATAAAAGATGCACTGTGATGAAGTTAGGTAATATTTAAGATAACACAACTATATGCGTGCAGACTCATGTTGAAGATTTGCACTGCCAGTGCAAAGCGATTCGTAGATTCTTCCTGTTGAGGTGTTTCCTGAATCAAATCATTTCAACAACTGAGCCTATAATTTAACATTGCCAGGACGAAGGTGATCAGTCGCGTCACTTGCTCCAACTTGAGGTGTTTCCTGTATCTTTATTGTGTGATCACGCCCCGTAAACTCCCCCCAAATGGAGCAGGTTGTAGTCAAAGATGCTTCCAAATAATCAACCGGCAAAGTTACTCCATTTTCGATTTTCTGGATGGCTGATACTACTTTCGAGTCGAAATTGGCTCCTGATTGGTGCTGTCCGTTGTGATATCTTGCTTCTTGCCTAACCGCTTCACAGTGCGTTGACAATGAGACTTCAAAGTACTATCACTTACAGTCTTGTCTTGAAATGGAGCGGAGAGTTTAAGTCAGCATATAGTGTGGAAGAAAATCAATGGACATTAATGGTTGCAATTGCTTAATCGTCGCAGGGGAGAAATCAGGTGAAGAGCATTGTTTGAGTTTTTACAACGAATTGCAATTGCTTTGTCCCAACGTCCATTTCTGGGGAGTTGGGGGTGATGATCTTAAAGAAGCAGGGATGGAAATTATTTATCACTTGAATGAGTTCTCTTCATGGGGCTTCAGTGGGGTAATAAGTAAAATACCATTTTACCTTAAGGCGTTAAATGAAATTGAAGCAGCTGTCATTGAGAGAGGATGTAAAACAGCAATTTTGATTGATTTTCAAGGCTTTAATCTAAAGTTAGCTAAAAAGTTAAATTGTCTCGGAGTAAATGTCTTGTACTATGTGGCACCTCAAGCATGGGCGTGGAAAAGTGGACGAACGAAAATTATTGCGAACTGTGTTCATACTCTTTTTACGATACTTCCGTTTGAGAAAAAATGGTTTCAAGATCGAGGTGTTCACCAGGTCAAGGGAGTCGTCCACCCATTACTTTATCATTATGGTGCAGATATAGAAGATATACCGTTGCCTCGTTGGAGTAATTCAGATACCAATTTAAAACTGTTACTTTTGCCAGGGAGCAGGAATTTTGAAGTAGAACATTTGCTGCCTCTTTATCTCCAAGCCTACAAAAAACTAGAAAAAGTACTGAATAAGAAAATTGAATTATCTGTAGTTTGCTCTCCGAGTGTTCAAAAGAGTTTATATCAACCATTAAGTACAATTTCAAAAGTCCACTATTACCAAAGTGGACAACTTAGCGATGCTTTAAAAACAAATCAATTAGCTTGGGCTGCAAGTGGGACAGTGACATTAGCTTGTGCACTCTTTCAAATACCAACAATAATTACGTATAAGACGAGCGGGCTTAATTCTTTTATTTATAAGACATTTATCAAATACGACGGTCCTGTCGGGTTGGCCAATATTGTCCACCCAAAACGTGTGTTTGACGAATTACTTCAGGAAAACTGTACAGTTTAAAATATTGTTCTTTCATCAGAAAAATATTTAAACAATTTTTCTTTTTGTGTCAGAGAGCTTAAAAAAACAAAAGAACTTCTTCAGGGAGATCCTTTTAATCTTCCAGAATATTTAGCCAATGTTATAAAAGGACGAGTTAACAGAAAATAGAGATGTTGATCTGCTTCATTTATCTTTATCTCTGTGGAAGATACGACTTTCATGCCAGCAGCAACAGTTATACAAAATGGTCAAATTATATTATCTGCCTACATTTGTATCAACGAGTTAGAGCTGTCAGTGGAGGGCTTTTCCTGTACTCGACATGGCAAGATTGCCGTCACGAACACCTTTGAGCGATGTTAGTTTGGCAGCGAGATCTCTGACCTCTTTCGCTTTCCCCCTAACCACGATAACTTCAAGGCAGTTATCATGATCCATGTGTACGTGGGTAGTGGAAACAATATGGTGATGGTAGTCATGTTGGACGACAGTGACCTTTTCCTGCAACTGGTGCTGGTGGTGGTCATAGACAAGGCTGATTACTCCCATTACCGGCTTATCTGATTCCCACTCCTCCTTAACGAAGGCTTTTCTGATCAGATCACGTATGGCTTCAGAGCGATTACTGTAGCTGTTTGCCTTAATCTGCTCGTCAAAAATATCGAGCAATTTTTCTTCAAGTGAAATGGAAAATCTTTTTAGCATGGTTGAAGGCCTCCTCTTCAAAAAATCCAACTGCTTGCTTCTACTATAAAAGTTCACCATACTCCGCGCAAGGCTATTCGTTATGTCTAACCGCAGGAAGTTGATGCTTGGTTGGGGTTTATTGAAGGTAGATTAAGGTTTATAATTTTTTATCTCTGTTTTTGAGGTTCCACCAACTATAAGAAATGATGAGGATAAACCCTGCCAGTCCATACCAGGGGAAGTAGCCGATACCATCAATAAAGGCAAGATCGGCTACTTGTTCAGCGTTCCAGGATGGATATATACTGCTGTTTTCATGTTTGAGAGCGGCGATAAGGGTCGCGAAGACAAAGCCGATAAAGCCATAGGCCAGGTTAAAGGCGAGTCCTTTAAAACTGAGCACTGTCGCCCGTTGATGTGAGTCAGTGATCTGGTTGAGGTAGTGACTTGTAAAAAAGGAGACGAATGTGAGCCCTATGAAGATAAAGGCAACAGGGAGGAGGCCCCAATACGGGTAAAACCCTGTAAGGCCGATAAGGCCAATGGCGCTGATGAAAAAAACAATGAACATGTTCTTTTGGGGACTGTAATGATCCGCCATGTGTTCGGCTATCTTGGGGGTAATGAGTCCAATGATGGCTACAGCGGAACCAATAATACCAAAGCTTGCCTCCGGGAGGTTGATGAGCCTGAAATACTGGCTGGTCATCGTCACTACCATGCGAAGGATGTGATCAAAATACATACCAAATAAAATGATAACCAGTGCAAATGGAGTACGCATTATCCATTTTCCCGCCTCTATTGTTTTCTTCAACGCAGCCCCAGTTTTGAAACGTGTGGTCGTTGTCTCTTCGGGGGCAGATTCTTCCATCTTAAATGCGGTTATGGTTGCAAACATAGCCAATACCAGAGTGCAATAAATGGGAAAACGCATGGTTGTTTGTTGGTCTAAAATAAGATCAGATCCAAACCATGATAGAACGGCGTTTACAGCTTTTGGGTCGTAGACAAGCGCCCCTAGGGTCATGGTCAAAATGGAAGCGATGGAGCGAACACGCATTTGCAGGCTGAGAACCTTGGGCCAGGCGGTGTGCAATCCCTTTTCCACCAACGTGTCGTAGGCAATGGCTTCATCTGCTCCACTGGCCATGGCTTCGGCAAGGCCGCTTAATACCCGGTTGAGTAAAAAGGCCCAGAAGATAAGGGTACCATTGCCAAGGGGCACAAAGGCCAGAAGGGATAGCTCGAGCACCATGAGTAGTGAGGTGGTGACGATGAGGTTTTTTCGTCCAAGAATATCGGCAAGTGCACCGGATGGGACTTCTGCGCAGACAATGGTAATTGCCCAGACCGTGTTGAGTAGGGCAAATTGTTCTATGGTAAGGCCAAAATCGAGAAAAAGAATTGTGAAAACAGGGTAGTAGAATCTGGCGTTGAAAAATACCCTGAAGGCGATAAAGAGCTTTATATTCTGAAGAGAAAAGGGCGAGGGTTGAGCGGATAGATTTGCCATAGTTGCTTAAAGCCAGTCCTGCCGGGGGAGAAAAATATTAATGGTAAACACAATCATGGGCCTGTCTGTTGATATGTACTCATGACTCCTTCAGACCTGGCGAGACGATTTTCGATCTTTCTGACGAAAAGAGAGAGGCTGAGACAGAGAACAAGGTACATGGTTGAAATTGTAAGCCAGATTTCAATGGTGGCCTGGGTGGAGGCCATGACCTGCAGAGCCTGAAAGGTGAGCTCCTGTATAGAGATGATAGAAACGATGGAAGACCACTTTATGGTATTAATAAACTCGTTGGCAAGAGGGGGAAGCATGATTTTGATGGCCTGGGGAAGAACAATAAAGCGCATTGTTTTCCACCTGTTAAGCCCAATTGCCTGGCCTGCTTCCCACTGGCCGATTTCAACTGCCTGAATTCCTGCCCGGACAATTTCTGCGATGTATGCCCCTTGAAACATAGCAAGGGTGAGGATACCTGAGAGAAATTGTGTGATGAGGCTCGGAGTTGCAAAGAAAAAAGATAAGTACTGTTGCGTCTTAGGCGAGGATGCGCGGAAAAAATCTTCGACACCAAGGAAGGTGAAAAATTGATCACTCACGAAATAGTAAAAGATAAAAACGAGAACCAGCGGTGGGGTGTTTCGGATTGCTTCGATATAGGTTCGACCGATAAGCCTGAAAAATAGTCGAGGAGAAACCCGCATCAGGCCCACAATAAAGCCGATGACAGTGGCAAGTAAGGTTGCCCAGATGCTGAGCTTTATTGTGGTGATAAAACCTTCAAGGAGCAGGTTTGCACGCCAGTGTCCTGTCTCAAGGTCATGGTGGACCATGTAGGTGGGAATGACAGACCAATTCCAGTTGTAGTTCAGCGAGAAAAAGAGGCGATAACAAATGTAGGTAAAGAGACCTATTATGGCTGCGAGTACAATAACGTCGAGTGGCTTAATTGCGGGCTTATGGGATTGCATAACACTCAAGGTACCCAGGTGACGGTCCGTAAACAGATAACAGGTAAAAGAAGAGAAGTCGGTGCAGGCCAAAGGCCTACACCGTAATACAAAATTATTACTCTACCTGATCGCTCCAGTCTTTGCTGCCAAACCAGTAGTTGTGACGTTCTTGAAGCCATCCTTCCAGCTCAACAGTGACGATCCAGCTGTTGAAAAAAGTCAAAGTGTCAGGATCACCCTTGCGAAGAGCGAAACCGATGGGCTCTTTGGTGAAGGTTCCCTTTATTGGGAGAAAGAGAGAATCGCTGTATTCAACAGCCTCGTACGCAGGACGAGGAGCAGATCCCACAACGGCGTGAACCTTTCCATTGCGAAGTTCTTGATAGGTCTGAGGCTCAGAGTCAAACATTCTGAGAGTAGCCAGCGGTAGGTGTTTTTTTGCAGCAGCGGCGGCGGTGGTGCCGGTTTTAACGGCAATTTCCACGTCAGCTTTATTGAAATCTTCAAGAGAATCAAAGCCTGCAGCGAGTTTTTTATTTGCAACAATTCCCATGCCGGAATACTCGTATGGGTTGGTAAAATTAACCTGGAGTGCACGTTGGGTGGTGATTCCCATTCCACCAATGATAACGTCAAATTTACCTGTGAGAAGAGCTGGAATAATACCGGACCATGCGGTAGGGATGAACTCCACTTTAACACCCATTTCTTCAGCAAGCCTGGTCGCAACGTCTATTTCAAAGCCGATGAGTTTACCGGTTTTATCTTTCATTGCCCAGGGCTGGAAGACATCCATTCCAACTTTTAACACACCTCGCTTCTTGATAGTTTCAATTGTACTGGAACGGGTAATATCTGTCTGAATGGATGCTGCGGTGCTAAAGCTGGATACACAAAGTATGAGAAGAGTAAGAGTGAAAAGACGTAAAAAATTACTTCCGTTGCGCATTGTAAGGCCCCCCTTGGTTTGGTGATTGATCGGTAAAAGTTGATTTCTCATGGTAACTTAAGTCGTTTTTCCATAAAGCCAACACTAAGAGATAAAAAGACAGTAATTGCCAGGTAAATTACAGCTACAGCAAACCATATCTCAAAGGTAAGGTAGGTCTCTGAAATCAGGGATTGGGCCTGCATGGTCAGATCATAGATTGCTATGGTACTGACAAGTGCTGAGTCTTTTACAAGGGAAATCGCCTGACTTGCAAGAGGCGGAAGAATTGTGCGAATTGCTTGTGGAATAATAATGTGACGATAGATTCCAAAGGTGGTGAGGCCCAGGGTCTTACCCGCTTCCATCTGGCCCTTTGCTACGGATTGGATTCCGGATCTGAATATCTCTGAGGTGTATGCGCCCTCAAAAAGCGATAGGGCAAGAATGGCGGAAGGCAGACGATCCAGTCCCAGGGTCGGTCCAAGGACAAAATAAATGAAGAAAATCTGGATAAGAAGCGGCGTATTTCTGCTCACTTCGAGATAGAGCGTGGCAAGAGATCGTGCTACAAAGGAGTTAGAAAGGCGGAGAATGGCAGTGATCAAACCGATAAAAAAGGCAAAAACAAGACTGATACCAGAAATTTTAAGAGTGATGAATAACCCTTTGAGCAGAGGGCCTGGGACGACACCTGCATCTGTCTGGGTGAAAAGATATTGTGGAATTCTGTACCACTGCCAGTTGTATCCGATGTTACTGGCGCTCTTGCCAGCAAGCCAGCCAAGTACGGCGAGCAGAATAATAAATTGGATAACATCCCAGAGAGGACTGCGAAAAAAAGGGATCTGTGAATCACCATTAGTGTAGTTGGTTTTCGTCATGGGGCTATACTGTTACAGGTGGTTCCAGTTGTTGTGGTGATTTGTATCTTTAAGATACTGTTTTTCGTGTTAACTGTTCCCTGGCCATTTCAGAGATTGTCCTGAAATCAATTTTACCGCTACCCATTTTAGGGAGTGTCTCCCATACCAGAAATATTTTTGGCAGCGCTATTGGTGACAGTGTTTGAGCCATCTGTTTGAGTATGGCTTTTTCATCAAGTGGTGTTGTGACCACTGCGACAATGCGGGCACCCTTTTTCGCGTCCGGGATTTCCACCACACAGCAGTGACTTTCTTCGGGGAGAAATTTTTCGAGTACATCTTCAATCTTGACAAGTGAGACCATCTCTCCACCGATCTTAACGAATCTTTTGAGCCGGCCTACGTGCCAGAGATATCCATCTGTATCGATATTTCCCATATCGCCAGTATCGTACCAGCCGCTACGAATGTGTAGAGAGGTTTGCTCAAAATCGTTGAAATAGCCCTTCATCACGGAGTCGCCTTTAGCGAGAATTCGCCCATCTTCTCCCGGACCACATTCTTTACCCGTTTCGTAATTTTCTATGCGGATCTGAAGGCCGGGAATCGGCTTGCCTACACTGCCTGGACGATTGCATTCGGGAGTGTTGGTGGAGATGACAGGAGAACATTCCGTTGCGCCGTAACCTTCAAAGACTGTTATGTTGTGTTTATTTTTAAAACCTTCTCTTAGCGCATCCGGACATTTGTCTGCGCCGGTGAGGGCGATACGCAGGGTGTCAAAATCTCCCGGTTCTGATTTTCGTAAATATCCCCAGAAAAAAGATGGGGTTCCGACGAGAAAGGTGGCCTTTTTATCCCGTGCAATAGCGCAAATCTTTTTAAAATCCAGAGGGTTGGCGTAGGTGAGCATAGACATCCCATGGTAGATGGGGAGCCAGAGGGTAACCGTGAGACCAAAGACATGGAAAAATGGCAGGATACAGAGGAAGACGTCCTCGCTACGGAAACCAAAAATAGGGCTTACGGATTTGAGGTTTGAGAAGATGTTTTTATGTGTGAGTTCAACCGCTTTTGGATCTTTTTCACTACCGCTGGTAAAAAGAATTACAGCGGTGTCTTCGGGGGCACCTTGATGAACCAGTTTTTTAATTAGAGAGGCAGGAAGGGCCGCAGTAAGGGCCGCACGTATTTTATCTGCACTGGTGATAGAGGCCATAATGTCCTCTATATAAATCATACCGTCTATAAACGGGCATTCGATTTTTTCAAGAAGCGCTTTCGAGGTGATGATGGTCTTAAAATCACATTTTTGCTGGGCATATTTAGCATTCTGCTCTGCCCCGGTTGAGTAGTTGATCATTACCGGTTTGCGGCCACTCATCAGTATTGCAATTTTAGAAAGAATGCAGCCAGCGGACGTTGGTATCATGAGACCTACGAAACCTGTGTCCATCTTTTTGAAAACTCGGGTCAAAATCAGACAGGCGATCAGGGCTTTTGAGTAGGTGAGTTCCCTGCCTGTGGAAAAATCGTGGATCGCCAGCTTTTTACTGAATGTTTTGGCAATGTCGATAAACTGGTGATGGAGCAGCATCGGCACCTCCGGCTAGAATATTTAATAATCAGGTAGTTGGTCTCGTCTGCTTTCTATAAGTCAAACGAGAATCACTCTTCAGGTGATTGAACTAACATTTTTTCATGTCTTTAGCAACTTTGCCAGGGAAAAGAGGGCTGGGCTAGAGGTGGCCCCTGTCGTTTTTACGACCTTTTCCCTAACCCGGATTTCTCATGAACTTTTCGATAAATAGCCTAAAATTCTAATTTCACAGGGTAACTCCAATGGACTCAAAAACAGTGTGTATCTCGCTGTATATCGAAAAGCTCACCCTCGGGGTCACAAGATTTTTCCGCTGCTGCATCGTTACTGAGCACTTGAGGTACAAAAGTACAGTCGAGTGCTCCGTGTCTTGATCAGCAAAAAACTTTAGTAATGAGAAATACGGGCTAAGCTGTGATCAGTTTTTTAAATCGTAATCTGAAATATCGGTAATGGACTGTGGAAGCTCTTTTTTTACCTGCACTCCAAGCTCTTTTAAATGTTCTGCCTGGGATACCAGATTTCCCCTGCCCCTTGTTAATTTTGAAAGTGCGTTTTCGTAGCTGGATCTGCAGGACGTAAGCTGTTTGCCAATCTTTTCCACTTCCTCAACAAAGCCCCGGAATTTGTCGTACATGAGGCCTGCTCGCCTTGCTATTTCCAGAGAACTCTTACTCTGTTGCTCAAACTTCCAGATATTTTCCACCGTTCTGAGTGTGGCGAGGAGGGTTGTCGGGGTGACAATGATGATATTTTTCTTAAGAGCCGTCTCCATGAGCTCTTTATCTTCGTGGCATGCCACAGAAAAAGCGGCCTCAATGGGCATAAACATGAGGACAAAATCCAGACAATGAATCTGTGCCAGATCAGGGTAATCCTTTGCTGAGAGTGTGGTTATGTGATCGTGAATGGCCTTGATTTGTTGTTTGAGATGCTCAGCCTGCTCTTCTTCTGACTGACTGTTAACATATCTCTCCCAGTGAACGAGGGAGACCTTAGAATCGATGATGATGTCTCTATTTTCTGGGAGGTGGACGATGACATCCGGTTTTTGTAGCCGGTTGTCATGGGTGCGAAAACCTCCCTGGGTATCATATTCAAAACCCAGGCGAAGACCGGAACGCTGTAATACCCGATCGAGGATAAGTTCACCCCAGTTACCTTGGGTTTTGGTGTCGCTTTTGAGGGCGTTGGTCAGGTTAATCGCTTCCTGATTGATCTGCTGATTGAGTTCTTTGAGGCTATTGATTTCATTTTTCAGGTTGAGGCGTTCCCGGCTGTCACTTTGGTAGATAGTATTAATTTCCTTACGCAGGGTGACGAGTTCCTTATTGAAGGGTTGCAGGATCGTGTCCAGGTTGTCCCTATTAAGCTCGGTAAATTTAGAACTTTTTTCATCAAATATTCGTCCCGCGAGGTTTTCAAACTGGAGTTTGAGCTCACTTCTGGCCTGCTCTAAAAGTCGTAATTTGTCGCTTGTGTGTTTGCGCTCGTTTTTCAGCAGTGTGATGAGTTTCGCTTCGCGGATGTTATGCTGATTTATCGTATGGGTGAGTTCCTGCGTCTGTCTCTGGCTTTGCAGTACTGCGTGATTTTGACGACGGAGTTCTCTTTTAAGGCCGGAGAGTTTCACAACCAAGGTGATGATTACAGCAGAACCCAGAACAGTAAAGACTGCTAGCAGGATGCCGATGGATTGGTCCGTCAGCCCAACTGAGAATCGTGCTGCGAGGTTATGCAAAAATGAAGTGATAGGTTGCATCATTATCTTGTTTTGGCACAGAAAAGAGCGTCTGCTGCAAATAAGCAACTATCCCAGATGTGCAATTATGAGGTCTTGAAAGCTGGCTCTCAAATAGGCCAGGGCTTATCTTTTCCACCGAGAATATGCAGGTGGATATGAAAGACAACCTGTCCTGCTTTAGCGCCGTTGTTGAAAATAACGCGGTATCCATCTTCCACACCGTTCTCGCGGGCAAGATCGCCTGCAATCCGGATCATTTTTCCGACCAGCTTTTCCTCTTGTTCGGTAACTGAGGAAGGACCTGCAATATGCTTTTTAGGGATTACCAGAAAATGAACTGGCGCCTGGGGGGCTATGTCCCAGAAAGCGATGACATCATCATCTTCATAGAGCTTTTTCGCGGGTATCTCTCCTGCCACAATTTTGCAAAAAATACAGTCGCCCATGGTAATGTTCCTTGTCAAAAGTTGGTGGTTCTTTAAATTGACTTTGATTTCTTATGTATACCTTAGTAGTTTCATTTCGTAAACTTCAAGAGCATGAAATAAAAAAAACCGCTAACCAGTGTGTTAAAACCGGTTAGCGGTACAGGTGTTGGTGATATTGTAACGTTTACTTCGTATAGCTATAGACGAGTTTGTCTTTTGTTCTGTCCACCAAGGCCTCTCCACCTTTGACTAGCTCGCCAAACAAAATTTCTTCTGTGAGAGTATCGCCGATCTCTTTCATGATGAGTCTGCGCAGTGGCCTTGCCCCATAATCCGGATCGTATCCTTCTTTGGCGAGATACTTCTTCGCAGCGCTGGTAAGCTTGATGGTAACCCGCTTTTCGGCCAGTTGTGACTCGAGTTCTTTAATCAGTTTGTCGACAACTTTCTCGGTGGCAGCCACGTCAAGAGTTGAGAAAGAGACAACTGCATCGAGGCGGTTTCTGAATTCAGGAGCAAACAACTTATCAATGGCGGTTGTGTCTTTACCCTTATTGTCGGTGACAAATCCAATGCTCTTTGATGCCATTTCCCTGGCGCCAGCATTTGTTGTCATGATGATGATAACGTTTCTAAAATCAGCCTTTCGCCCTGAATTATCAGTCAGGGTTGAGTGATCCATCACCTGAAGGAGGATTGAAAAGACGTCCGGGTGGGCTTTTTCAATTTCGTCGAGTAACAGCACCGAATATGGATGTTTTCTAATGGACTCTGTCAGCAGACCTCCCTGGTCAAAGCCAACATAGCCTGGAGGAGAGCCGATGAGGCGTGCAACAGAATGTTTTTCCATGTACTCACTCATATCGAATCGCTCAAAATGAATGTTGAGCACTGAGGCGAGTTGCTTGGCCACCTCGGTTTTGCCTACTCCAGTTGGGCCGGCAAAGATAAAACTACCTGTTGGTGAGTCAGGATTTCCAAGACCAGCTCTGGAACGTTTTACAGCTGTTGCAAGAGCGGTGATCGCTTCATCCTGGCCAAAGACGACATTTTGCAGATCGCTTTCCAGCTCTTTGAGTTTACTCACCTCAGAACTGCTACTGCTTTTCGCAGGAATTCTTGCAATTCGCGATATGACCTTCTCGATATCTCCAACCTTGACCATGGAACCCTGTCGTCCTTCAAGACGGAACAGAGATCCGACCTCATCCATTACGTCGATGGCCTTATCCGGAAGGAACTTCTCATTAATATACCTGTCCGACAACTCCGCCATCGCTTTAATGGCGTTTTGGGAATAACGGACATTGTGATGCTCCTCGTATTTAGACTTCAGCCCCTTGAGGATGAGTTTCGTATCGTTTACTGTGGGTTCTTCAATATCAATTTTTTGAAATCTTCTGGCAAGGGCCCGGTCTTTTTCAATCTGGTTTTTATATTCACTGTATGTTGTTGAGCCCATGCAACGGAGCACACCAGACTGAAGGGCAGGTTTGAGCAGATTTGAGGCATCCATTGAACCACCACTTGTGGCACCTGCGCCGACGATGGTGTGCATTTCATCAATAAAGAGAATCGCGTTGTCTTTTTTCTCAATGGCGGAAACCACAGCTTTGAGACGTTTTTCGAAATCGCCACGGTATTTAGTGCCGGCAACCAGAGTTCCCATGTCGAGAAGATGGATGTCAATATCTCTCAGGAGATCCGGGACCAGGGCTTTTGTACCGTTTTTGCGGGCAACCTTATCTTCGTGGATACGAAGAGCCAGACCTTCAGCCATAGCAGTTTTACCAACGCCCGGTTCTCCAACGAGAAGGGGGTTGTTCTTTTTACGCCTGCAGAGCACTTGCATGATTCTTTCAAGTTCAAGTTCACGCCCGATAAGTGGATCCAGCTTGCCTTTGGCGGCCTGCAGAGTCAGATTGACGGTGAATTCATCGAGTGCTTTTGCATCCTTGGTGTTTCCCTGATGTGGATTCTCTCCCGGAGATTCCGGTGGAGAGGAAAAGGGCTCTTTTTGCAGCCCTTCAGCAGGAAGCTCGTGGGAGATAAAGTTGACAACACCAACCTTACCTATACCAACGGCCGTGAGAAAATAAACCGCATGGGATTCGTCTTCTGCAAAAATAGCGACGAGCACATCCCCACTGTCCACCTGCTGCTTACCACAACTCTGAACATGGGCCACCGCTCTCTGCAACACCCTGTTAAAGGCAATTGTCTGAGCCGGTTCTCCACCACTCGTTGAGGAAAGTTTAGGGATTTCACGGACAAAGAACTTCTCAAGCTGTGCCTTGAGGGTGTCAATGGAACCACCGCACTCTTCGATGATGAAACTCGTGAGATCGTCATGGAGAAGGCCGTAGAGCATATGCTCTACCGTGACGTACTCATGGTTATGGTTCTTAGCTTCTCTTATCGCCAGTATCAGTGATTTTTCAAGTGATTTACTCAGCATATTCTCGCGTATATTTGTGTGAAAGCGAGGCTCTCACCATTTAAACAGTTTCCATGGAGCAGCGTAGGGGAAACTCATTTTTTTTCGCGAGGTGGTGTACAACTGATATCTTTGTTTCGCAAATTTCTTTGGTGTACACACCTGCGATTCCTACTCCCTCATTGTGGACGTTAAGCATTATCTGGGCTGCGTCATTAGGGGACTTGTGAAAAACTGTTTCGAGGATGGATATCACAAATTCCATCGTGGTGTAGTCATCGTTATGCAGCAGTACTTTGTATAGCTGCGGCTCTTTTACTTCTAACGTATGTTGTGTAACTACTGATCCTTCCTGATCGTTATGTGTATCTGTCATGGTTAAATTTATCTTTTCTCGTTGTGACGTGATCTTAGAGAGCTAGTCAGTAATAGTTTTCATTAACATAATTATGAAATCTCTTATTTCAATATATCATAAATCATATTTAGATTGGAAGCCTTGGACTTCCTTTGATCATTGAAATAAAAAGTTCCTCCAGTACAAGCTTTGGTGGTAGTGGTGATCCTTTGAGTTTGAATTCGGCTGCAAGGAGCATACTTAACCATTTTTTGAGCATTGGGCATGAGTACTCAGCGGCTTTAGTAAAACTCATAAAAAGTGCATAAGGGTGTCCTCCTAAGACGTCATCCCATTCTCCGGCGGCCTTGAGTGCTGGCAGGTAATTGGTCTGGAATTCTTTTGCATTCATACCCCTGTGCCAGATGGGAGAAGAAGCCATTTGCAGGGACCTGAAGATGAGAAGTTTACGTAAAAAATTTCTCATGGTGGAAAGTATAGCCAGACCATGAACACCCTGTTCCTGCAGGCGGGAAAGCAGTACGAGCGATTTTCCCAATTGTCTCTTTGAAAAGGCGTCGGTGAGCTCATAGAGGGCATCTTCACGGCTGCGGCCAACCATGGTAGCAAGGTCTTCAAGTGTTATGGTGGGGCGATCGCCCACATAGTGGACCAGCTTTTCAGTTTCTGTGGCCACAGCGACCGGATGAAAGCCAACCCTTTCAAAAAAAGCATCGACCGCCCGTGGGTCAATTTTTTTATTAAATGTCTCAACAGTGTGCAGCATCATCTCTTTGAGGACCTGTTTTTGTTCACCCTGAGCTGCAGTGCTGGCACCTTCTGCTACAGAGCAGTCTACAATGGTATCGTTCTTTTTTAGATGGGTGAATAGGCGCTGCCGCTTGTCTACTGTTTCTGCGGTAAGGATGAGAATATTGCCGGCAGGAAACCCTTTTCCCAGAGCTGCAATGTACTGGTCAACGGTACTTGCGCCTGTTGTCTTGACCTCATCTCTTGATTGAAAAAGAGCTGAATCCGCCCAGGATAGATCTTCTCCTGGTTTGTCAAAGGCAAAGACCTTTTTCCATTCAGGGCCTGGTATTTGAGACAATGGTTCCGGGCCATCGATTTTCAGACCGACTGCCTGAATCATTGCATGGAGATATTTTTTTGCTGGATCATACCGACCATTTTGATGACTTTGGGCGGCCTTATCCCATATTTTGGAAATAACGGTTTTGCTGTGAAAAATACGGCTATCCCCCACGCGGTATATCTGTCTGCCTGGCAGCAGGCTGTAACTCATCAGGCGTGCAAGGGTCTGGTTCGGGTCTTCTTGGTCGCCGTCAACATTGTGCAGGGCACCGGGAGAATCGTTTAAGAAACGTTCCTGAAGTTTGTCCGCAGCGGTATGGCACAGATAACGTTCCCCGAAAAAGAGGTAGACCTGAGACTGGGGTAAGGGCCCATTGTCTTGTAGAGCTGTCTCAAATTCGGCACGTTTAATGAGTGTCATGATGTTTTGTGTTGATGATTATTTTATGAAGCAGGGTGGGGTGTTACCCCGGTTGCAGGTAGTTCTTTTCATCGTTATCTGAGAAAAAAGATCTGTTAGTTTTTCTAATCGATTATTATAGGGCTTTTGCTGGATAAGTGAAAGAGTTCATTGCGTGGGAGGTATGGCTTTTTAAGGCGTAATTGACAAGGATTTGTGCCGGTGTTTGTCATAGGATGGTTTTTTTCATATTTATAGGATATTTTTGGGTCCAATATTCGCCGTTTTTTTTGTATATACAAAGGGTTTATTGAAGTCCGGAGTCCTTTGTCAGTGGGGTACCGTGGCTGTCAGGACCATGAGTGCCTTACTCCTAAAAACCTGTCATAAAAAACAAGAAATCTGGAGACTCATTTGAAATTAAGTAGTTAGAATAACCTTCATGGCACTTATCCTGGCTTATTTCCCGTTTACCGGGGTTGGTAGGAAGACTAATGGTAGTTTTATATCGATAAATGTATTCAATTTCTTTGAGCCTTTGTTGTTACACTGTGAAGAGAAGAGCGTGCTTTTGTAGCTTTCTCTCTTTCTTTTTGAGTACTTTACTCTTGAAAATCTGCAATAAAAAATCTAGAAAATAGATACTTGGCCACTTTTTCATATCCCTTTACCGTTTATCGGGATGAGATTTGATTACCAGTTTATAGGATAAAAATAAATTTTTACCTTATTGGGGTCACGCTTTAGTGAACTGAAAAGTGAAAGAGTGGTAAAGTGGTGTGAATTGTTTCCGGAATATGGTTCTGTTCAATGTGAAATCGGGTTACAAGTACCCGGTTGGATGTGTTAAAAAAATATAAGGTTGTCTGTATATCATGAAATTAATAGGAAGAAACGATCCTTGTTGGTGCAATAGCGGAAAAAAGTATAAAAAATGCCATATGCAATCAGACCAGCTGGGGGAAACCTCTCCACCAGGTGTTGCCAAAATTGTAAAAAAGCCAACTGTATTACCAGGTGGTATCAGTGCGACTCTTGCCGTTCCTGAAGAAATCGGTCGTCCTGAATATGCCGAAAGTGGCAAACCTACTGAGAAAAAAATATCCTGTAAGAAAACAGATGAAGATCAGATTAGCCGGATGCGTCATGCCGGGAAAGTTGCACGAGATGTTCTCGATACGGTCCTTGGTCACGTTAAGGCCGGAATTGCGACTGATCAACTTGATAAAATTGCCCATGCTCGCACCTTGGAGCTTGGAGGTTATCCCAGTCCTCTCAACTATATTGGATTTCCCAAATCTATCTGCACCTCGGTAAACGAGGTGGTGGTTCATGGTATACCGGATGGGAGGGTTCTTGTGAGTGGTGATATTATTAACTGCGATATCACGGTATACGTTAATGGTATGCATGGGGATTGTTCTGAGACCGTTTTTGTTGGAAAAGTTGATGAGGCATCAAAAAAACTGGTCCAGGTAACATGGGAATGTTTGTTGAAAGGAATTGACGAGGTGAAACCAGGGGCTCTGTTTAGCACTATTGGCAGAGTGATAGAAAGGCACGCAACAAAAAACGGTTTCAGTGTTGTTCGGGAATTCACAGGACACGGTATAGGTCAATATTTTCATATGGCCCCATACGTTGCTCATTTTTATGAGGCGGGAAACAAACAGATTATAGAAGAAGGCATGACATTTACCATTGAGCCGATGATAAATGCCGGCGGTGCAGAATGTCGTTTCTGGAAAGATAAATGGACGGCTGTGACGGCTGATCTTGCGAGAAGTGCTCAGTTTGAACATACTCTTCTTGTGACCGCTGATGGAGTAGAGATACTCACCGGTGGACGAGAACCATTTTTCCTAAAAAATTCTTTGAAATAGTAAAGCTGACAATTCTTTGTTCCACCTGCAGGGGCAAGTTATGGAAATATGAAAAGCGCGGCCTCGGCCATGTGGTTGGGATTATTTTGTAGGACCGGAACAACCCACCGCCTCATGGAGTGATTTTTTCTACTTTTACAGTGTGCTTTTCATTAATCCATGGCTTTTCCTCTTCAGTAAGAAAATGACGGAGGAGAGCAGACAAACAGGGGTGAGGGAAAACAAGAGTTTCGGCAGTTGAGGAAAATGTATCTGTGTAATAATCATTTACCAAGGGTTGCCGGTGTTTTATTAACCTCAAATCTTATCATCAAAGAGGTTCCGGGGATGTACTATCCAATATTACATTGACCTGAGTATTTTCCTGAAATTCCAGAATAGCGGGCGCGCATTGTGACAATGTCTTTTGCTGCATCACCCGTTGGCATAAAGGTTGATAAAAAGCCACCGGTTTTTTTTTCGTAGTCAAGAAATGCGAGAGCTATAGGAACGTTTGCACCGAGGGCGATGTAATAGAATCCAGTCTTCCACGTATCAACTTTAGAGCGTGTACCTTCTGGGGGTACTGCAATGACTAACTGCTCACTCGCATTAAACTTTTCAATGGTTTGCTCGACGACATTATTTGATGATGCCCTTATGATAGGGATGCCACCCATCCACCTCATAATGGGGCCACGCCAACCTTTAAATAGCGAGTCTTTCCCCATCCAGTGCATATCAAATCTGTAAACGAAAGCCATTGCAAGTGATAAAGGAAAATCCCAGTTACTTGTATGGGGAACTGCGATTAAGACATATTTAGGCGCTGTTGGGGCCTTGCCTTGCATCTTCCATCCGTTAATTTTGAGACAAAATTTACACAATGGCGTAGCAATTGAGCGAAATATTGGAGTATTGTACATCGTCAGTTTCACAAAAAATACCTGAAGTAAAGATAATCGGCTCTTTTTCTATAGCACTAATAGACCACCTTGGAGGATTGCCTTCCCCTACAAGCACCCAGATATTCTTTACCTGACTGTGGTTAAGAATATCATAGTCATAGTGTAAACGAGTAAATTAATCACGGGGTTTGGTCGCTTCATGATTTATAATTGATATCGATATAAACATTCTTCCCTCCTCTTAGACGTAGAAGGTCTCTTGTTGGCGTCCTTTAACCCGTATTTTCATGCAATGTCTTTCGCAAGTTAACCTGTGTAACTTTAAAAAATTCAAGGGTTCCTTTGACTATTTGTAAAATATTTTACAATGTGACACAATTAACTGGATCCTATTGTGGCGGCTTTGGAGGGGATGCTGATATTCTCAAATGGCGGATGTTTTTCATCTGTGGTCGCATGGAAAAATGTATTTAATTTATAGATCTTTCAGGCAAAAGGAATGCGATATATGAAGGGTTATTTTATATTGATATTGGCCTCAGTATTGATTTTGTATAGCAATACCGCATACACAGTCGACAATGGCAATCCTGTTCTCGTCGGAGTGACAGGCTCCATGGAAGGAAAGTACAAGGAACCTTCCCAGATGGCTTTGGAAGCCTTTAAATATTGGCAAGAAGAGGTCAACAGTCGAGGTGGCCTGCTTGGCCGTGAGGTGAAGTTCATTATATATGATGATAAAAGTGACAAGGAACTCACTAAAAAGCTCTACACAAAACTGATAGAAGAGGACAAGGTTGATCTGGTGTTTTCCCCGACCAGCACCCCTTTGACTATATCAGCCTCTGATGTCAGTGAGAAAAATAAGAAACTTATGCTGGCGATTGCCACTTCTTCAGGGCAACCCTGGCAGAAAAACACCCGTTATTTATTTCAGTTATATGCGCCAGCAAATAGACAGTTTATCGGTTTACTCGATATAATGGCCCAAAAAAGACTAAAGAGTCTGGCTCTTATATACAATGATCAATCTGGCTATACACTCGATATGGTCAAGGGGATACAAAAGTGGGCCAAAACCTATAAAATAGATATCGTATTAGAAAAGGCATATCAGGATAGTAAAAGAGATCTCCCCAAAATTCTCAAAGAGATTGAAAGAACCAATGCGCAGGGACTAATCAACTCTTCATATTCTCCAGACTCCTATGAACTCCTTCGTCTCCTGGGTAATTCCCAATACAGACCTACTATTTTGGCGCTTCCTATCGCTCCTGTTCACCCAAATTTTCAAAAAACTGTGGGTGCAATAGCCGACCATGTTTTTGCACCATCTCAATGGGAGCCGGATGAACGTATTCCTTTTCCCGGTACTGCAAAATTTATTGAAGGCTTTAAGAACTTTGCTGGACACATGCCATCGTATCATGCCGCTTCTGCCTATAGTGCCTGTCAGCTCTACGAGCAGGCCATTAACAAAACGCAGACCATAGACAACACAATTTTACGGGACTATGTCGCAGCTCTGGATACGGTGACGGTTCTTGGGCGATTCAAAGTGAACCCCACAGGTATGCAGGTAGGACATAATTCTTTTATTATTCAATGGCAGAACGGGAAAAAAGAAATCGTTTGGCCACAGAGAAGAAGAACGGCTAAGCCCGTTTTCTAATTGAGCAAGGGCTACATGAAGCGACTAAAAGTTTTTTTTCTTCGACGGATCCTCTTCAGGATTTTACTGCCCGTACTCATCGTGGGTTTGCTGGTCTCCACTGTGTTGGTTGGTTATATGTCGGATCCTTTGGAGAAATATTTGATCCGCCAATCCGATGCGAGTCTTAGCCTCTCCTCTCTCATTGGATTGCAGACCTGTGAAGAAAGTTTTAACTACCTCCTTGACCTCCGGCTTGAATCCAATGGTGAAATGAATGAGGTAATGCAAGACGAGGTCCTCAAGAAAATACACGTTATGAGCCAACAATTCCCAGATATTAACCTCATGGTTATAGAGTCCGGGAAAGTTGTGAAAATGAGTTCCCTGGCAGGTGTTGCGACAATATTGCCAGGGGAAGAGTTCATCGATAAGGATGATACAACATTTGACTTTCGGTTAGACAATAAAAAAGTCAGGGCTCATCTTCAGTTTTTCCCTTTTTGGGATTGGCAAATTCTTAGTTTTGTATATGAGGATGATTATAACTTCCCTATCCGGTTGGCCCGCAAAATTATCTATCTGAGTGCAACAGGTGTTCTTTTCATAGTGCTTCTCACCTTGCTTGTTGTTTTTAATTTTTTTGTCAACTCACCCCTTCAACGGCTTGTTCGGGCGACGAAAGGTGTAACTGATGGAAAACCGTCTAAAATAGATAAGATTTCAGGAGATGAGTTTGGTCAATTGACTGTATCTTTCAATGGTATGGTTGATGGTCTTGAGAGTGAAAAACAATCGGTGGAGAACCTTCTCAAGCAGCTAAAAGAGAGTGAGGCCCTGTTTAGATCTCAATTTGAATACGGTAGCATCGGTATCGCACTCGTTGATAAGGATGAGGGATGGTTGCAGACAAATGATCGTTTGTGTAAAATGCTTGGCTACAGTGAAAGTGAGTTGCGTACTAAATCCTGGCCGGAAATTGTTCAACCAGACGATTTGGTAAAAGGAATGGCACGATTTAGAAGTCTACTTGCCGATGAAAGAGAAAACTTTAATCTTGATATACGACTTATTCATCGTCTTGGGCAGGCTGTTTATACTCATATCAGTGCTTCCTGTGTGCGCAATCCGGACCGAACAGCTAAGTATGCCATAGTATCAGTTGTAGATATAAGCGAACGCAAGATAGCAGAGCAGGCCCTGCAGGAGACAAATACAAAGCTTCGGCTCGTTCTTGACACCATCCCTGTCAGGGTTTTCTGGAAAGACCTGGAGGGCAGGTATATTGGTGGAAACGAAGCTTTCAGCAAAGATGCAGGTCTTGCCACTTCTGAAGAATTATTAGGTAAAACTGATTTTGACCTTGCTTTTGCGGCTCAAGCCGAAGCATTTCGTAAAGATGATATGGAAGTGATGAGTAGTGGTAAGCCCCATCTCTTTTACGAAGAACAGCAGGACAGGCTCGATGGTACAACCGGTTGGTTGTTAACCACCAAAGTTGCCATGCGTGATGAACAACAGAATATTGTTGGGGTGTTGGGAACATATCACGATATAACGGATGAAAAACGCGCAAATGAAGAATTGCGAAGATTACGAAATTATTTGTCAAACATTATCGACTCCATGCCCTCAATCCTCGTTGGGGTAACCCGTGAAGGGCTGATTACTCAGTGGAACCTTGAGGCCAAGAAAAAGACAGGACTTGCCGAACAGGATGCTATCGGGCAATCTTTAGATAAGGTGTTACCACAGCTTTCCGATGAATTAGTACGAGTAGATTCAGCTATAACAAGTAGGCAGCAACATTCAGAGATCAAAAAATCTGTAAGTGACAGAAATCAACCTCTGTATGAAAAAATTACTGTTTATCCTCTTATCACCAATGGTGTTGATGGAGCTGTTATCAGAATTGACGATGTTACCCGTGAACAACAACTTGAGGCTCAACTCAACCATAGTAGAAAGTTGGAGGCTATTGGTACTCTGGCGGGTGGGGTGGCCCATGATTTTAATAACATGCTCGGTGGTATTTTAGGGGCAACGGAACTGCTGGGGTTTTACTTGCCAGACGAGCCGAAACCCAAAAAACTCCATCAGACGATTCTTGATGCAACCACCCGTGCCGCTGATTTGACCAGGAAATTACTCTCCTTCTCACGTCAAAGTCCCCTGGCTTCAACCGTTATTGATGTCCATGGAATTATAGAAGAAACTGTCGTCTTGCTTGAAAATACTATTGATCGTAGAATTGTTTTAAACGTTGACCTGCAAGCTGACAAGTCAACTATTGTGGGCGATCCGTCCCAGCTTCAGAGTGTTTTTTTGAATCTTGGAATTAACGCCTCACAGTCGATGCCAGATGGTGGAAAGCTGACCATCTCAACGGAAAAACTTGAAATAGATGATCACTATTGCCAGGCATCGACCTTCGATATTAAGCCAGGTGCATATCTTGCGATAGATGTTCGTGACACAGGATGTGGGATTCCGCTGGAGGATCAAAGTAGAATTTTTGATCCATTCTTCACAACAAAAGCCCAGGGAGCTGGTACTGGTCTTGGCCTTGCTGCTGTTTATGGTACCGTCCAACAACATAAAGGAGCCATACATATTTACAGTGATCCTGATTCAGGAACCTCCTTTCAAGTTTTATTGCCAATCTCAGATGAACATGTGGTTTTTGACACCAGCACACATCCGATCATAAGGGGAAGCGGCAGGATTCTTGTGGTTGATGATGAAGATGTTATGCGTGTAACGGCACAAGCCATTTTGGAAGATCTGGGCTATCAGGTTGTACTCGCTGAAAATGGACAGCAGGGCGTAGAGATTTTTACAAACGATGAAGGTCATTTTGATCTTGTTGTCTTGGATATGGTTATGCCAATAATGAACGGACGTGATTGTTTCTTGCTGCTCAAACAGCATGATGATGAGGTCCGTGTTATTTTGGCATCAGGCTTTTCTCGGGAGGAAGATATCAAGGAGATGAGAATGAATGGCCTTGAGGGTTTTATACGAAAGCCTTACAGTAGATCCAGTTTGAGTCAGGTTGTTCATAATGCACTACGTTGAGGTGTGGCCACCTGCAATCATTATCGCAAGAGGGGAATCGATCTTCTTGTGTAGATGTTTTTCTTAGAGAGTGTAGTGACTGGAATAAACGACCCGAAGATTGATGATGAGATGCTCTTTCGTGCCAATAGCGATATGGCAAAACGTTCTGGCACTGGCTCGTTTATCTATCTTCTTATCTGGTTTGCCTTGGTTGTTCCTAATACATTTTACGAAACAGCCCCGGAAATCTGTCTCTGGTTCACATCTCTGTTTCTCTTTTTTTCCGCGACTCGGTTGGCTTTAATTTACAATTTCGAAAAGCTCTATCGCAAAAATCCTCAACTCTGGAGCAGTCTTTTTTATCCATCAGTCTGGTTACCAGCGCTGTGTTGGGGACTTCTTTGCTCAATGGCCATGAGTTATCCAGTTTTTGTGTCAATTTCTCTTGTTGTTATAATATCCACAGCTGGGCTCGCAGGTGGTGGGGTTGCATCTATCGTTCCAAACAGATTGTTGACCATCGGTTTTCTTTCCGCAATATTATTCCCTGGGATCGTAACTCTAATTTATTCTGATGCGTACAATGTTTCAATGAGTTTGGTCTTTTGTATTTACTGGATCGGGATGTTTTCAGTGACTAAAATTCAGCATCGAGAATATTGGCGAGGTTTAAACGCCTCATTTTTACTCCAGAAACACGCCAAAGACTTACAGCAGAAAAACACCATCGATGGTTTAACCGGTTTAAAAAACAGATCTTTTTTTGATGAGATGCTGAGAAAAGAATTCAAAACAGCTATACGCTCAAGCTTAACGCTCTCTTTATTGTTAATCGATATTGATCACTTTAAAAAAGTGAATGACCATCATGGTCATTTAGTTGGGGATGAATGCTTAAGGTCATTTTCTAATATACTTAAAGAGCAGATAAAACGAGAAACTGATATTGTTGCACGCTATGGAGGGGAAGAATTTGTGGTCATTCTGCCAGGTATGGACAGAGAACAGACGCAGGTAATGGCAGAGAAAATAAGAAAAGAAGTGGAGTCTTTTGTTTTTTCTCTCAATGAAACAAGAATAATGCTAACTGCCAGTATCGGAATTTCAAGTATCAATCCCCAGCATGGTGATTCAGAACAAATGATAATTGAAATGGCCGATATCGCTCTTTATAAAGCCAAAAAAAATGGTCGGAATCGAGTTGTCTAGTGGTTGTCTATGAGTGAAATGAAGAATAGAATAAAAAACATCAAGTGGGTGATTTACAAAAAAAGTTTGTAGGCCGGATTGTTCGTTTCCTCCTGATAGCGGTATCCAAGAGAATCTAGCTTTTTTTCTAATGTGGAGTCATTTCCTTCCGGACATTCAAGGCCAATGAGTACCCGACCGAAATCTCCCCCCTGGGCGCGGTAGTGAAAGAGAGAGATATTGTGGTTGCCCTTTGTGGTTTCTAAAAAACGGGTGAGGGCACCTGGGGTTTCCGGGAACCAGAAACGAAACAGCCTCTCCTGTATTACCGCGTCGGATTTTCCGCCAACCATATAGCGTATATGGGTTTTGGCGAGGTCGTTATCGGTTATATCTTGATTTTCGTAGCCCGCTTCCGTGAGTTGTTTGCCAAATTCCAGACGTTCCTTGATGCTTCGAACAGAGATGCCAACGAAAATATGTGCATCGCTGCGACTTGAAAGACGATAGTTGAATTCTGTGATGTTACGCTCGCCCACGAGATCTGTGCAGAATGTTTTGAGGCTACCGGGAGTCTCAGGAATTTTGACTGCAAAAAGAGCCTCCTGTTGTTCGCCGATCAGGGTGCGTTCTGCTACATAGCGAAGCCGTTCAAAATTCATATTGGCACCCGAATTTATGGCGATAAGGGTTTTGCCGGTACACTTTTTTTCCTGAATATATTTAAGAAGGCCCGCCATACCAAGACCGCCCGCTGGTTCTACGATTGATCTGGTTGCCTGATAAATGGCCTTCATACCACTGCACAGTTCATCGGTGGTCACGGTGATAATTCTATCCACATATTTCTTGCAGATATCATAATTGAGGGCTCCCACCTGACGAACGGCGACACCGTCAGCAAAAATACCCACAGTATCAAGGGTTACCCTGATGTTTTGTTCAAGGGAGTCATGCATGGCGCAGCTGTCCCGGGGTTCAACGCCGATGATCTCAATATCCGGGCGTAGCGTCTTTATGTAGAGGGCAACTCCGGCAATAAGACCGCCCCCGCCAACCGGCAGGAAAATGGCGTCAAGCTGGCCGGGATTCTGTCGCATTAACTCGTCGCCGATGGTACCCTGTCCTGCAATAACCAGAGGGTCGTCAAAGGGGTGAACTGCAACCATCCCCGTTTCACGGGTGAGCTTATCCGCGTAATCTGCCGCTTCAGAGTAATTGTTGCCGTGGAGTTGTACTTTGCCACCCATTCGTTCAACCGCCTCTATTTTTATCGCAGGGGTTGTGACGGGCATGACGATAAGAGCGGTGATTCCAAGTTTTTTGGCGGCAAAGGCCACACCCTGGGCGTGGTTGCCTGCACTTGCTGTGATCACCCCCTTGCTCTTTTCTTCAGGACTGAGGTGTGCAAGTTTATTGTAAGCACCCCGTATCTTGAAAGAAAAAACAGGCTGTTGGTCTTCCCGTTTTAAAAGGATGGTATTGCCCGTCTGTATAGAGAGGGCTTCTGCGTGATCGAGCGTAGTTTCAACGGCAGCCTCATAGACCCGTGAGGTGAGAATTTGTTTAAACAGTTCCTGCAATGAGGTTACCTCGGATTTGGTAGGGGAGGAGTGCAAGCCGTATCATATTGCTATAAGGCATTATGATACAGCCATGGTATTAGCGTAAACCTTCGTTGATTTTTTGCAGGGCAGCGTTGCCCGGACAGAGGTCCTTTTCAGTCAAACTGTTCAAAGGTCTATGGGTAGAGTTGATAATGTCATGGGTTTCCATGATATCCTGGTTCACATAGAGTAGCCCTGTGAGCAGCTTGCCTCTGGCTTTTTCCATTTCCAGATTGTTCACAGCGGTAAGTCGGTCTGTCACATCTTTTGTTGAATCCGTCTTATGAAGATGGATGATGCTTCCGTCGTGCATAGTAACTTCTTGACTGGTCCCTTCATCATATTCAGCAAGTATTTCCTGCTGCAGTGGAACGAAGTCAAAGGTGTTGGTCGCTTCAATATGCTCCCGCACATACTCGTAACTTTTCGTTGAGGAAGACGTGTTATTAAATGTTACGCAGGGGGAAATGATATCGATAAAGGCGAGTCCACTGTGGGCAAAGGCTCCTTTAATGAGAGGTACCAGCTGTTTTTTGTCACCAGAAAATCCTCGTGCCACGTAGCTTGCGCCAAGCTCGATTGCAAGTTCGCAGAGATCAATGGAGGCATACGGATTAGGTATGCCTTTTTTTCCTGCCGACCCTTTATCAGCGGTGGCCGAATCTTGTCCCTTGGTCAGCCCGTAACAACCGTTATTCATACAAAGGTAGTTCAGATTCAGATTTCGCCTAAGGGCGTGGGCGAATTGGCCCATACCTATTGAGGCTGTGTCACCATCTCCTGATACACCAATATAGAGCAGGTCACGGTTGGCCATGTTGGCCCCTGTGGCAACAGAAGGCATGCGGCCATGGACAGAATTAAAACCGTGGGACCTACTTAAAAAATAGGCAGGTGTTTTCGATGAACAACCGATACCGGATATCTTTGCTACCCGGTGCGGTTCAATTCCAAGTTCAAAACAGGCCTGGATGATTCCGTTGGTGGCCGAATCGTGTCCGCATCCGGCGCACAATGTCGATGCAGCCCCTTCGTAATCCTGTCTTGTGTAGCCCGCCGAGTTCTTTGACTGTTTCGGATGGCGAAATGTGGGTCGATCAGAGCTCATGCGTTTCCTCCCGGGCCTTCAGATCCCCGTTGCTGTTCTGCGGCAAGCAGGTTGTCTATTTTGTCGGTTATGAAATTTGCGGTAATAGGCAAGCCATCGTAGTTAAGAATGGACTGTAGTTTTGTGGGTGAAACACTATCTTCGGTCATGAGCAGAGTACGCAGTTGAGCATCCCGGTTTTGCTCGATGACAAAAATGGTCTCGTGGCTATTGATAAAATCAATGACTTCCTTTTGAAAAGGAAAGGCGCGAATTCTGAGACTGTTGATTTTAAGCCCTTTTTTAGAAACTCTGCTGATTGCCTCATAGGCCGCATGGGTTGATGTACCGTAAAAAAGGACTCCGACCCCATTTTCTGGGTCTCTGACCTTTATTCTTGGGCCCGGGACGATATTTTTCGCCGTATCCCATTTAACAAGAAGCCTTTCCATGCCCGCGAGATATACTGAACTTTCTTCAGTATAGGCAGAGTATTCGTTGTGGGATGTACCTCTTGTGAAATATGCACCTTTGGTCGGGTGGGTCCCCGGGTAAGTACGGTAGCAGATACCATCACCATCCACATCAAGGTAACGGCCCCATTTTTCTTTGAGATTGTCAAGATCTTCTGCGGTGAGAACTTTTCCCCGATCATATTTGCGTTTGTCATCCCAATGAAGTGGCTCACAGGGGTGGTCGTTCATTCCCAGGTCAAGATCAGACATGATGATCACTGGAGTCTGGAGACGTTCCGCAAGATCAAAAGCGTCTGCGCCAAACTCGAAGCACTCTTTGGGATCACAGGGAAAAAGCAGTACGTTTTTCGTGTCGCCATGGGAGGCGTAGGCACAGGCCAGAATATCTGATTGCTGGGTTCTGGTTGGCATACCAGTACTTGGTCCCGCACGTTGTACATCTACGAGTACCACAGGTATCTCAGCAAAATAGGCAAGCCCTAAAAATTCACTCATAAGTGAGATTCCAGGGCCGGAAGTTGCTGTAAAGGCACGGGCACCATTCCAGGAGGCGCCAATAACGATACCGATGGCTGAAAGTTCATCTTCAGCTTGGACTATTGCCACCTTGTAACGTTCTGTTTCTTCTTCCACTCTGAATTTTTTGGAATAACGCTCAAAGGCTTCCACCACGGAGGTGGATGGCGTTATCGGGTACCAGCCAGCAACCGTTGCCCCAGCGTATACTGCTCCCAGGCCGATTGCAGAGTTCCCATCCATGAGAATGTCATTTCCTACCCTGTCGCTTGTGCGGATAGAAAGCTTGCATGCACCTGAAAAGTGTTTTTTTGCATAATCGTAGCCAAGCTCAAGCGCCCTAATGTTCGGTTCAGCCAGTTTGGGCTTTTTCTGGAACTGCTTTGTGATAGAATCAGTGAGAATGGAGAAATCCAGGTCAAGCAGAAAGGAAAGAGACCCTACGTAGATTATGTTTTTAAGAATCTGACGAAGCTTTGGATTCTTGAACTCATCGTTGCAGAGCGTGGTAAAAGGAATACCGATCACCGTGATGTCGTCACGGTGGAAATCTTCTGGCAGATCCTTTGAAGAGTCGTAAATAAAATAACCTCCAGGCAGCAGGTCGCGGTAATCCTTGTAAAGGGTCCGTCCATTGACAGCTACTGCCAGGTCAACCCCTCCACGTCTGCCGAGATAGCCTCGTTCATTTACCCTCACCTCGTACCAGGTGGGAAGGCCCTGGATATTTGAAGGGAATATGTTTTTTGGGCTGACAGGAACACCTGCTCTGAAAATTGCCTTGGCAAAAAGGTTATTGGCACTGGCGGAGCCGGAGCCGTTAACATTGGCAAAGCGAATAACGAAATCGTTTATGCTTTCAATCTTGGTCATTTTTGCCCCACCTGTGCAGAGTTAAAGGTGAATTTCATCATTTCCCAGGAGGAAGTTGGGCAGCGTTCGGCACATAAACCACAGTGCAGGCAGACATTTTCATCTTTAACCATCACTCTTCCTGTGGCCACTGGTTCGGAAACATAAAGGGATTGTTCTTTGTTATCGGCAGGTATTTGGATGTTGGCTCTCAGTTCTGCTTCACCTGCATTTTCGATAAAGTTGATACATGACTCCGGGCAAACATCTACACAGGCGTCACACTCTATACAGCTCGGTGCGTCGAAGACCGTCTGGACGTCACAATTGAGGCAGCGTAAGGTCTCTTGATGTCCTGTTCGCTTACTAAAACCGAGTTCAACCTCCATGAGCCGGTTTTTGAGAGATTTCACCTTGTCCACTGTGGGGACGGCGTATCTCTTGTCGTCAGAGATATTGCTGTTGTAGAGCCATTCCTGCAGACCCATCTTCTGGCTGATTAGGGTTGTCATCGGTTCTGGGCGGTCGTGGAGATCCTTGCCCTGACAGAACAGGTCGATGGATATTGCAACCTCATGTCCATGGGCCACTGCGGTGATCACATTTTTAGGACCGAAGGCCGCGTCGCCGCCAAAAAACAGATTGGGAATGGATGACTGATGGGTGATTTCATCGAGGACAGGCAAGCCCCACTTGTTCATTGCAAGATCTACATCAAGAAAAGGGTAGGCGTTTTGTTGACCCACTGCCATGAGCACCTGCTCGCAGGGAATAAATACAGGCGGTTCGTCTGTTGGGAGTAAATTTCTTTTTCCTTCCGAGTCATAATGTGCTTCAACTTTCTGGAAGTGCATGCCCACAAGGATACCGGCCTTCACTACGAAATCCACCGGAGAATGGTTATCAAGGATTGGGATTCCTTCTTCCTCGGCATCTTCAATCTCCCACGGAGAGGCCTTCATGTCAGACTTGGGACTACGGACGACAACTTTAACTTCATCGCCCCCTAAACGTTTTGCCATTCTGCAGCAATCCATGGCCGTATTTCCTCCACCTAACACCAGAACTCGTGGTGGAGAATTGGTGATGTGGCGATAGAGTACGGAGGCGAGATAATCAATGCCAATAAATAAAGATGGATCCGCAGCCTCTCTTCCTGGCAGGTTAGGGAGGTCTCTTCCCCGTGGAGCCCCTGTACCAATAAAAACCGCGTCATAGTTTTTATCGAGGACTTCTTTGAGGCTATCGACGCTGTGGTTAAAGTGAGTGTTCACTCCAAGGTTAAGGATGCGGTCAACCTCTTCGTTGAGCACCTTTTCTGGTAACCGAAATGATGGAACCTGAGTTCTGATAAAACCACCGGCTCTGCTCTGGTCATCAAAAAGGTCAACTTCGTAGCCTAATGGTAGCAGGTCACGAGCTACTGTGAGTGAGGCCGGGCCTCCACCAATAAGAGCGATTTTTTTGCCATTCTTTTTTTTTGGAATTTTCGGAAGAAAGCTGGTGTCCTCACTTTTGTAATCTGAGGCAACTCTTTTCAGGCGGCATATGGCTACCGGGTTGTCTTCCACCCGTGAACGTCTACATGCAGGTTCACAGGGACGATCACAGATTCGTCCGAGTATGCCTGGGAAAACATTGGATATCCAGTTGATTTTGAAGGCTTCGTCATACTTCCCTTGGGCGATGAGACGCAGATACTCAGGTACTGGGGTGTGGGCCGGACATGCATATTGGCAGTCAATAACCTTGTGAAAGTAATTGACATCTTCGATGTTAGTCGGTTTCAAGAATCACTCCTCATTGGCGTTGGTATGAGTTGTTCAGAAAAGGTTCTTTGGTGGAAATCAAGATTTGGCCAGGTAATAGAATGCGTTGTAGCTGGCAATTTGATCTCCGTCATGGTGAGGTTTGCGGGTTGGTAAACTATGTCTATATAAAGTATGCAATTTGAGAGCTAAATAAAAGTAATTTCTATTACTAATAAGTAAATAGCATTTTTAGCATTTTGTTTTTACGTTTTGTTACAAATAAAGGGTGGAGCCCGAAACGGCTGGGGGGGGGGGGCCC
>JBLHNA010000042.1:0-39980 GCA_047619065.1 Desulforhopalus sp.
CAAGGAAGTTTTCGACCAGGGCCGCGACTACAAGTGGTCCCATCCCTCTCATTGCCCTCGCTGCTTCCATTATAAGGTGTGGGGGCATGGCTTTGTAGACCGAATATTTGACGATTTCACTACGCCAGATGGCGCAAAAGCCAGTGCTGATATTTACAGCCTTATAGAAACGGCCAAAGCCAATAACCTTGAACCATATAAATACCTACGCTTTTTTTTTGAGAAAATACCTTTTGTAGAGTGTGAAGAAGACTTGAGGGACCTACTTCCAATGAATTTAAAACCCGAGCAATTAGTGATGCCTGAGTTCCCTACAGGGGTTTAATTTGCGCTTACTAATGTGTTGTGGTGGTATCAATCTGTTGTCTGTGTTCAAGGTCTGGGTATGAATAACTGCCTGGAATAAATAGAAGTAGTCTTAAACTATAAGAATATAATCACATGACATCCCTGCAACGCCAGTGTTTATGGTGTTTAATGGTTTTCTTACATAGGTTTAAAAAGATGGATAGGGACTGAGGAGAACAGGGGGTGGTCTCCTTTTGCGTCTAACTTGTCTAATATTTGAATCTGAAAATATTCTGAATCTCAAATCCATGGTATTTTAGAAACATTTACTATCACATAATTGACGTGTCTTTATATTATCAACTCCATATTATACGCTGAGAGAGTTTTTGAAATTAAAAGAATTTGGAGAAACTTCATCAAAAATTATGCTCACAAAACCTGCAAATGGCAGCATTTTTTTTAACATGCTCGGCACACTGTGGATGTTCTTTCTTGTTCTACTTATAAGTATAAATGCCCGTGAGATATAACGTTAATTATTTATACCAACTATAGTTTGCCTAATATATCTTCGGTTTCCCCATCAATGCGATATCGATTATCAAAATAATAATTTGGCGATTTTCTTAGAGTGGATAAGACTCGATCATATCTTTTTTTCACTCTATAGCGGCAATCACTCTCGTCTTTTGCATAACGGTTACCGCTATCACACTTGATACGATAATTTTTTATTTTAGCATTAATACTTCTTTTTTCTGCGCTGACCTTAGCAATGAGTTTTTTTCTTTTTTTTGCTTTTTCCCTTTTTATTTTATCTTGTTCTTTTTTTGCTTCAGCAGCTATTTTATTGTTTTCACGAATTTCTTCCTGCTTTATCTCATATTCTTCTTCAGTTTCAATTCTTCGATTTTTAATGTTTTTTCCTCTTATCTCTTGGTTTACACTGATTTCTTTGCCAGTCTTCACTTTTTTAACATTGGCAGGAGGAGTTGTATTAGAAAATTGTAATTTTCCATTTTTATCAACCCAACTATAAATTTCGGCATAAGACCAAGAGCAGAGTGTAAACAAGGTGAACGTGAGTAATGATAAAATACATGTGAAATTTTTCATGGTTGGTAGTTAATAAATTATATGATAAGAGAAATAGTAGCTATTTAAGTTTTTTTAGTTTTTCAAACAGTATTCAATCATTCTGTAGTCTTGATTCCATTTATCTTTACAAAACATATAGCTGTCATCATTCGGTAGATTTTGCAAATTAGTTCGGGCTTTTCGTTGATTATGAATGCAGTATTCTACCATTTGGTAGTCCCACCCCCATTTCTCATTGCAGAAAGTTTTAACTTCATCTGAATAAGTTGATTCGACAAACCTTTTTGATTTTATTTGATTCTTCATACAATACTGTATCATTGCATTATCAGTCTTCCACTTCTCTTGGCATCGTCCAAGTATCTTATCAGTAGGTTTCCGATTTCTGAGTGTCTTAATCGGAATTGCCACGGTAGAATCCACGGTTGTCTGTATTTGTTGATGAATCACTATGTGAGGGATACCTGACGGCAGTTCTTCACCAAGTTCATCAATTGCTCTATTATGGATTTCTGCTATTTGTTCAATATTACCAGGGAAGCTGTTTAAAATTTTATTGGTTACTTTAATAGCTTTGCTATATTGCTTAGTATCATCATAGAACTGGGCGAGGATGATCCACCTAGTTGCTATGTTTTCCATCCGAATTGCATCAATAAATGCCTTTTCTGCTTGTTGTATATCACTTTTTTCGTAGAGCGTGTGAGCTCTGTTTATCAGTTCTTCACCTTCCATTGATGGAGTTGTTTGATCTCCAGCCCATGTATTGATGGCTAAATTGGATAGACACTCAAAAATCAACATGCAAAAAATTGTATAAGGAGCAGATCTTTTCATTATTATTCCAATACTTTGCATTTATTGATTTTGTTTATTGAAAATAACAGGTCAATTTTAAAAATAACTACCAATCAATTAGAGGATGCTTTTCGGACGATAATTACACTCCAAGGTGATGTCGTCAAGTGATAATTGATACTTTTCCCAAAACATATTGTTGCTAGGTTTTCGAGACAAAATCTGGTTTCAAGACACAGTGTGGTGTTAGTGAAATAGCATTGTTCTTGCAGAATTCAACACATAAACCACAGCCACTGCAATCCAACATTTCAAAATTGAACCATTTTCCTGTGCCAGAACGTTCAATCTTTATGGCCCCTGTCGGGCAAATTCCCTTGCACAGGGGACAGCAGGTGCATTCTTTTGTGAGCGAAACCTTGTGACTGAATAAGCGAACAACCTTTGTTTGTGCATCACCTTCTAGACTCGTAATTACTTTTCTTATCAGTTCTGTTTTAAATGGTATTCTGCGGCTATTTTTGAGTCCATCATCAAGGTGATCAGAAGTGATCGAGAAGGTCTTTTTTGATGCACCAACAACAAGTTGCTGTAATTTTGTTAAGTAAGACCTGCGGCCCATTTCGTGATGTGTTAATTGCTCCCCTTTTTCACTTAAAATCACTTTTGAAGGATGCAGGTCATCTAGCTCTTCAAGAAGTTGTTTGCAAATAAGCCTAAAGGTTTTTGAAACATCTTCATTGCAACATTCACTACAACCACTCAATTGAAAGGTTATTGATTTACAACCCTTGAGAACAAAAGCAGCCAGTAGCTGCTTTGATACAATACCAACACAGGGAAGAGTAATTTCGTCGAAACAACTCTGCTTTTGACGGATACAGGAAATGATAATGTCTTTATCGGCCGGGAGTGAACCAAGCAGCTTTTTTATGTCATGATCACTCACCAGGGCATCCTGCGGGCAAACAGCAACACAGGACATACAGCTCGTACATGAAGATGCATCAAAAGATATTTTATGGTCAATGACGTTCAATGCACTAGCGGGGCAACTTTGCACGCACCTTTGACATTGATTGGTGTTCAACCTTGACCGGAGACATCTTTTAATGAGAAGCGTCGGCTGAACGGATGGTTCTGCGAGAGAATGGCTAAGGAATGCGATTGGCCCCATCAACACCCCCTACACAGCGTTCTCTTGATATTCCTTAGTATATATCTGCTCGCAAGATCTAAGGAATTGCTCAAGACACGTTGATAAATGTAAATAGAATCCGTTGTCTGTTCCCTGGCGGATTGCCTCACAAAATTCTAATACCCATGGCATCAAGGCACCAAAGAAAAAAGCTCTCTGTTTATCTCTCAACAGGGAGGACTCTTCACTTAGACCATCTTTTGCGAATGCCGCTTCCCTGGCACACAGGTAGTACATAAATTCGAGTTCGATAGCGATATGATCCGGTGGCTCTTTTATGTCAACTGAGACACCCGCGTCTTGATAAAACCGAGCCACATTTACGGTCGATTCTCCCATAACCGTACGCTTCTTCTCAATATAGACAGAGCCGTACGGCGCCGCAGTTAACTCAAAGGGCCCGACAAAAAGAACGGCATGGTCAACGCTCAACGTCTCCTGCTCCAAAGCCTTAAGAGAACTCTGCATCTCTCTGGCCGCTGCAAGACCCTCCGGCGACTGCAGTTGCAATAAATGTTCTAGATTTTCCGTTAATTTTTCTTCAAGAAACAGTTGTTTATCCGGCTCATAAAAACAGGCTGCCAAGAGTTTAAAGCAATCACCCCTTTGTATGGTTTCTTCAATTTTTATCATGATCGATTGTTTTCCCATGAGTGACAATGCGCTTCCTCTTATGTGCAAGAGAGATAAAAGAAAGCGCGTTGTCAGTGAAAATTGTGGTTAACGAGCCCCGTATTCTCGAATATAGTACACATTCGGGGAGGTCCCTTCGTCTTCTTGTAGAACAAAGGGCTTGTGTTTCCTGAGCAGCTTATACACTTCACTTTCAGGATTATCGAGATCACCAACCACCCGTGCGCCTGACGGGCATGAAACAACACAGTACGGTTGCTTGTCAACCGCAAGTCGATGGGCACAGAGAATACATTTTTCAACAATGTTATCTCTTCTCGCGCTTCCATAATCCGGATGTGAGTAGAGTGTTCCATGTGGCGGTGTAACGCCTGCAAGTTGTGCCTGCTCGGCTGCTGATGTTGTACATCCTTTTATCAATGTTGCTTTATTTGAATAGAAGGGGTGGGTCGCCTCCCCCTCTTCATTATAGCTTATAACGCTGTATTCTCCACTGGAGCCATCCTTGCTAACCTCCTCCATACTGTATGGACAGGCATCCTGACATGCGCGACAACCAATGCATCTCTCGTCATTATGCATAGTAATGCCTTCTGGGGTTTTGAACATGGCCTTTGGTTCAACTGGGCAGGCCTCAATACACGGAGCATTGCTGCAATGATTACATAACACTGGCAGCGTTCTGTAGGTCGTATTGGGGAATTTCCCTGATGTTTCATGAATGAAATCTGCCCAGTTGTGGGTCTGGCCATTGTTCCTAAGGGCGGTATTGTTCTCCGTCTTACAGGCAAGGGCACATGCCCCGCAACCAACACATTTTCGTAAATCTATTACCATGGCATATTGCGTCATTATTATATCCTCCTATAAGCTATATCTTCTCGACACGCACTGCTGCATGCCCACCATTACGTGCGTTAGATCCGGATAGCCGTTCCAGTTCCCATGGAATTATGGAGTTATTGTTAACGCCTCGAGGTTTGGCTTTGGCAAAATCAACTGTCGCAGTCTTGCCGTAAGCCCAATGTCCCTGGCCGTAGGATTTACTAACTGTTCCTGGACGTACACCTTCCCATAAACGAGCGACACACTCGCCACTGGCAGCAACGGAGGTGAGACGAACCCTGTCCCCATCATTGATTCCATATTTTGCGGCATCAAGTGGATTGATTCTAAGAGTATCCTGATCACCAACATCACCAGGGTCAACATGCTTGAACTCGTAGTACCAAGGACAGTTGGCACTTCGACCTTCCCTGTTCAATCTGGATTTATAGTCTATAAAGACAAGAGGAAACTCTTTGACACTTCCGTGACGGAGCGGTGGCTCATAGTGAGGAACAAAGGCCAGTTCTCCTTTAGCCGTGTAGTTTGCCTTTTCAAGCACCGTATCAACATCAACGTTGTGTTTTTTCGCATGGGACTCGAGGGCTTTTTTCAAGGTTTCACTATAAAATTCAAACTTTTTGCTCACTGTTTTAAACTTTCCACCCCAATGGGACTTGTACTTATACGCTTCAGAATTCCACATGCCTCTCTTTAGCATCTCGTCCCAGCCATTAATTTTGTCTCCATGGCTATCTTTTTTACCGTCCCACAGTGGGCTGGTATAGTATTTTAATGCAAAAATCGTGAACTCTTTGCTATTAGAAGGTTTTTTCCCGGTTTCAGGATCGGAATACATTTCAACCAGACAATCGTACAGGTTTGAAAAACCACGATCTTTTAGCTTCTCAGCGATAAGGAAGGGGAACTCCGTCTCGTCCACGATTACATCCCAAATCGGATCGATTACCGGTTGCAGCAGGGTACAGGTGGCGTACCGATTGGCCTTCGTTTTAACAAAACCATATCTCTCATATTTGTTCACAGTACAGGGCAGCACGATGTCTGCGAACATGGAAAACTCAGAGGCGTTCGTGGTCAAATGCACAGTAAACGGTACACTTGCAAGGGCCTTCTCCCAACGGTCAGTTCCGTTACAGGAGAACACGAAGTTATTCATGTAGCCAACCAACACTTTTATATCATAGGGGTCTTTGTTGAGGATACCTGTAGCAGCATTGTTGGTTGAAACGCCTCCACCTGATTTACCTTTTGCAATTACAGGAAGTTCAAGACGGCCACGCTGATCAATTTTCTCAAGCTTTGAATGCTTTTTGGCCAGATCATCCTGATGCTTTTTCAGGATATCAGTGTTTAACTTATTGACGGGTATTTTTGCGGTTTGTAATGAGCCGCCTTTGTTGTCAATGCCACCTACCAGACCACCGAGCGCGTGAACAGCCATTGCGGAATATCCACCCCGAGCATGCATTGCAGCGCCGGGCCCCATCCAGACACAGACATTAGGGGCTGCTGCCGCCATTCCACGGGCGACCCGAATTATCTGATCCTTGTCAACACCGCTTAGCTCAGCGGCTTTTGACGGACTCATGTCTTTAACGGCAATATTCCACCATTGTACGACTCCGTGGGTCTCTTTTTCCATAAAGTCGGCTTCACTCACCTGCGTGCCAGATTTAAAGCGGTTAACACCGTCCTTAAAATCCCCGACGAAGCCCTTGTACCAGAGCCCTTCGGAAAGAATGACATGCGCAATAGCAAGAGCAAGAGCGCCATCACTACCAGGCTTTAAAGGTAACCACTCATTTGCTTTTGCAGCACTAGTGGTAAGACGGGGATCAACGACTGCAACCGTTCCACGATCAATGGCATCACCGAGACGTTGTATTGCTGCAGGAACCATCCTATTACTGGCGACAGGGTCACAACCCCAGATGAGGATATATTTTGCATTATCAAGATCATAGTCTCTGTAGTCCCAGAGGCCCTCTGTATAATAGGAGCCAAATTTTTCAGCTTCAGCGCAGGTCGAGCTATGGGAAATGTTATTTGGGGAACCGAAAACCTTGGGCATAACATCATAAATAACATCTCTTAAATAGGTATAGCGACCACGCATAAGACAATATTTTTCAGGCTCACCAGCCTTACGGATTTCCATCATCTTGTCGGCAATCGTATTCAATGCTTCATCCCAGCTGATAGGCACAAATTTGGGATCAACTCCTCTTCCCTTTTGGGGATTTGTCCGTTTCATTGGAACCTTTATGCGATCCGGATCATAGAGCTGTTGCAAAGAAAGATGGCCACGGGGACAGATACTGCCTTCATTTTGTTTTGAATAACGGTTTCCCCGGACCTTCACCGCTCTTCCATCCTGCACAAAGACTTCAACAGGACACCAGGTTGTGCAACCTTGGCAGGTTGAAGGCTTCCATTCTCCTGGGTGTTCACCAATTTTGCTTTGATTGGTTCCAGGGGCGAGACCGTTCATGCTTGGATCTTTAGCGCTAGCACAACCGTTCATGGCAACAGATACCCCCGCAATTGCTGACAATTTCAGGAATTCCCTTCTTTTAATCTTCATACACCCTCCATAAGTTTAAGGTATAAATGACGACAAAAAAACCAGATACCACACTGTAGTATACGTTAAAGCAATAACTAATACTAATTCAGTGTATCAATAAATATGATATAGTTGAATGACAATCTTACCTACGATGCTCTTGAGCGATTCGTATCAACTATTCTACATTAGGATGAAGGGGAAAACTTCTTGCTAAAAGAGACGGTCCTTGCCACCCTAAAAATTTTAGTAAATCAGCAGATTAAGATTGTTCCTGAGCAGTTTTAATTTGATTCAGCCCAAAATACTTGTTCGAAAAGGAGCATTCCGGATCTTTATAATATTCAAAACTCTTCCCATGAATCCGCCAGAAAATGGAGCATTTTAAATTATTAATGCTTCCAGAACATCTTTGTTTTGGAGGTAACTAGATTCAGCAATGGGGATAGGGTGTTTTAATTAATTGGGTACTTCCTGATTTGTAAGTAGCTAAATAACAACCAATAAATAACCGAATTCTAATCCGTAGTTTTCAGGGTGGCCAGAAACGAGATTCGTACAAGTTATCCTCGATCGTGGTGAACTTGTAATTCTGTAAAATATTGATAATATGTGTAATAATGCTTAATTTCTAATCCTGGTGTCGCAGGTCCGATTCCTGCCGGGGGCACCAGTCATATCAGTATGTTATCGGTCGTTCGTTTTGGTCCGGTGAACAGTTATTTGTTCACCGCTTTTTTTTGCGCAGAAAACATGAATCAATTTGTTCAGAAAAAATAACCATATTGACTCTGATGTCTTTCACTTACCACATAGATCTAGGGGTTTTCTTCTGTTCATGAAGGTCGCTTCCGCTAACCCGATCCCAGAAACGGCCTCCGATTATCTGCTCAACATCATAGGTGCAAATGAGGTAGTCGGATAATTCTCCTTCTAGATGCTCGTTTTTCATTTCAAAGGTCCAAAGTGACAACCTTCCTCTTCTATCTTCAGTCAAAACACTTTTGACAAAAGCATGCGGAATCGGAACATCAATACCGTAATCGTCTGATTCGTTGCCGATGGTTTGAATGGTCACTCCAAAATAGAACACTGGAGCCGTGAGAACATATGTTTCCAGAATTTCCTCACGATTATTAAGGTCCCTTATAGCCTCTTCCAGTTTCCGCCAAATCTGCCTATTAAAATCAGGTGCTTGCGGAGACATGTTGGAGAGGAGGAAGGTCTCGCTATTCTGAATATCCTGGATATCCTGATTGGCGCTCGCCACCAAATGTCCGCGATCATAACCACTACCACTGTATGCATCCAAGCCAGCACGAAACCTATAGGGAATTCTCGTGTCGGCGCGAAAATTATTCATACGTTGTACGTCGGTTAGTAGATATTGATTCCGATTAATAATCTCAAGAGTCCATTTTGCTTGTCTAAAATAGTGCGAATAACCAATCGTAAAGTGCCTACCAGTTAATATCTCGTCGCAAACAGGGGCTCCGTAACGCAGTTCAGGTTGAATTTGAAAAGGGTCATTCATGGGAGTACTCCTTTAGAATTGTGAAAATCGATACTTTACGTAATTAACAATCAACGACATATCACAGAATTTGTATTATATAGGATTTCTAAATGTTAGGCAATGCTCAGTGTGTCGCTAGATATCTATTGTTATTCTATGTAGATGTGGTGAGTAGTGGAGTGTGGTCGAGACAAAAAAACAGATAGTCCTAAGTGTTTTACTTACTATATTTTCCGAACAATTGTAGTATCAGGATAATCAGAACCTTTAACTGCTGGATCAAAGGCTTCAATAACGGTGTTGTAGCGTTGTTGTATTTCTAAAGTCTTATGACCGCCAATATTTTTATTTTTTGCGTCGGAAATTCCTTTTCTCTTCAGGTCACGTAGCATCCAATAGACAGAACCTAGTCCTGCTTGAATCATAGATTTCTTGAATTGACTCTGTCGTTTCTCTTTTTTTTTTAGTTGTGGGGATAACTTGAAACTCGAGTAATTTATGGGTTCCCATTGTTCAAAGGGAAGAGTAGTTTGGAACTCCGACCACGTTCTGATTGCGTTTTTCTGTTGCACGCCGATCAACATATTCTATGTTTTTGTATTGTATAATACGTTTAATCATTCTTTTAATGTAACGATCTTTGAAGAAAAATGAGTAACAGATGATATGAAATAATGATGGGAAACGTAAAAAAATACATTTATCTATGGTTGGTTTGTTTTTGCTGTTTTGCTGCTCAAGACACATTTGCTGACAATGTTCTTCGTGTAGCGTTTAGCGAAGCACCACCAGTCAAGGTCCTTAATAAAAATGGTGAGCCAACGGGTATTGACATTGAGTTGATGAAAGAATTAGCTCAGCGACTCGGTCTACGTGTTGAGTACGACTTTGTTCCATTCAAACGTGGCTTGTACTTGTTACAACATGGTCAAGTAGATTTAATGACAGGTGTTTTGCGAAGAAAAGAGCGCGAGGAGTATCTCCATTACATAGAACCGCCGTACAAAAATTATTCCGATAAAGCTTTTTTCGTTCTGAGAGGAAACGAACATATTATAAAAAAGCATGAGGATCTTCGAAATCTTGCTGTTGGAACAATATTGGGAGTAAAATACTATTCTGCATTTGATAATGACAAATTGATAAACAAACAGAGCGTAGCTGATGCTGATTTGATCTTTAAAATGCTTTCAGCTCATCACATAGACGCCGTTATTGCTTCCGAATATTCAGGAGAATATCGTGTAGCTCGGCTAGGACTTGGTGATGTTGTAACTAAAGCGGATTATGCCTATCGCCAAGAGCAGAAAGTCTATATGGTTCTTTCAAAGAAATCAGTTCATGCCAAGAGTATCGCCAAAATCAGTGGCTTCATGGAAAAACTTCTTGATGAAGGTGTTTATGAACGTATTAAGAAGGATTTTTTAATAGAGAATTAAAAAGAGGCACTTCCTCTCTCAGATGTGAAACTCCGCAGAAAATCAGAAATCTACAGTAGAAATATCAAGCGCGGGGTAGCCGTCAACAATATCTATATTTAGCCCCGTAACCCAAACGGTGTTACAATAAAGTGTTTGAAGGAAGGTGAGTACAATAAAAATAGTTTAGAGAAGAGCCTGTGAAGATGTTGCCGACAAAACCACCCCTTCAGGATTTCGTTTCGGGGTTCGATTGACTGCCGTCGAGCAAGCGGCTAACCGTCTCAGCCAACAAGTTTTTATCAATCGGCTTTTCCAGAATGGTGACAATTGCCTTAACTTTAGAATTTTTTTCAATAGCTGCACTGTTGCCGGAACAAAGAACAACGGGCATTGCAGGCCGTAACGCCTTGATTTTCGCCGCGAGTTTATCTCCGGTCATACATGGCATAGTCATGTCGCTGATCACGAGATCAAATCTATCTGGATTCTGTTCAAAAATGGCAAGTGCTTCCTTGCCCTCTCGACCAACGACCACATCATACCCCAGCTCACACAAGGTCCTCTCGGTCACTTCTAGGACCATTGGCTCATCATCCACCAACAGTATCTTACAGTTACCACTGCTCGGCCTGACCTTGGCCTCAGCCATTGTTTCTTCCTCTCCCCCCACCACCGGAAAGAACACTGAGAACACACTTCCATTTGGTTTATTATCTGTAAATGAGAGATAGCCTCCGTGACTGCATGCGATAGCATGCACCTGAGCAAGTCCCATGCCCGTTCCTTCTCCTACTTCCTTGGTTGTAAAAAAGGGTTCACAAATTTTTTCTTTTATGGCTGTGGGAATCCCTCTCCCTGTATCATAGACTTTGAGTAAGGCATATTCTCCCGGGATTAATCCGGGATACTCTTTTTCAGACCCTTGACTGGCGTTGAAATTTGTCACTTCAATCGTCAGGACCCCTCCGGTGGTGCGCATAGTATGTTCTGCGTTTGCACATAGATTCATAATCAGTTGATGAATGCGCGTTGGGTCAGCCAAGATATTAATTTTGCTGGCGAGTTTAACTTTAATGGCAATGCTGGTAGGTAGTGTGACTCTCAGCATCCGCACAACTTCATCAACCACAGCAGACAACCGCACTACTCGCGTTAACTGATCCTGCTTGCGAGAAAACGAAAGGATTTGCCGGATAAGATCTTTGGCACGATGTCCGGCCTTAAGCACCTGATTTATGTCGGCAGAGACGATTTGGTCATCCTTACTGCGCAACAAGGCAAGCTCGCTGTATCCGATTATAGCTGTCAGGATGTTGTTGAAGTCGTGAGCAATGCCACCAGCCATCGTACCTAATGCTTCAAGCCTGTTCGCATGGTCAAGCCTGCGCCGCATCTCGGTTTCATCACTTCTGTCAATGATAAATCCCAAGGAGGATAATTGCCCTTGATAACGGATGAGTGAAACCCAGGCTGAGACTTCAAATTTCTCACCATTTTTTCTCAGACCTACGGTTTCGTAAATGGTCGGGACAGGCTTTCCGGCGATCCTGTCCCTGGCGTAACTGCGCTGGCGAGCTCTCTCCTCTTCAGCGTACAGCTCTTCCACGAACCTGCCGACCACCTCGTCGGAAGACTCATAGCCGAACATGCGAAAATAGATGTCGTTGACGAATGCGAACCGTCTTTCCCTGATAATACAGATGCCAATCGGGGCGGTTTCAAGTATCTTCTGGAAGATTTGTTCATTCGGTTCCAGGTCAGCAGGCCTCTTTACCCGCCGTCCTATGAGTACACCAAAGCCAAAAATAGCCAGCGAAGCTATTAGAGCCACGAGAAAAAAGATGATTTCCTGTTCCATACCTGAAGCCCCCACAACAAAAAACTAAAAGAATTGAAATTACAGCTTCTCCGGGGGAATTATATACATAATTCACTATTACAAGCCAGAGAAAAAGTCCGGGGCCGGAAAGGGCTCCTTATAGCCCGGTCACGACGGTGCCATACTGTTCTGTAATTCTCAGATTAAGCTCAGATTTGTATAGTTTATGTTCTCCGAACTATGGTTGTATATTGGATAATCAGCCCCTTTATCTGGAGGATTAAACACCTCTATAATAGTGTCATAACGCTGTTGCATTACAAAATGTAACCATCTTTCAGTGTAGAACATTGCCCGCTGTGGTTACCATAGAATTCGATAGGCTGGTTACAGGTCAGGAGATAGGGTATAATGCGCATATCTAGCTTGGATTCCAGACTGTAGGCCAACAATCTCCCTGAGAAAAAAATGATTATACCAATAGACAACAACCCGGATGTTAATACTGACGACCTTAGCAGCGAGGAAAAACACATCATCCAGAAACTACTTTGCTGGAAAGTTATCGTCGACTCCATGGAACATTTCAGAGAAAAAACTGCCCTATCTCTAGCCACTGGCTGGAACAACTCCGGCCCAATCACTGCAAGCAAAGGGCTTACGCAGGTGGTAAAACAGATGGAAAAGGAGCTTCTTGTACGCCTGAAAGAGGAAAAGGGCCCAAAAGATGCTTAACCCGGATTTCTCACCAACAAAGTTTTTCGCAGGTCGAGACACCGGGCATGAAGCTGTAATAATCTACCGGAGTCTTCGCTACCTGCAAATGCTCGGTAACGAAGTAGCTGCGGATAAATCTGATGGCCCGAAGGGTGAACTTTTTGATTTGAAACGAAAAACACCCTGTTAATTAAGGAAGTCATTTTTAAACCATAAAAACAAACAATTGAGTTTCAAATCAAAAAGTCATGAGAAATTCGGGCTAACAGTTGATTTGATTTCGGTTAGCCTTGTTACGAAGATACCTTCAACATAGTCAGGAAGGAAAACCACTTGCTACGAACCACCATCATCACAAATTAGGTATGGTCGCTGGCTTACTGCGTACCAACCTCACTCCCATCCGTCACCAATGAACTCTGCTAGAGAGCGTATTGATAAAGGATGGGTGACTATTTATACAGTGAATTTGGCAATCATATTTTTGAGATTAATAGCGATACCTGAAAGATCACTCGCACTCTCTTTTACTCTGCTACTGGCTTGATTCATCTCATTGGCGCTATTGTTTACCTCTGCAATGTCGCTGGCTATTTCTCCGGCAACAGTAGAGCTTTGTGCAACATTTTCATTCACCTCAGTTATTCCAGTTGACGCCTGACTAACATTTTCTGCAATTTCTCTCGTAGTTGCAGTCTGCTCTTCGATAGCAGCTGCGATCGTTGATACGATTTGGTCTATATCCGATATAACGGTTTGAATGTCATTAATTTCCGTTACTGTTATGCCGGTCGCCTGCTGAATCCCATAAATTTTGGTTTTGATATCTAAGGTAGCTTGGGCAGTTTGTTTTGCTAAGTCTTTAATTTCATTAGCAACAACAGCAAAACCTTTACCGGCTTCGCCAGCACGGGCTGCCTCAATAGTGGCGTTCAGGGCCAGGAGATTAGTCTGCTCTGATATTTCAGTTATTGCTTCAGTGACTTTGTTGATCTCATCGGCAGCTCTTCCTAATTCATCGACACGCTGTGCAGCTTTCTTTGACTTGCCTACGGCTTGGGTTGTGATCTCTTTTGCATTGTGAGAGTTTTGAGCTATTTCACTAATGGTCGCGTTCATTTCCTCTGTTGCTGTTGCGACCATATTTACATTCACCGAAGCCTGTTCCATTGCTGCTGCTACAGTATTTTGGTTCGCACTCATTTCCTCGGCGGCAGATGCTACCTGGCCTGATCGGCTTGCGGTGTTTTCTGCACCCGATTGCATCTGGTTCGATATCGCAGCCAACTGACTGGAAGAGTCGTCGACACTTTCGACACCCACACTGACGTCTGTAATCATTTTACGAAGATTTTTGGCCATTTCATTGAGTGATTGTGCCAATATGCCGATCTCATCTTTTTGATCTACATCCATTGTCTGTGTCATATCGCCACCAGCCATGGCTTTAGAAAGTTCGACTCCTTTTTGTAAAGGTTTGGTTATAATATGGGTGAGATAAAATCCGAGAATGAGAGCGAGTAGCACACCGAGACAAATACCAACAATTGTGATAAGTTGGCTTGTTTTTGCAATACTTTCGCCCCTCTTAACTGTGGCTGCTGCTTCGGTCTTTGCTTTTTCTACTAATACGTCCAGAGCCTTGAAGGTGTTTTCCTGGTGGACAGAGGCCTCTTCAAGCAACAGCGTATTCATTTCTAAAAAAGACGCATTGGCTATATCACTCACAGCTTTCATGTCATAGACAAGCTTAAAAACCCTCTCAGAAAGAGGAAATAGTTCATTGATGGTTATATCCCTGGCTTCAAAGCCTCTGCTTTCAGCAATAAGATCCTTAATTTTGCCAACATGTTGATGCAATTGCATGTGAATTGGTTGCAGATCTTTTGCCAAGGCAACAATTTGAGGGTTTGTAGTATCCATATTGCCCAGCCATTTACCAAGTGAACAGGCCGTTCCATCATTACCGCCCTCAAAATCAATCTTAAAAGCGACGAGTTTGCCAACCTTTGCCAGAAGAGACTGGTGAGCAATCTCGAAATCATTCATATGATTGTTCAGTCTTATCGGGTTTGTCATGTCAGTATCGATAAGGTTTTGGGAAATCTCGACTGCCTTATTGTTAACTGTGACCCACTTACTTATATGTTTCGAAAAAATATCGAATTGAGGTTTCACTGCCTCGGCAAAATCGAGGGCTAGAAAAGCTGTTTTCGCTGCACCGTAGATTTTTCTTCTCTCGCCAAGTCCTTGATGAGAAAGTTTGCGTTGTTCAACCGAAATATAGGGTGTAAGAATAGTGCGCATTAGGCTGGCTATTGCCGCTGCCTCACTTTTTATTATCAATAGATTTTGTACGGCCGGTAAATTATCATCCGCCAGCTCTTCCTGCAGGTGCTGCATTTTTCCTTGCTCCACAATTGCGGTGATCCCTACGGCCATAATGATCAACGCTGTGAGAATGAAACCTCCAACCAGTTTTACTCCAATTTTCAAATTCTTCATGTGTGTAATCCTTTACCTTAATGATTTGAGAATAAAATGTGATAGAAAAAAATTCAGAAAGGAACTGTCTGTCGCAGACCGCTAGCAGACATTTACTTAAAAATTTAAGCAAGTAACTCATAGTATCCCGATTTTCAGGGTGTGTGTCAAGGTAAGCATCCGAATAATTATTCGGATTAGATGACCGGCAAAAAGAGCTACTGTCTGGAAATAATTTGACCACATCTATTAAATAGGCTTTAAATGAAGTGAGGACTAGCCCGGATTTCTCACCAACAAAGTTTTTCGCAGGTCGAGATACCGGGCATGAAGCTGTAATTTGCTACTGCAAATGCTCGGTAACGAAGCAGCTGCGGATAAATCTGTTGGCCCGAAGGGTGAACTTTTTGATTTGAAACGAAAAACACCCTGTTAATTAAGGAAGTGATTTTTAAAATATAAAAACAAACAATTGAGTTTCAAATCAAAAAGTCATGAGAAATTCGGGCTAGGTTGCTTCAGATTATTGTGAAGGGTTTCATCTCTTTCAGGAGTCGTTCGGTAGGTATGGGGACGATTCATTCTTTGTTACGTTTTACGATCGCAAAAATAAGTCCTGAATCGAGTTCAATCCGCTCTCTTTTCACGTGAGGATCTCATTGTGTCTGAGCCCAGCGTCGGCGATATCATCCAACCAAAATTATGCGCAGGTCCATCACATTAGTATTGGTCGGCCCCGTTTTGTAGAGGTCTCCCAGCGAATTAAAAAAATGGTATGAGTCATTATTCTCAAGATAGGCTAAAGGGTCCAGGCCGATAGCTTGGGCCCTTTCCAGAGTAGAGCTGTCTGCTATGGCTCCAGCAGCGTCTGTCGGGCCATCGCCACCATCGGTGCCAGCGGACAGCACTACAGTATCATTGATTTTTTCCATTCTGAGTGCTGCAGCCAATGCGAATTCCTGATTGCGCCCACCTTTCCCGTTCCCTTTAATTATCACTGTTGTTTCACCGCCAGAGAGAATACACGCCGGTTTTTTCACAGGTTCATCATGGAGGGCGGTTTCACCTGCAATTGCCATATGAATGGCAGCCGTTTCCGTCGTATCCCCTTCGATCATTGAGGAAAGTATGAGGCTATTGTAGCCAAGTTCCTCTGCTCTTTTTTTCGCTGTGATGAGGGCATCAAAGTTTCTGCCAATGATGATATTGTCTGTTTTTGAGAAAATCTTATCTCCTGCCTTGGGTGTTTCGGATACATTTCCTGTTGTACCATCTTTAATGTGATGCAGTACACTTGCAGGTATTTTCTCTTGGATTGAATACTTCTTGAGTATTGAGAGGCAATCAGAAAATGTTTTAGGATCAGGCACACACGGACCAGATGCTATTGAATCAAGGTCATCACCAACAACATCCGACAATATCAAGGTGATTAATGTCCCAGGGTACACCGCTCGGGCGAGCCCTCCTCCCTTAATGGCAGAAAGATGTTTCCGGATCGTGTTAATCTCCTGAATGGTAGCCCCGCATTCCAGAAGTATTTTTGTTGTTAGCTGTTTGTCAGACAGTGTTAGCCCAGGCACGGGCAGAGGAAGTAAAGCCGAGCCCCCTCCTGAAATAAGGCAGAGAACAAGGGTCTTCTCATCTGCTTCTACTGCGAGTTTCAATATAGCCTGGGCACCATCATAGCCATGCTGGTCAGGCACCGGGTGGCCTGCTTCAATCAGCTCTATCTTGGAAAGTCTTTCCAGATGGCCATACTTAACGGTGATGAGCCCCTCAGAAATTTCATTGTCCAGGATCTCCTCAATTGCTTTTGCCATTGAGGCTCCAGCCTTACCAGTACCGAGAACAAGAAGACGGTTAAAAGAGTCAAGATTATATTCTTTGTCATCTACCACGAGATTTCGGCCTTCAAGGCTGCAGCACCTTCTAATTGCTGTGCCAGGCGCTACTGCTTTCAGGCCTGTCTGGAATATATCAATTGCATCTTTACGGAGACGTTCAAGTTTGCTTGTCATAATTTCCCATTGGAATGGCATTAATATTTGATACGGTTCCACAACGTTCACAGTAGATTAGTATAAAACTCTAGATGCCAGTTTCAAGCAATAATCATCGGCCTTTTTTCGCATGTTTGGCTTTTGGAGACCAAGAACCAATAAATATGTCGATGTATATGTTAGACATTATTGAAGGGTTCTTCTGTGTTGTCACCTTAAGAGGTGGTACTTTTTTGTCGCGACCTGTGAGCTTTCTCACCAATACAATTTGTTGGTGAGTATATATTATAAGGTTGTTATGGTGGGTGCTTTGAGCGAGCTTGCTCCTTTTAGAAATTTTCCAGATGAACTCTGGCTACAGGCAAATTATCGATTAAGACAATAGGTCTCGTTAGCTTCCTTTTTAAATACAAAGCCATGAACTCAAAAATAAGCACTCAGATCAATTTTGATGAAATATCTGAGCTTTTTCGTACAGCTCAGCAGGAAAATCGCTACTTCCTCTTTGAATACGAGGTGTACAACCTTCTTGCCAGGTCAGGTGCAGAAACACCACCCAAATCTATCCTTATACCCCGTGGTGCCAGGACTTCAGATGAAGAATTGCTTGCCCTTCCCGGTGAGAAAGTCGTTTTGAAAATAGTTTCTCCCACGATCATTCACAAGACAGAGGTAAAAGGTGTTCGGGTTATAGAGAAAGATCCAAATAAAATCCGATCCTCCATGCGCAGAATGCTCTACGAGGTACCTGAAAACTATGCTGCCTGGTGTCATGCCAATCCTGATGGCATGCCGGAAGTGTACCGGGGGTTAACAGGGGAAGTCCTGATAGCTGCAATCAGTCGAGATCTTCAAGGCGTGCTTATGGTGCAGTTTATGCCGCCCGACTCCTCAGCCTTTGGTAATGAGCTTATTGTGGGGCTGCGTAATACCCGTGAATTCGGGATGGTCATCAGCGCGGGCCTGGGTGGAACCGATACAGAGCTCTATGCCAAACGATTTCGCAAAGGCCAAGCCATTGTTGCAGCCTCATGTGAACAGATTGATGGCGAAAGATTTTTTGAACTGTTCCGTAAGACAATTTCCTATAGAAAATTAGCGGGGCTCACCCGTGGACAGCGCCGTATTGTAACCGATGAGCAACTCATTGAATGTTTTAGTTCCTTCATTGAGATGGGGTGCACCTACTCTGTTACAAATCCTGATGCGGAATTTGTCATTGAGGAGATGGAAGTCAATCCGTATGCGTTTACAGATTTTCTGATGGTGCCACTGGATGGCATGTGCAAGTTTTCACTGCCCCAGAGAGTTGACAATAAAAGGCCTGTAGCCAAAATAGAAAATCTACTCCATCCTAAAACCATCGGTTTGATTGGTGCTTCGACCAAGCGTAAAAACTTTGGTCGCATCATTCTTGATAACATACTGGCTGAAGGATACAACAAGGAGAATGTCTACCTCATCAAGCCCGGAGTCGATGAAATCGAGGGCGTCAAATGTGTGCCTGATCTTCAGTCACTGCCAGAAAAACTTGATCTCTTTGTCGTGGCAATTGGGGCGGATCAGGTTCCAGCTCTCGTCGATGAGATAGTTGAGCTCGATTGTGCCAATAGCGTCATGTTAATTCCCGGGGGGATGGGTGAGAACGAGGAAAGCAAGGAGCGGGCAGAGCAGGTAATCACCAAGATTAATGCAGTCCACGCAACTGAGGGAGGTGGACCGGTATTTTTAGGGGCGAACTGCATGGGGGTGATCTCCCATCCCGGGAAATATGATACATGGTTTATCCCGGAAGAAAAATTACCAAAGAACAGGGCGCTTAAACCGCGCCGTGCTGCACTAGTGAGCCAGAGCGGGGCATTTATGCTGCATCGCAGTAGTCAGTGCCCGGAGTTGGCCCCTGCCTATTTAGTTTCCATGGGTAACCAGACGGATCTTACCCTGGGAGATATGGTTAAATACTTCAAAGATTCGAGTGAAGTTGATGTTATTGCGGTCTACGCTGAAGGCTTTAATGATCTCGATGGGCTTGAATTTGCCCAAGCAGTCAGACACGCCGTTCTGATGGGCAAGGAAGTTCTCTTTTACAAGGCAGGACGCACCCCTGAAGGTCAAACTGCTACCAGCGGTCACACGGCGTCACTTGCAGGCGATTATATGGTATGTGAGAGCTGCATTCGACAGGCCGGAGCTATTGTGGCCAGATCCTTTACAGAGTTTCAGGATCTCTTCCTTCTCGCAGAAAATATCAGCCACAAACAGATTAAGGGTAACCGGCTGGCCGCTATGAGTGGCGCGGGTTTTGAAGCCGTTGGCATGGCGGACTCTATTCAATCAGATGATTTTCAGATGCAATTGGCCAGCTATTCTGAGTCAACTGTGAGGGAGATTGCCAAGGTTCTTACTGAAAAGCGTTTAGATAAACTTGTCACTATATCCAATCCTTTAGATATTAATCCAACAGCCGATGATCAAGCACATTCCGAGATTGTTCGCGTGCTGAGTCAGGATGGTGCAGTAGATGCCATTGTTGTTGGTTTGGATCCCTTGTCACCGGCAATGCATACCCTTGATGAAACGCAGGTACCAGCATTCTCTCTGGATGCTGCAAATGGGATTGTAGCCCTTCTTTTTGAAGTGGCCAGCAACAGTGATGTACCTGTGGTTGCTGTGGTTGATGGTGGAAGATTGTACGATCCATTTCGCGATGCACTACTCGCAAAAGGTATTCCGACTTTTCCGGTTTGCGATCGTGCAGTAGCTTCGCTTTCGCTCTATATAGAAAGTAGATTATACGCCGATAGCATCAGGGCTGGAATTACTCATTAAGCCGAGCGTGCAACCGTGAGTGCCTCAGTATTTTAAAGGCCCAGGGGGCCCTAGCCCATATTTCTCACCAACAAAGTTTTTCGCAGGTCGAGACACCGGGCATGAAGCTGTAATAATCTACCGGAGTCTTCGCTACCTGCAAATGCTCGGTAACGAAGCAACTGCGGATAAATCTGTTGGCCCGAAGGGTGAACTTTTTGATTTGAAACGAAAAACACCCTGTTAATTAAGGAAGTCATTTTAAAACTATAAAAACAAACGATTGAGTTTCAAATCAAAAAGTCATGAAAAATTCGGGCTAGAGTCCCACCGTGGAAAAACGGTGGGACATGTGTGAAAGATATTTTACTGTCAGGAGCTTCGCGACATATCAATTACTAACTTACCGATATGCTGTTTGGTCTCAAATTGCTTTTGTGCTTTGACTATTTCCCCCAGGGAGAAAATATCAGATATCACAGGACTGATTTCCTCTACTTCAATCCGGTTAACGAGGTTACTGAAAACATTCTTAGCGAGTACCGTACATCCAAACAGGCTTAAATCTTTCAGATAAAGTGTTCTTACATCCAACTCAACAAGTGGTCCAGCTATTGCGCCCGCTACCGCATATTTACCCAGAGGCTTGAGCACATCCAGCAAGTCAGGCCATTGTGGGCCTGCCACCAAATCAATAACAACATCAACAGAGTTCTTACCTAGTTTTTGTACAATGTTATCGTTTCTGTCGAGTGTCTTTTGGGCTCCAAGACTCAGAACTCTGTCTGATTTAGTTGAACTGGTAACGCCAATAACTGTTGCGCCACGGGATTTTGCGAGTTGAACTGCTGCTGATCCAACGCCCCCTGATGCTCCGGTTACCAACACAACATCACCTGTGGTGACATTGGCACGCGTAAGAAGGTTTTCAGCTGTGGAATACGAACAAGGGAAAGACGCGAGTTCAATATCGCTGAATTTGCTATTTATTTTATAGGCATCTCGGGCAGCGACAATAGTATACTCTGCAAACCCGCCGTCACATTCGGAACCAAAATACCATGGAGAATCCAATTCTTTACCACCAGCTTCACGAATGCATGGCTCAATAATCACTCTTTGGCCCAGGAGATCATTGCTCACTTTTTCTCCGATAGCAACAACTTTTCCACAAACGTCAGCACCTTGAATCCTAGGAAATTGAATGGCATTTCCGGACCAACTTGCATCGCTGCAGCCTCTTTCTGACTTTGAATACCAGGCGAGTCGAGTATTAAGATCAGTATTGTTCACACTGGCTGCTCCTACTTTTATGAGAACATCACCAGGTCCCGGTTCCGGTATCGGAATATCATCGCGAATCACTAATTTATCAAAATCACCGTGACCGATAAGTTGAACACCTCTCATAAATTTGGGTACATCACTCATTACTTCCTCCATTAACCCTCATTTCTCACCGCCATAGTTTTTCACAGCAACAGACACTGCAGAGTGAATGGCCTGAATACCAACAATCGGCCAGGCGGCAGATGCTCCTTCGTGGAGCAGAAAAAGTTCATTAGCCAAACCCTTTTGTCCGCTTCGGCGACCTAGTAGCTGGATGATTTCATTCTTGTATTGCAGGGTAGCGTCTCGCACATCCTTATTACCGGGAAAGGATGTTAATGCATTGAGGTATAGACAACCATTAGGTGCGTCACTGGTCATCCAATCAGCAAGACGACCAAACAGGTGGATGATTGATTCTTTTCCTGGCGACGGTTCATTTTCGGCCAAAAAAGAAAGGTATCGGTCATGGCGATGGTTAAGTGCCCCAATCACCATTGCCTCTTTTGATGGAAAATAACGGTAGAGTGTTCTGAGGCTGGTACCGGCTGCCTTTTTTAACTCAGCAACGCTGGGTTCGGCGAATCCACGAGCATTAAATGCCTGTTCTAGGCTGGAAGCGATTTGTTCTTTCATTGAAGTCATAAATGACAAGGTAGAACAACCATTCTACCTTGTCGAGAGAGTTTATTATTTGAGGTGTCGGCTCATTTTGATAGCGGAACCGTAGACCGCCTAACCCGAATTTCTCATGACTTTTTGATTTGAAACTCAATTTTTTGTTTTTATAGTTTATGCCTTTTTTTCACGGCCTTTTGATTTTTCGGTGGGCAAGATGAAGATGATCTGGCATCAATCCTATCAAGAAGATGAACAGCACAAATGGCTTAGAAAAGAGATGGTTGAAGTTCCAGAGAAACCCATCAGTGTAACTCTGCCCCAACTGCTATAAGTCAGATGCTGCATCAATTAAGGTGCATGTGAAATATCCTGGTAATAATCCCAAACATTTTGTTCCGAAATAATCGAGTGCTTTGTTATCGAACAAGACTTGGACATCGGCTGGGAATTCTTCATCACGCCCATAGAAAATGACTTGTATGGGGATGTTGGGAAAAGCTTTAAACAACCAGACATGCTTGTCGGGAGTGTCGCCATCTGTTTGTATGCCACCAATTTTCAAAGCTGCTTTAGCAAATAGTTCATATTCGTCGCCGAATGTATTTAATAAAGGTTGTTTAATGCTTTTACCTACGTGCTGCTCTCTGCCGATATTAAATCCGCCAAGGTGGCTAAAGGGGACGAAATCATAAGCGGGTGCTCCTGTAGATTCTGACAAAATATAGCTGAGAACAGCCACTTTTTGTTTCGAAGATATCGATCTCCCATCAGTAACAGACACACCATCTTGACTAACCAGATAACACCTGGAAAATGATTCTATTACCACTTCTCCATTTGCTTCAAGTGGCAGATTTTTATGGGTCGCCGTCTTCTTAAGATCAACATTGTTAAGCTCCTTAAGTAAATCGAGAATGATTTTTCCTTCACCACTGATATTTAGCTTTTCACTCATAATTTTCTCTTGATAGCAACTTTTAGTGTCTTACCCCATTTGCGACATTATCTCTTGAATCTGTTTAACTTTTTCTGGGTCCAGAGGTTTATTTAAGCCAACGCCAACAAGAACAATGAGAAAAACGGATAGAATCGCACCGAAAACGAGGATTGTCTTGTTGTTAAGATAGTTCTTTATGGGCTTGAAATTTAGATATACATGAAGGCAACCGGCAAGAACCATGATGACTCCGAATATTTTATGCACAGGGTGCATTTGTAGTTGAAAGCTGAAGCTATTCAACATGATCATCAATATTCCTGAAAAGCCAAGTGCAATTAACGATAATACAAGGGTGATTGATACACATTTTCTGAGCATTTTATTATTCTCTCTTTTTGGGGTGACTTCTGGGGATGGTGGTGCATCCCTTATTTTCCATAACGGATTCCAGAAAGGTTGAGTGAAATTTTTCTGGAGGCCGCGTGTTTGTTATGTCAAAGGCTTATTTTATTTCAACGGTCTGGTCAGAGATATTTACTGTAAAATTAAAGCTTCCTTCGTTAAGCGTCCATTTACGAAGTTTGTACGATCTTACGCCTCCCGCATGAAAAGGGTCTGCGTCTGCAATAGCTTTAGCTTCATCAAATGAGTTCGCTCGGATAATTATGAGGCCAGATGTCGGATGATCACTTGTATTTTCTTCAGTAAGAGGTCCGGCCCCAAACATGATGCCTTTGTTTTCAAGCATAACTTGATAGTCTAAATGGGCACTTACAGTGTTTTTAAATTCTTCTGGTGTGCCAACGAGGGTAGTTTCATAAACATAAAGATTCATAGAAAGAAAGTCTGCTATACGCGCTTTCTGATCAGGAGTTAGGCCGTTAGATGAAACATTCCCTGCGAGCACTATGGAAAGCGCCAGAAAAACCCATGTCGTTACTTTTTGCATTTTTAAAGCCCTATATAATAAATAGTTGAGGGTACTGTTGTAATTTTAGAGACCTGGAATGGAAAATGACCTCATAATTACCTGAATTGGTGTCGGAGTGTGCCGGAGAATGGTTTTCTCATTCTCCGCTCCTGGTTCTGGCTGCTGTTAATTTATTACGGATTCAGAATCGCAAGCTGCATGAACATCATCTGGAAATTTTCTTCCATATTCAGATTAACGTTTCGAACTTTACCCGCCCAGCGCTCAATGAACTTAGCAGCACACATCTTCGACGCATTCATGATATTTTCTTTGTAGATCCAGTGTTCTTGACCATCGGAGTAGCGTGTCATGGACTCTTTGGCAAGAGCGTGGAATGCTGGGGACTGTGCAACCTCAAAAACAATACTTTTCATGTCTTCAAGAAGTTCTTTGTATAGCTCCAAGTGAGGTCGGGTTGCTACAATCCTTTCATGACCGGTAACCATGAACTCAAAGTCATAGGTGTCGAGCAGTATCTGTGGCAGTTGAAAGGCATACATTGGATTGCTTGCTTCTCCGAAATGAATCCAAGGAGCAGCATCGGCATGGAATGTGTCAATAGCCATTAAGATTTTCTGCTGAGGTGCATAGGCGAGAGTGTCGGACTGTGAATGCCAGTTTTCTGGCAAATCTTTTAATTCAAGTCGCAGCCCACCAGTCTCCAGAACATAACTGCCTTCCCAGACGATATCTGGCATAGGGCGTTTTGGATCATTTGCTCTTTTGAGTAATCTGGCTGTCTCATCATTGGCGATTTTTATCGCATCTTTTGGATAAAGATACATTCCCTCTGCATGGTCGCGATGATGGTGGGAGTAGATCACATGGGTGATCGGTTTGTCGGTAACCTCTTTTACCACCTTGAGCAAATATGGAGTTACATCCGGCTTTGCGTCATAAACAACAACACCTACATCGGTTACAAAAAAGACCTGGTTCTCGAAATCGTCATGAACGAAATAGGCGTTGTCGGCAATCTTGTAATAGTTGTAGCCACTCTCAGGCAAGGGTTGGTAAACATAGTCTCTAACACTGTATTTGGCCTTTACCGCCTCCACATCAAATGTGCTTTTGGTATCAGTAGCAAAACCATTTGAGGTACAAAACATCATGACGAAACACGCACTCAGTACACTCAGAACACAAGCGGATAAAGAATCTTTTAACGACTTCATTGTTTTTACTCCTTTATTGTATGCAACAGTTGCCAATGTTGATAGAAAAATTGTTTTTCAACACGATAGGGTTAAATTTTTTTTAGCCCGCATTTCTCATGAATTTTTCGATAAATAGCCTAAATTTCAAATTTCACTGGGGCAATCCAATGGACTCAAGAGCAGTGTGTATTTCGCTTCATATCAAAAAGATCATGAGAATTTTGGGCTTGTATCTGCGTCACAATGTTGCACACTTCACACCATTTGAGAGCATTACCAGGTACGGGTTGCGTTTCACTGAAACTGAAGCAATAAGACAATATGTCGAGGTATTTTAAAAGAGACTGAACGCGGAGATTCTGGTACTTTTCGTGAATTTAATGCTGGCAGGCGTGAAATCCTTGCGCCTGAAAGGCGAGAGACTTGGCTGGAAATTATTGTTGGAGAATCTGGTATTGTTCTCGAATTTGATTGCGGAAGGCAACAGGACTCGTACCTGTTTCGCGTTTAAAGAACCGCCCGAAATAGGATGAATCTTCAAAGTTTAAAAGATAGCCGATTTCAGCGACGGTTGCATTGCTATGGGCGAGCAATCGCTTAGCCTCGAGGGCAAGCTTTTCGCGGATAAAATATCCCGGAGCATATCCGGTGACCTCTTTGACATTGTCTCTAAGATGACTGGTGCTGATCCCGATTCTGTTGGCATAATCCTGAACTGAATGGTCTGTAAGAAAATGTTCGGATACCAGTTGCTTAAAATGACGCACCAGTGACGATGTTGTCTGGGAATCTTCATCTGGACGGTCAACAATATACAGGCGGTTAAGTTTTGTGAGCAGGATGTGGAGTTGGGCGCGTAAGACTGTAATACTACGCGCGTTAACGTCATGAAATTCTAGCTCCATTCCCTCAAATAACTCCCTCATAATCGTAAACTGTTCTTGGTCTAGAGAAAGGTGTGGAGCATTTCCAACATGATGAAAAAAAGCGAAATCATGGGCTCGGAGAACATCTGAAGATGGAAAGCCCAGAAACTCTTCAGGAAAAAGCAGGGCGTAGCCTTTTAGTGGTTTGGTCAATTGCCAAAAATGGATCTGGCCTTTTGAGAGAAAATGGAATACAGGCGATTGAACGGGGTAGGGCTCAAAATCAATGACATGTGTTCCTTCACCATCGCAAATAAACAGTACTTCATAGTGGTTATGTCGATGAGGGTAATCTGCCTGAGCAGACGTATTCATTAACTCAAATTTTGTCAGTACAAACGGGAATTGCGGATCAAATGACAGAAGAGGTTCTCCATCCAAACGCTGGACGTTATCATGGGCCTCTTTATAATTATGGGCAGGAATATCTTGATTCGTTTTCATGATCAATTCCTTATCAAAAAAGATGTTCTAACCAGAGCGTCAGCCCGGCAAGACCGGGCGACTTGATGTACCTGCTCTTCGTATAAAAAACATAATATACGACTTTTGCTATGACTTTTTCAATTCTTTCATGAAATCTGCAAAATGAGGCTTAAATTGCTTGAACAATTCCTTATCTTTATTTTTCATCATGATCTCACCGAATAATTTTAACCCAACGGCAAAGGCTGTCGCATCAGCCTCATTCGACGTTGAAAATTTCTCAAAACAGTCAAATTTAACTGATACTCTATTGTATTTACGCATAATATGTTATCGATGCTTACAATGAGAGTGCATTGACTGAGTTGAACGAAGATGACTTGGGATATCATGAAGCCAACTTCAACAAGAAAAACAAGGAGAATACAGTGGCAACGTTAAAAGAACAAATCAGAGAGGCCGCGAGGGTTGCTGAAGAACAATGTGTGCATGAAGCTTTTGATGCAATGTCTTGGTTAGATCTTGCGCTTGAAGAAAATCCTGAATCCTTTGATATCCTTTTTGATACAACTTGGGATGAGTTATCAGAAAATGAAAGGCAGGAGCGGAATGATGCAATTAGAAAAGTGCTCTAAATGATTTGACTCTTAGTGATGGAATAAAAGTAAAAACTAACCTCTAGGCTTCAACAGATCAACGCAAATTCATTTTAAGTACTGTGTAAAACAATATTTGCTTTTTAATGAATTCATACGACCGTTCCACGCATGCAAATGGCATCTGGCTTCCAACTCATCATCTGTATTTTCTTCCTTGTTTTGTCAACTTTTGCCCAAACTGCAGAAATAGACAGCGTAACCACTCGAAGAGTAGTTCTTGAAGACAGTCTTGATCAACTCAATTCCATCATTAATGATCGTATACAAGAGGGTGTTGATAGCGCCAATAAGTGGCAATCAGGTTTTGGGACTTTGCCCAAAGAGGGCACTTGTGATGAAGAAACATTGTATAGGGAGCTGAGAAAATCAATTTTTGACTCTCTTACCGCGTCTTGGGGGCTAAAAGGGTATAGCCTGGACAAACAACTCCGTATCTTGCTTGCTGGAAAAAGTTACTCCCTGCCTTTAAAAGACTCAATATACCGCGACATTAATTATATTGAAGGTTTTTCCTTAAATCTGAAAGAATTGAGTGATGTTGTAACTATTGATGGACATCTTATTGGACTTGATAAGATAGGCCATTTTTTTTCCGAAGGATGGGACTATTTTGAACAAACCCACGAAGAAGATAAGTCCTTGCTCCAAGCGATTCAATGGGGACGAGACCAGGAGAAGGGGATGTTCGGTTATGCCACAACCGGTATCTATTCCTACGCCGATCTGGTTTCCAACTTTAACGGTTGGCGATTTTGGAACAAGGTTCTTCAAAAAAAAGACGACCCACTAAAAGGTAGATTTGCCAATTTTTTCACCTCATCTTATATCGGTTGCAGCATTCAAATCCTGGATTCTATTCGTTCTCGAGAAATCGTTCGTAAATGGAGAGTTAAACAAAAATTTAATCTCATGGATTTTCTTGATGGAACCTGGGATGAAGGCAATAATTGCGTCAGCTACAACGACCCACTAATAGAAGAAAAAGTAATGGCCAGGATTTATGCTGTTGACCCTGATTTTATGTGTCCCCGCACGCAGGAAGATTGCAGTAAGGGACGAGAAAAATATGGAAAATACGCAAAATACATTCTCCATCCTGCTTGCCTCACCGTGAAAAGCATCGAGAAAAATAAATAGAATATTTTCTGTTATTTGCTACCTTTCGGGATAGACAATTCCACCGAATCTGCCTTGTTATCGAAGTGTTGAACTATTTATACGTCTTCAGCTTCGCTGCCTCGCATTTCCGGCAGGTAAGCATAGACTCCGGACTAGTCAATTGCAAAATGTAGGTAGTATAAAGAGTGCTGGAAAAATTGACGATTTTCGATGTGGAGTGTACTTTTGATATTTCTGGCGAAAGCATCACAGAGAATAAACTGTATAGAAAGGTACCGCTGGAAGACGGACATTTGAACTTGTCGCAAAATTCAATATAGATTCTTATATGGCATTTCGAATTCTGGATTTGTGTAGTCGCAACAGAGAAACTCTGATTTTCAATTTTTCAAAAAGTGACCCCGATGGCCTTTGATTTTGTTATATCAATGATATTGAAGGTTATATTTGTCGTCTAGAGGGCAGGGGTTACATAATTACATTGGCTGAAAATATTCTGCCAATGGTGACAATAAACCGAGACAGGAACATCCTATACTGGCGAAACATATGATTGATAAAAACTACAAAACAATAGCATTTCAGGGAATGGCTGGTGCCTATTCAGATCTTGCCTGCCGAATGGCCTACCCGGAGCTTGATACAGTCCCTTGCGTATCTTTTGAGGCCGCATTTCTGGCTGTTAGAGAAAAAAAGGCTGATCTTGCTATGATTCCAGTTGATAATACCCTGGCGGGTCGTGTTGCCGATGTCTATGATCTCATCCCCCATGGGGAACTCTGCATTGTTGGGGAACACTTTCAACTGATAAACCACTGTTTACTTGGTCTCCCTGGTGCAAAAATGGAAGAGTTGACGGATGTACATAGCCATGTGCATGCCCTGCCACAGTGCAAAAAAATAATAGCAAAACTGAACATGGTTAAACACACCGTCGCCGATACGGCCAAAGGTGCTTCCGATATTAAAAAGTGGGGTGACAAAACCCAGGCAGCGATTGGCTCTGAATTAGCTGCGAATCTCTATGGTCTTGAGATTTTGAAAAAAAATGTTGAGGATGCAGCACATAACACCACTCGTTTTTTGGTTTTTTCCCGTGATAAGGATGTACCTGAATTTGAAGAGGGAAAAAAATATCTCACAAGTTTTACCTTTGACGTAAGAAATATTCCTGCAGCACTGTATAAGGCATTGGGTGGTTTTGCCACAAACGGTGTACAAATGGCAAAATTGGAAAGCTATGTTGACAAAGACTTTCATGTAGCAAGTTTCTATGCCGATGTAGAAGGACATATTGTCGAACCTTCACTGCAACTGGCACTTGAAGAGCTCCGTTTTTTCGCAAAACGTGTTGACATGCTGGGAACATACCCCGCCCATACTTTTAGAAATTAAAGCAGGATATTACATTGCCCTGTATCAAATCCTCTTCTACGTGGATTGAACAGGGTACCGTGTCATTTTCAATTCGGCTGGTTGGGTCGTAAAAGTGGCAGGGGAGTTTACCGGGATTGATTGTTGGAATTTTAAACCGTGGTTCTGCCATAGGTGTGGAGTGGAACCACCCATAATACAAGTTTCACACATGCGAGGTGATCATGAAGGACCAGGCATTTCAAGATCAGTATTCTGAGGATTATTCACATTGTTATGGCTGTGGTCGGAACAACGCCCATGGACTCCATCTTAAAAGTTATTGGGATGGTGACGAAAGTGTCTGTCGTCATACGCCAAAGTCTCAATATTCTGGTGGGTTTCCAGGTTTTGTCTACGGCGGTATGATTGCCTCGCTAATGGATTGCCATGGCGCCGGAACCGCTGCAGCGGCAAAGGCAAAGGAAAGCGGGGAGCCTATATCCCGTTTCGTCACCGCCTCGCTCAAGGTGGACTATCTCAAACCAACGCCTATTGGTGTGGAGCTGGAGGTGCGGGGTAAGGTGGTCGAGATAAAGGGACGCAAGGTGACGGTTGACCTGCGTCTCTTGGCAGGGGAGACCCTTTGCGCCACCGGTACAGTAATTATGGTGGAGATACCTGAGGGTTGATTGTCTGTTTTCAAGAGTGGTGTGGCAAGGGTTTTTCTCTCAAATATTTCATGCATATCCGTATATGAAATATGCTTGACGTCCTGCTGAAATTTTTATATGAGGTAGGAAGTACATTAAGAAATACAGCAGGTGGTTACTCATGCCTGCTTGATGTGAGTTATGTAATAGGCTATGCCACCCAGACTCGCCGCTGGGTGGTTTTTTTTATTTTTCTGGCCTGACAAAAGAGGTTTGGTGATGACGGCGAAACTATTGGTTATCGATAATTACGATTCATTTACGTACAATCTGGTGCAGATGTTTCGTCAATATCCCTTGGCGATTCAGGTACGTCGCAGTGATAAGATCAACTTGGCTGAGGTGGCAGCTCTTGCACCTGACTATATTCTCATCAGCCCAGGCCCTAAAGACCCTGCCCATGCAGGCATTTCCATAGACCTGATCAGGACCTGGCATAAAAGAGTGCCTATCTTAGGTGTCTGTCTCGGGATGCAATGTATAAATGAGGTCTTTGGAGGACTCACCGTACGCTCCCCCCTGCCGCTCCATGGCAAAACCTCTGGAATTTATCATCGTGGCGAGGCTCTGTTTGCAGGCCTCCCTACTCCATTTCGTGCCGCTCGCTATCACTCTCTGGTTGTACAGCCAGATCCAGCTCTCTTGCAGGACTCTCTGACAGTCACGGCCCGTACAGATGATCAACTAATCATGGGGCTGTCCCATCGTCACTTTCCCCTTCATGGGGTGCAGTTCCATCCTGAAAGCTTTCTCACCGACCATGGTTTTCAACTGGTGGAGAATTTTCTCAAGCTCGGACCCGTGGAGGACACTCTATGAAAACTGACACAGCTAAACGGGAAATAAGCCAGGATACGTACCTTAAGACAGATTGTTTTCTTGGGAAAAAACAAACAAATAATTTGAATGGTACTAAGATGCAGGAAAGGTTGCAGTCTCAAATCGGGCAGTTGACCGGGGTATATACCGAGACCATCGATTTGGATCTTGATTTTATGGAATTGGCAGGCCGTTTTGCACATCTTGCCGGAACCGTCGTTTTGCTCAGTGGCGGCGATTTAGACTGTGCTCGCTACCATATTATGGGCGCTTTACCCTGGTTGACCATTTCAACAGACACCCAGCAGGTAAGGGTAACTGTCGACCAGCAAAACCATACCTTTGAAAACGATCCTTTTGAGTTACTCCGATCAGTCATGGACCAACTGGCTCTTCCCCAGGGGGAATGGCCAGACCCTCTGGTCGCCGGACTTTTGGGCTATCTTTCATACGATCTGAAAGATTGCCTGGAGCAGCTGCCACGCACCACAGTGGATGATCTGCAACTCCCTCATATGCTTCTCTATGCCCATGCCTTACTGGTGGTCTATGATAAAGAGGAGAAAACCACTCGATTAATGGTGCCACACAGGGATGGTCTCCCAGCTGGTGTGGATTTCAAGGTGGAGCATTTCGTGGCACAGTTTTATGCACTGGCTGGCATCAAGCGTTCAGATTCATTGACTTTTTCTGCTAATTTTAATGATCTCAAGTCCAACTTCAGTCAAACAGCTTACGAAAAATCTGTTCAGCATGTGATTGACTATATTGCTGCCGGTGATGTTTACCAGGTAAATATCGCCCAGCGTTTTCAAGTGCCATTTTCGGGTGACAGTTACACCCTGTTCTGTCATTTGTTTGACAAAAATCCAGCGCCATTTTTTGCCTATGTGCAGGCTGGTGAACACCAGATCATCTCCACTTCTCCAGAGCGCTTTGTGCTTCGTTCAGGAAATCGTATAGAGGCCAGGCCTATCAAAGGAACGTGTCCACGTGGAAAAAACGAAGAGGAAGATCAAACCCTGCGTCAGGCACTGGCTGCAAGCAGTAAAGACGAATCCGAACTTTCCATGATTGTGGATTTACTGCGCAACGATATTGGCAAGGTGTGCGCCCCCTTTTCGGTGCATGTGACCGAGCACAAGCGCATTGAAGCCTACCAAAATGTCTACCATTTGGTCTCGATTATCGAAGGTGAGTTGGAGCAGGGCAACCATACTGTGGATTTGATCCAGGCCACTTTCCCGGGTGGCTCCATAACCGGCTGTCCCAAGGTCCGCGCCATGGAGATAATTGATGAGCTGGAGAGCTGTCGGCGACATATCTACTGTGGCAGTATCGGTTATCTGAGTTTTCATAACACCATGGATCTTTCCATTGCAATTCGTACCGCTACTGTTGCCCGCGACACACTCTCTTTTTCAGTGGGAGGTGGCATTGTTTTCGATTCCATTCCGAGCCTGGAGTATGAAGAGACCCTGCATAAAGGTAAAACACTTATGGATGCCTGCGGAGGTGACTTCGACCGCAAAGGGTGAAGATGAGTATTGCTGGTGGCTCTAGTGACAGAGTTTTTGAGGTTGAGTATATGGAGCTAATAGCACGTGTGTATATTTGGTCCATAACTCAGTGAGTTACAAAATGATAAACCTAAAATTGGCTACGATCAGTAACAAATCTACAGAATATGAAATCAGAAAATGCTTCAAGTTCAACCATGACTGACTACGGCCGTAAATGGTTTGTGATGGCCGCAGTAGGTGCAGGAGTGTTTCTCGCAACGGTGGATGGCAGTATTATCAATGTCTCGTTGCCAACACTGGTACGTGAACTGGACACAGAGTTCGCAGTAGTGCAGTGGGTTGTGCTGGCCTACCTGCTCACCATTACCTGTACTATGGCAGCCATCGGTCGGCTGGCTGACATGGTGGGTAAGAAATCTATCTATATGCTGGGATTTGCCATCTTCACTTTAGGGTCCGCCCTGTGTGGCCTGGCACCAACCGTGCATTGGCTTATTGCGTTTCGCGTGCTGCAGGCTACAGGGGCTGCTATGACCATGGCGCTTGGAGCTGCAATTGTCACCGAAGCGTTTCCACCAGACGAGCGGGGCAGGGCCATGGGGGTAATCGGTGTTATAGTTTCTGTAGGAATTGTTACAGGTCCATCTCTTGGTGGGATTATTCTTAGTGTGCTTTCCTGGCGCTGGATTTTCTATGTCAATCTGCCGGTTGGTATTTTGGGGATTATTCTGGCGCAACGCTACGTGCCCAACTTCAAACCCAAGGGACGACAGACATTTGATGTCTTGGGTGCTTTGACACTCTGCTTGGGGCTGTTGCTCTTGTTACTGGGACTGACCCTTGGCCAGCAACAGGGTTTTTTGCGGCCGCCCATCTACCTTCTCATGGGTGCGGGCTTCCTGCTATTCGCAATTTTTATTGTTATTGAACATAAAGTCGCTCAGCCCATGATCGATCCGAACTTGTTTAGTCATTCAATTTTTCGAACCAACCTGACTACAGGTGTTATTAGTTTTATTGCTCTTGGTGGAACCATGATCCTCGTACCCTTTTATTTGGAGAATATACGGGGCTTTTCGTCTATGAAGGTGGGGCTGCTGATGGGTGTAATTCCTGTTATGCTGGGTATAACCTCTCCCTTTTCAGGCACATTGTCAGACCGTATCGGCAGTCGAAAGATAACCACGGTCGGCCTGGCGTTGATGCTCATAGGCTATCTTGCTGCCAGTACCCTGAGTCAGGATACCAGTGCGTGGGGGTATATTGTGAGGATATTTGCCATAGGAGCTGGAATAGGAGTGTTCATGTCGCCCAACAACAGCGCTATTATGGGGGCTGCTTCTAAAGACCAATTGGGTATTGTTTCGGGGATGATGGCACAATCCAGAACCTTGGGACAAACAGTTGGCGTGGCGGTCATCGGTGCTATTTGGGCTGGTCGTACTCTCTTATATGCCGGGGCAGAAAATAGGGAGGGAGCCTCTCTGGCACCGGTCCAGGCTCAAATAAATGGGATGCACGACGCTTTTTACACCGCTGCGGCTTTTATTGTAGTTGCCTTGCTGCTCAATATTCAGGCATACCTCCGGGAAGAGAGGAAAGGTAAAAGAGTTGTCGTTTAAAAAAAGCAGCTTGATCTGGCAACCCAAAATAAAAATTTAAGTGTGTCAGATCAAGCGATTTCTCAATAGATTGTATTGGCACCGACTATATCTGGACGTACTGAAAACTCATATTGCCATCTTTAATTGTTATCTCACCGGCTTTATCTTTTCCTGGCGAATTATCTGAAGCGAGTATGAATTTGATTCCCCATGTATTATCAAAAAGATTCATTTCATGCTTGTGGCCAAACATAACTGCATCTACTTTACCGTAAATTGTACGAGCGAGTTTTGAAGAGTCCTTCATTTCCATAAAAGGGTCTTTGCGAATAAATGGATGATGGTGAAAAAATAGGATTTTTTTCATGCTACTCGTGGTGCTATTACTTAATAATTCTGATAATGAATTACGTTGGAATTTCCCAATCTCACCACAGGCAAAATCAAAAGGACTTATGGTTTCCAAATTCGAGTCTAAACCAATAAACATCACCTGATCGCCACCATCTTCTACCACGTTGACCACGGGGTGATTTTCGAACGAGAAAGTCCCGCCTTGCTCCAGAGGTTGTGATAGCATCTCATCAAATCGTTCGGCTCTTTCTGTGCTATAGAAGTTGCCCGCTGCTCCAAAATCATGGTTTCCTGGAACAATAAAAATGCGCCCTTTAAAATCTTTCAGTGCGTTGTAGGCATTCTTGAATTGTTTTTGGTGACCATCATCAACAATGTCACCTGTCACAACCAAATAATGTTTTGTATATTTTTCTTTTATGTTGTCCAGGGTTTTAAGTATCTTTTTGTTATCTTTGCCGTTTGTATGAAAATGTAAATCACTTAAGTGTAAGATCTTCATCATTTATCCTCCATTGTAGGGATTATAAATTTCTGGTTAGACAACGTTGATCAAAATGATATATTTTATTTATACCCCTATAGCCCTAACATGTTTGAGGTGTGTAGTCGATTCTTTTCAATAGGAAAACTCAAATTTCATGTGGTTGCTCTATAGGGTATAAAATGTATCGATTAATCTACTTAGTGTTTGTATTGTTATCTTGTGTCTTGCCTGACACATTAGTTTCTCATGAAATGTAGAGCAATGGGGCAGAATTGTCTTCAGGGAAAAGGATTCAAGGCTCTCTGCTATAAAAACAATCTGGTAAAAAGGTCTCAGATGAAACAGCGTCTGTTTGGAATCATCATGATATTGGCACTCATGTACCAACCCGTTCTTGTAGCTGCTCAAGGTACGCTCGTGTTTTCCGCCGTTGAGGAAACACATCCGGCAAAAACCGTTGGAGAAATCCTGAGAAGAGCCTATCAAAGGATTGGAATTCAGATTGAAATTTTAGAATTGCCTGGGAAACGTGGACTGATTTATTCCAATGGAGGAGAGACAGACGGAGAAGTATGCCGAACAGAAGGAATAGGTGCAGAATATACGAATCTAAGGCGAATTGATGTGGCTGTTCGTGTGGATGAAATGTATCTATTTGTAAAACGTGGAAATGAATTTTCAGTTGAAGGGTGGGAAAGCATCTCTAAGGATATTATTATCGGCTATCAACGCGGAGTGAATTTTATTGAAACAAATACTGCGAAATATGGGATAAAGACATGGCCTGCTAATAACTCAGAGCAATTGTTTAAAATGTTGGCGGCAGGGGGAAGGGTTGGTGCAATTATTGACGGTTTTACAATGGGATCACGAATCATTAAGGAACACGGCTTACAGGAGATTGTCAGGTTGAATTCCCCAATCCACACGAGTGTGTTGTATCATTATCTGCATAAGAAACACGCTCACCTTGTTCCCCAAATTACGGCTGTGTTGAAAGAGATGGAAGTCAGTGGAGAGCTTCAGGAGATTAGTCAAAACGCTGAGCTGAGCCAATAATGACGAGATATCGGCATGAGGGAGCGTTCTTGATTGATCAATGTCCTTACAAATATGTTTAGGGACAAACCAAAGCGCAGAGAACAGTCATTTTTAAACTATGAAATCATAACAATTTAGTTTTAAATCAAAAAGTCATGAGAAATTCGGGTTAGTCAGTTATTTGTGTTTGCATTGCTTGGTACTTGGAGACTTCAACAAGAGTCTCTAATCGGACCACCCGTTTATCAACGTCCACGACATGGGATTGCAACTTATCAATATCCTGGTTTAAGCGTTTGGTTTCGTCCGTGAGTTTCAATACATCAATGAGCAATTCCTTCCATCCTGCCATTACTTATCTCCTTCCAGTGTAGCCAGGGTCTTTTTCAAGCGGTTTCGTGTCTCCTGAGTATCTTTGATAGCCTCTTTGACCCTTGCTGACACCAGATCAAACAATTCTGATTCTTTCATTTCTACGGGAACATCAGGGTTAAATGCGTCAATGGCCATGCGTACAACTTCGGCTGCTGAGGTCTTTTGTTTCTTAGCCAAGAGTTTGAGCTTATCAATTTGGTGCGGAGCAATCATGTATTGTTTACGAACTAAATTCCCAGTAGCCTGCATATGTGTACCTCATAAGTAAGGGTTTATCTGTGTTGTCTCATACATTGTACGCATACACAAGACTATACACAAGTATTGCTTTGTGTATCCCTTACTTAATACAGGTGTGATTTCATATTTCTTGATGCATTTGTTTTTGCTTATTCCAATGAGATCTCATGACTTTATCCCCTCTGCATATGCTCGGGCTTTCCTATCTCATGGACAAGATCGGCATATTCTTTACTCTCCGCCAGTCTGTTCATTCTGAGATAAAGTGCCGAAAGTGTTTCAAATACAGTTGCCAGATGCATACTGTTTGCGTCTCTATTTTTTTCAAGTGTTTTTTGGGAGCTCAAGAGAGCCTGTTCCGCCTCCTGGTTCTTCCCAGATTCGATGTACAGGGTAGCCAGGTTGTAATAACTCTGAGCAATGGCTGGATGTTCGTCACCGTGAGCCTTTTTCCAGATAGTCAGGGACTGTGTAAGTAGATTTTCGGCCTCGCTATTTTTACCCTGAGCCCGGTAAATGTTGGCCATATTCTCCAAAGATTGGGTAATAGCGGGATGATCGTCACCAAAAGCGTCCTTTCTGATATCAAGGGCACGCTGATGTTGCTTTAGAGCCAGGGCCCGATCGCCTCGTTTGTCGTAAATCACACCGATGTTATTGAGAGACTGGGCAACTGCGGGATGTTTATCCCCAAAGACCTTTTCTCTCACGGCAAGAGACTTTTCCAAAAGTGGCAGTGCCTCAACATCACGTCCACTGTCAATAAAGATCTCTGCGAGACTATTTTGAGCTTCAGCGATAACCGGATGCTCTTCTTCCAGAGAAGAGGTATAAATCTTCAAGGCGTCTTGTAAAAGAGGTTCGGCTTTCTCAATCTGCCCCGTGGCTCCATAGAGGGCAGCTAGCCGGTCCATTGCAGATCCAATCTCAGGATGATCTTTAGGAAGGGAATGTTTGAAAATATCAATTGCCTGCTTTAGCAGGGGCTCAGCTGCGGCAATACGTTCTTGAGCCAGAAAGACATCTGACAGATGGGTTAAAACTTCCGCAAATTCTGGGTGGTCATGGCCAATGCTGTTTTCATAAATGACCAGTATTCGACGGAGCTTTTTCTCAGCAGCCTCCATCTCACCGGCGTGCCTGTCAATGATTGCCAGGTTCTTAAGAATCGGTGCTAGAGCGGGGTCATCTTGCCCCAGTTTTTCTTCTATTAGTTGGACAGCCTTGTTGAGTTGTTCTTTGGCCAGATCCGGTTTGCCCTGACCGAGATAAATGGCTCCAAGGGTAGTAAAAACAGACACCATTAAGGACGGGTCGTCGGCATGTAATTGCAGATAGACGTCAGCAACCTTTTCCATTTTCGGCTGTGCTTCGTTATACCTCTGTTGGGTAATATACATTTCAACAAGATTGACCAGGGTATCCGCCACTTCCAGAGAGGAATCCCCATGGACTGCTTCACTTATCTTAATAGACTTCTGAAAAGTCTTTTCTGCCTCTCCAAAGTCTTGCATCATATGATACAGTTCACCTAAGTTATTCAGGGTAACTGCCACTATCTGGTGTTCCTCGCCGTTTTCTTTAATAGCAAGTTCCAATGCCATGTTGGATTTCTCAATAGCTTCCTGGAATTGTCCTTTTTGCATACATTCAATAACTTCTTGGTTCAATTTTTCCCAAGTATCTGCCATTGCCCAACTCCTTTCTCTAATTTTTTGCACTGGTTATCTTTAACCCGGATTTCTCACCAACAAAGTTTTTCGCAGGTCGAGACACCGGGCATGAAGCTGTAATAATCTACTGCAAATGCTCGGTAACGAAGCAGCTGCGGATAAATCTGTTGGCCCGAAGGGTGAGCTTTTTGATTTGAAACGAAAAACAACCTGTTAATTAAGGAAGTCATTTTAAAACTATAAAAACAAACAATTGAGTTTCAAATCAAAAATTCATGAGAAATTCGGGTTAAAACGTTTCCACACACACCATATAACAAAACAGCTGTACCAATATACACAACCAATAACACTACTGGTGTAGCCACGTTACCTGCTCTCGTCTGAAACAGATGCTTTTTATAGCATAAAGATGCCTGCCAGACATCAATAGAAACCTACTTGATCTCTCTATGCGTATTATTTTCGCATAGCATGTTGTGAAATTTCTGGTTATTGCTACACTTGACTATACTTGCAGAAATTCTATTTGACAGGTGGTGCTTGTGACAGATCTGTTTAAAGAAAAAGCAGAAACATATGATTCAAATGATTGGGAAAAAGAGATCTCGGCGATTGGTGAAATCATACTATCAGAGATACCTTTTCATGACCAAATGCATGTGATGGATTTTGGTGCTGGCACGGGGCTTCTCTGCTCCAAAGTCGCTCCAATGGTTCAAAAGATAACTGCAGTGGATATTTCCAAAGCCATGCTTAAAAAACTCAAGGCAAAGCCAGAGCTTAAGGCAAAGGTGAACACTGTTTGTCAGGATATCATGAGTACTCCCATTGAAGGGGAGTTTGACACGATTATGAGTGCTTTTGTCATGCATCACATAGAAGACACGAATAAGTTAATCCAAACATTTGCAGAGCACTTGGACGCAGGTTCTCGTATTGTTTTGGTCGATATCGATAAAGAAGACGGGAGCTTCCACTCTGAGGATAATTCAGGTGTGTTTCATTGCGGGTTCGATCGTGATAATCTGAAAACAATATTGAAAACGCATTCTTTCGAGCATATAGACTTCATACATACACACCATTTCAAGTGGGAGGGGAAACACTATTCTGCCTTTTTGATGACGGCTTTGAAAATTTAATTTACAGTAACTCCGGTAGTAGTATTGTCTTTAATTTAAAATAGATATCAGCACTTTTAGCTATAATGATTTAGATCTTTTTAAAATCGCTCGATTGACGTATTTTGAAGATTAAATTTTGAGTCCAACGAAGAAATTTAGAAAATTGGCTGTTTTCGGTCGGGTACTAGTTAAGTAGATTAAACTCAAAAAGTGTTAACACTATGTAAATACTATTAAAAACACAATATTTATGGTATAATGTGCACATCAAATCACATCTTCCTTTAAAAAGGCGTGCACATGATTAGATACAAAAGTAG
>JBLHNA010000043.1:0-39850 GCA_047619065.1 Desulforhopalus sp.
CACAGGATCTACTTTCGACCGATACAGCAAACTGCACCACCATTTATGTTTTTCAAAAAAGTAAGCAAAACCATGTCAAGGAAAAAATCACAGTGTTGTTAATTAATTACTCTGAATAGTTACAAATAAATAAAGAAATCAGGCAACAGTGTGGGGCTTTTTAAATATCTAAAACCACCAGCTTATCGCATTAACGTCGGGTGAATAATTTGTTTGGTAGTCATGCTGTTTGCTCCAGAATCCCTTTCATCCTAGCTAACATCTTGTATTAAAATGTCATGTATGTTACTATTAACACCAATAATTTTCCAAGGGAATGGTCGTTCGTTGTCCCTGCCGGAAGAATCTGAAGACCTTGTGTTTTTCAGACTCCTTAGTGACTGTGCAAAACATTAGTTACGTCATTTTATAATGTTATGCAATGAGCACACCTTAGACCATCCCGCAAGCATTTCTGAAGGATCATTATTTCTATGTTCATTCAGAATATTATTCCTGCACGTATTGTCAAAAACAAAAACAAATGGATTTTTGGTAATGAAGTAAAGTAGGCATAATATTTTTTTTCGTCGAAAATCTTCTCGCTAGCATGGGTTTGGCTGGTGCGGCAATATTGGCCGCTCCAGACGTTGAACGCGATGCCAATGACAGAGATGCGAAAGGGCGAAGGGCGCGCCATTGTACGATAGGCCTTTAATGAAAAATATGTAAAAAATCTAAATTAAACAGCTCTATACGCAATCAACCAGTCCACTCTACCTGAAAACGCTTGAAAGGCTTTTTTGCTGATCAGTGGTTTGAAACTGCAGGATTGCGATAAGAGGCTTACCAATCTTCTGAAACAGAAACGAGAAGTTCAGAGAACAAAGAGGTTCCCAATGATAACGTACGAATCTGTTACAAAAACATACGGTAAAGGAATCAATTCCGTTACCGCCCTTGATAATGTGAGCTTCACCATTCCGAAGGGCGAGGTGGTCGTGTTTCTCGGCCCCTCGGGATGCGGCAAAACGACCACCCTGCGTCTTACCAACAGACTGGAGACACTCACACGAGGAATCATAACCATAGAAGATCAGCCCATCATGGACCTCGATGTTGTCCAACTCAGGCAGCGCCTGGGATATGTCATTCAGGCCATCGGGCTCTTCCCTAACAAAACCATAGCCGAAAACATCGCCGTGGTGCCCAAACTTCTGCGGTGGGACCAAGAACGTATCAGTAAACGCATTGATGAGTTGCTTGAAATGGTCAACCTGGACCCTGACCTGTATAGAGACCGTTACCCCGCAGAACTCTCCGGGGGCCAGCAACAGCGAGTCGGGGTCGCTCGGGGGCTTGCCGCAGACCCCAGTATTCTTCTCATGGATGAGCCCTTTGGCGCGATAGACCCCATAAACAGAGAAGAGATCCAGGATGAGTTCCTCAAGCTTCAGGCAAAGCTGAAAAAGACCGTGGCCTTTGTCTCCCATGATATACACGAAGCTATAAAGATGGGCGATCGCATTGCCATCTTCGAAAAGGGCCGTCTGGTACAGTACGACACACCCGAGATCATTCTGACCCAGCCTAAAAATAAATTTGTCTCCGACTTCGTGGGTGGTGACAGGGCATTGAAAGTCCTTGGACTCATGCGGGTAAGTGATATTATTAACCGAACGCCGAAAAACATCATCCAGGGAGCCGACCGTTCTCCTGATGCATTACATTTTCTGGACACAAAGGGGGCTCGCTACGGCATCGTGCTCGAAGAAAACAAACCGATAGGCTTCGTAACGCAGAAAGCTCTCAAGTATGAACAAGGGCCGGTGCGGGACGTGGTGGAACCAAATCCACTTCTCCTGAGGGAAAAAACCACACTCCGAGACGTGCTCTCCTCTATGCTTATGTATGATACCGCAACCATCTGTGTTGTGGACGGAGATAAAAACTTTGCCGGGACGGTAACGTACAACGACATACAGAAAGCGGTTAAAGCAAGTTACGCCGATGAGACCGAACATGTTGAAGCCGAGGCACCGTCATGAGTACACTGCGATTCATACTGGATAACTTTAGCCAGGTTTTGTACCTCACCTGGGAGCATGTATGGATTGTGGGGATAGCGCTCCTGATAGCCACACCAATCGGCGTGGCTCTGGGGATCCTCATTACGAGGCACGAACAGTTTGCTTCCAAGGTCCTGAATGGTGCCAACATACTCATGACCATCCCCTCTCTTGCCCTGTTTGGGCTGATGCTCCCCATCCTTGCCATTATCAATATGGGTCTTGGAAAAGTTCCTGCTGTTATAGCCCTGGTTCTCTACAGTCAGCTCCCTATCATCAGAAATACCTATACCGCTATAAAGAATGTTCCTCCGGATCTGGTGGATGCAGGCCGGGGTATGGGTATGAGTAAATGGAAACTTTTGCGAGAGCTTGAAATTCCGCTGGCCATGCCATTAATAATTGCGGGATTGAGGACGGCAGCCGTTATGAATATTGGAGTTGCAGCTATTGCCACTTACATCGGAGCAGGAGGACTGGGTGTGTACATCCAGCAGGGTATTGCCCGTGTATATCCGGAGATGATACTGAGCGGTGCCATACTTGTTTCTCTTCTGGCGATAATCGTAGACGGTGGGATGACCCTGCTGGAAAGGATTGCGACGCCTGAAGGTATCAGGGTACAAAGGAAGCTATCACGATGAATAGACTATTTACAAAATTTTACAGGTTTAGCATTGCGGTTATCATACTGATTGCGGGTGTGACGTTTGAACGAACGGGTCTTATTGAATTACTCTCTGATCCATATGAATATCCCGTTATCATGGCATTGTTCAGCCAGCATCTGTACATGGTGAGCGTTAGTATGGTCTTTGCCACGATCATAGGCGTAACTGCGGGTGTTTTGCTTACCAGACAACGGTTTCGCAAGTACGCCGGGATCTGCATGTATATAATCGGACTGGGACAAACCATCCCCTCCCTTGCCGTTCTAGCGATTGCTATGAGCTTTATGGGTATCGGCATGAAGCCGGCCATATTTGCGCTTACCATCTATTCCATACTTCCCATCGCGAGAAATACTCTTGCCGGGATTACTGCCGTACCTCCAGAACTCATCGATGCCGGGAAAGGCATGGGAATGCCCCCTATTAAGATTCTCATGGAGGTGGAGTTACCAAATGCCATGTCGGTGATTCTCACGGGATTTAGGATAGCCCTGGTAATTAATATCGGCACAGCCGCTCTCGCCTATGTTATTGGAGCAGGAGGTCTGGGAGACCTCATATTCACAGGAATAAATCTTATGCAGACGGACAAGCTGCTGGCCGGTGCTATTCCGGTAACACTACTTGCGCTTTTCGCGGATTTTCTATCTGAACTACTAGGACTCGTACTGATTTCAAAAGGTCTGCGTCTTTCCGAATAGGAAAGGTGTGGTTCTTTTAATTTTCTGCACAAAAATAAAGTTTAACCAGGGACTTGAGCAAAAAAATACCAGGTGTTTTTTGTTCAAATCCTTAAAATATATAATTCTCTGGCATTCAGTCAAGAGAACAATAGGAGGTATGATATGAAAACGATATTCAAAATTTTTCTTCCGGCAATACTTGTTTTGACGTTACTTTTACCCGGCAGTGTCTTCGCCAAGGATAAAAGTCTGATAGTGGGTGGCAAAGACTATACGGAGCAACTCTTGTTGCCTGAACTCGCCGGTATCCTTCTTGAGCAGGCAGGATTCGATGTTACGCTGAAGACTGGTGTTGGGTCGGTGATCGCTAGAAAATCACTGGAGAATGCCCAGCTCGACCTTTATTACGAGTATACAGGCACGGCATACACTCTGTATTACGAGCAGAAAGATACAGAAACAATGACCGTTCCTGAGAAGGTTTACGGTTGGGTTAAAAAGGCCGATTCCGAGAAGGGACTCATCTGGCTCGATCCTGTCCAGTTTAACAATACCTATACTCTGATGATGAATAAGGCAGAAGCGGAAAAACTCGGAATCAAGAGTATCTCCGATCTTGGAGCTTACGTCTCTAAAAATCCGGACAACCTTATATTTGCTCTGGATTCGGAATTCTGGGAACGCCCTGACGGATTTAAAGGCATCATGAAAATGTATGATTTCAAGCTTCCACCAAAGCAGGTGAAAAAAATGACTGTTGGTCTTACCTATCAGGCATTGAAAGAAGGGCTGGTTAATTCTGCAATGGGTTTTGCCACCGATGGCAGAATCGCGGCTTTTGGCTTTGTTAACCTTGAAGACGACAAGTCTTTCTTCCCTGTGTACAATCCCGTACCAGTTGTCAGAAAGGAAATCCTCGATATGTATCCGGAGATCCAAACCATATTAAAACCGCTTGCGGATAATCTGACCACTGTTGATATGCAGCAACTCAACATGGCCGTAGACGTAGATCACAAACCTGTTCATGATGTGGCTATGGGTTGGCTCAAGAGTAAAAATCTGATCAAATAAGATCAACCCCGCAGATCCCCAAAGGGGGAAGGTCTCTCCTTCCCCTTTTCCTCGCCTACTCAAAAACAGCTTGTCATTCTCACATTTACCACCGCAAATTCCCGAATAGAATATTTTCCAGAAGAACCAGGCGTTCTCTTCTTTGAAGATTTGGAACCTTCCGCATTGGAATCAGCGCTGAAAGCCAAACTGCTTCAGAAGATTTCTGTGAAGTCATGACGGCTGTTGTCACCACCGGCAAGCTGCCATGAATGCTTGGAGGCTGTCTGAGAATGCCCTTTTGCCCAAACTCGTCGTTATTTCAAAAAAACAATGCTCGCAATATCAAACATATGGCTGTGCTTGTTTTTTTGAAAATGCCTTGATTTAGACCAAAATACCTATTCTCGGACAAGCTCCTTGTGCTTTGCTGTAATTGGTGAAAATTTAAGTTTTCAAGTAGAGCCAAACACCATCATTTTTATTCTCATCTTCCAGTGGCGAGGACTGCGCATGTTTCTCCATGCTGTTTGGGCAAGCTCCAACTCTGAAAGTGGAATGCGGGTTTCACCATAGATCTGTTTAGTGAATGCATTGACAATATGCTGTATATCCTCACTCAGTTCATGGAAATGGTATTGCAGGCGGTACCCGTATTCATAGGGTGTTTCACCTCTGAGTTGAGGGACTCCACTGTATTGTCCCCAGCCAAGTAGAGAGCTGTAGAGTTCATCAGCAGCAGGTTTTTTGGTGGGGAAAAACCATTTGACAGTTCTTGCCATCACATTGAAGATGTGGAAGATAAAAGTTTTAAACGAGAGTCGAGGCTGATTCTTGTCACCGTATTTATTCCCAGCAGATGTTCTTGAAAGGAGCCATCGGCTTAATAGCCACAGAAGAAAAAGTACTGCAACCAATAGAAGCAGTATCACCATGGCGACAAAGAGATAAGAAAACATCTCTTGGGTAGAGTTGCTCAGCAAGCTGTCTTGTTCTAAGACAAATGCGGAACTCCCTTCATTTGCCTGTCTAGTCTGGGATGCTTGATAGGTCTTGCGGGGAGCAAAAAGAAAGAGGATCATGTCAATGAAATAGGGCCCAAGCGGCTCCATCACTGTTTTAATCGCACCCAATCCTGTCTCTGCCCCACGTTTCAAAAGCGGTTGCAATAAAAGCGAGGAAGCTGCAACAATCCCAAGAACCGTCAGAGCGAAACTGAGGATTATGCCAATGCCTTTATAGCTCGGTATGAATTCCTTATGACCACGACTGCTATTTCCGGCCAAAGCAAGCCCTAACATACTGAAGATAAAAAATGGAATCAGTAGTGCACCTGATAGGGAATCATTGACGACAAAGTCATGCTGCCAATCCATGAGGAATCGAACTAAAAAGAGACCAAAGAAGCATGATGTTCCGGCATCAAATCTCTGACAAATATTACTGTGAGTTCTGGGTTTTGTGACAAGGGAACAGCCGCATATCCATAACCAGATAGAGCTTAAAACCATATAAAACAGATTAAACCATTGTAGCGGAGTTTTTTCAGAAACCAGCATATCTGTCAGCCATTTGAAATCAGGTAGATAGCCCGGTCCGTCAAAAGAGCTATGCACTATTATTGCTATGACGCCTCCTAACCCCGCAAGATGTAACAGAAGTAGTTGGATAACCCACCAGTTTCTGTTGCATGTAAATGCACGGAACATGGCTCCCACCGAGAGACAGAGGACTGCTGCCCAAAAAGGGAAGGGTGTGATAAACAGACATGCAGCAAGGGTTGTGGTCAGAGCGAACCGCCAGAGCAGTGACATAGATGCAGCCGTGATGAACAGCAGTGGCTCACGGATAGCACTCATTGTATCATCTCCAGTCGTATATCATCAGAGCAGATTACTTTTCCTTCAAGCCCTGTTGCTGGTTCTTTTTCACTATCATCTTTTGCAACAAGACAAATTGTCGGGATGCGCCGCTGGGTAAGGGCTCTGTATGAGATAAGATTTGTCTGATCTGCTGCATGAGAAAACAGGACACAGCTCACTCCCCAGGGGACATTGATAGATTTCTGTAAGGTATTTTGTAGAGGTTCTGCCGTTTCCATTCGTGTGCGGGCAAGAACTTCAAGTATCGCAGGTAGTGTGGCCCTGTGATTCATAACTGGTACAGCGGCAGATCCAGGCGATTCAGAAAGTTTTCCATCAAGTCGTCCATTGGCAATAAGACCTACACTGATACCTTTGTGGACCATGGAAACTGCCAGTGATGCGACCACCTCAAGGGTTTTTTCAAATTCTTCAGACGCTCTGTTATCGGCAAAACCCTGAACGTCAACAACCAGTAAAATTTTTTGCTGCCATGAAGGGGTAAAGACCTTTTCCTGTAGCTGGTTATGGCGGGCACTGGCTTTCCAGTGAATATATCTGGCGGGCTGAAGATGCTGGTACTCCCTGGTGCCGGAAAGATAAACGGGATCGTGGACCGGACTGCTGGCCCCGGGAAGGCCGAACAGATCACGCCCGGGCAGCGGTAAGGGTTTTAGTGGTACAATCCGTGGATAGACGATAACCTCGGGAGCCTGCTCCATGCGCTGCCCGGGGAAAAAACCAAGGAGGTCGCCTGCAAGAAGATGGAGGGGTCCGAGACTATTTACGCCTCGTCGTTTTGCGCTCATCTGCCAATTAAAGTTGACACGCTGATGCCAGAGAAGCGATGTCTCATGGGAAAAGTCTGTTTCTTCTTCTGCAAATTCAACGGGCATATCTGTGGCCCCTGCAACTCGTATTCTGAGCCAGACCGGCAGGAACTTCATGTTTTCGATCTGTACTGAGAGCGTGAGTATTTCTCCTGGAAAGAGTCGCTTGCGGTCTACACTGCTCGAACAAGTCACTCCCCGTAAGCTGATGTTGCCCCATAATTTGGCTACACCTACGACTGACAGCAGGAGCAGGCACAGCAGGATTAAATTTTGATCATCATTGAGGAGTGCTACCATCAGGACAATGCCCACCATAAAGAGCATGAGTGGGACCGTGAATATTACACTTGACCGATCGTCTGGGATGTTGTTGGTCTGCATCTGCTACTATGCCTGCAGTTTTTCCAAGGGTACGATGGGAACGGGAAGTTGTTCTACAATATTTTGTAAAATATTTTCAGCACTGTTACCGCGTAGCCACTCTTCTTCCCGTAGGGTCATACGGTGAGCCAAAACTGGGATGGTTAAGCGCTTGATATCATCAGGGAGCACATAATCTCTGCCCTGCAGTGCTGCCAGCCCTTGTCCTGCACGCATAAGGCCCAATGACCCACGTGGGCTGACGCCAAGGCGTAGTGTCTCGTCATTTCGTGTGGCTCGGGCAAGGTCGGTGATATATTCCTGAATCGGTGCAGAAACATGGATCTGTTTTCTGGCTTCTTGTAATTCGATTATCTGCTCAGGGCTTGCTACGGTTTGCAGCTCAACGAAGGCATCCTGTTTTCTGAAACGTTCGAGAAGAAGAATCTCTTCATTTCTATCAGGATATCCAAGTTTCACCCGTAAGAGGAAACGATCAAGTTGGGCCTCAGGAAGAGGGAAGGTACCTTCCTGTTCTATCGGGTTTTGAGTCGCCATAACAAAAAAGGGTCGAGGCAACGGTAGTGTTTGTCCGTCTATGGTAACCTGTCGTTCTTCCATTGATTCAAGAAGACTGGACTGGGTGCGTGGGATGGTGCGATTGATTTCGTCCGCCAGTAACACATGTGACATTACCGGACCTGACTGTAGAGAAAACTGGCAGGTCTGCTGGTTATAAATATTGAAACCAGTGATATCGGCTGGCAAGAGATCCGGAGTAAACTGTACTCGTTTAAATGTTCCACCTATGCTTTTGGCAAGGGCCTTGGCCATAAGTGTCTTACCGAGTCCTGGAACATCCTCAAGCAGGACGTGACCTTCAGCAAGCAAGCCCACCAATAATAATTCCATGACATCACGCTTGCCCACTATCACTTTGGACATGTTGTCCATGATACTTTTACATAGATCAAAATTCATCAGAACGGTCCTGCCTTATGTGCGATATGATTCGTTTCGTATCAGGTGATAGCAATTTGTAAGAAGTAAATCTAGAATCAGGTTACCTCAACCTTCATACCACCTGTAATCTGCAGGAGATAATCGGGGCTCAAGGGGACGCCTGTGGCGTCTGTGCCCGCAGCCGGATATACAATGCCATATGCATCGAGTGATATGTCGAGCAAAATAGTTACAGGGGAATCTGCTAGGCCAAAAGGGCAAACCCCACCGGGAAAGAAACCTGTAGCTTCTTTGGTTTCCTCAGCACTCGCCATCCGGTGCTTGGCTCCTGTTGTACGTTTTAGTGCTCCACTGTCTATTCTCTTATCACCGGCAGCCACCACCATGCGGTACTTATTATCTTTTCCTTTGAACAGGATGGACTTTGCTATCTGGCCAACAGGTACACCTATCCGTTTGGCGGCAGTCTCAGCAGTAGGTGTCGATCCAGGCTCAAATTCGAGGGCAGTAAGATCATGATCGTCTAAAAACGCTTGTACTTTTGGGGGAATATTGCTCATTCTCAATGACTCAGTTATAAATTTCAAGAAGTTGTCGGTCCATCACTGGCAATTATTCTGGCTTATTTTTCGGGTTTGCCGGGGGTAGAATTAACAGAGTTGGAAAGATAAGACAATAGTAACAATATGTGTCGTGAAATCAGCTTTTAATATCGCTATTTTATCTATAAAGGCGGGCCAGTTCTCCATTGAGGGACATTGAGCTGGCAGCTGTTGTCTCATCCCATATATGGGGTAAATTTCAGGGGAAAGAAGGCGAGTGAATGGTTGTTGATCAAGATCTCCTGGGCAGTTCCAGGCATTTGCGGTTGACCGCTTTCTTTAGCTCTGTCCCCCCTCTGATGAAGGAGGGGAGGCTTTAGACGCTAATGCTACATCATGTGTACTTTTTTCAGTCTTTCAGCTATTTCTTTGCCAAGGTTTTCTGCCTGCTGCCATATTTCTTTTTGTTCTTCAACCTGACAGAATTTTTCAGGGGTGATTTGAGTGTCATCGCCAAAGACCCATGGCAAAGCACTCATAGGGCAGGTCTGGCCATAGCCACAAGTCATACATTCCGCATTCCCCGTTACTTTAAGTTGGCCTAAGACTTCCATTCCTTCCATGGTCAATGCCGTAGCAACTTGACTGCTCGCTTCATCGATTCCAGGTGCACCACGGCCGATGCCGGTCACAACTGTCACTGCAAGTTTTCCACGATTGAGGCCATTCTGATGTCGAAGAGAAAAGAGTCTTTCAAGAAAAGCCTTGGTGAACGCATCGATGCTAGCATAGGGTGGATATCCACCAACCACGATAGCACCTGCATGTTTCACCTTTTCAGCTATCTCCTGAAAGTCGTCTTTCACTTTGCAAATATTGTCGCTCGTGCAGCCAAGACATGCAATGCATGGTTGCACCCTGAGCTTTGGTAGCTTGATAAATTCTGTTTCAAGACCTGTGCTTTTCAGTACTGCCTGGACAGCACGGTCGGTATTTGAGTTTTTGATAGGGCTGCCGGAAATTCCAATTACCTGTGGTTTCATTGTCTACTCCTTGGTTAAAATGATTGTGAATCTCCTAACAGTATACTGAAGATTGATATGGATGTTGTAACAACTGTTACATTTCATGAAAAAATATGGAAAATCGATATTACTCTACCAAATATCGCCTTCTATGTTTTATGCTATAATCTGAGTCGTATAGGTAATATAGACTTTCTAGACCTCATTGCTTGGTTCATTCTAAATCTTTCTGAAGTTCCGGCTGTTTTCTCTTTAATTTTCAGAAGTGCCTTTGGTGCTGCGGCCTTTGGTACAATTGTTGGCGTAGCCATTCATGGGGCGTAAGAAGAGGTTTTTACTCCAATGAGGCTGGTATGGGGAGTGTTACCCATACTGCAGGTGCTGTCTTTGTCTCAGAGAAATAGTCAATTTTCTAGTGGGGTGCGCTCTGTGGTGATTGATTTTTGGTTACGCGCATCCTCTGTACCCAATATTCATTGAGCCCACCAAATACTATTTTACTTATGTTAAAAAATCTCCGATTTAATTTAACATAAGTAAAATAAAACTTGTAAAAAAGAGATATATTATTATTATGAGGTTAAGGGTTACGTCTTGCTGAATCTCAGCGGAATTACCTGATGTTTATATAGATCATACGAAGAAAATGTATCCTTTTGGGTTAATAATCTCTATATGAGTTTTGGTACAATGAAAGGTAATTAAATGAAAAACGATAAGTTGGATTCGACAGATTTTTCCTTGATGCGATACCTCAGCGAAGACGGGCGAATACCTGTTAAAGAACTTGCTGAAAAACTACAAGTGACACCTCCAACCGTATACAGTCGTATTAAAAACATGCTTGGTTCAGGTGTTTTGAAAATTGCAGGCCAGGTAGATCTTTTTAAACTAGGAAATTATCAAACTGCAATAGTGGCGATTAATGTCAACGATGATAGTAAATTATCTTCTATTATGGATGCTCTTGACGAATTTGAAGAGGTGCAGTGGAGTGTTTCAGTTACCGGGCGATATGATATTTTTGTTGAGGTTATTCTTGAAGAAAATATGGAAGCTCTTTTTAATTTCCATTCAACAAAGCTTTCTAAACTGGACGGAGTCTCTAATAGCGAATCGTTTGTGATCATGAAGACGAAGAACAAATGGTTTTCTCTCGCCTCTGTAAATTTTGGTAAAAAGAGTAAGGCGAAAAAGTAGAAATTAAAAGAATGTATGAGTCTGTTGATTTACTAGGATTTCGAAGTCTACGCTATCTGGTTCGAGATCTAGGCATACGAAAAAAACAACCACAGGCATATAATTGATATCTCGGAGTCTCGTGCCTCGCTTACCGGAGGATTGTTATTTTCGTATAACGAAGATATCGGGGCAAAAGGCAGTAAATCAACGGGCTCATGTATAAGGGTTTGGCTATTCCCAGTATGTAAGGTGATAGCCCTTTCTCTTAATAAACAGGTAAGTTGTAACTTGCAGACCTAACTATTGGATGCATTTTACACAGAGTCGGGAGTGGAAAAGTGAGTAATAATATCAGAGTAGCTGTATTGGGAACTGGGCAGATGGGATCTGGCATGATGAAGCTGATTCTTGAAAAACAGGGAATGGAGTTGGTCGGCGCTTGTGACACAAGAAATGACGGTTTCGAAACCAGGACATTTACGGGTGCAGCGGGAGGCGTGGCAGTTGGTATCTATAATAATTTAGATGCTATGCTAAAAGAAGCGAGACCAGACATTGCTTTACAGGCAACCTGCTCTACGGTGAGTGAAGCTGAAAAGGATATTCATACTATCATAAAAAATGGAATCAATGTGATTTCCATTGCTGAAGAAATGTCTTTTCCCGCAGCAGAGTCCCCCGAGTTGGGAGAGAAAATCAATAAGGCAGCCCTTGCAAATAATGTAACTGTTCTTGGCACTGGCATTAATCCCGGTTTTGTTCTTGATCTTCTAGCTATTGCTCTGAGTGGAGTGTGTTACAAGGTGGACTGTATTATTGCCACGCGCATTAATGATCTTTCACCCTATGGGCCTACTGTTCTTAACTCTCAAGGGGTGGGTATTACTCCTGAGAAATTTGCTGAAGGAATTGCAGATGGATCCATAGTAGGACATTACGGGTTCCCTCAGTCTATTGGCATGATAGCAAAGGCTCTCGGTTGGAAAATTGATAGGATTGAAGAACATCGTGAACCTATAGTCTCTGAGGTTGAGCGAGAAAGTGAGTTTGTGAAAATCCTTCCAGGAATGACTGCAGGATGTAATCACACAGCAACCGCCTATATGGACGGCAAGCCAGTAATAAAGCTTATTCACCCCCAACAGGTGCACCCTCATATGGGTGATGTTACAACCGGTGATTATATTGAGATCAAAGGCTCACCTGATATTAAGCTATCTGGCTCTCCAGAGATTCCTGGTGGAGTGGGAACCCAGGCACTAGCGGTAAATATGATACCCAGGGTTCTGAATGCAGCTCCCGGTCTTAAATCAATGATTGATCTGCCAATCCCCGCTGCAATAATGGGTGACGCCAGAACTATTGGTATTATTTAACTCTCTAGTGTCTGTCCATAGATGAGAGATTTTTTTCTAAATCGAGGCGTTCGATGAATTTAACCACAGGCATATAATTGATATCTCGGTGTCTCGTGCCTCGCTTTCCGGAGGATTAAATTTTGAGAGCAACGATGAGTTAGGGAAAAAGGGCCATTTATGGACAGACACTATCTAGCAGGCAAGTAAGGAGGCGAGGTTATGGCTCAGCTTATTAAGAAAGAAACGTGGGTAGAAATTTGGCAGATTATTCTGGAAAAGGGTGATCGTGCCCCTCAGGTTCCAGAAGATACCCAGCAGGTTCCCTTGGAAATGAAAGTGAAAGGTTTTTTACTTCATGATTCCGCTTTAGGTGAACAGGCCGAGATCATGACTCCCATTGGTCGAAAATTTACTGGAAAGCTCATTGAAGTTAACCCGGAATACACCCATAAATTCGGATACCCGATACCCGAACTTATGCACATTGGCCGCGAGCTTCGTGATATTTTAGCTGAGAGGAGAGAGAAATGAGTAATGATCTTTCATACCAGGCTGTAATGGACCAGAAGCCCGCGATTATGCGGGCCTCTGTGGGTATTGATTACAGTAAGTATACCACTGGTGAGCTTGCCTTTGATTATGAGAAAATGTTTGTCGATACCGGTTATGATCTGGAAAAAATAATCGAGATTCAGCGTGCAACAGCCGTGGGTGATACGCCTATGGTTGAATTGAAAAATATAACTGAACTCGCCCGCTCAGTGAGTGGACCGGGTAAAGGCGCGCGGATTTTTGTAAAAGATGAGGCGGCCAATCCGTCCGGTTCTTTTAAAGATCGCCGTGCAGCTCTTTCGGCCTATGAGGCAAAGAAAAAGGGCTATAGGGGTATTGCTGCTGCAACGAGCGGAAACTACGGGGCAGCGGTAGCGTCCCAGGCAGCAAAAGCCGGTCTTGGATGTATCATCGTACAGGAAGCATTTGACAGCCGCGGTGTTGCCCAACCTGAGATTGCCGAAAAGACAAGGGCCTGCGAGGCTCTCGGAGCTGAAGTTTTGAGACTTTCCGTTGGGCCGGAGTTGTTTTATCAGTTTCTTCTCACCCTAAAAGAAACAGGCTATTTCAACGCCTCACTCTATACCCCATATTCAATTCTTGGGATTGAGACACTGGGCTATGAGGTAGCACAGCAGATTTTTGACAGAGAAGGACGGTTTCCTGATGTGGTTGTTGCGACCAACGCTGGTGGCGGCAATGTAACGGGTACAGCAAGGGGCCTTATTAAAGCGGGTGCAACTGATACCCAGATGGTGTCAGCCAGTGTTGATTTATCAGGACTCCATATGGCCTCTGATCGCGACTTTAACAGAAAGTCTTTCACCACAGGACATACTGGGTTTTCCATACCATTTTCAACCTGGCCGGACCGTGCAGATGTACCGAGAAATGCGGCACGGGCCCTCAGGTATATGGATCGCTTTGTTAGTGTAACCCAGGGAGAGGTTTTCTATATTACCCAGGCCTTAGCTCAGGTCGAAGGCCTGGAGCGCGGTCCTGCTGGTAACACATCTCTTTGCGCTGCGTTTTCTCTTGCCCAGGAGATGGACCAGGACCAAATTATCGTTGTTCAGGAAACCGAATATACCGGCGCAGGAAAACACCCATTTGCTCAACTCAATCTTGCAAAAGAGATGGGCGTTGATGTCCGCCGTGGTGATCCCAGGGAGAATAAACCGGGTGAGGCTATTGTTATTCCTGAAAACATCTCCCAGATCAAAACCCAGGAAATAGATTTAGAACGATTACGTCGCTCATATATTCGTAATGCGCTGAAAGCCCTTGGACCTGATAAAGAAATCAGCCCAATAGACGAACAGTTTCTTGCTGAAGAAACAAGAACAAATATAGCCTATATTAAGGAGGCCATCCGTCATGCAGACAGATGATTACACCACGCGAAATAAGCATCTTAAAGAGATGTCGGACGAGAAACTACGTAGTTATTTTTGGGACTTGGTTGATAAAATAATAGAGCCGATTATTGATGAGGCCAAAACCCACACCTCCCCGTCGCTTGAGAGGTCCATTTTGTTGCGTATGGGTTTTTCCAGCATGGAAAATAAAGTCATTGTCGATAAGATGCTTGAGCGTGGTCTTTTGGGACATGGTGCAGGTAAAATAATTTTGCAACTTGCGAAAGAAAAAAACATCACTGTTCGCCTCGCAGGGATGGGACTGATGCAGGATGAATTGTGGGAGGACGTCAAGATATGAAAGAGCTTGAACCCAATGATAAAATAGATGTTAGAGAAGTTCTTAAAGATCTTGAAAACTATCGTCCAAGGCGTAAATCATGGACGTGGCGTGTGCTGAAAGAGGATCACAAGGTTGGCCCTTTTGTACTAAAAGACACCTCTGAAAATCTTAAAAACTCAGTACCACTGCCATCAGCACACTATTTTAGTAACATCGATCCTCAATGTGATTGTGTTATTACCACTGAAATTGCATCAGGTCGATTTGAAGATGATATTCGCCGGATGCGTATGGCTGCCTGGCACGGGGCTGACCATATTATGGTTATCCGTACTGCAGGGCAATCCCACTTTGACAGTCTCATCGAAGGCACCCCTGAGGGTGTAGGTGGAATTCCTATCACTCGTAAACAGGTTCGCGCCAGTCGTAAGGCGCTTGATGTGATTGAAGATGAAGTGGGTCGCCCCATTAACTTTCATTCCTACGTCAGTGGCGTTGCCGGGCCTGAGATTGCGGTGATGTTTGCGGAAGAAGGTGTTAACGGTGCTCATCAGGATCCTCAATACAATGTCCTGTACCGTAATATCAATATGCATCGATCTTTTGTGGATGCGGCTGAAGCGAAAAAAATCATGGCGGATGCCGGGATCCTTCAGATTGATGGTGCTCACAATGCCAATGCCACCGCAAAAGAAGCATGGAATGTAATGCCAGAGCTCCTGGTGCAGCACGCAATAAATACCGCCTATTCCTGTAAGGTTGGAATGAAAAAAGAGCAAATTGCTCTTTCAACAGTACCTCCGACTGCGCCACCCGCTCCTAAAATGCGCCTGGATCTTCCCTATGCGGTCGCTCTACGGGATATCTTTGAAGGATATAAGTTCAGAGCACAACAAAACACCAGATACATGGAAGCGGATACGGCTGAAGCAACCATTACCCACGTACTGGACACGCTTATATCCCGCATGACTTCAGTGGACATACAAAGCACTATCACACCTGATGAAGGCCGTAATGTTCCATGGCATTATAACAATATCCTGGGTATTAACACCGCCCGCCAGGCCTTAATGGGCCTTGACGGTATCATGGATATGATTGAACTCAAAAAGGATGGAGAATTGCCTGAGAAGGTGCGTGAAATAAAAGAGCGTGCTGTTCTCTTTTTAGAAGCCATCCTTGAAGACGGTGGCTATTTTGCCGCTGTTAAAAAAGGTCAATTCGTCGATTCGGGCTTGTTTCCTGAGCGACGCGAAGATGGAATCCCAAGGGATCCGGAAGGCGGGATTGGAGCAAACACAATCGTCCAGAGAGAGGCGGATTACGGTGCACCTGTCTGCAGCCATTTTGGCAACAACACCTATGGTGAGAAAAGTTGTCAGGAATATGGTGGATGTACCCTTTGTGACCCTGAAAAAATTCAATACATTGATGAATATGACCAGGAAGATAATGTCAATCGTCGCCTTGAAACCCCACTAAAGGAAAAAGAGGCGGGGCTTACGCGACCAGAGGTCGAATGGGCTGGCGACGGCATTGTCTGTGTCACTGTGTTTGTACCGGAAGAGGCACGCGTTGCAGAAGCTGCGGCACTGAAGATGGGTGAAAAGATGGGCCTTAAGAAGCCTGAAATCATCAGTCGGAGATTGATGCATCCGTCGGAAGGCAGCCTGTTTGAATTAAAGGGTGTTCTGGATTACGCCGTTAAAAAGGATGAACTTGTCCTACCTAAGATCGATGAGCGAATGCCTGATGAGGAAATCGAAACCTTCATTCGTCCAAGACATCTCCATGTGGTAGGCGCCACGGTGGGTGAGGATGAGCACTCTGTCGGTATGCGTGAGATTCTCGATATCAAACATGGTGGAGTCGAAAAATACGGATTCCATTGTCATTATCTTGGCACCTCCGTACCGCTCTCAAAAATGCTTGATGCAGCCATTGAGACTAATGCCAGTGCTGTACTTATCTCCACGATCATTACCCATAATGATACCCATCGCACCAATATGAAGCGTCTGCACGATCTTGCTGTAGAGCGAGGAGTTCGTGATAAATTGTTGCTGATTGCCGGTGGAACTCAGGTGACCGATGAGATCGCCAAGGCATGTGGCATGGACGCAGGTTTTGGTAGAGGCAGCAAGGGGCATCATGTTGGGACTTTTATTGTTAAGGCTTTGCGTGAAAAAGAACTGTAACAGAAGTAACAGCACATTGGCCAGACTATGAAAAAGAAAGCTGAAGTAATCGTAGCCGATATCGGCAGCACTCTTACAAAGCTCTGTGCATATGGTCAGCTCGATAGTAATAATCCCCAGTTCTTAGGGCAGGGGATCGGGCTGACCAGTGTGCGTCAGGGGGATATTTCTATTGGCCTTGATGAAGCAAGGGCCGATTTAGAGAACCGACTAAATGTTGATACCAGAGGGGCCGACTTAATGGCGGCTTCTTCGGCTGCGGGTGGCCTTAAAATGTCAGTTCACGGCCTCACTGTGGATATGACTCTGCGTGCAGCTCGGGAGGCATCTCTTGGGGCCGGCGCAATAGTTGGATTTACAACGGCGTCCTATATCCAGGACTCCGATGTGGCCGAGATTCTCCGGCAAAAACCTGACATCATCATGCTTGCGGGTGGCGTTGATTACGGTGATAGGGATGTGGTCGTGACCAATGCCAGACTACTTGCCAGGCTCGATCTTGATGTTCCAATTATCTATGCGGGTAATATTTCTGCAAGGGCTGAGGTTAAAGGGATTATTGAGGAGGCCGGCAAGATCGTCATCGTAGTTGACAATGTGTACCCTAAAATTGACGAGCTGAATATTGTGCCAGTGCGTACCGTCATCCAGAACGTGTTTTCAGAACACATCATCACTGCACCACGTATGGAAAAAGTGAAGAGCCAGATTGTTGGAGATGTTATTCCTACACCTGGAGCGGTAATGCGTTCTGCGGAAATACTCTATGAAGCCATTGGTGATTTGGTGGTAGTTGATGTCGGTGGGGCTACGTCTGACGTTCATTCTGTCACCGATGGTTCAAAGAAATTTGCAAAAATGATGGTTGCCCCGGAACCAAAAGCCAAACGGACGGTTGAAGGGGACCTTGGTGTGTATATCAATGCCGCAAATATTATAGAGGCGTCTACGGGTGCCATCGCTCCCTTTGAGGCGGAACCACTGCCTGCAGAAAGCAGTGCAAAAGAAAAATCTGCGCAACTTGCCAAATGGGCCGTTGATTTGTCTCTCTGGCGCCACGCAGGAGAAGTGAAAATTGCCTACGGTGCCTACGGGCGAAATGAGCTGGTTGAAGGCAAAGATCTTACCGCGGTGAAATATGTAATTGGTACCGGAGGAGCGCTTACACAGCTTGGAGTCGGCAGTGCGATTCTTGGATCAGTTCGCCAGGATCCAAGAGGCTGTAAATTGCTTCCTCCCAAGGATACTCCCGTTTTACTCGATAGACATTATATTATGGCAACGGCTGGTGTGCTCAGTCAGATTCATAAAAAAGCTGCAAAGAAAATGCTTCTTGCAAGCATAGGTTTATAACTTAATATTGCAATCGGTGAGTAATATGTTTTGGGTCTTCCATGTGTGAATTCATTGAAATTGCATGGAAAATGTTTTTTTGAATGCTTTGGCATGCAAAATTTAAGTATAACGTTTGAAGTCAGGACTATCTCCCATGACAGAACCATGTATCAATCTTAATCTTGAAAAAATCGAACACAATGCCAGGACAGTCACCACATTTTGTAGACAATATGGAATAACTGTTACCGGTGTGAGTAAGGTTGCCTGCGGTAATCCGGATGTGGCAAAGGCGATGCTTCGAGGGGGAGTTGTCTCCATTGGCGAATCCCGCATGCGTAATATTTATCGGTTAAAGGCAAATGGGGTTAATTCTCCATTCATTTTGCTTCGAACACCACCCCTGTCAGATACCAATGCAATAGTAACCTCTGTCGATATAAGTCTCAATTCTGAGCTATCTGTGCTTGCCGCTCTTTCAGAATCTGCTCTTCGAAAAGGGTTGGTACATAAAGTAATTCTAATGCTTGATCTGGGTGATTTGAGGGAAGGAATATTGCCCGCAGATCTCTTTGCTGTGACAAGGGATATTATCGAACTCGAAGGGGTCAAGGTTGTAGGTCTGGGAACCAACCTGAGTTGTTATGGTGGGGTTGTTCCAAGCGTTGAGAATATGGGCATGCTGGCATATTATGCAGATGAGCTGGAACATAGGTTTAATCTGCAGTTGTCCTTTATTTCTGGAGGCAATTCCAGCTCACTGGAACTCCTGGCAGAAGGCAAGATGCCCAAAAGAATAAATCATTTGCGATTGGGTGAATCGATTTTGTTGGGGCGGGAAACCGTCAACCGACAACCTGTTCCAGGGACGTACCAGGATGCCTTTCTGCTTAATGCGGAGATTATAGAGTTAAAGAAAAAACCCTCCCTGCCTATTGGGAAAACGGGCCAGGACGCCTTTGGTAACACACCGGTGTTTGAAGATAAAGGTGATATGGTTCGGGCAATACTCAACATTGGCAGGGAAGACATTGATGTGGATGGAATCACACCGATTGATTCAAGATTGAGCATTCTTGGAGGATCAAGTGATCATCTTCTGGTGGATGTAACAGGTGCGAGTGGAGAGATTGCGCTTGGTGACAGGATAGAATTTTTAACAAATTACTCCGCCTTACTTGCCGCGATGACTTCTAATTATGTGGAGAAGAAAACTGACGAATACGGCACAAGACATGACCATCCCAGAGGCTTCTTGCTTCTTGGAGTCCCTGCTGTTGGTGGTGAATTCAGTCCATCTGAAAAAATTCGTTCAAAGCTCATCCCTGAGTTTAGTCGCATGAACATTGGGGTCAAAGATTTAGGCGATCTTACTGTTCCCTCACTTACTGAAGGTTTTAAAAATGATAATTTTCGTTCCAAAAAAGCAGAAGTTATAGAGATCTCTGAAGCTATTGCTCAAGAAGTAGAGCGCGCTATTACAAGTCATCATGTTCCAATCGTTTTGTCCTCGGAACCGTCTGCGTCTTTGGGGGTTTATGGTGGGCTTCCTAAAGAAAAAGAGCAGATGGGATTGATTGTTTTTAGTGCATATGGTGGATTTGCTCTTCCCGGTGATTTGGAAACTGATGACGTTAACCGGATGGTCCTCGGTACAGCCCTTGGCTACGGCGATCATAATATGGTCTCGTTTACAGGAAAAAGAGTTCTTTTTAAGGCAGAAAATGTTGTGCTCATAGGTCTACGTAGTCTGGGTGACAAGGAAGGCAAGAGGATAAGTGATTCTATGATAAACGTTTTCACCATGGAAGATATCGACGCCCTTGGGATGAAAGAAGTCTGCTACAGAGCTGTGCGCGCTGTAGCTATGGGGACCTCAGGTCTACATGTTACTTGCGATATGTCCGTTATGGATGTAAGGGAGACGGTAGGTATTTTAAATCCGGTTATAGGTGGGATCTCCTATAGGGAGGTTCACCTTGCCATGGAAATACTGTCTTCTTCTGGTCTACTGCGTTCAGTGGACGTTACCGGTTTCTCACCAAGTATTGAACAGGATGAAATTACTGCGGATATTGCTGCTGGATTTATCCTCTCTCTTTGTGGTAAGAGGCTTTTAGCTAACCGTAGAAACTAGATAGTTTTCAGACAGACATAAAAAATAACGATCTAAATTGGAGATACGAGGGCTGTGAGTTATAGAAATACGCATTTAACACGGGCAATTATACATCTGGATCATCTCACTCATAATATGGGGGTGCTGCAAAAACAGGCTGGTAAGCGGCTTCTTTATCCTGCTATTAAGGCTAATGCCTACGGACATGATGCAGAGATTATAGCAAAACATCTGATCCATCTTGGTTATACGACACTTTGTACCGCACATATCAGTGAGGCTGCTGAGCTTGTGGAACTTGGAGTTGATGCTACATTTATCATCTTGTCTCCAACACTTGCTGAAAACAGTGACTACCTCCTTGACTATGACTTCCAGCCAGTGGTTTGCAGCCAGGTGCAGTTGCTGGCACTTGCCCAGGCAGCAAGAAGAAGAGACAAACAGATAACAATACACGTCAAAGTAGATACCGGAATGGGGCGCATGGGTGTAAGGCCCGACCAGATACGGAACTTTCTTGATGAGTGTAAAGCACAACCTGAAATAATTATTGGTAGTATTTGTAGCCATTTCCCACGTGCAGACGAAGACGATCTGTCTTTTTCAAAAACACAGCTCAACAGCTTTATTGCGCTCAAGAAGAACACAGAAGATTATAATATTCCCCTGTATCATATTGCAAATAGTGCAGCTCTCTTTGCCTTACCAGAAGCACGACTTGATGCAATTCGTCCAGGTATTTGTATCTATGGTCTCAAACCGTCTGTTTCCATGGTGGAACCAGAACTCAATGATCTCAAGCCGGTGATGTCCCTTACAAGTCGAATAACGCTGATCAAGGAGGTGGCTCAAGGTACCGGAATCAGCTATGGCCATATGCATTGCACAGATAAACCGTCTCTTATTGCAACCATTCCCATGGGCTATGGTGATGGTTTAAACAGGGCTCTTAGCAACAGAATCGAAGTATTAATCGGTGGAGAGCGATGCAGGCAGGTCGGTCGTATTTGCATGGACCAGTGCATGATTGATGTGACACCGCTTCGGGGTAAAGTCGCAATGGGTGACGAGGTTGTTATTATCGGAACCCAGGGTAGTGAGACCATAACTGTAGATGATGTAGCAAAAAGACAGAACACAATTAATTATGAGATCGTTACTGCGATCTCCAGGCGGGTACCGAGAATAGTTGCTCAATGATGTGTCCGAGTAATTTTCTGTCTCAACATAGTGTGAGCTCCCATTCTTATTTTCATCGGTGAATGTAAATGACCTCAAAGTTTATCCAGGCTCCTGGAGCTGTATTCATGATTCGCCCCCATCGCTTTCACCCAAACCCTGAAACGGCGAAAGACAATGCCTTTCAACGTGTTCCGCTGCAACGGTCTGCTCAGGTGGTGGCTAAAAATGCCTATAACGAGGTTACAGAGACTGCGAATAAGCTTGAGGAAGAGGGCGTTAGGGTCCACATCTTTGAGGATCATGGAGAAAAAGAGACACCGGATTCGGTTTTTCCAAACAACTGGTTTTCCACACATCCAGGTGGCCATGTTGCGGTGTTTCCAATGTTCTGTCCCAGCAGACGGCGAGAGCGTCGATATGACATTCTTGAAATGCTAAAAGCGGAATATCGCGTTCAGGAAGTCATTGATTATTCATGCCTGGAATATGATAACCTCTTTCTAGAGGGTACAGGGGCAATGGTTATCGATCACCTGGAGCGGGTTGCTTATACGGCGCGGTCAAATAGAGCAGACGCCATCGCTCTGGAACGTTTTTGCACGCACTTTAATTTTGAACCAATGGCTTTTGATACCGCGGATCAAAATGGAAATCGGATTTACCACACCAATGTAATGATGTGCATAGGGACTGACTTTGCCATGGCTGGTTTTGATATAATCAGTGATGAGGCCCGTCGAAATGAAATTTATAGCAGGCTGGCTGAGATGGGCAGGGAGATAATATCGCTGACCGGTGACCAGTTAAATAATTTTGCAGGAAATGCAATAGAGCTCGCTGGTACGAATGGGCGCATACTGGCGATATCTAAACGGGCAGCAGACAGTTTGACCCGTGAACAAAAAGATGTCATTGAAAAATCTGCAAAAATTGTCGAATTATCCGTTCCTACCATTGAGATGGCAGGTGGATCTGTTCGTTGTATGCTCGCAGGTATTCACCTGGCTAGAAGATAAAAAGAAAGGAGCGGAAGATGATGAAAACTACTGAATTTATAGAACTCGAAGATAGACTTGGAGCCCATAATTACAAACCTCTGGATGTTGTTCTCTGTAAGGGTGAAGGAGTCTGGGTTTGGGACGTTGATGGCAAGAAATATATGGATTGTCTTTCTGCCTATTCAGCTGTAAATCAAGGTCACTGTCATCCTAAAATTCTCAAAGCACTTGAAGACCAGGCAAAGAAATTAACCCTTACCTCCCGTGCCTTTCGAAACGACCAGTTGGCATTACTGTACGAGGAAATTTGTGAACTCACAAACTCCCATAAAATGCTACCTATGAACAGTGGAGCAGAAGCCGTTGAATCGGCGGTTAAAATAGTTCGCAAATGGGGATATGAGGTCAAGGGAGTACCTGAAGACCAGGCTGAAATCATCGTTTGCAGTGAAAATTTTCATGGCCGCACCTTGTCCATTGTAAGCTTTAGCACTGATCCAGCGTGCAAGAAAGGTTTTGGGCCATTTACCCCTGGTTTTAAGGTTGTTCCATTTGGTGATAGCAAGGCTTTGGAAGATGCTATTACACCAAACACCGTCGGTTTTATGGTTGAACCTATTCAAGGAGAGGCTGGTGTTATTATCCCTCCTGCTGGCTATCTTAAGAAGGCTCGGGAGCTGTGTACAGATAACAATGTCATTCTGATTCTTGATGAGATCCAGACTGGGCTTGGACGTACCGGTAAATTACTCGCTGAAGAGCACGAAGGAATTGAAGCTGACCTGACTCTTGTTGGCAAGGCTCTTTCAGGAGGTTTTTATCCCGTTTCAGCAGTGTTGTCCAACAGTGAGGTGATGGACGTACTGCAGCCGGGTGAACATGGCTCGACCTTTGGTGGAAATCCACTTGGCTGTGCTGTCGCAAGGGCCGCTTTGAAGGTCTTGGTTGAGGAAAATATGGTAGAGAATTCTGAAAAAATGGGTGCTATTTTCCTTCAAAAACTGCAACAGATCAAAAGTCCATTAATCAAAGAAGTACGCGGTCGGGGGCTGATGATTGCCATGGAATTAACCCCTGAGGCGGGCGGTGCACGTCAGTATTGTTTACAGCTTAAAGAAAAAGGTTTGTTGTGTAAAGAAACCCATGACCATATTATCCGCTTTGCGCCACCTCTTATTATTACAGAAGATCAGGTCGATTGGGCGGTAAAGCTTATCAGTGAGGTTATACCCACCTAAAAACAGCAGTTGGTGTACCAATCTCCATCCCTACTGAGATCAGTGTATTTTTAAATGGGTTGGAGGAGGATGTTGAAGGTTGAAACCCTATAGTTTGTCTACCTCCCTACCTTTATAAAGAACAGGTGTTCTTTCTACGGGTATCGGCAATATTATCATTGCTTTAATGACACCTTACATAAATACTGTTTTGCCACCTGATGTAGAGATTTCGTATTGACATCTTTAATTAAATATAATAGTAATCATTCCCTTCAAGGAAACGTTCCTATTAAGAGTAATAATAATTATGGAGAAAGAGATGAAAAAATTTACATGTACAATGTGTGGCTATACCCACGAAGGTGAGAGCGCTCCTGATAATTGTCCACATTGTGGTGCCGTTGCCAGCAAATTTACAGAGATGCTTGGTGACACTCTTGCTTGGGCTGATCAACACGTCGTAGGCGTTGCCCAAGGATGCGATCCTGAGATCATGGAAGCTCTGAAGGCAAACTTCGCTGGCGAATGTACAGAAGTTGGAATGTACTTAGCAATGAGCCGTATGGCTGATCGTGAAGGATTTCCTGAAATCGCTGAAGCATACAAGAGAATTGCCTGGGAAGAAGCTGAGCACGCTGCAAAATTTGCTGAGCTAATCGGTGAAGTTGTTGAAAAAGACACCGAGGCAAACCTTAAGGCAAGAGTTGCTGCTGAAAACGGCGCATGCATGGGAAAGAAGGCGATTGCCACCAAGGCCAAAGAACTTGGTTACGATGCTATTCATGATACCGTTCATGAAATGTGCAAAGATGAAGCCCGTCATGGAATGGCTTTTGCCGGTTTGCTCAAGCGGTACTTTAAAGGGTAATTAACCCTTTCTCTGCGCATAAATTGTCGCAGTTAAGCGAAACGAAGAGGGCATTTCTCGAAATGGGAAATGCCCTCTTTTTATTCATGATAATCGGGTTTCATTGTTCGGTTAATCTTGGCCTTAATGAAATACCCTCTGGCACTTGTTTAACCTTTCCCTGGCATCTAAATCATCTACCCATGAACTGTTTTTTTTCTGGGTGATGATAACGCAAACCCTATTTTTTTTAAGGCTATTAACGTTTGGAGTTTTCTCAGCTATCTGTATCGGTTGCTGGTGAGTTGTTTTGTTCTTTTTTCTTGCCTTGCCAATATCTTCGCTCATATTCTCAATATCCCCCTATGATATAAAAAAACGTATGTCTTACTATATGGAAAACCTATAGAAGAGTAAATGGGCAACTGTACCTATGATCAATAGGTATAAGTACCTATAGAGGTTAAATATTCAGTTAAAACAGGTGGGTAGGGTGGGTATTGGACCGAGTTTGTTCGGGAGAAAAAGATTTATTTTATAGTAATATTTTTTACAGCTCCACCATTCATGAAAAAACTAACGAAGTGATGGAGTTGTTTCGACTAGTAGTTTTTTTCCAGGCTGGCAAAATCAAAACTTTTTGCAAGGTTTTTTAGAACATCTGATGATTTTATTACACTGCCTTCAAATGTGACAGATGTCTTGTCTCCAATTTGAAAACTCAGTGTTCCGGTCTGGTCATTACTGTTATATACCTCAGTTCCGGTGTAACCCTGTACCCGGACCTGTCTCGTTTGGCCAACTCCTGCCTCTTGACTGAGGCCAGCAAAGATTGATCCCAATGCTGCAATACTCGCCATTTTACCTGTCACTCCACCAATTGCGATATTCAAATTAATAGTTCCTCCATCACTGTGACTATATTCTGCCGTCGCACCAGCGGTTCCAGCAATGGATGCTGCTGCTCCAACGCCTTGGGATTGTTTATTAATAAGAGTGTATCCTTCGGGTGCGGCGGGGATATATTTGAGTAATTCAGTTGCAGTGAGTTCATTAATTTTTGCAAGTGCATAGTTAATCTCATCGATGGCCTTTTTATAATTACCATCGATCGTGAATTTTTGAGCGGTAGCGAGGCTTTCTACAGCTTCGTCCTGTATGTCCTCAGCGTAACAATTAATGGATAGTGCTAAGGCTAATGCCGCATGTAAAATGATTTTCTTCATGAGATTTCCTCTGATTGAATTTGAAAATAGAATCTAACTTTTTAGCAAATTAATGAGTTGTCCATAGTAGTCAAGGACCAAATTACCTGTACTCTTGATAGAGCATCCGAGAGCCACAAAACCGTGATCTTTGAGGATGAAAAACGATGAACCTTTTCGTGCAAGTACAAGAGCTGACTGGGCTAATTCCTGGGTTCCGTAGTCGTAGAATGTATCTGTTACCGGAATATTAAGTTCTTCTGCGTAGTCATTGAGCAGGTTTGAGTGTCCGTGTAAGATCACATGTATCTGGGGTAAACTGCTGTATATTTCATTATGGAGAAAACTTTCAGACGAGGGAGTAGCTGACCCATTTGTTGAAAAAGTGGTAGTACGTGCATCATAACCTATTATTTCACAGTAACTCGTAGGGTCTAAAGAACGACTGGGGAGCATCCCGGATTTAGTTATGATGAATGACGATTGAGAAGATCTATAGGATTGATTTCCGTACGCCCCTTCTGGGTGGACGGGGGTGAGTCCAAGTTGTGATAGCAGGTACGTGAGTAGGTTGAGCTCGGTTAGACGCTTATCAAACTCAAAGTTTGGCTTGATTTGCTGGTGGTTAAATTTAACCCCCTGGTAGGTTTCCATAGCACTATGTTTTGGTGATGAGTGAAGGATTTCGTCTTTAAAACAGATTGCTTAAGATGAAAAATCCTGGAATGGTAGTGAAACTGAAACATTTAATGATATATATGCAACTGGGTGTAGGTAATAATTTATTTCATTCTTCTGTTCACCTACAATGTACGTAATCGTGAGCTTCTAGCTCCAAATTCCATTACTAAAGAATAGGGTACACCCGTCAAACACTACTTTATCGATTTAACACCACTTTAAAACGAAAAACGGGAGCTAGCATATTTCAGCTAACTCCCGCAATCTCTGGTGCCTAGAGCGAGAATCGAACTCGCACGGGCGCAGGGCCCACGAGATTTTAAGTCTCGGGTGTCTACCAGTTCCACCATCCAGGCGACGATTGCTTTTAACATATGAGCAATATTGTTGTCAATCCTCATCCGATGTTTAATGCGAATAATTTAACATCATAAAAGAATCCATCACCCATGTATAATAGAGCAACTGTACTGTTTGTTCCAATTACACACTACATTTTGCTGTACTAACAATTTTTAGCATATCCCGTACGGCATTATCCAGGCCAGTAAAAGCGGCTCTTGCAATGATGGAGTGTCCTATGGACAGTTCTTCAATAGTTTCAAGTGCAGCAATACGAGCAGTGTTCTGGTAATTTAAGCCATGGCCCGCATTGACTCTCAGGCCAAGCGATACAGCGTATTCTGCAGCTTCTTCAATGAGCATGAATTCATGGAGTTCATCTTGCTCAGAGAGTGCATCGCAGTATCTGCCGGTATGTAGTTCAACAAAGGTTGCGCCAATTTCACTTGCTACGGCAATCTGGTCTCTGTCCGGATCAATGAAAAGAGAAACTGGAATGACTCCTTGACTCATTTTCTCAATAGTTTTGGCAATTTTCTTTTTTTGGCTGATGATGTCAAGACCACCTTCGGTTGTGAGCTCCTGTCTCTTTTCGGGAACCAGGGTGACAAGATCAGGTTGAACTTCAAGTGCAATTTTAATGATGTCCTTGTTTGCGCCCATTTCGAGATTCATCTTTGTTTTGATGGTTTCCCGCATCAAATACACATCTCTATCCTGTATGTGTCTACGGTCTTCACGTAAATGAATTACAATCCCGGAAGCACCTGCAAGCTCACAAATTGCTGCTGCCGTAACTGGGTCAGGTTCTGTGATACCACGCGCCTGCCTGATTGTTGCAATGTGATCTACGTTAATTGCAAGATGAGTCATCTGTTGTCCTCTTTTTTTGTTAAGTTTATCGAGTATTTCCTGTTCCCTTGAAAACATTATTTCCTCATCTTTTTTCGAGCGCTCATGGTCATAGCCTTTAAGATGGAGCATGCCATGTATTAAGAGCCAGGAAAGTCGTTGATGAAAGGTCTGTTTGAAGTCGATTACTTCTTGCGCGGCAGTTTCAAGAGATATGACTATGTCGCCAAGTTCGCGTATTGGAATCTGTGACAAGGACGATTGATCGGCTCCTTCTGCGAAAGGAAATGACAATACATTTGTTGGGACATCCTTTTGACGGTATTGACTATTGAGTCCCTGGATATAACGATCATCAACCAGAACTATACTTACGTTGTGGTCCTCTGAGCCACATTCCTTGAGGAGCCAGTTGGACAACCGCTCAAGTTTGTGGAGTTGTAGAGGGTATTGTTCCGTAGAACACTGTATATTTATATGGGTTGACACGGTGACCTCAATTACTGCTTTTCGTAAGCATTAATTATTTTTTGTACCAAAGGGTGACGAACGACATCCTGCTGGGAAAAAGTACAAAAACCAATACCCTCTATGTCAGACAGTATTTTCTTTGCCTGGATGAGGCCGGAATTCGTTTTTACAGGTAAGTCTATCTGGGTAGAGTCCCCGGTAATAACAGCTTGTGAATCAAAACCGATACGGGTCAGAAACATCTTCATCTGTGCCTTGGTGGTGTTTTGCGCTTCATCCAATATAATAAAGGCATTACTTAATGTTCTGCCCCTCATAAATGCAAGAGGTGCGATTTCTATCACTTCTTGTTCGATCAAGTCGGCAGCACGTTCGGGACCGAGGAGGTCATTTAAGGCATCATGGAGTGGACGTAGGTACGGGTTTACCTTTTGGGCGAGATCTCCAGGGAGAAATCCAAGTTTCTCTCCCGCTTCTACAGCTGGACGCGTAAGAATAATAGATCGTACCTGTCCGGTTGCAAGTGCAGAAACGGCCATGGTTACAGCGAGGTATGTTTTACCTGTACCAGCAGGGCCAATGCCAAACACGATGTCATTTTTCCGAATAGAATCGATGTAAATTTTTTGGTTTTGGGTCTTGGGAGAAATAATTCTGTTCTGTGTAGTGACATATACTTTATCCAGAAAAATCTTTCCAAGCTTTGCCTTCGGAGTTGCTTCCAGTACCTTGAGACCAAAGACAAAGTCTGAGCTGTAAACCGGGTATCCCTTGCCTATGAGTTCATAGAGTTGGCTAAGAAGATCAGCAACAAGGTCTACATCATAGGGAAGGCCGGTAATCTGGACACTATTCCCTCGTGCACTGATACTAACACTTGTGCTTTTCTCCAATGCCTGCAGATTACGGTTAAGGTCACCGTAAAGGATACAGGCATGGCTGTTGTCAGAAAACGAAAGCTCGCGATTGATAATATTTGTATTCATTCGGTAAAAGAATTACTTCGCGAGTTTTTTTAACTCTTCATCAATGACGGCCTGGTATCCCTGTGGGCTACGTTGTTGTGGACGTCTACCATTAATAAAGACAGTAGGAGTTCCAGTAACACCCGCTTTTTTGGCATCCAAGATGTCTTTTTCAACTTTGGCGAGGATCTCTGGAGATTTCATGTCGGCCTTAAATTTTGTCATGTCCAGTTTAAGGTCAGTTGCAATTTTATCAATTGTTGTATCAGATAGTTTTTCTGTTTTAAATAAAAGATCATGGAATTCCCAAAATTTGCCCTGTTCGTGGGCAGCCATGGCTGCGTAGGCGGCAGGACGAGCCATTTTGTGAAACTTAAGAGGCATGTTTTTAAGTACTACTTTTAAGGTCTTAGGATTGTTTTTCAGCACCTGATCAATTAAAGGACCCATTTTGCTGCAGTAGGGGCATTCGAAGTCGGTGAACAGCGTCAGCGTAACAGGTGCGTCTGCAGGACCTTCAAACGGAGATCCTTTCGTGTTTATAGTGTGGACAAAAGCAACGCTTATTGCTTGAAATTGATTTGTTGCGTTGTCTATGAGATAGAGTAGCTCGCCCTGGGGCGCAATATCGATAGCAGACACTGTACTGGCGACTGGAATAGAACCCTGGAGTTTTCCGGTATTGTCAAAAACTTTCACCTGTTTCTTGTTGGTGAGGACATATACAAACTTACCATCAAGAGAATGTACCATGTCAAGAGTTCTAGCCCCAATTGACCACTTGTTCACCACATTCCATTCAACAAAGTTATCTTTACCACTTTGAGGTAATTCCGCATTGGCCTGAGTAGCAATGGCAAGGGAGAGGAGGCAGCCTGTAAATATTTTAGAATAATTCATAGATCTCATGAGTAAATAATTTATCTTTAAAGTGAAAATCACTTCATGTAATTCTGTCCCAACAATAGCCACTCTAAAAGTTTTTAGCAAGAATGACTGAGAGTTGAAAACGGTTTGAATGTAAAATAATTAAAATATTTGAAAATAACACTGGCCAAGAGAGAAACAAGGTGATATAAACACTTTCTTCATTGCTTGGGAGCACGAAGGGCAATTACATACTTGACGACTCGATAGTTCTGAATTATCTAGTACCGTCTTAATAGGTGTGGTTGAATTTTGAATTGCTACCATCTCAAGTTGAACGGTTAAACGAACTGTTCTATATACTTGAAAATGTAAAAATTGGATGCGAGGGTGGCGGAACTGGTAGACGCACCAGACTTAGGATCTGGCGCCTTACGGTGTGGGGGTTCGACTCCCCCCTCTCGCACCATTTTTTTATACCAGCCAAAAACCTCACCTGTTAATTAATCTCAATTCTCTATACTGTATATTCCAAGTTTTCCTGCATGCCCTTTTTTTAAGGAAAAAACGGTGTTGTTGAGTGGACCAGGTGGATATTATAATTTTAATCAAAGGAAGGTACATCGATGGATGTAAAAGTCGAAGAGATCAGCGCTCTCACTAAGAAAATCACTGTCACAATCCCCTCTGAGACCGTTCAGCCCATGCTGGATAAAGCTTATGACAAGCTGAAAAAGGATGTGAAAATCAAGGGTTTTCGTCGTGGTAAGGTGCCCCGTACTGTAATTGTTAAAAATTACAAAGGTCAGGTCGAAGGTGAAACCGGTGAGACTCTGGTGCAGGAAAACTATTTTGCTGCAGTGGAGAAAGAAGGTATTGATCCGATTGTACATCCAGACATCAAAGAAGTTAACTATAACGAAGATGGCTCTTTTACCTTCGTCGCCGAAGTTGATATCCGACCAGAATTTGAGCTAGGTCAGTATAAAGGTCTGGAGATAGAAAAAGAAGAAGTTCTGGTAACTGATGCAGAAATTCAGCTTGAGCTGAACACCTTGCAAAAAACAAATGCTCCACTTCAGGAAACCGACCGGGCTGTAAAGAATGAAGATGTTGTTGTGGTAGATTTCCAAGGATACCATGAGGGCACTGCAATGGATCAGGTGAAAAACGAAGATTATTCCGTAGATGTTGGCTCCGGCAATATGGGTGCTGATTTTGAGGAAAAATTGGTTGGCATGAAGGTCGGCGAGGAGGCAAGCCATGAGGTTGACTTCCCGGAGACCCATCCGAACCCAATGCTTAAAGGCAAAAAGGTAGAGTTTCGCATTAATGTGAAGAAGGTTCAGGAGCGCGTACTTGCAGATCTTGATGACGAATTCGCAAAAGATGTGGGAGAAGGTGTAGATACACTTGATACTCTCAAGGCTTCTATTAATGATAAGATCACCAAACAGCGTGAAGAGGCTGCTCAGGGTGTACTTACCGATAGAATGATGCAAAAGTTGCTTGAAAATCATACCTTTGATGTGCCTAAAAGACTTGTCACTTTTGAAATCGAGCAGATGATTAAGCAAACCGAGGAGCAATTTAAGCAGGGTGGAATGAGCCTTGAAGCTGCCGGTCTCAGTAAAGAAACTCTTGCTCAGCAGAATGAGCCTGTGGCAGAAAAAAGAGTTCGTGGCGATTTCATCTTAAAGAAAATCTCTGAAGTTGAAGAGATTAAAGTTGAAGATGAAGATATGGAAAGAGGTTTCAAGCGTATTGGTGATCAGTACAATATGCCGGTTGCTACGGTTAAAGAATACTTCCAGAATCGTGACGATTTGCTCCCATTCATCAATGAGCTTCTCAACGAGAAAATTCTCAGATGGTTAAGAGAGCAAGCTGTTTATGTTGATGCTCCTGAAGTACCAGCAGAAACAGCAAAACTCGCTGAAGAAGAGGCTGAGGTAAAATAAGCAGCTAAAAAGCTGCGAGAGATGCCTTGCATCTCACCCTATACGTCTTATATTGGGCATGTGTGAATTTGGTTTGACATATACCTGGAATTAGCGAGTTTATTAATAACGACTGCATCTGGTTTAGTACCTTTTGCAGTCGAACCGTTTTAAGGAGAGTGATACATGAATCTTGTGCCGATGGTGGTGGAACAGAGTCCCCGTGGAGAACGTGCGTATGATATTTATTCACGGCTTTTAAAGGAACGCATTATTTTTCTTGGTTCTGGGGTAAACGATGATGTTGCAAATGTCATCGTAGCTCAATTGCTTTTTCTAGAAGCTGAGAACCCTGAAAAAGATATTACTTTTTATGTGAACTCTCCTGGTGGGTCCGTTACAGCGGGAATGGCAATCTATGATACAATGCAATATGTGAAGTGTGATATCGCGACACTTTGTATGGGACAGGCCGCTTCAATGGGAGCTTTTCTGCTTGCTGCCGGGACGGATGGTAAACGATATTCTTTACCTAACGCTCGGATTATGATACACCAGCCTATGGGGGGGTTCCAGGGTCAGGCAACTGATATAGATATTCAGGCTAGAGAAATCCTGCGGATGAAGAGTGATTTGAATAAATTACTTGCCCACCATACGAAAAGAACATTAAAGAAGATTTCAGCTGACACAGAACGTGATTATTTCATGAGTGCTGCTGAAGCTCAAACGTACGGTTTAATTGACAAAGTACTTTCAAATCGAGAAGAACTGGCCGAGGAAAAATAGATGGATGATGTAAACGATAACGGACCTGACTGTAATTGTTCATTTTGTGGCAAAAATCAGGACGAAGTTGAGAAGCTCATTGCTGGGCCTGATGTGTTTATCTGTGATGAATGCATCGAACTATGCAATGAAATAGTTCTGGAAAAAGATGGTGCTGAGGAGGGCGAAACGACTGAGGAAGTCAAAGTGATTTTAAAGCCGATTGAGCTGAACGAGCATCTGGATGATTATGTCATCGGTCAGGATTTTGCAAAAAAAGTCCTGTCTGTTGCTGTGCATAATCACTATAAAAGAATCGATGCGCCGGTCGAAGTGGATTCTGTTGAGTTACAAAAATCAAATATTATTTTGATTGGACCGACTGGATCCGGAAAGACCCTCGTTGCACAAACCCTTGCCAGGATTCTCAACGTTCCGTTTTGTATGGCGGATGCGACAACGCTTACCGAGGCAGGGTATGTGGGAGAAGATGTTGAAAACATTCTAGTGAGCTTGCTTCAGGCTGCAGACTATGATGTTGACAAGGCACAACGTGGCATCATCTACATTGATGAGATAGACAAGATCGCACGTAAATCTGACAGTCCTTCTCTTACGAGAGATGTTTCTGGTGAAGGCGTACAACAGGCTCTTCTTAAAATTATTGAAGGTACAATGGCATCTATTCCTCCTAAAGGTGGACGTAAGCACCCTCAGCAGGAACTTATCCAGATAGACACAACCAACATCTTGTTTATTGTAGGTGGTGCTTTTGTTGGACTAGACAAAGTTGTGAGCCGACGTCAAGGTGCTAAATCAATAGGATTTGGTGCAAAGGTTACCGGGGACGAGAAGAGAAAGATCGGTGAGCTTTTACGCTTGGTACAGCCAGAAGATCTTCTTAAGTTCGGTTTGATTCCTGAGCTTGTTGGTCGTCTTCCAGTCATTGCAACCATGGAAGAACTTTTAGAAGAAGACCTCATTCGGATTCTAAAAGAACCCAAAAATGCTCTCATTAAACAATACCAGAAGCTCTTTGAGTTTGACGGAGTGAACCTCAGTTTTACAGAAGGTGCACTTTCCGCAATTGCCCAAAAAGCGCTTACGAGAAAATCTGGAGCAAGGGGATTACGTTCTGTTCTGGAGTCCGCTATGCTTGAGGTAATGTACGATTTACCTTCCAAGGAAAACGTACAGGAATGCGTTATTAGTGAGCAAGTGATAAATGACGGCGATTATCCTGTTATCCTGTACCATAATAATGGTAAGAATCAGTTAAAAACCGCTTAGCACGTCTTTTCGAGAGTTAGGAAAGGAGATTTTGTGACAAAACTTTACCCTCTGATGCCATTACGGGATCTAGTTATTTTCCCCCATATGGTCGCTCCCCTTGTTGTGGGTCGGAAGAAATCCATAGCAGCCCTTGAGGATGCGATGGAGAAAAAAACAGATATTCTTCTGGTGACTCAGAAAAAATCTAAAATAGACGACCCAGAGTCTGAAGATTTATATGAATACGGGACTCTGGCTACAGTTATGCAATTATTGCGTCTTCCAGATGGAACAATAAAAGCGCTGGTTGAAGGCAAGTTGCGGGCAAAACTCGTTTCCTATGTACCTCACGATGAATTTCTGCAGGCGGAAGTTGAAGTACGAGAAGATGATTCTGAGCCAACCGCAGCTGTTGTAGCCTATGAAAGAGAGCTCAAAAAGTTTTTTGAGAAGTACGCTCATAATAATAAAAGAATAGCAAAAGAAGTTCTGGCATCGATCAATTCAATCGAAAACCCACTCAAGCTCTTAAATATTATCTGTTCCCATATTCCTCTTAAAAGTGAAGAGAAGCAGGCAATTCTTGAAATAGAGCCATTGGCTGATCGTATTGAAAACGTTCTTGAGATTCTCAACCGGGAAATTGAGCTGGGTGAAATTGAAAAGTCGATCAATGCCAAGGTTAAAATGCGAATGGGGAAAACCCAACGCGATTATTACCTCGGAGAAAAAGTCAGAGAGATTCAAACAGAGATTGGCCAGAATGAAGATGGTCTTGACGAGATGGGCGAACTCGAAGAAACCATCAAAAAGAAAAAAATGCCTGCTCTGGCCAAAGAAAAGACATTCAAAGAATTTAAGAAGCTAAAAAACATGCCGCCTATGTCAGCTGAAACGACTGTGGTGCGTAATTATATCGATTGTATCATCAGTCTGCCGTGGGAAAAGAAAAATAAATCTCAAATCGACATTAATAAGGCAGAGAAAATTCTTGATGAGGATCATTATGGTCTTGCTAAACCCAAAGAGAGAATTTTAGAGTATCTCGCAGTTCAGGCCCAGGTTAAGAAAATTAAGGGGCCTATTCTTTGTCTTGTTGGTCCTCCAGGTGTTGGTAAAACATCTATTTGCAAATCCATTGCACGCGCAATGGGACGTAAATTTGCACGACTATCCCTGGGCGGGGTTAGAGATGAAGCTGAAATTCGCGGTCATAGACGGACCTATATTGGTGCAATGCCCGGGAAAATAATCCAGTCAATGCAGAAGGTAGGCACTGCAAATCCAGTGTTTTGTCTGGATGAAGTGGACAAGATGTCCATGGATTTTCGCGGTGATCCCTCTTCTGCGTTGTTGGAAGTTCTGGATCCTGAGCAAAACGTAGCGTTTAATGATCACTATCTTGATATAGACTACGATCTTTCTGAAATTTTCTTTATCACCACGGCCAATAGTTTGCACGGTATTCCTGTTCCACTGCAGGACCGGATGGAAATTATTCCGATCAGTGGCTACACCGAAGAAGAAAAACTCAGAATTGCTGATGGGTACCTGATCCCTAAACAGCTGAGGGAGAATGGTTTCAAAGTTGATGATATTCAGTTGACTGATGGCGCAATTCTTGAGGTTATTCGTCGGTACACAAGAGAAGCTGGGGTTAGAAATCTTGAAAGAATCGTCGCTTCTCTGTGCAGAAAAATTGCTCGAGCGCGTTTGAAAAAGAATCAGAAAAGCAAGAAGTTTCGTATAGGTATGCAGTCTGTTCTCAAATATTTGGGCACGCCCAGGTTTCGCTATGGCCTTGCTGAAGAAAATGATGAGATAGGACTCACAACAGGTCTTGCATGGACAGAGGTTGGTGGAGAACTGTTGCAGATTGAAGCAACCCTGATGCCTGGTGGTGGTAAGCTCACAATTACTGGTAAATTAGGTGATGTGATGCAGGAGTCAGCCCAGGCAGCGCTTAGTTATGTAAGATCTAGGGCAGACCGTTTAGGCCTAGATGATGATTTTTATCAAAAACTGGATATACATATCCACGTTCCTGAAGGTGCTATTCCTAAAGATGGACCATCAGCTGGAATTACCATTGCAACGACACTTGTGTCTGCTCTTATAAAAGCGCCTGTAAAACATCAAATGGCGATGACCGGTGAAATCACCTTGAGAGGAAGGGTGCTTCCTATAGGCGGGTTGACTGAGAAGTTACTGGCAGCCAGAAGAGGCAATGTTACTCACGTACTGATCCCTAAGGAAAATGAGCGTGATCTCAATGATGTACCTCTAAAAATCCGCAAGTCTTTAACCATTGATACTGTGAATCATATGGATGAAGTTTTAGAGTATGCGCTTGTTGTTGGTGAGGGTAAAACTGTTTTAAAAAAGCAATAAGTTTATGAAATTGAAGCAAAAAAACATATTTCGCATTTATATTGAAATCATGACTGTTTTTAGCTTGACGTACGACAGGGAAGTTGGTAAAAAGCGGCTCACAAATTGTAACGGGGGCGACTAGCTCAGCTGGGAGAGCATCGGCCTTACAAGCCGAGGGTCACAGGTTCAAGCCCTGTGTCGCCCACCACGTTACGAAGAATGTCTCATGGAGCGGTAGTTCAGCTGGTTAGAATGCCGGCCTGTCACGCCGGAGGTCGCGGGTTCGAGTCCCGTCCGCTCCGCCAAGAGATATGCAGTTTTGCTTTACATATATTGATTGGGCGACTAGCTCAGTTGGGAGAGCATCGGCCTTACAAGCCGAGGGTCACAGGTTCAAACCCTGTGTCGCCCACCATCACAATATAGATTTTCTGGAGCGGTAGTTCAGCTGGTTAGAATGCCGGCCTGTCACGCCGGAGGTCGCGGGTTCGAGTCCCGTCCGCTCCGCCAGAAAAGAAAGGGTTTACAGATTATATCTGTAAACCCTTTTTCTGTTTGAACCTTTCCTTAGTAATCTGTGAAAAGAAAATAAGAACGCTGGCCGGTACTGCCTCAAAATAAGGCGCTACTGTAGCAGGCCCCCCCTATCTGATTATAAACATCAGATATCCAAGGGGGTGGAACTGAGGTTGATGTGTTTTTCTTTTAGGGGGGGGACAAGTCAGAAACTTTATCTTTAAATCTATTGTTCACTTTATAGACAAAGGCAAGGACCTCAGCCACTGTCTGATAGAGTTCCACCGGTATCTCTTCACCCACATCCACCTTAGCAAGTAGTTCAACAAGGTTCGGATCCTGTTGTATGTGAATGCCCGCCTCTCGTGCTGTCTCTATTATCTTTTCAGCTATTGTCCCCCTCCCACGAGCAATAATCTTGGGAGCAGAGGTTTTCGAGTCATCATAGAGTATTGCAATTGCTTTTTTTTGCTTTTGGCGATTATCCATATTAGTACCTTACTCCAGAAAGCCTGTCAGAAATAACAAGAGCTCTTTAGATATTTTAGAAATTAAGAAATTAAAGTAACCACCAACGTACTTATCCTGGCTTATTTCCCGTTTACTGGGGTTATACCTTTGTGTCCAGCATAGATTGGCCTTTGGGTACAATTTGCTTTACAAGGTCGGTAATCGGATCAGGGGCGTCTTCGGAAAATGAGATGCTAATGTTTGGTATGTCTGATATCGCATCGACAAGTTCGCCCGAAAACTGTTGGATAAATTCCATTTTTTCAGCTGATTCCGCTCGAAATCTGATCATTAAAGTCTCTTTTGTTTTCGAAAATTCTATGCAGATATTGCCGAGCTCGGACATCGTCAAATGGAGGGAAAACCGACAATCATCCGGGTCGGTTGCTCCGTCCTTTGATCCATCCTTTTCAATACTCAAATAACCGCCTTCAATGAAGGGCAATGGTAAAGGAAAGATTGAAAAGGTGTCATTGCTGGTATTTAACTGAGCAAGCTGAAAAAGTTCAATGGTGGTGATAACTTTGTTTGTTGTATTGGCGATAAGTTCAGCGTCTTTGAAGGTGTGAGCCACTTCGAGTAACGCGGCTTTTAGGGTTGCAGCCGCACTGTTTTTATCTCCCCTTGCCAGATGATTCTCAAGGTTGAGCCCCACACCTTCAAGAAGTTGTTTAATGACAGCTCCACCTTGGCTATTTCCAATGTCTGTCTGTTGGAGTGTAAAAAAACTTTCGATTACTGAGCGGCTGATTGGAGTCAATGATTGAAGGGGCGAGGGTGATGTTTGACTGAAGTTTTGGAAAAGGGCGGCAAGGTCAATATTTTTCCCGACAAGAGTGAGAGACTTTCCAATGAATTGGTTGAGTGTATCACTGACGATCTTGAGTTCTATCTGCGGGCTTGTGTTGATAACCTGAAGTTGAAGGTTTTGTCCGACGGAAAGAGGGGACTGTGACTGCGCCGTAAGTCGGCTGCCACCAATATCAAGAATGAACTGGTCTCCCCCTTTAGCTTCAACGACGAGAGCTTTAAGGAGTTGTCCTGCGGGCAGTTGTCCCTGTTGGGATTGTTGCCCACGGCCCTGGGAGGTAGTAGGGCCTACCGGAGGTATGGATGTGAGAGGGCGAATTGTATCCATACGTATATATCGGTTATGTTATGTGAAAATTTTACCTTTTCTTGATAAATGTATATCTCAAGACCAGATAGGTAAAATACAACATAGGTTATGTTTCATACAACACCAAAATTTTTATCTATTATGAATCCCTTACCTGTACTTTTAGCCGAAGCATTTGTCGTTGCAGCACGAGACAGGTGCCGATAATTGAATCTCTATCCTCATCGGATATTTCGTCAAAATGATAGGCCACCTCAAATCGACCGTCATAAAGTTCAAGCAACCTTATCTGATGGGCAAAAACAGTTATGGTTTCGGATGAAGCTGATGGAACCGCGATCTCTAATCGTATGTGTTCCGTCTGTGGAGGTTTTTCTTCGAAAATAGCTAAAATACCACTGCCACTGATATCAACAGTTTTACCCGCAATTGCTAAGGCCTCACTGTTATTATCAAAGACTGCAGTTTCAAATGATTTAGAAATTACACTTGTTACGGCATCCACTCTAAAAAATTCACGCATCTGCTCGTGATTAATCGTCTTCGTTATCGTCATATCGAGAGTTTGAGAGTTTGCAATATTAACTATATTGGCCTCGAGTGAAACAGTTGGACCACCCAAATCAACATTAATGATCGCCGGTTTACTTGAATCTATTTCATCAACGGGTAGTACACCTGGTTTAAATATAAGGGAAAATTTTGGTGGTGAGGTTTGTTGATAGATACATTGTGCACGGATGCAGTCCGGTCGGTTGGTGAGGGGGATAAAGACGCGTACGGGCTTTCCATTTTGTATTTGATCCAATGACGCTGTATCTGAGTTCATATTGTGTCCAATTATTTTTTTAAAGATAAGCATAAGAGAAAACGAATGCATACTCGCAATCAATAAGATTTTAGCATTAAAAGAGACTTGCATCAAGAAATGTTGCTATGAAACTGAAATTATTTATTAAAAGTGATCAGAGAATACCCATCAAGTTGAGCCATGGGGATTTTGTTGTAAAATCTTTAGTTATTTTTTCAAAAATCGTTCAAAAATTACCAGAGGACTATGTTTTTTTTTGTTTGTATTTCTTAATTAACGAATTTTTCCAGTCGATAACAGTAGTATCCGGTTAGAAACTTGCATATAAAAAGAATATAATTTTGACTACTTGGAGCATTATCATCTTGACAATGAATTAAAAAAATCGCTGCGCGACTCCCTTAAAAGAAAATTCTTTTAAG
>JBLHNA010000044.1:0-39849 GCA_047619065.1 Desulforhopalus sp.
AATCAGAATTTCATAAAGCTCGGCAAGTGCAATCCGTGGTTCTTGATGTACAAGGCTTTATACCAGCGCCTTGTTCCTTAGCTTTTAGCAAAAGCTGTCCTTGAGTAGATGAAGTATGAGATACAAAAAGAGAGCTGTGTCTTAGTGCAGGAGAAATGGTTAATTAAGGGGATGATTTCTCCAAAAAATGAGAAAAGGAACTCTGACACTGTGCTATTAGGAATATAAGCAGTGTCAGAGCCACAAGCTATGGGCTTATGTTAACCTTGAAAGGAATTGAGCTCTGACGTCACGGATTCAGGCTATAGTTATAGTACAAGGTAGGAACAGCAATGTTCCTGCCTTTTTTGTATCAAAAATTAAAAATAGCTCTTTCTCCTCATAAGCCCCTTTTAAAATACTCTTTTCTTATTAGTGGATACACTAATAGGTACATATACCTATTTACTCTACTCAGTTTATAGAGTCTATTGTCATATTATTCATAATTGATTGACAGAGACACGCGGGCACACTAAATTCATTGACTTTTTCAAAGTAAGATATCCCTCATTAACTCCATGAAATTTTGAAAACCTTGTTAGATAAAACTATTTGTTTAATTGGTTTGGTCTATGTCGATCTACCTTGGGCTATAACCTCTATACAAAAACACCACATCATCGGGTTTAGTGTTAAGAAAGTTACTATTGAAAAATACCGCCACAAGATAGAGCTCAATGACGAATCGGATGGGACTGGTAGAAGCAAAACTAGGTACTCCGCGTGAGCGAAACCACAAAACAGTTTAAGAAGCAGTTACCGAAGAATGCAGTGATGTCGATACTGTCTTTTGTAACGTATTCATTATCCGCACTTTGGTTAACTCCCTATCTCTTCAGGCATTTAGGTGCGGCGGCATACGGGCTGGTTCCCTTAGCGGGTTTGTTTACCCAGTATGTTGCTATTATCACCACGCAGCTTTCCGGAGCCATTAACCGATTTCTGAGCTTAGAAATCAACAAGCCGGGTGGACAGCCGAATGTAGTATTTAATTCGGCTCTAGCACTCTATCTGATATTAATAGTGGTGCAGTTACCTTTGTTTACAGTTGGGCTTTTCTATGTCGACCGAATCTTTTCGATCCCACAGGAATTGATGGTGGATGCCCTGCTTCTTTTGGGTTGCAGTGCAGGAGGTTTTTTACTGTCTATGCTTGGCGGAGTGTTCGGCGTAGCCCAATTTGCCGGGAATCGAATAGACATTTCCTCGTCCATTAACTTAGGGCGCCTAATTGCCCGGTTGGTCTTGATTATTGGTTGTTTTTCCTTTTTAGGCCCCCAGTTACGTTATATAGGCTTTATTGATCTGGGCTTACAAGCTGCGATGGTATTGGTATCTGTTGGAGTCTCACGCAGGTTATTTCCTGAGTTATCTGTCAACCTGCGCTTAATAGACTGGCGGTTGTTGGGTCCGGTTTTCCATATGTCATTTTGGACGCTGTTTAACAATCTTGGCTCCCTATTGTATTTGCGAACCGATATCTGGATTATTAACCGTTTCATATCACCAGTTGCTGCCGGACAATATGCAGCTGTTTTAGTAGTATCAAATTTTATTCGTCAACTAGCAGGGCAAGGAAACAGTCAACTTGCACCGGTTATTATGCAATATTGGGCGAGAAACGAGCTAGAGGCATTACAGCGGCTGCTACGTTTTTCCATGAAATTATTTGCTTTAGGATTAGCAATCCCGATTTCCCTTTTGTGTATCCACGGCAATTGGGTATTAAAGCTTTGGCTAGGGGACACATTCGAAGGCTTTGCGCCATTGCTGACGGTGATGGTTGTACACCTGATTTTTAATGTAGCTGTACTTCCTCTTTTCAGCCTACAAACCGCATCAAATTCAGTGCGCTGGCCTGCAGTTATTACTTTTATAATGGGGACTTTGAATGTGGTCATTTCGTATCTACTTGGCGTGCAATTTGGTATGGGCATGATGGGAGTTGCGCTGTCCTCGGCCGTTGTACTGACATTGAAGAATGCGGTGTTTACTCCTCTGTATGGAGCTGCGGTTTTAGGGTGTTCTAAGATGGAATTTGTGCGCCCGTTATTGGCTGGCGTTCTGCTGACCGGCCTTCTTTATGTTTTATTTTATGTCCCTCAATGGCTGGGATGGAGCGCCCCCGTGCCGGCTGATTGGATGCGGGTACTCTGCCAGTCTACTGTTTTGGTATTGTTTTCTATCGCCGTATCGTGGTTTTTGCTACTATTGCCGGACGAACGTTCAGCTGCCAGAAATATGGTCAAATTGCTAATCAGGAGGTTTTTGCCTAATGCCTAAATTAAAAACTGCAGAACCTCGCATATTGAAAGAGGTCGTGCATAAAGAACTCTGTTGTGGCTGTGGTGTCTGTGCCGGTGTTTGTCCCCATAAAGCGTTAGCGATGCAGTTTAACCGGTATGGTGAATATAATCCGGTACTGACCGGAATCTGCGTTTCATGCGGTTTATGCGAGAAAGTATGTCCTTCTTTAGCCGGAAATCCCAACGAAGACGGAATTGCCACTGAGCTTTACGCACAGCTGGATAACATTCATCATCGTCCGGAGACAGGATATTATCTAGAATCGTATGTAGGGCATGCTCCCGATGAAAAAATGCACTGGAACGGCGCTTCCGGGGGAATGGCAACCTGGGTTCTATGTGAACTTCTGCAACGTGGTGAGATTGATTATGTGATAACCGTTTCGCCAAACCCACATCCAGAAAAGCTGTTTAAATTCATAGTGGTCTCTAGCCCAGAGGATGTACTTGCATGTTCCAAATCTGCATACTACCCGGTTGAGACCTCTGAAGTGCTTCAGCATGTTTTGTGCAATGAAGGCCGCTATGCCATGATGGGTTTACCCTGTGTTTGCAAGGCGGTACGCTTGGCGCAACGCAACAACAAAAAACTGCGTAATCGTATTACCGTTCTGTTGGGTCTGGTATGTGGTAACTTACCCAGCAGCTTTCTGCCAGATTTTCTTATGCGACGCGTTGACGTCGATCCCCTTGATTGTCGTCGTGTTTCTTTTCGTGAAAAAGAAAGTGGCAAGCCCAACCATGTGCATCTTTTTAAAGGATTTGACCGCAAAGAGAGAGAAATGTGTTCGGTGTATTGGCACGAAGGCTATTCAAAGGCTTACATGTACGAATATTTTAAGCTTAACTCGTGCAACTATTGTGAGGATGGTTTTGCAGAGTGCAGCGATGCAGCCTTTATGGATGCGTGGGTCGAGAGGCATAAAAATGAGTCCAACGGTACCAGCTTTGTGCTTGTAAGGGACCCGAGGATTAACGAATTGCTCAAAGCAGATTATACGCTGGAGCCTATAGAATCGATAATCTCATCGCAAGATGGTCCTGTTGCACGAACAAAGGGCAACGGGCATAAGAGCATCTATGAAAGGTTTAAACGGATTGAAAAACGAATCTGGCGTTTTGGCGCCCGTCGCGCCGTTTCGATAGTGCAAAACCAGAAGATTAAGGGACACTCTGTTATGAATCTTATTTTTTTTCCATTCAATGTATTGGGGTATGGATTCCATGCAATCGATAAATTCTTAAGGATGATTCTTAAATGAAAATAGGATTACTTACCTGCCACAGTTGTTTGAACTACGGTGCGAACCTCCAGCTGTTTGCAACCGTCAAATCCCTGGAGAAGATGGGCCATGATATATATGCCTACGATAACAGAGATCATGAAGCCAGTAGGTGCCGGGACTTTGTCGAAAAACATGTACAGCTTACGAAACCTTGCAGGACTGATGACGAATTTAGGCAGGAGACAATTCGATTAGGTATCGAAGTCATTTTGGTTGGGAGCGATGCTGTTCTTTGGCTTTTACCTGGGAAGAGAGAGGGGCATGGAGCTTATCCCAATCCATTCTGGCTGAGCTGGGCCCGTGATTTGCCTGTTCGAAAAGCATTGATCTCTGCAAGCTCCATGGGCGTGATGTTTCCCAAATTAAGTCGAAAATTACGTATTGCCCTGAAGAAAGATTTAGAAAGCTTTGACTATATTTCTGTCCGTGATAAGTGGACGCTTTATTTTATGATGTGGCTGAGCATTCGGGGGACTGACTTAACCTTCGACCCTACCTCTGCATTGCCAGATTTAGTTGATTTTAAATCTCGCTCATTGCCCAATGGTCTGAACCCTAAAAAATATATTTTATTCACCTTTTCCAATGTAAATGAAGCGGATTCTTGGTTGGCTGATGCAACAGCTATTGCCCATACAAAAGGAATCAAAACCTGCTTCGTCTGTCATCCTGACCACCTGTGTTCTGTGAAGAATGTGGATGTATGTATTTCTAATGTCATGGACCCGTTGGATTGGCTGACCTTGCTAAGTAATGCGGCAGGATATGTGGGAGAGCGATTTCATCCAATCGTTTTGAGTCATTTTTTCAAGGTACCATACCTTTCTTGTGACTATTACAGCGAAGGAGGGATGAGGTCTTTATTCAATTTTCGCAGTAAAACTAAAGATTTTTGTCGACGCATTGGAACAAATCGGTTTGTTGTGCCTTCTAGTATTTTCTTTACTAAAGAATCTGCTGAGAGTGCAATGGTGCAACTAGAACAATCGGCTGCACGGACCTCGGGAGTTAATCCGGCGCACTTTTTATCTTCCCTGAGTCTGGCAATCGATAAAAATGCAAAATAAAGTTCACTATCATTTAGTCGGTAATAAGGCTAGTGGCGATGCCATAGATGAGGCCCGCGCATTGAGATGGGATGAAGGAAGCTTTGCTTGTGAACGACACGCATGGGTTTGGCCTCTCTATTACCAATTAAAAATGAGAGGCGTACCAATTTCTTTCAGCTACGAGTTGCAAGAGAGTGCCGTGAACATCATCCATGGAGAAGTCGCCAGGTGGCAGCTCAAAAAAACTGATTTTATTAACTATTTTATAGTCGGAATTCGGGCAGATTTCCGACCTTTCCCATATGGTCAGTTCGAGATTGTGCAAAACAAAAAGACCTGTGGGGGGCGACGTTTTTATATGCCACATTATCCTCAACCAGGTCTTATTCCTAGAGATCCTGGGCGCGGTGAAGATGTTTTAAACATCTGCTTTGCAGGTGCCGTACAAAATAGTATTGATTCATTTCAACTGGAACAAGATTTGGACAAAATCGGATGCCGTTTTGTTTTTAGGGGGGGAGGGCAATGGCAGGATATGCATGACATCGATATCTTATTGGGAATAAGGTCTTTCTCAAAAAAAACTTATAACTCGAAACCTCCGGCAAAACTTTTTAATGCGTGGCATGCAGGTATACCTTTCATAGGGGGATATGACTCTGCGTATGAGCAGGTCGGTGTACCGGATGAAGATTTTTTGAGGGTTGAATCTTATGACGAACTTATCGCAGCAATTCTTGAATTAAAAGGCAACAGGCTCCTTTATCGGCAGTTGGTTAATAAAGGGCGTGTGACTGCAGCGTCATACACTCCCCAGTCTATTACCGATATGTGGATTCATTTTTTGGAGGAAGAGGTCTGCCCAGTTTTTATAAAGTGGTATGAAAACAGAAGGCCGGCTCTACCATTTAAAATAAAGGCTTTGGCATTTGAGTTGTTTGAACAAAAAATCCGGCGATATGGCCATTTCTCAACTTGGGGGGGAAAACAAGGGTGAGAATGGTCTTTACATAAACAAACAATGATTACAAGTACTTAACCCTTAACAATCAAAGACGGATCCAAGTAGTTTTTGTTTATGATTGAGCTGGGAATGTTTTTTAAGCACTGTTCAGTATGGTCGCATAATTTAAACGATGTCAATTTTTCTATCTGTTATTGAGATAGCCAGAATTTTTGATTTTATTTTAAAATTAACTCTAAGGACTTATTATGAGTTTTTCTCGTCTTTTAGTAAAGGTTAACCAGCATTTATTCGGCAAAAAAGGAACCGGTAAATTGGATGGTGTACGACCTGATGATACATTCATTGTATCTTATCCTAAGTCTGGTAATACTTGGTTAAGGCATATGCTTTCGGTATTAATTACACATGATAGTGCGATCAAATTGGAACAAATGGATTGCCTTGTTCCGGATCTGAACATTGTTTCAAAAAATTTCCTAGATTCATTGCCTCCACCTCGGATTATGAAAAGCCATACAATCCTAACTTCTCAATATAAACGTATAATCTATCTGGTACGTGATCCTAGAGATGTGGCGGTCTCTTTGTGGCATCATCAACGAAGAGCATTTATGAAGTCAGAACAGGAATTGCCATGGGATGTATTTTGGAGAGGGTTTATTTCTGATGGCTCATGGCGTGACCATGTTGGTGGCTGGTTAGGGGCACGTGATAATCATGATGATTTCATGTTGATTAAATATGAGGATCTTAAGGTTGATACTTGTAAAATTCTGAAAATGATTGCTGGACATTGTGGGTTATCTGTATCAGATTCTGATATTGAAAAGGCCTACTTATCATCCTCTATTGAGAAGCTACGAGCTAAAGAAAGGGCCGAAAGAAAAAAATGGGAAGAAAGTAAGTATTCAGATTCCAACATGAACTTTTTCCGAAGAGGAGCAATTGGAGATGGAAAAGAGTTGTTTACCGCTGAGCAATTAGTTGACTTGGAAAAAAATTGCGGACCACTAATGTTAAAACTCGGCTACCAGCTCAATAACAGAGAGTGATCTGGTGGATGTAGAGATGCAGGACAATGACAGAAAGCATGCAGAAAAAGTGAAGTACGTCGGTAATATTGGTGAGGTTGAATGGGTTACTTTTTGTTATTTTTGTCGATATTTATTTTTGGATTGTTCTTTATTCGTGGAATATTAAAATATGAAGAATTGATGCAGCCTCCATTTCTGACTGCTTGTGATCTGTTATTTTTCATGTCTCCTCAATTATTTGGTATCCTTCAACAAAAGCCATGGATTGAAGAAAAGCTTTCATTATTTTTACTGGTACAACTTCTCTTCTTCATTGCTTTTGTTGCGGGTTACAATTCAAAGAAGCCTTTTCGTCGACGCCTCCAGCAACTTACCTTCAATCCAAAGATCTTACTCCTTGGCACGGTGTTTCTCGCGCTCATTTCTGCGTGGGGCAACTACCAATTGCGTTCACTACCAGAAGAACTGTTTTCCTCTCAATGGTCCGGTTTACCTGTTCGCTATCTCTTTTTTGCAAATGTTGGAAACCTCTGTATACCACTGGCTTTCATTTTGTTTTTTCAATACGGGCGATTTAGTGGATTATTATGTGCAATTCCACCGTATTTGAATGGAATTATAAATATCATATTTAAGGGGCGGCGTTCTCCTGTTATTCTCTTTGGATTATTGACTTTATTAGGTCTATGGTTTTTTCGTCGGTGGAAAATGCCTCGGCCATTTCTGCTAGCGGCAGGAGTTTTATTCTTTCTCCTTGTTTTCAATGCAGGCACCTATCGAAGTATTATGTTTGATGATCACGTGGTGAATAAAGCTGATGCCATAAACGAGGTAATAACTTTTTCTGGAACGCTTAACGAAATCTTTCAATCATCTGAAAATGTAGACGCAATGAACGCCGTCATGGTAACTGCAGCGGTCCACAAATCTTTAGAGCTTAATTTTGGTGCAAACTTATGGAATAGTCTTGTTTCACGATACCTTCCTGGACAACTGATAGGCAGAGATTTAAAGTCCTCCTTTTACATACCCTATAAATCGGGATTTGATATCGCTACCCGTGAATTCGGGTACAGATTTAAGATAGGAAGCTGTTTGCCGGGTTCCGCTGATGTTTTTGCTGCATTTCATTTTTTTGGCTTTCTGGTTTTTTATTTTTCAGGTCGATTTCTGCGATGGATTTGGACACAGGCAAATGAGGGTGTAGCCGTTGCGGTGGTTGCCTATATGATATTAGCACCATTATGTATCCGGATATTTGGCGGGGGATATTTTTCTGTAGTAGTAAATTTAGTCTATCCAGTTATCTTCCTTTTCCCTGTTTTATTCTTTGCAAAGACTTCTGGTCAAAGATGGGTAAAAAGGTCTTCCTGGAGATGGGGGGAAAGTTCAAGGATTTCTTTTGCTAAGAAAAAAAGACGCCATTAAAACGGGTATCAAGTTAGCCCCATCGCCAATCATGGCTGGTACAATAGGGCCGCCCCAAATAATACCTAAGGACCCTTTGTTGATACTACTGGAGGATCCTCAGAAATATGATTTCGTTGAGTAACAAAAATGAAGAGTGGCAATTCAAAAACATGAACAAATCTAGTCGCATTTTTTATTTCAGTTATCCACAGAGTAATATAGATGCTCCGCATCAAGCTATGGCAGCCATTCAACTCCTCAGAGAGGGCTTTACTCTAGATTATTTTTGTTGGGGCCATGGAGAACCACTTCTTGGATTGGCAACAGATCGTTATCATGAAATCAAAAAAGACGGTATATGTTCAGCCTACAAGCTGTTTATCCTACTGTTGAAAGAACTTTTCTTTTCGAAAAAATATAATGTGGTCTACGTACAAGGTGCGCAGCAAACCCCCTTTCTGTTTTGGCTGCCTTTCCTAAAAAAGAGATATCGCATTGTCTATCATACGCAAGATTTTCTAGAGCCCTGTCGACATAGGTTTTATGAATTCTTTGAGCGTTGGTTCACCCGCCGCGCTTATCGCGTTATTTGTAACGAGTCAAATCGGGCGCGGTTCATGAAGAGCTATTATAATTTAGAAACAATGCCGGATGTAATCCAAACAGCACTTCCAAAGGAATGGCCTCTTCCATCGTGGGATGATACCTTACGAGCGGAATTACTGGCTTTCGCTGAGATTGATTTCCAGGAAGGTCGGTTGGTTGCCGTGGGAGGAGGATACAGTTCCGTGCGATGTACAGAGCAACTCATCGAAGCAATGACGTTGTTGCCGAAGAATTACCGTTTTATCTTCACAGGACTATCAAGCGAAGGGCATGAGGCTTTACAAAGACATAAAGTGATAAATCTTGCGATTATTTTAGAACGATTGTCTTTTCAAAAATTGCTAAGACATTATGCTGTCTGCGATGCCGGCTTGCTATTATATGCAAATGATGGAATAGGAAATTATTATCAAGCTCCTGGTCGGTTGACAGAGTATATGTCGGTTGGGCTTCCATTTGTTGCTTCCAATTTTCCAAATTTCGAACTGCTTTCACTGAAATATAACCTCGGTAAAGTCTGCAATACGGAGGATCCTGAAGATATTGCCAGGACAATTCAAGAAGTCTGCGACGTAACTGTTCGTGAACGTGAGAACAATCGGAATAGATTGCAAGAGCTATCTAGAACAGTATTTTCATATGAAAAAAATTTCAGTCCTTTGGTGGAGATGTTAAGTGAATAACCATACTTCAGGCCAGGGCCCTAGAGTGTTGGTTTGCCAACATGGTGCACGACACCGTTACGCAGTACCAAGAATGCTGGAAAAGGCGGGAATACTTACGGCGTTTTATACGGATTCATCAGCTAGCAGTTTTTTGGGCCATGTCTCTGCACTATTTGGTTCTGCAGCACCTAATTCAATGCGACGGTTGACCAAGCGAACAATTAAAGGCTTGCCTGCAGATAAGGTTTTTTCTACTGATAAACAGTATTTACGTGAATTGTACCAGGAAATGGCTGGCCGATTACCGACAGGTATATCACTCTATTGTCAACGACATAAAATCTTATCAAAAAAGATGATTGCTTGGGGAGCAGGTGGAGCTGGTATCATTTACTCTATGTACCACGAGAATCTAGATTTCATCCGCTGGGCTAAACAACAGGGCGCTAAAAGTGTTGTAGATGTCTTCATTAACCCAGAAACTACTGAGATTATGCAACACGAAGGAGAACGGTTTCCTAGTTGGGTCCAAAATACAGATCAAGAAGCGTTTGAGTTTGAAAATCAACTGTGGCAAGAAACTGCAGAGTTAGCTGATATCCTTCTATGCCCTTCGGAATGGGTTGCCGAAGGAGTGCGTAGATGTTCACCAGATGCTACGTCAAAAATCAAAATCGTACCATACGGATGTTCAATTGATTATCTGGGACGGGTTAACACCCCTGTGAAAGGACGGGTTTTGTTTGCCGGTGGCGATGCTCTGCGAAAAGGGCTTCACTACCTTGGTGAAGCGTCATCAAATTTAAAAAATAGAATTCCCGAATTAGATATTCGCATTGCGGGATCACTTCCAGCGAACGTCGTCCAACATCCAGTATGCAGCGGATTGAATTTTCTAGGAAAATTGACTTTTGAACAGATGAAAGAGGAATATTTAAGTGCCGATGTATTTGTTCTTCCTTCTCTTTCTGAAGGCTTTGCTGGTGTCGTTGCTGAGGCGATCGGAGCGGGTTGTCCGGTAATTGTCACAAAAGAGGCTGGTAGCCCAGTAGTACCGAATCGTGAAGGGTTGGTTGTTCCTTCCAGAGATGTAGGGGCACTAACGATTGCCATTGAAAAAATTGTTACGAACCGATCCCTCAGATCTGCTTGTTCTGCGAATTGTTTAAAACAAATATCTTTCTATTCTGAAGATCAATGGCAAAAACGGTTAGTTTATATACTTGAAAATTGTTAAATATTTATACGATTAATTTATGAAAGCTTCATTTATAATCACCACCTATACTCGTGCCGACGAACTTTAACGCTGTATTGATTCTATTCTCAAACAAGAAAGCTACGATATCGAAGTTGTCGTCATCGATGACGCATCTGAAGATCAAACGTCAACTTTGGTACAAGAAAAGTATACATCCCAGGTCAAGTTGATTGTTCGTCAGTTAAATTGTGGATCGGTGAGTAATCGAAATTACGGCACCCAGTTTACAAAAGGTGGTGTACTTTTTTTGATTGACGATAAAACAGTATTCCTTGGGCTCAACACGGTCAGCGAGGTTCTACAAGAGTTCGGGAACCCTCTTGTTGGGGCTTTCTCAATTCCGTTTTTGCAAGATGGAAAGCGGCATCATGACGAGCCATACACCCCAGCAGAAAGTTTTGTTAGGGCCTGCTATATTAGCTGTGCTTGTGCTGTTTGCCGGACAACCTTTCTTGTGCATGGTGGTACGAGGAGTTCTTCCACCATGGTATGGAAGAAGACGATTTTTGCATTCGTATGTTGAACGATGGCATGGCTTGTCTTGTCGGCAGGGTAACCGAACCCATGATCCACTACGAATTCCCGAAACGTAATCTATTTAACTGGACCTTCTACAATCAAAAGAATAGATTCTTGTATATTTGGGAAAATTATCAAAGCATCTATCTTCTACCAAATCTAATATTGACAACGTTACGTGGGCTTCAGCACGCCTATAAAAGACGACGCTTCAGGGGGAATATGAGGGGATGGTAGTTGGCTATAGAGAAATATTACGGAGTATTGACGGAAAAGGCTGCAAGAGATTCAGTAAGAAAAGAAGAGTATAAACTAACATTTCGATTGCACAAAGGGCCATTGCCCTCTGCTTACACAAAAAATGTTTTGCAAATTTCAGACCCAGAACCTTTTTAAGGACAACATAATGTGGTGGCTTAAAGAAATTTATTTACAAGTATATAGTTATTTTTTAAAGGGAGATCAATGATTCGTTTGTGTATATGGATGAATATTCCCTCACACCATCAATCCGCTTTTTTCGATGCTTTAGAAAAAAGAAATGATGTCGATTTAAAAGTGATCTACCTCGAAATATCGGCAAAGAATCGCGTGAAGGAAGGATGGCATGATGCACACGATTTTCGACCTTTTGAAAGTAACGCGGATGGGTTACCCCTCATCTCAGGGATGGCTGATCTGCTGCCCGACTGGGCAGAAAGAATTCATTTGACCTCAAGTTACTTCACCTCGGAGCTTATCGATCTCTTTTGTGAAAATCAGGTTTCTTGGTGCCATTGGTCGGAAATGCCCGGAATTAGATTGGCTGAACTCTTGAGGTACCAGATGTTGCTGTTCCGCTTACTCAATCCGCTGATGCTTTTTTATAAACGTAGAGAAGGACGAAGTATTAGAAAGCATGCTTTAGGAGCTTTTTGCCAGGGGCAGTTAGCTCAGAATGCATTTCGCTGCATGGGGGTTCCAGAAGAAAATATTTCCCCGCTATATTATGTTCCAGATGCTCTGCAACCTATGGTCGCGTGCAATCAAATTATAAAATTTGCTGCGGGCAGAAAAGTGTTTCTTACCGTGGGCGCATTGTGCCCCCGCAAGGGAATTGATATACTACTCAAGGCTTTTGCCCAGCTCGAAACCAGTGAATGGTGCCTGGTCCTATGTGGACTAGATAAATTGGATGGCTGTTATCAGGCTCTATCAAAGAAGCTGGGTATAGCGGATCACGTACTGTTTCTAGGGGCATATCCATCCGATAGAATTGCCGAGATTTATTCCGCAGCCAATATCTTTATTTTGCCATCTCGTTTTGACGGATGGGGTGCTGTACTCAATGAAGCCGCTTCGTTGGGAATGCCCCTAATTGCAACAGATATGTGCGGAGCAGCCTGGCATGTGGTTGAGGATGACAAGAATGGCTTCCGGATCAAAGTTGGATCTATAAGTGATCTAGCTGAAAAAATGAGAGTTTATATTACACAGCCGCATCTTATCAAAGACCACGGTAAATATTCTAAAGAATTGTTTTCTAGAGAGTTTACGCCAGAACGGAATGTCGAAAGACTTATTCAGGGAATAGCAGCTTTTACCAGAGGCAGGTCAATAAGATGAAGTTAAATGTCCTATCAGCATCTGTTTCCCGAAAAGCAGGTGGGCTCTTTACATCGGTCAGGAAATTGACGCATTCCCTACAAAAAGAGGGCGTAACATGTCAAATACATGCATTTGAGGATGAGTATACAGATGAAGATGTCGGTTTATGGGCTCCACTTGAAGTGGCCACCTATACCCCAAAAGGATTTGCCTTTTTCCCGCTGTCTTTACCTATGCTGAGTACAGTTGTTAATTCTCATCCTAATATTGTTCATTGTCATGGCCTCTGGCTCTATCCATCAATAGTTGATTTAATAGTAAAAAGTAAGCTGAATGTTCCTTATATTATATCCCCGCGAGGGATGCTGGATCCTTGGGCAGTGAGGAACTCAGCGTGGAAAAAAAAGTTGATTGGATTTCTATTTGAAAATAAACATTTGTGTAATGCAGCTTGTATTCATGCACTGTGTCAATCTGAGGCGGATGCGATCCGAGCCTATGGGCTGAAGAACCCTATAGCAGTGATACCAAATGGCATTGATCTGGCCCAAAAGCAAGAATTTGTAAGCGCTCCATGGCATGATAAGATTGAAAATGGTCGCAGGGTGTTGCTTTACCTTGGTCGTCTGCACCCTAAAAAAGGTTTGACCAACTTGGTGACGGCTTGGAAACAGGTTAAAGAGAAACAACACATCGATGATTGGACCCTGGCTATAGCCGGATGGGGACAAGTGGGGCATGAAGACGAGTTGAAGGAACAAGTGGCTGCACTAAGTCTAAAACGCGATATAGTTTTTCTAGGGTCCCAATTTGGTGATGCCAAGGCCGCCTGTTATCATCATGCCGATGCATTTGTGTTGCCCTCTTTCAGTGAAGGCCTCCCCATGGTGGTGCTTGAGGCATGGGCACATAGTTTGCCGGTTCTAATGAGCCCTCAGTGTAATATTCCTGAAGGGTTTGCGGCCGAGGCGGCCATCAGCATCAAACCGAATCCTGATAATATTGCGGCTGGCCTTTTGTCGCTTTTTTCGATGAATGACGAGGACCGTATTAAGATGGGACAGATGGGGCTCACACTGGTAAAGGAAAAGTTCACCTGGGCAAAGATTGCTGCAGAAATGCATGGAGTCTATCAATGGGTGCTGGATGGTGGACCACCCCCAGATTGCGTGAGGTTTGACTGATGCTAAAGCCTACACTGGATATCAACGCAAACCGCAAGGCTGTCAAATATTCACGCCATGATATGATCCGTCGTATTCTTTGGGGATTGATCAAACCACTTTTTTCATACAGCCCGCGCCCGTTATTTGGGTGGCGAAACTTCCTGCTAAAACAATTTGGAGCTAAGGTTGGACGAAATGTCCATATCTATAATTCAGCCACTATTTACTTTCCCTGGCACCTTGAAATTGGCGACCACTCCGCCATTGGTGAGCATGCTTATATTTACAACCTGGGGCCCATAATCATTGGTAATAAATCAACTATTTCCCAACGAGCTCACCTCTGTGCAGGCACACATGATTTTGCCGACCCGGCCTTGCCCTTGCTTAAGCCACCGATTCACATTTGCGACCAAGCGTGGATCTGTGCGGATGCTTTTGTAGGACCGGGTACCACTGTTGGTGAAGGGGCCATCATTGGCGCCCGTGCTGTTGCCATGAAGGATGTCGAGCCTTGGACTATTGTCGCTGGAAATCCTGCAATCTTTGTCAAACACCGCACAATGAAAATATCATGACAACACCAGTTTCTGTACTCATTCTAACTCTGGATGAAGAGACCAATCTACCGCGCTGCCTGACTTCCCTGCAATGGTGCAATGACATAGTGGTCCTAGACTCCGGTAGTCGTGATTTGACCCAAGTAATCGCGACTGACTTCGGTGCCAGAGTAGTTGAGCGGACATTTGATAACTACGCCGCTCAGCGAAATTTTGGGTTGAAAGACATTACATATGTACACCCTTGGGTTTTAATGGTCGATGCAGATGAAGAAGTCCCCTCGGCTTTAATTGAAGAAATTATCCAAACCATCACAGAGTGTGATGAAAAAATGACTCTCTTTCGTATGCGGCGGCAAGATCATTTTTTGGGGAAATGGATTCGCCGCAGTAGCGGATACCCCACCTGGTTTGGTCGGCTGGTGAGACCTGATAAAGTAAGTGTTGAGCGAGAGATTAATGAAGAATTTGTCACGGATGGTCAAATCGGATTCTTAAAAAACCACCTGCGCCATTACCCTTTTAACAAAGGCTTTGCATCTTGGATTGAAAAACACAATCGTTACTCGACCATGGAGGCAAAGTTGATACAAGAGGGAGGGTTGTGCGCTTTCTCCGTAGCCGACTTAAAGAGCGGCGATCCGGCTTGCAGACGCCGAGCTATTAAGTCCATTGTCTACCGCTTACCATTTCGGCCGCTCTGGATGTTTTTAGCTCTTTATATTCTGCGAGGCGGCTTTCTTGATGGGCAGGCAGGGTTGATATTTTGCCTCTTACGTTCCTACTACGAGTTCATGATCAACTGTAAACTACGTGAGATAAAACTCCGTCTTGCGGGAAGGCCTCTTTAGAAGATGAACATTGCCAAGACGACATCCTTTTTTTTGCTTTTCATCCTTTCTACTTCTCTTCTCGTTCTCAGCCAGCTCGACAATGACCTGACAGGCAAAGTGTATAATACAGTCAGCAAAACCTTATACATTGACCTGAAATCCTTACATGTCACCACTGGTATGATCAGCGACGGTGGCCATATTGTAGCTGGTTTTGTTTTGAGTGGGTTAATGCAACTGAGCATCCGCCGCTGGTGGGGGCTACCTATAACACTGCTCTTTTTTATCGGAATTGAAGTAGCACAAATCCCTTCTACCCAGCGTGAAGCAAGTTGGCTTGATCTTCTACGGGGCTGGAGCGGTGCACTTGCCGCTTGGTTTCTAGTCCAAACATGGGCTTTAACAAGGAAAAAATGATATCACTTATCACAGCAACATATAACGCCGCGGCCACCCTGCGCGACTGCCTCGAATGCGTGAAAAGCCAGACGACTCAAGGTATTCAGCACATCATAATCGATGGTGGTTCTACCGACAGTACCATGGAGATCGTTGCTGAATTTCAGGACAATTTGTCTCTGGTTCTTTCCGAGCCGGATAATGGGATTTATGATGCTATGAACAAGGGGTTGAAGCTGGCCACAGGTGAGGTAATCGGCATCCTCAATAGTGACGACTTTTACCCAACCCATGATACGCTTGACAAGGTTACAAAAATCTTCAATGACCCTGAGGTTGAAGCCTGCTATGGGGACCTGAATTACGTGACAGAATTACCACCATCTGTGGCAGCAGATAAGCGTGAGACAGAGAAATATAAAACAGTACGGTATTGGAAATCGGGTCAATATTCACCTGGTAAATTTTACTGGGGCTGGATGCCGCCGCACCCAACTTTTTTTCTACGCCGCTCTGTGTACGAACGCTTTGGTAACTTTAACCTCGACCTCGGCACAGCAGCTGATTACGAACTGATGCTGCGGTTCTTACTTAAACACCAGATAAAAGCTGCCTATATCCCTGAGGTGCTTGTACATATGCGAACCGGTGGAGCGAGTAACGCAACCCTGAATGCTCGCATTGCAGCCAACCGTAATGATCGATTGGCCTGGGAGGTTAATGAACTAAAGCCCTACCCTATGACGATTTTGCTTAAACCAATTCGCAAGATACCGCAGTTTTTCTGCAAGCCTTAGTCAGTTTTCTTCATTTAACTTTTTCTTATTTTTTTATTGAGATGCACTATATATAGGGTTTAGTCAAAACAACATGTATACAAAAAATATGTTTCCGAAAAAACCGAACACATCGCACAACTCAATGAATATGATACTGGAAAATCAAGTATTACGATTGTGTTCTCGGGTAGACATGACCCCTTCCAAGGTCAAGGAACTTTAGAAAATAATAAGTGAGGAATTGGACTGGGAATATGTACTGAGACTTGCGTCCTCAAATAAGGTGTTTCCGCTACTTTATAAAAACATTAAGCTACACTGTTCTGAGAGTATCCCCGCATGCACTTTGAAGCAGTTAAAAAAAATATGCATAAAAAACAGTGCCAGGAACCTGTCTCATCTTGTAACCCTTTTTTGTGTGGTGGAATTATTCAAAAAAAATGACGTAGAAATACTTGTATTCAAGGGTCCTGTTCTTGCTGAAAGCGTTTTTGGTGATATCAATCTCCGCTCTTTCGGCGATCTTGATATACTTTTACCCCGTAAGGATTTGCGCAAAGCAATACTCCTTTTAATAAACGAGGGCTTCAGTACTGATATTGACCTGAGTCTGGCTCAATATGAGAAGTTGGTGGCTAAAGGCCACCATGCTGTTTTGGTAAGGGGGAATGCTATTGTAGAATTGCATTGGGAATTGAGTGGTCGTTACTTTACCAAAGCGGTCGATTTTGAAGCAGTTGCTGGTCGAACTACAATATCATACGTGAAACAGGTTCCAGTTATTTCTTTGGGTGCAGAAGATCTGCTGGTTTATCTTTGTATTCATGGCTGCCGACACGCCTGGGTGCAACTTGATATGGTATGTTGTGTGAATGAATTAGTATACCACACCCCCCAGCTAGACTGGGAGTTAACCTTTAAGCTTGCCAAGGATCAGGGGGCAATGAATATGCTGACCCTCGATTTACTCCTTGCGTCCCGAATTTTGGACCTTAAATTGCCATCACCTATTCTGCTGGATGTTCAAAAAACCGTACTTTAACAGGTATCTCATCTGCTATAACCAGTAGACTTTTCAAATCTTCTGGCATGGTAGATGTTACACAGAGTTATAAGCAATATGTAGTCTACAATTTCGCAATATTAGATAGCAGGAGGGATTGGGTGCGCTATATATTCAAACCGATTTTTAACACTACCCATAGTGATTGGCTTTGGGTGAAATTGCCTGCTAAATTTTCCCCTGTATACTATTTCATCCGCCCGATTCGATTATTATGTAATTATACAAAGAAATGGTTTCAGTAAAACTCAGATATCATTATTGTTATGACCAAACATAAATTCATACCGGATTTGGATGAAGGTAGAAAAATGTGGCGATCGAGTTTAAAGTTACTAAATGTCTTACAAGTATCAGAATACATTCAAACACTTAAACTGCATCAGGATGCTATTTTATACCAAAAAGAACGGAATGGAAAGCAGAGGTGGTCCCTATCTTTAAACCAAATCACCAGAGTTTTTAGTTAAAGTACATAGTTCCGGTTAATGACCTCTCCCCCCATGGGGGGAGAAAAAAATCAGCCAACATTCTTGGTGAATTTTTCTAAATACGCTTCTTCTGGTGTCTGACCATTTAATGAGTCGTGTGGGCTAATCGAATTATATCTTAGCATAAACCTTGCGACTCCTCGTTCGAGTTAATTTGGGCTACAATATGACTGCAGATATATTTCCTCATACTTAATGGTCTGCTAAAAGCGCTCAATTATTACATTGTCAATCCATCGCCCCTTACCATCCATACTGATCTTGATATCCACATCTGTTAATATTTTCTGCCATTTATCGGAAGTAAAGTGACAACCTTGATCAGTATTCATTATTTCAGGAGATCCGTTTAGCAATAAGGCTCGCTCTAGGCACCGCCTACAAAACTCAGCGTCAAGTGTATTGGATAGTTCCCATGCAATTATTTTTCTTGAGTACCAATCTACAATAGCAAAAAGACACATAAAGCCCTTTTGCAAGGGGATGTACGTTATGTCAGCCTGGTTAGATACCTGGATAATCGTCGACTACCTTCTGATGGGTCTACTATGTGTAACACATCGATCTGCTCCTTTGCCTTCTGTCAGAAACAGTTTGTGGAGAATAATACCATGGTTAAGATCAAAGCCAAGGTACAACTTAGATTTTTTGAATTTGATCGCTATTCCGCCCAGTGCATGGAAAGTACTGAATCAATAAGAGATCCATCTATAGCAACAAGATCTCCAAGCTCATTATATTGGGAAGGCAAAGCCTCTGCAGCTTGTTTCTGCAATTCAGTAAATACGGCAAGAAGCTGCTCAACTCCACGGTCATTTACTGTATCAAAGAAAGTCGATCGTTTAAGTCCACCAGCAGGGGCAACGAATTGTCTGGCATAATCATCTTCTTGCAGCGCTTGGATCAACTCTGTACCAGAGGAGAACTCTTGAAGGTGGTAATATGTCGGAATCTTAAGCAGCACTTCGGTGTACATGGCCAGTGGTTTATTTGATCTTGATTTAAGTGGTGCTATGTTTGGCAATACTTGTTTTAGAGGTTTAAGAAGATCCTTTTGTGTTGGAGCAATATGCCAAACAGAGTAACGTTTTAATGATTTCATGGTAACCCCCTTAAAAGATTTTTCTTTTAAGGAGGCGGTTGGAAATTTTAATTTCTTTGTCAAGAAAATAGTACTCCAATAATCTGATTTTATTGTGCTTTTACATGCAAGTATCTAACCGGATACTACTGAATGTTTTCCCTACATACTTAAGTGTACCACACTTTAAAAATGTAGACTATTCCGTTTCAAGTCCTTTCTTGTTTTGAGATAGATTATGTATGGTTGGAAGAGTTCAATTTGACAATGCCAAAAGTATCGGAATGCTTTTTTACTAGAAACTAGGTAAATGTACCCATTTCAATCGAGCAGAAAGTATGTTAGATACACACAATCACGCCAATATAAAATTATTCTGGGTATAATTACATATGCTTACTTTTGAAATGCGCATCATTCTTGTCTTTCTCGTCTCGTTTTTTTCGGTGATCATAGTACTTCCGAAAATAGCGAATATTGCGCAGCGGATTGGCTTGCTCGATCAACCTAATGCACGAAAGGTCCATACCCGCCCTCGTCCGCTGGTCGGTGGTATTGGTATGGTGATTGCCGTTACCTTTGCCAGTCTTGCCTTCATTCCAATAGTTGGTTTGCGCGGTTATTTCCTTGGTTTGGCGATCCTTCTGCTCGTCGGTTTTTTTGACGATTTTCGGGAAATGGGACATCAGCAGAAATTTTTGGCCCAGATTATTGCAACCGGAGCCATGATTTATTTCAGCAAGGTTGCCCTTGTTACCTTTGGCGATCTGTTGGGAATGGGAGAAATAAATATTCCCGGTGGCTATGTTGCTATTTGGATTGTAACTATTTTTTGTGTGGTAGGTGTTACCAATGCGATGAATTTGATTGATGGCCTCGATGGCCTTGCTGGGGGATTGGCGTTTATTGCTTTTCTCTTTTTTGCGGCGCACGCTTCTTTTGCGGACAACCACACCCTGATGTTGCTGAGCCTTGCTCTGGCCGGTGCAATCCTTGGTTTTCTTAAATTTAACTGGCACCCATCTGTTCTCTTTATGGGCGACGCAGGTAGCCTATGCCTTGGGTTTTCACTGGCCTTCATGGCCCTTGCTTTGACGCAAGGGCCCGGCTCCACAATAAGCCCGGTCGTACCACTCCTCATTCTTGCTGTGCCCATAACTGATACCCTTATTGTTATGACCAAACGTATCGCGCAGGGCAAGAGTCCTTTTAAACCTGACAAATACCACGTACACCATATCTTTTTGCGCTATGGAATGGGCAGAACCCAGGCTGTACAGGTCATTCTTGCAATAAGTGTTTTACTTGGAAGTCTGAGCCTCTTAGGTCCCATATATGGTTTGAATGATATGTGGTTGTTTTTGCTTTTTGGAATATACTTTTCTGTCTATCTTACATTGTCTTTCTTTATCCTCGGATTTTTTCGCTATAGCCTTAAGATACGAAAAAAACGTGAACACCTTGCAGGAACTGACCTGATCCTCCGCTTTATTTTTGGCGGCTGCGATTTTTTCAGGATCTTCCGTAAAACCAAGAGATACAATGTAAGGTTGGCAATGAACTGTTGTATCGGTGGTGAAGAACCGGTCATTCGAGGGCAATTACTCAATATTTCTACCACCGGTTGCATGGTGAAGATGAAGCATCTAGAGACAGAAGAGAAGATGATGACCTTGTCTCTTCATTTACCTGATGAGGTAGGATTTGGCCATTTTGAACTGAAAGCTGAACATCTCTGGAGCTCGAACCACGAGGGTGATTGTTTTCACGGCTTTAGATTTGCCCAATTACCCCCTGAGAAGACGGAACAATTTTCCGGCTACATGACGCGACTTGCCACGCAGCAACAGCAGCTAACTGGCAAGCAGGTAACGGTATAGATTGTGCAAATAAATTAATCAATTGCGGTGTTAGATTCAATTGATTATATGTAAACGTAATCATAATTTTTCAATGTTAGTTGTGTGACAAATAAAGAAGAGGAAAGAGAATGAAAAAGTTTTTAGCTGCACTCATAATTGTAGGATTGTCCGTATCAGTGGCATCCGCCGACTGGCTCAGTGATTTCAAGAAAAACTTCCAGGAAGAAAACATAGAAATTGCCGTGGCAAATGCCATCAAGGAAGGAATTGCGCCGGATGTCGTTGCGAAAAATGGACTTGCCATACCTTCGGTAAATCCCCAAAACCTGGTAAAAGCACTCTACTGTGCTGGTGTCACTGGCGAGGACGTTTACGTTGCTGCTACGAATAACAACATCTCGACACTGATTGTTACCGCCGGTTTCAAAAAAAGTGTTGAGGAATGTGGTGACATGGTGACAGATACCCAACCATATACTCCGGGTGGACGTCAGGGACGTGGATTTGGTGGTGCCAACCGTGGTCAACGAGGCAGCCCCTATGCCAGTCCTTCCGGCTTCTAAATCGAAAAGAGATGTGCATTCTTAAAAACGTAACCAGGCTGACTTGGTCATTTTTAGTCAGCCTGGTTTCTTGTAATACTTGAGCTGCCAGCCTCAGAAACTGTAAGATACTCAAATTAATTATACTGTCGTAAGGAGAGAGATGAAGCGTATAGCAACGTTCATTACACTATGTTTAATAGCCTCACCTGCAAGTAAGGTGTGTGCAGGCAATTATCGGACAATTGATATAAATGACATGCTTATCGTTGCCGCAGATACCCCCAGAGAAGGCATGGATATAATACAGGACATGCCCATGGGCCAGGGCTCTGCAGACAATGTTTCCCTACTGCCGGAAGAAGGTAACGCGGCAGATGATCTGTATGGTATAGAGGGTGGATACTTCCACCCCTATGTCGGTATTGAAGGTGCTTTTTCCGATAACGTTTATAATGTCGATTCCGACACAACAAGCAACTTCCTGACAACCATATCCCCCGGAATTTGGTTATCTTTGCCACGTAAACAAGAGATCCCTGTAGAGATCACCCCCCACAACGCTGCCCCTGGTGGAGTGTCACTTCAAGGCGGAGATTATGATGGTACCGATAAATATCAACTCTATGCACTAGCTGGTTCTGATCTGCTGTTTTACTCTGAAGATTCCGATCTTAATAGTGTCGATGTTGGCCTGGAAGGAATGGGCCGATACAACATGGGTAACGGATTATCTCTTCAGCTTCAGGACAGATATGGCATTGGTCACGATGGTTTTGCTGTTGGCGTTGCTACAGACAGCAACTCGCGCGAATATGAAAACAATATCATCATGGCGACAGCTGACTGGGATATTACTGAGAAGTTACGTTTCAAAAGTGATTTTTCTAATTTTTATCTCAACTACGATGAAGATATAAATGCTTTTTTAGATAGACAAGATAACTCTGTCGATGTGTATGGTTTTTATAAATACAGCCCCAAATCGTCTCTCTTTCTTGAATATCGCTACATTGACGTAGCGTACGACACTGATAGCGACAGCGACAATAATCAAAACTTCTACTATGGTGGTTTTCGATGGGATACTACACAAAAATTAAACCTTTCGTTTAAAGCGGGCCTGCAGCAAAAAGAGTATGATTCTTCGGAATATTCTAGTTCAGACAACCTAGCTCTTGATCTTCAGGCCTTATATCGATTTACGGAAAAGACACAGGTAAGTCTTGATCTATACCGTTTAAATGAAGAATCAGACAGTACCGACGCATCAGAAAAGGAAGTATTAGGTGTGAGCCTTGGCTACACCCAGAGATTTACCGAAAAGATTACCGGTAACTTAGATTTATTTTATGAGAATGCTGACTATGCGCAGCTGGTGGATACAGACAGAACGGATGACACCTTTGAAATTAAACCCGCAGTTCAATACCTCTTCAGAGACTGGCTGATGGCAGAACTCTCCTACAGCTTTGAAATGGATGATTCATCTGATGATACCTTTGATTACGAAACCAACACCGTTTACATGAGTTTGAATTTTGCACTCTAAGACCTGAAAATGACTGTGTCGTGGTAAGGTCACCCTACCCCCTCTGGAAGACGTTTTTTCCAGAGGGGTAATTGTTTCTCTGGCCCTTGTTTCGTAGGTTCTACAGTTTCCTAGGAAAGAAAGGGTTGTCCCTCGCCGAATCTTATACTATATTCCGTGAGGATTTTTTTTATTGTTTATCTCTTTTGGAGTTTTATAGCTGTGAAAGCATTTTTAGCTGGAAGTATATTTTTTGTTCTTTGTCTCTGTTTTTCAAATCTCCAGGCAGAGGATTATCTTGTCGGTCCTGGTGACGTTCTTGCCATCAGCGTCTATGACAACGACGACCTTGCCACCAAGGTTCGGGTATCAACATCGGGCACCATCGTCATGCCTCTTCTTGGACAGGTTGAGGTACAGGGCAAGACGGTCAACGGTATTACTGACACGATAACCAACTTACTCGCAGACGGATATCTGGTTACCCCACAGGTTAATATTTTCGTCGAAGAATACCGCAGCAAAAAGGTGGTCATTCTTGGTAATGTACGTACCCCTGGGCTAATTAAACTCAGCGGGCCGACCAACTTTCTTGAACTGGTCTCCCAGGCTGGTGGGCTTGAAAAAGATGCCGGTGATACAGCAACGATCCAACGGGTAAAAAAAGATGGAGAGGCAACCAAGGTTCTTGTCGTTGATCTACTCGCCCTCATTGAGAAAGGAGATCTCTCCCAGAATGTACCGATCCTTGATGGGGATACCGTCTTTATCTCAAAGGCCGGAATGTGTTTTATCACTGGTCAGGTTCAAAGTCCTGGGACCTATTCCTGCGGTGATGGGACGACGGTACTTAAACTTGTGGCTTTAGCCGGCGGTTTTAATGGTAAGGCCTCCAAATCTGGCATTAGGATTGTGCGCATTGTCGACAATGAGAAGACTGTGTTTAAGGATGTTGATTTGTATACTCGGCTGCTCAACAATGATGTTGTGGTTGTACCCGAATCCTTCTTCTAGAAGAGTTGTTAAAAACACCATACTCTTCGTTGTTACAAAATTTTATATTCTTACGATGTATACACTACCCCTAAAAAAGGGATAAGTAGCTTAACGAAATTAATTTCTAAGCTTCTAATACGCCTAAAGAATATAAAATTTTTGCACGCCTCGATTATAGCGTCTTTTCCTAACTCTTGGCACAATCCAGTTTTTTCTCTTTTTTGATAGTCCAAAAAATTCTTAATAAATTCGAATTAAATTATTAAATTTTAATACCTACTAACGCAATGCAAACGACGTATCAAGATAACGGGCCGGAAGAGTTTGAGGAGCAGGAGATTCATTTACGTGATTATCTCCGTATTATTTTAAAACGTAAGTATTTTATTCTTACTGTGTTGGCCATTGTTTTTCTGGTGGCTGCGGTGAAGACGTTTACGACTACTCCAATATATATAGCTGCATCTCAGGTTCTTATTGAACGGAATGTGGGCAGCAAGGGATTTGAGGAACAATATCGTTATGAACCCGACTTTCTCGATACCCAGGCGGAGATTATAAAGAGTACCAATGTTGCTCGAAAGGTTGTGGATAAATTGCAGTTGGCGAGTCGTTATCGACACTATTTTATACAAGATAATCAGGACAGTTCAATCCTCACTGTAGCCAAACAATACATTCGATCAATTCTGTCACCGGTTTTAAACCTACTAAAGGGCAGTCCGGAAGATGAAAGTATTGTCTCTGCTGATCTTTCTATTCCTGATGTTGAGCCCAAAAGCGATGAAGAGATCATTGCAGAAATAATTCGTGGCGGCTTAGCAGTCACCCCTGTAAAAAGTACAAAGATTGTTTCAATTTCTTACACCGACAAAAGCCCAGCCATGGCACGGCTTGTGGCCAACGCCATAGTTGCCGCCTACATGGATGAGACGCTCGAAATTAAACTGAGTTCTTCGAGTTATTCTGTGAAGTGGATGACCGACAAGGCGCAGGTTGAGCGGGAAAAACTTGAATATTCCGAGCATGAGTTACAGCGCTTCATGCGGGAAAATGATCTAGTAACCGTCGAGGACAAACTGACTCTTCTGCCACAAAAACTTGGTGAATTTTCCAGCCAGATTTCAAAAGCAGAGGCCCTGAAGAAAGAACTCCAGGATCAACTCAACCAGATTCAGACTGCAAAGGGTGATCTTTATAAACTGGAAAGTATTCCCATTCTTGCCTCAAGTGAAGTGCTCAAATCTGTAAGGGGCCGAATCTACACCGCGAATCAGACTATCCAGGAGCTCTCTAAGAAGTATGGTCCTAAACATCCGAAGATGATCAAGGTGACCGGGGAATTGCGGAATCTCAACGATGAAAAAAGACATGAGATAGAACGTATTCTCTCTTCCATAACTAATTCTTACGAACTGGCCACCTCAAAAGAGAGAAGCATGAAGGAACTCCTTGCCGAAACAAAGGGTGAGATGCTCAACTCCAACGAAAAGTATATGCAGTTCAAGATCATGAAACGGGAGGTTGACAGTAACCGGGTTATGTACGAAACCCTTCAGGACGGTATTAAGCGAAAGGGTGTCACCGATCAGTCACAAAGTGTCAACATCTGGGTCATGAAAAAGGCCAGTTTGCCTGGGGCCCCTGCCAAACCAAATAAAAAGAGAAACCTCATGCTCGGCCTTATTCTTGGCCTCTTTGGCGGGGTGGGACTTGCATTTTTTATCGAGTACCTCGACAACACTATTAAGAGCGCCCAGGAACTTGAAGAAAAATTCGGACTAACGGTGCTTGGATCCATCGAGGAGATGGGGGAAAAGGATAAGCATATCGAGTCCTTTATCGTGAAAAACCCGCTGTCTCCTGTGGCGGAGAGTTATCGCCTCATACGCTCCGGTTTGCTGCTTTCTTCTGCGGAACGACCACCAAAGACTATGCTCGTCACCAGCATGAACGCAAAAGAAGGAAAGACCTCAACCACCGCAAACCTTGCCCGCATTCTTGCCCAGAGCGGCAGCCGCGTACTGGTCATTGACTGTGATTTACGCAGACCACGGATGCACGATGTAATGGGTATAAAGAGTGAAGTTGGTTTAAGTTCTTTTCTCTCCGGTACCACAGAAGAAAATATTATCCGCCCCATAAAGGATACAAGTATCTTTGTAATCACCTCAGGACCAATCCCCCCTGCCCCTGCAGAATTACTGGGTTCAGCTAAAATGAAAACCCTTATCAAAGAACTTGAAGAAAAATTCGATTTCATCCTGCTTGACTCTCCTCCTGTACAAAGTGTAACGGACAGTTTGGAGCTAAGCCAGTATGTGGACGGCACTTTGATTGTTGTTCGTGCCGGGAAAACCACCAATGAAGATATGGAAAGCGGCATGAAGAAGCTGCATGATGTGCGCACACATTTTCTTGGCTTTGTGCTGAACGGTATGAAGAGCCGGGATATGGGGAAGTACTATTACGGGTATTCCTCATACTATAAAAAAGACACCGTGTAATACATGATAAGAATGTTGAAATTTCAATAAGCTAACTTTCATATTGTCAAATACACTTCATACCTTTTGTTAATGGCAATTTTCAACATTCTTATCACCCTTCGGGCGAACTTTCAGAACCCATCCTCTTCGTTGTCAAAGGTTAGCAGTAGACAAACTACAGCGTCACCTTTGACGCCTCGACTATGGACTCTGCTAGCTCGTGTATTATTAGCTCGGGCTGTTGTGCATTCTGATCTAGATATGATGTGAATTAAAAGTAATAACCATGCACTCGGGCGGCTGGTGTTTCAGCCTCCGTTACAACACAATAATGGATGGTTGACCACATGATGAACCTTTCCTACCGGCTTTATCTTTTCGTTCTTATATTCGCTCCGCTTGCCTTTGGTACGGTGGAGCTTTGGTCTTATGCTACGATAGAGATTGCCACTGGTGTTGCGGGTCTGGCGTTTTTTTCTTTCGTTTGCTTTTACAAAAAGCCTGTTTTTTCTATTCCTGGGATTGTTCCACTCCTGCTGTTGCTGGGCTTTATGCTATTGCAGGTCATTCCACTTCCTGCAGATCTAATCAAGATAATCTCCCCCGCCACCTACGACGTCTATGCGCCTGTTCTTTCCCTGGATGGGAGTAAATGGATTCCGCTGACCATCAATCAGAAAGCGACCTTGCAGGAATTTCTTCGTACCTCCTGTTATGGCCTGTTCTACATACTCACCATACAACTGCTCAGCCGAAAAGGTTACGTAAAAAAGACGGTTAATATTGTCATAGGACTTGCCGCGATCATTGCTCTTCTGGCTATTGTCCAGGCTGTTGGTTCACCTGATAAGATCTACTGGCTCAGAAGTGTCCCGGACAATGCATCGCCCTTTGGCCCATGGATTAACCCCAATCAGTTTGCGGGCTATATGGAGATGCTTTCTCCACTTGCCCTTGGCCTTTTTCTTTTTTACAAACCGAGAGTGCGACTGGATGAGCCACTGCGCATGCGAATAGTGAACTTTTTCACCATGCCAAGTAGTAACTTCCATTTCTTTCTCGGATTTGCCGCCTCGCTCATGGCACTGTCGGTGTTTGTCAGTCTCTGCCGCGGTGGCATTCTCACCATCACCCTTTCTGGTTTTGTTTTCATGTTGCTCTACAATATGAAACGACCAGCCTCTGGTCGAGGTGCGATTCTGGCAATTATCGGCTGTGTGTTTATAGCTACCTCCTGGTTTGGTTGGGATACAATTATTGCTGAATTTAATAGGGGTTTAACGGACTCAGGTGAGCTTACCGATGGTCGCTTTGATATTTGGACGGATTCCAAACGGATCTTTCAATCCTTTTTCCTCTTTGGCACCGGCTTTGGAACCTATATTGATATCTTTCCATCGTTTAGAAGTTTTGCCGGACACCTCATTATAGATCATGCACATAATGATTATATCGAGCTGCTGACGGACGGTGGTATTATCGGGTTTGGACTTGCCGCCTGGTTTGTGCTTGCGGTGCTGGGCCACGGTTGGAAAAAGATAATGGTGCGAGGAGATCAGTATTCAGTTCTTCTTGGCATTGGTGCATTTACCGGGATTATAGCCATGCTCATGCACAGTGTTACCGATTTCAATATGCATAATGGTGCAGATGGTCTCTATTTTTTCTTTTTTTGTGGCTTACTGGTGGCTGTTGTCAATGTGCGCATTGACTACCGAGAGACCAAAACCCTGCTGAAACAGCAAGGCCAAAACAAATGTATCCCCTCTCTTGCTGCTGTTCTGGTTCTCACAGTGTTCACCGCAGCCCTGCAATATGGTGTTTTTCAAGCTCAGTCTCTTTATAAGAGGGTCGATACGATCTATATCAGTCGATATCTTAAACCAAACCTGCTTGTAAAACTGAAGGAAGACCTAGCTAAGGCCATATCCACTGACCCTTTTGGCTATCGCTATGACTATAAACTGGGGACTATAGAAAAATTCTTTGGTGATAAGCAAAAGAGTTTGGCCCATTTTGTTTCGGCTGCCCGCAAAAATCCAATGAATGGCGCGACCCTGCAAAATATTGGACTTTTACTAGAGGATGAGGAGCAGGCTGCGAATCTTCTTGAAACCGGATATCAACGTGGTCTGGACGACGACGAACTCGCTCTTACATTTGCTGAATATCTATTGAAAAATGATGCTCGGAGCAAAGCTATCGAGGTTATTGCTCAGAAATTAGACAAGAATCCCGCATTGCTCAAGCAGTGGGCCCCGATGTTTGAAGATTTTTCACTTACCAGAAAAGAAATTGCCACGACTCTGTCAAAGTCTGTGGATAGCTGGCTTCAATACGGCTCATATCTTGAGACAAACAACAGGATTGATGAGGCTGAGCATTATTTCACGACGGCACTTTCCCTGATGGCCGAAGAGTCCGAGGTTAAGCCAGGCTGGTTCCATCAAGTGATACGTTTTTATCAAAGAAATGACCAACCAGAACAAGCAGACCTTCTTCTCCGCCAGGCAGTGGAACGTCTACCTAACTACGCCCCCTTTCATATCCAGCTGGGCGACTTCTACCGTAAAGAAAATATTCTTTTTCGAGCAAAAGAAGAATACGAACGTGCACTGATTCTTGAACCTGGCAATAAGGCCGCTCTTAAAAGATTACGGCGTATGGGGTTGATTGATTCATATTAGAGGCATACTAAAGTATGCCTCTAATCTAGGATCAATATCGTATATTAATTAAAATTGAACTCTTAAATAAAGCACCATGCCTCTTATCCCGGGCTCTTTCGGGGTTAGTGCCTTATAACAGAAGCACCTCCGAACTAAGATACATATTGAACATAATTTGCAAACAAGAACCTCAATAAAGTACCATGGCACTTATCCCGTGTTTTTTTCGGGGTTAGAGAGAAATAACCTCCCATCACAGGAACGCGCAGTATACATTCACTCACCATTTTTTACCCCGCCAAAAAAAGCACCCACCACCACCATCTAAAAGTCTAAGCCATCAACCATCCCAAAGCCTAGCAACTTGCGACCATTCCTGGCACGGTCTCTACTCCCCTACCCCCAAAGCGTAGCTTTATTGCGTCATAAAGACGCATATCTGCATGTACGAGCGGATATAGAATTTCCTTCATATCTAAACAATCACAGTCATAAAGCGGTGGATGCATGGTTTTGTTAGTCATTATGGGAAGTGATACTTCAGGTAATTCATACGATGAAGAGACAAAGGATTTGAATTGCTCATATCTCTCAGTCAGGCCTATATGTTTAAAAAGATCAATATTAGGTAGTGTCTTATAAAAATCATTCAGAGATACTTTTTCTGGCCGGTAATCAAGAAAATATCTTGTCTGGATGTTGTCAAAAAAATCGAGTTCACACCCCTGAAGGCCAAAAACAAAATCTTTAACCTGACGAAAATCAGTAAAATCCAACTGAGCGATTTTTATTGCCAAGCGTTGAACAGCCGGATGATGACGCTGGAAAAATGCACTGCCTTTGAGCGCAGCAATACCTCTTAGCCAGTTCAGGTGTGAATGCAGGTGCTTATACGGACTTCGCACAATGGAGTAACAGTCGAAATCTGAAATATTGAAGTTTTTTTTCAATATTTCAACCGGGAGATGACCTGCCAGGTACATTTTGTCCTTAGCCAGTGAAGCATATTTCCCACTGGTATAGTTCTCTATGTGGTGCGCTGCCGCATCAACGGGTACATGCATTCGCATAAAGGCATTAAACGAAGTACCGGCAGTCTTCGGTATGTGCATGAATAATATTCGAGGTATTGGCTGTGTCAAAGCAGGATCAAGGTGGTTGGTCGTCAACTTCAGAAATGGTTTTTTTTGTTCATCAATATAGATATCCAGATTCTTGTTTGCAGTAACATCGATATTTGAAGGGAAGTTAAAATCAAATCCGCAAAAACCCGTGGGATGTACCTTCTGTAACTCTACATCTTTTCTATATCTATCAGCGATCAGCTCACCGACCTTTTTATCACCCGAGACAAAACTCAGCCGAATCGTTTTTTTCTTTTGAAAGAAATTAAGAAACCATCCGGCGATATATCGACTATTAAAAACATCTACTGAATAACGAATAAAACAATTCATAGCCACCTGTCTCCGTAAATAGGATTTTACCCACCCAACAATTTGCCGGTGGACCTTCGAATTCAAGTGCTAAAATTACAGCTAAAACATGCATGAATTATGTACCAAATATGCAACTTGCTGTTCTTATGGTGTTTTTATCTTAACGTATCCTTATTCCACTATATGATGTCTCACATTTTCTATACGTGCCCTTTCCTTCTCCCATGGCAACTGCAGTTAAGATTGTATGACAGACGTGCCTAAATCAGATCCATGGAATCTTGGGGTGACTTACGTCCTTAGCCCGAAATTCTCATGATCTTTTTGATTTAAAGCTCAACCTTATGATCTTACTCATAAATAATAACTTGATTGAAAAACAGGGTGTTTTTCATTTTAAATCAAAAAAATCACCCTTTGGGTCAATAGATTTTTCCGCAAAGTCGGCGTTACAAGCCACTTGCGGTAGTTTATTACAGCAGCGTGGCTTGTGTCTTGACCTACGAAAAACTTTATTGATGAGAAATTCGGGTTAGAAGTTCGGCTGAAGATTACGCTAAATCGCATGCAGCTGTTAGTCTTTCAGATTACAGCAATATTTTCTCAGATTAAGGGATTTTCAAGAAATCAAGCACAGCCAGATAGGTGATATCGAAGTCTTCACTCACCTGCGATCATTGTTGTTTTGAAATTACGCAGAGATGGAAAACACCACCAAAATACAATATCGGCGATATGGTATCATTTCGCCTTGGACTCGTTATTTTGATTCGGATGATAGATTTAGAAGATTATTTCCTAGACTTTCATAAATATCTCGTCTGTGACCAATAGCCCAAACAACAACATATTTATTTTTAGTGTCAACCTTATAAACGATGCGATATCGCATGAAACGGTAAGATCTAAAAGCACTCAACTCAGAGTGTAGTTCTTTTCCTAAGTCTGGGTTCTGAGAGAGCTCTTTAAGGGCTGCTTTTGCAGCTTTTTTTATCTCAGGTGAAAATTTCTGTCCAAGCTCGTTTGCAAAAACTGTGATTTTAACCTGATAGTGCATTAAAATGCCTCGTCAAGATCAATTAAACGCCCTTCTTTTACGTCTTTTGCAGATCCTTTAAGTTGGCTCATCATTTTAGGATCGGCAAGAATATCTATAGTTTCAAGAAGCCCTTCAAACTTTTTCATAGACAACATGACAGCTTCGGGAACTCCGTTTTTTGTTATTGCAATGGTATCGTTTGTGTCACTTAGTTGCCTTACCATGTCCAGAAGCTTTGCTTTAGCTTGAGTGATCGGAACAAATGTTTCAATGGTTTGCATAGATTCATCCTCGTTAAATTAACTCGCATGGTCATTATAATAACTATACAAATAAAACACAAGTTAGTGGTCATAATAATAACCCTTATTTCTACGATTTTAGTCTAATTAAACATTTGTCAATAATCATAGTCATATGTTTTGATTCAAAGAGAGCGAGTCGCTAGAATTGTGGTATCTTCCATGTTGCCTGATATACACTCTTTTTGTATAATATTACTAAAAGCCATTCTACAGTATCTACAAAACTCCTTGTTATGCTTTTCAAAAATGAATATACGCCCGTTTGAGAAAGAAGATTTAGATATGACTGCTGAAGTGCATAAAGCAGCCTTCGCTAGACAGAACATGTCGCATGAATGGGTTGAATGCAATTCAAAAGCTTATCCTAAATCTCAAATTTATGTGGCAGAAAACGAAGCCAAAGAAATTGTCGGTTATATTCATTGGTGCCAAAAAAGTGGATTTCGCCCTGAAGTAGTTCTTGAGCTTGAACAATTAGCTGTCCATCCAAGCTATCAAGGGAAGGGACTAGGGACAAAATTAGTCAAAGAATCCCTTCCACAAGTTCAAAAACAATTAATAACAAGGAATGCTAAGATAAAACATATAGTTGTAACAACTCGTGCAGATAATTATGCGCAAAATCTGTACAGAAAGACCTTGAATGCAGAGGTAGAGGCAACAATTAGTAATTTGTATTCTGCAGATGAAGTATTTATGATTTCAAGAAATATAAAATTTTAGTAGAGCCAGGCTGCTATCTACTCTACTCCATTTCTGACCATCATCGGCGCTGATAGTACTTTCCTCTCTGGCGTTTCAGTAGTTTTGATTCATTCATTTGGAGGAATGCTTCGCGGGGATCTACTGCCAGTGGTCCTGAGGAAATTATTGTTGATTATGGTAACACCGCCTAGTGACTCTTTTTTTATTCACTTACAATTGCTCTGACTTTTGCCAACGCTTCACTTACAACCTCATCCGGTGCTTTTTCCGCAAACCGGATGCCTCTTGCTGTGAAGTCGATCATTTTCACCTGTTGACACAGGACAACTCCAGCTACTTTTTTACCAGCTAGAGGAACTTCAAAACCATGACCTCGCACCGTGCTTGTTATAGCCGCGACCATTGACAGCATGATTCTTTTGTTAAAAGGGGCTGTAGATAATACAAGAGCAGGTCTTTTCCCCATTTGTTCATGTCCCGATGCAGGATCAAAATCTGTCCATACAACATCACCACGTTTAGGAATATAATTCTTCGCCATTATTAAATTTCCTTTCCAACAGGTGGACTATTAATCCATGATTTATCTTCCTGGGAAAGTGTCATTGATTCGGGTTTGCATTGGCTCAGAAGATCATCAAGGCTGTATTCAACTGCTTTGGAGGGTGTTATGATGATTTTCCCATTAACGGCCTCAATCTCGACTTCTTGATTGATATGTAATCCAACAGACTCGACAACGGACTTAGGGATTCTTGTCGCTAGGCTATTGCCCCATTTCTTAATCGTCATTTGCATAATCATCTCCTATTGATGTATAAACAATGTCTATACATCAATGTAACACTTGGAGTTTTAGGTGTCAACAATGTTTATACATTCCTCATCTCTCTGAACTTTCAATTTGGGTACCTTTAGAAATCAAGATCGTTGGTTAAATCCTCATCTGATTCAAATTTTTTATCGAATTGTTTAGCTTTCATAATAGTTAACCTCCTTACCTCTTGAACGTCTTACCGAAACAATCCTAACTGAATCATTTCGATAGGTTATTATCGCTGACCAATGCTTTTCACCTAGCCCGAAATTCTCATGATTTTTTTGATTTAAAGCTCAACCTATTGATATTACGCATAAATGATAACTTGGTTGAAAAACAGGATGTTTTTCATTTTAAATCAAAAAAATCACCCTTCGGGTCAATAGATTTTTCCGCAAAGTCTGCGTTACAAGCCACTTGCTGTAGTTTATTACAGCAGCGTGGCTTGTGTCTTGACCTACGAAAAACTTTATTGATGAGAAATTCGGGCTAGCTTGCCAATCAAAAGATATCTGTTTTCATCTTTTACATTTTTAGCTGGAATCTCAAGCAAATCAGGATCATTCCAAAGAGACTGAGCCTCTATGAAATCAATTCCGTGTTTTTCTTTGTTGGGATTGTTACGTCAGAATAAACATATATGAAAAATGTTTAAATGTAATTATTGAGAGTCAAATATTTGCGAGGTGGCACCCTATATGTGCCTGATAACATATATCAAATAAAATATTATTAATATTAGAAATGCGATTATAATAATAAACAAACATTACATGCAGGAACTGGGTATTTATACCTATTTACAAGTGAGTACTTTCCAAATATTGTACCTTGCTTTTAGCAACTTCTCATTTCAATCTAGGAGTATTTCATATGAAGATTAAAAAGGCAGTTTTCCCTGTTGCAGGACTAGGGACAAGATTTCTACCAGCAACAAAGGCCATGCCAAAAGAAATGCTTCCGGTAGTGGATAAACCTATTATTCAATACGCGGTGGAAGAAGCCCTAGCCTCAGGCATAGAGCAGATAATTTTTGTGACAGGTAGTGGTAAAACAGCCCTTGAAAACCATTTTGATTGTCAATACGAGCTAGAAGACACCCTTAGAAAGCGCAACAAGCTGGATGTCCTTAAAACCATCGAATCGTTGGTACCAAAATCAGGCACCATTATTTATACCCGGCAGAGCGAACCTTTAGGACTTGGCCACGCCATCTGGTGTGCCAGGGATATCGTCGGCGACGAACCGTTCGCCGTCCTTCTGGCAGACGATCTGATCCAAAGCGAGGTCCCCCTCCTCTACCAGATGATAAATGAATTTGACCGCCTCCGGGCCTCTATTGTGGCCGCCGTTGAGGTACCAAAGGAAGAGACATCCCGCTATGGCATACTTGAGACAGAACCAGGCTATAACGGCACGTCACGCATCCGTTCCATGGTAGAAAAGCCCAAACCAGAAGATGCACGGTCCAACCTTGCTGCAATTGGTCGCTATATTTTTACACCGCGAATCTTTGACCTGCTTGAAAATCAACAGAAAGGTGCCGGAGGTGAAATACAGGTAACTGACGCCATGGTGGAGCTGTTGAAAGAACAACCAATCTTTAGTTATAAATTCAATGGCACCCGTTTTGATTGTGGAGACAAGGCCGGATTCCAAATGGCAAATCTTGCTTTTGCTTTAGAACATCCGGAAATAAAAGATACTCTCCGGGCGTATATAAAAAACATTTTAGTGACTTAGAAATAATTGCCTTGTTTTTTAGAAAATTATTTCGTTAAGGAACTTATCCCAGCTTATCTGGGGTATGAAATAGATCCTTTTACACGTCGCTTATTTTCTATTAATTTTGGGCGGTTATACAATCTAAAATCCGTCAGCCAAGTCAAACAAAAGATAATAAAATGATTATTCCAGTTATACTATGCGGCGGCTCCGGCACACGTCTATGGCCATTATCCAGAGAACTCTATCCAAAACAACTGATTGCCTTAACCGGAGAACACACTCTCTTACAACAGACAGTCATGCGTCTTTCCGGTATAAAAGAAGTCGGTAGCCCAATCATCATCTGCAATGAAGAACATCGTTTTCTCGTCGCCGAACAACTTCGACAGGTAAATATACAAGCGGATACCATTATTTTAGAACCTGTAGGACGCAACACTGCACCAGCTACTGCCCTTGCAGCACTCCGCATCACCCATGAACAAAAAGATTCGACGATGCTGGTTCTCCCAGCCGACCATCTTATTGAAGACACCCAATCCTTCCATGATGCAGTAGAGGCGGCAGTAAAAATTGCCCAGACTAATAACCTGGTAACATTCGGGGTTGTGCCGAAAGGTCCGGAAACCGGATACGGCTATATTAAAAAGGGTGAGCCGCACGGAAAAAACGACCAAAAAGGCCAGCAACTTTCCTTTAAAATATCTCAATTCGTTGAGAAACCTGATCTAAAAACAGCCGAAGGCTATCTTGCAGACGGGAACTTTTTTTGGAACTCGGGCATGTTCGTTTTTAAGGCCTCAGTCTTTCTTGCGGAGCTGGAAAAAAACGATAATAAAATATTTGCTCAATGCCAACGGGCCTATGCTAAATCGACAGTAGATCTGGATTTCACCCGAGTAGATACAACCGAATTTTCTGCTTGTCCAAGCGACTCTATCGATTACGCTGTCATGGAAAAGACTGCAAAGGGTATCATCATCCCTGTTGACGTTGGCTGGAACGATATTGGCTCATGGTCGGCACTTTGGGATGTGGGCCCAAAAGATCAAAACGGTAATGTTGTCCACGGCGATGTGATGATGCAGGCCACAAGCAATTCATTTATCCATTCCTCAAACAGACTTATTGCAACTATTGGCCTTGAAGATTGTATCATAGTCGATACGGCTGATGCCGTCATGGTTGCCAAGAAAAATAGCGTGCAAGATGTAAAGAAGATTGTCAATTCGTTGCGGGCCCTTAGCAGACAAGAAGCAAGTCTTCATAAATGTGTCTACCGACCATGGGGCTCATATGAAGGCATGATTTCCGGTGAAAGATTCCAGGTAAAAATTATAACAGTAAAACCTGGGGCCATTCTCTCGCTACAAATGCATCACCATAGAGCAGAGCATTGGATCGTGGTAAAGGGAACAGCAATAGTTACCAAGGGTACAACAGAATCCACCTTGCATGAAAATGAGTCGACTTATATTCCCCTTGGCGAGACCCATCGTTTAGAAAACCCCGGTGTGATTCCATTGGAACTCATAGAAGTGCAAACAGGAAGCTACCTTGGAGAGGATGACATCGTCCGCTTCGAAGACAATTACGGACGTTTAGAAAATTAGAGCTTAAACTATTATCTGCAGGAAACATTTTATGAAAAAAGCACTTATAACAGGGGTCACCGGCCAAGATGGAGCATATTTAGCTGAACTCCTCCTTGCAAAAGGCTATGAAGTACATGGGCTAAAGAGAAGATCATCCCTATTTAATACCGACCGTATTGATCATCTCTACCAGGCACCCCATGAAGAAAAGCGGAACTTTATTTTACACCATGGCGATCTGACGGATTCTTCAAGCCTCATACGGATAATAGAGAAGGTACAGCCGGATGAACTCTATAACCTCGCTGCCCAGTCTCATGTTGCTGTTTCTTTTGAAGAACCTGAATACACAGCCAACTCTGATGCACTAGGAACCCTGCGTCTGTTAGAAGCGATACGTATTTTGGGCCTTACTAAAAAAACCAAATTCTATCAAGCCTCAACATCTGAACTATTTGGCGAGGTCCAGGAAACTCCGCAAACGGAAAAAACTCCGTTCTATCCTCGCTCACCATACGCAGTTGCTAAAATGTATGCGTATTGGATTGTCGTCAATTACCGCGAGGCATACGGCATATATGCCTGTAACGGGATTCTTTTTAATCATGAATCACCTCTTCGTGGTGAAACCTTCGTTACACGAAAAATCACCCGCGCCCTTGCCCGAATGTATCTTGGTCTACAAGATTGCCTTTACCTGGGGAATATGGATGCTAAGCGCGACTGGGGCCATGCTAAAGACTATGTTGAGATGCAATGGCGCATGCTGCAGCAGGAGACACCTGACGATTTTGTCATTGCCACCGGAGAGCAGTATTCAGTTCGCGATTTTGTTGATGCTGCAGCCAATGAATTGGGGATTTCCATTCGTTGGGAAGGCAAAGGCCTCGAGGAAGTAGGAATAGTGGACGCAATCCATAGAGATGGAAACGGCCATAAATTTGAGGTTGGAAAAGTTATAGTTCGCGTTGACCCCCGCTACTTCCGACCTACTGAAGTTGAAACCTTGCTAGGCAACCCTGCCAAAGCCAAAGAAAAACTTGGCTGGACTCCCACAATTACTTTCAAGGAACTCGTAGCAGAGATGATGCAGTGTGACTTGGAAGGCGCTAAAAAAGACGAATTATGCAAACGCGAGGGCTTTACTATCCTCAATCGTCATGAATAAATGTTTGAAGCATGTATGGCACAAGCTACTTTTCAGTAATACCAACCAACCTCTATGGGACAAGAGATAATTTTCATCTGGAAAATAGCCATGTGATTCCTGCAATGATCAGGAAGTACCGTCTTTCGAAATTAGCAATGGTAGGTGATTTGGATGGATTTTCAGAAAAAGGTACACCCTATGCACAAAGCAGGATGTACCTTCTTTTGATGATGCTACTGGATTGTTTTCAAAAAGATTTGGTTTATTACTGTTTATTGTTATTTCAGCATGAAATTACAAATCAGTAAGCGACATTAAAAAGGCTACAATATCGTCCTCTTCTTGCTCGGTTAGTCCGAGATCACCCATATCAGCAGTATTTACATTAGCTGGTACCTCTGGGGATGCCCAGTTCTCAACATCTCTACTGTTTTTGAAGCTGACAATGTCGATTAAGGTTGGAAAGTAACCGTTATGGCCGTACGGTGCGGTCAGTGCAATGTTTCTCAATGTAGGGACCTTGAACTTACCATCCTCAGCTGGTTCGTTTACAAAGCCGCCCAGACCAAGATCAACGAGATTATCTGCGAGCAGCGGATTGACCGGAACACCAATATTATGATAGGCGTAATTCGTAAAAAGAGGTCCCTCCCCTGTGACATCTGTCATGGAATGACATGAAGAACATTTGGCTTCAAAAAGAACCATACCAACTTGTTCCTGGTCACTGAGTCGCCCCTGGTCAAAGCGGGAGCTGAACTGTTGCACTTCTGTGGAACGTTCATAGGCTGCAATCGCCTCGGCAATTTTGTCGTAGGCACGATCTACATTATTCAGTGAACCTTGGCCAAAAACCGTATAAAAAAGCTGGACGTATGTGGAATCCCGAACAACTTGAACCACTGCATCCGCACTCGGCATATTCATTTCAACCGGGTTGAGTGGAGGCCCCTGAGCCTGCTCTGCTAAAGGATCATTCAGGGTCCATCCAGTTGCCCGACCATCCCAGAACATGCCGCCAAAATACGCACCGTTTTCATCCTGCTGCAAAATAGGACTATAGCCAGCATAAGCAGCGGTAGGCGCGTTTCGACCACCAACACTCACTCCATCATCCCCCAAAGAGACTACAGTATAATACGGGTCTCTGGTGTTGGTAGGATCGACAAAGCCAGCGACATGATGGTGGCAGGTTTGGCAGGATTGAGTGGAGTTTAATGAAAAGTCTTTATCCTGGAACATAACCTTACCAAGTTGTTCTATCTGCGACAAACTTGCAGCGGATACCACAGATACACTTCCAATGAATAGCAAAACAGTTACACCGATCATGTTCTTTCTGATCATGGCATTACTCCCCCTAGTTAAATTTTTATCACCTGTTTAGGTCCCCCTCTCATGGAGCCCAATAAATGACATGTGGACAACACCTCACTGTAAACACAAAGCCTTTCATAAGGATATTACATCCTCTGAAAGGCCTTGTTCTAACACTTAAATACTATGTTTCTGATTCCATATGTCATTGCCTTATCATAAAATCAGTCGTCATTGTTTTTTTTAGGAAAATGATTCTTAGACTGCTTTTGGATCCAGAAATTGGTATACGAAATATTTATGACGTCTGACAGTCTTGGTCCTTGTCTCGGTCCTGATCGCCATTCTGGTCGTCGGATTGGTTACTACCGTTGCTGGCCATACTGTCATCGCAGGGACCATCCTGAGCTTGGTCCTTATCACCATCCTGCTCGCCGGTTTGATTTCCGTTGATGGCTACACAGTCATCGCCTGAACCATCCTGAGCTTGGTCCTTATCACCATCCTGATCGCCGGTTTGATTTCCGTTGATGGCTACACAGTCATCGCCTGAACCAT
>JBLHNA010000045.1:0-37023 GCA_047619065.1 Desulforhopalus sp.
TACCAATGGCTGCACGGGTTGTTAATAAGGTAGGCCTTGAGGCCAACCCTCAAAACCACCTGATCATGCACGCCATGGGCGCAAATGTATCCGGTGTAATTGGGTCTGCCGTTGCAGCTGGCGTATTACTCGCCCTTCTGAAATAACTTTCTTCTGTACAATAAAAAAAGGGCCAGTCACTTCCGTGACTGGCCCTTTTTTATTTCTCTCTATTAATTGATCTTTTTGGCAGCAGAGCCGATCTATATAATACTAAAGTCCTATACTCATGGGACCAAGGTCCCATTGTCCCCCCTCATTTTTTCCAATATAGTCCTGCCATAGATAAGAGATGTTTAGTGCCTTATGGCAGAAAGCCTGCCATAAAAACAAGAAATCTAGAAGGTGGATTGAAATCCAAAACTTAAAGGAATCCACCAATGCACTTATGCCGGCTTATCTTACCGTTTACCGGTGTTAGCGCCTTACTCCAGATTACCTGTCACTCTTTTCAGTATCCCATCGGAGTCTGTCGCTTACCTGTGGGGTGCTCGCTCTATATATTCTCATAATCTTCGTTTTCAGACGTCATATCATACAGATAACAATTGTTGCCACAGTTAGAAATTTTATAAACCATGTTCAGAGAGTACCCAACCATTTGTATTGTTGATGATGAACCCTCGGTCTGCAAAGCACTGAGAAGATTAATAATGTCAGCAGGATTCAATGTCATCACATACGGTTCGGGCCAGGCATTCTGGGATGAGGCCCCCATGAGGGAACCAGACCTCCTGGTCCTTGACGTACAGATGCCTACTATGACGGGGTTGGATCTACAGAAGCATTTGATAGCCTCAGGCCGTGCAATTCCTATCCTGTTTATCAGCGCCAATGGAACTGCAAAGGCAAAAAGTACTGCGATGGCAGCAGGAGCGGTGGCCTTCTTTCAAAAGCCTGTTGATGAAAAAGATTTATTGGGAGCTATCCACAAATCTATCGACCCATTAAAAAAAATAACAAAAATATAATCCAAGGAAATACTCTATTTCGTAGATGGTCTCTGCCATGAGTCATGGAGATCTCATTATCGTAAAATAGAATAATATCGCTGGATCACCATATATAACGTCTATCGTTTTGTAACAGTGTCGAAGATCTCTTGATAATTGACTTGCCTGGAGATTCCTCACCCTAATGCTATTCATGAAGATTTGAATAACTACATAAAAGGGTTTTGAGGGGCAAGGTTGATTCCTTCACAAGGGATAAACGGTTTAACTTAACAATGGAGACAAAATAATGTCTGGATATACTTTTTGGAATCGTTTATGGGAAATGCATGACGAAACGAAGAGTTTGATTAGTTTTAATCCAAAAAAACTAATTAAGCATTTCCGTAAAGATCATGTATCTCTATCTGCAACTCATCGTGAACAAGATGTCGATTTGGCTGAAAAACTTGAAGAAGCACCCGCCGAACACATTGAGCGTCTCCAGACCGGGCCAGGCGGCGTGGATGAGGGAGAGCCACGAGAGTACACGATGCGGCAAAAAATCGGTCTGGCTCTAGGGCCGGTTCTCTTTCTGGTGATGCTTTTTATGCCAACTCCTTCAGGCATGGAACCCGCAGCTCAAAAAATGGCTGCAGTGGCCTGTCTTATGGCAACATGGTGGATGACAGAGGCAATTCCGATTCCCGCCACAAGCCTAATCCCCATTGCCCTCTTCCCACTCATGGGCATTATGCACACTAAACAAGCTGCAGCCCCATATGCTTCCCATCTCATCTTTCTCTTTATGGGCGGATTTATAATTGCTCTGGCCATGCAACGCTGGAACCTGCATAGGCGCATTGCTATGAATATCGTCAAACTCGTCGGATTTTCACCGGGACGTTTGATCTTTGGTTTCATGGCGGCCACAGCAGTTCTATCTGCGTTTGTCTCAAATACAGCAACCACTGTTATGATGATGCCAATCGGCTTGGCTATTATCACCCACGTGATCACTGAGGGGAAAAAAGAAGGGCTTGATAAAGATATCGATTTTTCACCGGAAAACTTCGCCTTTGGCCTTAACTTGATGCTCGGAATTGCCTACGCTGCATCAATTGGAGGTGTGGCCACTTTAATTGGAACTCCTCCGAATACGGTATTGGCTGGATATCTGCAAAAAACCTATGGATATGAAATTACCTTTGCCAGTTGGATGAAGGTCGGTGTACCCCTCGTACTCATCTTTTTACCTCTTTGCTGGTTATGGCTGACAAAAGTCGCTAATCCCATGAAACTTAAAAAAGTTCCTGGGGGCCGTGATTTAATCAACTCAGAGCTCAAAGCCATGGGTACAATGAGCAGCGGTGAACGTTGGACGGCTTTGGTATTTGGCCTGACTGCCCTTGGTTGGATTTTCAGAAAGAACATCGACTTTATGTTCTACGATCCTAAAATGATCACTGACGCCGCTATTGCAATGACCGGAGCCCTGGTACTGTTCCTGATTCCTATCAATCTCAAGAAAAACATATTCGTTATGGATTGGCACTGGGCCTCAAAAATGCCTTGGGGGGTTTTGATCCTCTTCGGTGGCGGCTTGTCCATGGCCGGTGGGTTTAAAGTTACCGAGCTTGCAACCTGGATTGGGAGCCAGGTCGGTCTGTTGGATCAAGCTCCTATACTGGTCCTCATAATAGCAGTTGCGACCCTCATTATCTTTTTGACTGAGCTTACATCCAATACTGCAACCTCAGCTATGGTGATGCCAATCCTGTCAGCTGTTGCCATAGGTCTTGGTCAGAATCCATTGCTCCTTGTGGTTCCTGCCGCAATAGCCGCGTCCTGTGCCTTTATGCTGCCGGTTGCAACTCCGCCCAATGCAATTGTTTTTGGCTCCGGGTACGTGACAATTCCCCAGATGGTTAAAAGCGGTTTTGGACTCAATATTATAGGTATTGTTATTACCGTCGCCATGACCTATCTGGTCGTTTTGCCGATGTTTGGTGTGCAGGTTGGTGTTATACCTGATTGGGCATTGGTTGTGAAATAGCAGTACTGCATCAAGCTTCTTGTTTTTTGTTTTAGCCAGGGAGTGTGTCGTATTTTTCATCGACACACTCCTTGATACTTATGGAAATAGCTTTGACTTAATCTGTTTAAGAATCATATAATACTGGAACTATTCTACATATTCGACTTACACTACGCTATTTCCTTAGCAGGAGACTGCAAATAGTCATTACAATCACTGAAAAGCTCAGCATCATTTTCAAGCCACTGGTTGTATATATTGGTTTTGTGATTCTTTGTTCACAGGTCATGAGGTAAACTTGAGATTGAAACCCACATTTTTTAAATACTTGGCATCTTGCTCAAGGCTGGCCCGTTGAAGGGGATGGTTTATCAACTCATACTGTGCAAATTGAAGGGTTAAATTATCCTCACTGGCAACCACTTGTTCAATAACTGCTGTCTCGTCTTTACGGGAACGATGAAGCAAGGTGGCGAGACGAAGCAGAATCGCAAGCCTCAAGGCGGTTTTTTGATCCTTTTCTGGTAAACCTCTGAAGAATGTATTTGATATTTTTTTACGATGGCAACGCACCAAGACACTCATCCAGTCCTGCTCCTCTAGCGAAAATCCGGGAAGATCTGCGTTGGCCAGAAGGTACGCGCCATGTTTCTGGTATCCACTCAACGAAACCGCAAGGCCAATCTCATGAAGACTGCTTGCCCAATGCAGTCTTTCACCGTCTGCCGGTTGCAGATTCCAGGATTTTTCACAGGCGGTGAAAAGACGGTGAGAAGTTAAACTCACTCGTCGCGCATGTTGCTGGCTGATTTGAAATCGTTGCTGTACACTTGAAACCGTCTTCAAACGAGTATCTTCACTCTGAATCCTGCCCAGACGCTCATACAGCAGGCCTTCCCGCAAGGCACCTTCGGAAACCTGCATGGTTTCAATTTTAAGTGCCTCAAAGGTGGCAATGAGGATGGCCAGTCCTCCTGCAAAAACAGGCTGCCGATCACTGTCTAAACCGGGAAGATCAAGATTTTTCAAACGTCCAACCGCTATCATTTTATTCCGTATTTTGTATAAACTGTCCAAGGTGATACGATAGCTCTCAAGCCCAAGAGCTTTCACAATACTTCCAACGGCTTTAATCGTTCCGGATGCCCCAGTAGCGGAGATCCAGCCTACTTCTCGAAAATCGCGTCGTACCGGACGTAATTCCAGATGCGCGGCAATACCGGCTTCTTCCCAATTCTTCTTGCTGAGCTCTCCATTTCGAAAAAAAACGCGACTCATACTCACGCAACCCATTCCGAGACTACTTAGATGCAAAGGCTCGAAACCCTCACCGATAATCAATTCAGTACTGCCTCCACCAATATCCATCACAAACCGTTTTCCAGCCTCAGCCACCAGAGAATGGGAAACACCAAGATAGACGAGACGAGCCTCCTCCTTTCCTCCAATAATTGAGATCGGGTGGCCCAGAACCTCACTGGCGCTTTGCAAAAACTGACGGGAATTTTTCGCCTGACGCAGGGTATTTGTTCCAACAGCCGCCACACTGCCCTGAGGTAATTTCTGCACACGTTCAGCAAAACGATCAAGGCAGGAAAGGGCTCGTATACGTGCTTCTTCAGTTAATCTGCCATTTTTATCAAGACCGCCTCCCAGGCGCACCATTTCCTTTAATCTATCAAGAATGTGAACATGGCCGTTCTCAATGCGCGCAACTACCAGGTGAAAACTATTGGAACCCAGGTCGATGGCGGCTAAATATTGTGGTGATTGTTGTTGATCATTCATAGAAAGATGTGGTCTGTCCCTTGTTATCGGTTCTATTAATTCCGTTGCGAGTTACAATTGTTTTGTGGGCATTAGTATGCAAGCTGAACCTTTTTAACATTTCCGTCTTATAAAACCTATCAATGAGTGGGCTATTCAGAAACGTAAAGGCACCATAACGGCTTGCTCACCGGAACCACCTCATTTGCGGGTCACGTTAATTGACTGGTTCAATCAAATCATCACGATTTACAACTTTTTCTTCTCAAACCAGAAACACAAAACGATTATTCCCACCCAAAATATCGGGACAATTACCCACTGCGAAAGACCCAGCGCTCCTGGCAATCCGATTTTCCCAAAGTCTTTCCACGTAAGAACTGTTGATTTGAGAAAGGGGTAAATTTCTGCATAAAGTGCTGCCCCCACCACCATACCTATTATGGCAAAAACAGCATGCCAGCGCCCTTCTCCTAATGCACCCAAAGATGTACCAGGACAGAAACCCATTATCGCCCATCCCGCGCCGAACAAAGCTCCTCCGATCAACACAGCGCCTACATTCATTGGTTTGTGGCTCAAGGTAATGATCTCAAAGTTCGAAAGCAGGAGTATCCCAACCATTCCCACAAGAATTGCCGAAAGCATGAATTTGAATATTGTCATGTCCTTCAACAACAGTGCTCCAACTTGTTTATCGAATCGAAGAACGCGACCTTTCTGTAGTAGAAATCCGAATAATACGCCTGTAACAAGACCCAACCATTGACCGGTATTCATGATGTCCTCCTTCCATAAACTATACCAGCAACCAAAACACCTACACCAAAAAACATAACCAATGCCACAAACGAACTTACAGACAATTGCATCATTCCACTGAGACCATGTCCACTTGGACAGCCATCGGCCAAGCGAGCCCCGACCATGGCAATAATCCCACCCACTAAAGCACCGATTGCTCGCTTTCCGATCGATGGGCCAAATCGTTCCTCCCACGTAGGAGGAACGCCCTCAAACCGAAAGCTCTTATCCGTAATTGACGAAAGAAAGGCACCAAGGACAATCCCAACAACCAGCATGAACTGCCAATCAACACGAACCTTTGTTTTGGTGTAATACGCGTTTGACACCACATGATTTGCGGCAACTGTTTGTTCCAAAATACCCGCAGCACGTACGAATGTAGTGGATGCTCCTAAATAGCTGGTTTTACCAAGTAATTGTGTGGTTGCAAGGACTGAAGCGATGGCCAAGAGACCTAAAAGGGCTCCGGCGAGATAAGGGTTCCAGCCTCCATCATCTGTTTTCCATTTCATTTTCAATCTCCTTTTTTGATTTACATTCTTTGAAATCAACCGAAAGATCACCAGCGAAATCCGATGCATGTTACTTGTTGGAAATAGAAATTATGTTCTCGGGTGTTGTCACCGATGATTAAAAATCCCAGTGCCTCGGGTTCCGCCACTTTGAGTAAAACGGAAATGGCCCTAGTCGTACGACTCTGGAGAATTACAGTCCCGATAATGACCGAAAAGACAAGGGGGACAATAACCTGGGCATTGGAAAAAGATACAAAGGGAAGAAAAAGTTGACCAAGCATTTGATCTGGATTGACAAGGCCGGAGATAAGACCGACGGCAATGCCGATAAGCAGAAGAAAAATTATACCGGGTAGTTTTACCCGCCAGGCAGCCCACTGACAAATACTGCAGAGTATTAAAATACAGACAATAGTAATGGTAAAAACCATAAGAGTTTTTTCTGTTATTTAAAAATTTTCTGCTTTTCTTGGTTATTTAACCATGGGTAGTTTTTTTTATAAAAAGGCATGTCTATTACTGATTAAGAACAAGGCCTACACGGCAGAAGTTTATCAGGGATATCACTTTTTTTCGTTATACAAATATCCAGGTCTTTTAATATCCCGTCTTCAATACTGTAAATCCACCCATGAATTGCCAATTCTTGCTTTAACTTCCACGCACCTTGGACAATTGTTGTTCGGCACACATTCACCACTTGTTCAATAACATTCAACTCGCATAAACGGTCAAGCTTTTCCTTTTCACTTTTGCAACAATCAAGTTCAGTTTGGTGCAAACGTTGAACATCTTGGATATTTCGTAACCAATTGTCAATTAATCCATTCTCTTTGTCTTCCCAGGCCGCTTTAATACCACCGCATCCATAATGCCCACATACGATAATGTTCTTTATTTTAAGTACTTCGACACCGTATTGGATAACTGAAAGGCAATTCAAATCTGTATGGGACACAATATTTGCAATATTACGATGAACAAATACCTGGCCTGGAAGCATGCCAATAATTTGGCTTGCTGGTACACGACTGTCTGCGCAACCAATCCACAGATATTCTGGATTTTGCTGTTCTGAGAGCTTTTTGAAAAAATCAGGATCAGACTTTGTTACAATTTTTGCCCATTGTTTGTTCTGGTCAAAGATTCTTTTTAATATGCGCATTGTCTAATATTTATCTAACCTTTATTGTATTAAATCTTTCCACATAGACGCGCTCAAGCTCGCCAGTGAACACCATGTAAGCTCTGTGTAATAATGGAAACACAAAATCTCCCCCAAAAGAGTTATCCCATCTTCACCTTGGTAATCTAACATACATTACGCGCGAGGAAATTGAAAAACGTATTGGGAAGGTAAAAAGTTTGTTGATCGTCATGATGAACCAATCAGTTTGGGAAATAGTTTAATAAAACTATCACTGAAGACTTGAAGTATTGAGTTTGTGATACCTGTAACATGTGATTATAGTCATTGCCAAGTAAGATGCAGTACTTGTTGTAAAACCTGAAGAATAAGTGGGGATCCTTTATGCAACATGATGTTGTGGTCATAGGTGGAGGTGTCGCTGGATTAACTTGTGCTATAGAACTCCATAAAAAAGGTCGGCAAGTGCTGATCCTTGAGGCAATGAGTTACGTAGGAGGGAGGATTGCGACGGAAACCGTAGATGGCTTCCTCCTTGATCGCGGTTTTCAGGTTCTGCAGACAGGCTACCCTGATATAAGTTCGTATCTTGATCTGGAAGGGCTTCATTTAAAAGATTTTCCTTCAGGAGTTGTTATTCGATATGGAGGTGGATTTCATCAAATTGCCGACCCTAGAAAGAACCCCGGCAGCTTGCTGTCTACGTTGGTAGCGCCTATTGGTTCAATTGGTGATCGGTTTCGAATGTTGCGTCTTGTTCGTTCTGTAACCCAAAAATCAATGCCAGAAATCTTTGAAGAAAAAGAAGAGACCGCCTTAGATTTTTTAAAACGGAGTGGCTTTACCGACACCTTTATAAACAGCTTCTTTATACCATTCTTTGCTGGTGCAACCCTTGAGCGATCTCTTAATGCATCAAGCTATGTGTTACAATATCTTGTGCGCGTCTTTGCCATGGGTAAGGCTTGCCTTCCAGCTGCAGGTATGGAAGATATTCCTAAACAACTTGTTGCCCGTTTGCCGAGCCAAACGGTGCGCTACAATGCACGAGTTGATCGAATCGATGGTACTACAATTACCTTGAGTGATGGAGAGGATCTCCAGGCAAAACATATAGTGCTGGCAACAGATGAGCCATCTTTTAAACATCTTATGCCAGAGAGTGGTGTGAGGAGGTCTGTAGCTGAGACCTGTATCTATTTCTCTGCAGATTGGACGCCACCGTTTAAAAATCCCTTTCTCATTTTAAATGGTGAAACGGATGGTCCCATAAACAATATCGCTTTTCCAAGTATGGTCTCTTCCCAATATGCTCCTCCCGGTAAAACGCTTATTGCCATTGTGGTTTTAGGAGAAGAGTGGCAGAAGAAAAGTAACCTCTTGGATTTGGTACAGTCACAGTGCTTGGAGTGGTTCGGGGAAAGTGTAAAGGAATGGTCACACCTTAAAACCTACCGGCTTGCTCACGCCTTACCTGATCAATCGCTACCTATGCCAAACCCGTATCGGTTACCTGATTCTGAAGAAGATAATATTTTTACCTGTGGCGAACATCAGGGGGTTCCCGGTCTTCTATGGGCCATGATGTCAGGACGGTTGGCAGCAGAGAAAATTATCGGTTAATTAGAGGCTTGATAAACTCGTAAAACGATTTTTGTGTACTTGAAAGGGATGGAATAATGACGATGGTGAAAAAAAACGATGCAGTTGCAGGAAAAATTAAAATTCTTCTCGATAAACAACCCCTTGCAGTACTGGCAACCCAGGGTGACGGTCAGCCCTACACAAGCCTTATGGCTTATGCTTTTACAGAAGATTTGCGATTTCTTGTGGTTGCAACGGCTATGTCTACCCGTAAACACAGGAACATAACTGGAGAATCAAGGGTTGCTCTCCTCGTTGACGATAGATCAAACAATGTAGAGGATTTCCAGAACGCAGCGGCACTTACAATTGTGGGTGAGGCTTGTAAGGTTGGTATAGACGAGAGAGACTATTACAGTGGCCTATATCTAAAGAGACACCCGTCGCTGGAGACTTTCTTGGCATCACCGTCAACTGTGTTTTTCAAAATTGAGGTGCATAATTATCTGTTGGTCTCAAGGTTTGAGAATGTTGTGGAGTATCAGATAAAAGATGAGAAATCTCTGTCAACCTAAGACATTGCTTTCACAAGATGCTCGCGTTAACGAAATTATAACAAAAAGTTAGACAGGTCTTTAAAAGGAAGGAAATGCACATGTGTAAATGGTTGTTTGGTCTCGTATCGCTACTGCTTACCGGTTGCGGTGGATACCCCCCAAATATAACACCTGTACAGCAGTTCGATGTTAATAGATATCTCGGAAAGTGGTACGAAATTGCCCGTTTAGATCATTCCTTTGAACGAGGGCTTGAGCAGGTGAGTGCTGAGTACACTCTACTTGATAATGGTCGGGTAAAGGTAGTGAACCGTGGCTTTTCAACTAAAAATAATGAATGGAAAGAGGCAACAGGAAAAGCATTTTTAGCTGGCAGAACTGATGAGGGTTACCTCAAGGTCTCATTTTTCGGACCTTTTTATAGTTCGTATGTGGTCTTTGGCCTTGATGAGGAAAATTATCAATTTGCCTATGTCTCCGGACCTAACCACAGCTATCTCTGGCTACTCTCACGTACCCCCCAAATTGAAGAAGAAGTTCTAAACCGCTTTGTTGATACTGCAAAAGAGAAAGGCTTTGACACAGAAAAACTTATCTATGTGAAACAGAAATAAATGCAATTGAGAGGACGGAACCTGAACTGACTGAAGTCCTTTGTTTTTCAGACAATCGCCCCTGAAAAAGGTATTAACATACGGCAGGACGAGACGATAACATTTACATAAATCGTCTCTTATATACGCTTTTTATCCTCATCTCGCTGTCGAATAAGGTCCCGGAGGGCAACCACTCGAACAGCATACCACCTCTCATCATTAGTAGAGTGGCAAGGGGAGTGGATCAGAAATCCAGGTAAATCCCCAGGAGAACTTTTCGTGTTCCCTCTGCGCATACTTTACTGCAGAGACCTTATTTCTTTTTTTTTCCCGCAACGACGGTACGAGCAAGATCTCTAAAAACTAAGTAGTGAAATGGCAGTACAGAATACCAGTACAGCCTTCCTAGCAATCCACGAGGCAAGAAATGAGCGGTTTGAACAAGCTGATCAGGTTGAACATCAAATTCAAGCCAGGCCTCTCCCGGCACCTTCATCTGGGCATAGAGTAGCACCCGCTTACCGGGCCTGATGTCTACCACCTTCCAGAAATCAAGAGCATCACCCATCCTCAATTCATTCCCTGATCGCCTGCCCCGATTCAGCCCATATCCTCCAACAGCCTTATCTATTGCCCCTCGGATCATCCAGAGAACATGGTATTTAGACCAACCATTTAGCCCTCCGAGACCACATGTCGAATGAAAAACATCTTCCTGGGTTCTTCCCGGGCCAAATGGAACGATCCTCACATCCCGTAAAATTGCACCTTCGGGGTTGTCAAAATCTTTAATATCACAGGCCTTTTGCGCACTGCTATCACACCAGCGACTGAGGACCTGATTTTGTTCAAGCTCTCTCATTGCCTCGGACACAGTATCTTTAAAAAGTGATGGTGTAATGTTCGGGTACATTGTTATCGCGTTGTCGTTTTGCAATAGCGTTTCACTTTTCAAACCCTCTACAAGCGCTGACGCGAGCTTAAACGGAATCGGGGTAAATAATATGAGCCAATAAGACGACAGGCGAGGCGACAAGACAGGTACCGGGAATAAAAATCTTTTTAATCCCATCACTTCAGCCGCCTGCTTCATCATCTGCTGAAAGCTCAATTTTTCACAACCTATATCGACCACAAGATCTTTATCCACAGTAAGATCAATTGATGATTCCAAGTATGACAGGACATCATTAATCCCAATTGGTTGGGTACGACTGCGCACCCAGCGTGGGGTAATCATCACCGGAAGTTTCTGACATAGATTTCGAATAATCTCAAAACTGGCACTACCCGAACCTATTATTACTCCTGCCCGCAGCCAAATCGTCTGCACCCGATCAGGTTGGGCAGACAGCACCTCCCCCGTCTCAATACGGCTGAGCAGGTGCTCACTGGCACTTTCCTTTACCCCTAAGCCCCCAAGGTAGATAATTCGATTAACCCCTGAGTCTATACATGCTTTTCGAAAGTTTTCCGCGCTGTCTCTATCAAGATTTCGATAGTCATCAGTCGTCCCCATAGAGTGGATGAGGTAAAAGGCTGTCTCTACACCCTCTAATGCTGCTCTTAGTGAAGCCACATCAAAGGTGGAGCCTTCTCGTATCTCAACCTTGTCCACTATTGCTGCCTGGACTTTATTTTTATTACGAACAAACAAACGAACGTCAAAACCACCGCTTGCAAGCAGCCGCTCGGTAAGACGCCTGCCGATATAACCGGTGGCGCCGGTGATAAGTATAGTTTTCTTTTCGGCGTTATCAGGCATGATTTCTCAGTTTCAACTCTGTTGGATGAGGTTTAAGGTAATACTGTTTTTCTAAATAAGTATCGTTATACTTTCGAACGTAATGATTCATCAGCGTTATGGGAACGATGAGGGGGACATGATGTTGCCGATACTCCTCAATAACCTGAAGTAATTCCTGTTTTTCATCACTGGAAATCTGTTTTTTAAAGTAGCCCATCATGTGCGTTAGCACATTCACATGCTTTTTGATAGTGGGTTTAAGACGCATAGCGGCCATCAGGTTTTCCTGATAGGTAATGATAAGTTCGTCTGGGTCCAAAGTCCCCGCTTTTGCAACAATACGACCAAGATCCCTGTAGTTTTTTTCACTATGGGATCGGAGAAGCATTTTATGATCTGTATGAAAATGCACCAGCTTATCTAAGGTGAAATTACTCGCCACTGCTCGCCACCTGCGATAGACGAAAACCGACTCAATGAAGTTTTCCCGTAGCACCATGTCATGCAAACGACCCTCTTCTTCAACGGGGACCAATGGAAAACGCTCCATAAACGCTCTTGCAAAAAGCCCCACGCCAATAGCTCTTGGCATATTGTTTTTTCCATATACTTTGACACGTTCCATACCAGAGGACGGTGACTTACTTTTAAAGATAAAACCACACAGATCATTCTCCGCCAACTGCTCCACTCTGGAATTTGTCCATTCTTTCATCCTGGCTGTATGATCAACGCCGGATCTGCTGGTCAACAAAAGAGGGTCTTCGGGGTCTCCTACAAGTCGCATGGCTTCCCTTGGCACCGGCAAACCACATTCGACTTCAGGGCATACTGGTACAAAATCAAAAAATGTCCCAAGGGTTCCGGTAATATATCGATCATGTTTATGCCCGCCATCAAAACGAACTTTGTTGCCAAGTAAACAGGAGCTAACACCAATTATGATCTTGTTAAATTCATCATTTTCCATAATCTCACTTTCCCTGTTGTCATAATATTACATTCATTAGGAGACTTTAAAAATTTTGCACATAGCTATAAGGTTGAATGAAAGGCTTATTTTTAAATATAGCCATTAGTGATTACTATAGCACCATTGGGCGACGAAACAAGAACCCTTACCAATCTATATAGTAATTTATGCACAATGGAGTCTGAATGAATCGACGAGACACAAAAATCTATCGCAGAGGTCGCCAACTCAAACCAGGGAAATCTGGAAACGGCCCTGTGGTCTATTGGATGTCCAGGGATCTCAGGGTATCTGACAACTGGAGTCTTCTCTGGGCACAACAAGAGGCGATAATCTATGAAAAAAGTCTATTGGTTGTATTTTGTCTCACCCAAGACCTTCCAGACACGACACCCGATCAGATAAATTTCATGGCACAGGGCCTCCAACCAATAATTAACGAATTGCACAAACTTGATATTGGCTGGATCTGTCCAGATAAACTGCCCAACAAGATTTTACCAAAGTTGCTTGGTGAGATTGACGCTCATAGTCTCATTTGCGATTTTAATCCCCTTGAATCCCAGAAAATAATTAAGAAACAGCTTGTAGAACAGCTCTCTATTCCAATTAATGAGGTTGATAGCCACAATATCATCCCGGCCTGGACAACATCGAGTAAAAAAGAATATGCGGCATATACAATACGACCAAAGATAAAACGATTACTCGACGATTTTCTGACTGATATTCCACCCCTTTCCCACCATCCATATCCCTGTACTGCACCCCTCTCATCTGCGCATGAGATGTGGAGTGTCCCTGAATCTAAGAACCTCACAACCTCTTCAATCTTGGCCATACCATCCGGATTTGACAAAGCTCTTGATGCCGCAGAATTATTTATTACCAACGGGCTGCAAACATACGGAACAAGAAGAAACGACCCATGTCAAGATGGCCAGTCAGGCCTGTCCCCATATCTCCATTTTGGGCAACTCTCAGCTCAAAGACTTGCCCGAATGGTCCTTGCAACCAATTCAACCGAAGAGGTAACAGAGCCTTTTTTAGAAGAACTGATTGTCCGCCGGGAACTCTCCGATAACTATTGCCATTATGAAGAAAACTATGACAGCATAGAAGGTTTTTCTGACTGGGCACAAAAAACACTCAATCAGCATCGGGATGACGCCAGAGAGTATACGTATTCCCTTGAGACTCTTGAGAAGGGTAAGACACATGAATTACTCTGGAACTGTTGCCAATTAGATCTTGTTCACACGGGTAAACTCCACGGTTTTCTCCGCATGTATTGGGCCAAGAAGATCCTGGAATGGACTATGAGTCCTGAAACGGCATTGAAGTATGCCATTACACTAAATGACAAATATTCCCTCGACGGTCACGACCCTAATGGATACACAGGTGTCGCATGGTCAATTGGAGGAGTTCATGACAGAGCCTGGGGTGAACGCCCGGTGTTTGGTAAAATTCGTTATATGAACAAAGCCGGTTGTCGACGAAAATTTGACGTCGATTCTTATACTGCTCATGTACTCGGCACAGTTGATTCCAAATAACTACCAATTACTCCTAACCGCCTAACAACCTCCCTCTTCGCACAATCCTCCTGCTAGATTCGCAAATTAGTTAGGCTAGCAGTCTCTACCGACGAGGCGTACATGGTAGTCTATCAAAATGTCTGCTGCGTCAATATGATGCTTCACTAAAACAAAAAGATTTTATCAAAGCGGCCAACACCGTTCTTGAAAGCCAGTTTACAGCAGAGCAACTCAAATCTGTGAAGGATAGGACTGATAGACTCCATGCCGGATATGTTGATGTGAAAGACGGGGATCAATATTCCCTATGCTACGACAGTAAGGAAAGCAGCACCTCGCTCTCGCACAACGGACAAGAACTTATTAGGATTCTTTACCTATAGAAGCCCTGCTTGGCAGATTTCCCTTCAGGCTGCTTACCATCTGGGTTGGGCTTGCCATGACAAACCACCACAGTCTTTCATGGTTTTAAGACAAGCTGCTGCTTGCAGCACTATTTTGTGGCTAGCCCGGATTTCTCACCAACAAAGTTTTTCGCAGGTCGAGACACCGGGCATGAAGCTGTAATAATCTACCGGAGTCTTCGCTACCTGCAAATGCTCGGTAACGAAGTATCTGCGGATAAATCTGTTGGCCCGAAGGGTAAACTTTTTGATTTGAAACGAAAAACACCCTGTTAATTAAGGAAGTCATTTAAAACTATAAAAACAAACAATTGAGTTTCAAATCAAAAAGTCATGAGAAATTCAGGCTTGGGTGGACCAGCAGCATACTGGGCTGGAACGAGGATGACGAGGTAAGATTCATTGTCACCTTCACTGTAACCAAGGCTCTTATGCTCGCAGGGAGAGAAGAGGCTATAATGTGGTAGTTTTTACTATCACTAAGCCCTCACTCAACCCCCATTGAAGTCCATGTGAACGGCCTTACATTGTTATCTAAGGAAGCGATGAGGCAGCAAAAGAACTCAAGCTGAAAATATCGCTGTACGGAAGCTGCACTTAACACAATACGAATGACACATACAATTAAAGTATTGCTACTGATATAAACGGAGGACGTTATGAAAGGTCAAATTATCTCACAAGAATTCAACAGAATGGTATGGGTTCAAGACGATGAAGGAGCACAATACTCATGCTATATTGACCAGAACAGAGATGTTAAAAATAAACAAGATCTGTCCCAACACGAACAACAAAGTTGTATGAATTTAAACGCTGTACTCGGTGACAGCTGGTAACATACGCTTACTGCACTCCCCCCCCCCCCAAACACCCCCTGTTATTTTTTAGCAGGGGGTGTTGCTGTTTACTACAACTAATAGTAATATTCTGATACAAATAGCTCTTCATAAACTCAACGGGGACTGAGGATACTATGAAATTTTTCCCAGCGTTTTCAAGCCTGATTATCATATCTTTTTTTGCATTACCGGCTATTGCCAGCACAAAGAATACGACACAACAAGGTACAGGTCGGCCCCAGGCTGGCTGGTCAACTGTTGTACGTGGGGGAGCTGTGTATCAATTTGACACTGATCTCGATGAAGGAGGCGGCTATAACAGCGGCAGATACAATGTAGAAGTGGGCCAAAGTTATGCATGGACCAGAAGAGACACTGTGACCCTTACCCTCAGTTACAGTTTGGAGAGTTATGATTTTTCAGATGGCCAATCTGATGGCATAGCCTTTGGAACACCCTGGGAAAACATCCACACCTTTTCACTAAGCACTCCACTTCGAAAAGGTATCGGTGACGGATGGACCGCATTTTTAATACCATCCATTCGCTCAACAGGTGAATCTGGAGCGGAATTCAGCGAAACAATCACAGGTGGTGGCTTTACAGGTATCTCATACAGGTTTAGTGATCGTTTGACCATCGGACCAGGGATTGGAGTTTTCTCTCAATTAGAGGAATCGGCTTCAATATTTCCGGTATTGATCGTTAATTGGAAAATAACCGACAAAATCAGCCTTGAAACAGGCAGAGGACTAGCCGCTACTCTAGGACCTGGATTAACGTTGAGTTATAAGGCTACCCCAAAGCTTCGACTTGGAATTGGAGGCAGATACGAAAAACTCCGTTTTCGTCTTGATAAGGATGGCACCGTAGCAGGGGGCATTGGTGAGGACTCCTCCTTTCCACTCTTTGCGAACTGCACCTATAGTATCAACCGCAAGACCTCAATCAGCCTTGTGGGAGGTATGGAAACCGGTGGAGAATTGAAGATAGAAAACAGTAAGGGCCACAAAATAATTGAAGAATCAAGTGATCCTGGTGTTTTCACCGGCATCACTTTTAGTGGCCGATTTTAAGCGCTGGACCCGGCTGGATTTTTGTCAGTAAGATATCTCTAACCCCAGTGAACGGGAAATAAGCCGGGACTTTTTTCAGTACACCCCTTGAGGGGTGTAAGTGCCTCGAAGGTCTTCACTTCGTTCGCTATCTGGTACTAACTTCAAGTTATTGATGTTAAAAGAACTCTCAGTTTTCTTGTTTTTTATGACAGGTTTACTGGAGTAAGGCACTAATGTTCTTGAACTTGGTAAGCCAACTTACCCTGTCCCCGAATCGGTCAGCAGGATTGTTTGCTGATCGTCAGTTTCATTCAATCCGTTTTTATACTTCCGATAACCGAAAGTTTTCCAGATTTCGATCTATTCACAACGACCAACTCACCCGATGATGGATAGACACCGGTCAGGGAGGTTATGTTGACCTGATGGGTAATCAGCACAACTGTCTGCTCGATACTATGTTTTTCTATCCATTGCCTCAGATTTTCTGTTTGAGATTCGCGTCGTTCGTATTGCTGAAAAAAAGAGTTTAAATGAGGCAGCACCTCCACGGACCCAAGATTGAGGAGCGTTGCTGTTTCCAGACAACGACACCACTGGCTCGACAAGACGCGTGCGTTTTCTATCCCATGCACCCGAAACAACTCTCCTATCGCCGTCGCCTGCTTGCGCCCGGCATCAGACAAATTTCTCTGTGTCGAACAATCTTCCAAGTCAAAATATTCAGGGTCGCCCATTCCAGGTGCATTAGCGTGACGTAATAACACCAATGAATTGCTCGTTTTTATTGCTGCCCAAAGACCTGCGTTAACCTCTGATGAAAACCCAGAGACAGGGTAAAGGATGGCAATACAGACCAGAAAGGAATATAGCCATCTCTTTGTGAGAACTATACTTGAGTTGTGATCACTGGACAATCTTCGCACCTTAATATATTCATGAAGAACTGTACTCATTTCTGGCTTCCCATGATTCTTTTCAGGGACATAATTCATCCAAGGTTCTGACACATAGATCGCAGCAATAAACTACCGCGTAAGGTGTGTTGTAAACATTATTCATTAATTGAAAAAGGGTTTCATCCTCAATGCTTTTGGGTCTAAAGGGGAAGTTTTCTGAGGCGCTAACGAACAGGTGATTTTAAAAAATCCCTGCTGATAATGTTTAATCAACAAGGATTTCTTCTACAGCAGAGAAGCATACTACCGATCATGGTTGGCCGATCGGGTGCACCCCGCTCAAGCCTACCAACTATCTCCGAGAACAGTACTTAAGTCCGTACATTTTTCTCGCTCTTCACCTGTGAGGTCCACTTTATTTTTCAAATTTTTCAGATCACCAGCGTAACACGCATATTCTTTTCCATCTTTATCATGTACGAAAACCATTTTCTGATATTCTTTTGAAATTATTTCGCCCCTCATACTCATACCGTCACCTTTTGTTAAAGTTGAATTTTTGGATAATCAAGATCAGTGGTAAAAATGTTTCTCGTTAGTTGCCATCCATGAACTCAACTCTTGATCATCCATTGGATAGTTAAATAGTATTAAGGTCCATATAAATTACAGTAGTAATGAAACAATAGATAACTAATAGTTATAACTACCACTAACAGCGGCAGCATATTACTTGCTGAGATACAAAAGAAAGTTCAGGTTTTGGGGAGACGCTCTGCTTGTTTGAAAAGTAACCGCCTAAATAACCCCATCTTCAGATAAGTCCAGATATATGTTCCTTTGTCCGTCACAACTTAACGGAGGCACATATGGATACCCAAACTAAAGCAGAGTATTGGCAACGACAGATCAACGATTGGAAGACCAGTGGTCTTAATCAAAAACAATTTTGCCTGAGCCGTTCACTCGCCCTAGCAACTTTTTGCTACTGGAAAAGCAAGACCAACCGAATCGAACCGATAAAACCAAAGTTTTACCCTTTAACTGTACCAGTTCTGCCGGGCAACTCATCCGATGCAGGACTTATTCTTCTTGTTGGATCAAAACAATTCCAGGTACAAATCAAGAAAGATTTTTCTGGGACAGCACTGAAAAGATTAGTAACAACCTTGGAAGAGATATGATTCATGGATTCACAGGATCGGTCAGGGTGTTTATTGCACTGGGGGCTACTGATATGCGTAAATCGATCAACGGATTATCCCTGCTCGTGGAAGAACAATTTGAACTGGATCTTTTTAGTGGCAGTTTTTTTGCCTTCTGCAACAGGAAGCGAGATATAGTGAAAATCCTGTATTGGGCGGATAATGGATTTTGTATCTGGTTGAAACGCCTTGAAACGGATGTATTTCGTTGGCCTGAGTCAGAACAGGAAATTGTTGAGGTGAGCCAGGCAGCATTGGGTTGGCTTCTTCAGGGCCTTGATTTGCAACAGGCTCATGGTCGCTTGTCACACTGCGCTGTTTATTGATTATACTCCTGATATTACTGCCTATATACTTGATTTATGCTTTGATTTCTTGTAATATTTGCCTATGATAAAAAAGGCTAAAACATTACCAGATGATCCCGAAGAACTGAAACGGATTATTCTTGAAAATGAGCGCAGGTACGAAAAAGAAAACGAACTGCTGCGCGAACAAATCCGTCTTCTTCTGGCCCAGATGTTTGGCAAAAAAAGTGAAAAGGGTTCAGGTGATTCCGGCGCTGTCCAGATACCGCTTTTTGATATGCCGGAACCTGAGGTTGAGGTGGAGGAAGAAGAAGTTGAAGTTCCATCCCACAAGCGAAAGAAACCCGGTAGAAAGAAGTTGCCTGCGGCCTTACCCAGAATAGAAATCGTACACGATATCGATGAAGCTGAAAAGATTTGCGGTTGCGGTGCAACCCTGGATTGTATAGGCGAGGACATCTCAGAAAAACTCGACGTTATTCCCGCTGTTATTCGAGTGATAAAGCATATACGCCCCAAATATGCGTGTAAACAATGCGAAGGACTCGATACAGACGGTCCGGTTGTGAAAATTGCACCACCGCCGAAGCAAATCATACCTAAATCAATTGCCACAGCAGGGCTTCTTGCCTACATCCTCATTGCAAAATTCTGTGACGCGCTGCCTTTTTATCGTCAGGAAAGTCAGTTTGCCAGAATTGGTGCTGAAATCTCCAGAGCAAACATGTGTAACTGGGCAATGAAGGTTGCAGTTGCCTGCCAGCCGCTCCTTTCTCTGTTACACCAGGAAATTCGTTCGGGGCCTCTGATTAATATTGATGAAACAACAGTGCAGGTTCTTCATGAACCAGATCGGGCTGCATCAACAAAATCGTATATGTGGGTTTGTCGTGGTGGTACGCCAGATAAACCTGGCTTGATGTATCATTATGCGCCGAGCAGATCTGCCGAGGTTGCCAAGGTACTTCTAGAGGGGTACAGCGGTGTTGTGCAAACTGACGGATACGCTGGTTACGGTTTTCTTGATCATATTACAGGGGTGCACCATGCGGGTTGTCTTGCTCACGCAAGGCGTAAGTTCACCGATGCTCAGAAAGCCAGAGGAAAAAACTCAAAGCCTGGTAGTGTTGATGTTGCCTTGGCCTATATTCGTAAAATCTATGCAGTAGAGTCGGAAGCTAAAAAGATGGAACTATCTGGCGATCAGTTGCTGTGTTTGCGACAGGAAAAAGCAAAAGCCGTCTTTGATGACTTCTTCAAATGGCTCAGCAAGAAATCACTCCAGGTAGTACCGAAAAGTCTTCTTGGAAAAGCTATCAATTATACTCTTAATCAATGGAGCCACTTGCTTGTTTACCTCGATCATCCAGATGTAACTCCGGATAACAATATGGCCGAAAATGCAATCAGGCCCTTTGTGATAGGAAGGAATTATGCACAGTTCGCGATTATGCGGAGTTGACTGCCAATAGACTGTGTTGTTGCTGTATTCTTCCGAGTGTCGAAGACCTTCCTCTTTTTTGAACTCTGCATAATAATTGAGTACACCCTTTCAATTCTACAGAAGGAGAGTACTCATGCCAGAACAATTTTCCACAGCAATTCAGAGTAATGTTTCCGATTACAGCAATGTATATGAAACCATCGCCGCTGAATTCTCTGACTACCTAAAAGCAAATGGTTACCGCGACGGAACTCAGCACGCTTACCATTCCGCCCTGATGCACTTTTTGTGTTGGCTCCAGCAGAAATCGCCCCAAGAGAAAATGATAAACAGCTCGACAGTTTGTATTTTTCTCCAGCATCATCTTCCCTTATGCAATTGTCCTCTACCTGTATATAAAGAGCTAAAAACTGTCCGAGCCGCACTGAATCAACTTTTGTCAATGCTGGGGCAAGAACGGTTGCCAATTCGTGGATCCAAAGGTTCTTCTGCCGTTGAGCTTGCATTACGTCAGTTCGATGATTTTCAGCGCGATGTCTGCGGTTTTACAAAATCGACACGGGAAAATCGACAACGTTTCGTTCGAAGTTTTTTGGTAGAGTTATTCGGAACCGGCAAGATAAATGTCTCAAATATAACCTCTGAGGTTCTAATTAAATATGTGATCGAGAAAGCCACCTGCTTGAAGCCATCCAGTGTTGGGGTCTTGTTGAGTGCATTACGCAGCTATCTGCGCTTTCTTCAGTTCAAAGGAGAATCCACTCCGGCCTTGATCGCTTCTGTGCCAAGGCCTCCAAATTGGTCGTTGACCTCACTTCCACCAAGTCTTAGCGATACGGAGATGACGAAGTTCCTGACTGCCTTCGACATTTCCACAACTATCGGTAAACGTGACTACGCTATGGCTCGTTGCCTTGTGGATATAGGGTTGCGTTGTCATGAAGTTGCACTCTTGACGATCGACGATATCGACTGGCACAGTGGAGTTGTTGTACTTCAGCATAATAAAAGCCGTCGGGAGAAACAGTTGCCCCTGCCCCAAATAACCGGTCATGCGATTGTCGATTACCTATGCAACGGCCGTCCAACGACAACCAGCCGATCATTATTCGTTTTTCACAGAGCGCCTTTTGGTTGCGGTGTGGCAAATACCACAGTACGTGGCGCAATCCGTCGAGCTTTTTCACGGGCAGGTCTGTTCTGGACTGGCAGTCATATCCTCCGCCATACAATTGCGCGCCGAATGGTACAAAGCGGCATCACTCTCAAAGAGGTCGCTGATGTTTTGCGACACCAAGACATAGATACAACGCAAATCTATACCAAAGTCAACTTGCCGGAACTGAAGAAGGTGGCCATGCCGTGGCCGGGGAGATAGTCATGTACAAATGGTCAAGCATGCAAGAACGAGTGAATTCGTATTTACAGGCTCGCCGTAGTGTGGGCTACATCTTACATATCGAAGGTGCACAGTTACTGCGTTTTGCCAGCTTTGCCGATCAACGAGGGCATCAAGGGTGCATTACAATTGATCTGGCAGTGGCTTGGGCGAACAACTCACAGAAAAGTCAGCAAATCGGTCGTGCCCGTCGTTTAGAAGTTGTACGATCGTTGGCCAAATACTGTGTCATATTCGAGTCCGAGACAGAGGTACCTCCACCTCATCTCCTTGGTCCTGCACATCGACGCGTCACACCTCATATCTATAATGAGCGGGAAATTATCCGATTGTTGGATACGGCCAGTAATTTGCAGCCAAAGCAGGGGCTGCGACCGGCGACTATGCATTACCTCTTGGGGTTGTTGGCTTCGACCGGCCTACGTATCTCTGAGGCATTACGGTTAAAGCGGAATGATGTTGATCTCCATCAAGGAGTCTTAGAAGTACGGAAAACCAAATTTCGTAAATCTCGATATGTTCCGCTTCACCAAAGCGCTTGTAAGGAATTATCCAAGTATGCTTCGTTTCGAGATCAACGCCTTCCCGTTGTGCAGGATGTATCATTTTTTCTGCTCGACAATGGCCGTTCGTTCGAATATCGACAAGCGCATTACGCTTTTCATTGCATTAAGGTGCAACTTGGCTGGAATGCAAGTTCCAACGGTCGCAACCCCAGACTTTATGATCTTCGACATACTTTTGCCTGTAGACGTTTACTAGCTTGGTATAAGGATGGCTTGGATATTGATCTTATGATGCCGGTCCTTTCCACCTATTTAGGTCATGCCAAAGTGAGTGATACCTACTGGTATCTTACCGGCATCCCAGAGCTGATGGCCATAGCGGCTGCACGCTTTGAGCATCAGTCAAAGTTGAATTTAAATGCGAGGTGAGTTATGGACAAGTCTTTACCAACAACAGATCTGGCTCGTCTGCTCCAGACCTTTTTCTACCGGCGTTTGATTCAACAACGAAACGCCAGCCATCAGACCGTTTGCAGCTATCGGGATACTTTCAGGTTACTTTTTCGTTTCAGCGAACAGCAACTTGGCAAAGCCGCTGTGGAGATGCAACTGGTTGATATTGATGCCTCCCTGATTCTCGCCTTTCTGGATAATCTTGAGGCGCAAAGGCACAATTGTATCCGTAGTCGAAATACTCGCTTGGCGGCCATCCGCAGCTTTATGCATTATGCAGCTTTACAGCAGCCGGAAGCGTTACCTCGTATTCAGCAGGTGTTGGCTATTCCCCTGAAACGTGGTGATCGACCAATGGTTAGATATCTCACCCAGGCGGAAATGCAGGCTATTCTGAAAGCACCTGATAACTACACCTGGAGTGGACAACGCGATCAGGTACTTCTGGCTACCCTGTATAATACTGGTGCTCGTGTTTCTGAAATAATTGCCCTGCGCCGTATAGATTTTGAAAGCAATCGCGGTCAAGCTGTCCATCTGCACGGTAAAGGCAGAAAAGAGCGAGTGATTCCATTATGGAAAAGAACAAGTAAACTATTAAGATCCTGGCTTACGACACAGCTTGGTTCAGAGCCGCAACAAGCACTTTTCCCAAATCGCTTCGGTAAGCCTATGACTCGATCCGGAGTAGAATCAAGACTCAGCAAGGCAGTGACGATTGCGGTATTGGAATGTCCATCCCTCAAAGATCATCCGGTGTCGCCTCATGTTATCAGACATACCACGGCTATGCATTTATTACAGGCAGGAGTAGATCTCAGCGTAATAGCTTTGTGGCTCGGACATGAGAGCATAGTGACGACACATTTGTATATCGAAGCAGACCTGAGGATGAAAGAAAAAGCTCTGGCAAAACTACAACCTCCAGACATCAAGTTCAGTCGCTACAAAGCTTCTGATAAAGTATTATCGTTTCTGGACGGGCTGTGATTATGCTGAGTTAATGTCCCATTGACGGCATCGGCCGTTACGCATCAACAGGTTGTTTTTCAGGGAAAAACTAATGACCTGGCGCAGAGTGCCGTTAGTCAACTCCGCATAATCGCGAACTGTGCATAATTCCTTTTATGCTGAGCTCAGCATAAAAGGAAAAACTGGCTCTTTGCAGGAACGCCAGATGGGGCAAAAGCCAGTGCTGATATTTACAGCCTTATAGAATCAGCCAAAGCCAACAACCTCGAACCATATAAATACCTACGCTATTTGTTTGAGAAAATACCTTTTGTGGAGTGTGAAGAAGACTTGAGGGACCTACTCCCAATGAATTTAAAACCCGAGCAATTAGTGCTGCCTGAGTTCCCTACAGGGGTTTAATTTGCGCTTACTTTGAAAAAGCAATCCAACTTTCCACTTTGTGGCAGAAAGAAACCGCTGTTTTGGTGTTTGTACGTCATTTTGGCTGAGTAATTTGCCGTCAGCAGGTTGCTGACCTAGCTGGGTACCAGAATGTTTTTTTCACAACAAGGGGCGCAGATCGCTATCATCGGGGTGACATCTTTTACCCAGACTTTTTCTGCCTTTAAAGCGGGTTTTGTGCCCGGTTCGCTTCAGGGCAATGCCCTGCAGCTTATAGGTGCCATCGTAGTCACACCAGAGGAGAACATAACGTATTTTTCATAAGTTAGGCGGCAGGTGATCATCCGCCTGTTGATGAATTACAGGCTGCTATAGGGTAACTATCTGTGTTAATAACGTTGAGCTGTCTTCGTGGCTTTATCTGCGCAATTACTATTAAAAGAGGTCCAGTAGCCTATTAGCAGTACTAGGCTAAATATGCTCCGGATAGATCTATAAAGAGTTTATTGAGGCTTTATATTTCCGCATTAGAAATGCGGACCATTTTATACCCCTTCCGGGGGGGGAACTACTTAGTATCCCTGAAGGGGCATCAGAATCCTGAACTAGATATTACCAGCTATCGCCAAGGACTGTACTCAAATCCAAGCATTTTGCTTTTTCTTCCTCGCTCAGATCTTCCTTCTTCTTAATTTGCTTAAGATCATCAATGTAACATGCATATTCCTTTCCATCTTTATCCTGTACCCATACCATTTTTTGAAATTCTTTTGAAATTACTTCACCTTTCATGAGAGTCTCCGTATTTAAAGATTGATAAAGTAAGAGCTGTTTAGAAAGTAAGCTCTATGCTGTCAGCACATACATATTCTTAACGAGTATATTTTTTAATTTGATGCTGTTCACATTATAGATATCTATCATGATAGATCAAGGTACCCGCTATATTCTCCTGTTATAAAAAAATCTTTAACAGAAAACACATTTCTTTGTGGCTGGGCTGTTAGCAATTACTGAAAATTATTCTGATTCATAAAGCTCCGGGGGCCTTCTCTCGGGGACTTCTTCACGCTTAATCTTACCTGTGTACCAGTCTGCAGACACATAAAGTGAGCAAAAGCAGCTACCATATTCAATCACATCCGATGCTCGATAAATACATGGACAAATAATATCACGGTCATTATCACGCTTTCCGGAAGCAAGTCTGCAGGGACAGGCCATATACCCGTAGCGTTTCTTGTTGGTAAGAAGACTACGCAATAGCTCAAAGGTTTTTTCCTTATCTCCATTCAGGTAATACCCTTTAGGTTCATTCACCTTTTTGAGCATGGCGTAAAGATCGTCGACTTCAGTACGAATACCAATGGTTTCTTTGATTTCCTGTACTTTATAACCAACAATCACCTCTTCATCGATGACAACGGTGGGAAACGAACATTTAGGATTAACTTTTTTGAGCTCTTTTATGATCCTGTTCCTGTCCTCGTCAGGAAGTTCATCTGCCTGGATACACCTGTAGGAGATATCAAGATCATCGAGCATTTTCTTAATAGCCTGACAGAAAGTGCAGGTAGTCAAGCTGTATAAAGTTATATTCTTGCCAGCCATTTTTTCTTTAATTCAATAAGGTTAATGGGATATGATCCGCCAAGCACGTGGGCGAATGGACATTTATTTACTCTACGATTGGAAAGCATTTTCCGCAAGGCGTTTCTTGATAATTGCATCTTGTTATCGTTAACGAGCCTGTAGACATGGACGATTCTCGATCAACACATCGAGAGTTGAGTGTGAGAATATCGTGGCTAGTGTATATAACATGAACAAAATAACTGTATGTTACTCTACCCATCGTCCAGAAACATTGGAAATCACTGCCAGGATAATGTATGAGCATGATGTCATTATTCTTGAAGAGCCGGTTCATGTTGATTTTTCTGAAGTACTTCAAGGAAATATTGAGATTGAAGAGCACCTGCTTGAACTGGATACTGGCTACCCAGAGTTCATTTTGGGCCAATATCGACTGCTTCAGCAATTTTCAAAGGTCGGAAAACAAATACTGCAGGTCGAGCCATATCTTGAGCATTTGTTGCGCATTCAGTATTTCCTTGCTGAAGACCACACCCCAGAAGAAATTGAACCCAATACAGTAGCCTACGCAGTCTACTGTGCAGAACGCGATGCTACCGGGGTATTGATAAATTACTACAAGGAAGTCCAGGGAAATGATTTCAAGAAGATCTTGTCATCAATGAACTCCTTTGCCAAGGCAGATGCCGCCCGCTTTGTCCTTCGTGATTCTTTGAGGGTGGAAGGTATTCTGGAAGCATTGAGTGGGGGAAAGAATATATATATAGAAGCCGGTTCCATGCACCTTCTCCTCTATCGATTACTTGCGGGGAGTCTTTCCAAAGAGTGGCGTCTTCACCTTCATTCAGTTGACAGGGAGGCTATACAATCTTTACACAGGAAAGGCAGTTTCTTCAGTCCAGGAGACAACCTGACACTACATTATATTTGGGGCCGAAATGTCACCCGGAAGAAATGGGAAATGTTCTGTGCCCAATCGCTCATCTATTCCAAAATTATAAAAAAAGAAGAGAGATTAGGAGATGACACAAAATTTCCTCACACCCGCAATGAACTTGAGTCGATAGCTGCGGTCAAACAGCTTAGCACAGAAACCTGCGAACCCCTCTTTCAGCAAATCAGGACACTGTCATCCGAGGATGCAGCGGATGTAGTGAATACCCATCTTAAAAAGCAGAAGATGGCAGGCTGTCTTTAAGCGGATAAACGAGGCTGGATTCAAGCAATAAGTGCAACACTGTTCTCAAGACCTGCTCCCATGAGCGCTGCAGAGGGTGACAGCATTTCCCGCATACCCGGCCCTCCTTTAAACACCTCATAGCGGATGCCAACAATATCTCCGGGCATAATCTTCACACCGAGTATGGCCGACATGAGATCCTCTTCCTCTTCAAATACCTTGGCTGAGCCACTCATGGTCTGCAGCTTTTTACCGCTCTGCTTGAGTACACAGCCGTCTTCTGCAAGATTGTCATGCAGGATGCAGATATGAGTTCCAGCTGGTGCAGATCACCCAGTTCACGGATATGATCGTTGCTGGGAGTATTCTTTGTATAAAGCACCCCCAGCGCGATCAGCGGTTTGGCTAAATCATCATCCCTGGAAAGCACTGCCCTTAGCATGGCTCATGCCGCTGTAGCTTATATCCAATTACCGTTGTGATGCTTTCCTGTAATTGCCCTACTACGACGTTTCATAGTTTTCTCCACTATTTTTCCAGAGCTGTTACCCCGGTACGTGCAATTTCTATAATAAATTCCCGACCAATTTCATCGAGGAAGGTATCGATCTTACGGGTTGCCCCGGCAACCTGCAGGATGTAGGTATCCTCACTCTTTTGGTCAAGTATCTCAAAATTATATCGACCCTTAAACTGTTCCAGGTGGTCGGCGTCGACCTCTATCTTGATAATTGCGACTTCACGCCAGTAACTATGGTCGGTATCGAGTTCTTTAGCAGAAACCACTTCTGTAAAACTCTCCAACTGTTTGATCACCTGAAGTACCTTTGCCTCGTCGTCTTCACGCAGAGTAATGGTCATTCGGCTGATTCCTTCGATCCGGGAACTGCAGACAGTAAGGGTATCGACGTTATACATCTTTTTGCGAATAAGCATCGATACTTTGTTGAGAACCCCAGGACGATCGAGCATAAAGGCTAGAATAGCACGTCGTTTCATGATTCTTCTCCTTTACTGTTCTCTTTTACCGGCGTTTTTTGACTGGGCCGTTTGATAATCATATCCCCAAAGCCACCTTCAGCTGGGATCATTGGAAGGATCACTTCACTTGGGTCGCAGATAAATTCGAGCACTACCGCTCCCTGGTAATCGATGGCGTACTGAAGGGCCGGGATGACTTCTTCAATTTTTTCAACCTTCCTGTAGGGGAGGCCGTAGGCTTGTGCTATCAGGCCATAGTCAGGGCTTTGCATAGGTGTGCCCGCATAACGACCGTCAAAGAAAAGTGTCTGCCATTGGCGGACCATGCCAAGATACCCATTATTGAGGATGATGATCTTGATATCAATTTGCTGCTCCATAATGGTACCAAGTTCCTGAATGTTCATCTGGAAACCACCGTCACCGCTAATGGACCAGACCCGTTCTGTGGGGCGAGCAAGTTTGACTCCAATCGCCATCGGTAAAGATGCACCCATGGTGCCAGCGCCGCCGGAGGCGAACCAACTGTTCTCAGTCTGGTAGTTATAGAAGCGAGCGGCCATCATCTGGTGCTGGCCCACATCGGGAACAATGAGGTCCTTGCCTTCGGTCAGCTGTGAAAGGCGGTGAACTATTGACTTCATGAGCAAGCCATTCCCATCTCCAACACCACTCTCGATTTCCTCATTTAAATCATCAGCCATCAATTGGCGGAAGCCATCAATTCTCTCAAACCATCGCCGCCGTGGTTTATACGTCAGCATCGGGTCATCAAGTAAAACATGCAGAGTGCGATACACATCTGCGTTGATCGCCACAGAGGTACCGACATTTTTATCAATTTCTGAGGGATCGATTTCAACGTGGATTACATCTGCATTTTTTGCATACTCATTAAGCTTGCCGGTAACCCGGTCGTCAAAACGCATGCCAAAAGAGATCAGGAGATCAGCCTCCATGATAGCTTTGTTGGCCTCCACGGTTCCGTGCATCCCCATCATTCCCAAACTCAATCTATGATCAACCGGCAGTGCTGAAAGACCGTGCAGGGTAAAGGCTATAGGAATGTTCACTTTTTCTGCGAATCTCTGCAGTAGGCTGCCAGCATTGCTGTTGATGATACCATGCCCACAAAACATCATTGGCCGTTCACTGCGGTTTATCAGCTGAATCGCCCGTTGCAATGGCTCCCGCTCTGGAGTTGGGTGGTAGAAAAAACCAGGTAAATATGGACGGAATGTGTTTGCATCGAAGGTATAATCGTCCGAAACATCTTGATTTTGCACATCCTTTGGAATATCGATAACAACGGGGCCTCCTCGACCAGTTGTCGCAACGTAGAAGGCTTCATGCACCATCAGTTCAATATCATCAGCGGCCAGAGGCATATAGGTTTGCTTGCAGATGGGCATCATCACTCCGACCACATCACTTTCCTGGAAAGCATCGGTGGCAATCACCCCCGTGGCGACCTGGCCAGTTATGGCTACCATCGGTACTGAGTCCATATAGGCATCTGCAATTCCGGTAGTCAGATTCATCGCTCCGGGTCCTGAAGTAGTCAGGCATACGCCGATTTGGGGGGTGCCGGTTGACAAGGACGCCCGGGACATTCCCTGTGCCATAAATGCCGCACCCTGTTCGTGGCGTGACATTATAAAGTTGAAACCACCCATTTTGTCCATCTCGTCAAATATCGGCATGATGGCCCCGCCGGTATAACCGAAAATATACTTGACGCCTTTTTTCTTGAGCGTTTGAAGTACCAAATTCTTCCCTGTCATTATTTCCTCATTGTAGGCAGTATGTTTTTGAAATATCAACCAAATATTGCCAAATATTAGTTATCTAAAATGGTTCGATGTAAAACTCAATTTAGGCATGTTCTGGAAAAAAGATAGAGCCCCATGAAATGGAGTTTGTAATAATCACAAAAATTGTATCTGGTGGACGACAGTTTTCACGGTTGTCGAAGTTGAAAAAATTCCTATCAACTTTAACCAACTGATCACACAATATTCGCTCCAGATAATAACCCAAACAACCGCACCATTTCTAGATAGTCGATGTGTTGATACTAATTTCGTATCGGTACTGATATAATCGTGTGGATGCAGAAGTCGAACCCGACACCCTCTATTAGAGATAAAGGCTCTAGCCAGGATTTCTCACCAACAAAGTTTTTCGCAGGTCGAGACACCGGGCATGAAGCTGTAATAAACTACCGCAAGTGGCTTGTAATGCAGACTTTACGGAAAAATCTATTGACCCGAAGGGGGATTTTTTTGATTTAAAATGAAAAACACCCTGTTTTTCAACCAAGTTATCATTTATGAATAATATCATAAAGTTGAGCTTTAAATCAAAAAGATCATGAGCATTTCGGGCTAGGCAGGCGCGACAACTCTAAACACTTAAAAAGCTGGGGCATAACGGTGTTTAGTTTCTATATGGTAGTAGGAAACGCGACACGATATTACGAAAACCGCTACCAACAGACGCCACCACACATTCAACTCATTCACTGATCAAACGTTAATCTGTTGTACTTATTCCATTACTGCAGCTTCGACCCACCTGAAAAAGGTTCAGCTTACCCTATCACAACTATAATTCATCGAACATAAGATATTATTTAGAATCTGAACTTGATCGGAGAAGTTTTAACAACGCTCCACCCTAACAATTATTCGAGTTACAACAACCCTCCTTCTAAAGGATCAGGTCATTATTGAAGAATTTGGAATACTTCGTTGTTCTTTGTGCTTACACGTCATTTAAAGTTTTTGGGAAGTAATTTTACTCATTCTTTTTAAATTGAAGTGAATCAATGTCTACTAAAAAACATTATTTTCCCAAAACATTTGAAAACACAATAGTTTTTCCCGTTGACATGGAAAGGTAAATAACATACCATAACAGCCCTTGTAGGTGTTTTCCCTACACACCTTTCACCCACCTAACATGCCAATAATGAAATTATTAGTGACGCGAAAAATGAACAACACATCAACATGTCTATACCGATTATCACATTTATATGCCCCAGATAAAAACTTAAACTACGATGAAAGAACCAGGATCACACTTACATATTTCTTTGCCTGTACTGGAATAGTATTTTTAATAATTAACTCTAGTATTTCCTTTGCTATTAACTCTACTATTTGTGGATATTTTGACCTGATCGCTGCCTTTTTCTTGTCTATCTTAGTTCTATGGCCAGTCAAAAAACATTTTTCTCAGTTTGTAAACTTTGGAGTTTTTATCAGCCTTCTCCATTTTTTGCTTATTTTTTCTTTTGGCGACACTAACAACAAAAGTTTCATCTGGAGTTTAACGTTTCCACTTTTTACCTTTTTTCTACTCGGATGCAAAAAGGGATTGCTGTTGAATACGATATTTCTACTGTGCTTATTATCTATAATATCCTTTGACATAGCGACTTCAACCATTGGATTATATGATGTATATTTTGCAATTCGTTTTTCTTCTGCTTTCCTAATTATTTGTATTTTTTCTTATCTATATGAGTTTTTTCGATTCAAATCCAAAACTGACTTAGAGCAAATCACCAAGAACTTAGAATTGCTGGTTAATGAAAGAACACTTGATTTACGAAATGAAGTTATCATCAAGGAACAACTCAATAGTGAGTTAATTATTTCCAAAAATGAATGGGAACGAACTTTTGACACAGTACCTGCTCATATTTCTATCATAGATAAAAATTTCAATATAATAAGAGCAAACAAAGCAATGGCTTCGAGGGTAAATTTGCCCTATCACAAAATTATAGGCAAAAAATGCTATCATATTGTCGACAACACAGATGCCCCACCTCCAAACTGTCCCCAGCTTGAAGTGTTAAAAACCTTTAAAGAACTTTCTACGGAACTTTGTTGTGGAATTTCCAACAACCACTATTTACTTACTGTGTCCCCTCTCCATGATGGGGAAGGCACCTTTATAGGTGCTGTCCATGTTGCATATGATATTTCAAAACAAAAGGCTGCGGAAATTGAAAAAAGAGAGGCCTTGGACAAGTTAAGAAAAGCAGAAAAAATGGAAACCATTGGTCTTATAGCTAGTGGCGTCGCCCATGATCTCAACAACATACTCCTTGGAATCGTTAGCTACCCAGAACTTTTATTGCTCACCACGCCGAAGGAAAACCCTCTATACATTCCACTTGAATCGATAAAAAAGTCAGGAATACGTGCCTCAGCGATAGTTGCAGATCTCCTGACAATGGCTCGTGGGGTTTCAGTAGCCAAATCACAAGCCTCCTTAAATGAGATATTGCAAGACTACTATAACTCAATTGAATTCAAGAATATGGCTAAATCATTTCCTTCAGTAAAGATTAATCTCGATCTTACTACAAAACCATCAACCATAATGTGTAGCCCCATACATATCTTAAAATTGTTAATGAATCTAATTACAAATGCCGCAGAGGCAGTAGCTAAAGATGGACAAATATGGCTTATGACCAAACTGACACAGTCAGTAGAAGGTTTCAGTGAAAATCATGAAATATGCGTTAACGATCACATCTCCCTCATAATAAAAGATAATGGTCAAGGAATAGATCATATAGATATCAAGAACATTTTTGAACCATTTTTCAGCAAAAAAAACATCGGAAGAAGTGGGACAGGACTTGGATTGGCAATTGTAAAAAATATTATTGATGACCATAAAGCATCACTAGACGTTTCCAGCGATAAATCCGGCACAATATTCACCATAACATTCCCAATCTGTCAAATGATAGATACCCAAAAAGAACAGAATATAGATATTTCGTATCTCAAAGGCACAGGATCAGTGCTTGTGGTAGATGATGATAAAGATCAACGATCCTTCTCCACCGAAATACTGAACTTTCTCGGTTACACTGTGACCTCAGTTGTAAGCGGTGAAGAAGCCATTGAATACTGTAAAACAGTAGACTCTGATTTACTTTTTTTAGATTACAATATGGACCCGGGTATAAACGGCATACAAGCACTTCAAGAAATTCTGAAATTTAAGCCGAATCAAAAAGCAATTCTCACCGGTGGATTTACAACTCAGGACGTTGTTATCGAAGCGCAAAATATCGGTGTGTTTTGTTTCATTAAAAAACCATATAACATTAAATCACTCGCACAATCTTTGAAACAAACAATAAATGAAGTATCATTTCAGCATGATGAGATAGATAGCAATTAAGAGCCGCGTCCCCCCACCCTATCAAAGAAAAATCTGCTTACCACCGAACTTCAGCCCGTTTCAGAAGTCGATTTGGGATAGGCGGAGTATTAATAGAATGTTTAAGGAGAGATACAATCATTTCTCCTAGTACAGAGTACATGCTAAAGTTTCGGATAAAGCCTTTTCAGCTTAATCCGAGCATCATCTGTTTTAAACTGCCAATCAACAGTTGATTGGCGATTATTTCTATCAATATTCCAAGCTGACACTTTGCTTCGCATTTTCTCGATGCAACCTATTCTGCCGGCAAGACATTGTCGGTTCGTTAAGCATCTTCTTTGACCTTTCTGGTTTTAATAAAGCTATTCACAGTTAACCTGTGCACTCCTAAAATCCTGCCAATAGCTCTGACAGAAACCTTTTTTCTTAGTAAATTCTTTATTTCTTACTCTTTCCCAGTAAGTTTTGTTTCTTTGGATAGGATCACTTTGGGTCTGCCTAATGCCTGCTCTCACTTTTGCTTCGAACCAAAGCCTCTTTTGTTCGTTGAGAAATCAGATTTCGTTCTGTTTCGGCGGAAACAGATTCGTGAAATGTTGAGACTAGCCACTTGATTTTTTTTTTGCCAGCACCCAACTTGAATCAACGTTCAATTAAACATTGACACGCTCTTCTGTCGAAACTATTTTGAATATACATTCAAGACTATATACAGAAAGGTTTTACTCAACAAAACATTTATTAAAAGAACAAACGCCATATTCTCTGGACCAACGATAATTTCATTACATCTGAGAAAATGGTTTTCATGTATGGGATAAACGCAAGAAGAAAAGACTTATGGAAAGAGGTCACAATCATCATTTGGGGCGCCACCGCAAAACTTGTTAGTGAAAACAAGGTAATACAAGCAGAGATACTAGAAGGTCTTGACATTGAGGTTATCCATCAAGCTGGTCCTTTTACAAAAACACTCAAAAGTGATGAAACTTTGATCACAATTTAAAAATCTAATTTAAGGGTACTTTGGAAAATGAGAAAATTTGCTCAAATTCGAGGGGTCTCGACTGAGTACTACACAAAAACACATTAGAGGTCGTTATGAAATTACAGGAAAAACTAAGTGCAATGAAGCAGGAATTCATAGCTACCAAACCACCGGAAGTGGTTGCCACCCTGCTAGAAGAATCACAAAAACTCGTTCAGTCTGGAATCGCGGACCAGGTTATTAAGGTTGGTGAAACCCTGCCTGAATTCACACTTTCTGACACAAATGGCAATATTATCAGCTCCAAGGAGCTTCTCGCAAAAGGACCTCTTGCCCTCAGTTTTTACCGAGGTATCTGGTGACCGTATTGTAATGTAGAGCTGGAAGCTCTACAAGAAATCTATAGCGACATTCTCGATCTGGGCGGTTCACTCATTGCGATATCTCCACAACTTACAAAATATACAAAGCAGGTTGTAAAAAAACATAACCTCACCTTTCCAGTACTGGCAGATAAAGGCAATGAATACGCGAACAAACTCAACCTGGTTTTTACCCTTCCTGAAAAGCTCAAGGAACTCTACACCAGCTTTGGTACTGATCTGACTCGATTCAACGGTGACGACTCCTGGAAACTCCCTATGTCCGGAAGATTTTTAGTCGATAGGAACGGTGTTATTAGAAATATTGACGTACATCCTGATCACACCATCAGGCCAGAACCGATTGAAATAATTGATTTCATGAAATCAATGGCCTCATAAATCAGATTTAAACTGCTTATCTCATTTTGTAACCCTTGCTAATAATAGCGTAGGGTTACATTTTTATTCTTGAGACAAAAGCTACCCCCCTTTCACCTGTAATAAGTGGTTGACCAGCCACTTATTATTTTTACCCATTATTTTGAAAATAATGAAGCCGTAGGTCTTTTAAATAGGATAACTCCTATTTAAGGTGTAGCAATTGTAGGAAATATTACGTTTTATAAGATAGTGTTGCTGAGCGATCCTGGGTGTCGGCCAGACCCACCTTAGAATTTCACAAATTTCATAGGGGCCGGGCTTCTCGCCTCAGCTTTACTGCACCCCCAGGCAGTTCCTACAGCTTCTGCTTGCAGCGATTCTGACTTCAATTCTATATCAACTCCCAAAGGAGTATTACAATGAATGCCTCCGAAACATTAGACTTTTCTTTGCCCCCACGGCTCTCGTGGTGTCTACTCCTGCTTCGGCTCGGGATCGGCATTGTGTTTGTAATGTGGACTGTTAATAAACTCATCAATCCTGAAAATGCGGCAGCTGTATTTACGAAATACTACCAGCTGCAGTCACTCTCGTCCTATCTTGTATACATGGTGGGAACGCTACAGGCCATTGTTGTCCTGGCTTTTGTGCTTGGTGCTTTTCGCACCTATTCCTACTCGGCTATACTGATTCTCCATGGATTCTCTACTATTAGCTCATATAAACAGTATCTGGATCCCTGGACCAGTCCACACCTCTTGTTTTTTTGCTGCCTTTCCTATGCTGGCTGCCTGTATCACCCTGTTGCTGCTGCGTGATTTTGATCAATTTAGCGTTGACGGTTTTCGAAAGAAGCGTACCCTGCCAGCGGTCTGATAGTGAGGCTAGATAGTGAAATAGGCCCGTTAGGCCTTCTCTGTATGGCCTGACGGGTTAAGGTTTGAAATCATACAGGAATTATGGAGTTTCGATGGGTAAATAGCAGACCTGGGTAGTTAATACCACCGGCAATGCTAAAATCACATTTAGATTATTTTTTCCAGTTTTTTACGAGGATGAGTATTGGTGCGTCTTACCGGAATTACCCTTCATTCAGATATTCCTTCCTGGATTTCTCTTCGAAAAAATATTGAAAACACAGCCAATACCTATGTGTTTCTAAAAATTGTCACCTCATAAATATTTAACTGACCTACTTGCCGAACGAAAATCCTACACGGCACGCTGCGACAAAAAACCGTAGAAAGTAAGACTACGCCATTCCTATGATAGCTTGCTAAATTTTTCAAGTATCCTGGCCTCGTTGGCGAGTGCTGTCTGAACACTATCCCTGGCTTTTAATCGTTCGAAATGGGCTATACAGTGTTTAAAAGTGGATACATCCACTTCAAATTGTTGTGCACGACGGAAACACCAGAAGAAGTAAGCGTCAGCTGCTGTGAAATGGTCGAAAAAGAAATCGCCCCCTGCAAGCAAGTCATCGGCGACACGAAAGTTTTCTACCATCAGTTTTTGGGCACACCTACGGACGCTTTCTTCAGATCCAGGTATATCACAATATAGCTGCGGTTTAAAATTTGGTGTTAAAGTTGGATGGATTCCCGATGCGCACCAAGCCATGATTGATATCGCTTTATATTCATCCATTGAATCGGTGGGAAGTAGTTTTGCGTCCGGAAAGTTGCGTGCTATCCAGATCTGGATAGCCACATTTTCCGTTAGCGGTTCGCCATCAATGACAAGCACCGGAACCTTATGTTTGGGGTTGTACTTCAGAAACTCCGGTTCCAAATTCTGGGCTTTTGACATATTAATAGTCCGGAGTTCAAACTCTGCAGCTGCCTCTGTTAATGTTATATAAGGGACCAACGAACAGGCGATGGGGGCATAGTATAATATCAACTTCATATCCGTTTTCTCCAATAGGTTAAGGCTCTATTTAAAATCTTGGATTCAGGACTAAAAACGGTGTCAGAAACCGTTCTGAGCCACGTTTAAAAGAAAAGGTGTATAATCTTTATTTCAGCACCAATGGTAATAGGCACCTTTGGCCTGTTTTTCTGGGCTCTTTATCATGGCGAAACACTAGCCCGGATTTCTCACCAACAAAGTTTTTCGCAGGTCGAGACACCGGGCATGAAGCTGTAGTAATCTACCGGAGTCTTCGCTACCTGCAAATGCTCGGTAACGAAGCAGCTGCGGATAAATCTGTT
>JBLHNA010000046.1:0-36722 GCA_047619065.1 Desulforhopalus sp.
TTTTCCGTTTTGTTCAAATTTCAGGGTGGTGCCCGAACGGTTGGCCCCCCCCCCCCCCCTTGTTAGCCAGCTACTGCCAGATATTTATTTAGAACTTAGGTGACCCCTTAGTCCTCAGGTAGTATTCGAACTGCTCCCTGATCTGCAGATGCTGCAAAAAGTGCATATGCCCTAAGGGCAGCGCTTACCTCACGCACGCGGTCTGTGGGTTTGAATGCCTTGCGTCCCTTTGCCTCCTCAGCTTTTCTACGTTTGGCCAGCTCGTCACCTGTGATGTCGAGGTTAATGGATCTGCTGGGGATGTCTATGTTGATGGTGTCGCCGTCTTCGATGAGGGCAATGGCGCCACCAGCTGCAGCTTCCGGGGAGACGTGTCCGATAGAAAGGCCTGAGGTACCACCTGAAAATCTGCCGTCTGTCACAAGTGCACACTCTTTTCCGAGGTGGATGGACTTAAGGTAGGAGGTTGGGTAGAGCATTTCCTGCATCCCCGGGCCGCCTTTGGGACCTTCGTAGCGGATAATGAGCACGTCGCCCGCCTTAATTTGGCCTCCAAGAATTGCTTCGCAGGTGTCATCTTGAGAAGAAAAGACCCGGGCCGTCCCTGAAAACTTAAAAATAGATGGGTCCACTCCAGCGGTTTTTACGATGCAGCCTTTTTCGGCAATATTACCAAAGAGAACGGCCAGCCCGCCTTCCTTGTCATAGCAATTTGTGAGATCGCGGATACAGCCCTTTGCCCGGTCAAGATCAGCCTCCTGGTACATAGTATCCTGGGAGCCCATGACGAGGTTGAGGCCGGAGTGGGCCGGGGCACTCAAATAGAGGGTTTTGGCCTCATCTGTATGGCTGGTATTTGAGAGATCCCAGTTGTTGAGGGTGTCTTTGAGAGACGGGGAATCGACACGGCTGACACTGGTGTCGATGAGACCGCCTCTGTCGAGTTCTCCTAAAATCGCCATAATACCGCCGGCCCTGTTTACATCTTCAATGTGATAGCTGGAGTTCGGGGACACCTTGCAGAGATTTGGAACCTTGCGTGACAGGGCGTCGATGTCCGCCATGGTGAAGTCAACGCCCGCTTCTCTTGCAATGGCCAGAAGGTGGAGGACGGTGTTCGTCGATCCGCCCATGGCAATATCAAGAGTCATGGAGTTCATAAAGGCGCTTTTTGAACCGATGGATCGTGGAAGTACTGAGGCGTCTTCGTTATCATACCATGCGTGAGCCATCTCGACGATACGTCTGGCCGCTTTTTCAAAGAGGAGTTTACGGTTTGCATGGGTGGCAACGATGGTGCCGTTCCCAGGAAGAGCGAGCCCTAGAGCCTCGTTGAGGCAGTTCATCGAGTTGGCTGTAAACATTCCAGAGCAGGAGCCGCAGGTAGGGCAGGCACAGCGCTCTACCCGTTCAATTTCTTCGTTGCTTACTTCTTTGTCTGCGGCCATGACCATGGCATCAACGAGATCGTAACGCTTATCGCCGTCAACTCCTGCCTCCATTGGCCCACCAGAAACAAAGATTGTTGGAATGTTAAGACGCATGGCGGCCATAAGCATGCCAGGAGTGATTTTGTCGCAGTTACTGATGCAGATTATTGCATCCACTGTATGTGCATTACACATGTACTCAACTGAGTCGGCAATCAGGTCCCGTGATGGAAGGGAATAGAGCATTCCGGAGTGGCCCATGGCGATACCGTCATCGATGGCTATAGTGTTGAATTCAGCAGCGAAACAACCAGCTTCTCCGATGATTTTTTTGAGGTGTTGACCAATTTCGTGGAGGTGCACATGACCTGGAACAAACTGAGTGAAGGAGTTGACGATACCTATTATCGGTTTGCCGAATTGTTCCTCTTTAACGCCATTAGCTCGCCAGAGGCTACGGGCACCGGCCATTTTTCGTCCCTGGGTTGTTGTCGCGCTGCGCAGTTGTATTGCCATAGTATATGCCTCAGAATAATAATAGTAGATTTGTAACAAGAAGAAATGTGTAGAAAATTTGCAAAAAACATGTAAAAATTGTTAGACTTAGAACAATATACTACGAAAGTCGGTGGTCGTGCACAATTTTTCAGGGGAGAAGTATGAAAAAAACGGAAATAGATTACTGGATTGCGGCGATGCTGGAATCTCACAGCAACGTGTCGGATCTGAATATAACCGTGGGTAAATCCCTGCAGGTTGAATCTGCAGGTGTATTAGTGCCGGTTAATGTGGCACCACCTGTTGCTGAACTGACTCCTTTTCAGACAGAAGTTTTTGCTCTGAATCTCATTGGCAATAATCGTCGTCTTCTGCGAGATCTTGTGGAGACTGGCTCCTGCGATTTATCCTACTCTCTTTCCGATAAAGCGAGATTCAGGGTGAATATCTTTACCCAGAAGGGGTATTTCACAACGGTTCTGAGAAAGCTAGAAACAGAGGTGCCTTCCATTGAAAATATGCAGTTCCCTGGAGCCTTTGGCAAGATGGCCACAGAACTCAATGGACTCATCCTCTTTACTGGTGCTACCGGTACGGGTAAGACCACCTCTCTTGCGGCACTCCTCAATCGTATCAATCAAGAGCGTGCTGTCCATGTTGTAACCCTCGAAGACCCTATCGAGTATGTGCATGAACAGCTGCAGGCAACATTTAACCAAAGGGAGCTTGGAAACGATTTTTCCAGTTTTCCAGTGGGGATGAGAGCAGCATTGCGTCAGGCGCCTAAGGTAATTCTGGTAGGTGAGATGCGTGACCGGGACACCATGGAAATCGGTTTGACTGCTGCAGAAACGGGTCACCTCGTTCTGTCTACTTTACATACAATCGATGCGGGGCAGACCCTCAACCGTATCCTTGGTATGTTTGCGCAGGAAGAACAGCCGCAGATTCGTAATAGACTTGTGGATACTATTCGCTGGGTTGTTAGTCAGCGTCTCTTGCCTCGTGTAGGCGGAGGGCGGGTTGCTGCAATGGAAATTCTGAGGACCAGTCTGCGTGTGAAAGATCTTATAGTGAATGGTGAAAGTGAAGAGAAGACCTATTACAATATCATCAGTGAAGGGGCAGCCCTTGATATGAGAACCTTTGATCAGCATATCCTTGAGCTCTATAGTAGGGGAATCGTCACTGAAAAGAGTGCAGTTACTTTCTGTTCCCACAGGGCGGAAATGAATCGAGGACTTGATAAAATCAAGTCCGAGCGGGGCGAGGCAACGACCCAGTTGACAGATCTGGGTATGGAAGAAGAGGAAGAGCCTGATTATAATGGTTTTCGTCGATAATCTGTAACTTTCAGTTGTAAAGATAACCTGGAATAATTTGGAAAATCACTTGGAGTTGTGAGGAGATTATGCAAGTAAACTGCCCCCATTGTGAAAAGCAGCTGAAGTTGAGCGGTAAGATCAAAGAAAGTATAGAAAAATTGGCACCAGGCCAGAAGATAAAGGTGAAATGTGTTTACTGTACAAAACCTTTTGGGCTGGATGCACTGAGCGTCAATGTGACCGCTGTACCAAAGGATATCAGACGGAAAAAGGCTCAAGGTCTTGCAACGCCGGGCGTGGGCAGGGTTCAGCCGCCGGCGCCACCGGATGTAAGCTGGCTGGCGGAAGGTGTTTTTGATGAACAGGAGGTTATTGAAGATATACCGAAGGCCTTAGTACTTATGCCTCAAATCCCAGCGCGGGATGTGGTTACAAAAGCTGCCGTTGCTTTTGGTTATCAGGTCGAGCAGGTGGCTGATGCGAGCCAGGCGATTGAGAAGTTGCGCTTTGTGAATTATGCAGCAGTGTTTCTACACAGTGGCTATGAGAGCGGAGGAATATTATCCGGTAAGTTTCACGCCTACATGTGCAATATGAGTATGACCCGCAGGAGGTATACAATCTATGTTCTGCTGGGAGATGAATTTGAGACTCTGTATAATCTACAAGCCATGGCCTATTCGGCAAATCTTGTGGTTAACGACCGGGAACTCAATCATATCGGAGTCGTACTTAAAAAAATTATTCCTGAGTATGAGGCTCTGTTTGGCCCTTTGATGGATGAGTTGCGCGTTGCTGGTAAGGGGTAATCTTCCTGGCTGGTTTTCTGCAGTATGTGTTTTTCTCCTCATCTGCATTTCTCTGTTACTGTGTTCTTTTAGCAGCCGATGCTATTTTACCCTCGTCTCTTGTTATATTTCTGCGGGCCTACTATGGTGGGCTCGTGCCGAGTATCTATCTTTTGCAAATGGACTGGAATAAGAGGTTCTTTGTGATTCCATCTAAAACTGAGCTTTAAAATGAAAAACATCATCATCTCCGCATCCAGAAAAATGAAGCGGATTTTCCAGGCGGGCAAGCAACGCTATGATAAGTTAGTCGGTGCCGGAGGAAAGGAACAGGTTGAGGTCACAGAGGGTGTACTCGTATCTGAGCCTCTTTCCAAAAATGATACAATAAAGATTCCTACTAAGGTTGCAGAAGAGGAAAAAACGGCTCCTAAACCCAAAAGAAAACCACAGCCAGACTGGACTTTGGATCAGTTTGTGGTGACTCCTGTCCCCGGGAAGTCACGGTTTCATGATTTTGATATTCCGTTGAAGGTGATGCGGGCAATCGCAGATCAAAAATTCGAATATTGTACAGCTATACAGGAAAAGACGCTTGCAGATGTATTGGCCGGAAAAGATCTCGTTGGTAAGGCAAATACCGGTACGGGAAAGACCGCGGTCTTTTTGCTCGCTATATTTTCAAGACTTCTCAAAGGACAAAAGAACAGGAAAGGACAGCCAAGAGCATTGGTGCTCGCACCGACAAGAGAACTCGTTGTTCAGATCGCAAAGGACGGACAGGGGCTTGCGAAATATTCCAATCTTACAGTGCGCTGCGCCTATGGTGGGGTGGACTATCAGAAACAACAGGATCTTCTCGTTAATAGAACCTGCGATTTACTTGTGGCAACCCCAGGGAGACTTCTTGATTTCGTGGGAAAAGGGGTCGTTGACTTGAGTCGCTGTAAAATCCTTGTTTTGGATGAAGCCGACAGAATGCTTGATATGGGATTTATCCCTGATGTGAGAAGGATTATTGGTCGTGTTGCCGGAAAAAATGAACGGCAGACTATGATGTTTTCGGCAACGGTTCCAGAGGATGTTCAGCGCCTTGCGTCCCAGTGGTGTGTGAAGCCCTCGGTGGTAGAGGCGGAGCCAGAACAGATGGCTGTAGAGACCGTAGAGCAGATAGTTTACCTGACCACAGCGGAAGAGAAATATGCTGTCTTGTATAACGTGATTCAGCAGCATCCTGAAGATAGAATTATTGTTTTTGCCAATATGAAAAATGAAGCAAAAAAACTCGCAGACAGATTGCAAAGAAATGCAATTGATTGCGTGCTCTTATCTGGAGATGTTGCACAAAATAAGCGCATGACACGCCTAGAGAGTTTTAGGGCCGGAAAGGTGAAGATCCTAGTGGCAACTGATGTGGCCGGACGTGGTATTCATATCGACGGGATAACATTCGTTGTGAACTATACACTGCCATATGAACCAGAGGATTATGTACATCGCATTGGCCGAACAGGAAGAGCGGGTGCGGAGGGTAAGGCTGTCAGTTTTGCCTGTGAACAAGGCTCCTTTTATCTTCCGGAAATTGAAGAATATATCGGGAGAAAGCTGGAGTGTGTCCTGCCGGAAGAGTCCCTGCTTGTTCCTGCGCCCAAAGGTACAGTCAGGCCTGTAGAAAGTGATGGAGCAAGACCGGGGCAGAAACCCAAAACGAGGCAGGGGCAGAGGCCACGCAGGAAGTCGTACCCTAAAAAGACACAGCATGGGAAATAGGGGACCGCATTTGAATGAACTAAATGATATTGTAACAAATAGTAGGGTTGTAATGTTCCTCTGTTATGACCACGTCGTGGACGTGGGAAGAACTGTTTTGAGGATGTCCCGCGTTTGATAAATAAAAAAAATATTTTTGCAAGAAGTGCTTGTCCTTTCGGCAAAAATTTGATATACAATGCTGTTCAAATCTTAAAAGGTTGCTCTCCGCTGTGGAGTGTGGCCTTTACTACTTTCTACTTGGTCCCTCTGCAGTGGTATCAAGTAGATCCCTTTAGCCAATTGGTCCTTAGGTCCACAGGAAGAGTATAATCCATGACAGAACAACTTAATCAATCAACCCAGGACAGTATGGAAGAGATGAGCTTTGCAGAGCTTTTTGAGATGGAAGAAAACAACAAGGTAGTTGCCGTGGGCGATGTTGCCATGGGAACCATCATCGGCACCGTCGATGATTACCTGCTTGTTGATGTTGGTGATAAGGCAGAAAGCTATATCGCTAAATCCGAATTCCGCCTGGAAGATGGTGAAGAGATAAACATCGGTGACGTATTCGAGGTATTTGTAGAACGTCGGAAAGAAGAGGGTGGACTCCTCCTGTCACGCGAAAAGGCCATTGCAATTAAAGTTTGGGAGAGGATTGCAGAGATTCAGGAAGCGGATGAAACTATCTCCGGTAAAATCGAAAGTCGTGTCAAAGGCGGTATGTCTGTTGATATCGGCGTCCCCGCATTCCTGCCATACTCTCAGATTGATCTTCGTCCTGTTAAAGATCTGGATGCGCTTATTGGCGACTCCATGGATTTTAAAATCCTTAAGTTCAACAAGAAAAGAAACAACGTTGTTATTTCTCGTCGCGCAATCCTCGAAGAAGAGCGTAATAAACTTCGTGAAGAAATGCGTAGCAAGCTCGAAGAGGGACAGATCATTACCGGTGCAATTACCAATATCACCGATTATGGTCTCTTTATCGATATGGGCGGAATGGACGGCCTCTGTCACATCACCGATCTTTCCTGGGGGCGTGTTTCGCACCCAGCTAAACTGTATAAAGTCGGTGAAGACCTTGAAGTTAAAGTACTCAAGTATGACAGAGAGCACGACCGTGTCTCCCTTGGTGTTAAGCAGCTTCGCGACGATCCATGGGCAACCGTTGTTGACCGTTACCCAGTAAAAGAACTCACAGTTGGAAAAGTTGTATCCATCACTGATTACGGTGTCTTTATTGAGCTGGAAGAGGGTGTTGAAGGTCTCATTCACGTATCTGAAATGACTTGGTCCAAGAAGCCACGTCATCCATCTAAGATGGTTTCTGTAGGTGATGAAGTTGAAGTTATGGTTCTCAACATTGAGACCGAGACCAAGAGAATCTCCCTTGGTATGAAGCAGCTTCAGCCTAATCCATGGGATCTGGTTACAGATAATTACCCAGTTGGTTCTGTTATCGAAGGCAAGATCAAGAATATCACCGATTTTGGTGTATTCATCGGTATTGAAGAAGGCATTGATGGCCTGATCCACGTATCTGATCTGTCCTGGACCGAGCGTATCAAGCACCCATCAGAGAAGTATGCAAAGGGCGAGACCATCGAAGCTGTTGTTCTCAAGATAGACAAGGAAAACGAGCGTTTCTCCCTTGGTATCAAGCAGATGGTTCCTGATCCATGGCAGGCAGCGTACAACAACTATCCTTCTGGAACTGTTGTTGAAGGCGAGATCACCAACGTTACTGACTTTGGTGTCTTTGTGAAGCTGGAAGAAGGTATTGAAGGCCTCGTACACGTATCTGAACTCTCCAAAGACAAGGTGAAGACACCTGTTGGAATGTACCAGATGGGCGATGTTCTCAAGGCTATCGTAATCAACGTTTCTGCTAAAGATCGTAAGATTGGTCTTTCTGTTAAAACCCTCGAAGGTGATGACGAGGAAGTTGCAGTAGAGAAGTTCAAAAAGGCTGAAAAAGTAGCTGCTGAAGTGGCTCCTTCTACCTTCGGTGACCTCTTGAAGGCTGCTGCTGAGGGTAGCGATACCACAGAAAGCGAATAATACTGCGCCTGAACAGGTGCTTTTAATGTAGCATAAGGGGTTGTCTTGTCAGGGCTTTTGGCAAGACAACCTTTTTTTATATTCTTTTGGTGCCTCAATTGTGGGCACTGGTAATCTCTTTTAATTGTCGTCAGGTATGTTGAAAAAAGATCTCGTAGATAAAGTAAGTTCTGAGCTGTCCATGCAAAAACAAGATGTGAGCCTTGCGGTGGACATCATGCTGGACACAATGTCAAAAGCACTGGTAGAAGACAGGCGTATTGAGTTGAGAGGTTTTGGCAGTTTTTCTGTGAGAAGCCGCAAACCCCGTTCAACAAAAAATCCACGTACCGGAAAGATTATGGACATACCGGATAGAAAGACACTGCACTTTACTATGAGCAAGTCTTTAAAAGAGGCGTTGATCAGCGAAACGGAGTAACATCTCCCTTGCCTTCGCGCAGTATCTCCGGGTAGTCTCCGGTCAGATCGATAATCGAAGATGGGTCAGGATAGATGGCACCTGCATCAATAATGAGATCTATTCTGTTCCCGATATACTGTTCAATTTCATAAGGTTCCGCTAGAGTCGCCTCTTCATCTTCAAGTTGAACACTGGTGTTGACGATGGGGTTACCCAGGGTCGAGAGAAGGAGCTGGCTGATCGGGTGGGTTGGGACTTTAATTCCCACTGTCTTCTGCTTGGTTGCCATAACCTTTGGGACGAGTTTCGTTCCAGGTAGTACGAAGGTGTACGGACCGGGGAGGTTTTTCTTGAGGAGTCTGTACGCGGTGTTGGAAACATGGGCATATTGACTGATATCAGTCAGGTCAGAGCACATGAAAGAAAAGGGCTTATGTTGAGACCTTTTCTTGAGTTGCATAATGACTTTAAGACTTTTTGAGTTAAAGAGATCGCAGCCAATTCCGTATCCTGTGTCCGTCGGATAGCAAATGATTGCGCCGCTTTTAAGCATTTTTACAGCTCGATCTACTAAACGTTGTTGTGGATTGATAGGGTTTATTTCAAGCAGCATTGACTGATAATCCTTTTTCGGTTGATTGTCGTATTGATGTTACCTGGATAATAGGCATTAAAAAATAAAAAGATTATTTAGAGAAATGCCTTACTGTAGTTCTCTAAAATATAACGCATTTTTTGAAATACAAAAGGACCAACTGAGTCTTTCACGTGAGTTAGATAGAATATTGACTCGACAGGAGAGGCTACTCTGTGGTGGTTTTGACTTCAATCCCCTTATAAGGAGGGAACATGTTACCAGACCAGATAGAAACAGCACTCACATTTGACGACTTACTTCTCGTTCCATCCGCTTCCGACGTACTTCCTAATGAAGTGAGCTTGGCTACGAGACTGACTGATACAATCAATCTGCAGACACCACTCTTAAGTTCTGCAATGGATACAGTGACGGAGTACCGTACTGCTATTGCCATGGCCCGAGAAGGTGGAATTGGTATTATTCATAAAAATATGCCCATTGAAGAGCAGGCGCTCATGGTTGAAAGGGTAAAGAAATCTGAGTCGGGTATGATTATCGATCCGATTACAGTTACCCAGAATCAATCGGTTGCTGAAGTTCAGAAAATCATGAGTGAGTACAAAATTTCGGGTCTTCCTGTACTCAACGAAGGAAAACTTGCCGGTATCGTCACAAACCGTGATCTGCGTTTTGTCTCTGATGATGGACTCCGTGTCTCTGACGTGATGACATCAAAAAACCTCGTCACAGCAAAGGCTGGGATTTCACTGGAGCATTCAAAGGCTCTGCTGCATGAGCATCGCATTGAAAAACTTCTCGTGGTCGATGACGATGGCGCTCTAAAAGGTCTTATCACCATTAAGGATCTTGAAAAGATCAAGAAATATCCTTTTGCCGCTAAAGATAGCTTTGGACGTCTTCTTGTTGGTGCGGCACTTGGTGTTGGACCTAACATTGAAAGCCATGCAGAAAAATTGTTGAGGGTCGGTGTTGATGTTGTGGTTGTTGATTCTGCTCACGGACATTCCAGGGGGGTTATGGATGCTGTGTCCCGAGTGAAAAAGGCCTTCCCTTTCCTCTCAGTTATTGCAGGAAATGTCGCAACAGGTGAGGCCACTGAGGCCCTTATCAAGGCAGGTGCCAATGCTGTAAAGGTTGGTATCGGACCAGGTTCTATTTGTACCACGAGAGTCGTTGCAGGCGTTGGTGTACCGCAGATGACTGCATTACAGAAATGTGTAAAAGCAGCCAATAAGTACAACATTCCTATTATTTCTGATGGTGGAATTAAGCACTCAGGTGATCTTGCAAAGGCCATCGGAGCTGGTGCTTCTTCTGTTATGCTGGGTTCTCTGTTTGCTGGTACTGATGAAACTCCGGGGGAGACATTCCTCTATCAGGGTAGGACTTATAAGGCGTACAGGGGTATGGGATCCATAGGGGCCATGAGTCAGGCGGATGGTTCGGCTGATAGATATTTTCAGTCAGAAGTGACCTCTTCGTCCAAACTTGTCCCTGAAGGTATTGAAGGGAAAGTACCTTATCGTGGACCTATTTCCACCGTTCTGTACCAGATGCTTGGTGGACTACGATCTGGTATGGGATATGTTGGCGCGGCCACCATTCCAGAACTCCAGGAAAAAGCGACGTTTGTTCAAATCTCTGCTGCTGGCCTTAGAGAATCACACGTCCATGACGTTATTATCACAAAAGAAGCTCCAAATTACAGAACAGCATAAGACTACTGTAACAAAAATAGAACATACGGAAAAATCCATGGATATTCATAGCGAAAAAATTCTTATCCTCGACTTTGGCTCGCAAACCACCCAGTTGATTGCACGTCGTATCCGCGAGCAGAAGGTCTATAGTGAAATTCATCCGTTTTCGATTTCTCTAGAGAAGATTAAAGCACTCAAGCCTTCCGGCATTATACTATCCGGCGGTCCTTGTTCTGTTTATGACGAGGATGCACCTCTCAGTGACCCGGGCGTTTTTGAGCTTGGAGTTCCTGTGCTCGGTATCTGTTACGGTGCCCAGTTGATGATGCAGCAGCTTGGGGGAAAAGTTGAGAAGGCAGAAAAACGTGAGTTTGGTAAGGCTGATCTTACTGTGAATTACACAGCAGGTCTGTTTGCAGGGCTTGAAATTGGTGAGGTTACTCATCAGGTATGGATGAGCCATGGAGATCGTGTAGAGGTTGTTCCTGACGGTTTTGAGGCCAGTGCTGTAAGCGAGAATTCTCCATACGCTGCCCTTCGCCATAAGGAAAAACCCTTTGTTGCCGTACAATTCCATCCGGAAGTGGCCCATACTCTCATTGGCACTGATGTTCTACGGAACTTCATTTTTGGGATATGCGACTGTAAGCCCGAGTGGACCATGCATTCTTTTATTGAGCAAAACGTAAAGGCTATACGCGAGCAGGTTGGTGACGGTAATGTTATCTGCGCACTCTCTGGTGGCGTGGATAGTTCGGTTGTTGCGGCTATTATCCACAGAGCTATCGGGGATCAACTCACCTGCATCTACGTTAATAATGGCCTCATGCGCACCGGCGAATCCGAATCTATCTTGAGATTTTTCAAAGAAAAATCAAAACTCAATGTTATAGATGTAGACGCCGAAGAATTCTTCTTAAGCGAACTTGATGGTGTTGAAGATCCTGAAATCAAAAGAAAGCGCATTGGCCTTGGTTTTATTAAGATCTTTGAAGAAGAAGCCCGCAAAATCGGTAATGTAAAATATTTAGCCCAGGGGACCCTCTACCCGGATGTGATCGAGTCGGTGAGTTTCAGAGGCGAGGCACCTATTAAGTCCCATCATAATGTTGGTGGACTTCCTGAAATTATGAAGCTGGACCTTATTGAACCTGTACGCGAACTTTTCAAAGATGAGGTTCGTGAACTCGGCCTTGAGCTTGGTTTACCTGAAGAGGCGATTTATAGACAACCATTTCCGGGTCCCGGTCTTGGTATCAGGATCATGGGTGAGGTAACAGCAGAAAGACTGAGGATTCTGCGTCAGGCCGATGTAATTGTACTCGACGAGATGAGAAAAGCTGGCTGGTACAGAAAGGTATGGCAATCGTTTGCAGTGCTTCTTCCTATCAAAACCGTTGGTGTTATGGGTGATGGTAGAACATATGAGCATGTTATTGCTATCCGCTCCGTGGACTCACGAGATGCTATGACCGCTGACTGGAGCAAAATACCCTATGAAATTTTAGGTGAGATATCTACTCGGATTATTAATGAGGTTCGGGGGGTCAATAGAGTTGTTTACGACATTTCCTCTAAGCCCCCTGCCACTATTGAGTGGGAGTGATGGTTTCGTAACGATTTTTTTCTTTCTTCGTGATTCTGTTTTCAGTATTATTTCAACGCACCACTGTGCGTTGAAATAATAGTTGAAATCTAGATGTGTCGACCATCAAACTTCTCGTAGTTTATACGTATCTAACCTTCTCAATTTGAATCTCTTACCAATAAACGATTGATATGCTGAAAACAGGAATCTATGTAGATGCCGAAAACATACGGATGTGTGGTGGGTATGGCATGCGTTATGATGTCTTGGTTGAATTAGCTGGTGCTGGGAACTCCACGCTGCTCCGGGCCAACTCTTACCTTGCAGAAGACAGAGAACGCACCAAGGATGATCCTGATTACAGGCAAAAACTATATCGGTATCACGATGTTATCCGTCAATGTGGTTTTAAGGTTATCAAGAAAATCGTCAAACATTTTGTTGATGACGAGGGAATCCTGACCACAAAGGCGAATGCGGATATGGATCTCGCCATAGACGCACTTCTCCAGGCTAGAAATCTTGATAGGGTTGTTTTGCTTACAGGCGATGGGGATTTTATTCGCCTTGTACTTGCTCTGCAAAATATGGGCTGCCGGGTCGAAGTGATTGCTTTTAATCACGTTAGTAATGAGCTTAAAGAGACGGCTGATAGTTTTCTTTCCGGTTTTCTTATCCCGGGTCTGCTTCCAATTCCCGCCCAAAACGGACACGAGCGTAAGCGTGGGATAGCCATAAACTACAACCCTGAAAGGGGTTTTGGGTTTATGCGATTTTACAACCTTACTTCAGAAGGGCTTCTTCCTGAGTCTGTATTTTTTCATTGTTCCAAAGCTGTAGATGTTAATGATTCCCTTTTTAATGATTCTTCTCAAATATTTGAATTTACCATTGTAAAAAATACTGATAATAATAGCAGGACTGAGGCGTGGGATATCCGTGCCTTAGACGAGTAAGCAAGCTTACCTTAAACTTACTGGTGTTATTGTTTCTTCTGTCGTATTTCATGTCTACTGTAACGTAAGGACTTTCCAATAATTCTTAAGTACAGGGGGATATAATGAATTTTGCAATAGATCCGGAAATGATTAAAAATCTTCAACCGCTGGTTATTGCCTGGGGCGGTAAGGCTTTTGCGGCTTTACTGATCTTTCTTATAGGTAAGTGGATAGCCCGGAAGATAACCAATGTATTAATTACACTGATGAAGAGTAGAGATGTTGATGTTACTCTTATTAAGTTTTTACAAGGGATTGTATATTACGCTCTTCTTGCGAGTGTTGTCATAGCAGCGGCTGGACAACTTGGTATTAAGACCACCTCATTCCTGGCTGTTCTTGGTGCGGCATCTCTTGCCATTGGTCTTGCCTTAAAAGATTCTCTGGCCAATTTCTCCTCCGGTGTGATGCTTATTCTCTTCCACCCGTTCAAGGTAGGTGACGTCGTAACAATTGGTGGTGAGACTGGAACAGTAGAGGCGATTTCCGTTTTTTCTACAATTCTTAACACGGGGGATAACCAGAAGAAAATTATCCCTAACGGCACTATTTCCAATGCGACTATCACCAATATTACAGCAAATCCTACCAGACGCGTAGACCTCGTTATCGGTATTGGATACGATGACGATATTCGTAAGGCAAAGGAAACCCTTGAAGAGATACTGGCAGCAGACGCGCGAATCCTAAAAGATCCGGCTCCTACTGTTGCTGTTTCAGCCCTCGGTGCATCCTCGGTGGACCTTGTGGTTCGCCCATGGGTGGCTACAGGTGACTATTGGGGAGTGTATTTCTCACTTACTGAGAAAATTAAACTTACCTTTGATGAGAAGAACATATCCTTTCCCTATCCTCAGCAGGATGTTCATCTTATTCAGACAGCTGAGTAGTGGGGAGATAGAAGTGAGGTGGATATGAACAAATCAACTTTACTTATTGCTGATATTGGCGGCACTAAGAGTGATCTTGCCCTCTTTAATGCAGGTGACATACGTACACCTCAAGTGCAGCGACGCTTTATTAATGCCCAGTATTCCGGGGTTGAAGAAATCCTGGTACAATTTATGGCCACAGTGGGGGATGTTCCTACTGTGGCCTGTTTTGCAATTGCCGGAATTGTGAGCAAACACCAGGGTCGAATGACAAATCTTCCATGGGAGTTTAACTGCGCTCACTTGAAAGGGCGTTTCGGCTTTACGAAAGTTATCCTTATAAATGATCTTACCGCTGTTGCAAGTTGTCTCAAACATCTCAATCCAACCAACCCTTCTGACATACATACAATTTTAAAAGGTCGGCCAGATGGTGGGGCTGTAACAGGCGTTGTTGCCCCGGGAACTGGGCTTGGCGAAGGTTTTGTGGTGCAATGTTCCAGAGAAACCTTTGTAACCGGCACTGAAGGTGGGCACTCTGATTTTGCTCCTGTCGATGCTGAACAGGTTGCTCTGCTGTTATGGATGCAAAAGGAGCATAAAACCGTCAGTTTTGAGTCGCTCATTGCAGGACCCGGTCTTGCCCGGTTGTACGATTTCTGTAAAGTCTATCATACCATGGGCGAGTCAACAGATGTTATGAAGGAAATGGCAGGAAAGGTTGACAGAACTCCTGCAATCGTTGCCGGAGCAATTGCAAGTCAACCATGTCCGCTCTGTCTGAAAGTCATTGAGCTGTTTCTCAGGATACTTGGCAGCGAGGCAGGAAATCTTGCGCTTAAAATATACGCCAAAGGTGGAATGTATCTGGGTGGAGGCATTTTACCCCGTCTTATGGGGCACGTCTCCTTTGATGGATTTGTTGAGAGATTTTTGAATAAAGGAGCTATGTCGCCTATGCTGGCTGAGATCCCTGTCACCCTTATTTTAAATAAAAACGCCGCTCTCATAGGTGCGGCCGGGTATCTTGTTGAAGCTCTATCAGAAGATGGTGGCGAGGAGTGATAGCGGAACAAGCAGAAATACTCGATGCCTTTTCATGTGACAAATCCGACACTTTACGGCCACTGGGGCAGGGCCACATTAATGCAACCTATCTCGTTGACTCCAATCCTCACCCTATCGTTTTACAACGATTAAGTGAGGACGTCTTTCCATACCCAGCTGCAGTAATCGGTAATTTTGAGGTTATTTTTAAATATCTCCAAGGTGTTGAGCTGTCTCGTCGCCGCGGTTTTGTAATGGCGCAACCTGTGTACACAAAAAATGGCGATCTTTTTTTTAAGGATAGCAAGGGGGGGTACTGGCGGGGTCAACACTACGTTGAGACAACGACCATTACAAAACTTAGCTCAGTTGCACAGGCAGAATCAGTTGGAAGGGCTCTTGGCAGATTCCATTTGTTGTTTGAAAAACTCGATCTGGGAAAAATTGGTGACCCATTACCCGGTTTTCACCACCTGTTGCTGTATCTGAAGGATTACGACCACTGCGTGGCCCAGCTCACGGGAGAAACTGATGAAAGCATCCGCTCCTGCCTCCACACTATCGAGAAATACAGGGAGCGTGCGTCTTCGATTGAAAGAGCGAGAGAGCATAAGGAACTGGTTCTTCAACCAATCCATGGTGATCCAAAACTTGATAATTTTATCTTTAATCAGGCAGGAGAGGCAACTGGTCTACTGGATCTCGACACAGTCGGAGCAGGAATTATTTACCACGATCTTGGAGATTGCTTGCGCTCAGCATGCTGTACCTGTCAAGAGTCCAGTGTGGATGATGATGAACCTCGATTTGATTTGAATCTCTGTGAGGGGATTTTAGAAGGTTATTTTTCCTGCGGCAAGGTAACCGTGACGCATGTGCAACCCCACTATATCTACGATGGATTACTCGCCATCTGCTTTGAACTTGGTGTTCGTTTTTTTACCGATCACCTGCAGGGAAATCGCTATTTCAGGGTAGCAGTTGATGGGGAAAATCTACAAAGAGCCCAAAATCAGCTGGCTCTTTGTAGAAATATAGTGAGCCAGGAAAGTGCAATCCGAAAGCGTATGGATGGAGCCTATCGCACGTAGGCCATGGGCCATTAACCCACAGCCTTGTCCAACGAATAAAGGTATTTACCTATGGTGTCGGTTAATTGTGGTTGAAGACCATAAAATTCTATACCGATGCGGGTCTCGCCATGTTCTATCTTCATGTTCTTCACCTTCCCGTAGAGCAGTTGCTCTTCAGTGAGTCCGGGTAAAAGACATCTCAAGACAACAGTGGAGTCTATATCTATCGCAGGAACTTCCTGCTGGTTCTTGTGCTTTATCTGGCACAGACTCCCTGTCAGGCTCATGTCGATGAGCACTCCATACAGTTCTTTTTCACCCTGGAGATGAAAGGTTGATGGGATAAAGATCGAAGATCTTTTAACCTTGCGAAGCTCATGGTAGTGAATAATTTCCGGGTAGTCGAGAAAAAGCAAGGGGGCCGGTTTTTCCGTGACATGAAGGAGTTGTGATTTAAACATCCACATTCTGCCCTTGTGCACATATTTTACCATGACCCGTTCACCGTTTATCTGTTGTTGCAGATCATTTTTAGGTAGTGGATTCTCAAGGATGATAGAGTTATCTTTGACCATCCCAACCAGACTGCTCTCAAGCTCTTTTCCCAGATCAAAAAAGACAATTTTTACCCTCGCACCTATCCTGAGCGGAATCACTTTGCCACGGGTTGCTGCATGTCGCAGTGGAAGCTGGTGTACAGGTTTACCGTTTCCACCATTTCTTTTTTTGGCGAGCGCTGAAGAGAGCTCAAAAGATTCCATTATGATGGAAAGGAGATCCTTTGTTATCTGTCTTTTCAATTGGCCATTAAAGTAGAGTAACCTCAGGCGTGTTTCAGACCAGGAAAGTATCAATTGTGCGGCTTCTTCACCTATGAATGTTTTTGTTTCAGCACAAATCAATTCGCCATTTTTGAGGTAAAGTAGGCCCCTGTCTATAGGGGTAGTAACCTCCAGGGTGCAGGTCTGCTCTTCACTCTCAAGCATTTGTAAGAAGCTATGAACAGGAATCCCCTCTGTTGTACCCGTCGGGGAACCTTCTAGTATTTTGTGGGCGCAATCAAGGAGCTCTTTTGTGTCCAGCGGTTTAAGTAGACAGTGACTGGCTCCGTAGTCCAGTACTTCTTTTGGCTGTGGGCCTTTCTTGTCAGAAAGAGCAATACAGGGGACGTAGGGGAAGGTTTTAGTGAGAAGAGAAAAGTTAGAAAGTTTGAAGGTAGCGGGCACCGTCAGGTCGCATACCACAAGATCCACCTGTTGTTTTGAAATGATGGAAATTGCCGCCTGCCCTTCAGTTGCTGTTAATATATTGATCTCTTTTTGCCACTGATGAAAGAGGTGGACTAAGGCCTTAAGCTGTACTGCTTCGTTTTCTATAATAACAATTGTTTTCATTGATCAGTCAGGGGTATTATGATGTGCAGAGCCGTTGTATTGGTACACATAAATCGATTATTGCAAAAAGTCTTACCCTATAAGTATGCAGTAAAATGGAAATTAATCAAGTGAAATTAAATGCCTGGCGAGGGAGTGGGTTGTTATAGTTTGTTCGTTTTGGTGAGTCTATTTCTATAGCTGCCGGGGAGATAGCAGATTTACCGTGTCAAAAGGGACGATGAGAGGAATGTGTCTTTGCACGGATTATGCATTTTCCATCATTGCAAATTATGATTACCAATGCTATGACCCCTAGCAGGGGGCGAGGAGGTAGTGTTCTAATGCCTGAGATATGTTATTATTTTTCCCCATCACAAACTGATCATACAAATTTTTGTAACCACTGAGTAAATAACAATAGAAGAAACCATGACCAACAATTCACCGTTTACATTGCACAAACAGTCTTCAGAGTGCGCAGCTCGGCGTGGAGAAGTAAAAACCAGACAGGGAATAATTCAGACTCCAGTTTTTATGCCCGTGGGTACTCAAGGCACAGTCAAAGCCGTAACCCCTGAAAACCTGCAGGAGATGAACGCACAGATCATCCTTGGTAATACCTATCATCTCTATATACGTCCCGGACATGAGCTGATTGAAAGCTTTGGTGGCTTACATAAGTTTATGAACTGGAAAGGTTCGATTCTCACTGACAGTGGCGGGTTTCAGATCTTTAGTCTGAAAGAGCTTGCAACCATCACCGAAGAAGGTGCTGCATTTAGATCCCATCTCGATGGCTCTAAACTGTTTCTAAGCCCTGAAGACGCAATACATGTGCAGCAATCCCTCGGGTCAGATATCATGATGTGTCTTGATACCTGTATACCGTATCCGGCTACAAAAGATGAGACCATAAAGGCAACGGACCTTACCACCCGTTGGGCAAACCGCTGTCGTACGGCACACACCAAAAGGGACCGGTTACTTTTTGGTATCGTTCAGGGGGGTATGTTCCCTGAGCTACGTAAAGAACATGCGGCAGCGCTGATAGATATCGGTTTTGATGGGTATGCCATTGGTGGTCTGAGTGTTGGGGAAGAGAAGCATCTGATGTTTGATATGACGGAAGAAACAGTCCCTGCCCTGCCTAAGGACTATCCCGTGTATCTTATGGGTGTTGGTACACCTGAGGACCTTGTGGAAGGTGTATACAGAGGTGTGGATATGTTTGATTGTGTCATGCCCACCCGAAACGCAAGGAATGGTTCCCTTTTCACCTCAAAGGGAAAAATCAGTATTAAAAACGCAAGGTTTCGTGATGATCATGGGCCGATAGATGATCAGTGTAACTGCTATACGTGCAGGAATTACTCCCGTGCATATCTTCGTCACCTTTTCCATGCCCGGGAAATTTTGAGTTCGCATCTGAATACGATCCACAATCTTCATTTTTATCTGAACCTGATGGCGGATATCCGTAAGGCCATTGAAGATGATAACTTTGCCCAGTTTCGTAAAGATTTTTATAGCAAGCTTGAGAATGAATGATTACTTTGCTCAAAGTTTTTAAAATTAAAGATGTGACGAGAGCATGAATCGCTTACGTTTACATATTTCCGTTACTTATTTGGAGGAACTATTATGGTAGGAATTGCTCATGCGGCTGGTCCAGCTCTTGGTGCAGCTGGAGGTTTTGCTTCTTTTATTCCGTTGATTCTTATTTTTGTTGTGTTCTATTTTCTTTTGATTCGTCCACAGCAAAAGCAGGCTAAACAACATCAGGCATTTTTGAATGATCTTAAAAAAGGCAACAAGATTGTAACCAAGGGTGGAATTCACGGTACTATCACCGGCATTAATGACAATGTTATTAGTCTGGAAATTGCAAAAGATATAGTTGTCAAAATCTCCCGGGATGCTGTTGCTGGTTCTTTGAGTAAAGATGGTGCTCCTAAGAAGGAAGAAAAGAAAAGCATCGGCGGCTGAGGTATTAAGGGCTGCTAACCTTTACAGGTTGTAAAGTTGAACAAAAAACCGGATTTCCCTGTTATGGGTTATCCGGTTTTTTTTGTGAAAATCGCCTGGTATGTATTGATATATTATAGTTTTTACGAAACAATAGTAATGTACATTAGGATTGAGAAATCTGATTCTTCTCTATAGGTCATATCAAACAGTGGTGGATTCTTTGCAGTTAAAAAATATAGTTCCGGTAAAAAAGACAACAGTTCTCGCAGTCGATGACAACCCGGCGGCACTTCGCCTGCTCGAATCGATGTTGGAGCGGAAAAAATATCATGTACTGACAGCGGTAAATGGTTTGGATGCCCTTCGGGTTATGGAGGAGGTAGGTGAAGAAATAGATATCATTCTACTCGATCGCATAATGCCAGAGATGGGTGGTATTGAGTTCTGTCAGAAAATAAAAGCTGATCCAAGGTTTCGTCTCATCCCGGTCATAATGCAGACAGCGGCCGGCCGCCCCCAAGAGATAAAAGAGGGGATAGAGGCGGGTGTCTTTTATTATCTGGTCAAACCCCTCAACATCGAGACCCTGTCATCCATTGTGGAGTCGGCCAGCCTGAAGATTCATAAGTACCGTATACAAAGACAACGTTATCTGGAACGACAGGAGAGCATGACCATGGTCCAGTCGCTTAATTGCAGTTTCAGAACCCTTGAGGAGGGAGAAAAACTCGCTGTTTTTCTGAGTCAGTTCTTTCCCGATCCGGATCAGGTATTCACAGGCGTATCAGAGCTTTTTATCAATGCCGTGGAACATGGTAATCTTGCTATCAGTTATGAGGAAAAGGGGGAACTTCTTGAGAAAAACAGTCTCATTAAAGAGGTTGAAAGGCGACTTACCCATCCCCTATATCACAGTAGAAAGGTGCAGGTCAACTTTGAGAAAAGTGAAGACGGATATTTCCTCATTATCACTGATGAAGGAGATGGCTTTGACTGGCAGAGCTTTCTGTGTGTGGCCCCGGAACGTGCAACCCACAAACACGGACGGGGAATTGCTATGGCCAATATGATGAGTTTTGACCAGCTAATCTATAATGAGAAGGGCAATACAGTTATCGGAACAGTTTACCAGAAGAGGCAGTGATAACCCATTATTTGGAGCAGTAAGGTATGGCCAAAAAGAAGTTTTATGCCGTTGCCGTAGGTCGCACAAAAGGTGTATACACGGCCTGGGCAAGCGCAGAGCAGCAGGTAAAAGGTTTTGCAGGGGCAAAGTTTAAAAGTTTTCCCACGGAAAAAGAGGCAATATCCTGGATGGAGTCGCCTGTCTACGAGAAGAAGGCGGGAAAAACCGTTGAACAGAAACCTGCGGCTATATTTAATTTTGGCAAAGATAATATAGTAATTTACACCGACGGGGGAAGTATTAATAATCCCGGCCCGGGCGGTTACGGGGCTGTGGTCGAGATAGATGGCGAGCGTCAGGAATATAGCGGCGGATTTCGACTTACAACCAACAATCGTATGGAGATGATGGCGGCTCTTGTTGCACTAAAAGAGGTTGGGGAGACGAAAAGAAAAATACATCTCGTTTCAGACTCCAGTTATCTGGTAAATGGGGTGCAGAAAGGGTGGGCCAGGAAATGGCGATCGAAAGCATGGAAAAAAAGTGATGGCCAGGATGCGGTAAATATCGATCTATGGCAAGCTCTGCTAGATCTTATTGAGGTGGTCGATGTGACGTTTCATTGGGTTAAAGGACACGCCGGGCATGAGTTGAACGAGCGTTGTGATCAGCTTGCAGTGGCCGCAGCACGTAATACACCAACAGCTATAGATACAGGTTACGAGACGTCGGAAAGGTAATCGCTGTCTGAGATATTCGTATCATTTAAAACCGAGGAAATACTGTGGCCAAAGAATTGTTTAAAGGTTCTGCCCTTATGGGACCTATCCCCGCTGTTCTGGTAACGACTGTAGATGCTGCCGGCAAGGTCAATGTTTTCACCGTTGGCTGGATCGGGATTGCCTGTACCCGTCCACCCATGGTTACTATTGCCGTTCGTAAAGAACGTCTCTCTTACGAGAATATCCAGGCCTCAGGAGAGTTTGTAATCAACCTCACAACCACAGAGATGCTAAAGATTACCGATTTCTGTGGCTGCAGGTCCGGAAGAAAGGTTGATAAAGTAAAGCATTTCGGGCTGGACCTTGAACCAGGGTCAGAAGTAAATGTCCCCTCACTGGTAAAAAGTCCGGTTGCTCTGGAATGTAAGGTCCGTTCGGTAACAGAGCTTGGAACGCACGACCTTTTCCTGGCAGAAATAGTTTGCAACAAGGTAGAGAAAAGTGTCATCGATAAAAATGGCAAGTTTGATCTGGCCAGTGCGGGACTTCTGGCATACTGCCATGGGGAATACTTTTCATTAAGCCGCCGCCCTCTTGCCACTTTTGGTCATGCTGTTGCCAAAAAAGCCACCCGCCGGGAAAATCATATAAAGCGGTTTCAGACGAAGAAAAAAAAGAGCGATAAATAGTGGCGATGCATCGCATTTGACTTCTAATCTCTGTAGTAAGGAACTAAAAATGTATCAGGAAATTCTAAATTTTTGGTTTGAAGAAATTGATGAATCGCAATGGTGGATAAAAGATGCAGAGTTTGATGAAATTATCAGGCAGAGATTTTTAGAACTGCACCATAAGGCGGTACATTGTGAATTGTACCCATGGAGAAAAACAAGCCTTGGTGCACTTGCAGAGATCATTATCCTGGATCAATTCTCACGAAATATGTTTCGAGATAAACCTGAGTCTTTTGCTTACGATTCTTTAGCCCTGGCGCTTTCTCAAGTAGCTATTGCCAGTGGGTTTGATTCTGAATTAAGTCCGGCTAAAAGAAAGTTTTTCTACATGCCTTTTATGCACAGTGAGTCGCTGGTTATACATTCGGTAGCTGGGGCACTGTTTGCAAAACTCGGGAATGACTCAACTCTAACGTTTGAGAATAGGCATAGGGCAATTATAGAGCAATTTGGGCGTTATCCTCACAGAAATAAAATATTGGGTCGGGTGACAACTCCGGAAGAAGAGGAGTTTTTACGTCTTCCCGGTTCTAGTTTCTAAAAATGAAAATCTGTTAGCCCGCATTTCTCATCAGCCGAGGTAGTCGTGTAGGCGAGAATTGAGATAGTAAGTCATAATTGCTTATACTTGCTGTCTCAGTGACGCTGCTTACGCGGCTGGATCGACTGACCTTTGGTGAACATTGTGTAAAATTTGCTAAAGGCAAAAATACTTCAAGCTACAGCTCGAACCCTACAGTAATGCCAAAGTGACACAATGTTCATGAGAAATACGGGTTAGGGGTAAGAATAAAACCGTAACAGCAGGGCATAAATCATGGAATTATTGAAAATAGTATGTGCGATAATCTTCCCACCAGTGGCAGCCTTTCTGCAAGTTGGTTTTGGCAAACATTTCTGGATCAATATTGTTTTGACCCTACTTGGAATAATCCCAGGAATTGTTCACGCTGTTTGGATTATAGCCAAGGGGAAGAAATAGTGGCGGAGCATAGCAGGTTTATGTGGCTGGACCTGGCATAACACCCTGCAGGGTGTTATGCCAGGTCAGTGCCTTGTTTGTGGCATTCGGTTACTATGCCCTTAAGTTGAGGCTTAATACAGAGACAGGACAGTGCCTGAAAACTTTTTCCGAGGTTGTGCCAAACATATAGTCATGGAAATTTGTTCTGCCCTTTGAGCTCATAACAACAAGGTCAGCTTTTTCTACATCAACAACCTTTAGAATTTCCTCATAAGGAACTCCTATCATTATGATTGGTTTTGTCGAAACGCTTTTCGGCACCAGGTCAAGAATCATTTTTTCTAGGTTGTGCGTAAGTTTTGTTGTCTCATCATCGATATATTTTTCAAGTGTGATTATTTCCGGGTCTTCATGTTCACAGACCTCTTTAACGTAATCAATTTCCCCCTGATCTATAACGCTTACAATGAGAAGTTGAGCCGTATTTCTCTTAGCAATGGATGAAGCATATTCAAGAACCCTTGAGGAGAAGATAGAAAAATCAATGCCAACAACAATGCGTTTTAAATTTTTCATAGCTATGCCTCCTTCGTTCGGTTCTTCTGGTTCTGGACAAATAATTCTCGGTTTCTCGCGCTGAGCACTGGAACAGGTGAATGGCGGAACACTTTTTCCCCATTTGAACCATGAAGGGTACCCAGAAGATTACTCTTTCCTTTATTGCCCAAAACCACTGCATCAACGTTTTCAGTGTCCACAGCCTTCAGTATCTCTTCATATGGGCGGCCGACACGTATCTTGATGGTCATTTTCAGTTTATTGTCTGGGAAGTTATCGGCTAACATCTGTTGTAATTTCTTACGTCGGCTAACTTTTGCCTGTTCAACATAGCTCTCGACACTGATGCCTCCGGGGAGGTATGGGTTTGCAAGCCTCATAACATCGAGATCTTTATTGTTTACGACATTAAAGAGCAATATTTCTGCATCTAAGCCTTTAACAAGTGCCAGCGCATGTTTCACGGTCAGAATTGTATAGTCCGAGAGGTCTACACAAGCCATTACTTTTTTGATTTCTTTCATTTCAGCCCCCTTCAACGTGGTGCTTGCAAAGATTTTCGAACAACTGAAACAGAGGCGCTCGTAGCGTCTCTTGCTCTTTTTTTAAAAAAATCCGTACTGTCTTCAGACAATCTATCTAATAATAATGTAGCAATTAAGGTGCCATTCTTTTCCAACTGCGATGAGTACCTGATTTACCGATAGTTGGGAGATGTTAATGAGTGGATAGCCTCGCGAATTAAGAGAGTAAAACGTTTTTTGTTAAAAGATGTGAAGCATATAATTATGATGGGACAGGTTCGCCTGTTTGACAGGCAACATGATAAACATCTTTCCACTCTGTAAAGAGAGCTGACACCAGATTCAGGTTGTTGGTGGCGGCCAGTTATAGGTTGATTGTCCAGGATTGAACTTGTTGACATCGCTAACCGCCTGATGTCCTAAGGGTATTGTGAAAAAAGGTTGCCTGAAAGCAACATCTTCTTTTGCTGGGGGAGTAAATAACAAAAAGTGTCTATGGCATGAAACCTGCTAGTCTTAGGCTGAGATTTTAACGGTTTTTGCATAACTGCAGATAGGAAAATCATTGTTTAATATAGGAGGATTAGAAATGTCTTCACTCGCATTATTTCCGTGTTCATCGACGCTCAATTCAGGAATTATAGGTGAATTGTCGAGTACTCTTTCGCTCACCGTTTACACTGATGACAACCTTTTTAGGGAGACTGCCGATCGTTTTTCTGTCAATTCCGAGCGGATGAGAAAGATGGTTTACAGTAAGACCTCGGTTTTCAATCAGTTCACTCTCGAAAAAGAAAAATCTATCAATATGTTCAGGCAGGTTTTGGCAGAAAAACTTGCATCACCTGTCGAATATCTGTTTCACGGTTTTCTCACCTCCCTTATTCCTCCACAGGTAACAGAGGTGTTGAGAGTACTGGTGGTAGATAAAAAAGAAGGTCGGATAGAGCGGGCAATCGGTCAGGGGCTCAACAAGGGAGAAGCGAAAAAAAACATTAGAAATCACGATGTAAGTGCTTTTTGCTGGACTGATTTTCTCTTTAAAAAAGAGGCATATGATAGCTCGCTATATGATCTGGTTATTCCGGTGGAAGGAAAGGGGCATCGACAGATTACCAAAGAAATTCTTGGTTGTTTTCATCGAACATCTGTTTTGCGTACACCTGAATCTCAGCTTGCGGTTCAGGACATGAAGATGCTTGCTGAAATTAAAAGCCTGCTACTGGCAAACGGACATAAGATGGAGGTCAAAGTAAAAGAAAGTCATGTCACACTGATTATCGAGAATAGTGTTCTTGGGTTTGACCGTTTGAAAAATGAGGTCACTGAACTGGTCAAACAGGTATCCGGTGTTCATGAGATAGACATAAAGAGATGTAAAAGTTATACGGATTCTGTGTATCGTCAGCAAAAGTTCGAGCTTCCTTCCAAGGTCCTATTTGTTGACGATGAGCGGGAGTTCGTTCAGACCGTTTCCCAGAGATTGAACAGTCGAAACGTTGGAACCTATGGTGTTTACAACGGTAAAGAGGCATTGGAGTTGATAATTGAGGATCGTCCTGAAGTTATGGTTCTTGATCTGAAGATGCCGGGGATGTACGGAGTTGAAGTACTGCGTAAGACCAAAGAGATTGCGCCTGAAGTTGAGGTTATAATACTCACAGGACACGGAACGACACAAGATAAGGAGGATTGTCTAGAGCTCGGAGCTTTTGCCTATATGAATAAGCCGGTAAACATAGAGGAACTCTCAGCCACAATAAAGGCAGCCAACGATAAGGTCCACGCCGTTGCTCTTGAGTGTTAACTGAAAATTTGATGAGGAACATGACCAATATGGAAAAAAAATTACACGCCAAAGTGCTGTTGGTGGACGATGAAGAAGACTTTATCAAAACCCTGTCTCAGCGCCTGGAGATGCGCGGTTTAAAGGTCACAGCGGCTACCCGTGGTGAGGATGCTGTCAGTCTTGCGGAGAAACAAAGCTTTGACGCCATTGTGATTGACCTTGCCATGCCGGGCATGGATGGATTGGAAACCTTGAAGCTGATCAAAGAGAATAATCCCGATGCCGAAATTGTAATGCTGAGCGGCCAGGGAACGGTTAAGGCCAGTACTGAGGCGATGAAACTTGGAGCGGAAGACTTTCTCGAAAAGCCTGTCAATATGGCTGAGTTGCTCGAAAAAATTGACGAACTGAAATCCAAAAGAATTCTGGTTTTGCAGAAACATTCCATGGAGGAGATCGAGAGAATACTCAAAACTAAAGCCTGGTAAAATCGTTGAAGGGGATCTTACATACTATATCTTGTATGCAAGGTCCTTCGGAAAGCCTCCAAGGCTTTTACTCTACCTGTTATTAATGACAAAGGAACTGCAGGCAATTGCAGATGACGCATGGTTGCGTCTTTTTTCTGCCCAAATGGCCAGATGACAATAGAAATGGTAAACACTATGTCCCTTACAAAAGATATTGCTGAACATACAAATTTAACACATGTACAAAAAGTAAGTCCTAAAAGAAAATTCCTTTTTGACTGGAAACGTATCTTTTTCATTTTACTTGGAATTGGTATTTTTTCAGGGATATACTTTTCTCCTCCATGGGCTGCTGCAATTGACCCACTTGGAGTCAGTTTTGAACTGAGCAGGCAGGCCAAAGGAGCCCTTGCGGTTTTTGGTCTTGCAGCGGTATGGTGGGTCTTTGAAGTTGTCCCGATAGGCGTGACCAGCCTTGCCATCGGTACCCTTCAAGCCCTGTTTCTTATCAGGGATCCAAAAGTGGCCTTCAAGGATTTTATGGATCCTTCGGTGCTTTTCATTTTCGGTTCTCTGGTTATCGGCATGGTCTTTACCAAAACCGGTTTGACCAAGAGGCTTGCCTATAAGATGCTCTCCATCATCGGTGAACGGACGAGTATGATCTACCTTGGCTGTTTTGTTATGACCGCTTTACTCACCCATCTTATGGCCCATACGGCTGTTGCGGCTACCATGTTTCCATTGCTCATGACAATTCATGCACATTATTCAGAGGATGAAGAGGCGACCCGTTTTGGTAGAGGGCTGTTTATCGGAATGGCCTATGTGGCCGGTGCAGGAAGTATTGTTACTTTGCTGGGAGCTGCACGGGGAGCGGTCGCGCTTGGTTTTTATAAAGATATAATGAATGTTGATATCTCTTTTTTTCAGTTAACTTTGTATATGTTTCCCATCGGCTGGTTGATGGTTTTCCTGCTCTGGGCCTTTTTCATGATTGTGTGTAAACCTGAAAAAACGAGGATCGAAGGTCTCAAAGAGCGCGCCAAGACCATGTATCAAGATTTAGGAGGCTGGTCCAAGGATGAAATTCTCGTCGTATTGATAGTATTTTCGGTCATTCTCGTTATTGCTCTCAAAAACTTCGTTCCAGCTCTTCAAGGCCTCGATAAGACCGGAATACTGCTGGTCTCCACCATTTCATTTTTTCTTTTGAATATCCTCAATATTAAAGACCTTGAAGAAATACCCTGGAATATAATTCTGCTGTTTTCTGGGGCCATGTCCATTGGTTTTTGTCTCTGGGATACAGGCGCAGCTAAATGGCTGGCAATCAACTGGTTGCAGCTCTTTAGTGACTCTTCGGGGGTCGTTTTCATTCTAGGGATGGCGTTTTTTGTTATGATTATGACCAACTTCATTATGAATGTGGCGGCAATCGCAATTTCTTTGCCTGTGGCACTGGTCATAGCACCTTATCTTGGTGTTGCAGGCGAAGTTATCCTCTTTGCCTCGTTGCTTACTGCTGGTATGCCTTTTATTCTGCTCGTTGGCGCTGCACCCAATGCCATTGCCTACAGTTCAAAACAATTTACCACCGGACAGTTTTTTCTCTATGGGATCCCCGCAAGTATTATGCTGATGGTGGTTGTATGGCTTGCAATAACGGTAATCTGGCCCTTAATGGGTATGACTATTACGGTACCTGTGGTGGGTTGACTTTGTCTGTGTCTTAATGTGATAAAAACCGTTTGACAGTCTATTTTTTAATAGACTGTCAAACGGTGCAAAAGAATGGGGCCTTCCTTTTTATCTACTGGTACCTAAATTTTGCAATGATAAATCATTTTTCTGTACTTTGTGTATGCAAGATTTAGGTGGTAATATAAAGGCTTACAGGAAATCTCTTTATTTCAACTACAGATGAATAGCTGACAATATGAAACCACTCTCTGCCTTTATTCATAAAATCGTACCCTATGCTTTCAAAGATGTGGACACTTTTGAGCTTCATCCGAGGAGTTATAGTCAGTTTCGTCTCCTCCTCTTTCTTATAATGATAGCCATTACCATAGGCCCTGTGATAACCACCGCAGGCCTTGGTTACTATAACTACAATGATCTGTTACAAAAGGAAGAGCGGGGGCAGCTGGGGGCTCGTATGGTTGGTTCGAGCAGATCCATCGCAGCCCTCATTGATAGCCTCAAATCCATAGTGGTTTTTGTCGCCAGTAAAAACCGTTATACGGAGCTTACAACCGATAATAATTTAGAAAAGTTGTTTGCTCGAATCAAACTTCAGTATGAATTTTTCGCAGATATCGGTGTGATAGATCAGGCCGGTCTTCAGCAGTCTTACTATGGCCCGTATGATCTCAAAGGAGCTGATTATTCAAAAGAAGAGTGGTTTAATGAGGTTATTGAAAAAGGGGTCTATATCAGTCGGGTGTATTCGGGCTATCGTCTCGTTCCTCATTTTGCAATAGCTGTGGCTAATCAGAATCCTGTGAGCAAAAAACACTGGGTACTGCGGGCCACAATTGATGCAGTCACCCTGCAACGCTTCGTCAGTACAATTAAAACCAATGCCTCAGATGATCTTTTTCTGATAGATGATGACGGCTATTTACAGACATCGTCGGAACATTTTGGCAAGAATCTCTCTCAGCTTGTTGAACAAATTGAGCCTGGAATTCAGCAGGGTATATCGTCCGCTGGAGAAAATATATTTTACGGAATGGATAAAATTAAGGACACTCCCTGGTCGGTGGTTCTTGTTGAAAAACGCTATATCCATCACCAGGACTGGATCTCTTTTCGCAGCAAACTGCTGGCTATCGTTGTCATCTGCCTGGTTTTAAATTTTCTCATTGTCTATGGCCTGGTTACCATACTTACAGACCTTATTCGTAAAGCCGATGAATTACAGGTGTCACTGCTGCAGGAGGCAGAACATACCGATAAACTGGCCTCAATTGGACGACTGGCTGCTGGTGTTGGGCACGAAATTAACAACCCTCTGGCGATAATCAATCAGAAGACAGGACTTGCAGAAGACCTGATGGAACTCTCGCCCGAGTTTGAGCATAAAGAAGCCATTGATGGTTGTCTTAAGGTTATCGACCAGAGCGTTGAAAGGTGTAAGCATATTACCCACCGCCTGCTCGGCTTTGCCAGACGGTCAAATGTCCAATTTGAAAACGTACAGGTAAATGATGTTATAAAAGAGGTTATGCAGTTTCTAGAAAACTCCATGCTCCATAGCCGTATACATATGGAGCTTAAATTACAGGAAGATCTGCCATCTCTTCTCAGCGATCATCTGCAACTTCAGCAGATTATTTTAAATATCACTAATAATGCCATTGATTCAATCAACAAAGATGGTTTGGTAACCATTATGACCCACCTCGTCGCAGGAGATGTTCGGGTTGTTATCGAGGATAATGGTTCTGGCATTGCAAGTGACGCCCTTCCACATATTTTTGAACCTTTTTTTACCACCAAAGAGACGGGGAAAGGCACAGGCCTTGGCTTGTCCATTACCTATGGACTTGTGAAAAAACTTGGAGGCGATATCACGGTACGGTCGCATCTCGGTCAGGGAACGGCATTTACAATAACTCTACCTATAGAGAATGAAGAACATGGCGGAAATTGAGAGTAGAAAATTGAAAGTACTCATTGCTGATGACGAGGTTGAGTTTGCCTCTACCATAGTTTCTCGGCTGAACCTGAGAAAATTTACTGCGAGCATGGCCAATTCAGGAAAAGAGGCTCTCGAAGCAATTAAAAAATATCCACCGGATGTGCTTCTGCTTGATTTGAAGATGCCAGATATGGATGGGCTGGAGGTCCTTTCCACCTTGAAAAAGACGTGTCCGGGCCTGGCTGTTATAATTCTCACAGGTCATGGTTCTCTGGAGGCAGGGGAAATGGGCAAATCCCTGGGAGCCTGTGATTATGTAATGAAGCCTGTCGATCTTGGGGTATTGATAGAAAAAATCGAAGCTGCATTTAAAGCCGTAAAGGAAAATACTTTCAAAACATGATGCAAGGCAGTGGAACTGTTTCTTGATAGAAATTGAACGTCCAATTCCGAGGCTTCAGAATTGCCGGCTGCCTTAACCGCGACTACGTACGTATTATTAATTTGGAGTAGGTGACAATGGAAACAACCAATACCGATAGGGCATGCGTGCAGGTTTTTGCCAAGATTTCTGCCTCAATATCCCACGAAATCAAAAATACTCTGTCAATTATTAATGAGAGTGCAGGGCTTCTTGAAGATTTTGCACAGATGGCAGAAGAAGACAGTGGCGTTGCTGTTGAACGGGTTTTTTCTATCACAAAAACCATTACAAAACAGACCGACAGGGCAAACGCCATAATGAAAGTCCTCAACCGATTTGCCCATAGTGCTGATACCAGCCTGGGCCATGGAAATCTTGAGGAAATCCTCCGTCTGGTCATGGCGTTGACGAGCCGTCAGGCAGACATGAAAGATCTTACAATGACTTTGAGTTGTCCTTCGGATATTGCCTTGGCTACGCATCTTCTTTCATTGGAATCCCTTGTTTATCTCACCTTACTTACTCTCTTTAAGAGTGCTGAAGATGGCAGTGATCTTGAAATTGAAGTGACAAGCGAAGCTTCAGAGATCAGCATGAGTTTCACTCTAAATAACACGGCCGATCTGTCACTTATCTGTTATCCGGATGTTGAACAGAAACTTCTGGCAGAGCAACTGGAAGCTTCGTGGAAGTGCGAAAAAAAACGGTTATTTCTCCACTGTCCTGCTATTATTAGCTAGACCTGTTTTCCCGGTTGAGTTTGTTTCCGAAAAATGGTTTGTCGCGAAGGAGAATACTGGTAGCAAAGGTCTCATCCGGCTGGTTTAGTATAGAAAAGTTGCTTTTTATATGAAAATACAATGAAATATTCGGTGAAACGAGGTTTGTACCAGCTTGTGACAATGGTTGCCAACGTGAGGGAAAGAGCATGCCGTCTCATTTAAGTCTTAGAGCTCGAATTGTTGGGATCTTTAGCGCCATGGCCTCCATTGTTTTGCTGGGTGGTCTTAGTATGCTCTGGTACAGTTACCAGATTGATAACACTTTCCGCACCATGGTCAATAAAGAGCTTGTCTTGTATAAAATTGCAGGGGATATGGAGCTTGGTCTGGCGAACCAGAAAGGCCTCTTGACCTATTATCTGGTGGATGGTGACGGCAAATGGCTCCAGTCACTGGGCCAGTATCGTCAGATTTTCCAACAAAATCTTGATAGGGCGCTCTCTCTCGATCTGAATCCTGCCCAGAAGGAAGATCTGAATGTCATCGTTGAGAAGTACGATGTCTATGTTGAGGCGAAAGACTATGCCATCGAGAATTATAAAAGTCATGATATCAATGGTAATATCTCCAGTCTTCATGAAAAGCAGCGGGATGTTTTTTTTAGTTTACTTGAAAAATGTCGAGCTTTTAGCCAGGGGCAATGGACTATTATTGAAGAGATCAAAGATAGGAACACTCGGCAGTCAATAAAATTGAGGGCCGGCGGCACTGGGGTTGTTGTTGGCTTCGTCTGTCTATCCTGTCTTTTTCTCTATTTTCTCTATAAACATGTTCTCGGACCGATCCGTTTACTCGCTCTTGAGGCGGGCAGTTCACCACAGGACAGTAGTCAGGATGAGGTCGAATCTTTGAGTCAATCTTTTAAAGGGATGATGCGGGATTTCGACCAGACCCATGATGAACTGGCAAAGAGCCGTAAACATCTCATACAGGCAGAACGTATGGCTATGGTGGGCGAGCTCGCAGCAGGAGTTGCCCATACTATCCGGAATCCATTCACATCAATTAAAATGAGAATGTTTTCTCTGACTCGAACCCTCAATCTTAATGATGTGCAAAATGAGGATTTGAACGTTATCTCCGATGAGATTGCCAGAATAGACAAGATTGTACAGAATTTTCTTGAATTCGCACGCCCACCCAAACTCAAGCTCCAGTTATGCAATTTGGCAGAATTAATACAGTCCGTGAGCATCCTTGTTGAATACAGACTCAAGGAGTACGACGCTGAACTTGTGTATGAGCCTGGTACCGACCTACCAAAGGTATATGTTGATTCGGATCGGATCAAGGAGGCGCTGGTGAACCTTGTGACAAATTCCTGTGAGGCTATGGAAGGAGGGGGACGTGTTTATATTGCTGAGTCTCGTGAGCACGATAAAAAACTGGGAGATGTTGCTGTTATTACGGTCAGAGATACCGGGCCAGGAGTACCGGAATCGATCCGGTACAAGATTACTTCTCCTTTTTTCACAACCAAAGAAGAAGGCTCGGGTTTGGGCTTGAGTATTGTCAATCGGATTATGAAAGAGCATAACGGCAGACTCATTGTTGAAGCTTCAATCGATCAGGGTGTTGCGTTTATACTTAAAATACCGATAAACAGGGATGCATCATGAGCTCTATACTCATCATAGATGATGACCAGCAGCTTTGTCTGAGTTTCGCCAAGATTCTGAAGCCGGATGGCTACCAAACGGCGATGGCCTTCAGCGGTCAGGAGGGTATCGATAAGGTCAAGTCGATCAAACCTGACTTGGTTATCTTAGATATCCGTCTTCCAGATATGACTGGAATAGAGGTCTTTGAAGTCATTCATGACCTTTTCCCCAAAATGCCGGTCATTATCATTACCGCCTATGGTAGTACAGAAACGGCAATTGGAACAATCCAGAAAGGCGCCTACGATTATATTTATAAGCCTTTTGATGTTCCGGAAATGCTTCTGCTTGTTGCAAAAGCTGTGGCCGCAGGACGCTGTATGTCCTCTCCTGTGGATGTTAATCCGGATGGAGGACAGCTTTATAAGCATGAAGCTCTTGTGGGCAGTAGTCTTGAAATGCTTGATGTTTATAAGGCCATTGGTCGTGTTTCATCAACAGATGCGACCGTTCTCCTCAGAGGCGAGTCGGGGACAGGAAAAGAACTTGCATCGAGGGCAATTTACAACCACTCTTTGCGTTGTGATAAGCCACTGGTGGTGATTAACTGTGTGGCCATACCGGAGACACTTTTAGAAAGTGAACTGTTTGGCTATGAAAAAGGCAGCTTTACTGGAGCCGTACATAGAAAGGTTGGCAAGGTTGAACAGGCAAAAGGTGGGACAGTATTTCTCGACGAAATAGGAGACATGCCCCTGACTATTCAAGCAAAATTGCTTCGCCTCCTCCAGGAGAACAGTATTGAAAGATTGGGTGGAAAAGAACCCATAGATGTCGATGTCAGGATAATTGCCGCAACAAATCGTGACCTTGAAAAAGCCGTGTCCAAGGGAACCTTCAGAGAAGATCTCTACTATCGTCTGAGGGTGGTAACCATAACAATGCCTACTCTTCGACAACGAATAGATGATATCATGCCACTATCTCAATATCTTCTGGTACGGCTTGCAAGAGAGATGTCTATTGTCAATCCCGGTGTGTCCGCAGAGGCCATTAAAAAAATTCAAAGCTATGACTGGCCGGGTAATATCAGGGAGTTGTCAAACATCCTGAAAAAGGCTCTGATTTTTAACAGAGGCGCACCGCTTCTTGCCGAAGAGATAACTTTTCATACTCACGGGCAGCAGGATACTGTGGCCGATAAGGTTGCAGAAGAAGTTGATTCGATTCGGGGTTGGATTCGTACCTCTCTCAGGGAAAATAAAAGTGCGCACTTTTTTGAATCATGCCTGGACCATGTGACGGAACTTCTTGTTCAGGAGGCCCTTGTTCTGACCAAAGGTAATAGATCCAATGCGGCAAAGTTATTGGGCATATCTCGTCCGACCTTACATGCCAAGATCGAAAAATATAATATAAGTCCGAGATATGAGTGAGGTAACTCTTCTGGGTAATGTAACCTGCAAAAAAATGTTATTATAGCCCGGATTTCTCACCAACAAAGTTTTTCGCAGGTCGAGACACCGGGCATGAAGCTGTATTAATCTACCGGAGTCTTCGCTACCTGCAAATGCTCGGTAACGATGTAGCTGCGGATAAATCTGTTGGCCCGGAGGGTGATTTTTTGATTTGAAACGAAAAACACCCTGTTAATTAAGGAAGTCATTTTAAAACTATAAAAACAAATAATTGAGTTTCAAATCAAAAAGTCATGAGAAATTTGGGATAGCGTGGCAATTGCTTCATTGATTGAACGGACCCACGTCCTTTTTTCTTCAAAATAGGTTTCCTGGACGACAGGAGAGTTGTCGTTGGTCTTTTCTATAGAGAGACCTTTTTTCTTAGGTTTGTGATTGAGCTCGCACATTCCTCTATTATTTCTTTAAGCGGGTCGATGCTCGTCGCTGTTTTTTCTACAATATGGATTTTGTCATCTGTTTTCGGGATATAGATATACTTGTCGAAAGTATGGATAATTATATGAGTTGACGGGGTTCTCTCAAGGAATTGTGTTAAGAAGGATTGGCCGTAGGGAGAGATGAGATCGGGATCAAGGATGATAATATCCAGAGAAGTAGTGTCGCAGATGCTGTTATATGCTTCTATTGGGTTGCTGACACAGGTAACTGTGTAACCTTCTTTTTCAAGTTCCCGCCTTATAAAGTCTCTAACATGGTGATTGGTATCAGTTACAACGATACGACAGGTCGATTTTTTATACATATCTGGCACCATTCTTTATCATTTACAGGGTGATCAATATTCTGTTTTGCAGGGCTGATGCTTCTTCATGTGCGTGTGAATATGAAAATTTATATTCTCACTTTTTTCCCCGCTTTGGGTGTTCGATAGTCTTCTCTGCAAACAGGTTGTTTTACATAATGTAAAACTTGCTGACACATAAATTTCGATTTCTCCTTCCAACGGCTATTGGGTTGTTTCTTTAGATCTGAAATCAGCTCTGTTGAGCTGATTTTCCAGATCTTTCATTGAAAAAGGTTTGAGGAAAAATTCACTGGCACCAAGAGCAATAGCCTTACGTCTAGATCTTTCATCCACACATCCCGTTGCCACTAATACGATAGTGTTGCTATTAATGCTCTTGGCAAGCTTAATAACATCAAATCCATTGGTGGTTCCCATTTCCAGATCGGTGATGACAAGGTCAAAATCGTTTGACCTTAAGGCTTTTGCCGCCAGGGTTCCATCGCCTGCCGTGGTGACGTCAAAGCCGAAATTCAGGACTATTGCTTCCAGCAGTTTTTGAATAATATTTTCATCATCAACAACAAGTGCCTTTGGATTCATCTCAGGAACCTCTTTCAAAAGTGATCAATAGTAGCTTCAGTTATAATCTTGTTTTGCACATTGCGTTCCAGTTATCACTGCATCATCCATTGGAATCAGGAGCACAAAAAAACTCAAGGTAGGGTTGTAGATCGAGGAGTTATTTCCACCAGATAAGCGAGATAGTGGCATGGTCTATGCTAGTTACTTTATGTGTATGATAATGAATTGTCGGGTCGTTCAGATTGGGCTTTTGATAGCTGAAATGGGAAAATATCTGGGATGTAGCGTGTTGTAATTACCTCTCAATTCACCCAGGAGGTGGTGCTATGCTGATAAAACAATGGATGAGCAAACATGTAACAACACTCAATCATCAGGCGAACGTAAATGATGCGGCACGACTCTTTGAGACCCGGGTTATTTCAATGCTTCCAGTGTTAAAAGATGAGGAACTCGTAGGAATTGTAACAGATGGTGACATCAGAAACGTTTCTCTCTCTGAGGATACCAAAATACGAGAGAGTCTTGAGATCACATCTGTAATGTCGAGCCCGGTTATTACCATCCCTTCAGATAGAACGGTTACTGAGGCGGCTGAAACGATGTTGAGGCACTCAATTGCGGGTCTTCCGGTACTGGAGAAAGACGGACGAATTGGTGGCGTCATTAGCAAGGGTGATATTTTCAGGTGCTATGTCTCTTTTACAGGCGTTGGAAATGAGGGACAGGTCTTTGCCTTCAGACTGCTCGACAAGCCAGGGATTGTTAAGAATATATCAAATATAATACAAAAAAGCGGGGGGAGACTTTCCAGTATTTTGACTTCTTTTGATGAAACCGAACCACGCTTTCGAGTGGTATTCATCCACGCCTATAACCTTAAACCTGAAAAATTTGAAAATTTAAGGACAAAGTTCTACCACTCAGGAGAGCTCTATTATGCGGCTGATATGTGCCAAGGACTGAGAAATATTTATTAACTAGTGTCATGTCATGTGTTAAATGTTAGTTTAATATGGTATGGTTAAAAGAAACGGAGAGGACCATGCCCAAAATCAAATACCGATTTGTATTAACTCAAGAAGAACGTGATGAACTTGAAGCCA
>JBLHNA010000047.1:0-36653 GCA_047619065.1 Desulforhopalus sp.
ATCCTCTTGTCGCAAGCAGGACATTAGCTCAACGGTTGCATTAGATTTGTTGTTCAATGGGAAATCACCTGATTTTGTCGATTAGTTTTTGGTGACAAAAACAACACGCTGAATAGTTACAAAAAATTTACCCAAAACTGTTTGGCTTAATTATCTCGTTTGCATTCTTCTTATTGCAGTTGCCGCGGGTTTGCGTGCCTGGCCTCTCGGTTATTTGGAAACACGAATCCCCTGGGTAACTTTTTACCCAGCTGTTATGGCAGCGTCTCTTTACGGTGGTTTTACTCCTGGTCTTCTTGCTACGATTTTAACGGTTCTAACTGTCTATTTTTGGTCACCCACTGAGGTTCCTTTTATTAACGATCCTAGTGATTGGCTAGGGTTGATTGTTTTTTCCTTTAACGGAACACTGATCGCATTGATGGGTTGGGCAATGCATCGAGCGCGAGTTAAAGCATCACAGGCACAGAAAGAAGCGGAAGCAGCTAACCGAGCAAAAACCATATTTCTGGCAAATATGAGTCATGAGTTGCGTACTCCACTCAATGCCATTCTTGGTTTTTCAAGATCAATGCGCAATAGTCCGGACGTTTCAGTCAAACAGATCCACGATCTTGAAATTATCACCAATAGTGGTGAACATCTACTGAACCTCATCAACAACATCCTGGAAATTTCCAAAATAGAAGCCGGACACATACCGATGGAATACGGTGATGTTAATCTAGATACTTTTCTTTACGAAATCGAATCACTGATGGATATTCAGGTCCGAAACAAAGGCCTTCACTTTAAAATAGAGATAGGAGAAGATACACCCAGAAATATCTCCACCGATGAACTTAAATTGCGCCAGGTCCTCATCAATATTATTGCAAATGCTATCAAGTACACTGAAAAAGGCGCGATATCTTTACATGTTGTAAGCACCAAGTCAGAATCGGATTCCAAAACATGGTTACGATTTTTTGTCAAAGATTCCGGGGTAGGTATTCATCAAGACAATCTCGTCCTTATTTTTAAACCGTTTCAGCAAGTCCTCACTGATACTTCAATGGATACGGGCTCTGGTTTAGGACTTGCCATATGTGCACAATATATAGAATTGCTGGAAGGCACAATTAACGCTACCAGTGTGTACGGTAAAGGCTCTGACTTTGTTTTTGAAATCCCTGTTTCTTTGTCGTTAGAAAACGAAACTATCATCCACACCAAGTCGCAGGGGCAGGTTATTGGCCTGGCTGATAACCAAAAAAAGTACCGGATCCTCATTGTCGAAGATCAAAAGGACAATCGGCAACTCTTGTGTGAGCTGTTAAGGCCACTGGAATTTGACATTCGTGAAGCGGTTAATGGCAAGCAGGCAGTTGAAATATTCGATGAATGGCATCCGCATTTCATCTGGATGGATATTCGTATCCCAGTTATGAATGGATTAGACGCTACCAGACATATCAAAAACACTGAAGAAGGCAGGCAGTGTAAGATTGTTGCACTCACTGCTCATGCCCTTGAAGATGAAAGAAAAAAGATTTTAGAAGCTGGTTGCGATGGTTTCATTTTAAAACCATATCGTGACAATGATATATTTGATGCACTATCCAAATACCTGGGTGTCAGTTATCGATATGAGAAAGATGGACAATCTTTAAATGAAACTGAGCTAGACGATTTTATTGATGTAGGACTCAAGGAATTACCTTCTGATCTCATTAGAGAACTGAGGGAATCTGCGTTATTATTAGATGAAGAACGATGCTTGCAGAAGATCACATCTATTAAAGAGTACAGTGAGCCATTAGCACATAAGCTATTTGATATGGTCAAAGATTTGAGATATCAAGAAATTCTGACGCTGTTAGATGAAACAAAAGGCGACGACCTGAAATGAAGACAATTCTGAATCAACCAAATATTTCTGGTGAAATCCTGATTGTAGATGATACCACAGAAAATCTTAAGCTACTCAAAGAGATCCTTGAAAATGCCGGGTACAAAGTACGAGCAGCTAGGAATGGAAAAATCGCACTCTTGAGTATCAAAGAACAATTACCTGATTTGATACTCCTCGACATAATAATGCCTGAGCTTGATGGATACGAGGTTTGCCGTCGGTTAAAATCAGAGGAGAAAACCAACCAGATACCTGTCCTTTTCCTCAGTGCTTTAAATGATGAGCAATCAAAAAAACAGGCGTTCGAGGTTGGAGGAGTTGATTTCATTACCAAGCCATTTCAGGCAGATGAAATACTATCCAGGGTGCAAACTCATCTGAGCCTCTACCGTATGGTTAAGCGGTTGGAAGAAAAAGTCACCGACCGAACAGCTGAATTGCTAGTGAAAATTAAACAGCAGGAGCAAACTGAAAAAGAACTACGTGAAAGCGAAGAACGGTTTTCGACCATGTTTCATAAACATGGTTCAATCATGTTACTGATTCTCCCTTCGACTGGGGCAATTATTGATGCCAATATCGCTGCCGAAAAATTCTATGGGTATCCACGCGAAACTCTCCTGAGAATGAAAATTGGGGAAATAAACACGTCACCTCCAGATGTGATCAAAAATGCGTTGAATGAGGTTTTCGTAGATGGGCAGAAACCTATCACCTTTTTGCACAAAAAAGCAAGTGGTGATATTCGGACGGTGGAGGTACACAGGACTTCAATCACTATAGGAGGAAAGGAAAATCTTTTCTCAATAATAAATGACATCACCGAGCGTAAACAAGCGGAGGAAAAACTGCTTCAACATGAATATGTCGTTTCCAGCTCTTCCGACATGCTTGCCTTACTTGACACAGGTTTCAAATACCTAACTGCCAATCAATCTTATCTGGATGCGCTTAAACTAACACGGAAACAGCTGATCGGTAAAACAGCATCCGATGTGTTTGGAGAAGAGGTCTTCACTCAATCGATTAAACCAAACGCCAACCGGTGTTTAAGTGGTAAAGAAGTTAAATGTGAAGAATGGTTCACTTTTCCTGGCCAAAGACACCTTTATATGGAATTTTCCTATTTCCCTTATTATCAAAACAATGAAATAGCAGGTTTTATAATTAACGGGCGAGATGCCACTGATCGACAAAAACTTGAAGCAAAATTGCATCAAGCCCAGAGGATGGAATCCATCGGCACATTAGCAGGTGGTATAGCTCATGATTTCAATAACATTCTTTCCGCAATCCTTGGTTATGCTGAACTGGCAAGGGATGATTGCCAACCTGGATCAACCATTTTCGAAGATTTAAATGAGGTGTTAGAGGCCAGCAATCGTGCCAAGAGTCTTGTTCACCAGATACTTGCTTTCAGTCGCCAAGATGATATGGAGCGTATAATCTTAAAACCTGCCAGTATTGTAAAAGAAACTATAACAATGCTGCGTCCGTCATTACCAACAACCATTGAGATTACTCAAGATATTGATGGCGAAACTGGTCTTGTTTTTGTTGACCCTACTCAGCTCAATCAAATATTGATGAACCTCTGTACCAATGCCTACCATGCCATGGAAGATACTGGAGGGAAACTTAATATTTCATTAAAAGAGGTGACCCTCAGCAATGAAGATCTTTTACACGAACCAGATGTAACAGCGGGTACTTTTATTCAATTATCAATTGGTGACTCAGGCAAGGGGATAGCGCCAACCGTCAAAGATAAGATTTTTGACCCATACTTCACAACAAAAGAGACCGGTAAGGGCACCGGGATGGGCCTTTCAATAGTTCACGGAATAGTGAAAAGCTATGGAGGGTTTATCTCACTTTACAGCGAACTTGGTGAAGGAACTGTTTTTCACGTGTTTTTGCCTACCACAGAGAAGGAAGCATTAACAGAAAATGAAATTAATGACCTGATTCCAATTGGCAGAGAAAGGATTCTTTTTGTTGACGATGAAGAAATACTTACCAAAATGGGCAAAACCATGCTCGAAAGGCTCGGTTACCATGTAACCGTAAGAAATAGCAGTCTTGAGGCTTTAGAAACTTTTCAGAACGAACCCGATAAATTCGATATTGTTATAACTGACCAGACTATGCCTGGTATGACGGGTAGTGACCTTAGTAGGAGAATGTTACAGATTCGTCCTGATATCCCCATTATTCTTTGCACAGGTTACTCCACCATTATTTCTGAGGGAAAAGCAAAATCTATGGGTATAAAAGAGTTTGCATTCAAACCACTTGCTAAAAGGGATATGGCTAGGTTGATCAGAAAAGTTCTGGATGTTGCTTGATGTGATAATCTTTAAAAAGTGATGACCGAAACTTCCGGTGAAATAGATGGTATTTTTTGGTAGCCTACTGGTGTCGGTCTTTATGGTTGCCAGATTGAATATCTGGATTTCTTATCAATTCATGAGCTTAGGGTTACTACTGATATGTCTGCAGGGACAGATGTTATTGGCATTGGTAGAGTAGAGGTTATTATCGGTAATGTTAACCATTTAAGCAAAACTGCAACTTACGACTATTCCTGATCAGGCAATTTCAGTAATTCATCACTGAATTTAACATTACCAGGACGAAGGTAAGCAGTTGTGTCTTTCCCTTCAGCTTAAGGTGCTTCCTGTACATCTGATTTCTACCCAATTGATAGCACGGTAACTGTCCAGCTGTTGGTGTACAGGAATAAGATCAAGTTTTTGTTTTCCTCTCCGCTCTTAACCTTATCCCTGCCAATATTATTGAACAGCACTCACCCCCGTGTCATAAACTGACACAAGATCGCAGCAGAACTTTTTTGCGATACACATTCAGTTCTACACGTATATCTACCAAGTAAATATCGCCATAAAAATTATAGAGTAGCAGCCTAAATTATGAATGAAGACTATAGAGGGTCCCTGATATCCACATCAAAAAATGTGTGATGCCTTGTATTGTGATATATGTTCTGAAAGGTGGTAGTTTTATCTATGACAACTTAAGCAGTTGCTTGTATGTATGCTAAAAGGATGAACAAATGAAATATTGCTCAAATTGTGGAAACGGGGTGCGGAGTCAAGTACCAGAGGGAGACAATAGACAACGATTCGTTTGTGAAAATTGTCATACTATATTTTACAGTAATCCTAAAACGGTTGTTGGAGTCATTCCTATGTGGGATGATAAAATTCTATTGTGCCGTAGAGCTATAGAACCGTCGTTAGGTAAATGGACTCTACCCGCGGGATATCTCGAAAATGGCGAAACTTTGGCAGAGTGTGCAATCCGTGAGACTGAGGAAGAAGCGTGTGCCAGGATAATAGATTTAACTCCTTACGCAGTTATCAGTATTCCCCACATTAATCAGGTCTATTTCATGTTTCGTGCAAATCTTGCTGATGCTACATATGCGGCGGGGGGAGAAAGCCTTGAAGTTAAGCTCGTTTTACCAGAAGACATCCCCTGGGCAGATCTTTCCTTTCCCTCAATTCGAAAGACCCTGAGGATGTATTGCCAAGATCTTCGTTCAAGAGAGTTTCATTTTTGGCTGCATGATATCGTTTCAGAGAAATGAGGGTTTTGGGATGACGTTATAGTTTGGTGGCTCGTAAAAACATCAGGGGATAGGCCGGTATGATAGAAATACAGATCATTGCTGATAGTGGACTGTTGGTGCTGATATGGCTTGTTCAGCTTATAATCTACCCCTCTTTTCGATATACCCAAGAGAAGGACTTCATTGTATGGCATGGTAGATACATGGGTCTCATCAGCCTGATTGTCAGCCCCCTTATACTCCTCCAAATAGGTGTGGAATTGGTACATATTTTTAATAATGACTATAGGTGGATACGGATGTTGATGATCTTAGCAGTATTGACTTCCACTTTCAGTCTTTCTGTTCCAAACCATAAAAGGCTGAGCCGTTATGGAAAAGATCCAAGCATCATATCCCGTCTTGTGCGGACCAACTGGTTGCGAACGGTGCTATGGAGTCTTCTTTTTACAGAAACTGCCTTTGGTGTTTACAGATAAACAAGCTGAAAATTATGTTTTCATTTTCTTGAGTAGCCAGGCCATGTTTTCACCAAGTTGGCGCATGGTTTTCATTCCCTCCTCATCGTCTACAACTTCGCCTTTTTCTGGACCTATCCCGATATTCCAGGAGTTTGAACCAACAACTATCATTTGACTCGCCAGAAAGAAATGGTTTATCGTATCAAACGCATGGATCGCACCGGCCCTGCCGACTGAAACCACCGCCGCTCCGAGTTTACGCTTGTATAAATCTCCGTTAGCCTGGCTTACCATGCTGCTTCGATCGATAAGGGCTTTCATCTCACTTGTGATATCGGAAAAGTATGCTGGAGAACCAAGAATGATCGCATCAGCTGCAGCCATTTTGGCAATACAATTGTTGACGATGTCTTTCTTCAGCACACAAGTACGGTTTTTTTCTAAAAAACACACATAGCATGCCATGCATCCTCTGATCTCATGACCTGCAAGTTCAATAATGGCAGTCTCGGCTCCAGCATCAGCCAGCGGTTTAAGAACCGACTCAAGCAATAACTTTGTGTTACTCTCTTTTCGTCCGCTACCACAGAATGCGACAACTTTCATTGTTTCACCTCTCTTTTTGGGACCTTAGGAAATGTCGAGAATATCAATAAAAATATTTGTTTTAACTTCATATCTGGCTGAATGACAGTCTCGAATATCATTAACTTATGTTTTTGTTACGGTAGTAACATTTGTCAACATACATATCAGGTCGTTATGCCGATTCGATACAGAATAGGCTCAATAGATACATAGTGAGACAATGTCATGAAAAAAACAATCTCATTTCAAGATCGCATTACGGGGGCCCTGTTCGGTCTTTTCATAGGAGATGCATTGGCGATGCCGGTTCATTGGTACTATGATAGTCAGGCACTCCGAAGAGACTATGGCGAGGTGGACAAATGCCTAAACCCCACAATCCACATCCCGGTTCTATCCTGTGGCGCTCGTCCTATAATCCACCAAATAATTCTGCAGATATTTTGCACGACCAGGCGCAATATTGGGGAGTAAAGAACATTCGTTACCACCAGTTTCTTAAGGCAGGAGAAAACACTCTCAACGTCAAAATGGTGAGAGAATTGTTAATACTAATGCAGCAGAATGGTTCGTACCTTGCGGAATCCTAGCTGGAGAGGATGATCTCATTTTTAACAACACCTGGAAACCATAAAGACACGTATGTCGAAGAATATCTTAGGCATTTATTGCATCAACTCTTCTTAACCTTTTTCAAGGTAACTCTCTCCAAGAGTCAATTCCAAAAGGTAGCGGTAAAAGTAACGTTACATTCGATTTTCAGGGATTAGAGTCATTGAAGGATTGCCCTGATGACATCGTGGTGGGAAAACACTTTTCCTCAGCCTGTTATGTTGATCAAGCTGTTCCTGCAACATTGTTCCTGGCTCTAAAATATTGCGATTCACCCGAGAACTGCTTAATTGTAAATACCATGTGCGGTGGTGACAATGCGGGGCGGGGAGCATTATTAGGAGCATTGCATGGGGTGGATGGCTAGCCTTCCAGGTGGATAGATGACTTGCTGCATCCGCCACCAGTTGTTCAATTGGATTGCAAATAAAAACAAAGCGAAAAAACTTCTAAAGGAAGTTCAGCAACACAATAGAAACTTAGCAATTGGGGCCATTCATAGATTGTCAGTCTTTGACTGGCTTTCTGGCCAGTACGATTGAAATATCACTATGGGCTGAGATGGGGTAAAGGGGGTGCATAAGGATTGCTGCATTGGCAAATATAAACTTTCCCAGAAGAGCTTTTGTTTTGAAACCACTCTCAAAATATTGGGCTGCCCATCCAGAATCAATAACCCAGTCAGTAACATCTTCAAGTCACCTTTGGGTAGGGCTGGGTGAACAGAAAATAGGACTGTCGCTCCTGGGTTTCAAATATAGTGTGGAGCACATCCGACTCTTTGCGTTTGCTCATTTCAACCAATTACCCCCACGGTGCCTGCACAAACTCAATAACAAAGCCGACGCGCTCAGCTAGAAGGCGGATATAGTCGATGGAAAAACCGGTTAGTTTGCTAAAGATGAGTCGAAGAGGGCATAGTCCGTTTACTCTGTCATTCCTAATTAATTCTAGAATTAAGAGCAAATAATTTTATACCTACTAACTTCTACTTTAGACCAAGCTACAGGCATATGAGTTGGTAATACCATGACTGGCCAGAACATGAAGAGCAGGCTTTTGTTTTTTTTAAAGAAAAGTTGTAAAACTTTCAATGTGTAAGTGCGCTCGAATCAGCGGATGGAGTTGACGAAAAAGGTGGCGAATTCAGAAATTACGAGATCGAGCGTAAGGAGTGGTGGAAATTAATGAAAAAAAAGAAAAAAGCAGATAGCTTGTTGTAAAATGTTGCAGTCAGGTTGGATTTCTGGGAAAAGTTAGTCTGTTCTTACAAAGCGTTTACCTATCACTTCATTCGCCTCGACCTGCCGCCGATGGCTGAGAATATAATCGCCCGGGGTAACTTTTGCTTCCTTTTGAATCCGGAGCGAATAAGTTCCTGTTTTTTGGTAAAAACCCATAGGCTGTTTGACCCTGTGTCAGCCGGAGGAATTGAAATAATGCTCAGCCGTTTATTTATCCTTTTCACCCTGTCCGCCTTGCTTACCGGGTGTGCCTATTTCAGAAGTGGTTCAGAAGGCACGGATACTTCGGGATATTCGCTCAGCCAGGTCCAGGCCGACATGCGACCCATCGACTTGAACCAACCGTACCAACCGACCAAAAACATTGACGCTTATTTTAATTTCTATGACCTGAACTTCACGAATGTGCAACACTGGTTCGGCACGGTTAAATCAGAAGGCTCAACCTTGGCAGCCCATGCGTTCATGCCCGAAAATCCTCGCGGAACGTTGTTTCTGATTCACGGATATTTTGATCACACCGGCACGCTGTCAAAACTGATTGCGGAAAGTCTGAACCAGGGCTATGCCGTAGTTGCATGGGACTTACCGGGTCACGGCCTATCGTCCGGGGACCGCACAGATACGGGACAGTTTCATCTCTGTGCAGAGCAATTTTTTGATATTGTGGAGCGGTCCAATCAGAAGCTCCCCCACCCTATGCATGTCATCGCGCACAGCACCGGCTGCTCTATTGCAATAGAATATCTGCATAATCCCGATCCTTATGTTTTTGAGCGCATGGTTTTCCTGGCTCCGCTGATACGGCATACCTACTGGGGCTGGGGGAAATTTGGCTATGCTATTTCCAACCCCTTTATCAATCAAGTCCGCCGTCGTGACAAAAAGAATTCAAACGATGAAGCCTATTTGGCTTTTGTAAAAAAGGATCCGCTGCACAATTCCACCCTGTCCTACGACTACCTTGGTGATCTGTATCAATGGGAAAAGCAGATCAGGAACGCTCCGGTCTGGTCCGGTTCCATCTGCGTTATTCAGGGCGATAAAGATTCCATTGTGAAGTGGAAATATAATCTCCCGTTTATGGAAACCAAGGTGGAGAATTTGGAGGTTCACATTATTCCTGGCGCAAAACATCAGCTGGCGAACGAAATAGAAGCCTATCGAACCCAGACATTCGATCTGATCTTCCAATATTTGGAAAAGCCATAATCTATTGCTCCGGCGATTAAATATTGAGGATATGATGAGACGGATTATTTACCACAAAGAGGCACAAAGATCTTACTTGCGGATGCGGTTCATCTAAACTTCCGTGAGGGCCTCCGCTGTCAAGTGTCGCGAACTGGAAGGCTTCTCCGGGATATGAAGTGTTGAATAGTGAGCATCTTGCCGAGTGGTTAGAATCCGACAGAGCGGTCGCTTATTTGGGAAATATTGTCATCCTGATCGATATTATGGCCTTTGCCCTGACTACAGATATTACCCAAAGCCGTGGGGCAACTCAGAATTATGATCACTCGCAGCTATATATCCATACCATCATGCTCTGTTTAGCATTCTTCTACCAGTGGAACCCGCCACAAATCGGCGGCAAGCGGTTTTTCAGCCTCATCAATACATTTGTTTATCTCTGATATGTAAATGGTTTTCGCCTTTTCTTTGGTATTTTACCGATCGAGGCTGGCCCATCACTTCTGAATTGATTATGGCTGGTATAAAAACCGAATGTGCGGAGACAGGAAAAAGTAGGAAAAGAGGAAGAGGGGAAAGGGAGAAGGTGAGGCAGCCCAAGACGACAAAATCATCGATATCCGGAATTATAGGCCAAAGCGAATACCGCACCTAATGTGGCGTGAGTGTATTAAAAATGAAGGCTCTCGTACTTCGCTTACCTGATGGAGTTTGATCCGTTGGTCTGCCCCAAATGCACCAGTGAGGTGAAGATCATAAGCTCATTTACAAATGGACGGTAATCAAGAGATAAGCGAGTGTGCGAGACTTCTAGATACTGACACATCTTTAATTGTATGATGAAACGGGTAATCAGTGAGCACCATCTGTACTAGAAATTGACTACACCGAGCGAGTTGAAAGAGTGGTCTATGACGTTGGCTGGCCGGAACATTAAGAGCAGGTGTTTTTGTTTTTTTTAAAGAAAAGTTATAAAACCTTCAATGGGTAAGTCCGTTCGAATCAGGGCGTGGATTTGACGAAAAAGGGAGTGAAACCAGAATTTACAAGATCGAGCTTAAGGAGTGGTGGAAATCACAATGGTCTTAAAATATGTACATTCGCAACCCCAAGGACTGGAGGATATAAGCGATTTAATCTTATTCCTGAATATTCTTATGGTTAAAAAGGGATTACTTTTAACCTAATACAGTTCCCAGAAAAACACTTTGAATTGATGGAGGGGAAGAGGTGAGCCGGTAACAAGTAATAGTATACCTTTCTCGAATTTGAGTCTATTTTTGTATCAATTCCTAAGTCCTTGGTCGCCTTAATACCAGGGAGGAAAACACTCTCAATTTTGGGGATTTGAGAAAATGGAGTGGAACGTTTGCTCACAGGATTCTCAAAAATGTAGTGGATGTGCAGACGTCACTGATCTCGTCTGGACAAATTCATAAAGTCGTTGTAAAGATCACGGCAATATAAAAAGTATTAACACGTTATAAACCGGACCGGAATGAAGCGTGTTCCTAAAAACTACTATCTTGTGAGTCCTCTTTTTTTAAACATTATTCCCCCCGAATTGGATTTAAAATGCAATTAGAACAAATAGTTACAACTCTTCAGCTGGCGATTGGTCCCGTTATCGTGATATCAGGCGCAGGTCTGGTAATGTTGTCTATGACCAACCGTTTTGGCCGTGTCATAGATCGATCCAGAAGCTTGGCTGAATCAAAACACAACATTTCAATGAGCAAAACGCATAGCGTTGAAAATCAACTTATGATTTTGATGCGTAGAGCTAGATTGCTTCGGATGGCGATTGCCCTTGCCGCGCTGAGCATACTGCTTGCTGCTTTTCTGGTCATTTCCTTGTTTTTAATTGAACTCGCAAATATAGAGGCCACATCCCTGATCATTGCACTATTCATCTGCTGCATGGGCTCATTGATTGTCAGCCTACTTTTTTTCATTGCAGATGTGAATGTTTCGTTATCAGCGCTCAAACTGGAAATGGGGGGTGAACCTACGGGCTGATAGCACAACAGACAATACCATTCCACTAGCGGATAGATCTGTTTCTGAAACAAATCCATTGCAACTCGAAAGTAGTGTCAGTTACGAGCCTTTCCTGTAATGGAGCAACTAGCCCGAAATTCTCATGATCTTTTTGATTTAAAGCTCAACCTTATGATATTACTTATAAATGATAACTTGGTTGAAAAACAGGGTGTTTTTCATTTTAAATCAAAAAATTAACCATTCGGGTCAATAGATTTTTCCGCAAAGTCTGCGTTACAAGCCACTTGCGGTAGTTTATTACAGCAGTGTGGCTTGTGTCTTGACCTACGAAAAACTTTATTGATGAGAAATTCGGGCACTGTTGATTCACAGAATCTGGACCTATCTTTTAACACGCAGGGTGAGATCCATAGAAGATATCTGGACTCAGACGATGTAACGAGCAAGAACATATAAGCAACCAGAATTGACAGTAACGACGGTACTGTCATTTACACCGAAAGAACTGGTAGAGTATAGTCCTCGACTCGATAGGCTACTACTGCTGCGATATAAATCATCCAGAGTATCAGGCAGACGTGCAACACATCGTTCTGGGAGAACCAGATCCCTTTCCCTCTTGCCCACAGCTTCTGTGTAATATTCAGTTCGTCATAGAGCCAATACACCGCACTGGTGAGGAGCAACAAAATCCAGGTAACGAGAAGGACAAGGTCCATAGTGTTACTGTAGATATAGTAACGCCAACCGTTTAAGACAAAGAAAACCAGAAGAATTGGAGTCGAAACCCAGAACATCAAGTTGAAGGTGATAAGCGATTTGATTGGAACAATGCCACCGACGAAGGTACAAATGACGTATATAACGGCGATCATTAGGGCAAAAGCCAACAGCACTAGCCGTAATGATCCCTCTGTACAGGAATATGCTACGGCAACCAGCATCGCATCCATGCTCACTTGCTGGAACATCAGGTAGATAACTTCCCACCAGCTTGTCCAGGCGCATGACTGTCGTCCTGCACACTTGATCTCGTAGGCAAACGCCTGGTGACTTGTCCCGGCCAGAAGCGCGCCAACGCCCCACAATAAAAGCGAGATCCCCCACCAGATACGAGATATTTCACTACCCCGGATCGATAAAAAATAAAAGCCTATGCCAATAGTCAAAACTCCCAGAGCGTAGACGAACAAAGTTGACGTAGGTTGAGTCAGAGTGATCTCTCTGGACGCGATCCTAACCTTCTTACACGGCTGAAGCTCACACCAGTTCGAGGGTGTCAGCTCCGGATTGTCATACAAGATAGATTTCAGGCGGCCGAAGCTGGATGAAAGCGTCCGCGCGACGGCCAAAAGAGACAAATGGCCCATGGTTTATCTATACGTTATCCAGCGGAGGCGGAATCAAAACAAATTTACCAACATGTTTCTTCTCTGTGAAAGCGCGCTGTGCTTCCACGATTTGGTCGAGGGGAAACGTCTTCGCAAGTAGCGGTCGTATTTCCCCTTTCTCGATATAAGAAACAAGGTTTGGGAAAACAGGTTCATCCCATGCGGTACAACCTATCATCGTCAGATCTTTCAGGTAAAAATCACGCATATCGAGTGTCACTAATGGACCTCCGATGGCACCCGAAGAGACATATCGCCCACCTCTTTTTAGTACCTTCAACATCTCACCAAAGGTCTCTCCTGCCACGTTGTCAACGACGACGTCTACAGATTTTTCACCAAGACTGGCAACGATATCGTCCCCACGGGCGATGACATTATCGGCTCCAATTGACTGCACCTGTGCAAGCTTTTCGCTCCCGGCAATTGCGGTGACAAATGCTCCCCGGCGCTTTGCCAACTGTACTGCGGCCGACCCGACACCGCCTGACGCTCCGGCAATCAAAACATGCTCACCCTTTGCAACGTTTGCCCTGTATACCATGTTCTCAGCCGTACCGTAGGCACAGGGAATTGTTCCAAGCTCGGCATCACTCCAGTCACAGTCTACGGGAAAAACCTCATCCGCGGCTATTTTCACGAATTGTGCGAATGCTCCATCAAAATCCGAGGCCATCCAGATATTGTCCAATGAGTCCCAACCACTACTGCGAATGCATGATCGTATCAACACGCGTAAGCCGATACTACTTTTGTCTCCACCTGGAGCCACGGCGACAATCCGCCCGCAACAATCTGTCCCTTGAATAAAAGGAAAAGGAGTCGCCTCGTTCCAACCGCCGTCTGCTTTTGTTTTCGCTTCTTCTCTTTCTCTCTCTGTCAGGGCCTCTGTACCAGCTTTGACAGCGGAAGAGTACCATCCAAGACGGGTGTTGATTTCAGTATTGTTTACTCCGGCTGCAAGGACTTGTAGAAGCACCTCTCCTGGGGCAAGTGTTGGGACCGGAACGTCCCGATATTCGAGTTTCTCGTAGCCACCGTTCCCGGTTGTAACAATCGCTTTCATTATTGCATTGCATCCCTCAAGATCAAAGCGATCTTTTTTGGGAATCGTTTTCGATTTATTAACCATGGAGTCCTTTTTTCTTTCGTGTGAATAATCTTGAAAATAGAGATAATGCACTTCTAGGCATGATCTCATTCAGTATAGATTAGATAACAAGATAACTAACAACCTTACAAGTTCCAAATTACAGATCACCAGATCTGTCAATGCATTGCATTGGGGTTTCGATTTAAATGAATATCGGACAAATAAAGATGCCAATTCCTTTCTTGAAAGGCTGTGTTGTGACTATTGTCAACCTATCTCAATTGGTCTTCAATTTCTGTCGCACATTCATACGAAGAAAGAGCGGTACAACGAAGGGCACATGCATTACTGAGTTGCGTAACCTGGGGCTGACGGAGTCTGCAGTCTGTCATGAGAGCAGGTTGTCTAAAGAGGTCTCGGGCCCTGCCGTCAAACATTTTCCTTCCGCCAGCCAGGGATATTACCCTGCTAATATTTTCTGCAACAAAATCCATGTCGTGGGAGATGACAATGACAGTTTTGTTCTCAGACTGCAGTTTTTGGAGCGTGGCGATCAGAAGCGAAATTTCATAGGGGTCGAGTCCTGCGGTCGGTTCATCGAAAACAAGAATGGGGGTGTCCATTGCAACAATAGAGGCCATCGCAATTCTTTTACGTTCGCTGTAGCCAAAATCGTGGGGATTTTTTCTCTTAAAAGGCGTGAGCTCAAAAAGCGCCAGGGCATCTTCCGCCAGCGATTCAATCCTTTTGGTGGAATAATTGAGATTTTTGGGGCCAAAGACAATTTCATCCCAAACAGTTCGCTTGCATATCTGATCGTCCGGATTTTGGAAAAGAAGCGCTACTTGACCAGCCAGTTGGGCTGTTTTGGCCAGTGTAGTATCCTGGCCAGCTATCCAAATCTTGCCGGCAGACGGTTGGAGCAAGCCGTTCAGGTGTTTGACCAGAGTTGATTTCCCGGAGCCGTTGTGTCCTGTCAGCGCGACACGTTCCCCTGCAGAAATCTCAAAAGAGATATTCTGCAGTGCGGCTACAGAATCACCATAGGTGAATGATAGATCATCAACGCGAATGAGCATGAGTTTTCCTAAGATGTGAAAGACCGTCAACTGCCTCGGATAGTGATGCCGGCAATGGCAGGTCAACAGACCACAATCCTTTCTGCCGCAGCAACTCAGCTACCTGGGTATATCTTGTCCCGTTGAGTTTGATGCTTCGCATAACCGGTGAAGTGAGCACTTCTCGTGGACTGCCGTCCAGAACAAGCTGTCCTTTGTCAAAAGCGAGCACCCTGTCCGCATATTCAGCGATCAGGTCCAGTTTCTGCTCCGCGATAATGATTGTTTTCCCCTGTTGCTGTAACTGACGCAGGATGTCAAAGACCAGCTTTGTACCCTGGGGATCAAGAAATGTCGTCGGTTCGTCAAGGACGAGAATGGCCGGATCCACAGCCAGAACAGTCGCTAGAGCAAGGCGCTGCTGCTGGCCTCCCGACAGGTGGAATGGAGAACGTGTTGCATACTCCTCAAGACCAATGAGTGCAAGCACAGTCTCAACCCGTTCTTGCATTTTTTCTCTAATGACACCCTGATTCTCGAGGCCAAAGGCGACCTCCTCAAAAACGGTATAACGTACCCCGGACATCTGGCTGCCTGGTACCTGCAGTACCAGACCGACATTACACGCAATTTCACTTACCGTCTTTTCCCTGTTGTCTGTCCCATCAATGAGCACTCTGCCTTTCATCTTTCCATGATAGAGATGTGGTACAACACCAGTAAGTGCATAACACAGTGTTGATTTTCCGCTATTGTTTGCCCCTATGACCGCCACAAATTGGCCTGCCGGGATACTCAACGATACTTCTTGAAGAGCTGGCTTCTCGGATCCGGGATATTGATAGGTAAGGAGATCTGTTTCAATCATTACCATATTTCACCAGCACCATCGAAAAAGTACAAGAGCTGCGGCAACCGAGAGCATCAACCATCTGGCCAGGCGTTGTAATGTTGAGTCTGTGAGTATTCGTAGCGAAGTTTTGATAGAGGTTGATTTGAACCCACGTACCTCGAGAGCGATCGAGCGCTGTTCTACTTCGACAATGGCACCAATAACCAAAGGAAGAATTAAAGGTGCCAGACTGCAGAAGCGTTGGATCACATTGCCATCTGTATGTAGCCCCCTCGCACGCTGGGCGGCCTGGATGGTTTCGATCCGTTCGCGCATGCCTCCCAGAAGAAGAAGGGGACTGCCGATGAGATAGGCCAGGGACGGGGATTTGCCTTGATGTGATATAGCAGTAATCAGGTCGGCAGGATGAGTGGAGAAGACAAAGAGCAGTGATGTCATCAGCAAGGCTGTCAGTTTTGAAAGGGTCGTGAGAGCGAAAAGCAATCCGTCCTGATACAGGGGCATGTTGTATGCCTCGAACAGAATGGTCTTGTTACCGGGATAAAGAAAACCGTGGATGGGGATCATGAAAAGTAGCAGGGGCAGGATAATTCGTCCAAGAGCCTGGCATACTTCCTTTAAAATCCCCCCACTTGCGGCAACGACAGCATTGACCAAAAGTAGCAGGCAAGTACATTTCCAATCGAAAAGTCCTGTGTATACAGTCACCCCTGTCAATAGGACATAGGATAGTTTGGTGAAGGGGTGTAAATGGCGGATCCACGAGTCTTTGTCGATGAAGAGCGTGGCTGTAGTATTCTTCTGAATCATCTCGTTTCTGGCTCCGCTCATGAACTGGTTGTCATCGGGGTTTGAGTGGAGCCAGTTGCACCGCTATCTCATATTATGCAGTAGTAATGACGCATTTCGCTCGGGGCAATCTACCCGTGGTTCGAAAAGGCAGTGCTTTGACGATCCCCCAGGCAAGTAGTGCCGTAACAACTTTATCGACCAGGTTGGTGGTGAAGACACTGACCACCACCGCTCCAAATAGGTCCTTGCCCAGTGCCAGCACGTAGGAAGTGATAAAGTCGGCACCGGAGCCAGTGATACCGCCAAACATATAAAGTCTGATTGGTACGGCGACTACAGCATTGAAGACCGCAATAATGACACCACTGATAATTGCCAGCCACCATGTCTTGAACAGACCGTATTTGGCACAAAGGCCCGCTACAATACCAATAGCCATCGCAACAGGCGAGAACGCTGCGGCTACAGGAGAGGTGATCATTCCCCAGATAAGGTTGGTGAGCAGGCCGGTTAAACCGCCAGCCCAAGGACCGGCCAGCAGGCCGACAAGAACGGTTCCGATTGAATCGAGAAATATTGGAAGCTTGAGCATTGATACCAATTGCCCGGCTACAATATTGATAACAATGGCAATAGACATCAAGGCAATGGTCGTCGTGGTGAAATCTTCTTTGAAACGTTTACTGAGATTCATGATTCGGGCTCCTTTATTTGTGTTGGGGAAACGACTTCGAGTTCGGGGTATCCTGTCTGAGGATCAAATGTCCTCAGGAATGAGTGAGCCGGGATGATACCAATGACGATTTCAGCGGTTGTGTAGATTTTGCAGCCATCCATCAAGTGCGCGCCGTAACTTGTGCCACGTTCATCGGCAATGGCAATATGTTAGTGGGAGCCATGTCTCGACAAGACGCCAGTGAGCGAAACAATCTCGAAATAACCATCAAGCTTTTCAGAAGTCTCCTGATTGGCAAATCGCAGCACGGCGGTGGTCAGGCTCCCCACGCAGGTTAGGATGCAGGCCGCATCAATTTCATGGGTATCGACCAATCGATCAAGTTCTATTTTGAGGTCCTGTCCGGGATGCAGCCTAAACGGTAAAGTATCCATAGAGATTATTTTTTTTAACGTATTGTCAAGTGGTTGGGGTTTTAATACAGGTAAGTGTGGCACTGTATGCACAGGAACAATCCATAGGTCAAATCGGTATATCTAATGGTTTGCTCGGGACTTATAAGTATATTCGATGCGACTGGGGCAGGTGGGGCAAATGTGAAGAACACGTTTTTAAAGCAACCTGCCGATAGCCAAAGGTCTATTCCGTGAATATCCTCTTCTTTACAGTTGTACCTGCCTTATTCGAATTATTAACCCACAATATCAGAGGAGATACATGATGAGAATTGGGGTGCCTAAAGAACTACATGATGGTGAGATGCGGGTTGCAATGACACCCGATGTCACTGAATCTGTAATACAACTCGGCTACGAGGTGACCATAGAATCTGGAGCTGGAGTACTGGCCAAATTTTCCGACGACCGATATAGAGATTCCGGTGCAACGATTGCCGAAAATAGAGAGACTCTGTATCAGGAATGTGACCTTATTTTAAAGGTTCGTGCGCCAGGTGAAGAGCAGGGGGAACTCGCCTTATTAAGAGAAGGTCAATGTCTGATCAGTTTTGTTCAGCCAGCTCAAAATGCACAACTCATGGAACAGTTGGTGGCCAAAAAAGTCACTGTTCTTGCGATGGATTCCGTACCACGAATCTCAAGAGCCCAGAAGATGGACGCTCTGAGTTCTATGGCAAATATTGCTGGATACAGGGCTGTGGTGGAAGCCGCTCAGCATTTCGGTAGATTTTTTACCGGGCAGATTACCGCTGCAGGGAAAATTCCGCCTGCCAAGGTCCTGGTAATAGGGGCCGGTGTCGCAGGGCTTTCTGCCATTGGTGCAGCCAGAAGCATGGGAGCTATTGTTCGCGCTTTTGATACTCGTCCTGAGGTTAAAGAACAGGTTGAAAGCATGGACGGGGAGTTTCTCCTCCTTGATTTTGCAGGAGATGACGACGGTTCAGGAGAAGGTGGATACGCCAAGGTAATGAGTGACGAGTTTATCAAGGCGGAGATGGCCCTCTTTGCTGAACAGGCAAAAGAGGTTGATATCATTATCACCACGGCGCTGATTCCTGGAAAACCTGCACCGGAACTTATCACCGAAGACATGGTCCGCTCCATGAAAGATGGAAGTGTTATCGTTGATCTTGCAGCGGAAATGGGTGGAAACTGCAAGCTATCCGAGCCCGACAAGGTCGTTGTAAAACACGGGGTATCAATCATTGGTTATACCAATCTTCCATCTCGCCTGCCAACCCAGGCCAGTCAGCTCTATGCAACAAACCTTAAACATCTGCTCTCAGACCTGACACCGGAAAAAGACGGAGTTCTCAATGTCAATATGGAGGACGAGGTAATTCGAGGGGCAACGGTCATTAAAGAAGGCAAGTTGACCTGGCCTCCACCTGCACCAAAGCTTTCGGCCGCACCTAAAAAAGCGCCTGAGCGGGCAAAGCCCATGGTGAAAAAGGAGGAGAGCCGTTCCGCCTGGGGATTTTTGGTTCCCTTTGCTGTCGGGGCCGTAATCTTGATTGGTTTGGGATCTGTGGCACCTCCTGCATTTATGTCCCATTTTACTGTCTTTGTTCTTGCCTGTTTCGTAGGTTATATGGTGATCTGGAATGTTTCTCCCTCGTTGCACACTCCCCTTATGAGTGTGACCAATGCCATCAGTTCCATAATCATTATTGGAGCCCTGCTGCAGATATCGTCGGATAGTACTCTTATACGGTTACTGGCAGGAATCGCAATTTTGATCACCAGTGTTAACATTTTCGGCGGATTTGCCGTAACCCAGCGCATGCTGGAAATGTTCAGGAAATAGGGGAATATTATGTCTCAAGGTATGATGTCTGTGGCCTATATAGGGGCTACTGTTCTATTTATTCTAGCGCTCGGTGGGTTGAGTCGCCAGGAAACGGCACGACGCGGAAATTATTACGGCATGATCGGTATGCTTATGGCTCTTGTCGCCACCTTTAGTGGAGTGGTGACGGCCAACTATTTCATCTTATTCTTCGGGTTGTTGGTTGGTGGCGGTGCTGGGCTCGTATTGGCCAAACGAGTGGAGATGACTGCAATGCCAGAGCTGATAGCTATTCTCCACAGTATGGTAGGATTGGCGGCAGTTTTGGTTGGTTTTGCGAATTTTCTGGATCATGGGAGCCCTTTGGTAGGGGTGGACAAAACCATTCACGATGTGGAAACATATCTGGGGATACTCATCGGAGCTCTGACCTTTTCCGGTTCCATTGTTGCCTACCTAAAACTCAGTGCCAAAATTTCGGGTAAACCTCTGCTGTTGCCAGGGCGTCACTTTTTAAATCTTGGCCTGCTTGTGGCTGCACTCTGGTTCTGCGTTCTTTTTGTTGGACAGTCGGCTGCAGGTGGAGGTTCTTTACCACTGATACTGATGACCGTTGTTGCTCTGGCCTTTGGAGTTCACATGGTCCTGGCCATTGGTGGGGCTGATATGCCGGTTGTAGTTTCTATGCTCAATTCGTATTCCGGATGGGCTGCAGCGGCTACTGGATTTATGCTGAGCAATGACCTGTTGATTGTGGTCGGTGCTCTGGTTGGTAGTAGTGGTGCTATCTTAAGCTATATTATGTGTAGAGCCATGAACCGAAAGTTCCTGGCTGTTATTGCCGGTGGTTTTGGTACATCCGGCGGCACAACCGTAAGTGGAGCGGCAGGAGACGCAGGAGATGTGAAAGCAGTTCAGGCGGCTGAGGTCGCAGAGATGCTTACTGGTGCTCAAGAGGTGATGATTATTCCCGGATACGGCATGGCTGTTGCCCAGGCACAGCATACGGTGTTTGAGATAACCCGTAAGCTGCGGGAAAAAAATATTAACGTCCGTTTTGGTATTCATCCGGTGGCTGGTCGGATGCCAGGACATATGAATGTACTGCTTGCTGAAGCAAAAGTGCCCTATGATATCGTCTTTGAACTGGACGAGATCAATGACGATTTTCCGGATGTGGATGTTTCCGTGGTCATTGGTGCCAATGATATCGTAAATCCGGCAGCCGAAGAAGAACCCGACAGTCCCATTGCCGGGATGCCGGTACTCCAATGCTGGAAAGGCAAGGTCTCTGTGGTCTTGAAGCGTTCTATGGCAACGGGTTACGCTGGGGTAGATAACCCACTTTTTTACAAAGAGAACACCAGAATGCTATTTGGTGATGCCCGTGATACCTTAGATGAAGTGTTGAAAAATATTCATTGATGAAAACGTCTCTTTTGACGAGATGATTAAACCTATTTAATTTAAAAACCCCTGGATACTTTTTAGAGTAGACAGGGTTTTTTTTATGCTCTATCCTTCCAACATTTTGACTTACACATTATTTGCACATTTCAGGGTTAATATATTACTAATATGCTCTTTAGCCTGGATTTCTCAACAACAAAGTTTTTCGCAGGTCGAGACACCGGGCATGAAGCTGTAATAATCTACTGCAAATGTTCGGTAACGAAGCAGCTGCGGATAAATCTGTTGGCCCGAAGGGTGAACTTTTTGATTTGAAACGAAAAACACCCTGTTAATTAAGGAAGTCATTTTTAAACTATAAAAACAAACAATTAAGTTTCAAATCAAAAAGTCATGAGAAATTCGGGTTAGGGTTTAATCAGAAAAGCTGTTACATCAGTTCCCTGAGTAAAGAGGGATAATTGACAACATTTGTAATTATCTTCGTCTGGATAGGAGTTATTACTACAACGGCAGATGAGCTGTAAACCACTGGCGGTCATCTGTAACTATTTGATTCTAAGGAGGCGTCTCGTGAATATGAAAATCGTGATTTTATCTCTTTTGTTAACGTTTGCTGCATATACAGGTATAGTCAGTGCCGCGGGCCAGAATATCCCTGGTTTGAAGATCGAATTGGTTGATAGTACGTGGGATGGCAACAATATTCCGGTGAATCAACAATGTCAAAAGTTTGGAGGTGTTAATCCCGGTACTCCGGTGTTGCACATAGCGGATCTTCCAGAAGGAACAAATGCTATCATCCTAGAATATAGTGATAGAGACAGTGAAAAAATGAACAACGGTGGCCATGGTATTATGGGCTATAAAGTGGACGAAAATGTTACCGAAATCACGATTCCTTCTGTTCCAGGACACACTTTTGAGGTAGCTGAACCTTTCTATAGTATTTCCCCACATCGCTCTCCTCAGTGGGATATAGCAGGAGCGTATATGCCTCCATGTTCTGGTGGAAAAGGCCACGAATATTATGTGACTGTCAAGGCTGTCAGTGAAATAAACTCAGCGACAACTGTGCTGGGCCAAACAGTTCTTGAACTTGGTAAATACTGATAAAAGCTTTGATGTATGGAGTGCAATAAACAGCAGTAGTTGCCGAGACTACTGCTTGTTTAAGTGGGGCTAAACCACTGGATTCCTTGGCCTCAAAATTAATTATGCAAATGAGATACGATCAACATAAGGCCCATTAGGTAAAATGAATACGCAACGACACTCACATAGTATGCAAAATACTTTTTATAAAGCCGAAACAGACCATACGCCGCTTAATGTCGATCGAGATGAACCCTACGGACGCCCTGCTTTGTCGCAGGATAGGCAATCAGGCGTATTACGGGCTAGAAGTATCAACGGTCCTGTTTGTGAAATGAAAGTACCAAGTAGCAGGTTACCCTGGAATGGAGTGGAAAGACGCTCCGCAAATAGTTGTAGGCGACAGAGCTGTGACAGGAGAGGGTTTGGAGAACGCCGTCAAGATACTCGTATGCCATATAGTACTAAACGCTCCCTTGGGGCATGGATACGCTCACTTAAAGGTGGTCGACTGGGCGTCGATAGACGAAAAGGGGTTGAGAGGCGGATAATGGAACGACGGTGCTCCAGGATCGTCTCCTTGGTCACCCAGGAAGAGTTAGAAGCGTTACTGCGATAACAACCATAAGAGAGTGGCGATCACCTGTAGAATCAACCTATCACGAAAATTCCATTATCTCCATATGGCCAGACCGAACGTTGCAGGTGTGACACCTCATAAATTTCAATATTCTGTCCATATTTCCTCCACAATACAGTCCTATAATTTATCGCACAATATGAGAGAGTAACGTGGTCAACGGAATGTTGATTATCAAGTGGATTTCTAACCGTAACATATCAGTCTTTCAGTGCCGTTTTGGTCTTCCGGTCTACGGTGCGAAAAGTATGATGTGTCATACCTTTTAATTACGACAAATGAGCGATTCAAAAAAAACAGGCAATAAACAGAGATCAATAGCGCAACTCGCAATAGCTCTAGTTGTTATCTCATGTATGCAATTATCCGGATGTGCCGACACACAATCTCAGGGTTCCAGTGATGAACCTCAATCCATGGGAGGTCAAGGACAGGGCCAAGGTTCCGGCATGGGACAGGGGCCACCACCTGATGGTATGAACAATAGAAACAATGTAAAACAGGAGCAGAAAATTTCTGAAGAAGCTTTTGCTGCATGTGAAGGTAAATCAGAAGGAGACATTGTTATGCTAATTACTGGAAAAGATGAAAAAGTAAAAGCGACGTGCAGGGATATTAATGATCATCTTGTGGCCCTTCCTGAAGTTACAAAAGAAAGAGAACAAGAAAGGCCCCAACGTCGGTAGTGGTGAATATTTAACCCCGGCTTATTTTCCGTTATATTGCTACACAATTCCATGGGTGACGGAGAGCCCAATGCCGGTGTCTTCCACTCTCTTTTTTGTTGTGAAAAACGGATCTAAAAATTTATCCGCAGTCGAAATGTGGTTAAATACTAATTATTCATTCCACAAATTATCGAGTGTTCAATACGGTTCCGTCCATTATTTTTGGCAAGATAGAGTTGTCTGTCAGCTTCTCTTATTATTGCCACCAATTCGGCAACGGGTTGCCCGCTATCCGCTGCAACGTATACGCAGATACCAGCGCTAATTGTTACAGAACAGCTACTTTGTTCAAAAGTGAACTGAAGCCGCTCAACCGCGGTACGCATTTTCTCCGCAACGTTAAAAGCACCATTAAGTTTTGTGTTATTTAAGACGACGGCAAACTCCTCACCTCCATAGCGATACACCTTGTCCCGTGGTCGTGTTGCCTGTGAACGAATGGCTGTGGCAACGAGTCGTAAAACTTGATCGCCCGCCTGGTGCCCGTAGGTGTCATTCACTTTTTTGAAAAAATCTATATCGATCATAAGAAGAGAAAGAGGAGCTCCGGTGCGACTGGCACTTTGGTAATCGATTTTAAATTGGATATCAAAAGCTCTTCTGTTGGCAAGGTCGGTTAAGCTATCGCTAAGACTCATTTTCCCTAAAATGAAGTTCGCTGCTTCAAGTTGTTTTAACGCTTTGTTGAGGGAGAGTGTTCTTTCTCGTACCTCGCTTTCAAGTGAAGAGGATAATCGCTGTTCGGCAATGATACGCTGTTGTTTTTCTGCAGCTATTCGTACCCCCAGTGCGATGGAGAGTAGGGTTACCTCAAGTACCCCGCCAATCTGCATGATATTTTCCGTCCAGAAGGAACGGGGGAGCAGGGCAAACTTATTGAGAGAAGCCAAAACAAAAGAGACCAGTAAGGTGAGCCAGGCTAGAGTAAATATTCGTGCAGGTAGATAGGTGCTAAACCATAGGGTGAAGCCTGCAAACATGATGAGTAGGGAGCTGGAAATCGAAAATCCGAGCATCAATTTAACCATATGCATATAGGGGAGCATCGAGGCAAGAACGGCCGACAGGACTGATAGAAAGCCAATTCCACGGAGTATCCGAGATAAAATTGGTTTCTCTTTCTGCATCTGTAAAAAAGAACAGGCAAACAGGTTGGCAAATGCAATGGAACTGAAACCGAATATCAGTAAACCATGGTTTTGCCACCAGACGGAGCCGAGGGCGTATTGTTGGAAAAAGCCTTGTAAGATCGCCTGAAAAATAAAATAGCTTATTGTAAAATAGATATAATAGAGATATTGCACCTCACGAATTGAGAAAAAAAGAAAGGCGTTGTAGAGAATCATCGCCAAAATGATACCAAAATATAATCCCTGCCATAATAACATTTCTTGACTGTCTTGAGTAAATCCTGTGAGCGTGCAAAGAGTTAAGGGCATCTGAATAGCACTTTCCGTCTGAATGCGTATGTACACCCTCAATGGTGTCGTCTCTAGCTTGGGCAAATAAAACAGGAAATTTCGATGGTTTTCAGGTCGCTCGCTAAACGGAATTCTGTCTCCACTATGGCTCTGGTAGATAATGCTGTCATCTCTAACAGCAAACAGGTCAATAGAATCGAGGAGGGGGTTCTGTATTTCCAGAACAGTCAGTTCTTCATCTGGATGAGACTTACAGATATCAAACCGTAGCCAGTATACAGAGTTGCTAAAACCAAAACTGGGAACATGCTCCAGTACAGTATGCCATTGGTTGTCGGAGCTATGATGAATTTCTTCAAATTGTTTTGTGGTAGTGTTATCCTCAAAATAGCTGATTGAATTGTCTAAATTATAACTTGACCCGTTATTATCCAATCTGACACAATCGATTTCTTGCGCTATTGTGTTATCAGGTAAGCAGAGCACGATCACAACAAGGATAACTTGGGCAAGGGCGCAGTTTAACCCTTTTTGGGTTGTTGTACTACGCCCATATAGATGCTCTGGCACTGTAGGGGAAAAAATATTATGAGTCATTAACCTTCTTGTTACTGCTGGATGTTTATTCAAACGATTGAGTCCGATATCTGCGTTTTTGATACACACTGCTTTAATATTGTTTCTTCATAAGATGTATCGCTTGTGCCGTGACACCCATAACGATATTAAAGAGCAAAGTTTTGTTACTTTTCGAGCAATTAACGTAAGCGATCGTCTAATACATCTTACAAAAATGTTACAACATCTGCCTATATAAAACCAGTTGGAAGGGGATGTTTAAAAGAAAAATGTATCTTTATGTTGTCACAGCTCATCCGGATTTGATCATATGTGGTGAAATCACATTTCCACGAGATTTGCAGCCAGCTGAGATGATTTTATGTGATTTTTTCAGTTTGACCTGTTGCTATGATCATGAGAAGTAGAATTGTTCCGGGTTTTCTAAAATATCGCCTCGGACCGGGGTTTCAACAAGCCGTTTCACTTCAATAGAGTCGGTTGTTTTTCCAAGAGCCCACATAAGTTTTGGGACCAGAGCTTCAGTGTTCATGTCCTTACCGTATATGATTTTATCTAATGGTAGAGATCTTCCAACTTCATAGATTTGCAGATTAACGCCTTCCTGTAAGCACTGGGTGGTGAGTACGACTGCAACCCCCGCATCAGCAAGGTTGTGTACTTTGGTGGCAATATCGAGGATTTCTGAAGAAACCCCTCCTATTCCATAACTTTCAATAATTATTCCTTTCATATTTTCCTGCAGATAGTCAAATATGCCTGGGTCAAGGCCTGGGAAGAGTTTCAGGACGAAGACCTTATCTTCTATCTTTGATGCCAGCTTGAGTGGTAGTTGGTCATGATACTGCGATTGTTTCTTTTTAAAATGGATGCAGACTGATTGATTATAGCTGATCCGGTTATGTTTAACCCCTGCCACAGGAGGATAGTTGACACTCTTGAAGGCGTCATAGCTTTTTGTCTTCGTTTTGATGGCGCGAGTACCATTAATGAGTAATCCATCAAAAGCAATAAAAACACCTTCGAGGTCTTCAGCTGCAAAAAGAACGGCGTCGTTGAGATTCTGAATGGCATCTGTCTTGCTGTCCACCATAGAATATTGGGACCCCGTTATGATAACAGGTTTATTCAAGCCCTCGAGAATATAGGTTAAGGCTGCTGCGGTATAAGCCATGGTATCTGTTCCATGGGTAATGACAAAGCCGTCGTAATCTTCGTAATCAGCCTTGATTGCCTGGGCAATAATAAGCCAATAGTTCGGGTTCATATTGGAACTATCTATATTCATGACCATTTTCCCCGAAATAGAGTGGTGTTCGTTCGTCGGGTGGATACGCTGGATCAGATCGTCTACATTGTAATGTGGGTGTAATCCTTTATCTGAATGAGCGCAGACGATTGTACCGCCTGTAGCGAGTATGAGGATCTTTTTTGATGTAGGTGTGTGATGCATATGTCAAAATCTCTATTAAGTGTATTGGATAGACTAGCGTTGCAAAATTTGAATATATTGTATGGAAAAACTTTTGTCGCACCTTAATTTACAGGAAGAACTTCTTGATCGGCTCGGTCGGGCACTACCTCGTCATCAGGATTATGGTCCCAATATGGCGGACTGCCGTAACACTCTCCCAAATAGTCGATAAACGCTCTGACTTTGGGGGCCAACAGCCGTGAACTTGGGTAGACAGCCCAAATGGCGGCCTCGGAAACCAAAGGGAAGTCTTGTAGTATCTGCACCAGTTTCTTTTGCTTAAGATGTTGATAGACACTCCATGTAGAAGCCATCGTAATACCTAATCCATTGGCGCAACCATCTCGGACGGCTTCACCATGGTCAGTTCGAAAACTTCCTTTTGTTTTTATGCTCAGATGGTCGCGAGGTGTTTCAAATACCCAGTTTTCAAGGCCCATCAAATTAATGCAGTTATGATCACGTAAGTCATGAGGCGTGGTCGGCTCACCAAATTTCGTCAGGTAGGCAGGAGATGCACAGACAATTCGCCTGTCGGGTGAAAGTCTGCGAGCAATCATGGTTGAATTTTTTAGATCTGCATTGCGAATGGCTATATCAAATCCACCTTCAACCAAATCGACTATTGAATCAGACAGATGTAAGTCAATAGAGAGGTCAGGGTAGCGTGAGAAAAAGCCCTCTAATGTCGGCAACAGATGCATACGGCCAAAAGATGCAGGAGCTGTCACCCTTAAGTTTCCTTTAGGTAATATATTGCCGACACCAACCGATGAGCGAGCGGCCTCAACACTTGCAAGTACCTCTCCCGCGTGGGGCAGAAAGGCGACGCCTTCTTCTGTCAGTGAGACCTTCCTGGTGGTTCGATGGACCAGGCGGACGCCAAGATCATCTTCGAGTTTACCTATATGCGCACTTGCCACTGCAGGTGATAATCCGAGTTCTTTACCAGCCAAGCTGATGTTGTTGGTTGTGGCCACTCGTACAAAGAGTTTGAGGTGTTCAATGTTCATCTTTCATTATCAATGAAAACTATAAACTGATTATATATTTGCCTCTATTATCATTTTTTACTTTGGCAGTTATAGTTCGATCATGCAATCAAAAAGGGACAACGAGGCACGAAAAACAGAGGCACCGTCAAATAGAGGTTGTCAAATATAAACAAATATTCACAGGAGAAAAGCAAATGTTTGAAAACATTGGATGGATCGTCGAAGCGAAGATCAAAGAAGGTAGACGAGACGAATTTAAGGCTGTCATGGAAGAGATTGTCGCAGAAACTTTGAAAGAAGAAGGTACGCTGAATTACCAATATTATGTCTCTGATGAAGGGGATGTGATGGTTTATGAACGCTTTAAAGATATTGAAGCAGCTCATATCCATGTCGATAACTGGGATAATTTTGCTACGCGTTGGATCGCAGCCGCAGAACCGACCCGTATGGTGCATTTGGGCGATCTGCCAGACGATTTACGCGAACGTCACGCCGCCCTGGCACCACTTTGGCTGAAGTCTTACGGTGGTTTTGCCAAGTAATACCAAAAATCAAGCTAACCTTAGCCCAACAAACCATAGGAAATAATCACAATGTCATACTACTCAGTACTAGCCGTCACTCCCACCACCGAAGACTGGATCGCGGACTACATTGGACCCGCAAACGCTATCGTCGCAGCATACGGAGGGAAGTATATCGCCCGTACTTCCAGTCATGAGCGGCTCGAAGGGAAAGGTGAAGATAGCGCCCTGCGGATAATCATCGAGTGGCCCTCCAGGGAAGCTGCCATGGGTTTCATGAACGACCCGGCCTACGTGCCACATCTCAAGGCACGGACTGCAGGATCAATCAGCCACCATTTCCTTATCGAAGCAAAGGACGACCTTGGTTAAGATTTCAGTACTATGGATCGTTCTGCCAATCAAAAGGGCGATCCAGGTGCGTTTATAGGGAGATGAAATTATGCAAAAAACAATTCTTGTTACAGGTTCAACCGACGGCATTGGGCTTGAAACAGCCAGAATGTTTGTCTCACTTGGTCACAACGTCTTGATCCACGGGCGTAATGAGGCAAAGCTTGCAAAAGTGGAACAATCACTATTGGCACTACCTGCTGAAGGGCAGATTGAAAGTTATGTGGCCGATTTATCACGCATGGCCGAGGTAGAGGTTCTGGCAAAGACTGTTGCTGGAAAACATGCGAAACTCGATGTTCTTGTCAATAATGCGGGGGTCTATGGGGTGCCGGAGCGTATCACTTCGGAAGGACTTGATACGCGGTTTGCAGTCAACACAATTGCACCCTACCTGCTGGTAAAACGACTTTTACCGCAACTAGGAGCGTTTGGACGAGTAATCAACCTTTCATCTGCCACCCAGTTTCCGGTGGACCTTGGTGCGCTGGTAGGTGGAGCTGAACTCTCCGATGGTGGGGCATATGCACAAAGCAAGCTGGCACTTACGATGTGGTCTCGCAGTATGGCGCTATGCCTTGCAGATGATGGTCCGGCAATTATTGCAGTGAATCCAAGATCAATGCTCGGTAGTAAAATGGTGAAAGAGGCCTATGGGGTGGCTGGAGGCGACCTTCGTATTGGTGCGGAAATTCTCTGTCGCGTAGCACTGTCAGATGAGTTTTCTACTGCTTTTGGCAGGTATTTTGACAACGATATAGGTCAGTTTACTTCGCCCCATCCAGATGCGCTCGATCCACAAAAATGTGAAAATTTAGTACGCACTATCGAGACAATTTTGGCCGAAATAACACAATAGGACGACAATAGATATGTATTACGAAGGAAAAGTATACAGGCCGTGGACAGAGGCAGGCAGCGTACTGATACAGACAACCCTGGGATGTACCCATAATAAATGTACATTCTGCGATATGTTCAGAGAGAAGAAATTTCGAATTCGGGAACTGGAAGATATTTTCAAGGATATCGAGGAAGCAAGAAGTACGTATCAGCGTGTTGAATCCATCTTTCTAATAGATGGAAACGTACTTGCTCTGAAAACGGAGTTTCTTGAAAAAATTCTTAAAAAAATCAAGACAACCTTCCCGGAATGCTTGAAAATTTCTCTCTACGCCGGTCTGAATGATCTGAGACGTAAATCTGTTGAAGAGCTCACAAAACTGAAACAGGCAGGGCTGACTATGGCCTATACCGGCTTGGAATCAGGCGATAGCCTAACTCTGGAAAGGATAAAAAAAGGATTGACGCCGGAACAGGCCAAAGAAGGAATGGCAAAGGCTAAAGCAGCTGGTATCGAGGTACTTGTGTCCATCATCTTTGGGATTGCTGGCAGGGAACGCTCAAAAGAACATATTATTGAAACCACAAGGTTGCTCAACATTATGCAGCCTGAGGAACTCGCTCCTATGGCCCTGGCAGTCCAGCCGGGAACCGAATTGGAAGCTGAAGTGAAGTCAGGAGAATTCATACTGCCAACTCCATTGCAGATCTTAGAGGAGGAAAAGTACCTCCTAGAGAACATGGTCGGTTTTAAAACCTTCTACTGGGGGGATCATGGTAATAATGTTGTACCCATGAAGGGGTGGTTACCAGAATCCCGAGAAATGTTTCTGAAAAATATCGATCATGCAATTGCCTCTCATCCGGTTTGTAAAGAGGAGGTGCTTAGGACATTTGCGTGGTAGGTGTAACTGTTTGAAAATATATGAAATATTATTTGAGGGGTGAGTCCTGCACAGTGTAGAGGACCTCGAATGTTCGGTTTGGTATGAAACAAATAGCAGATGAAATCGTTTAATAATGTTTTTTGTTTGCTATTGCCCTGTTGATTGTCGTATGTGAAAGGTGGCGTATGATTGTGACGAGGATTTGTATCAACCGATAAGTTATCATTCCAGAGGAAATCTACCATGCTTGGTGTTGTATTTAATTGTTGGGCGCTTTTTTTTGGCATGGGCTTGATTATGCTCGGCAATGGACTGCAGGGGACTCTTATAGGGGTTCGTGCATCCATGGAAGGGTTTGGTACGATTGTCACCGGACTCGTAATGTCTGGTTTTTTCCTTGGTCTTATCGCAGGTTGTAAGATTATTCCTGTAATTGTAGGTCGCGTTGGGCATATACGAACTTTTGGAGCATTGGCATCTCTTGCTTCTGTATCAATTCTCGTCCAGGCGGTTTTTGTCAATCCGTGGATGTGGTGGTTGATGCGTCTCGTTACCGGTTTTTCGTATGCAGGTCTTTTCATAGTTGCAGAAAGCTGGATCAATGAAGCTGCAAATAATGAAACGCGGGGAAAACTTCTGAGTTTTTATATGCTGGTTTCTTTGGGCGGCTTGGCCGGTGGGCAATTCTTGCTCAATCTATTCCCACCCGCAAGTTTTGAACTCTTCGTTCTTGTTTCCCTTCTCATTAGCTTAGCAGTTGTTCCAATACTGTTATCTGTCTCCCGTGCACCGCAATTTGATGTATTGGAAAATATCTCTATCTTACAACTCTACCGTGTGTCGCCCTTGGGTGTATTTGGTATGTTTGTCAGCGGTCTCACCTATGGAGCTTTTTTGGGAATGGGGGCCGTGTACGCCGCCGATATAGGCTTGTCAGTCAAAGACATTTCTTTATTTATGGGTTCTCTGGTAATAGGAGGTTTTCTTTTTCAGTATCCTCTGGGCTGGATGTCTGATACCTTTGGTCCTATAAAAGTGATACTACTCACGAGTCTGGCTGGAACTGTTGTATCGTTTGCTGCAATGTATTACTCGCCTGAAGGGTTGTTGTTGTATAGTACAGCCGCGATTATTGGTGGTCTGACTATGCCTCTGTATGCACTGTGTAGTGTCCATACCAACAACTACCTCACCTCGACCCAGATGGTTGCGGCAAGTGGAACTCTTGTTCTGCTCAACGCGACAGGAGCGGCTATAGGTTCACCCCTCACAGCTTTAGTAATGGATATTTTTGGCTCTGAGGCTTTTTATGGAAGTATCGGAGGGATGCTCTGCGTTATTGGTGCTTTTGCGCTGTGGCGATACCCACAGAGAGCTGGAGTCGAGACAGAGGAGCAGGGTGATTTTGTTGTTATGGTTTCAAGTCCAATGACCGCCGCTTTAAACCCGGATATTGCATTAGCAGAATTTGAGGCTGCCGTAGAAGAGGATGCCGAAGATATTATCACAAGTTTTGAGGAACTTGTGAGTGATCTTGAAGCAGCAGAAGTGGAGGCAACGTAAAATCAAGACTTAACGGTCTCTTCTGTGCCGACAGCAAAGGAATAAGGTCTAGCCCGGATTTCTCACCAACAAAGTTTTTCGCAGGTCGAGACTCCGGGCATGAAGCTGTAATAATCTACCGGAGTCTTCGCTACCTGCAAATGCTCGGTAACGAAGCAGCTGCGTATAAATCTGTTGGCCCGAAGGGTGAACTTTTTGATTTGAAACGAAAAACACCCTGTTAATTAAGGAAGTCATTTTAAAACTATAAAAACAAACAATTGAGTTTCAAATCAAAAAGTCATGAGAAATTCGGGCTAGATGTTTCTAGGCATGTCTGCACTACACTTTCAAAGTGTAATGTTGCTTGTAATCTACGAGAGAGGTTCGTTGCTTGATCAATTTGTTTGTAGAACGATAACAAGATTGGAGTCATTGTTGGTGGGTAATATAATTTGATCAAAATTTTTATCGTGAGAAGTATTGGTGTGGAGAGTGTTGTGGAATCAGCACGAATCCTAATGTCTTATCTTGTTGGAATTGCAAGGATTTTATGGATTAATCTCTTGCGGGCGGCAACTTGAAACGTATTAGGCAATTACCATATTGAGAACCGAAGATCCACAGGAATTATGTTGCGAGTTTAGTTATGTTGCGATTTTGCTTAAATGGTTAACATTGCCAATAATAGCCTCAACCATCGCATCAGTTGGAAGCCAGTTGCGCTCCTGACCATTCATGCCAGACATATAGCTGGCATCGGTTGGGAATTTGGAGAGATCAAGCTCCTTGGTTTTCTGGGCGGCCTCACCTCGACCACAACAGAAAGAGAATCCAAGGGCAGCACCCGTATGAACAGGTGCGCCCTGGAATGAGTTCATTCAGCGTTTCACAGAGCGCGCCGTCTGTTTCAGTCGCCGTGGGCGCCGGACGCTGCTTCCATCACTTGCTCGAGGCTGAAGGTGGCTGGCTTCATGCGGGGCGGAAACTCTTGGAAGCTCTGCAACCACTTCGCGATATAGGCAGATGCGGGTGCGATCGTGAAAAGACGCTCCGTTTGCCAATGCACGTACCCGATAGTTTGATCGTAAGCGCGTTCAAACGGATCCATGCGCAGGTTGGTGAGCATCGGCCAGCGCAGTTCCTCGAACGGAGCTTCCCAGACTTTGAAACCCACCTCATTCTGGCGAAGGAAGGTGATCTTCCAGTCATTGTAACGCAGTGCCGCGACTTTGCCGCCGTCAGTCCAATAGATGAATTCGTGACGCGGGCTTTCGGTGACGTCACCTTTCAGAAACGGCATCAAGTTGTAGCCGTCCAGGTGGACCTTGAAGGTCTTGTCGCCAACTTTCTTACCTTTGAGGAGGTCTTCTTTGACCGTGGTGTCACCGACTGCAGCCAACAGAGTCGGAAGCATGTCTTCATGCGCTCCCATGTCGTTAATAATCGTGCCAGGCTCGATGACGCCAGGCCAACGAATCGCAGTTGGAACCCGGTAACCGCCTTCCCATTGGGTGTTCTTCTCACCGCGGTGCCTTGTCGCTCCACCATCGGGCCAACCGAACACTTCTGCACCATTGTCACTCGAATACATAACTATCGTGTTCTCCTCAAGGCCCAGTTCCTTGAGCTTAGCCAGCACCTCTCCGACATGGCCATCATGCTCAACCATGCCATCTGCGTAGATGCCCAATCCCGTTTTACCCTCAGACTCCTCTTTCAGGTGCGTGAAGACGTGCATCCGAGTGGAGTTCCACCATAGGAAGAATGGCTTGTCGGCTTTCGCTGCCCGCTCCATAAAATCGAGTGCCTTCGCGTTTACTTCTTCGTCGATGGTTTCCATTCGTTTCTTGGTGAGGGGGCCAGTGTCTTCAATCCTACCATCAGCAAAGCTGTGGATGACGCCGCGCGGTCCAAACTTCTTTTTGAACTCCGGGTCCTTAGGATAATGCTCGTTCTCCGGCTCCTCCTCCGCATTCAAGTGGTAGAGATTGCCAAAGAACTCATCGAACCCGTGGTTGGTCGGCAGCATATGATCCAGATCGCCCAGGTGGTTTTTTCCAAACTGCCCAGTCATATAGCCGTGCGGTTTAAGCAATTCCGCCAGGGTCGGATCGTGCTCCGTGATGCCTTCCGGGGTGCCGGGCAGGCCGACCTTGGTTAGGCCGGTGCGAATGGGCGACTGTCCGGTGATAAATGCTGCGCGGCCGGCGGTGCAGCTCTGCTGGCCATACCAGTCTGTGAACAGCGCACCTTCGCTGGCTATACTGTCGATGTTCGGAGTCCTGTAGCCCATCTGACCAAGATTGTAGGCGCTAATATTAAATTCACCGATGTCATCTCCCCAGATGATAAGGATGTTCGGCTTTTCCTGAGCCGATTGCACTGGTGCGGACATGCACGTCGCCAGGACTATAGTGCCCAAAATGGTTAAGTGTTTCCAGTTGTGTAGCAATTTCATTACCCCTCCCTCTGTTTAATTTTTCTTCAGGTTATCAAGCGTCCAACTCAGGTCGAAAAACTCCTTCTTAGGGCCGGTATGCTCGAAAATACCGGAAGAATCCTTGTCCGGGGATGGTTTTCACCCAACTGCTCTCAAATCCTGCCGGTACTGTTGGACCAAAATAGAGACCCACCGAATCATCTACATTAGTTTTCAGCTTGGCATTATTCAGATTAGACCCCTACTATAGGTTATAAAGCTTAGGCCGGGCAATTGCTACTCGTATAATTACTAGTTTATCAAAATTTCTAAAACATCTTGTGAAGAAACACATGTGGGAGAGGCACATAGGTGCGATATGGTGGTAAGCCTATTGGAATTCATACCAGTTGATATGTTGGATTTTCGTATTGGCAACCTCTATTCTTGATCACATGATGCCAGCGACTTATCATTGGACGTAACATTGCCACAACAAAGCTAATCAATGTTGCATTATGCTCCTACGAAAGGTGCTTCCTGTGCACCTACAAATCGACAGGTGTGCAGGCCACTTCCCCTCTACTGAGATTGATACTGGACCTTTACAGTTTGTATACGTAACAACCCTGTTTTATCTTGTTGATTTAAATGTTTACCTACAGCTAATTTTTCTCATTATACCCTTGTAAGTCAAGATTTATCTCCGAACTGAGCGGAGTCAGAGTCCGCTTGTGAGAATGGGCCCCACTATCGCTCGTCGGAACAGGTGGTCTCTGGCGGAGCGGTTTAACACCTCATATTCCACGAACTCAATGGCCCCTTTGCTTCCATGATCCTGGTCATAGCCTGGTAGTAATCCATCCGGGCCTTCTGGTTCGATAAGCGAGCATAGCGCATCGTCGTCTTGATTTTACTATGGCCAAGCAGATACTGGATAGTAACAATGTCGGCACCGGCGTTGAGCAGATCAGTTGCCATCGTATGGCGAAGCCGATGGCAACTGACATGAACACCACTTTTTGCTGAGTAATATTCAGCCCTCTTTTGAATACCTCTTACCGACAAGGGCTTGCCTTTATAGAGACCTTTTTCAACCAGGAAGATGCGAGGTTCGTCCGTCTCAGGCCGCAGCTGTAAATACGCGGCTAACGCATCTGCCGCATCATCATAAAGGTAAACCAGGCGGTCCCTGGAACCTTTACCACACCGTACCATGATCTGGTTGCGCCGATGGTCAATAACACCGAGGGTCAGGTTGGCCACCTCCTCAACTCTCAACCCGCAGCGTAGCATTAACAGGAATATGGCAAAGTCACGCTGTTTGCTGATCACACCAAAGAACGCAGCGACTTCGCTGTCCTGGAGGAACCTCGGAAGCGGTTTGGCAAGACGCAAAGATAAGCCGCTGGTCACCGGATTGTCGATCTCCCGCTGTTCCTCTTCCTGGAGATAACGGTAGAAGCTGCGAATCGCGATCAGGTGACCGTTGATCGTCTGGGGACTGAGCCTTCTATCAAGCAGGATGTCGATAAAATTCTTGATATGTATCGACTCTGTCGATTCAACCGCAACCGGCAGCCAGCCAAGAAAGTGCTGCAGTCTATTCAGATAGTTTTTTTTTGTGTGGTTTGAGTAGTTCCTTCTCTTCAAATACCTTCTGTAATGCAGTACTGACTCGGTAAGGTTCATCAGATTCTCCTCCACCCTGGATAACCATCATGGCACGGTAATAGTCTTCTTCTCTTCGCTTATCAGAGAGTCGTGCATAGCGCAGAGTCATCTCAATATCCTGATGACCGAGGATCTGCTGCAGGACCTCGACACGTATGCCGGCGTTGATCATATCGGTGGCGAATGTATGTCGGTAATGGGGAGCTCCCCATAAGCGGCATTATGTAGAGTCAGATATAATGGTGAGTAAGACCGTAAAAAGCCCATTTATTGGGTGCATATTCTAAAAACACTCTCCATAATAAAGAATGCTCATTCTAA
>JBLHNA010000048.1:0-36529 GCA_047619065.1 Desulforhopalus sp.
AGGTTAAGGCGTGGGAGGCGGATAGAAACGGAATGAAAGCCAAGGTGAATTGGCAGTTCACCACTGAAGACGCCCGAATCAAACTAAAGCGCCTTTATCCAACATTAGAGATGTGACAAGACACTAGCCCGAATTTCTCATCACTAAAGTTTTTTGCTGATCAAGACACGGAGCACTCGACTGTACTTTTGTACCTCAAGTGCTCAGTAACGATGCAGCAGCGGAAAAATCTTGTGACCCGGAGGGTGAGCTTTTCGATATGAAGCGAAATACACACTGCTCTTGAGTCCATTGGATTGACCCTGTGAAATTAGAAATTTAGGCTATTTATCGAAAAGTTCATGAGAAATGGGGGCTAGGACAAAGAGTAACTCAAGCCTCCCCTATACCAAGGGGAGGCAAAGCTATCCATGAGTCTGTTAATTTACTAGGATTTTGATCCGAGATCAACGGGCTCATCTATCTACTACAGCAAGTATAAGGATTTATAGTAGTTACCGGACATGAGGCGGCCCTAACCACCTTGGCTGCAACACTACCAAACATTATTTTCTCCAGGCCCTTATAACCATGGGTTCCCATTACAATCAAATCAGCTTCAACATCTGTGGCGTATTCGATTATTTTTTCCCCCACATCACCCATCAAAACCTTATAGGTAAGATCTTTCACTCCTACGGTATTACAATACTCAACCAGCTCACCACAGAAAGAGGCCATTTTGGTTTCTGCGCTCTCGGCTAACTCACCTTCAAGACTAGGAAGCGTCATTTGAGGCACAAAAAAACCTGAATAATCTTCAAAGTTTTGTACCACAAAGATGAGGTGCATGTTGGCACCAAATTTCCCGGCAAGATATGCTGCCGACTCGGCAATCAATTTTGAATTATCAGAAAAATCCACCGGTGTGACCACATTGTCGATCTCATGAATTATACTCATATCCCCTCCTCTTACATAGAGTGAAACTTCCTTTCCTTTCTTATAATTATTGCATAAATACTATTCGATTGCAATTCCCACCAATTGATTAATTGAGAATAAACTACACATCTTTTCAATTAAGATATGGTTGATTTCGCAATTCCTGGTTTGACAATTTAGTGATTTACGATATTGTTAGTAATACATTGTGGTACTTTAAGATTTATTAGTGCCTTACTCCAGAAAACCTGTCATAAAAAAACAAGAAAGCTGGAGACTCTATTGAAATTTAGTCGTTAACATAATCGGCCATGGCACTTATACCCCTCAGGTAAACGATAGACTCCGAGGGGGTACTGTAAAGAGTCCTGGCTTTTTTCCCTTTTACCGGGGCTAGCTCTAAGGCGGACATTTTGACAATAATAACAGCAATATCAATTAGTGACCATAAAGGAATGCGAAAAAAAAATATCGACTCAACAGAGTTGATCGCAAATTTTGGTCTTGAAAATGATGCCCACGGAGGGGATTGGCACAGACAGGTCAGTTTTCTTGCGGAAGAAAGTATACAAACCATGCGCGATAAGGGTTTAGATGTCACCGCAGGAAATTTTGCGGAAAATATTACAACAGAAGGTGTTGACCTGACCAAGTTAGATGTCGGTACGCATATCACCATAGGAGATGAAACTGAACTCATCATTTCCCAGCTTGGTAAGATTTGTCACACACCCTGTGCGATTTACCATCAAGCCGGAGACTGTGTTATGCCAAGAGAAGGCATTTTCGCAGTAGTAAAAAAAGGGGGGCATATCAAGCTTGGCGACTCACTTGAAATTAAGGATAAAAACTCAAGTTCTGCTGCCATCATAGCCAACAAGGATACTCAGACAGAAGAGATTAAGGCACTTGTGGAGAAAACATTTCACCCTGCGTTTACTCGACTCGATACGATTAGTAATAAAAAAGGAGCCACCCTTGCGGCCATTATTGAGGACCTCGCCTCAACTCAAAAGACCAAAGACATTATCATCGTAGACACAACAGGTGAGATTGGCTTAACACTTCCCAGCCTCCCCTTAGAAAAAACCGGTGATAACAAATACAGCTATAAACAGAGCACTATCTATCACCTGAGAGAATTATGTCCCCCTCACCTGTGGTGACAGGTGAGGCAGCCCACTATCAATTAAGAGCGAGATTGATAGTGAGTAACTATATTTTTTGAACGCACGCGCAGGTCGGGTGCCGATGATAATTCGGCGATTTTTGCTGTTTAAATTCATTGAGGGCTTTTTCTACGGCGTGTTTTCCTTAAAAGGTGCATTTTTCTTGAGATGGGCCTTTTAAGCGAGAAATAGAGTTAACCACAGATATTTAGACTGTTATGACGAGCAGTTGACATGGACAAACCGAAACTTCACGGCAGTACATTGAAACCGGGCTAATTTGGTTTTATTCTTACAAAGGAACCGTGAATGAAATCCGGCTGATACTCACCTTTCCCGAATCATTCACACTGATCGAGCCCGAAACAGCCAGGCCGCAAGCGGCAGGGTTATCGACGACATAATCAGCAGAGGCCAGATATGCGGCCATACCATTGCCAGATCTGCTCCCTGAAGGAATATTGAGCGCAGGGCAATTATTATATAACGTACAGGATTGATCATGTTGACCTGCTGCAGCCACTGGGGCATATTTTCAATAGGCGTGGCAAGACCTGAAAGTGTAACAGCGGGCATGATAAAGATAAAGGAACCGAGTAACCCCTGCTGCATGGTCATGGAAAGAGAAGAAACCAGAAGACCGACCCCGACCATAGTGACGATAAAACAGAGCAAAGACACAACAAGGGCAATGATTGTTCCCCGAAAAGGAACATGAAACCATAATACAGCACCAGCTGAAAAAATCAGGGCGTCCAGAAGACCAAATGTAATACCCGGCAACGACTTACCTACCAAAATCTCACCCGGCGTAAACGGTGCCACCAGCAATTGATCAAAGGTTCCGAATTCCCGTTCACGGGCCACCGAAAGACTCGTCAGAATCATAACCACCACCATACTGATGATCCCACCCAAAGCAGAAACGATAAACCAGCGACTCTGCAGATTGCCGTTGAACCAGGCCCTGTCAACCAGCTGCAGGCGCGGGCTGCCGGTTTCTGCAAGTCCCTGCTGCACCAGATCTTGATTAAACTGCTGGACGATGCTGCTTAAATAGCCGAGAGCAATCAGGGCGACATTGGGATTACGCCCGTCAGCTATAACCTGGATAGAAACCGATTCTGATTTCCGCAACCTCTCTTCAAAATCACGGCTAATATGAATCACCAGCCGTGCCTTTTCACTGTCGATAAACTCGGCAATCTGGTCCTGGTTCGACAGATCCCCAGTAAGACGAAATATTCCAGACCCATCGACTTTGCCCAGCAACTGTCTGGAAAGGGTTGAGCGTGATTCATCCAAGATTGCATAGCGAACATCCTTCAAATCATATGTCGCGGCATATCCGAAGACAAAAAACTGGATCAGCGGCGGCCCGATAATAACAAAACGGCTCTTTTTATCTTTCAAGACAAGGAGAAACTCCTTAACTACCAGAGCCAGTATACGTCTTAACACCTGCATCATTTCTCCAGTCGTTTGGTTATTTTCCTATACGCCATTGAGATAAAAAACAGCGCCATCCCAGCAAGAACCAACCCGTTTGGCAACAGCACCGACCAGACATCACCTGCCATGAACAAAGTATGGCTAATAGAGACAAAATAGCGGGCAGGAACAACATGGCTGATGATCTGAATAAAACACGGTGTTGATTCAAGATCGAAAATCAACCCACTCAGAAAAAAGGCTGGGAGAAAACCAGCGACAATAGACACCTGGGCTGCGACAAACTGAATCCTGATCGCAGCCGAGAGCAACAGGCCAAACCCAAGGGAAGCCAGCATAAAAAAAGAACTGAGCAGGAAAAGAGCACCGATCGATCCGCGGAAGGGGACCTCGAATACTGCCACGGCGACACCCACGGAAAGACTCATACCGAGCATGCCGAGGAGATAGTAAGGGATTATCTTTCCCAGCAGAATATCGATCCGGCGCAGCGGTGTTACCAACATTGCCTCCATGGTGCCGCGCTCCCACTCCCTGGCTACGACCAGAGAAGTGAGCAAAATACCAATAAGCGTCATAATCAGAGTGATAAGACCCGGAACCATGAAATTACGGCTTTCAACCTCCTCATTGAACCATACACGCTGGTCAATAGATACCAACGGACTGGCTGCCGCATCTCCTCTTTCCCTTCGAATTACAGACCATTGTCCGAGGACAGCACGGACATACCCCTGGATCAGCCTGGCCCGGTTTGCATCAATACCATTGACAATCAACTGAACCTGAGCTGGACTGCCACTCTTCAATTTTGCCGAAAAATCATCTTGGATACGAATGATCCCATCTACCTTTCTTTTGTCTATAAGCTCTTCCGCCTCCGCAGCTGTTTTGACGAGAAACACGGTAAAATTCGGTGACAGTTCGAATCGTTTGACAAGATCCGCCGACATTGTTGAATACTCATCGGCCACAACGGCTACAGGTACGTATTCCGCATCAAGTGTCACTCCGTAGCCAAATATAAACAATAATACCAGTGGCATAACAAGCGCCAGAGCTATACTGCTCGGGTCGCGCAGGATCTGCAGCGACTCCTTGAGAAGGATACCTCGAAGCCGCATCATGAAAAGTCTGCCTTTCATCGCCTGTCACCCTCAGGCACCAAGTGATACTCTTCGCTCCTGCTCATATTAACCGTTCCTTCGGCCAGGGCGATAAAGGCATCGTCCATTGTCGGTTGCCGGTTTTCCGGTGTACGAGCCAGGTCCCTGATTTCTGCAGGTGTCCCCATTGCCAGAGTTTCCCCCTGTCTCATGATAAGCATACGATCACAATATTCCGCCTCCTCCATGAAATGGGTAGTCACAACCACAGTAACCCCCTGCTCGGCAAAGCCATTGATTCTCAGCCAGAACTCACGCCGGGCAAAAAGATCAACACCCGATGTAGGTTCATCGAGAAAGAGGATGTCAGGCTCATGCAACAATGCTGCAGCCATAGCCAACCTCTGTTTGTAACCGCCGGGAAGCCCTGCTGCGGTTTTATCCCGCCATTCGCCCAGCCCAAACTCATCATAGGCCCACTGCATACGTTGCTGGAGCCGTTTTGCGTTCAACCCGTAGGCCTTACCGAAAAAGCTCAAATTTTCCCGGACTGTAAGCTGGCCGTAAAGTGAGAATTGCTGGGCCATATAGCCAAGCCTGGACCTGGCTCTGGCACGAGAGCGCAGAAGATCGTAACCGGCCACACTAATGTCACCTGAGCTTGCAGGAAGTAGTCCGCAGAGCATGCGAAAAGTGGTGCTCTTTCCAGCCCCATTCGGCCCAAGCAAACCAAATATTTCTCCGCGCCGTACAGCAAAACTGAGATCTTTGACCGCTTCGAAGTCTCCAAAAAACTTTTTGAGCTCTCTGGTCTCGATGACCACTTCTTTCTTATCAGTAGGTGTAGACCTCTCCTCGGGCATCATTTCTTCCGGTTGAAAATCATGTCCATTTCTTGGAATCAGTGCGGTGAAAGCATCCTCAAAATTGGGTTCAACCGATTCGACCAGCAGGAGACCCTTTCCCATGGAACTGACATCAAACTCTGCACCAGACATTTTCACAACCATTCGGACCCGCCCGGAACGTATGGTCGCATCTACAACATTTTGATTAGTTGCAAGTCTGGTATATATCTGTCTGACTTTATCGCCGGCCCCAGGGGCAACCACGTATACCCTACCCGCCATCCGATCCATAAACTCGCGAGGTGTACCTTCAGCAAGAATATTTCCCTCATGAAGCACCACCACATTGCTGCACCGCTCCGCCTCATCGAGATATGCGGTGGATACAAATACCCCGACACCGTCTTTTTCCACGAGTTCATAGACGATCTTCCATAACTCCCTGCGGGAAACTGGATCGACTCCTACTGTTGGTTCATCAAGTAATAATAGAGAAGGTGACTTGATAAGCGCACAAGCCAGTCCAAGTTTCTGTTTCATCCCACCAGACAGTGCACCAGCCCTACGTCCGGTATATTTTTGCAGATTTGTCATGTCCAGCAACCGTCTGTACTTCTCCGGTCTCTCCCCACCGGGCACCCCCTGAAGATCGGCATAGAGGTTCATGTTCTCCGCCACTGTCAGATCCTGGTAGAGTCCAAATTTCTGCGGCATATACCCAACAGCACTTTGAATTTTAAGAGTATCATTAACAGAATCAAGGCCAAGAACTTCAACGGTACCGGACGACGGTAACAACAGTCCGGCAGCAATGCGTATCATGGTGGTTTTGCCGGCACCGTCCACTCCGACAAGACCTGTCACCTGTCCTTTAAACGCCTTCAGAGAAACACCACGCAAGGCATGAACTAATATTTTATCCTTACCAACAAAGACCTTGTCCAGGTCTCGAATTTCCAGCACTACCTCTTGCTGGGATAAATGTTTCCCAGAAAAAACCTCGGGACTTGTCATAACGGGTCTTAAACTCCCTGCTCCGAATTTATTGTCGATTTCTGCATGCCAGAACCTAACCCGTCATGCTGTATCTCTTCCGGGTCGACAATCACCGAAACCGGCATCCCCAGACGCAGACGATCCTCAGAATCCGGCACAAAAACCCTGACCTCATAGACCAGCTTTGTCCTGAGATCCTCAGTCTGAACCGCCCTGGGTGTAAATTCTGCCACCGGAGAGATGAACCCGATCCAACCGTCCAGTGGTTGTCCTGGGAAAGAATCACTAAAAACCCTTGCTTTCAAGCCCAGCCGGATACGGCCCAGATCCGGCTCGGTCACATAGGCACGAACCCACTTCGGATCGGTCAGGGCCATAATCAATACAGGACGCTGGGGGCCTGCAATTTCTCCAGGCTCCAGAATCCGACTCTGGATGATTCCCTTTATCGGGGCCGTCAGAGTCATATCAGCCAAACGAACATTGAGTTGCACAAGACCCGCCTGCAACGCTTCAAGTTGCCACTCAGCAGCCGCAATATCTTCCTGCCTGGGACCCTCCATTATAAGGTTAAGAGCTTTCTGTTTTACCTTTAACTGGGCCCTTTCCACCAGCAAAATTGATCTGGCATTATCGACATCCTGTTTGGAAGTTGCACCATTTACCGATGTTTGTTCAAGCCTGGTCATTACCTGCTGGCTATTAGCTACCTGTACCTGTGCAGCTTCAACTTCCGCCTGGGCCTGGTCAATTTCCTGGGGACGGCTACCCGCTTTCAACCGCTTGACCACCTCTGCCTGAGCGCCGATACGGGCACTGGTCTCCGATATTGCAGCTTCTATTCGATCGTTTTTTAATCTCGCCAGAACCTGCCCCTTCTTCACTCGTGTTCCTTCTTCCACAAGCACTTCAGTAATACGCTCCTGCTCGTTGAAGGCCAGGCTGATATCACGAATATCGATTGTTCCATATATTTTCAAGACACCATTGCCACCATTGATGTCCTGTGTTTTGTACCACTTTTTCCCATATATTCCGGCTGCAACGATCAATACCAAAACCAGTACCACTACTATTCGCTTTTTCATAACGGCCTCAACCCTTACTTAATGAGTAGATCCCTGTTTTTCTATATTGTCTTCTGTTTCGACCATCGCCAGCGGTGCCTGTTCCCAGCCTCCACCTAAAGCTCGATAGAGCCTGATCACCTGAGACAGTGCCTGTTGCTTTGCCAGCAACAGAACCTCCTGGTTCTCGAGCAACTGCTGTTTACTGTCCAATACCTGTGAAAAATCTGCCACACCTGCCTGGTACAATTCATCAGCAAGTTTCACACTTTTTTTCGCAAGTTTTTCAGCCCGAAATAACCGCTCCGCTTGCTGCTGACTACGAACCACACCTTCCGCACTGTTTTCAACTTCGGAAAGCGCCTCGATAATACATTGTTCCATTGCAAGTCTCGCCTGTTCCGCCTGGGACTCCCTTACGGCAATTGTACTCCTGATACGGCTGCCAGTAAGAATCGGAAACTTCAATCCCGGACCAAGCGAATAGATGATGGCATCGGAATCAAACACTCCGCCAATTGTATCGCTTGACAATGTCAGATAGCCGGATAAAGACAAGGTAGGATATTGTTCCGCCTCAACAGCCCCAATCCTGGCCACTGCAGCATGGTATACTGAAAGTGCGCGACGAATATCCGGTCTTCTGGTCAATAAATCTGTCGGCAACCCAATACCGATGAGAGCCGGTACTTCAGGTATTTCTCCCGGGCCTGGATTTTCCGTAGCCGGCGGTTGACCAAGCAGTACTTTTATATGGTTCCTCGTCATCGATAACTCCCTTGCGAGCTCTGGCAGCCGTGCCCGGCTACTTTCCACCAACCGTTCTATCCGAACAACTGCAAGTTCATTCCCGATTCCTGCCTCAAAACGAGTCGTGGCCAGATCAAGACTTGCAATCTGCAAATCAATATTATCTTTCACCATCTCAATACGATCTTCAACCGTCCTCAGTTCAATATATGACAGAGCCGTTTCTGCGGCGAGCGAAACCAGCAGACCTTGATAATCCGCATAGCCAACCCGTATATCCTCCTCAGCCGCTTCGGTCAATCGGGCTATCCTCCCCCAAAGATCAAGCTCCCACCCGGCTACTACACCAGTTGAGAAGACATCAACAGTCTTGCCTGCAGGTATTCCCTGCAGAGATACTGCCTCGTCACCAGTCTCTACCCTGGTATATCCAAGCGCGGCCGAAAGCTGCATTCGCCTCTCTGCCGTTACAACCCCCTGGCGAGCACTCACTTCTACCACTCTCTGACGGGCCTGCTTAAGCGCCAGACTTGAACTGAAGACCTGTTCGATAAGCCTTGTCAACTCATCGTCATTAAACTGTTCCCACCACCGGATGAAAGGCTGGTCAAATTCTGAAAAATGTTGTCCTTTTTCGACAGTATTCCACTGTTCCTGCATAACCGACTCAAGTTCAGGCTGCTCAAAATCTGGCCCTACCGTGCAGGATGTCGTCGTCCCTATGGTAAGAAAAATCAACCACAAGACACCGACTCCTCGATACAGTTCTTTTTTATTCATAATCGTCCCTTATAGTATCTGTTCCTAACCATATCACAGTGTCGCCAATGATGCCCGTGTATGATCAAGAATCACCTCTCGTGCTTCGTCCTGTTCTATTGAACTATACCATTCTGGTCCTTCAGAATGCTGCATACTTGAAAAAAAGGTAGAAAAAAGAACGTGGCCCTTAATGAAAATTAGCTGCTTTCACTTGAGTGCGAAACAGGCATGCATTGAACAATCTCAGTGGCAGCTCTTGCTCCCCGAGATTACGGTTAAATCGATAACAAAACCCATCTAAATATTTTTATAGATGGGCTGAAGAAACACCATTAAAATACCTTTAATAGACCTTTGGCGACTGTATATTTGCATGAAAGAAGATTTACAACAAATCTGGAATGGGACAGATAAAAAGCAGTTGAGTGACACTTGAGAGGCCGGATCAACATGGCTTTAATTATAAATTAAAGCATGCTGATTAAATTTACAAAACCCCTGAAAAAAACCTTCGACGAAATATTAGCCCGGATTTCTCACCAACAAAGTTTTTTCGCAGGTCGAGACACCGGGCATGAAGCTGTAATAATCTACCGGAGTCTTCGCTACCTACAAATGCTCGGTAACGAAGTAGCCGCGGATAAATCTGTTGGCCCGAAGGGTGAACTTTTTGGCAAGCTGGAAATAATGGCAATTCACAAGACAAAGCACGCTTTAGTCGGATGAATCGTTTTTTTTTAACCTGTACCACTCTACCAATTATAGCAGCCTCAAAATGGCGCAGGAAAACCTGTAAAATGTTATATCTATATGTTTTCATAAACATATAGATATAACATTTTACAGGACACAATCTCGATTAAGCTGAAGAAATTGAAAACTTTTAATGGAGTAAATCGTTTATCAATTTTTTATATTTTTTCTCAATTACATGACGTTTCTTTTTCAAGGTGTTGGTAAGCTCATCACCTAACTTGAACTCCTTATCAAGAAACGTTATGCCCTGTAATTTTTCATAGGGCTTAAAACCCAGCTTCGGTTTTAAGAACCGGTTCATGTCATTGCGAACAAAATCCAGGACCTTACTGTCACTTAACATCTCCGCCTTGCTCTTGGCCAAGCCTTCCATCTTTGTAGCTACATATTCTTTAAGCTCTTCCATATTAGGAACAAGAAGTGCTCCCAAGCCCTTCTTGTCATGCCCCACCAATATGGCATCCTGGATGAAAGGGAACATCGTTAGTACATTTTCTATTTTCGTCGGATCGATGTTTTCTCCACTGGATAAAACAATGATTTCTTTTGCCCGCCCGGTAATAACCAATTCGCCGCCTAAGGTCATCTTACCAAGATCTCCGGTCTTGAAAAAACCATCCTCTGTAAAAGACTTCTGGTTCTCGGTGTCATCATTGTAGTAGCCCTTGGTGACCTGGGGGCCACGAACCTCAATGGTTCCCTCATGACCTGCGGACAGTGCGCTTCCTTCTTCACTTACAACACGTAATTCCGTCCAGGGTACAGGAGGTCCAACTGTCCCGTAGGTTCTACAGGTAAGGCCTCGACCCGCAATTGCAGGGGAACACTCTGTCATGCCATAGGCATTTACTATGCGAATCCCCACTGCATCAATCCATTCTTCCAAATAGGTTGCAAGGGTTCCACCACCACTGATAGCCAGACGCAATCTGCCACCAAAACGGTTTCTCACCATGGATAATTTTTTATCGGCAAGTTTATAAAATGGGTAAAGAACGACCATTTTTACAGTGGCAACACTCTTACTGAGTGAATGAGCCAAAACCTGTCTACGCTCAAAAATCGGCACCCTGCCAAGGGCCTTTCTTTTATTGCGACGATAGGCGGCAGATGCCCAAACCAGACTATCAAATATTTTTTGTGCCGTGGCACCTTTTCTTTTGACGGCACCCTGCACCTTTCCATACAGTGATTCCCAGACCCTTGGCACTGTAGCCACCAGTGTTGGTTTATATTTTTCCAGGTCCTGGGAAAAGGTTTTTATAGAGGAATAGACAAGCGTCGTTCCCCTGGAAAGAGCAACATACTCAGCGGTACGTTCAAAAATATGCCAGCTCGGAAGAATAGAAAGCCAGTTATCTTTTTCTGTGAGCTGGATTACCACAGGAACCACTTTGACATTATGCATGATATTACCATGGGTGAGCTGCACCCCTTTTGGCAAACCGGTTGTTCCTGACGTGTAAATTATGGTAAGCAGATTATCCTCTGTAATTCCCTGCCCTAACTCCAGAAATTTCTCGATATCTTTAGGCGTGTACGAACGATCTTTTAACAGATCGAGATAGGAAAACAGGTTATTAAAAAGAGTATGTTTTGAGGCGCCAGCCATGATAAAAACTGCATTCAACTGCTTACAGTTCGTTATATACTCTTTATGCTGCTCAAAGAGCGTATCTGTTTCAACAATGAGAAAATTACACTCGGAGTTCCCAACTATAAATTCAAGCTCCTGAGTGGGGGTGTCTGAGCCTCTTGGCACATTCACAGCACCAAAGGACATAAGAGCAAGATCTGTCACAATCCAGGCATAACGATTATCAGATAACACCATAACCTTATCACCGGAACAGACACCTCTTTTGCGAAACGATTTGGCAAGTAGCAGGACATCTTCAAAAAGCTTCGCATAGGTGACGCGATGTTCAACATCACCAACATTATAAATGTAGGCATCGTTGTCACTGTACTTACCGACACAATTAATAAAAAAGGTAAAAAGTGTCTCCTGAGTTTCATACTCAGGCAACTGTGACGTGTGGAAAGTAGTATTTTCAATCATTATTTAGACCCCCAATGAACACCAATAGTACCAAACATAAACTTCTTAAAAGCTACATCCTTAAAACCTGCAGCGGAAAACAGTTCTGCAAGCTCATCTGCCGAATAAAAGTCCATAGTAGACCCTGTAAGATATGCGTACGCAGCCTCGTCATCTGCAATCATTCTACCTAAGATCGGTATTCCAAAGCGAAAATAAAAGCGAACAAAGGGGTACATTAGATTTTTTTCAGGAGGTGTTGTATCAAGACAGACTACTCTCCCACCAGGTTTTAACACGCGGTGTACCTCAGTGAGGACCTTCAACGCATCATCTACATTGCGAAGCAGATAGCCAAAGGTGACAGCATCAAAGGAGTTGGTTGCAAAAGGTAAGGTATTGGCATCACAGGCCTGCCAACTAATATTGCGGCCGGTAAAACGACGCTGCGCTTCTTTTAACATATTGAGCGAAAAATCGGCTCCCAGCACCTTTGCGCCTGGATAGGTCTCTTCCATCAACGCCGCAATATCCCCAGTGCCTGTTGCCAGATCAAGTGTTGCGCCTGACCCTGGATCACCAGCACTCCGAACGACAAATTTACGCCACTTCTGATCCTGGCCAAGGGTCATTACCCTGTTCATAAGATCATAGCGTCCCGCTATGTCGTCAAACATTTTTTGAACACCTGGACCCTTACCCACAACACACCCTTTCACCTAACACAACAATCATAATATCACGACTTTTTATATTTACCTAGCTCAATGATAACAATTCCTACTTCTCCATAACGAATGCCAGAATAGTGCAACAACCTATTAACAGGGAGCAGAACCAGGCGTTCTTGGAAACGGAATAACCTCACGAATATTTGCCATGCCGGTCACAAACTGGACAAGCCGTTCAAATCCTAAACCAAAACCGGAATGCGGCACGGAGCCATATCGTCTCAGGTCCAGATACCAATTATAATCATTAAGATCGATTCCCGCCTCAGTCATACGAGATTCAAGAACCTCTAAGCGTTCTTCACGTTGACTTCCACCAATAATCTCTCCAATACCAGGAACAAGAATATCCATTGCAGCAACTGTGTTCTGATCTTCATTGACTCGCATATAAAATGGCTTTATGGATGCGGGGTAATCGGTAACAATAAGGGGACATTTAAAAACTTCTTCAGTGAGATAGCGTTCATGCTCTGACTGGAGATCCGTTCCCCACGTAACGGGGTATTCAAATTTCTTTTTCGCACTTGTCAACCTGTCAACCGCTTCAGTGTAGGTGATATGGGCAAAATCTTTATCGACCACAGTCTGCAGTTTTTTTAGTAATCCTTTTTCGATAAATTTATCAAAAAGCTGCATGTCTTCAGCACAGTTATCCATGGCATCCTGCAGCAGATACTTCAACATATCTTCGGCCACCTCCATGTTCCCCTTCAAGTCACAAAAAGCCATTTCAGGCTCAATCATCCAGAACTCAGCCAGATGCCTTGACGTATTTGAATTTTCAGCACGAAAGGTTGGGCCGAAGGTATACACATCTCCCAGGGCCATGGCATATACTTCAGCCTGAAGTTGTCCACTTACCGTCAGTCCAGCTGGTCTTCCAAAAAAATGTTCGTTTTTACCCTTCTCCTTGGTAGCTGTCACCTGAAACATTTCTCCAGCACCTTCACAATCACTTGTGGTGATGATCGGGGTGTGAACCTGGGCGAAACCACGCTCCTGAAAGAATTGATGGACACCATACGATAGCCTGGATCGAACACGACCAACCGCGCCTAAAGCGTTGGTCCGAGGTCGCAGGTGACTCATTTCTCGTAAAAACTCAAACGAATGTCTCTTTTTTTGCAACGGATATGTTTCAGGATCAGCATCGCCAATGACAAGAAAACTCTCAGCATGGAGTTCGACAGCCTGCCCTTTAGCAGGAGACTCTTTTAAAAAACCTCGTACTACAACACTGGCACCGGTACTCAGGTTTTTTATTTCACTTCCGTAATTTCCAAGGGATTCAGGGGCAATAACCTGAAGATTACTCAGACAAGAGCCATCATTAATTTCTACAAAAGAGAAACTTCCTGTGTCTCTTTTTGTCCGAACCCAACCACATACGGTTAAAGCCTGTTCTAAAGGCTCTGTTGACAATATGCTTTTAATCCGTGTTTTCATAACGATCCTTTCTTTATCTTAGGGGATAATCGGAACACCGCCATCTCACCCGTACCGGTTACGGTTGCCTGATCGCAACCCGTTATTTCATGCATATGCTCTGCAGCTGCCACACATTTAATTGTAAGGAGAAAAAAGATCTCTCTTTTGGCCTCGGATAAACTTTCAAAGTTACCCTGCCCTTTTGATATAACAAGATCAGCACTGTTATAGACATCTAAAAACTGCGGTGACACCTGTTCAAGGACAGTCCCAGGACACCTGGTTCCATTGCTGATAATCCTGGCATATTTATCTAAACCCGCAGTATACGCATCAGAGACAAGAGCGTCATTAATAATCGGCCCATCCTTTACCGCAACGGTAATTTTAAAGCCCCGTGCAAATAACTTTCCAATAAGCAATGAATCAAAGACAATTTCACCACAATTATCTGCGAGATAAAGTATGTTTGCCCCCTCGTCAAGTATTTCTATTTTTTTCAGAAGATTGGCAGAATGATCAATTGCGAGCACCGCATTCCTGCATCTTTGCAGAGTGCCTTCTATATCAAAATTTTGGTAGGCTCCATAATCTATTATATTTCCAGCAATCGCAAACCGAATGGCCAGCATCAATCCTTCTTTATCATCACTATCAACAATCTCTTGTTCAAGGGCGGGAAGTAGAGAACGGGCAATATCATTACTTTCTCGTTTCTTATCTACATAAGGATCCTCCGCCCCTGTATTTTGTTCTATAATTTCATAAACATCCCCTACAATAGCTGGAGGACACATTGAAAGATCACACCCCGCTAAGTAAGCTGCAACCGCCTGAACGGTTTGAGCTTGTTGTGTAGTGGAGCCAGTATACAGCCTTGTGGTCTGCAGAGTTTGTCTGAGCAGGCAAGGCAGGCAGGCAATATTAGTTTTCATAGGAGATAGTCTGTTCTGACATTAGATAAAGCGGCAAAAAGAGATGTTTTGGCACCAGGTTCAGATTGGTAAAGGTTCTCAAGCATTGTGCGGACAGTTTCCCGTCTGGTGTTTTCAGATAAAGGACAACCATTTTCAACAGGATGAAGTGTAAAGAGGGAAACAAGATCCACCACATCTTTTTTTTCTAAATATGCCATGGGCCGAACCAGCGATAGGCTTCCTTTAAAAAGATCCTGTTTAGGACGCATCGTAGAAATGTTACCACTGTAAATAGCATTAATCATAAAGGTTTCAATAAGATCATCTTTATGGTGCCCTAGCGCTATCTTATTGTAACCATGGGCCGCTGCAAAATCAAAAAGCTGACTTCGCCTATTTCTCGAACAAAGGTAGCAGGTTCTTTCCTGCTCTTTCTCCTCCCACTCCCTCTCAACAGAAAGCTCGATGGCGTATTTCCGTAATTGCTCACCTACGCTGACATCAGGTGGGACGCCACCGTCCATATTTTTCCAGAATCCATGATCAATATGTAAGGCCTGCAGGTGAAAGGTAATAGGGGCCTTTTTTCGCCACAAATGCAGGAGACACACCAATACGAGACTATCTACACCGCCGGACACAGCAATTAATACCCGATCTCCATCTTCAAACATGGAATAATCATGCATAGCCTGTCCAATTTTCCTATTCATTTTTGATGGTATTTTAGGAAACATATTGATAAATAACCAGGTTAAACCCCTCAGAAGAAGACGGTAATAAAAGCTCAAAAAACAACAAAACCCGCAGCCTACGAAGTAGGACTGCGGGTTGAGTATTTATACTACAGATAGGGTTATTGCAAGTATGGACATTCATCAAGACGCTGTTTAATACCCTGCTCCAATAACTCTTCAGCAGTCACCCAGTGAAAACCTCTTTTTTGCATTTTATTATATGAAAAAATATCACTCAAAAGGGTCTGCTGGGTCTCTTGGAAATCGGCTGACCAGAGTATCGCTCCGGTGGGAGCATGACGTAAAACCATCTTAAAGTCTGCAGATGCAGGTGTATCAACTGCGAGTTCTGTACCATCTCGTTGGACATATCGTCGTATAGTTGTGATCAACACACCTTCGCAATTCATCTTTTCTCCGAGGGCTTTGATGGTCCCTGAGATACCGCCAGAAACCTCCTTAACGGCAACAGACATCTGAGCAGAGTTGATCAGGCGAACCTTAGTATTATCTGACAACTGATCTGCCATGTAAGAAGTCGCGTGTGCAGCGCCTCTTTCCAGTAGGCGAGCATCCTCATAACTAATGGTATCATCTTTATCAACGGATGTAGACGCAGGTATAACTGCAATACATGACAATGGCTGAACAGGAACTTGCACCTCCTTGCCACCGTTACTCATCGTTGAGCAAGAAGAGAGGCCAAACATAAGCAGACAAAGAGACAGAGAGATTTTAATTGTACGAATCACGGATTCACCTTTTGAATATGAAGATCATTTTTTTAATGGAGATATCGAACTATTATCACAAAGTACCTTTGGACGAAAGTGTACCTTCTATATTAATTTTAGTACAAGCAGCGTTTAATGTCCTTGCAAAAGATTTAAATACAGCCTCGATAATATGATGACCATTCTCACCATGTATTAAATCTATGTGTAGTGTCAAACCAGCATGCTGAACAACGGCCCTAAAAAATTCTTTGGCAAGAGCTGTATCAAAGGTTCCAAGTTTTTGTTCAGTTACAGGCGCCTTATAGTGGAGATATGGACGGTTCGACACATCGACCACGACACGAACCAGGGTCTCGTCCATTGGCATATAACAACTACCATACCTTGCAATCCCACCTTTATCTGCGAGTGCTTTTGCTATGGCTTGCCCCAAACATATACCTATATCCTCAACAGTATGATGATCGTCTACTTCGACATCACCAATTGCATGCAGTTTCAGGTCAAAGAAGCCATGCACTGAAAAGAGCGCCAGCATATGGTCGAGAAACGGAACACCACTGTCTATTGTATAGGTTCCATTACCATCAAGGTCGAGTTCAAGATTAATGTCCGTCTCGCCGGTTTTCCTTTGTATAACACACTTTCGCACTGAATCGTTTTCTGTCATGGGGTTTTAAATAATAGATTTTTAAATAAAAAAAGGACAAAATAAGTCAAATAAATCCATACCATTAAATATGATATATAACAATATTATACTTTAATGTTACTCTACCCGCCTTATTTTCCGTGACAGTTTCGATTAAAAAAACTACAATGAATGGTTTAACTTAATGAACTTTTTGATTGACACATAGTTGAAAACCTTTTATATACACCGCAGTTTTGACACACAAAAACAAAATGAGCGGGAATAACTCAGTGGTAGAGTGCAACCTTGCCAAGGTTGACGTCGCGAGTTCGAATCTCGTTTCCCGCTCCATTATAGATTATTAAAGGTTCGACGTCTTCGAACCTTTTTTTATTAATTGTTTGACCAGTTGAGGGATATAATGAAAACCTATCTTGCCCCAGTCAACGAGATTGAGAAAAAATGGTATATTGTTAACGCAGAAAACAAAGTTCTGGGCCGTTTGGCTACAGAAATTGCTAGCAGACTCCGCGGAAAGCACAAACCTACTTTTTCAACTTTCATCGACAATGGTGATTTCGTAGTAGTTACTAACGCAGAAAAGATTGCACTTACCGGTAACAAATTAGACGACAAGAAGTACTATCGTCACACTGGTTACATTGGTGGAATCAAAGAGATCTGTGCTAAAGATCTCCTCGTGAAACATCCAGAAGATGTTCTCATCAAAGCGGTAAAGGGTATGCTTCCAAAGAACAAGCTTGGACGCGCTCAACTGAAGAAGCTTAAAGTATACGCCGGCACAAACCATCCTCATGCGGCACAACAGCCAGCTGAACTAGATATTTAAATCTTGGAGAATAAAATAATGGCTCAAGATCGTTTTTATGCCACAGGAAAGAGAAAGAATGCCATTGCCAGAGTTTGGCTTACCCCAGGTACCGGCAAAGTAATCGTAAACAAGATGGATGCTGACGCATATTTTGGCAAGATTTTCAAAGGCCATAAAATTGTGAAGCCATTCAAAGTTACTGAGACCCTTGAGCAGTTTGATGTTATGGCAACCCTTAAAGGTGGCGGTAAATCAGCTCAGGTTGACGCACTATCCCATGGTATCTCACGGGCACTTCTCGAGAACAACCCAGAGTCCAGACTGGCCCTTAAGCAATCCGGTCTTCTGACTCGTGATCCTCGTCAGAAGGAAAGAAAGAAGTACGGTCAGAAAGGTGCTCGTGCAAAGTTCCAGTTCTCCAAGCGTTAATAGTAGACGTTTTATTACCGGAACGAACAGCATACTCCAGTAAGCTTGGATACAATGTTGGTAAAAAGGGGAATGACAGTTTTGCTGTCATTCCCCTTTTTCTTTTTATTGCCCAACCCTGAGGTATTCCCCGCTTACCGGGGTTAGTTTTCAAAAGATTCATTCCCGCATCAGCTGCACACCCTTTATTCCTGAATGAATCTAAACGATAACCAAGATCATCCCCCATGTCGCTTGGTTGAAATGTTGATTATAATCTTTATCTCATTACAGGAACAACACCCATGATCAGAGTTGGAATAATCGGTGCCTCCGGATACGCAGGAGCAGAACTTGCCAGAATCATTTGCAACCACCCTGAAATAGAACTCACTGTTGCAACCTCCAGACAATATGAAGGACAGCCACTATCTGAAGTCTTCCCCAACCTGCGAAGCAGAGTAGACATCATCTGTGAGAATCCTGAACCTAAAGATCTTGCAGACAAAGCAGATCTTTTTTTTGCCGCAGTTCCCCACAAGACCGCCATGGATCTTGTTCCCACACTTCTTGATGCAGGCAAAAAAGTCATCGACCTCTCCGCGGACTTTCGCTTAAGAGATGTCGCTACGTATGAACAATGGTACCAGCCCCACTCGTCGAGCCATCTTCTGGCTGAAGCTGTCTATGGGTTGCCGGAGCTCTACCGAGACTCCATAAAAGCATGCCGCCTTCTAGCCAACCCGGGTTGTTACCCCACCTCAATAATTCTTGGACTTGCCCCCCTGCTGAAAGCGGGCGTCATTGTTCCTGAAACGATAATAGCTGACTCAAAATCCGGAACCACCGGAGCGGGGAGGACCGCTCAAACGGGGTCCCTTTTTTGTGAAGTACATGATGGATTCAAACCATATAAGGTTGGCAGAGCACACAGACACACCCCTGAGATAGAACAGGAACTGTCAGTACTCGCCGGCTCTGATATCAACATCACATTCACCCCTCACCTTCTGCCCATATCACGAGGGATACTCAGCACCGTCTACGCAAGCCTGGCACGTGAGGTCACAACTGACACCATCCAAGAATTATACACCAATCAATACAGCGACGAGCCGTTCGTCCGACTGTTAAAAGAAGACACCTTCCCGGCAACACAATATGTACGTGGCTCAAACTTCTGTGACATCAGCTTCAAGATTGACTTCACCACCAAACGTATCATTGTGATGTCTGCTATCGATAATGTTGTAAAAGGTGCCGCTGGACAGGCCGTACAGAACATGAATATCATGTGCGGCTTCAAAGAGGACAGTGGTCTTCTGACAGCTCCAATGTTTCCGTAATAGTTTTGACCTCTACCATGCCACAACCCATGCGCACCATCAAACTTGTTATCAGCTATGATGGAACTGATTTCTGTGGTTGGCAAAAGCAGCTAGCCGACAGGACCATCCAGGGGGAGTTGGAGCGTTGTTTCAGCACCATGACAACAGAAAACATCTGTGTCCATGGTGCTGGGAGAACAGACGCGGGCGTTCATGCTTATGCAATGGTTGCCCATTTCAATTGCACCTCACGAATCTCTTGCGAGGTGCTTCTGCGCGGTGCCAACTCCATGCTGCCTGAAGCTATCAGAGTGTTTGAGCTGACAGATGCGAGCAAAGACTTCCATGCACGGTATCTTGCAACAGGAAAAAAATACCACTACTCAATCTACACAGGAGAAATCCAACCTCCGTTTGATAGACTCACCAGCATCCATGTCAGACAACCCCTCAACCATGGTCGCATGACTAACTGTCTTAACGTTGTAACCGGCACCCACGACTTTTCATCTTTTGAAAATAGTGGTTCACGAGACAAAACCATAACAACAGGCCGTGGAGCCGTACGCACTATCCATAGTGCCACGATACTCCAACCTGGAGTACACCTTATCACTCTTGAGTTTAAGGGTGATGGTTTTTTAAAAAATATGGTGAGAAATCTGGTTGGTACAATTTTAGAAGCGGGCAGGGAAAAAATAACCGTACAAGAGTTTATAGAAATTCTAGAGGCGAAAGATCGGACCAGAGCAAAAGAAACAGCTCCAGCCCATGGTCTTGCATTAATTGAAGTATATTACGAGCATTAGTGTCTTACTCCAGAAAACCTGTCATAAAAAACAAGAAAGCAGGAGACTCTTTTGAAATTAGGTGGTTAACGTAACCATCATGGCACTTATACCCCTCAAGGGGGTACTGAACTGAGTCCCAGCTTATTTCCCATTTACCAGGGTTAGTACCTTACGAATTACTTTCTTGTTTTTTTCCAATATAATAATTTATCTCAAGGTAACTTATACCCTCAGGTAAGCGATAGACTCCGAGGGGTGGGCTAAACTGAACCCCGGCTTATATCGCGTATACCGGGGTTAGTAGCTACTCTATTTTTTCATTGCTGAATATCTGGCGAGAAGAGATTGTAATTTCCATGGAGATGAAAGACAAATTCTCGAATCATCGCAGATAGTCATAACATCACAGAATGAAAGAAATTCAGCCATTGCGTCAGTCATCTTAAGATCTTTACGCTGAACAATCTTCAACTGCCGCTTCATGTCTACACCTTCTATCTTCAACCCCTTCAACCACCCATTCTCAGCCTCTCTACATATACTAAGAGAAGACAAACATGCTATTCCAACACCTGATTCGACCCCTCTTTTGACGGCCTCGGGATGGCTCATCTCCATGATAATATTCACATCATCCATATATTTTCCAAATTTTTCACGAACAGTCGCAACTGTACCTGAACCACTCTCTCTCATGATCCACTTTTTCCCCTTAAGGTCCCGGGTAATATCAAATACATCGTTATGAGCAAGAGGATCGGTCGGGCCACACAAAACAATAAGTTCATCTTCAAACCAGGGCCGCCACTGAATCTCCTCATTGCTTGTTAGCGGTCCCTCAACAAATCCGACATCAGAATCTTTTTCCACCACCAGTTTTTCGGCAGACCGAGTATTGCAAACCTGCAATTTCACATGCACATTTGGGTGAACACGCTCAAACGCACCAATGAGATAAGGGAGGATATAGTTGCCTAAAGTTGTACTTGCAACAATGCTGATTGTGCCATCAAGAGTATCATTCTTCTCTGACATAATCGTTTCAATATTAGTAACCTGGGCTGTGATATCTTTCGCCAAAGGCAACAGATACCTGCCCCTAGCGTTCAAAAGTAGACTTCTCCCATGCCGGTCAAACAGCGAACCGCCTAACTGATTTTCGAGTTCAGCCAGCGCCATACTTACAGCAGATTGCGTAACGAATAGTTTCTTACTCGCCTTGGTAACTTGTGCAGTTTCAGCAACTGCGATAAATATTTCAAGCTGTCTTAGTGTAATAGACATTGTACTTCTCCACCCAATTGTTCATTTTAAATGATACTTATACGGCCAAAACCTAGAGCCAACTAGACTCACGCTCAGATGTATTAGTAATTCCTATTTTCTTATATCCATAACCATTTCAAACAAGTACATGTACATCGAAGTACCAAAACATTATAAATTAATAATCAATTTATCGTTGACACACATATAACAATTATTTAGTATAAGTCGCGATTAAATAAAAGTTAAATATTATAGATTACCATTTTGCATTATTGTCGTAGCACCTTTAATTCAGATATAAAGGAACTAAGATGGAGTCTCAAGTCACTGCTTTTCTCTACCATGAAGAGGTCCTCTGGATTGCTGCATTTATAATCGGAGGCCTTTCTTTTGCTCTTGGCCCAATCGCCATTGTTTACCTCCTTATGCCTCGAAAAACTAGGCAGGTCGCAGATAAAGCGAGTCAATTTATCGAATGTGGAATGGATCCCATAGGTGACAGTTGGATCCGCTATGGTGCTGTGTTTTATCTTTACGCCCTCATATTTCTCGCATTTGATGTCGATGTGTTATTTCTCTTTCCCGTGGCCCTCGCCTACGATGATGTGATATTCGCGTCCTCCATTCGGGATTTCATTGAAATCGTTATTTTTGTTGGAATTTTATCACTCGCAGTAGTCTATGCATGGATTAAGGGAGTATTTAAGTGGGAACGGAAAACGTACCTTCGTCGATAGTTCAGTTCGCCCTGGCAGATAAACTTATCAATATCGGTAGAGCCAATTCTTTATGGCCTCTTACCTTTGGTATTGCCTGCTGCGCCATAGAAATGATGGCCACCGGTTGTGCCCGTTTTGACATGTCCCGCTTCGGCGCTGAGGTTTTCAGGCCTTCAGCCAGACAAAGTGATGTGATGATAGTTGCGGGCACTATAACCAAGAAGATGATGCCGGGCATCAAGACACTTTACGACCAGATGCCCGAACCCAAATGGGTTATGGCACTTGGAAACTGTGCAATATCAGGCGGCCCTTTTGCCTTTGAAGGGCAATATAGTATCGTGTTGGGAGCCGATGAATTTCTACCTGTCGATATTTATGTTCCCGGTTGCCCTCCACGTCCTGAAGCCCTTCTTCAAGGAATTATTGAACTCGAACATCTGGTATCTGACTGGAAACGATGGAAAAACCCTGAGGCTGCTTAATTAAAGTTGCCTTCACGCTCAGTATGAGATGTTTTTCGAAGAATTTTGGAGCAATAACTCATGATTTGTGAAAAGACCAGACTAGCCCTGCAACATCTTTTTCCCAAAGAAGAAGCCGTCGTCCCAGAAGTCCAGGAAGAAGCAGGTGAAGAGGTAAAAGGGAAAAAGAAAAAAGTTGAAGTTCGCCAAAATGGTCTTGTTGAAAGGGACTACAGTGTTCATGGTTATCACCTGGATGCGCAGGTCGCAGCAGACCAAGTCACCCAGGCTGTAACCATCCTTGATGAAGCTGAATTTTTCATTGAGTCCATCACGGGAGTCGATTGGATTAAAGACAACCAGCTCGAAGTCGTATACGACTTTTGCAGGTACGACTTTGATCTCTGTCGCGTGGTGATTCGTACCCGCGTTGACCGCTCCAAACCTGAAGTTCCTACCATTACAGAAATCTACGCTGGGGCCAACTGGCACGAACGCGAAACCCATGATTTTTTCGGTATAAAGTTTATCGGTCACCCTCACCTTATCCCACTCCTTTTACCTGAAGATGCCGACTTTCATCCCTTATTAAAGGATTTCAAAGCATGAGCTCTCCTATTGAACTAAAACCTGACGAGACATTTATTCTCAACGTCGGTCCACAGCATCCTGCTACCCATGGGGTACTGCGGGTAAAGATGGAGATGAATGGTGAGTATATCGTGGAAGCCGAAACTGTTATCGGCTACATTCACCGGATGCACGAGAAGATGGGGGAATTAAAAACCTACCCCCAGTTCTTGATGAATCTCAGTCGGATGGATTACCTCGGTGCCCTTGGTTACTCCCATGGACATGTACTTGTTGTAGAAAAGGCCTCCGGTATCGAAGTTCCAGAACGAGCCGAATACATCCGCGCAATCATGGTAGAGCTGAACCGTATTTCCTCTCACCTCTTCTGGTTTGGCGCCTTTGTTATGGATTTGGGTGGATTTTCTCCCCTCATGTACGCTCTACAGGATCGTGAACATATCCTTGATATGCTTGAAGCCGTTACCGGGTCGCGTCTCACCTACTGCTACTTCAGGTACGGCGGTCTCTATAACGATGTCGATGACCAGTTTATTGCCTCTGCCCAAAAATTCATTCCCAGAATGAGAAAATCCCTGAAAAAATATCATAAGCTCGTCACTGGAAATATAATTTTCAGAAAACGACTTGAGGGTATTGCTCCTCTTTCTAAGGAAACATGCCGTAAATATGGGGCCTCAAGTGCAGTCGCCAGAGGTTCTGGCATTAATTTTGATGTGAGAAAAAACGAGCCATACTCCGTCTATCCCGAATTTGATTTCGACGTGCCCGTCTTCCATGAATGTGACTCACTAGCCAGATACAATGTTCGCATGGAAGAAATAGAGCAATCTCTTCGAATCATAGAGCAGGGCCTTGCAAAACTGCCTGACGGACCAATCATGCCTGAGAAAAAACCAAAGATCATTAAGCCACCTGCCGGAGACTACTATCAAGCAGTAGAAACTGCCCGTGGTAGCTTTGGCGTACGTCTTGTCAGCGACGGAGGAAAGACTCCATACCGCCTGAAGCTGCGATCTCCAACCTACTCCAACATGCATCTTTTTGATGAGACCTGCAGAGGGATGTTGATAACTGATGCTTTAGCATTCATGGGAAGTCTTGATCTTGTTATTCCTGAGATTGACAGGTAAAAGGATGATTTTATGCGTTTAACACTCTTTAATGTTGTTGCTGCGGTTATTATCGCTATTGCGTTTGCAGCTGTAAATGCTGCCTACTTAGTCTGGGCTGAGCGCAGAGGCGCTGCTCGCATTCAAAGAAGGCCTGGCCCTAATATCAATGGACCTTTTGGTCTTCTACAGCCACCTCTTGACGGTATCAAGTTGATGGCAAAGCAACTCACTATTCCTGGAGGGGCTGATAAAATTCTTTTTATCGCCGCTCCAGTGCTTGCCATGTTTCCTGCAATAATGAGCTTTGTTACTATCCCATTTAGTGAGAACATCGTCGCTAAGAATATGAATGTCGGGATATTGATGATTTTCGCCTTTGCGGCACTTGGTTCAACATCTCTTCTCTTTGCCGGATGGAGTTCCAGAAACAAATATGCCATGATGGCTTCTATCAGGGCAGTATCCCAAACCGTAGCCTACGAGATCCCTATGCTGATCACAACTATCACCGTTGTGATGATAGCAGGGTCCATGGATCTTATGGAAATTGTTCACCAACAGTCAGGATCATTTCTTCACTGGAATATTTTCCCACTCCTCGGCAAATCTCACAACATCCTGATGCCACTTTCTTTTCTGATATTTTTCACCTGCACCCTCGCAGAAACCAACAGAGCTCCATTTGATCTGGGCGAAGCGGAAAGCGAACTCGTGGCTGGCTTTCATACGGAGTATGGTTCCATGGGCTTTGGACTCTTTTTTATGGGAGAATATGCCAACATCGTCATTGGTTCCTGCATGACCACCATTCTCTTTTTGGGTGGATGGGGGTGTCCTTTTGGACTGTTCCCCGGTGTCTGGTGGTTTATCCTCAAACTCTATATACTCATTGCAACATTTATCTGGATACGTTGGACCTTTCCACGCACTACAATCTACGGCCTTCTCAACCTGAGCTGGAAAATATTAATTCCACTTTCTCTTTTCAACCTGCTCTTTACGGCAGGACTATTAAAGGTGTTCTAGATGGTGGCATATTTTAGTGAAATTTATCATGGGTTGATCAGTCTTCTAGAGGGGATGGGGGTCACATTCAAAGAGTTTATAAAACCCCCTGTCACTGTCTCATATCCCTATGAAACCCTCCCCATGTGCGAGAGGTTCCGTGGCCATGTTGAGCTCATTGAAGATGAGGAAGGCAAACCCAATTGTGTGGTATGCGGACTCTGCGCGAGAGCCTGTCCTTCTGGGTGTATCACCCTTGATGGTGTAAAACCTGAAGGCGAAAAGAAAAAAGTTTTGACCAAATACATTCTCGATTTCACCAGGTGTTCACTCTGTGGATCCTGCGTTGAATCTTGCAACTTTAATGCCCTGGAATTCTCAAAAGAATACAACCTTGCAAGTAGACGAAAAGAAGACTTTATCTTTGACCTTCTTGGACGACTGGAGGAAAGAAACCGATGAGTCCAAACATAGTAACTAACCCCAGTTTATTCAGTGTCGAAGGTTTAACAGGCCTGGTCTTTCTTATCCTCGTAGCCATTACACTCACAGGTGGTGTCATCGCCTGCAACTCTAATCGTGTAGTTCGTGCTGTTGCGGGACTCATAGTCTGCTTTGTAGGTGTTGCAGGTCTCTACTTTTTCCTTAACTCTCCGTTTGTATCGATGATGCAACTACTCATCTATGTTGGAGCTATCGCTGTGGCCATTGCCTTTGCGGTGATGCTTGCAGCCCCTGAGGAGAAAAGAAAGGTTGGGCCTACCGGGCCCTTAGAAGGACCCATTGCATTCGCCACCTCAGCCCTTCTTGCCGGTGGATTTTCGGTACTTGTACTTAAAACTGATTGGCCTGTGATGGCAAAGATCAATGACGGTTCCATAAAAGAAATTGGTCTACGCCTCCTGACTGAGCACTCTATGGTATTTGAACTCATCTCCATTGTCTTACTTATTGCAATTTTAGGGGCTCTTGTTATTGCCCGCCGGGAGGATTAACGACAGATGGCTATTCTTGGACTGTATAACAATCTCAATACATATCTCATCATTGGAGCACTGCTCTTTGGTATGGGTATATATGGCATTGTGGCCAGACGGACTTTCATTGCTATGCTCATTGCGGCAGAAATGATCCTTGCGGGAGCTGCTCTTAACTTCATGGCTTTTAACAGATTTACAGCACCTGATCCCACAATGGGCCAGATATTTACCCTGTTCATAATGGCAATTGCAGCAGCTGAAGCTGCCATCGGCCTGAGTATAGTGATAGCCATTTATCGTCAATATGATTCCATTGACGCTGAAGACGTTGTTGAACTTAAAGGTTAGCTAAGGAGCCGTCTGGAATGGATTACAAATTACTCATCGCCCTGCTCATTCCACTTATTGGAACTCTTGGGGTCATGTTCAAAGGTGACAACGAGAACCTGCGAGAAGGTATTTCCTGCATAGCCTCTCTTTTGCTGCTCTTTGTTGTTGGCTCAATGATTCCTCAGGTACTGGAAGGAAAAACACTCGTTTTACATATGTTTACCATCCTACCGGGAGTCACCATTACTCTCAGGGCCGATGCAATGTCCATGATTTTCGCCCTCGTGGCTTCATCACTTTGGACTATTGCTGTCTTCTATTCCATGGGCTACATGCGGGGGCTAAAAGAACACGCTCAAACCAGGTTTAATGCATGCTTTGCACTCGCCATTTTTGGTGCTATTGGGGTCGCTTTTTCTGACAACCTATTCACCATGTATCTCTTCTATGAGATTGTCTCAATCTGTACCTACCCACTGGTCGCACATCACCAGGATGCTGAAGGTTACAATGGTGCCCGAAAATACATCGTCTATCTGACAACCACCGCAAAGGCTTTTTTACTTCCAGCGATGATTCTGATCTATGTTCTCACTGGAACACTTGATTTTGCATCAGACATAAGTACCGGAATTTTCCCTGCGGAGGTAAACAGTGTACTCGTCACAATGCTCTATATTTTCTGCATCTTCGGTTTTGCCAAAAATGGTGTCATGCCATTTCATCACTGGCTCCCCGGTGCCATGGTGGCACCTACACCGGTTTCTGCTCTTCTCCATGCTGTAGCCGTAGTAAAGGTCGGAGTGTTTTGCACAACCCGTGTCATGCTCTACACCTTTGGCACAGACACAATGCATGCCTTAAACCTTGGTATCCCAACCGCGTATTTTGTCGCTTTTACTGTACTTGTAGCCTCGATCATCGCGCTTTCAAAAGATAACCTTAAGGCGCGACTCGCCTACTCCACAGTAAGTCAACTTTCATATATCATCTTGGGTGTTGCCCTTCTGACAGACCCTGGTATCCAGGGTGGCTTGATTCATATTGTCAACCACGCCTTTGCAAAGATCACCCTCTTTTTCTGTGCTGGTGCTATCTATGTGGTAAGTCATAAAAAATATATCTCAGAGATGGAGGGGCTTGGCAAAACAATGCCCTTTACCTTTGGGGCCTTTGGAATCGCCTCACTTTCAATGATCGGTGCACCACCGGTCGGCGGTTTTATCACCAAATGGAATCTACTCATTGGCTCAGTTGAAGCACATCAACTTGGAATACTACTCATACTGATTGCCAGTACCATGCTTAATGCGGCCTATTTTGCGCCGATAACCTATAAGGCATTTTTTGGTAAACGTCCAGCAGGCGAACCTTTTACCGGAATAAAAGAAGCACCATTGTCCATGCTTATCCCAATTTTGATAGCGTGTACAATTTCGGTACTGCTTGGCATTTTCCCCAACTTCATGTTGCAATTTGTAAAGGCGGTGACAGGATGATTGTAGATCTCATCGATTTCCTGAAAAAACATCAACAGACGGTTCAAGTCTATTGCATTATTGCAGTAGCGGTCATGTTGGTGTGGTCTTTTCTCGGAGTGGATACCCACCACGCACACACTTGGATGGAGGTTCGTATACCAGGATTCTGGTCAATATTTACCCTCATATCATGTGTTGTACTCATCTTTTTTTCCAGATGGCTTGGAAAAAGCGGGATAGAGACCAGGGAGGACTATTATGACAACTAGTTTTATCCACCCTTCTCTTATCTTAATTTTTGGAGCCCTTGTGCTCCCCTTTATCAGGGAACCATTTCGTAAATTGTACCTTACGATGGTGCCTTCCCTGGCGCTGCTTTGTGTTGTCTTTATCAATATGAATCCGGGAACCCACGGTGTCGTCAGCTTTATGGGAGGCGATTGGACCCTTATCTTTGGTAGGGTCGACAGTCTCTCTATAATCTTTGGCTTTATCATGGCACTCATGGCCGTTATAGGTACTTTTTACGGTCTGCACGTTAAAGATAACTGGCAACATATTGCCGCATGGTTCTATGTCGCTGGAAGCTTGGGTGCCATTTACTGCGGAGACTACCTTGTACTCTTTTTATTTTGGGAGATGATGGCCTTTGCCTCAACGTTTCTCATCTGGTTCAATAAAGAAAAAGGAGCGCTTGCAGCGGGCTACAGATATCTACTTGTGCACACCTTTGGCGGAGTCCTCCTTCTTCTTGGTTTTGTTCTACGCTACCAGGTTGTGGGGGATCTCTCCTTTGTACAGCTCGACGAACAAAACACCCAACTCTATACCTGGCTCATATTAGCAGGACTCATGCTCAATGCCGCCGTACCGCCACTTCATTCATGGCTACCCGACGCCTACAGTAAGGCGACGGTTACCGGGGCTGTCTTCATGTGTGCCTTTACCACCAAAACAGCAATATATACTCTGGCCCGAGCCTTTGCCGGGTTCGACATCCTTATTGTTCTTGGTGTCGTCATGGCAATCTACGGTATTATCTACGCCCTTCGCGAAAACGATATCAGGCGTTTGCTGGCATGGGAGATTGTCAGCCAGGTCGGCTACATGGTTTGCGGGGTAGGTATAGGTACTGCACTTGCCATAAATGGCACCTGTGCCCACGCTTTCGCCCATATATTATATAAGGGACTACTCTTTATGGCAGCGGGCGCAATAGTACACGCTACAGGAAAGACCAAGTTCACTGAGCTTGGTGGACTGTATAAGAAAATGCCAAACACCCTCTTTTTCATGGTTATTGGTGGTCTTTCTGTTTCAGCCTTCCCCTTATTTTCTGGGTTTGTCTCAAAATCCATGATCATCACTGCAAGTTTTGAGTCACATCTCCTATGGGTCGGCTTTTTACTTACACTTGTTTCAGTTGGAACATTTCTTGTTGCTGGACTCCGCCTGCCTTATCTCATCTTCTTTGGAGAATGTAGATGTAGTGAGGAAACACTTGAAAAAGCTGAAGATCCCCCATGGAACATGCACATGGCCATGGGAGCCGCTGCATTTCTTTGCTTTTTCGTTGGTACTTACCTCCCATTTCTCTACAACATGTTGCCAAATCCAGAGGTTACGTATCACCCCTACGGCAGCTACCACCTGAGTGAAACATTTCAGATCCTTGCCTTTACCGGGATTGCATTTTTCTTTCTGAAAAATAAGATTGGGGCAAAAGCTACAATCAGCCTCGACCTTGATTGGTTTTACAGACTTGGCGGACGGGGCTTTCTATGGCTCGCCAAAAATCCTATTCAATGGGTAGACACTATGTGGGGGATGGCATACCGGGTTGTAGGTCTCTACTCCCTCATGGCAACAGCTAAGTTCTGGTCATGGTTTGACTGGCACGGAATTGATGGTGTCGTGGACGGAAGTGCCCGTTGCGTTCGGGCTCTTGGCCGAAGAGTGACGGTAGTCATGCAAAGAGGACAGATACAACAGACTATTTATATATCTATCACTTTTGCAGCCATTCTTTTGATTTCTTTTGTCTGGTTATAATCTTTTTGAACACAAGGACTACTGGTAATGGACCAACTATTAATGAACTCCGGCTTCCCCATTTTGAGTGTGCTGATATTTTTTCCGCTCATAGGTGCCTTTGTACTTTTATTTATAAAAAATGATACGTTGTGCCGAAACATTGCCCTTGCAACAACTTCGTTTGTAGGCTTGCTCTCCATTCGTTTGATTTTGGGGTTTGATAAAACAACCTCCAAATTTCAGTTTGTTGAGCACAGGGCCTGGATTGAAACATTTAATATCAACTATACCCTGGGTGTAGATGGTATATCCATCCTCCTCATCCTGCTCACAACCTTCATTATGCCCTTTTGTGTTCTCGCCTCTTGGTCATATATCAAGACTCGCGTCCAGGCCTTTATGATTTGTCTGCTCATCATGGAAACGGCAATGGTCGGTGTCTTTGTTGCCCTCGACTTTGTACTTTTTTATGTACTCTGGGAGGCCATGCTCATCCCCATGTATATGCTTATCGGCATCTGGGGCGGACCACGAAAAATTTACGCCTCCATTAAGTTCTTTCTCTACACCCTCGCAGGCTCTATCCTGCTACTTGTTGGAATCATCTGGCTCTATACTGTTAACGACCACAGTTTCTTTATTCCGGACATGATGTGGCAGGACTATCCACTGACCTCCCAGATCTACCTCTTTCTGGCCTTCTTTCTCGCTTTTGCCATTAAGGTACCGATGTTTCCATTTCATACATGGCTTCCGGCAGCCCACGTTGAAGCACCCACCGCTGGTTCCGTCATCCTTGCAAGTGTTCTTTTGAAAATGGGGACATACGGTTTTCTCCGTTTTGCCTTACCTATTACACCTGAAGCAACGGTTGTTCTCATGCCTTATGTACTCTGGCTCTCAATAGCAGGTATTATTTATGGTGGCTTTACAGCCCTTGCTCAGTCCGACATGAAAAAGCTCATTGCCTACTCCTCTGTCGGCCACATGGGTTTTGTCACCCTTGGGATATTTTTGCTCAACGTCGACGGGGTTGAAGGTGCAATATTACAGATGATTAACCACGGTATAACTACAGGTGCTCTGTTTCTTTGCGTTGGTATGATCTATGAGAGAACCCATAGCAGGGAGCTACGCTCCGCCTCCGGTGTCGGGAAATATATGCCTATCTATATTACCTTCCTGGCCTTTTTCTCCCTGTCATCTTTTGGCTTCCCCGGTACAAACAGCTTTGTGGGAGAATTTTTGATTTTGGCAGGCGCCTTTGAGTTCTCAGTCACACAGAACCAATTCCCTTATCTCGCTCTTGCAGCAATTCCCGGTGCTGTCTTAGCCGCGGCCTACATGTTACGTATGCTGCAAAAAATCATCTGGGGTGGCACCGACAATCCTGACCAATCCTGGCTCACCGATATCAACACCAGAGAAATTGTAACCCTAGCCCCGTTCCTCTTTTTTGTCTTTTGGATAGGTCTTGGGCCTCAGCCATTCTTAGACCTCATACATGTGAGTGTAATAGAGCTCCTACAACATTTTGATGTTCACCAGGCACCGACAGTAGCTGCAATTAGTTCAATAGTACAATGAGTTTTCCCACTCCGGATAAAAGGGAAGTTCGCCAAGATTAGAACCTTGGCACTGACGTACAGTTTCTAATATCAGAGCAGTCTCCCGATCACTTGTTTTAGACAGGCTTTTCAGGAGTAAGGCACTAACTAAATAAGAACTCGTAAAGGTAACATGATGCTATTTCTACCTGAATTAACTCTATTAGGTGCAGGGCTGGTACTCTTTTTTCTCAGCTTAGCTCAGCCCGATAGTGGCAGAGTCAAGACTGTAGCAATTGCTCTTGCAGGAGTCACACTTCTTGCTTCACTGATATGCCTAAAAAGTGAGGGTGCCCTATTCTACGGCGCCTATAAAGTTGATTTATTTTCCCAGTTGTTCAAAGTACTCATTGCACTTGGAACCTTTGCAATACTCATCTTCAGTGCTAAGGATAGTGGGATAAAAGACAAGACACAGTCAGAGTATTACCTTTTCCTCTTCATGTCCGTATTCGGTCTCATGATGCTGGTCTCAAGTGTTGAGCTGCTTGCAATATTCATATCCCTTGAACTCTCATCATTTGCCGTATACGTGATGGTTCCCATGAGGAAAAACTCTGAAGCCAAAGGGTATCATGTCGAAGCCGGCATCAAATACCTGCTCTTTGGCGTGATGGCAACGGGCCTCATGCTCTTTGGTATGAGCTATATATATGGATTGACTGGAACAACGCAGTTACCACTCATTGCAGAGCGACTTGCAACTATGTACACTCAGCCTGCAGCTATCATCGCTATCGCTCTTGTTCTTGCTGGTTTTTTCTACAAACTCGCCATCTTCCCCCTCCACTTCTGGGTCCCGGATGTGTATGAAGGTGCTTCAAATGAGACGACGGCGTTTATTGCCGCAATACCAAAACTTGCCGCTGTCGCAATTCTTATACGGATAATAAATCTGATTAGCGGTGATGGTCAGGCCATCGTAACCGTCCTTATCGTCTGCGCCTTAGCCTCCATGTTTTATGGAAACCTTTCAGCTCTCGTGCAAAAAGATGTCAAAAGACTCTTGGGCTTCTCCGGTATTTCCCATGCGGGTTTTGTCCTTGTTGGTCTTCTCACCTTTGATCCCATTGGTTACGCCACTGCTATCTACTATATAACAGGTTATCTTTTTATGAACCTGGCCTGTTTTCTTGTTATCTGCACAGTGTCAGACAACGGAAAGAATGTGGTCACAGATGATTTAACAGGCCTTTATAAGCGTGCTCCCCTGCTCTCCTTAACCCTCATCGTTGGCCTTTTTGGACTTGCGGGAATACCTCCATTTGTCGGCTTCACCGGTAAATTTATGCTCCTACTCGGAGCTTTTAACAAGGGACACTATATTCTTGTTATACTGGCAGCAATTAATACGGGCATCGCTATTTACTATTATCTCTCCATTGTCCGCCTGACCTTTTGTACAGATCCTGAAGAGAGACTACCGGTCACAACTTCTAGGTCTTCTAAAGTTCTCGCTATCTTTCTTATGGTCGTTATTGTTGTAATGGGTATATTCCCCTCAACATTTATATCAATAGCCTCAAATTCTGTGAAACTGCTCATGTAACTCATATTTTACATTTTTGCTACTGGGGCCCTGTGGATATATTCCACAGGGCCTTTTCTTATTAATTTTTATACGTAACCCTTTTTATTATGAATACCTGGCTTGTTATCGTTCTTAGTATCATTTTGTTTTCCTTTGCACTTGAACTTATTGTCTCGTTATTAAATATCGGCGCCCTAACACCAAACCTACCGAAAGAATTTGAAACAATATACAACAAGGATGAATACAAAAAATCCCAGGAATACACCAAAGCGACTACACAATTTGGAATCCTGGAGAATTGTATCTCAACCTCACTCACTGTGGCTTTCATTGTTCTTGGTGGATTCAACTGGATCGACACCCTTGCACGGCAGTTTGGCTATAACGCCATTATTACCGGCCTCATCTTTACTGGTATTTTGGCCTTACTCTCTTTTCTCATCGGTATCCCGTTTTCAGTCTATTCGACTTTTGTGATTGAAGAGAAATTTGGTTTTAACAAAACCACGCTCAAGACATTTATTCTGGATATCATAAAGGGCGCACTACTCGCGATTTTACTTGGTGGTCCGCTTCTAGCGCTTATTTTCTGGTTCTTTGAGGCAACCGGCACGTATGCCTGGGTCTATTGCTGGATTGGAGTCGTAGCCTTTTCTATTCTCATGCAATTTATCGCTCCAGTTCTCATAATGCCATTGTTCAATAAATTCACTCCACTGGAACCTGGCGAATTAAAGGACAAAATCAATCTATATAGTGTGAAAGAAAAATTTCACCTCAGTGGGATTTTTACGATGGATGGGTCAAAACGATCTACAAAACTGAACGCCTTTTTCACAGGATTTGGAAAATTCAGGAAAATTGTCTTCTTTGATACACTTACAGAGGAACTTACACCAGATGAGATCGTAGCAGTACTGGCACATGAGATGGGACACTTTAAACTTAAGCACATTATTAAAATGATGGCTATCTCAATACTCCAGACAGGGTTTATGTTCTTCCTGCTATCGCTGTTTTTAAAGGTTCCTGAGATTTCAAAAGGATTCATGCTTGAGCAGACAAGCATATATGCAAGCCTTGTCTTTTTTGGCTTTCTCTACAGTCCAATAAGTCTTTTCACCTCCATTGGTTTCAACATCCTTTCAAGAAAACATGAGTTTGAGGCTGATCATTACGCAGCTAAAACCACTGGTGATTCCGTGCAATTAGTTACGAGCCTTAAAAAACTAAGCCGAGCAAACCTGAGTAATTTGACTCCCCACCCTATACACGTGTTTTTGCACTATAGTCACCCCCCACTCCTCGATAGAATCAATACATTGCAATCGAAAGAGAGCTAAACGATGACTACCCAATGGAAATATCAACATAACTTGTGAATTATAAGGTCGATTTTATTGTACTCCCAATTTCATTCTGTTATTATGTTCAAATATTGCTTCTTTTATTCATCTTTAAGGTAACTACTCTAGTTATTAAATATTTCATACATCAGGAGAAAATAATGCAAAACAACAAGTTTAAAAGCCCTCTCCTTCAGTCAGCAGCAGTCATTGCCGCAGTTGTCGTACTGATACTTACTGTAGGGTCATCTGGTTCAAGTTCAGCAGGAGGGGGTATTGTCGCTCTTTTTGCAGGACTTGGTAATGTAATTTTATTTGTCATTGGAATGGGCATTGCGGTTCCTCTCTCAATAGCAATCCTCATCGGTATATTCCTCGCAGCAGTCGCTATGGTGGATAAAGACCAAGCCACTAGTATGTATGAAGGGTTAAAAAAAAACTTCTCTGCAGGCCTGTTAGCGCTTAGTTGCACGTCTTGTAATGATACGAATACAGTAAATGGTGTAACGGAGGAGGAATACGAAGCGATGAAAGAAGAACTTTCTCAGCTACAAGGGAACAACAATAAACTCCAAACTACGTTGGATTCACTATTGGCGGAAAGTGCCGAGATGCAAAACAATGTAAGTTCATTGGATACTGATAATACGATTCTTAAAACGAAAGTTGACGAATTATCAGGAACTGTTCAAGCTCTGCAGGAATCTGAGGCTAAAATTAACGAGTTGGTATCTCAGCTTTCTGCAAAGTTAGAAAATACCAGCGATCAGGATTTGAAAGATCAGATCAGTACCTTAGAACAACTGCAAACTTCTACTAAAAATGAAATAGAAGCAATTGGCACTCGACTGGCTGAGGTGGAAGCCAATTTAACAAAGGCAGCCGCTGCCGCCCCAAAAACCACTGCAGCAAAATCAAGCAAACCTAGAACACCCCGAGCAAAAAAGAAGTAGATACAATCAGAATTTGATACAGATATGAAAAGGACACTCATTTTTGAGTTACATTCATACTCACAATAGATAGAGATTGGTCGTCGTTTCCTTCTAAGCTCATTTTATAGTGTTCACAGAATGGCCACTGAATATAAAGTTCAGTGGCCATTCTTTGTTTTGTAGGATCACACACGATGCTCATCGTATTCGACATGAAATAAAGAAGACTAACTTCCAACTCTCCATTTCACACAAGAACGGCGACATATGAATATCTGACTATTAAAACTGCAAATTCAAACCAATAAAAGAGCACTCAGGGTCATTTATAAGTTGACGGCAGTGAGGCGATCATGTACTTTGCCGCTCGTTGTTGAGCACGGGGAAAAACAAACTGCCTGAACGGCAATTTAGCTTTCCCAAAACGTTCTCACTAACGAAAATAAAATAAACATTTTATTGACATAACAAATCAAGTTTATTAGAGTAAACAGCTCGCCGCGGACATTAAGCCGCGGGACACTTCAGGAAGTAATTGAGGTGTTAAACGATCCTTGAAAACTAAATAACAACATATAAGCAAACGAGCCCAACGTGACCTCGGTCACAATGGAGCAAGTTTTCGTAATTCGAAAACCGAGCTCTTATATAATTAAGCACTATATAAGTAACTATCCCTTAATTGAGATAGTCTAGGATATC
>JBLHNA010000049.1:0-35809 GCA_047619065.1 Desulforhopalus sp.
ACGATGACTCCGCCTCTGACCATGAGTTGAAAGATATTAATTAACCTCGTAGCAAAAACTGGTATCCAGTAAAAAAGAGGCAATGAACTATTGTTTACTGTTGACAGTGTTAACCATATCAGGAGGCACATTGATAAAAGAAGGGGTGGGATGTAGATACCTTCGTTAGAAATTCGCTCTTCTCCATGAAGGTATCTACATATGGGGCACTATTTAGTCCAGACCTCAGGCTCATAGGAACCCGGGGTGCAATACTCAATTCTATAAGGCTCAACAACAACTAAAGAATATCTGGGGTCGTCGGGGCCGTCAAAGATCGGCGCAAGCATATCATTCCAGAAGGCGTGGCGTTCATCCTTATCTGTTGTTATACGCGCTTTTCCCTGCACCTGTAGATAGGGCTTCATTTCCATCAAGCTGTTCACGCCACATGTGAGATGGACGTTGTCATTATTCTTAATTTGTTGTGCTTTTCGAGAATCTACGAATGTGGCACAACGAAGAGAAAGATCCCCTCCACCAACTGTGACTACATATCGTACCCATGGATTGTTCTGTTCTGTCACAGTTGCTAGAGCTGCAAGTTGTGGTTTGTGAATAATATCTAAAATACGCTGTTGCAAATCAGCCATTTGGGGCCTCCATATTATTTTTTATTGAACAACACTTTCACTACAGGTAAAGCAGAATAAGTTTTCTGCCAGTTTAATAGATCGTTGTTTAATAAAAGTTATGAACAGAATCGCTTTAGTGCTTGCTCAAGTCGTCTTTCAATATCGGCTTCTGAAAAAAAGCGAATAAAGGTTTGATACGCCTCTTTACCCAATTCTTGTATTTGAAGAGGTTGTGCTGCAAGTTCTGCTATTGATTGTGCCAATTGTTTGGGGTCCCCGGGAGCAACCCAGCGAATACCTAGGTCTGAAGCTGTAGGAAAACTGTCAGGGTAGGCAGGGGAGTGCATGGTCACCAGGGGTTTTCCGCAGGCAAGAGCCTGGTACACTTTATTTGGGATTACTCGGTGAGCTTTTGACGAGGTTCCAAATATACCCAGAAGTATGTCTGCAGATCGAATACGGCGAGGTAGTTCTTCGTATGAAACCCAGGGGATGAATTCAATGTTCTGGATTTCTTGTGCTTCTTTTTTACACTGCTCAAGGAGCGGACCATCGCCCATCATTTGCCATTGTACGCTTGCACCCTGATATTGTTTGGCGGCTTCAATTATATATTGGGGCCCTTGCAGGCCTAAAAAGCTACCATAGAACAGAACTCTGATCGGGTTATTTGGGGGGAATGGATTGGATATAGGGCTGAAAACAGTTTCTTCTGCACCAACAGGTATGTCAATTAACCTGTCTTTTTCGACATCAAATGTATCATGGAAAAAAGTACAATGTTCTCTGGTGTCACCAATGACCAGGTCTGCGTTTTGAAATAATTGTTTTTCCCAGTTGAGCAATTTGATGCCTTTTCCGCTTTCTGCAGTAAATTTCTTTCTTTCAAATATCTGTTTGTCGTATGCACTAATGAGTGGGTCAAAAATGATTGGGACTTGATGTTTGCGACTCCAGATTGATGCGGATTTCATATCACGTTGCCGAAAGCAGGGAACCCAGACAAGTGATGGTTTTTCTGGTTTTCGAAGTCGGGCTTCCAGTAAGCCAAGAGGGGATGCTATTGGACTGAATTCGTTAAATGTACACCCGAGGCGGGAGAGACATTTCCTGATAACCCGGTTGCGGGAGTAGTTGATGTCCGATCTACCCCACCATAGTATCTTTAAATCCAGCATCAACTTTCAATAATGTTTTAGGGTGCCTTAATCTATTGGTGTCTGTCATTTAGCCCGAATTTCTCCTGCATGGAGTAGAGTATTGCTCCCCTTACAATGATTCTTGTATCATGAAGCCGTGTCGAACACATCAATATTTTAAAAAAAATCAAAGGGCAGGAGGCGTTTTAGAAAACGTGTTTGGAGAAAGTAAAACGCCCGAATCATCAGAGATGATTCGGGCGTTTGTTTTACAAGGGATGTATGACTATCAGCCGCCGCCTACAACGGGGAAGATGGCGAGAATATCACCAGTTTGAGGTTCTACTTCAAACTGGGTATGTCGATGATTTATCATGAGCACACCAACCTCTTCTCTATCAATGTCGAGGGAGTCGACAATATCACCTACGGTGGTATTGTCTTTGATATCCCATTCTTCAATATTGAAGCGATTATCGCGAAAGTATGCAAATAATTTAACAGTGATTTTCATTGATTAAACTATCCCTTAAAAGTTCCAGAAAGTATCAATTTCCTCGCCTGTAAAATCAAATACTACGTTATGAGGTGCAAGTGGCTCGTCATAGAAAAATTCAGGAAGTCTGTCATCTGCTTCAGTAAAACCGGCAGCAAGGTTAAACTTTCTTTCAATCTTGAGGATATGCTGGCCAAGGCTAACGACATCATCACCGGTGAGAGCTATACCAAAACGTGCGTTAAGAAGGTCGATGAGTGCTGGTAAGCAGGTGGCGTCGTCCAGGGCTGCAAAAGCAATGAAAAGACACATTCCTGTGGAGTCGATGGCGGCGGTCGCAACCTGAAGGTTTCTGGAAAGCTCGATTTGGCCTTCTTTAGACAGAGGATCAACCTGTCCACCAACATTAAGAATATTGGTAGCAATGGTGTAACCCATGGTATGATCAGCGCCCTGTGTAGAGGTGGCGTAGGTAATGCCCATACCTTTAATTGCACGGGGATCATAGGCAGGGATTGCCTGATTTTTGACAACAGGTACTCGCGTGACACCAAAAGAGCGTCCAACAGAACCGGTGCCGTTTCCAATAATCCTTCCAAGTCCGGTGCCTTTTGTGACGTCCTCACTGAGAATCCGACAAATACCTTCACCGTCTCCAAACTTAAGAACACCGGCTTCCATTGCAACACCCATGGCAACAGAGGTCTCAATAGAGTCGATTCCGATATCATCCATGATCTGATCTGCTTTTGCAATAAGATCAAGATCCTCAACACAGCAGTCTGCTCCCATGGCCCAGATTGATTCGTACTCTATACCGGAAGTGAGTTTTTCACCTTTGGCATCATTGTAGATCTGAGAACATTGGATAACACAACCAGGATGGCAATTGTGCTTTACCTTACCACCACGTTGGGTGATCGTGTCGGCCATGGTTTCACCAGAGATAGACTCGTGTCCTTCGAATTGACCCTGGGTAAAGTTTTTGGTTGGTAGTCCACCGGACTCATTGATGATGTTAACAAGAACGTTGGTTCCGTATGCTCCAAGAGCCTGGCTTACGGGATGGCCAACCAGCGCTTTAGCAAAGGCACGATTGGCTTCCTTGAATTTTTCAGGATTAGCAATGTCTACTTTTCCGTCCTGTGGGTCGATGGTGATAAACTTGATCTTTTTAGATCCCATAACAGCGCCAAGACCACCACGGCCGCCAGAGCGTATGCCACCATCCGGATCCAGAACAGAGATGTTGGCAGAGGCCATTTTCATTTCACCCGCCTGACCGATGGTGAGTATGCCAACCTTTTTCTCATGTTGAGCAGTGACACTTTTGATGACTTCAAAGTTGCCCTTACCTATGAGTGCTGACTCTTCATTGATGACAACGCCTGCAGGGGTCAGTGCCAGACTGTACCACTTATCTTCTGTAGGTAGTCCTTCAATGATGACCGCTTTACAGCCCGCTTTTGCAAGAAATTGAGCGGAGGTACCACCTGCGTTTGATTCCTTGATGGTGCCGGTAAGTGGGCTTTTTGCTCCCATGGACAAACGTCCTGAGTTCGCAGCAACAGTACCGGAGAGCAGGCCTGGAGCTATAACGAGCTTATTGTGTTTTCCAAGTGGGTGGCAGGTGGGTTCTACTTCTTCTGATACTATGGTTGAAGTGAGGCCTCGACCACCGTGTCCTGCCCACGCTTCGGGTACGTCCTCTACTGATGTCGTGAGGTCCGTCATGTTTACACGAAAAATTTTGTCGGCCATTGTGTTCTCCTTATTTGATTATATTTTTTACATCTCGTTGCTTAGGTAAGTGTGTAGCTCGTGTTCTCTCCTGGTGAGAGCTGGAAATTCTATTGCTCGTACATAATCTTGCCGCAATCTCGCAGGTTATAGCCGCCAAGTGCTAATACGCTGTCTTTGAAATCATTGTCAGTGCCAATAAGATCCAGCAAAGTGTTCACTTTAGGGTCTTTAAGAAAGGGTGCTGGAACGATGAGATCGTAGCGTTCTTCGGCAATGGGGATAAAGTCAAGGTCCAGAGCATTTGCGGCGGCTCTGATTCCAAGTCCTGCATCAACGCTGCCACTGGCCACAGAGGCGGCAACACTCATATGAGTGTATTCTTCATGGTCATAACCTGGGATGTCACTGGGGTCTATGTTTGCATCCTTTAACACCTTGTCTGTCAGAAGCCTGGTGCCGGCACCATTTTGTCTGTTGATAAAGGTGTGTTGTTGTCTTGCGATATCCTGAAAGCCTTGAATGTTCTTAGGATTACCTTTTGGTACGATCAGTCCTTGTTCGCGGTAGCAGAGATTAATGAGCTGCAAGGGTATCTCTTTTAGAAAACGCTGAATAAAACTGATATTGTATTCACCGGTTACCTCGTCGAGCAGATGGGATCCTGCTATGTGAGATTCACCGCGCTTTATTGCCATGATGCCCCCCATGGAGCCAACATGGGCCGACGAAATCCGAACCATTGGGCGTTTCTTGTACAACTGATTGGCGAGTAGGTCTAAGATGTTGTCATGGCTGCCAATGCAGACAAGGGTGGCATCAACTTCTGTTTGTGGCCGTAAGAGTTCAATCTCAACCTGTTCTCCGGCTCCAATACCTTCATTGTCGGAGCCAATGGTAAGAAGGCCGTCGGCACGGACAAGAGACATAACAGCGCCGGCCCCTTTCCCGGATGGTGTCGCCATCAAATTATTGCCAACCCGGCCTAGTGTGATTCTTACGAACTGATCAACCCCCATCGAAGAGTGAATTGGCCTCGAAAGTGTTGCTGTGACGAATTCACTGTGGGGAGTACCTTTACCCAAATACCTGGAGAGGATCTCCCGGATGAAAATTCTCATGGTAAGGAGTGCAGAAACTGGATAGCCAGGCAGCCCAATTACCGGAGTGTCGCCAATCATCGCAAGTATGACAGGTTTACCGGGCTTTATGGCAACTCCGTGGACGATAACAGTTCCGACTTCGGCAAGCACCTTGGCACTGTAATCTCGGGTTCCGGCCGAAGCTCCTGCATTAAGAACAACAAGATCGTTTTCACTGGCAGCTTTAATCAGTTTATTTTTTAAGAGTTGAGGGTCGTCCATAACAGGTAAACTACGGGTCGTGTCTGCCCCCCATTCGTTGAGATAACCTGCAAGAATACGGGAGTTAAACTCGATAATTTGGCCAGGCTGAGGCTTCTCATGGGGCTGAATGAGCTCGCTGCCGGTTGGGATCACGTGTGCTTTAGGACGCCTTTGAACCGAAACTGTTGTCACCCCGGTTGCAAGCATTGCACCCTGATCTATGGGGCGAATAGTGTGACCCTCAGGGATGATGAGTTCTGTTGCGACGATGTCCTCCCCAATGGTTCTTACATGTTGCCATGGAGTGGCGGGGGCGTGCAGTTCAACCTCTGTGGAGGTGACCTGATGAACATCCTCAATCATTACAACGGCGTTAAATTCATCTGGAATTGCGTTACCAGTATTTACGGGGATGTATTTATCATCTGCTAATCGTAGTGGTGATGCCTCGCTTGCCCCTGCAAGGTCGTTGAAGTAAACGGCAATTCCGTCCATCGCCGCCGCATTATAGGAAGGTGATGATCGTTTTGCGATTACCGGTTCGGCTGTCATCCGGCCCAGACTGTCATCCACAGGTATTTCTTCAACTGTGTTATGGGTAAAAAATCCGTGTGCCTCAAGAGCTGTAAACCAGAGTTCTTTTGCGACCTTGAGCGGTTTGTTATTTATGTATACGTTTCGCTTGCTCATTTGAAGAGTATTACCTTTACGATTGAATTTTCAGAAACTCCCTGGCTGTCTTCGTCGATGAGAAAGTAGCCGTGTGCCCTTGAGAGTGTGGAAATTGATCCGGATTTTCCCATGATTGGTTGTGCGTTCCAGATCGAATCAATCTTTTCGAGTTTTACACGGATCACATCCAGGCGACCCGCAGAGGAGTTTATATTTCTTGTGACTCGTGCCTGAACGGCAGTTGACGGTAGATTGCTCGTTGCTGTTAAGCCGGACAGCGTACGGATGGCGGGTTTGATGAAAAAGTCAAAGCAGACCATTGCCGAAACCGGATGTCCCGGTAAACCGAATATTGGAGTGTTACCACTGAGTCCAATGATAACGGGTTTTCCTGGTTTTAGTTTGACACCATGCACCAATATGCCAGGAGGGCCAAGCTCTTCAATCACCTGTTCGCCAAGATCTCGGACTCCAACCGAGCTTCCACCGGAAAAAAGGACGATGTCATTTTCGGTAGCTGCTTTTTTTACAGCAGGAAGGAAAATATCTTTTTGGTCGGTTACTATTCCGTAGTCGACATAGACACCTCCCGCCTGGCGGACAAGACCGCATAGGGCAAGGGTGTTGATGTTTCGAATCTGTCCAGGTTCTGGTTTTTCAGTATGGGGAATGATTTCATCACCAGTCGAGAGTATCCCAACCCGTATTCTCTTTGTTACCGTAACGTTTGAAACACCGATAGCTGCAAGAAGGCCAATATCCTGGGGGCGTAAACGCCATCCGGCGGGTAAAGCCAGACTTGCAGCCGCGATATCTTCTCCTGTCTGGACCAAATTGGTCCCAGCGCCGACACCTTTGACGACTTCGAGCATGGTTTCATCAACAGGGACGGTATGTTCAAACATGACAACACTGTCGGCTCCTGCAGGGCATAAACCGCCTGTCGGTATCTTGTGACAGCAACCTTTTTTTACTTCACCCTTGGGTGCCTGGCCCATAAGGACCTCACCTGTAATGTTGAGGTAGCAGGGCATGGATTCGCTTGCGCCAAAGGTGTCTGCTGCTCTGACTGCATAGCCATCCATGGTGGATCTGGGATGGGCGGGCAGGTCTTCGCTTGAGTAAATGGGTTCTGCAAGTACGCGGTCAAATGCCTCTGAAAGGGGTATCTCTTCAACTTTGATCGGAATGGCTGCAAGGTGTTTTGCAAGTACTTCCTGTGCCAGTGAGACGGTACAGAGACCACCTCGCCCAAGCATATCTTTAGTTTGTGTAATATCAACCATGTGAGTTCTTGACCTTGAGATGTATAGTTTGAGCTTCTGATAGTGAGGTGAATAGAGTCGTAATGTTTACAGCTTCGCTGTTTAACTCAATATCAGTTATATAGTCACAAAGTCCAGTTTGTTTTTGGAGAAAGGTTAAAACTTTTGCAGCCTTGATAGTGACACCTGTTTCCAGGAGTATTGCCCCTCGCTCTTTTGCAATGGAATTAAACAGTTTAAGGGTCACTGTTGTGGCTTGATCGTCACTTGATACGTGATTGGAACTATCGGTTTGTGTTCGCAGGGCTGAATGAATACTGTTTCTTCTGAAAATTGCACCCGCAAGACCAGGCATGGATGCAGAAAGAGCGAGAACAGGAGCCTTACCTGTAAAAGATAGGGTAAGATCATCCACAGGCGTGCCGTTTAAAAAGATTGTTTCAACGGTGCTGGCAATGTATTCAGGTGTGAACCCGGGCAATTGGCAAAGAAATGCACCTATCTCAGTTGCTATGGAAGTCTTTACCTCCACACCTGATTGTAATACAGTAGTAAAAAAATGAACTGAGTCAGGTAAAACGCTCAATGTGACTGCTGCAGGGATCGCTTGTTCTTCCATTTTTAAGGCTTATCATGTAGATGTCTTCTCTGTGGCCAGGCAATGTTGCATAATCACAAACAAAGCCATTGTTATTGCCACATGGTATGCACATATATTTACAATGATTTTTAATTTTTCGATATAAAAAAATGCTACAAATTTTCTTAGAATACCTTAAAGGAACAGATAATGACACCTAGTACGCTACAGCGAATCCCTGGATATGAAACATTTAATGGACCAATTGTAACCGTAATAATGGATGGCGTTGGAATAGGTACCAATGATGACCGGGATGGGGTTTTCTCCGCAAATACGCCAGTCTTAGACCGGCTTTTAAAGGAACCATTGATGATCAAGTTGAAAGCCCATGGAACTGCGGTGGGACTTCCGTCTGAAGGGGATATGGGAAATTCGGAAGTTGGCCATAATGCGCTTGGTGCAGGTCGAATATTTCCCCAAGGGGCCCAACTGGTCAATGAGGCCCTTGCTTCTGGTGTTGTCTTTCAAACTGAGGTGTGGGAGGAGTTGAGTAAAAGAGGGCAGGCTGGTCAGACTCTTCATTTTATTGGTCTGCTTTCAGATGGTAATGTACATAGCAATATCGCTCAGTTGCTTCTCATTCTTGATCGATGTGCAGAAGATAAGTTGCCAAAAATTCGTCTACATATTCTACTCGATGGCCGGGATGTGGATCAAAAAAGTGCTCTGCAATATATAGCTGCCCTTGAGGATAAAATTGCAACCTTTGATCCCAGCCTCGACTATAGAATTGCCTCTGGGGGCGGGCGGATGATTACGACCATGGATCGTTATAATGCAGACTGGAGCGTGGTTGAAAGAGGTTGGAAGGCCCATGTGTTGGGCCTGGGTCGACAATTTACTTCTGCTTCCGAGGCTGTTCAAACATATTACGATGAAGATCCTGAAATGACGGATCAGTATATGGAGAGCTTTGTTATCGCCGGTGACAGTGGTCCCGTTGGTACCATCGAAGATGGGGATGGGGTTATCTTTTTTAATTTTCGTGGTGACCGCGCAATTGAAATCTCACAAGCCTTTGAGGACGATGATTTTTTTGCATTTGATCGGGTGCGAAGGCCTGACGTTTTCTATGCTGGAATGATGCAGTATGATGGCGATGCCATGATTCCAAAACAATTTTTGGTTCAGCCTCCGTTCATTGAAAAAACTCTGGGTGAATATCTTTGTGCAGGTGAGGTGAGCTCATATGCGATTTCTGAGACCCAGAAATTTGGTCATGTAACCTATTTTTGGAATGGCAATAAGTCCGGTTACATCGATGAAAAGTATGAAAAATATGAAGAAATCCCTTCGGACAAGATTGCTTTTGATCTTAAACCTTGGATGAAGGCGGGAGAGGTTACAGATAAGGTTGTCGAGTCAGTCCAAGGCGGTGAGCATAAATTTATTCGCTTAAATCTTGCTAATGGTGATATGGTCGGGCACACTGGCGTGGAAGCCGCAATTCGGGTTGCGGTTGAGACTGTAGATATTTGTCTGAAACGTATTGAATCCGCTGTGAAAAAGGCGGGTGGCATACTTGTTGTGACTGCTGACCACGGGAATGCTGACTGCATGTGGACGATGAAAAATGGTGAAAAAAACCCGATGGTAGCTCATACTCTCAATCCCGTTCCGTTTATCGTGAAAAAGTTCACCGATGCAAATGATTTTGAATTGAGCGGGGTTGAACAACCAGGACTTGCAAATGTTGCTGCAACCCTCTGCTGTTTACTTGGGTTCGAGCCTCCTGCAGACTACGAGCCCTCGCTTTTACAATTACATAAAAAATAACAATTATTGGAACACATGACTGAAAGACTAAGTAAATCGGAAATGAAAAGACGCTTCAAGCAGGAAGAAGAGGTGGCTTTAGAGCTTGCGCTGCTATCAGATAAAGATCTTAAATTACTGGAAGTAAGTGATGAATTAAAGAAGGAGATCATTCAATGCCGTAGTGTGAAGGACGGCGCTCGCAAACGACAAGTGAAGTATTTGGCTAAGCTTATGCGGGAAGAATCTGTGGATGATATTCTTGTTTTTCTTGCAGCCAGGAAAGGATCTAAATTGAAAGACAATAAGCTTCACCATGAAGCAGAACGTCTTAGAGATGCGATTATTACAGAGGCAATTGAGCAGCAGCAACTCTTTCTGCAGAGACAAAAACCATGGGAACCCGACTGGAAAGGTGAACAAATCGATGATTTGATTGCGAAGTATCCCATCGATAGCGGAGACCTGCGTCGTACTGTCCATCAGTACGTGAAGACAAGATTTCAGAATCACTATAAAGAAGTGTTTCGCATAGTAAAAGCTGCTTTGGAAAAAAATCAGCTGTTGGGTGATGATTAATGTTGAATTGCCCAGCTACTTCGCAACTCACGCAAGAGTAGAAAAGAACTATCTGGGCTCATATCTTAGATCTGCCACTAACCCGAATTTCTCATGACTCTGTTGGTGAAAAATCTGGGCTAAGGCCTTGTTGTCTTAGCAAGGCTTGCCGTGTGGTGATTGGTGTATTTCTGATTCTTGGAATAAACTATTGTAGCATCAGAAATCTGAGGATCCCTGGTTAGGAGAGTTATGGACGTAGGTGGACGTGATAAGGCAAATCGATTGTATTATGTCAGTCTTTTCGCCCTTTTTGGCTTGCTGATCGCTTTTTGTACCTCGATTCTTAATTATCGGTTGGATTTTGTCTCCATGGAAGAAAAACTTACTGGAGATGCTGAAGAAGTGTTCGATCTTAAAATTAGAGATTTTGAACACTTTACTGCTGGCCTGGAAAATATCGTTGAGGCACTTCGTGACACTTCACTTTTATATTCGTACCTGGAAGATCCCGGACCCGGCAACTATGATGATGTTGCCGCATGTTTTCGTACCATAGCAAATAGTAATGCCTCGCTCATGCAGGTACGTTATATTGATGAATTCGGGATGGAAAGGGTTCGGGTGGATTGGCCGGTTGGACGTCAAAAAGCATCTCTTGTTCCTGCAAATCTCTTGCAAGACAAGAAAGATCGGTACTATTTCAAGGAAGCATCTCAGATCCCACCTTTTTCTTTTTGGTACTCAAAACTTGATCTCAATATTGAAAACGGCAGGATTGAGAATCCTGAAAAACCGGTATTGAGAATTGCCTCGCCAGTGTATGTAAATCAAGAGTTTCGAGGAATTGTAATTATCAATGTTCATGTAAAGGAATTTCTAAACAAGTTCCTGTATAACAGTGTTTTTGATATTTGCTTGATTGATCGGGACGGTTACCTTCTCGTCTCCCACGATCCTGATAAATCATGGTCAAAATACAGAGAAACAGGCTATTCTGTTGAATCAGTCTATCCTGATTACGCAAGTCGTATCCTCCATCATGGGACTGGTGGCGAACTGCGGAAAATTGACAAACTCTTTGTTGGTTCTCTGGGGGATCTGCTTGAAAAAGATGGGGCGATGTTGCTTTTACACGCCGACGAAAAAACGATAAAAAGTATGAAGGAGGAACGACAGAAAGCTGCGGTGTTTATTGTCGCTATAATTGTTCTTTTGTCTGTACCTCTTGCTCTATTGATTTCCAGAGGCCCCTCCAAATTGCATCGGAAAATATCTCGTCAAAATAGACAATTAACTGAATCGATTGAGCTGATTGATAAGAATATTCACAGAGGTACTCTTGATCTTCAAAGAAATTTCCAGGAGGCGAGTAGTGCCTTAGTCAGTAGTTTAGGCGTTACAACGAGCAGTATTGTTGGGATGAAGTACGCTGCGTTGTACTGTGAGGGGAGGCCTAAAGAGTATTATGATGAGGTATGGGAGACTCTGGCGCGGGAAGGGAGTTGGGCCGGTGAACTACAGCATTCGAAGAAGAATGGTGAATGCTTCTGGGCAGACACCGTTGTGCTTCCCAAAAAAGATGATGATGGGATTTTGATTGGTTATTCCGTAATTTATCAGGATATAACTGATAAGAAGCGGATTGAAGAGTTGTCGATCACCGATGAGTTGACCGGTCTGTACAATCGTCGTTTTTTTAATCTCATGATTGTAAAAGAACTCGGTAGGGCGCGACGGGAACAAAAAAATATCGTTTTTGCTATGTTGGATATCGACTTCTTTAAGCAGTATAACGATAATTACGGACATCAAAAGGGCGATGTAGTTTTAAAAGAGGTGGCAAAGGTTATGGGGACAATGCTTTCAAGGGGAAGTGATTATTGTTTCAGGTTGGGCGGAGAGGAATTTGGTGTTTTGTTTATCAGTCAGGAATCAAGTGACAGTTTTGAATTTATTGACTCTATTCGCGAGAAAATAGAGGAGCGGGCTTTAGAACATAAATGGAGTGAAGTAGCCAGTGTGATAACTGTCTCTATAGGTATGTTAACAATTGAGCCTGGGGATTCGGTTTCGGTGGATACCGTATATAGAATAGCAGACAAGGCTCTTTACGCTGCTAAAAATGAAGGTAGAAATCGCGTTGTTGCGAATAATTTTGATGTGACCACCGATACGTTGGTGGATTAGGACGAGAGATGTCGATACGATTAATTGCAAAAGACCTATACAGAGCACAGCAGAATGTTGATCAGTTGGAAAAACAGGTGGAAGGCTCGCCGGAGTCAGGGAAAAACGCTCTAGCTGCAGAACTTAAAGCTGCAATTCAGGAGCGTGATATGATTCGCCGGATGCTTGATGGAGAAAAAGAATCAGGGAGCTTTCGAAAACGTTTTGATGGGTTTGGAATAACGAGAAAATAACCACGAGTTCGTATTGTTATTTTCTCTTTTGGTGCAATGAAGTTGCGAAATTCCAGTATCAGCGCACTTCGTCACTGTCTACGTAAGCATAGGCACTATGCTTATGAATAGATTCAAAGCTTTCAACACTTGAGGAGAACCAGTTGATATCTGGGTGTTCCAGTGCCAGTACGGCCACTTTTCTTACAACGTCTTCCACAAACATTGGATTGTTAAAGGCTTTTTCCGTGACGTATTTTTCGTCCGGTCGCTTGAGGAGTGCATAGACTTCACAGGAGGCGGATTGTTCAACAAGGCTTATGAGGTCTTCGACCCAGATAAAGTTGTTAAAGGTCACGTTGAGGGTGACTTCACCTCGCTGATTATGGGCACCGCCAGAACTGATCTCTTTAGAGCATGGGCATAGGGTTGTTACAGGTACGCGGATTGAGAGTATAAATCCTTCGTCCTCACCAACGCCGCCAGAAAACGTACAGTCATATTCCATCATGCTGTGGGTGTCACTGACAGGTGCTTTCTTGTCTATAAAATAGGGAAAGCTCATTTCAAGCCGAACACTTTTGGCTTGCAACTGAGTCTGTAGCTTTGGCAGGATTGAAGAAAAGCTGGCAACTGACAGTTCATCAAGGTGCTCTTGGAGAACAGAGGTGAAAATATCTGCGCAGTTGTTGGTGCTCTGTGCAGAGAGATTCGCCTGCATGGAAACGGTTGCGATGGTGCTCTGTAACCCCCCCCCTTTTTCTTTTACGCGGATAGGGGTTTTGAAATCTTTTAGTCCAACTGTTTGGATATACATAGGCCTATTAACTTAATCACAATCCGTGTTTTATACAGACTTCTTGTTTACCTTTAGCACCAGATAGCGAACGTAGAAAAGACCTTCGAGGGACTTGATCCGATCCTGTTCCCATTTACTGGTTAGAAAGCCACCTACATTCATTATGAGAGAATGTTTCTTACTCTGTTTAACGATCTTAAACAATACTCTTTTCACAGTAGATGAGATGTCTTTTAAAATTTCATGCGTTTCACAAGAATTCAGTGTATTCTGATCAACCTCCTCGTAAAAAATTCAACGGTTCAATCTGTGAAAAAACCATGGAAAAGGATGATTCTGCTGTACGTTTAGATAAATGGTTGTGGGCCGCTCGTTTTTTCAAAACACGTTCTATGGCGACCACTGCTGTCAATGGTGGAAAAGTGCATTTGAATGGCGCAAGGGTAAAGTCTGGGCGCAATGTTGCAATTAACGATCAGTTGATTATCACTATTGGGGTTATGACCTTTGCTATAACGGTGCTCGGGATATCAAAATATAGACGCCCTGCCAAAGAGGCGCAGTTTCTCTATGTGGAATCTGAGGAAAGTATAAAGGCAAGGCTGGAACAAAGAGATTTACGTCGTATGTCAAATAATGGATATGCTGCCCCGGTTACCAAACCAACGAAACGGGACAGAAGAAAAATAAAATCGTTTACAAGAAAGGACGAATAGGAGTCGATTATGGATAAAGTTGAAAGGGCATTGATCAGTCTCACGGATAAGTCAGGAATAGAAGGTTTCGCAAGTGAGCTTGCAGCTCTTGGTATTGATCTGCTCTCAACTGGAGGTACTGCTAAAAAGTTACGTGATGCGGGCCTCAAGGTTATGGATGTTTCAGATTTTACTGGTTTTCCAGAAATGCTTGATGGACGTGTTAAGACCTTGCACCCAAAGGTACATGGTGGAATCTTAAACCAGAGATCCAATGCAGACCATCAGCGTCAGTGTGCTGACCACGGCCTCAAAAATATCGACATCATTGCGGTTAACCTCTACGCTTTTACAAAAACTGTAGAAGATCCCAATTGCACCCTTGTTGATGCCATTGAAAATATCGACATTGGTGGTCCAACAATGCTGAGGGCTGCTGCCAAAAACTTTCATGATGTGACAGTGATTGTGGATCCTGCTGATTACCCGAAGGTGCTTGAAGAAATTAAGGCCACAGGGAATACAACCCTTAAGACAAGATTTTATCTCATGAAAAAGGTGTACGCGTTGACTGCAGCTTATGATACCGCAATTTCTGCATGGCTTGAAAAGGTAGATGTTGAAGCCAATAGCTATTTTGACGGAGAATAATTATGTTAAAGATGGCCGTGTTGATTTCCGGGAGTGGCCGTACATTAGATAATTTTCACGAGCTTATCGTTGCAGGAAATCTGCAGGCAAAGATTGAGGTGGTTATCTCGAATGTACCGGGTGTGCTGGGGTTGGAAAAAGCACAAAAATACGGCTATCCGGCCTTTCAAGAAAGTGACAATGATAAAATTAACGATATCATAGCACAGTATGCAGTTGATATTGTCTGTCTGGCGGGCTATCTGAAACTGTATACGCCGACGCCAAATCTGCAGCGCCGGGTAATAAATATACATCCTTCCCTCATTCCAAGTTTCTGTGGTGATGGTTATTACGGGCATCATGTTCACGATAATGTAAAAAAACGTGGCTGTACCGTTACCGGGTGCACGGTGCATTTTGCAAACGAAAATTATGATGAGGGGCCGATAATTTTACAACGTGCTGTGGATATTGAATATGAAGATGATGTTGATACCATTGCAGCAAAAGTTTTTGAAATTGAGTGCCAGGCCTTTCCGGAAGCGCTAAACAGGGTGAATGATAAAGGTGTAGACTTTTTTTGGGACAGAGTCTCCGTTTAGTGCCTCACTTTAGAAAACCTGTCATAAAAAACAAGGAAGCTGGACATTCTTTTGAAATTAAGTGTTTAACATAACTAGTGTCTGTCCATAGATGAGAGATTTTTTTCTAAATCGAGGCGCTTGATGAATTTAACCACAGGCATATAGTTCATATCTCGGAGTCTCGTGCCTCGCTTACCGGAGGATTAAATTTTGAGAGCAACGACGAATTAGGGAAAAAGGGCCATTTATGGACAGACACTAACTATCAGATAGCGAACATAGTGAGACCTCCGAGGCACTTATACCCCTCAGGTAAGCGATAGACTCCGAGGGGGTACTTAACTGAGTCCCGGTTTATTTCCGTTTACCAGGGTTAGATTTATGCCCTGTATCCTGCAATATGAAACCTACCTGTAGTATTCTTTATATTTCGTAACTATATAATAACAGCAACCGTGTTTGTAATGAATTACGGTTGCTGATGGCACGCTCAGCCTTGGCTGGAGACACATACAGTTCAATGGCTTTGTTTTCACTGATTAATGTCCGTGCCTTATGCAATTTTTATAATTTTAACTTTCAAATTTTCTTGTTTTTTATGACAGGTCTGTAGGAGTAAGGCACCAATGAATAAAATTGAATTACTAGCACCAGTTGGCACTATTGAGACGTTTCATGCAGCACTCGATGGTGGGGCGGATGCCATATACGTTGGTGCTCCTGGTTTTAATGCCAGAAATCCGGCAAGAGAGCTTCAGCTGGATGAAATCGGTGCTATGGTCCAGCATTGTCATGGGCTTGGAAAGAAAATATATATTGCGGCGAACTCGATCATTCTGGAAAGAGAACTGGGCCCGGTAGTAGAGAAACTCAGCCTGCTCGAGGAGCTGAAGACAGATGGTTTAATTGTACAGGACCTTGGCTTATTGCAGCTCGTGAAAAGATTCTTTCCGCAAATCCCCCTACATGGTTCAACCCTGATGACCGTGCACAATTCTGACGGTGTGCGGTTTCTAGGGGAACGAGGGTGTGAGCGAGTCGTTGTTGCACGGGAACTTACTCTAAAGGAAATTGAAACCGTTGCGTCCAAACGAGGCGATATTGAGTTGGAAGTGTTTATTCACGGGGCTATGTGTTTCTCGTTTTCCGGTTTGTGTCTTTTCTCTTCGTATCTTGGTGGGAAGAGTGGTCTAAGGGGCCGCTGTGTTCAGCCCTGTCGGCGAGGCTATAGTGAAGGTGGCAGGGGTGGAGCTAAAGGGAAGTCTAAGAGCCACGATTCTAATAAATATCTTTTTTCAATGAATGATCTTAGTGGTCTTGAGGTTGTGCCAGCACTCAAGAAAATTGGAATTTCCTCCCTTAAAATAGAAGGTCGTCTGCGGTCTGCGCATTATGTGCAATCTATTGTTGAAGCGTATAGAACCGTAATTGATGCAGATGACAATAACATTGAGCAGGCTCTGGAAAAAGCTGAAGGGATAGCGGAGCAGGCGATGAGTCGGAAGACAAGCTCCGGTTATTTTTTCACACCCCAACCCATGGAGGCCATCACACCCTACCATTCAGGAAATATGGGGACCCATCTGGGACGATTCAGTACTGCGAAAAAGGTGGGTGATGACCTTACTTGCAGGTTTGTTATCAAATCTCAAATTGGTTTAGGAGATCGCCTGCGGCTTCACGTTGAACCTGCGGGAGACAGAGTTGCCTTTCGTTTGAAGTCGTTATTTGTATTAGGAGAGAAAAGAGACAAGGGGCAGGCAGGAGAGAAAATATCCATTAGCCTGCCACCTGGTTTTGTGGTTCCTGCTGGCGGCCGTGTTGAGGTGTACCGGGTCGATGGGGCATCAGGATCCTCGGGTGCAAAACGACTTCCGGTAAAGCGTGTGGCAGAAGAGCTTAAGGAAATGGAACAGCAACTGCGACAATATGTAGATCACGTAAAAGAAGCTGTATGCACACCTGAAAGCGATGAGAATACAGGCCCGACTGATACGAGTTATGGACCATATGCAAGTCACCGTAAAACAAGGAAGAAGGTTGGTATGGAGTGGTGGTTGAAAACTGACTCCGTCAAGATGGTTCTGGAGCAGGGAACATTTAACCCTGATCGCTATCTGCTACCCTTTGAAAAACAACTACTCAGTCAGGTGGGGCAGATTAAAAAAGGACTAGGAAGACGTTCTCGAACTGTCACCTGGGCTCTTCCGCCTCTCATCATGGAAAACGACCTCGGTCGGATGAGGCAGCAGATTAAGCTGCTTATACGTTCCGGGTTTAAGTCTTTTCAGCTTGGACATGCAAGTCAGGTGCAATTATTTAAGGGGGAAAAAGTTCATCTATTTGGTGATTATACCCTTAATATTCATAACAGTCAGGCTGCCTTAGAACTTGCCTCCATGGGTGTTGAATCAACCCAGATAGGTATAGAGATGGATAAAAAGTCGCTCCAGGATTTACTGAAGGGATATGCCCAAAATAGAAGTGGCAAGAAAATGATGTTTGGTATGTATGTGTATGGTGCTCCGGCCCTGTACACCTCCCGTCTTGCAGCAAAACATTTTAATTATGAACAACAGGTCCTCAGCCCAAGAAAAGAGCCGTACCTAATCCGTAAAAAAGAAGGGTATACCCAAACCTTCCCTGAAAAACCGTTGTCTTTGATCCCGTATTTACCTGAGATGAAAGAGGCCGGAATTAATTACGCCGTGGTCGATATTTGTGGTCATAGCTCTAAACGGTCACTTGAAGAGCTGAGTGACCGGCTGTTAAATAATGGCAGGTATTCCAAATTGCCCACATTTAACTATATGGGCGTCCTGGAATAGATTACCTGAAGGTGCAGGGGGCTAACCCCGGTTAACGGGAAACAAGCCGGGATAAGTGCCATGCAGCTAACTTCAAGTTGTTGATGTTAAAACAACTTGAAGTTTTCTTGTGCTAGTGACAGGTTTTCTGGAGTAAGGCACTAACCCTGGTGAACGGGAAACAAGCCAGGATAAGTGCCATGCAGATAAATTCAAGTTATTGATGTTAATACAACTTCCAGGTTATTTGAGCTTGTGGTAGGTTTTCTGGAGTAAGGCACTAACCCCAGTAAACGGGAAATAAGCCGGGATAAGTGCCATGGTGGTTATGCGAACTACTTAATTCTAAAAGAGTATCCAGCTGTCTTGTTTTTTATGACTGGTTTTCTGGAGTAAGGCACTAATTTGTTTTTTGCCCCTTGTTCTCGTCAAGTCGACGCAATCCTTCCATAAGTAATTTCATGAAAAAACCTATCTCTGGGGTGTCGAAGTCCTCCTTGGCGATTCCTGGTGTGAATCGAAATCTACCTGTCTCTTCTTTGAGGATTTCGTAAAAAGCCAAATCTCCTGCAAAATTGTTATATTTTGCTTTGATAAGTGCGCCCTGACGAAAAGAAAAACGGGCTGTTCCTTTGGAGAGATCGGTGATGGTCAGTATTCCGGTTTTGTTGTTCATGTTCAGGGTCTGAAAGAGAGCCTCAGCAGGTATTTCTTTCAGGTCTCCAACAATTCCTGAACTAAGATCTTCCGCGCGTATAGCATTTGATCGATTGAGGCGCTCTGCCATGATTCTTGAAAAGTAGAGCTGGATATCTGGATAAATATCAATAATTTTGTGGAAGTTCGGCTGGTCTACATCAAGTATGGTTGCGTTTTCTTTTACCTGGATTGTAGCGGTTACTGCGTCGTTACAGATAAGGGACATTTCACCAAAGACTTCACCTTTATCAAGAACAGAGATGATAATCCCGGCGTTGTTGAGCACATTGATACTACCGGATACGATGATAAAAAGTCTGCCTCCCGGGTCACCTTTTCGGATAACTATATCGCCGGTCTGATATTTTCTTAGCTTAAAAAAACCTACAACCTTGTCAAGATTGTGACTGTCAATATTTTTAAAGAATGGAAAGCTGGAGAGCAGGTGCATCATTGAACCGATTTCATCAGAGAGAGTGCTCGGGTCCTTAGAAGATAATGAGCTCTTTTTGCTATACTCAAGTTTTATCGAGCCTGTACAGCCTGTACAGGCCATCATGCAAACTGGGATTTTATCACTTCTCTCGTAGTTTATGATAAGTCTGCTCAGGTCGCCATCCAAAATTTTACAATTTCTTTTGCCATTGGGGTGGGTAATGATGGTGGTTGTGATAACACTGTTACTGTCGGCGTCTTTTAGTGGAATTGCTATTCCTGAAAGTTCAAAGGCGTCACTGTACTCGTAAAGCGGGCAATTGTTGTTTTCTGTAATGGCGAAGATAATTTTGGGAAATCCCATCGGGGGTGCCTTTGTAGGAATCAGTGTTTTAAAATCTGAGTAAACAGATCAATAATTATAATTGTGTTTGTTCTTTATACAGCATATCTTATCAGTCAATTCAGTGTCAAACAAGTTCAACGAGAGAAATGATTCAGTATCAGCATATTGCCGAACGATAACTGTTGACTTCATGAGATTTTTGCATTATAAATTGCTCTCTTTATTTTATTGACAACTAGTGACCAGTCTAACTTTTACATCTGTAATGCGTGTAACGACTGGCATTGATGATACAAGATATCTAACTATTCGAATAGACAAGGTAATAACAGGAGGAGTATTTTCGTGGCTAATCATAAATCCGCAGAAAAAAGAAATCGCCAGGCACAGGCAGCTCGTTTACGTAACAACATGAACAAATCGAGAATGAAAACTGCAATCCGTAAACTTGATAACGCTGTAGATGCTGGTTCTGCGGATGATGCAAAAATTGCTCTTCATGAGGCGACCATTGTTATTGCAAAGACTGCAAGCAAGGGTACCATCCATAAGAAAAATGCTTCCCGCAAAATTTCACGGCTTGCAAAGCGTGTAAATGCAATGGGTACTGCTGCATAATTTTACGATTATCGCAGATGAGTTGATTCTTTTATCAACTCTAGAATATTAAAGGCCATGGAACTTCTGTTCCATGGCCTTTTTTCGTTTTTGCGGTTTTCGTAAGTCTTGAGGCTCTCTGTAAGAGTCCTTTCTCCAATTCATTGATATAATCTGGTAAGATACTGGACAAAATAGGCAGGCAAATGGTATGTTGCTCGCTTTGCCACAGATGAACAGCTAGCCCGAGTTTCTCATGACTTTTTGATTTGAAACTCAATTGTTTGTTTTTATAGTTTAAAAATGACTTTCTTAATTAACAGGGTGTTTTTCGTTTCAAATCAAAAAGTTCACCCTTCGGGCCAACAGATTTATCCGCAGCTGCTTCGTTACCGAGCATTTGCAGTAGACTATTACAGCTTTCATGCCCGGTGTCTCGACCTGCGAAAAACTTTGTTGGTGAGAAATCCGGGCTAGATGAGATTAAAGAATTAAGCCTTGCCGAGAAGATATGCCAAACGTGAATTGTTTTCCTGATAGAGATAGATTTGCCCTTGATAGAGCAACGTCTAAACTGATACCAATATGCACCGAGATCGTAGCTGATCTCGATACGCCACTCACATTATTTGCCAAAATCGCTGAAGAGGGCGACCATGTTTTCCTTTTTGAGAGTATGGAAGGTGGGGAAAAGTGGGGCCGTTATTCTTTTATTGGTTACGACCCACTGGTAACATTTTCTTCCCTTGGGGATCAAGTGACCGTTGGGGACGCGCGACAAGGTCTTGAAAATACCACTACCTTCACCGCTGACCCGCTTGTTGCCTTAAAAGAGATGATCGAAGGCTATTGTGCTGCGGAATATGAAGAACTCCCCAGGTTCTGTGGTGGTGCCGTAGGCTTTCTTGGTTACGATATGGTGCGGTTCATGGAAAATCTCCCGGATGATAGACCTCCTGGAGATTTACCCGATTCTTCCTTTATGATTCCAAGGATTGTTCTGGTTCACGATAGCTTTAAGCAGACTGTAACGGTCGTATGCTGGGTGCCAACTGATGGAGATGAAGAGAGTGATCTCTTATATTCACAGGCAACGGAACTTGTCTCCAAAGTCGTAGCAAAGGTGAAACAACCGGTTGATGGTGCGCTTTTCCAGGAGAGTGGTAAAGGTGTTGAGACACCCCACAACTTCACCTCGAATATGGAAAAAGCGCAATTTAAAGAACTGGTTGAAACCGCGAAAGAATATATCAGGGCGGGGGACATTATTCAGGTGGTTCTTTCCCAGAGATTTCATACCAAAACGGAACTGTCACCACTGGTGCTGTACCGTGCTCTGCGTCATATAAACCCAAGTCCCTATCTGTTCTACTTGCAGCTGGGCGATCTTATACAAATTGGCTCATCTCCAGAAATTCTTGTGAGAAAAGATGGTGAGAATATAGAACTCAGACCCATTGCAGGAACCAGAAAAAGGGGCGCGACACCGGAAGAAGATCTGGCCCTTGAAAAAGAATTGCTGGCCGATCCTAAGGAACGTGCTGAGCATATGATGCTGGTGGATCTTGGAAGAAATGATGTCGGTCGGATTGCAAAGGGTGGTCATGTAACAGTGCAGGATTTGCTGGTCATTGAAAAATACAGCCATGTTATGCATATCGTATCAGGGGTACGCGGTGTAATTGACGAAGGTTACGACCAGTTTGATGTCATGTCCGCCTGCTTTCCTGCAGGGACTGTGAGTGGAGCACCAAAAATTCGGGCGATGGAAATTATCGATGAATTGGAGCCGGATAAACGAGGTGCCTACGCTGGATCAGTCGGGTACTTTGGATTTTCAGGAAATATGGATTTTTGTATTACGATCAGAACCTTTGTTATGAAAGGGGATGACCTTTGGGTTCAGGCCGGTGCTGGTATTGTTGCCGATTCTGATCCGGAAAAAGAATTTGAAGAGACGGTTAATAAATCACTTGGTTTGCGTCGCGCTGTTGAACTTGCAGAAAAAGGTTTTTAGAGATGATTGTAATTATAGATAACTACGATTCCTTTACGTATAACATTGTTCAGACCATTGCTTCAAATGCTCGTGAAGATGGTCGGATAGAAGACGTCAGGGTCTTTCGTAACGATAAGATTTCAATTGCTGAAATTGAAGCACTACAGCCAGACAGACTCATGATTTCACCTGGGCCAAAGACCCCTAAAGATGCGGGGATTTCCATCGAATCTATCAGATACTTTGGCGGAAAGATTCCTATTCTTGGCGTATGCTTAGGTCACCAGTCCATCGGTGAATGTTTTGGTGGGAGTGTTGTTCGGGCCACGCGAATCATGCACGGAAAAACAAGTCCCATGAGCCATGACGGTAAAGGTGTGTTTACAGGATTACCCGATCCTTTTGATGGAATGCGTTACCATTCTCTTATTGTAGAAGAAAAAGATCTCCCCGATTGTCTTGAGATAACCTGCAGAACAGATGAAGGTGAACTCATGGGGCTTCGACATAAAGAATTATCCATTGAGGGCGTGCAGTTCCATCCGGAATCAATATTGACCCCAGCTGGTATTACTCTTCTGAGAAACTTTATGAGCAGTGACTATCCCCAGATGCTGAGAGCTTAAATTTGGCGAGTTGTTGTTGCAGATAATAAATAAGTAAGGCATATGACATGAATATTAAGCAGGCCATTGGCGAGGTAGTTTCAGGGAAAAATCTGACAGAAACAGATATGGTTTCTGTTATGGATGAGATAATGTCCGGTGCAGCAACAGAGGCACAGATTGGTAGTTTCATTACCGCTCTTCGAATGAAGGGCGAGACCATTGATGAAATTGTTGGTGCTGTCCGGGTTATGCGGGAAAAAGCAACCTTCGTCGATACAGGGGTAGATACGGCTGGCGGTGAGGTACTGATGGACATCGTAGGTACCGGTGGTGATGGTTCTGGCACCTTCAACGTTTCAACGACCACAGCCTTTGTGGTGGCTGGAGCCGGAATTACTGTTGCAAAACACGGTAACCGTGCAGTCTCTTCGAGCTGTGGTAGTGCGGATGTGCTTGAAGCGCTCGGAGTAGATCTGAGTTTGAAGGCCGACGCTGTTTCACGTTGTGTGCAGAGTATCGGGATTGGTTTTCTCTTTGCTCCGATGCTCCATGGTGCGATGAAACATGCAATTGGCCCTCGTCGTGAGATTGGCATACGCTCTATCTTTAATATTCTTGGACCCATGACCAATCCAGCCGGGGCCAATGTGCAGTTAACCGGTGTATTTGCAAAGGAGCTGACAACTGTCCTTGCAGAAGTGCTGGTACGTCTTGGTATGAAACGGACCCTTGTTGTCTGGGGTGAGGGCAATATGGATGAACTCACTGTCACAGGCACTTCGTATGTAGCCGAAGGTCGTGACGGTAAGGTAATTGACTATAGTATTGAACCTGAAGATGTTGGCCTGGCCCGTGCAGATATAGCTGATATCAAGGGTGGAGCAACAGCAGAAGAAGCCGCTCAGCAGGTTCGAGATGTCCTTGCGGGGCAGCCTGGAGCCAAACTTGATATGGTTCTACTCAATGCTGGAGCGGCGCTTTGTGCAGCAGGGAAGGTGGATACGCTACAGGCTGGAGTAGATCTTGCCCGTACTGTTATTGACTCGGGTGCTGCACTGGAAAAGCTTAACCAGCTTGTGGCCTTTAGTGCTCAGCAATAAAGAGTTTGTATTAGAAAGAGGAAAACGAGTAGCATGGCGCATATATTAGATACAATAGTTGCAACCAAGAAAAAGGAAGTTGAGATTCTAAGGAATCGTGGCATCCATATTCCTGATGTGTACAAAGAAGCTCAGATTGACCCACCAAGAGGATTTCGGAAGGCACTTTTAGAGTTTGATGGTGTGTCTGTTATCGCAGAGGTAAAAAAAGCCTCACCTTCAAAAGGTGTTATTTGCGAAAACTTTGACCCCGTAGTGATTGCCAAAAACTATCAGACAAATGGGGCTCAGGCCGTGTCTGTTCTGACCGATGTTGACTATTTTCAAGGCTCCCTTCTTTATATGATGCAGGTTCGTGAGGCCATAACACTTCCCGTAATACGAAAAGACTTTATCATTGATGCCTTGCAGATCCGGGAAGCAAGCGAGCACGGGGCTGACGCAATCTTACTTATTGCAGCAATTTTGGATAAAAATCAAATGCAGGAGTATAGGCATCAGGCAGCTGAGCTTGGCATGGATTCCCTTGTCGAGGTGCATGATGAGCGGGAGACGGAGAAGGCTCTTGAGGCCGGAAGTGATCTGATCGGCGTCAATAACCGTAATCTTAAAGATTTTTCAATGGATCTTGAGACCACCTTCAGACTCAAAAACATTATACCTGGCGATATCCCTGTGGTAAGCGAGTCCGGGTTGAAGACAGAAGATGACTTTAGGCGTTTGCTTGATGAAGGCATTACAGCCGCTCTTATCGGAGAAACTCTGATGCGTGCTGGCGCCAGTAGTAATTTATTAGATTCTCTTCGCAGGTGATCGTTTTTGTGGATGTATGTGGATAAGAAGCGACAGGGGTTGAGTACGTTATGGAAATAGGGCGACCTAGAATTAAAATTTGTGGAATGACAAGGCCTGAAGACGCCTTATTTGCCGTTCGCGCGGGTGTAGATGCCCTTGGCTTTATTTTTTATCATAAAAGTCCCAGATGTGTTGAGCTGAATGCGGCAAAAGATATCATCAAGTCTCTTCCTCCCTTTGTTGATAAAGTCGGTGTCTTTGTAAATGCATCCATAGATGAAGTTGTACAGGTAGCATCAATTGGGCTCACCGCAATTCAACTCCATGGTAATGAATCGCCTGACTACTGTAGAGAGTTACAAGACAGACTTCTTTCATGCAGCCTGATTAAAGCGTTTCGTGTAGGCAGTGAGAGCCGTGGGGAAGACTTCTCCGGCTACAATTCCGTTGTGGACGCCTTTTTGCTTGATACATACGTAAAAGGGGCTAAAGGTGGAACAGGTGAGGTCTTTGACTGGCAGGTAATTGAGCAACTACATCTGCAGAGGCCCGTTCTACTCGCCGGTGGCTTGGAACCGGATAATATTGAGCTGGCTATCAGGTCAACTGGGAGTTACTGCTACGATGTGAATTCTGGTGTGGAAGTCGCACCAGGAGTGAAAGATCATCTTAAAATAGAACGGTTGATGTCAATTGTAAAAAGAGTAAATACCCCTTAGCCCGGATTTCTCACCAACAAAGTTTTTCGCAGGTCGAGACACCGGGCATGAAGCTGTAATAATCTACCGGAGTCTTCGCTACCTGCAAATGCTCGGTAACGAAGCGTCTGCGGATAAATCTGTTGGCCCGAAGGGTGAACTTTTTGATTTGAAACGAAAAACACCCTGTTAATTAAGAAAGTCATTTTTAAATTATAAAAACAAACAATTGAGTTTCAAATCAAAAAGTAATGAGAAATTCGGGCTGGCACAATACAAGTAACATCAATCACAATGCCCTGCAGTATACAGAGGGCGAGAACTCTATTTGAGGTTTGCTATGAATTCCTATTATTTTATTCTTGAAGTCGACCCGCAGCTTGAAAATCCCGTGATTGCCCACGTTTCAAGAGCTGTTGCTCATATATGGGTGTTGGCAACCGATATAGATGAAGCAAGAGATACCGCACTTCGTTTTCTTAAGTCTGAGCGTTGGGAAGTAACAGAGGAAAAGGATGCTTATTTACTCACGCAAGAGCTGATAGATGGACTAGGAACTGAAGAATTGGCTAATTATCAAGAAGCTCAATTAGAAGGAATCAAAGCTAAGTTTTATTACTGGCACAGGTCTGAGTGATCAAGTGTCGTTTGAACAGTAGTCAGCCTCAACAATACATACCTTTCATGGGAAAAACGGATGATGTTTAGTGTCCGAGCTTTCCCCAGACTACCTCATTTATCATAATGTCATTATGGTATACACCACTACAAAAAATCTATAATTAAGCACCCTTAAGTTTGCTGTAACCCCTGGCAAGAGAGGTCGTTCCACTCCGTTAAGGGAACACCTCTAACCCGGATTTCTCTCCAACAAAGTTTTTCGCAGGTCGAGACACCGGGCATGAAGCTGTAATAATCTACCGGAGTCTTCGCTACCTGCAAATGCTCTGTAACGAAGCCGCTGCGGATAAATCTGTTGCCCGATGGGTGAACTTTTTGATTTGAAACGAAAAACACCCTGTTAATTAAGAAAGTCATTTGATGGCTATGAAAAAAGGCCGATATACTAGGCGTGGTGTTTGGGTCGTATTCTCAATAATACATGTGGTATGTCGAGAGTTCGATCCAAACCCACAACGACGTAGATCTGACTTTTTACGACGCCATCACATATGAATTGTGATTGCGGTGTACTCAGATGATGTAATGACGATAAAAGATGCATATAGAATTGTAGTTACAGAACATTGCTTGTGGAAGGTCGTGTTCGCATTATTAAACTCTTAATCAACCCGTGGAGCACACTATGACAAAAATATCCATTTTTCTGTTATGTAGTATTGGCGTGTTTTTCTTTATTGGGAACGTTTCGGCTGAGCAGCCGAAATGGATGGAATCACCGACTGGAAAATTGGTTCAGGATGCACGCAACACTACAAAACAAATCCCAATTGAAGAATTAAAAAAAGTTTTGGATGAGGATGAAGATATTGTCTTGCTTGATGTCCGTACTCCAAGAGAGTACGAAGCCGTTCACATACCAGGTGCAGTCAATATCTCAAGGGGACTTCTAGAGTTTAGCATATGGTCAGTTGTACCTGACAAAGAGGAGAAAATTTACGTGTATTGCAAATCCGGGGCTCGGGCTGCTCTGGCCACAAAACAACTCAACGATTTTGGCTATAAAAACGCGGTTTCCGTAACTACAGGCATGGCTGACTGGGTCAAATCAGGGAACGCTGTCCAGACATCTATCTCCGATGAACAGATTATCCTTATACCTGCAGAGGACTAACCCGGATTTCTCACCAACAAAGTTTTACCACAATCGAAGGCAGGATCTCTGGATTCTGCCTTTTTCTTGTGAGCTTATCAGTGCGTAGAGATAAAAAATGTCTGAAATGGAGCATTTCGGATTATCAATAATTACAGACCCTCTTTGGTCAAACCCTATTGCCTCCGACAACACTATCGAGCAATTATAAAGGCACCGGCGTATCCGTGGTCAAGCAGTGCTTTTTCAGCTCTTTCTGCGAGATGTATGTTTTTTCCGGCGTACACATGAACCCTGTACAATACAGATTCAGGACCATAATATTTTTGAATAACTGTTGTATGCCCCGCCTCTGTGAATCGCTTCTGTAATTTAATTGCATTAATTTTTTGGGAAAAAGCTCCAATTTGTATGTAGAACTCTCCGACAGTTAAATCACTGTAGATGAGCCCTCCTGGGCGGCCATTACGACTTTTGTTTCTCTCTGCAAGGGCGACTATTTGTACGCGAGCGGTGCCGTTTGCAATTGCACCTATGTTCTGTGCAGCTTTATAGCTTAAATCTATTATCCTTCCTCTGATAAAGGGGCCTCTGTCATTGACGCGAACAACAGTCTTCTTTCCATTCTGAACATTTTTAACGAGCAGCATGGTGTTCATTGGCAGAGTTTTGTGTGCTGCGGTCATTGCATGCATGTCATAGATCTCCCCATTGGATGTTCGTCTTCCATGAAAATCTGGACCATACCAGGAGGCTATGCCTTGCTCGTTGTAGCCGTGGGCTGAGGGGATAGGGAAATAACGTTTGTTTTTTATGACATATGGCGCTTGAGTGGCGGGGCGATTGGCGGCTACTATGGCTGTTACAGACAGTAAGGTAAAGACCGATGCAAAAAGCGTTATAAGTAAGCAACGATTACTCAATAAAATAGGGTGGGTGTTCATAGAAATCTTGGGTAAAGACGGCATCATAATGGTTATTGATTTGGTTGTGCTTGGTTATCAGGCTGATGATTTTGCATCTGTTTTTCCTGATTGAGGAACTGATGTATACGCGCCTGATAAAAAAGCCCTGCGCTGCCGGTTGTGTGTGGCGTATAGGGCCGTAAACCACCGTGGTCAACTTGAGATGGTACAGCATCAAATTGTACGGTTTCGTCCTCATCCATCCAGGAGAGGGAGTAGTCGAGGATCGGACGAACTACCGTGATCCTGCCGTCCGTATCTCGGCCGAGGGTGACATTCTCCCATCTTCTTGTTACGTATCCTTTGAGCCATATGCCAATTGAAGGTAGACCCTTCAGTGAATCTGTCATGGCAATAGGTAACTCATCTTTATCATAATCCAAATTGTTAGTCAAAAGGGTCTCTATCTCATAGTTTCCCTGGACTGACAGGCCAGAAAAACTATCAATTTCGTCTGTATCCATTCGTAAAAAATGTTTTCCCCTGTCGTCAAAACTCCACTGTGCATGGCAGGCTTGACAAGAAATACTGTCACTATTGGTAAAGTGCGCGGGGTGGGTGAGGGTGGGAATAGGGTGATCCATACCAGACTGAGCTCTGAGTATGTACCCGTTGTCTTTTTTAGATACTCTTTCAGGGAGTTGAGCTGCTAAATCTTTAGCATCATGGCAACCAGCACAGGTTGGCTTGTTACCGCTTCGCATGAGTTCGTTGCCGGTGTGACAATCAATGCAGGAAAGACCCTTTTGCTGATGAATATCGGCACTTAACTGGTGATATTCTACACCATATGTTCTGAAAGAATCGTGCTTTGTGGTGTAGGGTGTTCTGTACTCCACATTAAAATCATGTTCAAAACGACCATAATAGTCAAAACCAACATAGTTTCCATAGTGGCAGGATAAACATTGCTTGTCAGTTGGAGAGTCGAAGATATGGTTTTCTTGCTCTGAGTCAGAAGAGGATAAATGACAGGCTGCACATCCCTGTCCATGGGACGTTGCGGGATAAGGCTGCCCTGAGTCGTAGATATGGCATTTAAAACATCTACGCCTGAGCAAGTCGTCGCCAAGTTCTAGTATATCAGTCGGGTCCTGAATTGAAGGTGTGTCTGTAAAAGATTGTAACTCAGTGGTGGCACCGAAAGCCTTGCGAAACATATTAGTGCTGTTACTGAGTGTGAAATGTATTGTCAGGGGCGCGGTATTGACAATATCCTCATGGCACGGCTGGCAGGCCTTTATCATCTGGGAAGGGTGGGCTGGGTGGGCTATAAGACCCTGGTGTGCTCTATCTTTTTTCTTCGCGATATCAATTCCGCTATGGCATGAGGTGCATTTGATATCGTGGTTTTTATCAACTTCCATTGTATGGCATGCTATGCATTTTCCATATTTTGGATTGGTGGCTTCATTAGAATCACACGCACAGAGTAAAACAAGTGTGCATAGTATTGTAATGAATCGGATCATTATATTGATAAAAAGTACCTCAAGTTTATAAATGTTTTTCTTGAAGAATATTATAGTAGTTGGCTAATGTGGTGGTAAAAATAAATGTGATATTTATGTATTCCATATATTGTATTATTGTTGAACTTTCAATGATTACCTGATATATAGCCCTACTGAAAATTGTATTACATGAACAATATTTTTGGAAGATATATTGCCAGCATAGCTCAGTTGGTAGAGCGACGCTCTCGTAAAGCGTAGGCCAGCGGTTCGATTCCGCTTGCTGGCTCCAATAAAATCAAGGCCCTTAGGAGAGTTTCTCTTGAGGGTCTTTTTTTGTTTCCGGGGATTCTCCGGTCAATACCAAATTTTCGCAAAGAAAAAAGAAGAAACTGTTACATCCTTTATTGTAATACTCTGTATCTTCTTTACGCGACGCCATTACAGCGTTGCTGTATCGATCAGCTATCCCGAAGGGGAACCCTCCCCTTAAGGAATCTTATACATTCAGGCGCAACTCATTTTTTGTGTAGGCTTGGGCTTTCTTGGTTGGTATCTTCATATGTTATAAGAATGTGTGTAACTAAGACTGTGGGACCATAACGAGAACCAGGATCAAGAGCAAGACACATGAACAGTATTCAAATTCGAAAAGCAACCCTTGAAGACCTTCGTATTATTCAAGAAATAGCACGAGAAACCATTGATAAAAGCTATCGTCCCTTTCTTGGAGATAATTTGATTGATTGGTTTCTTAGCAGTGGTGGGTCTGATGAGGAACTAGGAAACCAAATAGATAATTGCGATGTACTAATATTAGATACTTCTATTGCCGCATTTACGATTTACTTTGATGACTTGATCCATTTCATTATGGTTGATGTCGCTCTTCATCGTAACGGGCTAGGTTCAAAGCTTCTTACTCATTCTGAAACCCAGCTTTACAATCATGGTAATACAGTTATTCATGTAGAAACGTTTGAGGGTAATCAACAAGCGGTCAATTTTTTTAAGAAAAACAATTGGTCTGTTGTTCATAGGGAAGAAGATGACGCAAATGGATTCGTACGTGTTTTCTTTGAAAAGTATGCTTCAGAACTAGGAAATAATTAGCCTGATAGGGGAGAAATGTTTTAAGCACCCAAAAAATACTTATGCTGAATCACTGACGCCGCCCAACCAAAGGCCCTTCTACGTAAATTTTGTAGATGATTAAAGAAATAACTTTCAAGCCAACAGCCCTTGCAAGAAGTATCAGGGTTTAAATAAAATTCACAAATCTCCCTTCTCTTAAACTTTTGTTGGAGTAGGTGGAGTTGGAAAGATTTGGCTTGCATGATAACAAAATGGAAATTTGCTTGTTTAAAAACATTCAATAATATTATCTGAAGGCACGAAACATGTCTCGACCCTTGAAAGGTCGGAAACGGTTTATGCCCTTCAAAAATTAGAAAACTATCTAAAAGTTAATATGTTAGCGTTCAAATGCATGTCATATCATATCAATTAACACTCACAACTGCTGTCACATGACATTAAGAATACTCCCCCGACTCCACCAACTCCCCCTAATATGCTATCATAATGAAAATCAGATACTCATCCTGCCATGCTGGAAATGTCTTAGTCCTACCAATGCAAATCTTGAATCTGTGATCGCATGATCCTGTCGTGATATTTTGCAAATGTTCCTAACATTTCCTTGAAAGTGGATTACAAAAGTAATCTGGAAACATCACCGATCTGTGATGCTCCATTTAAGACAATATTTTTAGGCACAGCGATATCCCACATTCACAGGAATAGTCTAAACTTGAAGCGTTGGTAGAATATTAAGACCTTCGAGATGGCAATACTAACAGTCCCGCTCACTCGCAAGCATAGCGCCGTCGAGTGATGCAGCTGGTTGTGTAGTCCCGTGAAACCGCAGTGTTTGGATGTTTCAAAGAAATTATTCGATGTCTGTGTGCTCCGATTATCTATCATCAAAAGTTTGCAGCAACAGTAAAAGCCGACTTGACTCCCTTTTTTAGCTTTGATTCATATTCTCAGTTCAAAGTCGGCGAGGGGGGGGGCCGTATTATTTCATCTTTCCAAACGGATTTTCTTACCGGCCTGCCCTGAGTACCATCCGGAGGGCATTTGACGCACAGGTCGAGACACACAAACCGCAACCATAGCATTTATCCTGATGAAACACCACCGCTCCTGATTCCCAGCTCTGAGCATCAAAAATACACCGTTCCGTACATTCACCGCACTGCACGCATACGTCCGTGTCCACCACGGCGACATAATCAGCATGAGCCACCAAATCGGGCCGCCCGAGCTTTTTCATAAACTCAATATCATGACAACAGCACTCGCAGCAGCTGCAGAGCGCATACACATGCTGCTCAGGGTTATAGATGGTCAGGTGGACCAGCCCATGCTCATTCGCAAGCTTCAGCACCTCTGCCGCCTCCTGCAGACTGACGCTGCGGGCTGCACCTTGCTCAACCATTTTCTCCGCCACATCGTTCGTATAAAAACAGACCTCCAGCGGATTGTTGCACCGTTTGTGCTTTGTCCTGCATAAACAGTTTGCCAAAGCGAACGATCTTGAATTACGCAGGATCTCAAGCACCTGCTGTGTCGGCAATACCCACTGCAAAACCTCCAATGACTGATGCACTGGAATAACCTTCGATGAGCATGGAATCTTACCCTCCTTAACCCATCCGTCAAACATATGCATCCGTTTCTCAAGCTCTTCATCCCGTTCTTCTTTTCTCATACCGCATCCCTCTTTGGTTTAATGATCTTTAAATGAGTAGATGGAACTTGACCTTAGGTTAAACTTGAACGAAACTAAAGTACACTCACTTGTCAGTATACCTAACGAGAAAATCCACGAAACCAAGATCTTAGGTTTCTATCTTTGTTGTTGACTAAACCGGGATGAAAAGTCAATTTCGTTTGTTACGGTTATATAGGAGGAACAGTATGCGCAGAAAATCTATAGAAACCCGGCAGCAAATTATTGATGCGGCCTACACCCTTTTTTATCGTAGCGGCTTCCTACGTACCGGCGTTGATGCGATCGCCAATGCTGCTGGAATTACCAAACGAACACTATATCAGCACTTTAGTAGTAAGGATGAATTGATCGGAGCCGTTCTGGAACATCAGCATCAGATAGCTCTCGAACGTATCCGGCGGTGGGCCGATTGCATCACAGGAAAACCCGATCAGATGGTGATGGCGCTTTTTGATAAACTCGCCCAATGGGCAGACGGAACTGAGTGGCAGGGATCAGGCTTTACCCGGGCGGCTGTGGAATTCGCTGATCAACCAGGACATCCGGCCAGAAAAGCGGCACGCCAGCAAAAGGAAGAGGTCGAAAGGTATCTGGTACAAAAGTTTGCCGAACAGGATCTGGATGATGCTGGACAATTGGTGCGAGAAGTCTTGTTGTTAATCGAAGGGTGTCAGTCCCTTGCCCTGATTCATGATAATTTGGACTATATTGATGCTGCCCGCCATGCCGCCTTGATCCTAGTCCAAAACTATCAATCAACGCCCGCAGAAAATGTGTATCCGCCTCAACAGACCTGACATAATAATATTCTGGCTTGGCTAGTTAAACACTTTAAATTCGGAAAATCGATGAATTATAACAATTTATTATACAGATTCATATAATTTCAATCTTATTTCACATGCTACAGTTGTTCAACGAAATATTGTTAGGCAGCATGCAAAATACCACAACAGTATCGTGCTGGCTCATATTGAAGATTTGCACTGCCAACGCAAAGCGATTCGTAGATTCGGCTGGTTAAGGTGTTTCCTGTGGCTCTTCAGTTCTCAATACGGCAAAAGCCTAACGCATTTAAAGTTGACGCTCGTAAGAGATGCTTCCAGATTATCCACCGAGAAAGTTACTCCATTTTTGAGACAACTCATGGAAGACAATATTTTCAACTAGGTCATTCCTTATTTGTTAAGATTGCCAGATAGTTCCTCTCAAAAATACCATAAGACCTCAACTTGATATGTTTCCTGTTGCCCAAAAAAAATAGCGATTGGAAATCTATCGCCATTTTCCTGTTGGAATGGGCAAGAAATGTCGTCGGTTGTCTATGCTTTTTTTAACTACAGAGGATTTGAGATACATAGAGCCGATTCCTAGAACCTTATAATAAATATCATGGCCGTTAACCGACTCATCCAGCAATCGAATTCCTTTCACTTTAGTTCCCTATTGTGTCTTTACCGGCTTTGAGATCTTTAACGACAGTAACAACGCCTCAATCATAAAGAACAATGAAACTAGGACCTGTGGGAATACACGCACTTGTTCAGAGTTTTATATAAACGCTATATTTTATTCTTTGGATATCTCCCCCCAAGGTTTTTTAGAGTATGCGCTCCGTAATTTCCCTCTAGGTTTATAGCTAAAATCTCTATTTGCACTTAATTCAAGCCCAGATTGTGTCTGTTTGCAAGTTGTGGTAGTTAAGGGATAGTGTGGCTACTATTAAAAAGATGATGAATTTATAATTTTTATAGAAAAGTACATGATGGAGAGTATCGAGAAGCCATAAATCAGTTTAGTCTATGTATCTAGAACCAATTTCAACTGTGGTGAACAAAATGAAATCTATATATTTTGCCGGACCATTGTTTACGATGGCTGAGAAGCAATTCAATCTTGATTTTTCCAGCCATCTTAAAGCTAGAGTGCCAAAAATAGAAATAGTATTGCCTCAAGAGCGAGCGCCATATTATCTTTCGCAAGATAATGGACTATATCTAGTCTTTAGGGATTGTCTAGAAATGATAGAAAAATGCGACCTCGTGGTTGCAATTTTGGATGGGGCAGATGCAGATTCCGGGACAAGTGTTGAAATTGGATATGCCTATGCAACTAAAAAACCAGTTGTAGGTGTACGAACGGACTTCAGAATTTCAGAGGACAGAGGTTTGAACTTAATGCTGTCCAACATCTGCACAGAGCTTGTACTGGACGTTAATTCAGATATGGATTCGCTCGCCGACAAGGTCTCGGAATCGATCAAAATAATTCTGCAGTCCTAATAAAAAGTTACACGCGTACAGAAATCTTTGTCTAGATATGCTCAGATAGACTTCAGGATGTGGTGGTAGGTTTGGATCTATAGGAGATATCTGGACTAATGAAAATCAGAGATTCAGTAGTAGTAGCAGTCAGTACCGCCATTCAAAATGGAGTAATTATCTCAATTGATTTTCTGGAATTAGTGTGCCACGAGAGCAAGTAATTTTTGCTCGTAACTACACGAAAGATGAGGGTAGGTCCCTCGGAGTCGGCTTGCAGGTGCAGGCTTCAAACCACCTTAAGCTGCTGTGGTAAAGAGCCATGGTGGTAAGCGTTAAGGAAAAGGCCCGGCATAAGACTGGGTCAGGTATGGATTATGGAGACGAGCGCAAGCGAACCACTGATGAGGTGTCGAAAGATTAAGGGTGTCGTCAAAACTGGGGGCTAATTCTATCCCAGGATAAGTTCGGGGGAAACCTGTTTACTGCCCGAGCGGCATCCGGCATAAAGGTGGCGTGAACATGATCTTGGCTTTGGTGTGGAACGTGGGAACCTGTCGTTCTGATGTTAAGGGAGAAATCCAAGTGGAGGACCCACGAGGATGAGAGTACCGATGCGGAGCACAGGGGCGGATTACCTCGTATTAGTGATGAAGCCTCTGTAATGGAGGTGGAGCGAAGGGGGTAACATGTCTGAAAATTACTTATTGGTCAACCAGAAATGGGAGGAACCTTCTAGTAATGCAAACCTTACTGAATAGGGCTCTGTTGCAAAAAATGTCAATTTATGAAAGTCCCCTTATAGAAGACATATTTTATGCTGCAGAATAGATATCAAATTGTCTTTCAATTAGGCGGATCTCTCCTTTCAAACCTTGGTCATGAGTCCATATATCGAATTGGCCTTTCTTAAACATTCTCATGACTTCAAACCCTTTGATAGTAGCATAGGCTGTCTTCATAGATTTAAAACCTAGAGTTGGTTTGATCAACCGTTTCAATTTCCCATGATCCGCTTCGATCCGGTTGTTAAGGTACTTAACCTTACGGTGAAAGACTTGGTCGTTAAGAAGGCCCTCCTCCTTTAACTCCCGGATAGCTCTGTCATAGCTGGGAGCCTTGTCGGTATT
>JBLHNA010000050.1:0-34354 GCA_047619065.1 Desulforhopalus sp.
GTACACCAGTGAAATGCCGGCCTACTTCCACCACCGTTTTTATACAGTATGATATCATTTCACGACGAAAGTTACTTTTATAATAAACACCGGAATTTTTGCCTCCGGTTAGGATGCTGTGAAGGTAGACCTGCCTATTTAAATGAAATTGTTCAGAAATGGAGCAACTTCAAGGTAGAGCTTACCAAAGATAAGGTCTCGACCTTCTCTTTCGTCCAGTACTTGATTTTATTCCTGTCTCTTGAAACAGAATTTGTCTCAAAAACCTACAAACACTTAAAGGTATTGTTAACCTTTGTGGAACCCAAGATAGCCTAATAAAAATATTCCAGTCGAAAATCTGAGATGCTTCCAGATAAGCTTGGTGATGCTCTGTTAGTATACGTACCAACCTATTTGTTCATTTAAATTATGACGTTACATATGTGTGTTTAAGTCATTTACATGTCATCATGTTAAGTTCAAGGCTCAGTTGCAATAATTATCTAACAGGAAACACCTCCCATAGACATCCAGGCAGTAGCTTGAGGTTATCTTCTCAATATCTGTTCGGGGATGTATGATGATATCGTTGCCTGAACGGTCTTATCCAACAATTTCAGATAAGGGAAATCTGCAGATCAGTGACAGCCAACTTCCTTCTGCCCACTAAAGATTTGCAGCACACATACTTTCCCGATTACCAATCATCTCCAGCCTCGGCAGGCAATGGATTACGGGCGCTCTTTTCTTGGGTATCTGCAGCAATGGAAGGCTTTAGCAAATTTCCAAAGACGGGATTAAGGCGATCCGTGAAAGGAGTGCATCTGTCCCTTATGGAATAAGCTGAGCTTTAGTGGTGATCAACTATCGAAAAAAAACTTCAGTCTGACCGAGTATTGTGTTAGATCACTTTAAGGCTTTATTCCCTTAATATGATGATTGTTTTTGAGGACTTGTCACATCACAAGAAAGGATTAGAACCCTTGTCTATTCGGATTAATGGAATTATTAGGAAGTAGTAATGGCTGAAAATGATTCTATAATATGTTATGAGAAAACAATTGATTACTTGCACATATGATTCTGAATAAATAATTCTTTTTTTATCATTACTGAATTCTTCTTTAAAAAATGGATAGCTGTAAATGGCGAAAAAAGCCGAGGATAAAAAGGTCGATGCCTTCTCGCTGTTTCCAGATCTTTTCAACCACGCAACCAAGAAACGGGGACAACTTGACAAGTCTTATGGGCATGAGCAGCTGAAACCACCTGCGAGCAGCTCCTTCACCCTTGTGCGTCCACCGCTTCCCCCTGATATCAGCTGGTTAGGAAGTGGAAAAGTTAACAGTTCAACTAACGAACTTATACATATCCCGTCAGCTCTTATTCTTATGCCAGGTGACAAGCTGAGAAACGCAACCGTCTCTGTTATTGAAGCATATGGTTACCTTACAGAAACCGTAGATACCGCACTGGAGGCAATACATCGATTATCCTTTTCAAATTACGAGATAGTTGTTGTACACACCGGCTTTGAGGACTGGGTATTGTTTTCGGACTCAGTAGTTCATAACTACCTCTGTACTCTTCCAATGTCCCGCAGGCGAGGGGTCTATTACATTGTAATCGGCCCGAATTTACTTACATATTACAGGCTCTCAGCACTGGCACTGAGTGTAAATCTCGTGGTTAATGACCGAGACGTTGAGAACCTTAGAAAACTTCTTAAAAAAGGCTTTCGTGAATACGAGGAGTTGTTTGGCCCTATGATGGAACTGTTGCACGACATGTCGTAAATTGTCCTTCTACCTTCATCATCACGACCTTTCCTGGCATCGCCTCAGCTCTCAGGTCAGAGTTTTCGTAATGCTTTTGATGTCTTATTAAATGCTTGCTTCTTTGACGAGTCCCAGTCCTCAGGCAGATCGTATGAAAATACATTCATATTTAGTTTTGAGAGGTCTACGTCTCGTAAGTTGATTAGTGTTTTTTGATTGTTGTCATAAAACAGACGCACGATGGGTTGTAAAATATTGTGGGTCGAATCAATCACAAGTCCAGTCTGGCCATCCTCAAGCTTAACAAAAGTCCCCACTGGGTAAACGCCTATGAATCTAATAAATTCCAGAGTAATTTTTCTGTCAAAATGCCCGTTTCGCATGTCGTATATTTTTGTTAGACCGGTCACTTTGCCAATAGCTTTTTTGTAACATCTCTCGGCAGTTATCGCGTCATATACGTCACAGATTGAAGCTATTTTGGAGCCTGTTGTTATAGACTTTTTCTGTAAACCATATGGATATCCTGAACCGTCGCATCTTTCATGGTGGTGAAGAGCGATGTCAAACGCTTCGTCAGGCAACTCTTTAGTCTTTGACAAAATATCTGCAGAGTGTTCGGCATGTGTCTTTATGATATCATATTCAGTGGTATCTAGTTTTCCTGGCTTATTGAGAATGGCAAGCGGTATCCGTGTTTTTCCGATGTCGTGCAATAGAGCACCAACGGCCATCTTTATCGATGAATCGTAATCGATGCGTGATGCGTTGCAGAAAGCCAAAACCATCGAGCTGACGCTGATGGAGTGCATGAGGGTATACTCATCTTTATTACGAATTCGAGTCAATAATTGCAATGCGTCTTTGTTTCTGGTAACTGATTCGTGCATTTTCTCTACAACATTATAGGCACTGTTGATATCAATAATCTTAGCGTCATGTATCGATACCATAGATCGCTGCATAACATCGACAGCCTGCTGTTTAATTATTTTAGCAATTTTGATCTCCTCTTTCAATGGGACAAGAGGCGCTGAGACATTGGTAATTTCATCAAAACCAATAACCAGTTCCTCTGGTGGCCTCTTAGGGGCAAGTCCACGTGAAGTATCTATATATACTTCGTTGATCTCCCAGGATTTGAGGATTTCTATAGACTTTTCACTTTTGATGTGAGATTGATTGATAAAAAAGGACTGTGAGGACTGCGAACAGTTGAAATCATGGACGAAGACACCGACTCTTAGTAAACTGGTATGTACTTTGAGAATCATATTATTGAGCTAACGCTTGATCAGAAAACAGGAAAGTTGCTTATAAAATAATATAACATTTTACGTTATTTTATGTCAAATTCAACAGAATTATCATAATATACCACGATAACAAGTCGTTGACGATCACTTATACGTTAGGTTCCATGGTTATAGTTTCCTCTAACCCTCTGTGGTTTAAGCAAAGGGGAGATGCTCAATCATTTTTCATTCGATGCACCTCGTTGATATGTTTCATATGGGCCCCTGCTGTTAGAATTAATATTGTGAAATTGCGTCTTTCAATCCACCGGATCGCTTCAGTGTCATTTACTTTCCCGAGATACCGTTGAGTCGTTGAAAGGTCTGCATGCCTTAAAATGACCTTACTGACGATTTCTATTGGGGTACCAGATCTTGAGGCATAGGTTGCGGCATGCCGCCTGAGATCGTGCGGGCGCAGTTCGATATTGACTAGCTTCCCGGAATCCTTGGTATCCAGGAAAGGGTCGCGCTTGTCAGGTTGATTATCGCGATCGCGGTAAAAGATACTGCGAGCATTACCACCATGGTTATTGATCTTGCAGGTATTCCAAACAATTTGCATTCTACGGCACAAAAAACATGGCATGCTATCATATCAGATCTCTGCTTAAAGAAAGCATTCACAAAGGCATCTCTGGTGAAAAAATCCTTGTGGTTGGTTGAAGAACTTTCATTTTCCGGACTTATTTTCTCCGTCGATTTTTTACTCTTTCGCAAGGCGATTTTCACCCTGGAAGGAGTTCTGCTCGATTTGGATAGGAATTTTGACCTCGATGCTCGGATGATGAACTATCTTTCACGACTACTTTGGGAGGAGACGCCGGAAAGGTTAATGAAGTCGATGGTGTTCGCCACTGAACAGGCAGAGGACTATTCCAGCCTGATCACCACCCCGGAGTTGCAACAGCTAAGTTTTAACCTCTCCATGTAGTTTGCCCTAAAGGCATGGCAACCGTTATTTTGGCCTGTGTCGGGGTTGCGAGCCTGACTAATTCTGTGGACAGGGTTTTTCTGAGCCTTGTGAATTAACGTACATCTGGATCAAAATTCAAAGTGGTCAGGGTGTATTGCTCTCCGGCACTCATTTAAATGAGGAACATAAGTTGATCAATCAGCCAAAACGGCCGGTTATATAGTCTTCCGTCAGTTGATGAAGGGGGTTGGTGAAAACTTTATCTGTGGCACCGACCTCAATAAGATCGCCTAAATGAAAGTATGCCGTCCGTTGTGAAACCCGAGCCGCCTGTTGCATGGAGTGGGTTACAATAACGATTGAAAATTGGGTTCGCAGTTCTGCTATTAACTCTTCAACCTTGGACGTCGCTATTGGATCTAGTGCTGAGCACGGTTCATCCATGAGGATCACTTCCGGGCTTACCGCAATGGCTCTGGCAATGCAGAGTCTTTGCTGCTGGCCTCCGGAAAGTCCGGTACCAGGCTCTTGAAGTCGATCTTTTACCTCATCCCATAGCCCTGCTTTTTTAAGAGATGTTTCGATAATTTCATCGAGTTCACTTTTGTTTGTGGTCAGGCCATGAATCTTAGGACCGTAAGCGACATTGTCGTAGATGGACTTTGGAAAGGGATTTGGTTTTTGGAACACCATTCCTACTTTTGCTCTGAGGGGAACAACATCCACAGAAGGGGCGTATATATCGGTCCCGTCAAGTTGTATGTCACCGGTGACCCTGCAGGACGCCACGGTGTCGTTCATTCTGTTGAGACAGCGGAGGAATGTGGATTTTCCACAGCCAGAGGGGCCAATCATGGAGAGTACTTCGTTCCTTGCAACATCAATATTTAATGTATTGATAGCTTGCTTGTCTCCATAATAAACCTCCACATCTCTACAGGTCATTCGTGGATTTTCAACAAAAGGAGTGCCAACAGTTTTACGGGCAGTAGCCAAAGTCCCGACTTTATCCTGTTCCTCCACATTCTCATGGTTTAACAATGTAGGAAAGGCAGTGCTGGTGTGGTTTGCTGTGAGTTCCATAGATGTGTCTCTTTTTTATAAATACTGAGCTGTCAGCATTGGGGCGTTGGAAAAATGATTTTCCCAACGCCACAATGTATGGCTGTTAATTCAAATAACCCCGGTAGACGGGAAATAAGCCGGGACTCATTACAGTAACCCCTTGGCGTCTATCGCTTACCTGAGGGGTATAAGTACCTTGAGACGAATTATTTTCTTCGAGAAAAGCAAGAAAACAATATGTAAGGTACTAAAATTACTTCATCCCAATGGTCTTGAGAGCTGCAATGTTTTCCTGAAACAGTTTTCTCTCAGCAGCAGGCATTGGAATCATACCTTTGTCTGCGAGATATCCTTCTTCACCCCAAGCCTTGTCACTACTGAACTCAGCCAGGTATCCTTTCATGCCTGGGATAACATCAACGTGTGCTTTTTTGACATAAAAATAGAGTGGACGCGAAACCGGGTAAGCACCTTCAGCAATAGCTTCAAAGGTCGGTGCCTTATCTTCAATAAAGGAACCCTGGATTACGTCACTGTTCTGGTCGAGAAAAGAAAATCCAAAGATTCCTACAGCATCAGGGTTTGCCTGTAGTTTTTGAACGATCAAATTGTCATTTTCACCAGCTTCAACGTATGCACCATCTTCACGAACAGTGTGACAAAGAGCTTTGTATGCTTTTTTGTCACTCTTTTTCATTGCCTTGATGAAATCAAAGTTTTTGGCACCACCTTCCATTGCCAGTTCAACAAATGCATCGCGGGTACCAGATGTTGGAGGAGGTCCAAGTACTTCAATTTTAGTTGCCGGAAGAGAAGCGTTTACGTCCTTCCAAGTTTTATATGGGTTGGGGATGACATTTCCTGGATTCTTAGGATCGGGTACATCTTTTGCCAGAGCCAAAAAGATATCTTTGCGGGTCAGTTTGAGTGGTGCAACAGTCTTGGAGTTTGCGAGCACGATTCCGTCATAACCAATTTTTACTTCAACGATTTCTGTAACACCGTTTGCCGCGCATTTTTCGATCTCAGAGCTTTTGATTGCCCGGGATGCGTTGGTGATATCGGGGTGACTAATACCAACACCGCCACAAAAGAGTTTGAAACCACCGCCTGATCCGGTTGACTCAATTTTTGGAGTTTTGGAACCGGATGTTTTACCAAATTGCTCCGCTACAACCGTTGCAAAAGGATAAACGGTGGAAGATCCTACAATTGAGATATAATCTCTAGCGGCAAGAGCTGGTCCCGAGAGTAGAAGGGTTAAAGCGCCTGCTGCAGCAATAGTTTTCATGTTCATTTTTGTGTCTCCGTAGATTTTTTTTAAAGTACAGCAAAATTAGTTTGTTTGTGCCTTGTATGGCGACTTGTGGGCTATTAGAACAACTCAATATTAGGATTGTGTTACCATTTGATTTCAAATTTCTTACGAAGGAAAACTGCGAAGCTATTCATGGCAATGAGAAAGGCCAGAAGTACCATAATGGCAGCCGATGTCTTCTCGGAAAAGGCCCGTTCAGGACTATCAGCCCAGAGATAAATCTGTACGGGAAGAACAGCAGATGGATCTGTAAATGTTCCGGGTACATCCACGATAAAGGCGACCATTCCAATCATCAAAAGAGGCGCTGTTTCACCGAGGGCTTGTGCCATTCCAATGATTGTTCCCGTGAGCATTCCGGGAAGAGCGAGGGGCAGAACGTGGTGGGTAACAGTCTGCAATTTTGATGCACCAATGCCCAAGGCGGCCTCTCTGATTGATGGTGGAACAGATTTAAGTGACGCTCTTCCAGCAATGATAATTGTGGGAAGTGTCATAAGAGTAAGTACCAGACCTCCTACGACTGGAGTCGATCTGGGCAAGCCCCAGAAATTGATAAAAATTGCAAGACCTAGAAGTCCAAATATGATAGAGGGTACGGCCGCAAGATTATTAATATTGACTTCGATGATATCAGTCCAGTGGTTTGCCGGAGCAAACTCTTCCAGGTAGACCGCGGCAGCAACCCCTATGGGAAATGCAAGGGAAAGGGTGATGAGGAGGGTCAGCATAGAACCCTTGGCCGCGCCTAAAATACCCGCAAGTTCTGGTTCTCTTGAGTCGCCGGATGTGAAAAAGGTCTTGTTAAACCTTTTTTCAAGTTTGTGTTCACGGGTGAGCGTATCAATCCAACCGAGTTGTTTGTCTTTGAGGCGTCTGTTTGATTCTTCTACCGCCTCATTGGTCTTGCCTTTAATGAACATGTCCACGTCATCATCGGCTAGTACCCAGATTTTATTTTTGGATCCGATGAGTTGTGGATTTTCTTCAACGAGACTCTGTAGGGTATATGCGGCTGACGGACTGATGAGGCTGTAGAGAAGTTTTTTATCTTTTCTGCCCTCTACTTGAGGAAACATTTCTCGCATCGACTTTTTGACAAGACCTGGGAAATTGGCATTAGAGATATTTGCATCGGTAAAAAAATCCTCGTCAAAGGAGACCTCAAGTTCAACATAGGTTTGGGTAAATGCAGTGTAGCCGTCTGAAATTATTGTGGAGAAAAGAAAAAAGACAAAGCATAAGGAGACGACAATCGCTGATAGTCCAAGTCGTTTAAATATTCTTTCTGCACGGTAGCGCTTACGCAGTTTTGGTGTTGGTTCGAGGAGATTATTCATTTTCTTTTATCAATATTGAGATGGTTGCTGTTATTACCGTCATTATGGGCCAGAACTGCTTGCTTCTATTCATATTGTTCTCGGTATTTGCGGACGACCTTCAGGGCGATTACGTTGAGAATCAGGGTGAAGATAAAGAGTAGTAATCCTAATGCAAATGCCGCCAGGGTTTTAGGGCTGTCAAATTCCTGATCCCCCACAAGCAGGGTCACTATTTGCACTGTGACTGTGGTTACAGCTGTAAGCGGGTTGAATGAGAGATTAGCCGAGAGTCCTGCTGCCATAACAACAATCATGGTTTCTCCTATGGCACGGGAAACGGCGAGAAGTATAGAACCAACAATGCCAGGGAGAGCTGCAGGGATGACGACGTACCTGATAGTTTCAAAGCGAGTTGCCCCAAGACCAAAGGAACCGTCCCGCATTGCCTGGGGAACGGCATGGATCACGTCATCTGAGAGAGAAGATACAAAGGGGATGATCATTATTCCCATGACAAGCCCTGCGGCCAGTGCACTTTCAGAAGAAACGGTAAAACCAACTGAATTACCCAGGTCGCGGATAAAGGGTGCCACTGTGAGGGCTGCAAAAAAGCCGTACACAACGGTAGGGATACCCGCCAGAATCTCAAGAATTGGCTTTGCCCATGTTCGTAGTGGCTTGCTCGCGTATTCAGAGAGATATATTGCGGAAAGTAAGCCAATAGGGATTGCAACCGTCATGGCAATCAGGGCAATAAGGAGTGTCCCTGCAAAAACGGGTACTGCTCCAAAGGCTCCCGATGAGCCGGTCTGATCGGCTCGCATTGCAGTTTGTGGACTCCAGTCTAAACCAAAAATAAAATCGCTTATGGGTACTGCCTGGAAAAAACGTAATGATTCAAAGAGAACGGAGAGTACGATTCCAAGGGTTGTGAGTATGGCGACACCAGAGCAGCTGATAAGAAAAACCATCGCGACAGTTTCGACGATATTCCTGGCTCTGAGTTCTTTTGTGATTTTACCATAGGCAACGGAACAGGGAAGGATTGCCGCCACGATGACAACTCCGACCACTATGTTTCTGGCAAATGCAGTCAGAGAAAGGTAGCGTTGAGCTGCAACTTGTATGGCATGGCTTGCGTTATCTGCTACAAATCCACCCAGGGCGATGTTTTTCACCTCATTGAGAACGAGGGTGAGCTCATTGTCTGAAAAGAGTAACAGGTCGGCTGGAAGTGCGCGGGTAACAAGGGCGCTGATGACCTTATCTTCAAAACAACTCCATCCTAAAAAGACTATGAGGGCGGGTATTGCACACGAAATAGCCGTGAAGACTCCATAGTGGCAAGGTAGGGAGTGTAGTTCTTTGATTCCACCTGAGGCCCTAGCAAGGGCACTAGCACGCCTTGCGCCCATGAGATAGGCGGTAACGGCACAGATCAGGATAGTGGGTAGTAGATAGGTATACATGGTAGCTTATTTCACCTTAAGTCGGCGGGTTTTGAAAAATCAATTGAAACGAGTTATTGTCCCTTCAACCAGGTAGACAACTTCTTCGGCTATGTTGACGGCTCTATCTCCAATGCGTTCGAGGTGACGGGCAAGCAGATAGGTGTTGATGTGGTAACCAGGATGGTCGGGATCTTCCTTGATTCGTATCTTGACGTCTTCATAGCACTTGTTTCTGCAGCTATCGACGAAATCGTCATCTAGAAAAATAGATTTGGCCAGTACCGCATCTCTATTTACGAGAGAATCTACGGATTTTTTCAGCATGAATATGACCTTGTCAGACATCGTGGAGAAGTCGTACGAAGGCGCTGCAACTTTTTTAAATTTTGAGATATTATCAACACGCATGGCTATGTTTACAGCCATGTCTGCAATTCGTTCCATCTCGTTGTTAATCTTAATCACGGCTATGATGAATCTGAGATCACTGGCAACGGGCTGGTGCAGGGCGAGGATTTTTAAACAATCTTCTTCAATTTCAACCTCGAGTTCGTCCACCTCATAATCTGAATTGATAAGTGCCTGTGCCTTATCGTGATCATGGTTCTCAATAAGTCTTGCTGCCACTCGTATCTTTTCTTCAACCATAGTGCTCAGGTGAAGGAGCTTCTTGTTGAGTTTTGAAAGCTCATGGGGAAATGTAAAATGATGATCCATATCTGTTATACCCTTAATATGTTCAGTAATTTTTGTGCGTAAGCCAAACAGTATTCTTTGATGCTTGATATAGTAGAGGGCCAATATTTTTGTAGGATTAGGTAAATATTAGGATACGGTTAGAAGTGGAGAAGAAGGTTGCGATGGATGAAAAAATGATACAGGATAGAACAAATGATAAGACAAAAAGTCCAGAGCAAGAGCCTGACATGAGCATCTTTTTTACGCTCATGAGCCTACAGTTCTTGTAAACCCACCCACGCCCGACACGGGCAATAGTGCCTGAAAAAGTGTCATGAATAAAATCACTCAGGCACGAGCGGAAATTAAAACTGATAAAAGACAAATGGGAAAAATAAATGTTCTGGTAGTTGAAGACGAGGCGGATATCCAACAGCTTGTAAGCTATAACCTTATAAGGGCTGGCTTTCATGTTACTTGTGCAGATTCTGGAGAGGAGGCCATGGAGCGGATACGGTCTGAAGAGATTGATTGTGTGCTCTTGGATTTGATGCTTCCTGGGATGAGTGGTATCGAGGTGTGTACTGCGATCAGGAAGGTTGAATCGAGTAACGAAAAATCCTTGCCGATCATTATGCTCACGGCCAAAGGTGAAGAAGAAGACGTCGTTGCAGGTCTTGAATGTGGGGCTGATGACTATATAACCAAACCGTTTAGTCCCAAAGTACTTATTGCGCGAATTAAAGCGGTTGTTAAGCGAGCAGTGGCAAATCAGCTGGAATCCAGTGACTCAAGAGGTGGCGTTATCGTCGTTGACGGGCTCGAGATTAATAAAAGGCGTCATGAAGTTAATGTGGATGGTGTCGAGGTGTTGCTCACCACCACCGAGTTTGGAGTTCTTTCTCTACTGGCCGGAAAACCGGGTTGGGTATTTACCCGCCAGCAGATTATTGACTCTGTGCGTGGCTATGATTTCCTCATTACCCCAAGGGCGATTGATGTACAGATTTTTGGTCTCAGGAAAAAAATGGGTGATTACGGGAAGTGTATAGAGACCGTTCGAGGTATTGGATACCGCTATAAATCAACACTAGAAAACCAGCAATAAGTCATGATAAAACCTAAGAAATTAATTTGGCAGATTTTTCCCGCCAATGTGATCACCCTGATTGTCGCAATTATTATCGTTAGCTGGTACGGCGCGACAACCCTGCAAGAGTTCTACCTTCAGGATACGGAAACTGATCTGGAGGCAAGAGCCCATCTCTTGAGCTCAAAGGTCAGTGATTATCTTAAATCGGATAACAGTTCAGGATTACGGGAGTACTGTGTTGCTGCAGGGCGTGAATCCGGCACCCGGATCACAGTTGTGAATCGGGACGGGGTAGTACTTGCCGATTCCAGTGAGGATCCGGATGTGATGGATAATCACCGCAGTCGAAAAGAAATAGACACCGCTTTTTCTGGTGCTGTTGGCAGTTCTCGTCGTTTTAGCAAGACGCTTGGTGAAAGTCGTATCTACGTTGCAATACCTTTGCATGTAGAGATGGACGGGCAAATTGATAATGTCATCGTACTGAGGACCTCTGTCTCTGTCGCATCTCTTGAAAAGACGCTTGCCCGTATCAAAACACGTATTATTTTGGGCTCGCTTGCTGTGCTCTTGCTGGCCGGGGGCGTTACCCTACTTATTTCAAGAAATGTGAGTCGTCCCCTTGAGCAGATGAAACGAAGTGCAGAACAATTTGCACGGGGAGATTTTAGCCAAAGGATGTTGCCTGTTGCCAAGAAAACAGCCTCACTTGAGATTGTTACGCTGGCGGCTTCAATGGACCGAATGGCGGAACTGCTCGATGAGAAAATTCAGGCAATAGTTACCCACAGAAATCAGTTGGAAACGGTTTTTTCCAGTATGGTAGAGGCTGTGATCGCCATTGATTTGGAAGAGAGAGTTATCTCTATCAATGAAGCGGCAGCAAAACTCTTTGATGTGGATAAAAGTACGGCCACCGGGAAAATTGTGCAGCAGATAGTTCGCAACGTAAAATTGCAGCAGGAAATAAGTAATACCTTGCAGACCAAAGAACCGGTAGAAGACGAAATTATCCTCCATGAAAAGGATGGAGACCGTTTTCTCCAAACCCATGTGGTAACACTGAGCAATGGTCTAGGTGAGTATGTGGGCGTATTGGTCGTAATGAATGATGTTACACGCCTGAGACGTCTTGAAAATATCAGAAGGGATTTTGTGGCAAATGTTTCCCATGAGCTTCGTACTCCAATCACCTCAATTCAGGGCTATGTCGAAACCTTACTTGATGGAGCGCTCGATAGTAGGGAAGATTCCGAGAAATTTCTTGCAGTTGTGTTGAGACAATCCCATAGGCTTAACTCGATCATTAATGATTTGCTTTGTCTCTCAAGGATTGAAGAAGAGTCCAGGAAAGGGGAGATTGAACGTGAAGATGGCCCCCTTTTGCCTGTTATCGAGTCTGCCATGCAGACCTGTCAGATGAAGGCGGAGCAGGCGGGTATTGAACTGGAGAGCCGTTGCAATGGAGACATTACCATGAAAATGAATGGTCCTCTTCTGGAGCAGGCCCTTGTCAATTTAATCGTTAATGCTATCACCTACAGCAAGGCTTCAGATACCGTGACAATAACCGGTGAGCTTCTGGGGGAGGTTGGAAAACAAGCTGTGGTGATTAGTATTGTCGATACAGGTTGTGGTATCCCAAAAGAACATCTCCCCCGTCTCTTTGAAAGGTTTTATCGAAGCGATAAGGCTCGGAGCAGGGCGATTGGTGGAACCGGACTCGGTCTTGCCATTGTAAAACACATTGCCCAGTCCCATGGTGGAACTGTTGAGGTTGAAAGTGTCGAAGGAGAAGGGGCTACCTTCAGTCTTATTTTCGATGGAAGTTAACCCGTAATCTTTACCGCTTCTAAACCGTATTTCTCATCACTAAAGTTTTTTGCTGATCAAGACACTGAGCACTCGACTGTATTTTTGTACCTCAAGTGCTCAGTAACGATGCAGCAGCGGAAAAATCTTGTGATCCGGAGGGTGAGCTTTTCGATATACAGCGAAATACACACTGCTTTTGCAGTCTATTGGATTTACCGGGTGAAATTAGCCTTTTAGGCTGTTTGTCGAAAAGTTCATGAGAAATGCGGGCAAATCGACGAACCAGTAACGATAGGAACACTATGAATCCGATTCAGAAAATACTGAACAGGCAACCAGTTCTCATTTTGGATGGAGCATTATCAACAGAATTAGAGAGGAGGGGATGCGATTTAAAGGATCCTCTCTGGTCTGCAAAAGTTCTTATAGAAAATCCAGAACGTATCGCAGCGGTGCACGAGGACTACTATCACGCCGGGGCTGATTGTGTCATTACTGCCAGTTATCAGGCTACTTTTGAAGGTTTTATCAAACGAGGCTTAAGTGAAGAGGAAGCCGAGGAACTGATTACAACTTCTGTGAGCCTTGCCAGAGAAGTTCGGGATGCCTTCTGGGAAATTGAGACAAACCGGGTCAACCGGGCGCGACCTCTAGTGGCTGCATCGGTTGGTCCCTATGGCGCATATCTGGCCGATGGTTCTGAATACCGTGGGAACTATGGTTTGGATGAAGAAGCCTTACTGATGTTTCATAAAAAACGGTTTGAGACGCTCATTGAAGCCGGACCCGATATTCTTGCATGTGAAACCATCCCCTGTTTAGTGGAGGCAAAAGCGCTCGTTCGGTTACTTGCGCAAACCCCGGGCGTCTATTGTTGGATTTGTTTTAGTGCAGGAGATGGTGCACATATTAACAGCGGTGAGCGTATTGCAGATTGTGCCCGCTGGTTGAATCAATATGAGCAGGTTGCAGCCATCGGAGTAAATTGCACTGCCCCGGAACATATCGAACCATTAATTGAAAATATTCGCAGCCAGACGAACAAACCAGTTATCGTTTACTCAAACGGTGGTTTTCAATATGACGCTGTTACGAAGACATGGCTACATTGTTCCTCCACAAATTTAGCCTATGGAGAAAGATCATTGCTCTGGTATAAAAAGGGTGCACAGCTTATCGGCGGATGCTGCCAGACAACTCCTGGCGATATACGTAAAATTGCAAATTGGGTTCGCCCCCTTAAGCAATGATCTTTATCATCTGCTGAGTATCATCAACGCTCCCAGAACACACGGATCGATTTCTCATCGTCGCCGTAGGAAAATGTAAGTTCTCCCTTATAGGCACGGGAAACAGCCTCGCCTATGCGCCGGGCAACATGAATACCTGTAGTCGTTATCTCTGTGTGACTTTCTTTGTCGATGATATCCATTATTCTTTCTAGAGGGCGTTCGCTTTTTTCCTGTTTTTCCTCGTTACGGATCAGATTAAACATCTCTTCGCGGTGTGTTTGTAAAAAAGAACCCTTCAACGCCAAATAACCAGCCGGATAGTTTGTCGAAATCCTTTGGCAGGCGGGGCAGAGGACCTTGTTGGCGTCGCTTGGTTCCTCATACCAGGTCCATCGCCCCTCTGTGTAGACAGCACTACAGTCTTTACAGATGGTTGGCTCTGGCCATTTTTTACTCTGGAGGTACATATCGTGCTGCTTTTCTTTTATTAATCTATCTCGACGTCCGTGTTGACTTTTATCCATAGTTGCTCCTCCCTGCTGTTATAATCATTGTCTCACCTACTCTTCTGTGAGAATGTCAATCACACCAATATCAAGGGCCTCTCGTGCAGTAAGACTTACAGCCTCCAGCACAGCCTTCGCGGCCCATTCTGCATTTCTGCCATGTCTATCCGCCAGAGCTTTTATGTATGCGGAAGCGTCATTTATCATTTTCCGTTCAAGGGTATCTAACTTCAGATCCACAGGTCTATCGTTATCTTTTGTATTGTTATCTTGCTGCTCTGGTTTCCCCGAAAATCCACCTATCATTATAGGTGAGGCCGCACCAAGATTGGTGGCCGGTGACATCGCTGCGATATGGCTGGCATAAAGTATGTAAGTCCCTGCGCTTGCCGCACGGGAGCCATCTGGGGCAACATAGGTGATGACGGGAATAGGTGATGCAAGTATTGCCTGGATGATCTGACGCATGGAGTGATCCAGGCCACCCGGAGTGTCTATTTGTATAATAACAACAGCGGCATGAAGTTCTGCGGAAGTCTTGAGTCCTCTTTGCAGGTAATCACAAATGGCAGGACCGATTGCCCCCTTAACCTTTAGGAGAGTGGCCTGATCAGCAGCCTGAATTGAAACATGGGTGAGAAGTGTGAACAACAGAACAAAGGTATACAGGCACAACATACATACTGAGGTGAGAAAGGTTTGTACTCTCTTGATTGGATGTTCTGCGATATATCGAAGCATCAGCCATCTCCTCCGTAAACTCGCACCTATACATTTTGTATTTTACCACAGAATGGGGGTCAAAATGAAGAAAATAACGCTCGACTCAATATTTCACGAGTTTGATACGGCCATAATCAATGCAGCAAGGGTCTCTCCCTTCACCTCATTTATATACAGCCAGAGGACTGTAGCTGGGTCAGTATTGTGACTAAATGGAGATTCCCGGCTTTGTCGAATCGAATGTATTTTTAAAAACATCGTTAGAATAGCCAATTAAGAGTATAATGCTGCGGAAAGGTTTCATGAGCATAGAATACAATCACATTAGACGATTGAAATGGCTTGCATGAAGCCTCAACATTCTATTTCTATAGAAAAAGGATACAATATCAATTATTTAACATTTGGAGTTATTGGTACGTCAAGAAAAGAAGATGAGCAGCGTGTTCCAATTCACCCGGAACATATGCTTCGCCTGTCCGAGAATATTCGTCGCCATCTGATATTTGAGGAAGGTTACGGAGCCCCGTTCGGTCTTTCTGATGCAGAAATGGCGGCTCAGTCCGGTGGTGTTGCCACACGCAAAGAACTACTGTCCAACATTGGCAATGTCATTCTCGCCAAACCGACATCAGCTGATTTTGAAGAACTACGCGAAGGGGGGGTCCTTTGGGGCTATCCGCATTGCGTACAACAAAGGTCACACACCCAAATCGCGATCGATCGCAAGCAGACTCTCATTGGTTTTGAGGATATGTTTGTGTGGAGTCCCAACGGGGTGATTGGTCGCCACACTTTTTACAAGAACAACGAAATGGCTGGCTACTGTTCGATCTTACATGCCTTACAACTGAAAGGGCTCGACGGACACTATGGCAACCAGCGTAAAGTGATCATTTTTAGTTTTGGTGCGGTCAGCCGTGGTGCAATATACGCCCTTAAGGCACGTGGATATAGAGATATCACGATCTGTATCCAGCGGCCAGACCACGAGGTCCGTGAGGAAGTGCTTGATTGTCACTATGTTCGTATACGGGAAGGTAATGAAGGCGAAGCACGTATGTTGGTTATTGAGCACGATGGATCTGAACGACCTTTGCGTGATCTTATCAACGAATCAGATATCATCGTAAACGGAACCCTTCAAGAGCCTGGTAATCCGCTTCTTTTCGTGACTGAAGAAGAGAAATCTTCCCTCAAACCAGGATGCCTGATCATAGATGTCAGTTGCGACGAGGGTATGGGTTTCTATTTTGCTAAGCCAACCACATTTAAAGATCCTATGTTTAAAGTTGGAATGGTTGATTATTATGCAGTAGATCATACTCCAAGCTATCTTTGGGAGAGTGCCTCCCGGTCAATTTCTGCTGCTCTCATGGTCTACGTACCCACTGTATTAGCGGGTCATGATAGCTGGCAGCAAAATGCAACTATTCGAAATGCAATAAACATTGATGCTGGTGTTATTCAAAAACCTGATATCCTATCGTTTCAGGATCGCCAGCCGTTCTATCCCCATGCACCCATCGATACCGAAGAACTCAAGGTTTTAAATAGCTTGAAAAATTGAGAACCTAACCCGAATTTCTCATCAATAAAGTTTTTCGTAGGTCAAGACACAAGCCGCGCTGCTGTAATAAACTACCGCAAGTGGCTTGTAACGCAGACTTTGCGGAAAAATCTATTGACCCGAAGGGTGATTTCTTTGATTTAAAATGAAAAACACCCTGTTTTTCAACCAAGTTATCATTTATTAGTAATATCATAAGGTTGAGCTTAAAATCAAAAAGATCATGAGAATTTCGGGCTAACGCTCCACTGTGCCTGAATAAAAAATAATCCATTTTTGTTCAGGCATTTTTAAACCGGCCGGAGTTATTGGTACCGGCATATTTTTGGCCGGTTTGTTTTTGTCGGGTGAATTGCCGCGTGATGCCAACACTGCTCCATTTCTGGCGTAGCGAGTGCGTGATAGTATTTTCTGGTTTTCCTGTTCTATAAAATTGTAGGAAGGAACAGTTCAACGTAAACATGTGCTACTGCAATTTTTCGATATCTTAAGAAAAGACTTTCCCGCAGTTAATACGACTAACTACGGGAAAGCGATTACTGTGAGGACTTCATTGCTGGTTTGATTTCTGAAAAGGATCGGACCAGCCTTTTCTTTCTGCTGTCCTCGATAACATCCCAAAAATCATTGCAGCAATGAATGCATAGGGAGCGTCCATGGTTATGCCTGTTAGGAAACAAGCAAAACAGGCGATGGCAAAAATATTCCTATAAAATTTCATTTCCTACCTTACCATGGTGTGCCCAAAATCATATGGGGCAAAAATAGTGAAATCTTTGGAAAGAATACCACCAAAGCGAGTACCGGTATCCAGCAAAGTAAGATGAACCACAAGCATGGTTTCATCATCTCATCAATGGGAGCAGAACCGAGTCGTCCAGACAGATAGAGAACCGGGGCCGCAGGTGGAGTAATACACCCGAGTCCGGTATTGACGCCAATTATTGCGGCGAAATGAATGGGGCTAAAACCCAGATGCATAACGATCGGCATCAGGATTGGTGTGGCGAGAACTACCACGCTGATGTCGTCCATTAACATACCCATGATCACGAGAAATATGTTGATCATGAACATAATAACCATCGGGTCACTGGAGACTGCCTGAAAAATTCCCAACAACACCGCAGGGAGATCTTCTAAAAGATACAACCTGCTCAACATGGCAACCGAATAGAGCATAACCATGATAACGCCCGTGGTTATAGCCGATTCAACAAGCACTTGGTAGGTGCCTTTTAGAGTGAGCGCCTTATAGACAAACATTCCAATGGGGATTGCATAGAGAACGGCCATAGCCGAGGCCTCTGTGGTGGTCATGAAGCCACCATAGATACCACCAAGAACGATGAAGGGGAGCATAAGTGAAGGTATAGCTTCCTTTGTTCTTGATCTAAGGAGCTGGATTTTCTGGGCACCTGTTCTTTTTTCGGCAACAAGAACGGTGGTGTTATGTTTGAGAAGCCAGCGATTAACAACGCATAAAAGGAATATGACCATAAAACCGGGTACAACTGTAGCCAGAAAACATGCCAGTACTGGCTGGCCGGTTATCCAGGCGAAAATAATAAGAGTTGCATTTGGGGGGATGAGAAGTCCAAGAAGAGACGCATTGGCCAAAAGTGCTGCAGCCAATCCTCTTGGATAGCCTTCAGCCTTAAACCGTGGAAAGGTTATGGTGCCGACACATGATAACGTTGCGCAGGCAGCGCCACAAATTGAACCGACGATGGCGCAGGAAATGGTCGCTACTATTCCAAGGCCACCTTTCATGTCACCGACAAAAACATCGACAAAATCAATGAGTTTTTGGCCTATTTTTCCCCGTTCCATGATGCCGCCAGCGGCAATAAAAAGGGCAATGGCAATGAGAGGAACAGAATCCATCTGCTTGTAGCCATAGGGCAGAAGCTGGCTTGCGGCATATCCAGTACCATCGACTCCACCAAAAAAAACGAGCCAGGCGCCAGATGCCATAAAACTTATAGGGACCGGTACACCAATAATAAGGCATAAAACGAGGATTATCAGGGCTATATAAATCATTTATACTTCCTCCCCGTTAGTAGTGTGACCGTACTCATAAAGAGATCCCTGGTAAAATAGTAGCTCATGAAGATAAGGCCCATAAAGACAGGTAGGTAGCCGACCCATAGGCTTATTCTCCAGACGTTTGTTGTGGGGAGAGCAATTCCTGTTCCCAGTGGGCCCATGAAGCCAAACATGAAAAATTCATAGCCATACCAGGTGAAAAGCAGACAGACACCGACCGTGACCAAATCTTTCAAAAAAACCAGAAAGTTTTTAAGCTTTCCATCAGGAACATAGGCCTGGACAAGATCCGCAGAAACGTGAGTGCGATTATAGGCACCGATGGCAGCAGCTGAGAAATAGAGCCAGAAGGCAAATATTTTTACCCATTCTTCGTAGCCAGTCAAATCACCATCTAATATATAGCGAAAAAAAGCGGCGGCACAAATAATGACGGTCAGGAGGACGGTGGTGCTGAAGGTGATAATGGAAAAGCCATTGATTACTATCTTATCGAAAATATTTTTAGGTGTATCGGCAGTGAGTACCCCCGGGGGCATAGTATCACATCTAAAAGAGGGGAATTTTTTTTCATCTTTGTTTCCTGACACAAAAGACCTCCTTGGCAAGCATTAGATCCGGGTCGGGCTTACCATTCCCGGATCTAATTTTCTAATGAAAAGATAACTTTGGAAAAGAGCGGAGGATCACTTAGGACCTAACTCTTTTCTGAACTCATCAATGAGCTCTTTGGTCATGTTCTTTTCAAGCTTTGGCCAGGTGCTGGCAGCGGCTTTCATGATTGGTGCCAACTCTTCTTTGGTGTAGGTGAAAACCTCAATGCCTTTCTTTCTCATGAGATCCATATGGTGCGCATCAAGTTCTTTGGCGTTGTTGATACTATCGATGGTGGCTTTTGCAAGAATATCCTGGATGATCGTCTGATCTTTTGGATCGAGTTTTGTCCAGGTCTGGCCACTGATCATAAAGTTGAGGACTTCAACCGAATAGTTGGTCATATACCAATATTTAAGAACGTCTCCAAGAGTTGTATATGCTGAGGCAACAGGATAACCGTTTACACCGTCAACAACTCCTGTCTGAATTGCCTGATAAACATCGGAATATGGGATGCCGACAGAGTTGTATCCCATAGCTTCTGCGGCGAGCTTGTAGACGTCCATACCAGGAACACGAATAAGAACGCCCTTGTTTACGGCAGGATTAAGAGGCTCTTGAGCAGGCTTGGTGGTACCTGTACCGATCATACCTTCAACGAAAAATCCGAGGAGTTTAACGCCAAGTCTCTCGTTAAATTCGTCCATTTTTTTGAACATCCAGCCGTCCTGGGCAAAGACAGTTTTCAGATCGTCGTAGTCACTTGCAAAACCGTTAATATAGATGAGCTCCATTCTTGCATCGAACTGACTGGGCACGGAAATACAGGACATATCAATGGTACCGCGAATCTGCTCTTCGTAGACCAGGCTGTAGTCGCCAAGTTGGCTTGCGGGATAAACTTTGACCTCAATACGGCCTTCTGTTTTCTCACCAATTTCTTTTGCGATTTCATTCATCAATTTGGTTGCGGGGTGATCTGCTGCACTTTGACCCGCAAACTTGAGAACTGTTTTCGATGCTGCAAAAGATGTAGTGCTGCCAAAGACGGCGAGCATACCAATTAATGTGAGACAAACAATAGATTTCATTTTATTGCTCATTCTAGACTCTCCATAAAATTTGAGTTTAAGAGTAATAACAACTAGCCAGAAACGACATTCGAAGTATTGAACTTTCCTCCTTAATGCATTGGTTTAATAAAAAACGAACTGCTCTTGCCTGAAATGCAATTTACTTTATTTTTTTAAATTCAACCTATTTTTTATTTATGAGGCCGACTTCGTGTCTGCATTTAGGCCACACAGGATGTTGTATACAACATATGCATACAATACTTTTGTGTTGACGGCAATATGTTAAACACGTTCAAACCACAGGTTTATTTGCCCATAAAGTAGGGTATATTGGTCCTTTTTGTCTGTCGGCTCTGTTTTGTCGTACAGTGTGTCGACAGGGCATAATTTGATGATATACTATGAATTGTCTTGGTGCGTTGAGGTTTTTAGTAAATATGTTATTTAGTATTGATGAATACAAATACAAGGCTAGGCCATGCTGGATGGTTCATGATGAGGAAATGTATATCTGTAAAAAGTAAAAATTACAAATATAACTATCTATGAAAGGGTCGATTTCATATTGCGAATAACAGTAACATAGAGTTATTATTCGTCATTCTCTGGTGTTTGTGTTGACTGATTTTTTAAATGGATTGCTTTAAACAGTGATGTTTAAATTCTTCAGTTCATGTTGACACTGTGTCGACATGTGTTAAATTCATGTGTCGAACTGGTGGATATGCGTTAATTAGTTGAGTTTATGATCGATAATTGCAAACCAAATTCTGTGTTAAGGTGGAGTTTGAAAAAAAGTGGTTTTAAAAAATAATTGGGATCATGAATAAAAAAACAGTGAGTGGGCATAAGCGGGTGAGGGGGGAGCGGCAACTCTTGGTGTATGAAACTCTCAGGAAAGAAATAGTGACCTTGCAACTCCGTCCGGGAGAACCTTTGGATGAGACGAGACTTGCCAATAGGTTTGAAATATCTCGATCCCCGGTTCGAGAAGCCCTGATCAGACTTGCAGGTGATGGTCTTGCATTGATGTTACCGAACAGATCAACGCTGGTTGCTCCTTTTGATTTGCTACTGATTCCAAAATACCTTGATGCACTAAGCCTCCTGCAACGCACCACGCACCATCTTGCAGCTCTCCAGAGAAGCGAAAAAAACCTTGAAGCCATCAATAAAGCGCATATTCTCTTCATGGAAGCAGTCGAAACAAATCCATCAACTGCGGCAATAGAGGCAAATCTTGAATTTCATCTCTCAATTAGTGAGGCCTCACGCAATCCTTATTTCAATGTGGCTTATAAAAGGCTGTTGAATGAGGGCGTGCGTATGCAACACTTACATATGGAATATATAGGATGGAATGCTGAAGAACCCGGGATTCAGGCGCATCAGGAAATGATAGATGCCATTGAAAACCGAGATGCAAAAAAGGCTGAACAGTTGGCGCAAGCCCATGCTGAACAATTTGATCATAAATTTATGCGGTTTTTGTCTCAAAAATTGTCAGAGAATATTAAAATTAATCCAATGTAATGGCTTAGGCATACGCTCATATAATAAACAACTCTCAGTGAGGAAATGATAATGTTTTGCAGTGTCTTTAATGATGTCCTCGGCCCAGTGATGCGTGGGCCTTCCAGTTCACACACAGCGGGTTCCTATCATATAGCTCTTGTGGTTCGAGATCTGCTTGGCGTGGAACCTCAAAAAATAAAAATATCCTTTGACCACGATGGTTCCTATGGCAAGACCTATGTTCAGCAGGGTGTTGATCAGGCCTTTGTTACCGGGCTGATGGGCTGGAAACAGACGGATGAAATTTTCACCAGGGCTTTAAATACTGCGGGGAGTAGTGGGGTAGAAATCCATTTTGAGCTTACAACCCTTTCCCAGGCTGATCATCCCAACTATGTTATTATGGAAGTGGCAGGGGAGGAGAAGCAACAGGTCCTTGTTGAGGCAAAATCGGTTGGAGGAGGTACTTTTAAGATAGTCCGGGTTGATGGGGCGAAGACTCTTCTGGACGGTAAAAGTTACGTGACCTTGCTGACACTTGATAAGAAGAATGAGGTAATAGCACGAGATTTCATCGAGAAAAACTATCCCCAAGTGGAAGTAAGTAGCTTTGAGATTGATGAGCACAGGCTATCTCTGCAACTATCGTCAAACCTGGCCTTAGCCATTGATACTCTTTCCAGTCTGGAATGTGTCGATACCATCAGACAGTGTAAACCCGTATATTATACGCAAAAAAAAGAGCCGCTCTTTAGCTCAGCAAAAGAGATGCTGCATTATTCCCTCGATCATAATCTCAGCCTTGGTGAATCCGTTCTGGCGTTTGAAAAGAATATACTTGGACTTACAGAAGAAGAGGCAATCGCTGAGATGTTAGCTCGCTATGCGGTGATGCGGAAATCTGTTCTGGATGGTTTGGATGATAACAAGGTGGACATGTTGCTCCTTGCTCCCATGGCAGGAGAGATAATGGAGAGCATCAAGGCGAATAAAGTTGCCATTGGAGGGCTACATTCAATCGCGGGAGCTGCGGCCATGGCGGCTATGCACACATGTAACAGTCGTGGTGTGGTCTGTGCCGCTCCCACAGGCGGGGCGGCCGGAACGCTTCCAGGTGTTTTAACGGCCCTTGAAGGTGGGTATGAGATTTCTGATCGGAGGTTGGCGCTTATGCTTTTTGCAGCCGGAGGCATCGGGCTCATTCTGGCGATTAGAGCCACCTTTGCAGCGGAAGTTGCTGGCTGTCAGGTGGAAATTGGAGCCGCCGGTGCTATGGGTGCTGCTGCAGTAGTTGAGTTTGCTGGAGGCACTGCTGAGCAGGCCTGTGATGCGGCCGCGATTTCCTTTCAAAATACCATGGGCTCGGTCTGTGATCTGGTGCAGGGGATGTGTGAACTACCCTGTCATACTCGCAATGCGGCCGCCGCCTCCGCATCCTTTACCAATGCTGACATGGTCATGGGTGGTTATGTTAATCATATAGATTTGGATGAGACTATTGATGCCGTCTACTCAAGTGGTTTGATGCTGCCAAGAGAACTCCGGTGCACCGCTTTGGGAGGTTTGGCTCTTGCTCCCGCTGCATTAGCCCTATCTCGAGATAGGGGATAGTCGCTGGGACTTGAAATTTACCAGGGCGTAGCTAGATACCTTTATTAGGGCTACATGGTTTATAGATTTGCTTTACTCACCATTATAAGGACAAGTACAGATGACCCAAATTCGAATACTCTCAGGAAAACAGATCCGCGCAGCTGTCAGCATGAAAGACATAGTCGAGGCGATGGAACTTGCCTTTGTGGAATTGTCCACAGGCAGCCCGGAGATGCCGATCCGTTCGCATATTTCCATTGCAGAGCCTCAGGGTACCGCTCTGTTTATGCCAAGTTATATGAAGCCTTCTCAGATGATTGGTATTAAAACGGTCACACTTTTTGAGGACAATCGAAGTAAGGGACTGCCCTATATCCAAGGGATGGTAAATCTTTTTGATGGCAACACTGGTACGCCGAGGGCCGTACTCGATGGTATGACCATCACCGCTCTTCGAACGGGGGCAGCTTCTGGTTTGGCCACCAGTTTACTATCCCGTAAAGAATCAAAAGTTTGCGCAATCTTTGGTGGGGGAGTGCAGGGCAGGACACAGCTGGAAGCGGTTTGTGCAGTTCGTGATATCACTAAAGTTTTTATCTATGACGCACTACCTGCTGCTGCGGAGAGTTTTGCAAAGGAGATGAGGGAAGAACTTGGTGTTGAGATTATCGTGGCCAAAAGCTCAAAAGAGGCGGTACAAAAGGCCGATATTATCTGTTGCGCAAGCATTGCCGAGACACCGATCTTCGATGATCAGGATTTACCAGCGGGAGTACATATTAACGCTGTGGGTTCCTACAAACCGCATGTACAGGAGGTTCCTGAGGCCATGGTGCTCCGTTCCCGCCTGTATGTGGATCACCGAGAATCTGCTCTGGAAGAAACTGGCGACTTGATTATCCCCATAAACAAGGGATTGTTTACAGAGGAGCATATTGTGGCCGAAATAGGCGAGGTGGCTGCAGGCAAAGCGCCGGGGAGAAGTTCTGACTCTGAAATAACCTTTTTCAAAACAGTAGGGGTTGCGGTGCAGGATCTTGCCGCGGCCACTATTATCCTGCAAAGGGCGGAAGAACAAAGTATTGGTAATCTCGTTGAGTTGTAACCTTGGAGGGCGGATAACTCTGTTGTCATAATTTAAGGAGTCTGTTTTTCTTGACTTTTAGTGCCTTATTCCATAACTTCTGTTATTAAATAACAAGAAGATTTGATGGTTAAAAGTGCTGGTGCAGAGTCATACCCAAGGCACTTATCCCGGCTTACCTTCCCGTTCACCGGGGTTTGACTGATAGAGTTATACCTTTTCTTCATAAGGAGTATACAAAGATGTCTACCTATCTGATCATTTCAAATAATCGTAAAGGTTATCGTTGCCTTTACAACTGCAGAATGTTGTATCACTGAATTTCTCTCTGTTGTCCCACTGCGTAGTTGCGCTTGTTCGAAAATAAAAATATTTGCCATATTTTCAATATAATACAGGGTTGTCAATTAACTAATTGAGGGATCTATGTTTGAAAAAGTTGTAGTCACGAGTAGTGCTCCTGAACGGTCCGCTTCCGCCGAAGGGAATTTTTATCAGCCCCTGAAAGATCAGATTGGGCCTGGTATGAATGGTCGTATCCAGCGTCTTCGCAAATTAAGTTTTGAGGCTGAACCAAGTATCTCTATTGAAAGAGCCCTCCATGAGACGGCTTTTTATAAGAAAAATTACGGTAGGCACTCTATCCCGGTCTTACGGGCTCTGAATTTCCTTGATCATTGCGAGAAGAAGACGCTTTATCTCGGAAAAGATGAACTGATAGTTGGTGAACGGGGCCCAAAGCCCAAAGCTGTACCAACATTTCCAGAACTGACCTGTCATAGTGTTGAGGATTTTAATGTACTCAACACCCGGGATATGCAGCCTTACCTGACCAGCCAGGAAGATATTGACACCTATGAGCAGGAGGTCATCCCTTATTGGCAGGGCAAGACCCAGCGTGAACGTATATTTAACCATGTTCCTCGCGAGTGGAAGGCTGCCTATGAGGCCGGCCTGTTCACTGAGTTTATGGAACAGCGAGCACCTGGGCACACCGCTCTGGATGGCAAAATCTACCAGAGAGGGATGCTTGATTGTAAACGGGAGATTGAGGGCAACATAGCAAAGCTTGACTATCTTCACGATCCTGAAGCCACTGATAAAGCAGAACAACTCAAAGCAATGGCCATCTCCTGTGATGCTGTTATTGCTTTTGCCGAGCGACATGCGGATCTTGCAGAAGAGTTAGCAGGGCAAGAAACGGATTCTCAGAGAATTATAGAATTGACGAAAATTGCCGAAGTGTGCCGTCGGGTTCCGGCCCATGCACCTCGTACCCTTTGGGAGGCAATTCAGATGTACTGGTTCGTACATCTTGGGACTATTACCGAACTCAATGGCTGGGACGCGATGAATCCTGGTCATTTTGATCAGCACTTGACTCCTTTTTACGAAAAAGAGATTGCAGAAGGGACTCTTACCCGGGAAGAGGCAAAGGAACTCATTTGCTGCTTCTGGGTGAAGGTGAATAATCACACTGCTCCACCCAAGGTTGGTATTACCGCCCGGGAAAGTGGTACCTATAACGATTTTACCAATATCAACCTCGGTGGTGTGAAGCGAGATGGTTCTGATGGCAGCAGCGAAGTCTCCTTTATTATGCTGGAGGTGATCGAGGAACTCCATATCCTCCAGCCTGGCAGTTCCGTGCATATCAGTTCCAGAACACCCGACAACTTTCTCCATGCGGCAACCCGTGTCATTCGCCAGGGTCACGGTTACCCCTCTGTCTTTAATCCTGACACCTATATCATGGAGATGGTTCGACAGGGCAAATCCCTTGAAGATGCAAGAGAAGGTGGCTGCAGTGGTTGTATTGAAGTTGGTGCTTTTGGTAAAGAGGCGTATCTGCTCACCGGTTATCTGAATGTACCCAAAATTATTGAAGTGACTCTTAATAACGGTGTAGATCCGATGAGTGGTAAACTTGTCGGCATACAAACAGGTGACCCCAAAGATTTTGCAAGTTATAATGCATTGTACGATGCATTCATTGCCCAGGTAAAATATATCGTCGATTTGAAGATGAGAGTCAGTAACTATATCGATCGAATGTTTGCCAAATATGCTCCCGCTCCTTTTCTGTCTGTGGTGATAGATGACTGTATCAGCAGGGGAAAGGACTATTATGATGGTGGCCCACGTTATAATACCAGCTATATTCAGTGCTGTGGTCTTGGTACTGTGACCGATAGTCTTTCCGCGCTTAAAAAACATGTTTTTGAGGACAAAACCTTTTCCATGGAACGGGTTTTAACAGCTGTTTCTAAAGATTTTGAAGGTGAAGAATTCCTGCGCCAGACAATCATGAACCGGACACCATTTTTTGGCAATGATGATGATACTGCCGATCAGATTGCTGTTCGTGTCTATGACGATTTGGTGGATGCAATTGATAATAAACCCAATATCAAGGAAGGGGGAAAGTATCATCTCAATATGCTCTCTACCACCTGTCACGTCTATTTCGGAAAAGTGATGGGCGCAACACCAAACGGTCGGATGGCCGGAAAATCGATTTCCGATGGCACCTCTCCTTCCCATGGCGCTGACACCAATGGACCGTCGGCGGTGGTAAAATCCCTGAGCAAATTAGATCATGTCAAATCGGGGGGGACCTTGCTCAATTTACGTTTCCTACCAAGTCTGCTCAACCGGGAGCAGGATATCAAGAAACTTGGCCAGCTTGTCCGCAGCTATTTTACCCTCGGAGGGCATCATATCCAATTCAATATCGTTGATACAGCAACCCTCTATGCTGCACAACAATGTCCTGATGACTACAAGGACCTGCTCGTGCGCATGGCCGGTTACAGTGATTATTTCAATGATATGAATGGGGATCTGCAGCAGGAAGTGATTGAACGTACTGAGAATGAAGTTTTTTAGTGCCTTAGCCCTGATAGCTCTCATGAGGAATAAGAAACCTGAGGGTGTTTTTAACATTAACAATTTGAAGTTAGTGCCTTATTAGCAGCCATTTGTCGCAAGATATCATACGAAATGCCAAGTGTCGTTTGATGTTGGGTAGCAGACTGTTGAAAAGCATTCTGCTACCTGCGCTTATCCTTTCTCCCAATTTAACCTCAAGTACTCCAATAAAATAATGCAATCAGGTCTTATTTTTGACGTCAAACGTTATGCTATAAATGACGGGCCGGGCATCCGTGTCGCCATTTTTCTTAAAGGATGCCCTTTGCAATGTCGCTGGTGCCATAATCCCGAGTCCATCTCTGGCAAAGTTCAGAAAATGTATAACAAGGCGAAATGTATCGGCTGTAAGAGTTGTATCACGGCGTGCCCTGAACAGGCTTGCAGTTTGAGTTCCGAAGGTATTGTCACAGATCTCAGTTTATGCACAGGTTGCGGCGCCTGTGCAGAGGTCTGTCCCACCAAGGCAACTGAGATGTCGGGACGTTTAACGACAGTTGAAGAAATTATTTTCATAGTTGAGAAGGAGAGAATATTTTTCGATCAGTCTGGGGGAGGTGTTACTTTTTCCGGGGGAGAGCCTCTGAAACAACCTGATTTTCTTATTGCGTCCCTAAAGGAATTGGGAAAAAGATCAATCCACCGAGCAGTCGACACCAGCGGCTTTGCACCAAAAGAGATCCTTCTTGAGGTCGCAAAACACACAGATCTGTTTCTTTACGACCTCAAAATGATGGACTTTTGCCGTCATAAAAAATGGACCGGGGTCGACAACAAGATAATCCTGGAAAATTTACGCCTCCTGGCTGCAGCTGATGCCTGTATTGACATTCGTCTTCCTTTAATTAATGGGGTAAATACCGATAATGAAAATCTGGAGAAGACAGCAGCCTTTATAGCAAACCTGCCTGGTGAAAAAAAGACTGTCAGTCTTCTTCCGTATCATCATTCCATGGCCAGTAAATATCAGAAGCTTGGCCAGGTTTTCGACGGTGGGATTATGTCTGAACTAACTGAAGATGACAAATCCCGGATTATTACGCTTTTCTCTTCCTACGATCTTGTGGCCACTGTTGGTGGTTAATCTTCAGACCTTTTCTGGACCCTGAAAAGAAGCCTCCTTCCATAATCTATTGAGCGAGTTGTTATTCAGTTGTGTATAGTTTATTCATTTGTGTATAATTGGAATTTGTGGTGCCCATACAACCTAAATTCGCATAAACGCCAAATCTCTTAACAAAATATGGTTCGATGAATAAAAACGGCAAGGTAACTCAGGATGTGGAAGATTTAATATTCAATCCACCGCATAATTGGGGGGTGCTCAGTCAGGCGATTATCGACGTCTCTAGGAATTCCTGGATAGCTGTTGACCGGAACGGACGGGTTTTTCTTACAAATGATAAAGCCATAAAACGATTTGAGGTCTCGGTAAGGGTACTACTAAAGGATGTAATTCCAGAGATAGCTCATATCGCCCAGAAAACGATTGCTGATGGCAAGCGTCGAGTTGTACGTTCCATGCAGGTTGAGTCGGAAGAGTACCGGGTGAGCATCAACCCAATACAACTTGAAAATGAATTGGTAGGTGTGGTGTGTTTGTTGGAAGAGAGTACTACATTTGAGACAGTTGCCAAGCAAATGCACTTTTTTCAACATCTGACCTGGGAGCTAGAGGCGATTATCAACTCTTCCTCCGATGGCCTTTTTGTCTGCGATGCCGAGGCTAATGTTATTCGAGTTAATCCTGCATCAGAGCGTATACACAAAATTAAAGCCGAAGAATTGGTTGGCAAGAACATGGTGGACCTTATAAAGCAAGGGTTTATCGATCAATCAGCTGCCGTGCAGGCCATCCAGAAAAATGCGACTGTCAGCCTTTTGCAAGAAAAAGATAACCGCAAGATAATCTCCATAGGAACCCCTGTTTTTGATAACGACGGTAGTATTATTCGTGTGGTGGTGAGTGAGCGGGATATTACTGAAATAGATGATTTACAGCGTGAGCTGGAAGAGCAGGGATCACTGAAAGACCAGCTACAGTATCAGCTACTTGAAATGCAGCTGGCTAATTTAAGGGCACATAAGATAATCGCAAGAAGTCCTGGCATGATCAAGGTGATAGAAAAGGCGCTCAAAGTAAGCCCTGTGAATTCAACAGTTTTGATAACGGGGGAATCTGGAGTTGGCAAAGGGCTTATAGCTAATCTGATCCATAAGAACTCAGCTCGTGCCAAAAAGCCATTAATCAGAATAAACTGTGGCGCCATACCTGAAACCCTCATTGAGTCAGAACTTTTTGGTTACGAAGCTGGCGCATTCACTGGCGCCAAGTCCAGTGGAAAACCTGGTTCTTTGGAACTTGCAGATGGAGGGAGCTTATTCCTGGATGAAATCGGAGAATTGCCTTTATCGGCCCAGGTGAAACTACTTCGATTTCTTGAAAAAGGGAGACTCACAAGACTGGGTGGAACAAAGGTTATTACCATAGATGCACGTGTACTGGTTGCAACCCATCGTAATTTACAGGATATGGTTGCAAATGGGACGTTTAGAGGAGATCTTTATTACCGTCTCAACGTTATTCCTATACATGTACCAGCACTTAGGGAGCGTGCAGACTGTATTTCACCACTTGTGAGGTATTATATTGATTATTTTGCGGATATTGCCGGAACACATAAGCGTGTTAGTAGATCTACCCTTGACGCGTTGTTGTCCTATTCCTATCCTGGAAACGTGCGTGAACTGATGAATATCTGCGAGCACGCCGTCGTAATGTCTGAGACCGAAGTTGTTGACTGCCTGGATCTTCCTAAAGATATTGTGAGAAGAACATCTGAATCTACTCTTTTGAGTTCGACCTGGCCAGAGAACATGACCTTAAAAGAGATACTGGAAAATGTAGAGAAAAAAGTCATGCTCCAGGCAGTTGAAAAATATAAAAACCAATCAGCCGTAGCAGCAGCATTGGGAGTAAGCCAACCAACGATTGCCAGGCGTTTAAAGAAGTATAAGGTCGATTAGCTTTTCTACTTTTCCAAGGTATCTTAAGGTATGTTTGCTTGAAGTATTCAGTTTTGAATAAAAATTCGTTCTGTATTGTTACATCTCTGTTGAATTGAGCCATCTTAAATGGAGACATAATACTCAAATTTCTTTGCTCTTCTAAGTTCTTCTCACCAATTCTATCTCTGGGTTTCAAGATTAACCGTTTGATATCCTGTGTTATAATTCGTTCGTTATCGTCCTTTATTCCCCAAATTAGAAAAAGCCCAAGACGCGTGTAGGGATCAAATCCATTACTCCATCTATCTTACCGGTGGCATGGCACACCTATTGCTAATTGAATGTGTGAGAAATGAACAAATATTAGGAACCTATTAGTTCGCTATCAGCTTAAAAGGAGTGACAAAGGACAAAAACAAAAATATTTTTCCGATTGTCAGGGACAAGATTAATCATCAAGAAGGAGGCTCACTGTGTTCAATAAACTGATTTCAAACATACTACCGTATATGCCAAAGAAGCTCGTCTGGCAGTTTTCAAAAGACTATGTTGCCGGCGAAACAATTGAAGATGCGGTAAAAGCAGCAAAAAAACTCAATGAGGAAGGTATCCTTACCACCATTGATGTTTTGGGTGAGTTCATTACAAACCTTGATGAGGCTGAGGCCAATAAAAACGAATATCTTGAAGTTATTGAAAAAGCGGAAAAAGCTGGAGTTAAAGGTAATTACAGTCTAAAACCAACCTTCTTTGGTTTACTTTTAGATAAGGAAGTGGCATACAAACATATTCGTGAAGTTGTTGAAAAGGCCGCCTCTTACAATAATTTTGTCCGGATAGATATGGAAGATACTCCCTGCACAGATATGGAGATTGATATCTACAGGAGAATTAAAGAGGAATTTCCAACCAATGTAGGCCTGGTGTTGCAGAGTTATCTTAAACGAACGCACCAGGACATAAAGAATATGAAGGAAATTCATAGTGATGAGAGTCCTGTCAATTTTCGACTATGTAAGGGTATCTATGTTGAGCCTGAATCTCTGGCTTACAAGAAATATGACGAAATTAACGATCATTTTCTAGAAGATATCGATCTCATGTTAAAAGAGGGCATGTATCCAGGAATTGCAACCCATGACAAACCGGTTGTAGAAGGGGCTTATGAACTTCTTGAAAAATACAATACCCCAAAGGATAAATACGAATTTCAGATGTTATACGGGGTGGCTCCAGCTCTTCGAAAGTCAATTGTAGATGCGGGCCATACAATGCGCGTCTATGTGCCATTCGGTCAACATTGGTTTGGTTACTGTACGCGTAGAGTAAAAGAAAATCCAGCTATGGCCAGTGTAATAATAAAGGCCATATTTGTAAAAGGATAGTATGAATCCTTCTTTTATAAGGCTGGTCCTAAAATAAGAAATTGAGCAGTTTGTGTAGAATGAATTATTTGTGTTAAGGACAAAAACACATAGCCCAATTATGGGGATTAATGCCTTAGCCACTATCCATTACATGATGCTTAGTGGCTCGGTGTTGAAGCAATGAGAATTAGAACAGAGGTGAAGTGATGTTTGCCATTTTGAGGATAAATACGGTAACAGGTGAAGCAAAAAAGGAAAGTGGTGACACCAAGGAATTTTTACTTGGGGGACGCACACTTTCCTCTTATCTCGTCAGCGAGGAAATCCCCGCCGCTTGTGAGCCTTTAGGAAAAAAGAATAAACTCTTCTTTTGCAATGGGGCCCTCAGTGGAACGACCGTATCCAGCTCAGACAGGCTAAGCATCGGTAGCAAGAGTCCCCTTACGGGTGGAATTAAGGAGAGCAATGCGGGGGGAATAGTTGGTCTGAAAATGGCACAACAGGGACTCCGTACTATTATCCTGGAAGATGCACCTGGAAAAGATTCCGCCTGGAAGATAGTTGTTATTGGCAAGGATAAAGTCGAACTCATTGATGGAACTTTTCTTGCTGGAAAGGGCGTTTATGAAAAGTCAGATTTACTCACTGAAAAGTTTGGTAAAAAAGCCGGCTGTATAACCATCGGCCCCGCCGGAGAAAATCTTCTGTTTGCCTCTGGAATTGCATGTTCAGACCCACATGGTGTCTGTTCCCGCTACGCAGGACGTGGAGGCCTTGGTGCGGTGATGGGTTCCAAACGTATCATTGCTATGGTGATCTTAGATGATGGTGAAGAAAAAACACAATATTCGGATAAAAAAGCTTTCATGGAGGCTTCTAAGAGAATAGTAACCTTACTGAGAGAAAATCCTGTTTCAACACTATTCACCAAGTATGGCACTGCAGCAATGGTGGATATCTGCCAGGCGCTCAAAGTCCTTCCAACAAGAAACTTTACCAGTGGTACCATGGAAGATGCCGAGAAAATCAACGCTCAAGCCATGTATGATACCATTAAGGAGAGGGGTGGAGAGGGCCTTACACAACATGCCTGCATGAACCCCTGTGCAATTCAGTGTTCCAATGTCTATCCGGACAAGGATGGAAATCTGCTTTGCTCGCCGATTGAGTACGAGACTATGGCCCTTATGGGTTCTAATCTCTGCCTCAAAAACCTGGATACCATTGCAGAAATGAACCGTATCGCCAACGATGCGGGAGTCGATACCCTGGATTGCGGTGCTGCAATTGGTGTGGCCATGGAAGCAGGACTGGCTAAATTTGGAGACGGGGATGCTGCGATTTCTATGATGAACGAGATTCTGAATATGACTCCTCTCGGTCGTATTTTGGGTTCCGGTTGTAAGGTCGCAGCTCAGGTACTCGGGGTGCGACATGCCCCCCATGTATTGGGACAGGCATTACCTGCTTATGAGCCACGGGGAACCAAAGGAATGGCAATGACCTATCTCTCAACACCCATGGGAGCGGATCATACTTTTGGTTTTACTCTCAGAGATGAAGAAGACCCAACGACCAAAGAAGGCAAGGTTGCTTTATCGAAAAAGTTCCAGGTGATTGGTTCAAGAATGGATGCAATGGGCTTGTGTAATTTTGTCCGTTATTCTGTGCGCAATGATATGACCTCTCTGCTCGACCTCATAAAAGCACGTTACGATGTTGTTATTAATCCTGATGAATTTGATGAGTTTGTCAAAGATACTTTGCGACGTGAACATAAATTTAACACTGATGCAGGTATTACTGCGCAAGATTATAGGTTTACGGAAAGCTTTTACGAAGAGGCACAACTCGACACCGGTGAGAAAATGGATATCACGGATGAGGAATCCGCCGAGGCCAGGGTGTGGTAACTGTCAATTTCAAACTCAGTAGTCTTGGGAGTGTGCAAGTAGATATTGCCCATCCCACTACCTTTGAAAGAATTTTAGACCAGTGTGCTCTTAGGACTGGTAGTACCGTAGGATCTGTTATAGCAACGAGAGACGGTAAGGTTTTAGGCCTTCAGGAGATTGTTGAAAAAGCTGATGTGATCGATGTCTACCCTGCAATATCTGGTGGATAGCAGAGCCCGTTTTGCTGGGAAGTGGGGAAGGTACCCGTAACCATGTAAACCATAACTGCCTGAGAATATAACTTCAGGTGAATAGGAACAGAGGTATGGCCAAGAAAGTACTCAGAGAGTTTCGCCTTAACAGGGACTGGTGCAAAGGATGTGGCATCTGCGTCAGTTTTTGTCCTAAAAAGGTATTGGAGCTGGATTCTAAAGATAAAGCGGTGGCAGTTCGTCCAGAAGATTGTATTTGCTGTACGTTATGTGAATTAC
>JBLHNA010000051.1:0-34150 GCA_047619065.1 Desulforhopalus sp.
GGTTAAGGCGTGGGAGGCGGATAGAAACGGAATGAAAGCCAAGGTGAATTGGCAGTTCACCACTGAAGACGCCCGAATCAAACTAAAGCGCCTTTATCCAACATTAGAGATGTGACAAGACACTAGGTGTATTATTTCATGAAGTAATGTTGCTAAAATGGGTCGTTTTAGCTCTTAGAAGGCCCTTTTGGGTGGCGAAAAGATACCTTTAAGGGAAGTGTTTGTATTAACCACCCTTTAGTTTGAGAGACTCATATCTATGGCACGAGCAAATAGGCATTATATACCTGGTTGTGTCTGGCATATCACCCGTAGATGTCATAAACAGAAATTTCTTCTTAAGTTTGAAAAAGATAGATTACGTTGACGGTATTGGCTTTTTTGAAGCGAAAAAGAGATACGGGCTTTTGTGCTTAATTTCCGGCCGATGCATCGAGAATGTGTGGATCTTGAGTGAAAGAAAGATTAAATGCAACCACTGCTTTCTCTTATTTTACGCAGTAGCCGAAAGACCGGGCAAGTGTAAATTGACAGTCAAGGAAGTTGAATTACCATAAGTAGTAAGGTAACCACTGTGGTTATTTAAGGGGGGAAGTTCATCTCTATATTGCCCATTCTAAAATACCCTCATAAACCAACTCTACACAACCTCTCATATGGAGAGATATTATGAAATCTCGTGCTGCGGTTGCCTGGGAAGCAGGCAAACCACTTGTAATCGAAGAAGTTTCTATTGAAGGTCCAAAACAGGGGGAAGTACTTGTCCGTATCGTTGCAACGGGTGTTTGTCATACTGATGCCTTTACCCTTTCCGGAGCTGATCCGGAGGGTGTTTTCCCAAGTATCCTGGGCCATGAAGGTGCAGGCGTTGTTGAAGAGGTTGGGCCTGGTGTCAAAAGCCTTAAACCTGGAGATCATGTTATTCCGCTTTATACGGCTGAGTGTAAAAAATGTAAATTTTGTCTCTCCGGTAAAACCAATTTGTGCCAAGCGGTGCGAGCAACCCAGGGGCAAGGGCTGATGCCGGATGGCAGCAGTCGCTTCAGTGTTGGCGGCAAAAAAATATATCACTACATGGGTACCTCCACCTTTTCAGAATACACAGTGGTAGCAGAAATCTCTCTTGCTAAAATTCACATTGATGCACCGCTGGAAAAGGTATGCCTACTGGGATGCGGTATCACTACAGGCATAGGTGCCGTATTGAATACAGCGAAGGTGGAGCCAGGCTCGACAGTGGCTGTATTTGGTCTCGGTGGCATTGGGTTGTCAGTCATTCAGGGGGCGCGGATGGCTAAGGCGGATCGAATTATTGCAATTGATATTAATGAAAGCAAATTCCAAATGGCGAGGCAATTCGGCGCAACTGATTGTATTAACCCGAAGGACTACAGCGACCCAATTCAGCAGGTGATTGTTGATTTAACCGATGGTGGTGTAGATTACTCGTTTGAGTGTATAGGCAATGTTCATGTTATGCGCCAGGCGCTTGAGTGTTGTCACAAGGGTTGGGGGGAGTCGATTATCATTGGGGTCGCAGGTGCCGGAGAAGAAATTTCGACCCGACCATTTCAGTTGGTTACCGGTCGTGTGTGGAAGGGCTCTGCTTTTGGCGGAGTAAAAGGACGTAGCCAATTACCGGGGTATGTGGAGCAGTACATGCGTGGCGAAATTGAGATTGATCCCTTTATTACTCACACCATGGGTTTAGATGAAATCAATACAGCATTCGACTTGATGCATGAAGGGAAAAGTATACGCTCTGTAATTTTATTCGATAAATAATGTGCGATTTGAAGATCCTGTAGAAAAGAGAAGAGGAATATATTTATGGAACTGATTTCCCGCACAAAATGCTTCGGTGGCTGGCTTCAACGGTATCGTCATCAAAGTAATGCTGTCAATGGTGACATGGTTTTCGCGATTTATTTGCCCCCAGTCTCAGAGGTGCAATCAGTGCCAACACTCTACTGGCTGTCCGGTCTCACCTGTACCGACGAAAATTTCTGCCAAAAGGCGGGTGCTTTTCGACTCGCAGCAGAGTTGGGCCTGGCCATTGTTTGCCCCGATACCAGTCCTCGGGGCAATGATTATCCGCAGGAGCATGAGAGTTATGATTTTGGATCAGGTGCAGGATTTTATCTCAATGCGACTGTTGAACCTTTTAGCAAGACCTATCGAATGTATGACTACGTTGTGGATGAACTGCCGCAGTTGGTTGAGAGTCAATTCCCATTGACGGGTCAAAGGGCCATCTCGGGGCACTCCATGGGGGGGCACGGCGCCTTGATTTGTGCCTTGAAAAATCCAGGTCGTTATCAATCAGTGTCAGCATTTTCCCCAGTTGTCAGTCCCAGCAGATGCCCTTGGGGGCAGAAGGCGTTTAAAGGTTATCTAGGTGATGATGTTCGAAACTGGGCCGAGTGGGATGCTTGTTTGTTGATACCTGAGGCCCAGGAGCGGCTGGAGATTTTACTTGATCAGGGAGAAGCAGATGAATTCCTGCAGGAGCAGTTACAACCGGAAAATCTTGAAGAAATCTGCGCAAAATCACAACACCCCTTAACTCTTCGCAGGCATGAAGGGTATGATCACAGTTACTTTTTTATAGCCAGTTTTATTGAAGACCACCTCCGGTATCATGGCAAGGCATTGGGGCTGCTCTAAAATACAGTAATTATAAGTGGGGTAATGACAGAAAGGTTTCTTTGAACTTGGGAGTCAAGCAGAGACTTGACTCCTCAATATCTATTATAAACGTTTTTGAACGTAATCTAATTCGAAGGCACATCGACCTGTTTGAGAATATCATTTATACCTGCAGAAATAAGGTCGGGCTTTAGAGCCATTTCCAGTTTCTTCGCGCCACGCGCATCGACAAATGTATTCTGGTATTGGACGTTTGACTTTTTAAGGATTTTTAAACTTTTGTCCAAGAGGATAAAGTGGTAATTTAAAACTCCGTAGCCTGCTACCCCCGCAATGATAAGCGCGAAAATTATTTTTTTCATGATAAGCCTTTGATCAATTGTTTGTAGTAAAAAAATCCTCGTTTCTCTAGTCGATGTCGGTGAAAATAGCGCACAAAAACAGGCAAAGCAAGAATCAAATACTGGAACTCCAATTACTTACTGTAATTTTACATTATTTTGGTTCTTTTCTTGAAGCACGTTGATGACTTTTACGTTAGGTGATGAGGATACATGATGCACAAAATTAAACAACTTCTGTTAATGGCAACTTTGCTACTGCTAAATAGCTGTGCAACTTCAAATCATGGAACCTTTGTTACATCAACCTATGTAGATCCAGCATTGAAAAGCGAGGAAGTTGTCGGCAAGATATCCGGAGAATCAAAACAAACATGGTTGCTCTATATTTTCCCAATTGGCAAAGCACCTTCGACAGATGAAGCAATCATAGATGCAAAATCAAAAGTTGAAGGTACGAAGTTTTTATCCGATTTGTCGGTAGATGATAGAATCTATTGGAAGTTTGGTTATAAGGAACAGGTGATTGAGGTAAGTGCAACGGCTCATAAATAGCAGCAGAAGTCTTATTTAACACGAGGTTTATCGGCGGCAAAATTTATTTGGAGCTGCTAGGATGTAGCTGTAGTTCTGCAGAAAGAAGCAGTGGGAGAACCAGGGATAGACATTAAGTAATGGTTAGAGTATTTTATCCTTACATTGTTATAGATCTTGTAGTGTCTGCCGCAGGCCAGCCTCTTTGAGTCTGTTCTATCTGCTTGCGATCAAGATGCTATTTCCTCTAACCACTGGCTTAGCTCATGATTATTGGACTGGACGTAGGCGGCACTCATACAGATGCAGTACTTATTGGTAAAAAAGGATTGGTCCACAGTGTTAAAGTTGCTACTGATCCGGATCAGCTTTTTTCAACAATAATAAGTGCTCTTCGACGCCTGACAGAAAATCAGGATATCGCTGATATCGAGCGGCTTGTTCTCAGTACAACTCTTGCTACCAACCTTGTTGTTCAGCACAAATTACCACCCGTTGCTGTGCTTGTCTCTGCAGGGCCCGGAATCGATCCTGAATATTTCCGCATAGGAGATCACTATCATGTGGTGCAGGGGGCGCTTGATCACAGCGGTCGTGAAATTGCCAGCATAGACGAAGAACAGATTATTGATATCGGCAAACAACTCAAGAAGCGTGATATTTCGTGTGCAGCTGTTATTTCAAAATTCTCTGTGCGTAACCCTGCCCACGAGTTGCAAGTGGCAGAACTTCTTTCTCCATATGTAGACCATGTTTTTATGGGGCATGTGCTTTCCGGAACTCTCAATTTTCCACGTCGTATCACAACAACCTATCTTAACGCCGCAGTGTATCCTATACACCGCTCATTTTTTGATGCTGTTCAGTTGTCTCTCGAGAAACAGGGGCTTTCTGTGCCTATCCGGGTTTTGAAGCCGGATGGTGGGAGTATGAATTTCTCATCATCTCTTGATTACCCTGCCCAGACCATTCTGAGTGGCCCGTCAGCGAGTGTAATGGGGGCCATAAATTATGCGCCTAAGGATAAAACCTGCCTTGTTCTCGATATTGGTGGCACTACCACGGATATGGCTCTTATTTTGAACGGGGTTCCCGTTATTGCAAACGAGGGAATAGAAATAGGTTCATTTAAAACGCTTATCAGGGCTTTGATGACCAGATCAATCGGCATCGGTGGTGACAGTGTCGTCCGCATCCAGGATGGTAAATTGACAATTGGGCCAGACCGAATCGGTGTCGCAATGGCATATGGAGGACCTGTTGCGACCCCCACAGACGCTTTGTGCGTTCTTGGCTTAACCGCGGATGGTGATACTCATATGGCGCAAAAAGGACTGTCGCTGTTGGCGGCTGAAATGGAGGTGTCGATTGAAGAGATTTCTGAACACATAATAGATACAGCCTGTCGGGGAATTCTTAGAGCAGCGGGCGAGATGGTTGAATATTTAAACAGCCGTCCTGTATATACCGTACATGAGATGTTTGAAGGCTTGAAGATAGAGCCGGATCATATTCTGGTTCTGGGCGGGCCTGCAAGTCAGTTCGCAAAGAGGTTGGCCCCGCTCTTTGCCGGGGAGGTAGAAACAGTCCCTCATTGGCAGGTTGCCAACGCTATTGGTTGTGCTCTTTCACGGGTGACGTGTGAGGTAACTGTATATGCCGACACAGCACAACAAATAATAACTGCCCAGGGAGAGAAGTTTACGCGGAAGATTGATCAGGATATCACGCTAGATGATGTTCGCCAGATTGCTTTTGATCTGGTGCGTGCAAAAGCGCTACGTCGTGGGGCAATCCCGGAATACCTTGAGATGGAAATCATAGAAGAGTCTCAGTTCAACATGATTCGCGGGTTCCACAGTCAAGGGAAGAATATTCGTGTACGAGCCCAGGTCAAGCCGGGTTTACTGCCCAACTACATCGAAAGAGAGGCAAAAGTATAATGTTGCGAGCAAAAAACACTACAGGCCTTGTCTTCTTTCCTGCCTTTGATTGGGCAATATCTCCCACGCATCCCGAGCGTGAAGAACGTCTTCTTTATACACAGGACCAGGTACTTGAAGAAGGTCTTCTGGATATAGAAGGTATTGTTGAATTGAAACCGGATATCATCAATGTTGAAGATATTCAGCGGACACATTTCTGTGTGCCTGACCCTGAGTCGGTAAGTACAGAGTCACATTTTATCAGCGCAGGTGGAGCTAAGACCATAGGTAAGGCGGTGATGGATGGCATTATAGATCGTGGTTTTGCGTTGGTACGCCCACCAGGACATCATGCCAACCGCGTTGTGCATGGAGCGCGCGGCTTCTGTAATATCAATATCGAAGCAATTATGATCGAGTACCTCAGGAGCGCCTATAATATCGATCGAGTGGCTATTGTAGATACCGATTGCCACCACGGTGATGGCACCCAGGATGTGTATTGGCATGATCCGGATACCCTTTTTATCTCAATTCACCAGGATGGTCGTACTCTCTATCCCGGCAGTGGTTTTCTCCATGAGTTTGGTGGCCCAAATGCAGTCGGCTCAACCATCAATATACCTCTGCCGCCTGAAACCTGTGATGAAGGTTTTCTGTACGCGATCGAACATGCTGTTTTGCCCATTCTCGATGATTTCAAGCCTGATTTGATCATCAATTCAGCCGGTCAGGATAATCATTACTCCGACCCTATTACCAATATGAATTTTTCGGCAAAGGGCTATGCGAAACTTACAGAGATGCTCAAAGCAGATATAGCCGTGCTTGAAGGCGGGTATGCAATAGAAGGTGCTTTGCCTTATGTGAATGCTGGAATAATTATGGCAATGGCAGGTATTGATTACAGTAACTTGCAGGAGCCTGATTACGATCCCAGATTATTTCAGCAACCGCCGCAGCTATCGCGTGAGATAAAAAAAGTCTGTGATAATGCTGTGAAATTGTGGCAAAATCGTGAGGAAATTAAACAGGGGGTACGCAGCAAAGCAAACTGTGACAAACGGAATCGCCAAATATTTTATGATACCGACAATATAACAGAATCCCAGGATGAGGTAATTCGTATTTGCGATGACTGTGCAGGAGCATTGCGTATAGATAGCACAGCCAATTACAGTAAACGTATTCTCGGTGTACATATTCCGCGTAAAGCGTGTCCAGCATGTGTAGAACAAGGATTAGAGTGGTTCGAGGCTGCAGATTCCGACACGTATCATCACATCTTTCTGCAGGACAGGCCCAATGACGACTATCGTGTGAAGTAGTGATTTCCCAACCATGTTGTAGTAGCTTATTGTTCTTCTTAATCAATTTTATAGTAGTGGTATATTCCCATCTTTATATCATTGTTTATAGGTGCAAATTGACTTGTGGCTCTTGTTACAAAAATTTAATAATAAAATAATGTACCGGATAAACCTGTGATTTTTACGTTCGCTGTAGAAAAATTCCACACCATTGATACGTGTAACCTATTGGGTTACAACAGGTTGTATTATGATTAAATCTTTCAAACACAAAGGATTGGAAAATTTTTCTATAAAAGTACCAAGAAAGGAATAATACCTGAGTATTCTGATCGACTTGAGAGAATCTTGGACCGACTAAATGCTTCAAATGATATAAACTATCCCGGTTCATATTTGCACCAATTAAAGGGAGATAAAGAAGGACAGTACTCAGTACGTGTTTCTGGTAACTGGAGGGTATTTTTCGAATTTGTAAATGGTGATGCTTATATCGTTGATTATGACGATTACCATTAAGAGGTGAGATATGAACAAGATGAAAAGACAACCAACACATCCGGGTAAAATTATAAAGGAAGATTATTTGTTGCCATTATCCTTAACTATTAAAGATATGGCTTCTAATCTCGGAATTTCTAGAAAGACATTATCCAAAATAATTAACCAACGTGGATCTATAACACCAGATATGGCACTTAGGTTATCACGTGCTTTTGATACAACACCTGATCTTTGGATGAATCTTCAAAAGAATTATGATTTATGGCATGCTGAACATTCATCAAGTTCTTGGCAATTGGTAAAACCCCTTTCAACTCAATTGCTGCATTCACACTAATATAATATCAGCGAGCCAGGCGTCTGAGTCTGACAAAAGAGATATGGGCGCCCAAAACATTTATTTTAAATAAGATCTGTCACCGTTCCAATTGACCCTAAAAGACATGAAAAAAAGAAAAATGATAACAAAGGGCCGAGAAAAAAGGGGACAGTGTACAAATAAATATTTTCTTTTCGCCATCCCAGAGGACGTTCCCACTTCTTTGCTTGTACTCGGCTCCCGGTTATTTTTTTAGACACTTGTAATGGTTAAATCGTCATGGGTGAATCAGGTTATTGACAACAGCTGTGGCAGGATAAATACTCTCCACGGCCTCATACGCAGAACCATAATTAATAGTATTATCAGAGCCATCCAGAACGATTGCGTTAGTAGAGAAGGGAGAAAAATAGATGCCATTCTGTATTGCATTTATTGTGTTCTCGGTGAAATTCACTTGAGTTGAACCGTTGCCTGAACTCCCCAGTCGCATGCCACTCCATTGGTTCGTCGAAAGGATATTGTTTGTCACATTTGCACTGATGGTACTGTCACCATAACTCGTAAAGACTAAAGCAGTTCCAGCACTATCGATCTGGTTGTTTGTAAATGACACATCCATCACGCTATTTTCATAGGCATAAAACATCACACCCCAACTTGAGTTGTCATTATACAATGTAGAAAATACATTATCACTGAAACTGGCTTCCACCAGACCATCACCATAAGAGCTCAATTGAATCATATTTCCAGCGGAAGCATCTGCTGGCTGAGTCAGAGTGTTATTTGTGACAGATATTTTTCCTCCGGTAGTTGCCAAATAAATACCGTATCCAGCAACCTCAATGGTATTGTTGTTTATCTGGATATCGCCGCTAACACCATTGCCCCAGATACCCACCTGTCGGAGATCTGCACTAAGAGAGAATCCATCAGGAAAGGTCTCTTTAATAGATGAGCCAGTAACAGAATCTGTGTTTATGAGATAGAAGCCATCTATGATATTATTACCGGAAACAGTTACAACAGGCCCCTCACCGCTCCCATTGATTATCGGCTGTATACCACTACCAAATGTCTGGCTATCGTACCCCTCGATAAGAGTTCCACTACCGAGGAGACCAACCCCTTCTGAAAGGGTAATATTTTCCAAATATTGGCCACTAAATGCATTGACGTAGACATTTTTCTCGCCAAAGGCAGCGTCAACACCCAACTGGACCGCTGAGAATGGATTTTCGTATGTTCCATCCTGGCTCGTCCCGTCACTATCCCCATCCACAAAGACGACATCTGACATTATTGTATAGGTGTCACTCCATTCTTCAGTCTCTTGCGAAACAGTTTTTGCTGCAATATTTTCTATGGGACCAGAGTCTTGGATTGGAATTATTGCATCACGTCTCACACCATCCAATAGTCTGTTACTGAGATCCTTTTCGGATGTTTTGAAAAACTGACTGATTCCGGAAAATGGATTTTCCCCCTTGAAGAGATTTTCCAAGGAGAATGGTACACTCAAACTCGCTTCGACGAGTAAATTGTCACCATGGAGATCATCATCCTCATAGTATATAGTTTCTATTGAAATTCCACGTACTGGTCGAATTTCACATCCCACTTTATATCCTTCTATTTCATAGTCGTTTGATCCATCATAGTGATACCATCCGAGTAAAATTCTCGTCTCAAGCCAATCAGGAACACCAGGAACTTTAATTGCGGTCTCAAGGTCTAATCCGTCCATTGCTTCTTCAAAATACTCAAACAACCTTGTTGTGGTGGTGGTTACTTTTGTATAATCCCTGTCCTGTAGGAACTGGTAGCCCTCACCATACAACTCTCCCCAAGAAGCGGTTGTACTTGCTGTTTTTGAGACCAGAGTATCGTCACCCGTCTTGTTTTCCGTATTTTCTGGTAAATAGTAATTAATACTTGCGTCTACCCACTCAGAAAGCAATTCGATGCCAAGGCCAAGTTGATCATAGCTGTAACCATCAACGCTTTTCAAATGGTCGTAATAAACATTTCCTCCTGCAATCACGCCCAAACCATCAAATAGTCTTCGTATACCTAGCCCTAGATTAACTGTTTTATCTTGGTAGTCATTGTCATAGCTGGTAAATCCAGGCGCAAAGAACACTGTTGCAATTGGGCTTTGCCATAGCGGTAAGGTAGCCCCAACCCTTAACTCACTGACACTGTCGCCCAGCCTCATGTCGGCACCAATTGTGCCTGTTGCCCCATTAGTACCGGTGTCTTCTGGCGCCTCAGTTGCGGCTGAACTATGATTTGAAACGAGAAACAATGAAATAATTGTTGAAAAGAGTAATGTACGGCTATGATAAAATGACATTGAAATTCCAGTACTTGAATAAATTATGATGTTCTTCCTTGCTTGCACGCGCTGATCTTCATTCACATGCGCAAGGTGGTGATAAGAATTCGATTTTTCAGGCTACCCTAAAAAAATGGGACAATGGGGGGCGGACCACGGTAGGTGTTTGTTTTTATAACGTATATATTGCTAAAAAAGATACTTTCAAGAAACATTGGTATTAATTACCCTTTAGGTTGAGAGACTTAATTCTAAGGCACGAGCGAATATACACTATATTCCTGATTGTGTCTGGCATATCACCCATAGATCCCATAAACAGGAATTTCTTCTTAAGTTTGAGAAAGATAGATTACGTTGGCGGCACTGGATTTTGGAGGGGAAAAAGGGGCTTCTAAACACTAAAAACGCGTCAACTAGGACACTCGCAAGCTCGCGCCTATTACGCAGACGTTACGCCTAATAATGATAACAAAGTTGAGCAATAAAAATAGAATCGTTCTCAACTTTATAAACTATACGATGTTCGCTATTGATACGACGAGACCAAAAACCAGATAAGGCATGCTGAAGAGCTTCTGGTTTGCCAATGCCTTCACAAGGAATACCCTGAATTCCTATAAGTTTTAATCCTGAAATTGAGCGCTACAATTCTCTGAATTTCTTCATATCTTTTTTGTGATAAAGATCAAAGAATATAACACTGTTGTCTGGCAGCTCGTCGCAACCATCGCATTTTTGTTCTAGGCGCCGATTCTCTTTTCGACATAGATGACACCAGTAATAGATCAGGCGGTAATCTTTTCGTCCTACATACTTTTTAAAGCGGCCATTATAAAGCCCCCGCATCTTACCGTCTGAATTACCGGGATCCACCAACAGGCGATCAATGACTTTGCTTATACGAGTATAACCTGTTGGGTCCACCCCCTCGATTTGGTCAAGCTTCCTGGCAAAATGTGGCATCGGCTGATAGACAAAAGTTGTATTATTCATAGCGTAGGTACATTGACAAGACCTTTCCGGTCTTAAAATTTTGGTTGTTATTCGACTGTCTATAAATAGTTACCAGACAACAACAAATGAATCTACGGGAAAAAATATTGTATATTCAGTGCAGCGGACATTTTTGCTTAAGCTCACACCGTATATTGCCATACAAGGCGCTGTCGAATCAGCGGCCACATGCCGAGTTAGCCTCCAGAGCCACCTCGCGGTAACGCCCTTGCCTTCCGCTAGCAATTCATGCCAGACTAAAACCTAACACAGGAACGCTTGCAGGAGCAGTTACCCCCATGAGTTCACGCTCAGGTCGGCCTACACCAGAATAATGGGTGTGACTCTGCTTTCACGTGTATTTTTTTCAATGACATAGTTAACTAGTGCCTGCCCATAGATGAGAGATTTTTTTCTAAATCGAGGCGCTCGATGAATTTAACCACAGGCATATAGTTGATATCTCGGAGTCTCGTGCCTCGCTTACCGGAGGATTAAATTTTTAGAGCAACGACGAGTTAGGGGAAAAGGGCCATTTATGGACAGCCACTAACTAATGTGTTCTCAGTACATTGAATTATATTGATAAGAGGATAGCTTTTGGATGGTGCAAGATCGCAGGGGAACGCGACCACACAACCGGCCGTAAACGATCGATACAGAACATACTTATAAGATACAATCTATGAATTTTGACAAAGTCTTCCTAGCCTTCCTATTGGTAATATGCACGCTGGTCATCAGCAACCTGGTTGTGGGTGGTGAGAAGCCGCGTGTTATTGTCTCCACGGATATCGGAGGGGATGACGCTGACGATTTTCAATCAATGATTCACTATCTGGTCTATTCAGATATTCTTGAGACAGAGGGTCTGATCAGCTCGCCTCCTAAGAAAGGTCGTGCGCGAGATATCCTCTCGTGCATCGAAGCGTATGCTATGGACTACAAGAACTTGCGCACATGGTCGCGTGACTATCCCGCGCCTGAATCATTGCGCCGAGTGGTAAGACAGGGAGCAATTGTCCCGCAGTCAGGTGATAAGCCGGTCACGAAAATCAGCGCCGGAGCGAAGCTAATCGTAGAAAGGGCACTGGTCGATGACCAACGTCCTCTCTATGTGCTCGTATGGGGCTCCATCACAGATGTGGCACAGGCGGTACACAATAATCCGCGTATCAAAGCCAAACTGCGAGTCTATTCCATCGGTTCATGGAATACCGAGCATGACCTCAAAGCGCGGAATTATCTGTTTAACAAACACCCCAACCTTTGGTGGATAGAAAATGACACAACATTTCGAGGCATGTACATGGGTGGCGTTCAAGACGGTGATTTCGGGAACTGGAATTTTCCAGAGAAACACGTAAAAGACCACGGCCACCTTGGAGCTTTCTTCATGCAGAAGAAAGCCGATATCAAGATGGGCGACACACCAAGCGTACTGTACATGCTGCACGCGGATGCCGACAAGCCCGAAACCGAGCATTGGGGCGGCGCATTTGTTCGACCGTTCCCGGACACACGCCCCACCTACTGGCATGACAATCCAGATAAATCGGTGTCTGACCATGGTAAGAATGGTGCAAAAACCGTCAATAAATGGCGACGAGACTACTTGTTGGATTGGAAATCGCGAATGGATCACTGCGGTTTCTTCTAGCTTTTATAAAGATCATCAAGACCTTCTCTATTAGTCCTCATTTCAAAGGCTAATGCCCTTACATCGAGGCTGTGCGCGGTCACCTCCTCAGCCTCAGTTTTAATTTGAGTGACTTCTGTAGTTACTTCAACATTCCCAGTTGAGGCTTCGGCGAAATTTTAATTTAATTCCTCCATAGCGATGGCAGCCTGCGCAACATTTTACTATATGCAGCGCAGGAAGTGCGCTTGAAGTATGCGTGGCGGAGAGTTCTATTCCCCTCCTCATAAAAAAGATGGGAATAGAACTGACGTAGAGCTCACCAATTATAATGACCACCGCAATCTATGGGATGGAGTCTCTTGCTGCCCCCAAGAGGTGTAGTTACACCTGGTCTTATCAAGCAGCGGAACTGCCAGCCGCTTCAACCCCTTTACTGAAATCAGTCGCTACAGTTGTTAGTCGGGCCCCCAAATCACGGTCCAGCATGAGCAGACCATGGGGATTATCCCCAATAAGATTCAATTGCTGGATGATATCATTGTCATTTTCTTCTTCCTCTACCTGTTCTGTAACATACCATTCCAGAAAAATCTTGGTGGCATGATCTTTTAAAGATTGAGCAAGATCCATGAGGTCATTGATTGATTGAGTGATATATTGCTCATGGGTAAGGGTCTGTGTAAACATATCAAGGGGCGATTCAAATGAGCCTGGCGGGGTAGCCAGAGACTCAAGATTGACGTCCTCCCCCTGACGCTGGACGTACTCATACAGCTTCATCGCATGGAACATCTCTTCGTGGTACTGAACCATAAACCAGTTGGCAAAGCCTTTGTACCCAATCTTATTGGAATAAGCGGACATCGACATATAGAGATATGCCGAATACATTTCTTTATTGATCTGATTATTGAGAGCCGTAGCCATTTCTGCTTTTATCATTAGAGCCTCTTGTTAAAGTTTTTTCTTATTCTTTTTCTGTTTTAAGACGCTTATAAAATTAAGCAGTCATTGCCTTGTGTGCAACCCAGTGCATGCGCACGCAAATAGCAAATAGGTCCAACTCCATTTGCGCACCCCCAAATATCCCCTTTGCACTTCTTCATGATGACCCTTTTGGGATGAGGTGACTTCGCGCCACCACTTCAGTAACACACAATTAGATTTAGTGTTATTTCAGCTTGACAGGAGACCCCTGGCCCGCTACAGTAATACTTATCTCAGATTCGTGTGATTTCGTTTTATGCATAATATTGAAATGTTACACACACCACATTCGTTGTTGTCCCTATTACAGGCTTTCACGTGGGATAAAAATGCCAATCATTTTTCGGCGTGTGTTTCTGTGTATAGTTTCCGGGTCTTTCTGCCGGCCCTGGTGTAACTCTCAATGAACCCAAACTCACTACCAGCCTTGAGGTTATCAATGAAAATTTTAGCGCCTTTTGTTTTTGGTGTTTTGATCCTTTGCCTCGCCGCTCCAGCCCTTGCAACTGCGACGAGGGTGATCACAGATATGGCCGGCAGAAAAGTTCAAATTCCGGTCACCGTCGACAGAGTACTCTGTTCCGGGCCCGGATGTCTGCGCTACCTGACGTATTTGCAGGGGCAAGATCGTATTGTCGGGGTGGACAGCATCGAAAAAAGACGTAACCCTTTTGATGCTCGGCCCTATGCCCTGGCCAATCCACAATTCAAAGCAATGCCGCTTTTCGGTGAGTTTAGAGGATTTGACAGCCCAGAGTTGATTTTGGGATTGGAACCACAGCCCCAGGTGATTTTCAAGACCTACAAAAACATGGGCCATGACCCCGATGAGCTGCAGGCTCAAACCGGCATTCCGGTGATCTGTCTCTCCTACGGTAACCTTGCCTCGAAACGACAGCTCATCTACGACTCTCTGCGTCTTATGGGTGAAGTACTTAGCAAGCAGGACAGGGCGACGAAACTGTGTGAATTCATAGAAAACACCATTACGGACCTTGCCCACAGGACAGCAGATATTCCAAAATCGGACCGCCCATCCTGCTACGTTGGGGGGATTGCCAAGAAAGGCCCACACGGATTACAATCGACTGAACCCACCTACCCACCCTTCTCCTTCGTAAACGCCAATAACGTGGCATTACCGCCGCCAGGGCAGGGCAAACCTTTGCAACACGCCCAGGTATCCAAAGAACAGATTTTGGCCTGGAATCCGCCCATAATCTTCGTGGATCTTTCTTCAACCCGGCTTGGTGAAAAAGCCGGGGCCATCAACGAACTCAAAAACGACAGAGCCTACCAAGAGCTGGAGGCGGTAAAAAAGGGTCGACTCTATTTGTTGCTGCCCTACAACTGGTACGCCCCCAACTACGGTTCGATCATTGCCGATGCTTTCTATGTGGGTAAAGTGCTATACCCTGAGCGATTCAAAGATATTAATCCAAAAGCGAAGGCCAACGAGATCTACACTTTTATGGTTGGCCAACCGGTCTTTTCACTCATGGACAAGGCTTTTATCGAACCGGCTTTTACAGCACTTAAATTGAGGTAGCCCATGCATTTTACCGACGGACAAATCCCCCCCGAATATTCCCGGCACATCCGGGGCAAATTTTTATTAATTTTGGCTGGTCTGCTGGTCACTGGTGCGGTTCTCATTGTGTCTATCGGACTGGGGCCGATATCTATACCGCCTTCGGAGGTGTGGATGACCTTGCTGGGCAACACAATATCCCAACGGACAGACTTGATACTGTGGCATGTACGTCTGCCGCAGGCCCTGACAGCCATCGTCTCAGGGGCGGGTCTTGCTGTATGTGGCGCGGTGATGCAGGCCATTCTTCGCAATCCGTTGGGCTCCCCCTTCACTTTGGGCATCTCCCATGCTGCAGCCTTCGGAGCGGCACTTTCAGTAATGTTGCTGGATCTCGGCACCATGACCAGCTCCAGTGCCGACCCAATGGTCATCAACAATCCCTATCTGACCACGGTTATATCCTTTGGATTCAGCCTGCTGGCCACCTGTACCATTATTGCCATATCCCGACTACGCAGAGCCACACCTGAAATAATGGTGTTAACCGGAGTTGCCCTTGGCTCCCTCTTCACGGCCGGAACCATGTTTCTGCAATACTTTGCGGACGACATCCAGCTTGCAGCCATGGTCTTTTGGACGTTTGGCGACGTTGCCAGGGCCTCCTGGACCGAACTGTCCATCATCTCTGTGGTGACCTGCGTCGCCTATCTCTGGTTTAGCATGAACCGATGGAACTTCAATGCCATAGAGGCCGGCGATGAAACCGCCAAAGGACTTGGGGTACGGGTCGAACGGGTGCGCATTATCGGCATGCTCATCTCCTCACTGGTTACGGCAGTCATTGTCTCCTTTCTCGGTATCATTGGCTTTGTTGGACTGGTCTGCCCGCATATGGTCAGAAGAATGATTGGCGACGACTACAGATTCCTGTTGCCCGCCTCCTGCCTTATGGGAGGAGCATTGCTGCTGGCGGCCGACACCGCAGCACGACTCATACTGGCCCCCAACATACTACCGGTTTCCGTCCTGACCTCCTTTCTGGGCGCACCAATCTTCATATGGCTCATCATACGAGGGAACAGATGATCAATCTGAATGTCAACGGGATTTCCTTCAGCTACAACGGTCATGCCGTGCTTGAAGACGTGAGTTTTCAGGTGAAAAAGGGTGAACTGCTGGCCATCCTTGGTCCAAACGGTGCAGGCAAGACCACCCTGCTCAAATGTATAAACGCCATTCACCGGCCCAAAAGAGGTTCTGTACTGATTGGAGAACACCATGTCCTCAAGCTGAGTTCCGACGAAATTGCTCGACTGTTCGGCTATGTCCCACAGAGAGTCGAGGCCGCCCGATTGACTGTGTTCGACAGCATCCTCATGGGCCGTAAGCCGTATATCAAATGGCGTGTACGCAACAAAGATGTCTGCATCGTAGACGCGGCCATCAAGCGGCTTTCTCTTGAGCATCTTTCCCTGCGCTATATAGACCGCCTGAGCGGTGGAGAACTACAAAAGGTCTCAATCGCCCGTGCCCTTGTGCAGGAACCGGACGTTCTGCTGTTGGATGAACCCACCGCCAGTCTCGATCTCAGGAATCAGTTGGATATTTTGCGCACCATCAGAGGTGTAGTAAAGGGCCACCAGGTCTCGGCAATCATGACCATGCATGACCTGAATACAGCCCTGCGTTATGCCGACAAGTTCTTGTTTCTAAAAGATGGTTGTATCTGCGACTGCGGCGGCTGCGAAATTGTAACCCCTGAAATCATTGAAATGGTCTATGGTGTACCTGTAGAAATAGAACAACGAAATGGCCATCCGATCATCTATCCCATTGAGGACCCAGATAACTCCAGGGTCAAGGCCATTCATTAAATACCGCACTGCAGTCAGTATTCGCGGGCAATTCCCTTGCCTTCATTTACGACAAATCCAGCTTGGCCTTGAGTGGCTCGAACAGATACTCAAGGCCATTAACCTTTATTTCGTAAACAACAGCCAATTGTTTCCCTAACTTCCCTGGAGGAAAACCTTGTTGAGCAAACCAGACCACATACGGTTCGGGAAGATCAACAAGAAGCCGTCCACTATACTTACCAAAAGGCATTTTCGCCTGGCTCAGTTCGAGAAGTTCACTGTGATCAAATGGTATTTCAGTCATTGATGTATTCTACCATATATAGGTTTCACCTCACCCCGGTAAACGGGAAATAAGCCGGGACTCAGTTCAGTACCCCCTTGAGGGGTATAAGTGCCACGAAGGTCTCTCTGCGATCGCTATCTGGTGGTTGTGTTAAGAACTTAGTTTTAAAATAGTCTCCAGCTTTCTTGTATTTTATGACAGGCTTTCATGAGTAAGGCGCTAATATCCCTTCGACAAAGAACTTCTATCGACACCCGCCTCATCAAAAGAGGCCATATCTCTCATCATAGCACAGGAGAGATCAACAAGATTCATCGTGATGGCGGCACCAGTTCCCTCTCCTAGACGAAAATCAAGATCAAGTACAGGTTGTAGGCCCATGAATTCCAAGGCTGCCTGTTGGCCCACTTCTACCGATTTATGTCCAGCCACAAGATAGTCTTTCACCTCAGGACAGATAAGGTAGGCGAGCAAGCCTCCTGCGGTAGAAATAACCCCATCAAGAACGACACAACATCCTGTTGAGGCTGCAGCCAACACAGCACCACAAATTCCTCCAAGCTCGTAACCACCGACCGTTCTCAGCAACTCCAAACCATCGTCACCTGTTGGAGCATGAAGCGAAAGAGCTTTTTCCAGGACTTCTTTTTTGCGAAGAAGGCCTCTGTCATCAACGCCGGTACCTCTACCCGTAGCATCGTCAACACTTGTACCCGTAGCCGCACATATTATCGCAGCAGCACTACTGGTATTGCCGATTCCCATCTCACCTAGTCCCACAATTGAACAGGGCTGCTCCTGCTGTTTTTCAAAGAAACATTCTGCACCCTTTTCAATGGCCAGAAGTGCCTGCGCACGGCTCATTGCCTCTGTGATTGCAAAATTATTTGTGCCACGGGCGACCTTTTTCTTCATGAGTTGTGGATGGTCAGCAAATTCCCCATTCACACCCATATCAACAACTGCAAGATCGATATTATACTGTTTACAAAACACATTGATAGCGGCCCCACCCTGCAAAAAGTTATCAATCATCTGAACTGTAACCTTCGCGGGATAAGCGGAGACCCCTTCCTCAACCACTCCATGGTCACCTGCGAAAACAAACAGCCGTTTTTTTTCAACTGTGGGGTTTAAATTCTCCTGTATGGAACTGAGTTGTACTGCAAGGGATTCAAGCCGCCCCAGTGCGCCTAGAGGTTTTGTTTTAGTATCCACCTTTTTTTGAGCCTGATCTTTGAACTTCTTTGATGTGGGTTTAATTCCCTCAATAATCTTGGCTATTTTAGGTGATGTTTTAAAACGTATCTTCTCTACAGCTACACCAGAGTGAGGGGTATGATTGCCAGCTTTTTCTGGATATCCCCCCCCAGTCATTTTCACAATACATTTGAGACGTTCTCCTTCAAGAATTGATGGCAACAAAGCCTCAACCTCAAACGGCCCCACAATACGTTCAATAAGCAAAGACAGGTCGTCCTGATGTGTACTGCAAAATGAAAGAGCTTCCGCCATGTCTGATGCTTTCGGACCATAGCTACCGGACAGGACAAGCTCTTTGTAGTGAATGAGATTAAGAAGATTGGTGTCAATTTCCTCATTTTTACTCAGACCGCTAAAAAATGCGAGCCGTCCGCCCTTGCATAACTTTGTAATACAAAGACTAAAGGCAATGTGACTCGCACAACAGTTCATCGCCAAATCAAAATCGGCCGCGACGGTATCTTTACAGACCTCAATATCGTTTTTACTGGCAAATCCAGCGAGAAGACTGATTTTCTCCTCGCTTTGCTCAACCACTGTGACCTTGCACTCTTTTGCTCTTAACATAAGGGCAGCAATCATACCAACCACTCCGCCGCCATAGATAATGACCCGTTGCCCTGGTTTGGGTTGTAACATGTGAAGAGCGTTAATGACGCAACCTGCAGGCTCGGCAAAGGTTACGAGTTCAGGACTCAGATTATCCGGCACTGCAAGCAAACTCTTTCTCGGAACCACCACATGACTGGAAAAACCACCATCTGAATGAAAGCCGATAATTTTCATCTCTTCGCAAAGATTCTCTCGCCCTCCCAGACAATACGCACAGGTTCCACAAGCCTGGCCAGGCCAGACCGCATACATCTTGCCTGTCGCCTCATCAATCCCTGCTATTTCATGCCCTAAAACCCGAGGCAAAAGTAGATCTCTGTGCCCCTGCCGCCACATCTTGGCGTCCGTTCGACAGATAGCGCAACAGAGGACTCTAAGCACAACCCCATCCTCAAGAGGATCTGCCACAACTGGCGATTCGTCGACTTTCAGGGTACCGGATTTTTCAAGTATCAGTCTCATAGCTTGTTTACTCTACAAAAGGTTCTTCACTAATGGAGAGTTTCATAAGCTGGAGGCCAGCGACATCTCCTGCGATTTCAGTACATTTTTTCTTCACTTCATCCACCTGCGAAAGAGAAAAAACCGATCCCTTTCCCATCACGCATCGTTCAAAGCCACCTTCTGTAAAACGAATGTAGTCACCACCAGCCTTTACAATGAGTAATTCGGTGGTCGTAGACTCAACCATGTCCAAGCGCCTCCAATTTAGCAAGGCCAGCGCTCGCATCCCTATTTTGCATAGAGACCCATTGTTCTAAGGTTTGGAAGGCTTTTCCGGTCAAAAGAAGTTCCCTTGCCATTTCTACTCCATCTTTAATTGTCGGCACTATTTTTTGAACATAAAAGATGAGACCACTATTGAGGATTACAGCATCATTTTTCGCATTTTCGCCTCTTCCTCCAAGCAGTTCATACATGTTTTTTGCAGCTGCATCCCGGTGGGTCTCAGCAGAGAGGAGATCCGCACTATACAGTCCAACACCAACGTCTTCTGGCATAAAGGAAAGAGGCTCTATGACACCATCTTTTAGCTGCACGCCAACGGTTTCACCGCAGACTGAGGCTTCATCCATCCCCTTATCACTTCCGTTTATTGCTCCGTAGATAATAACTGCGTCGCTGTAGCCGATGGCCTGCATCACCTCGGCTACGGGGTGCAGGAGTGTAGGAGAGTAGACACCTCTCACAGCAACGCGGGGTAGACCTGGGTGGGCAAGAGATGCCGCAATATTTAAAGGAGAACCAAAACAAATTTGAGAGAGAATACGGCCAAGGGCCATGGGGTGAACCTTAGGACTCATACCGTTAAAAAGACCAATTCCCGCTTCGACCACGCTTTTTTTCACCAGATCAACACCGCACTCCACATCCACTCCCAAAAGTTCGGCCATATCAACGGTTCCGCAGGATGAGGTGATGGCCCTGGCACCGTGTCTTGCGACCTTTACTCCACCCGCTGCGGCCACAAGTGAGGCCGCTGTGCTGATATTAAAGGTCTTAAAGGTATCCATGCCGGTCCCGCAGTTATCCACAACCGTCAGGTCACCAAAATCAACCTTTTCAGTATCAAGTTCGTATACCGCCTTCCATCCTCCTGCAACTTCCTCGGCTGTCTCACCCTTAGCGGTGAGAGCAGCTAAAAAAGCACCCTGCTGCATATCCGTGACTTCATTTCCAAGAACCATGGAAAATGCGTCATAGGCACATTCTTCAGAAAGATTTTCTCCTCGAATCAACTGCCCTATACATTGACCAAGCTTTTGATTTTTCTCCATATCCATAATATCACCTCTATATTTAAAGTAGTCCGAGACAAAAGATTGTCCTTCACACAACGGATTTCAGGATACGAAACAAGGAACATCAAGTGGGGTGAGCCTCCGTATCCGGTACAGCACAATCCATCATTTTCCATCTTAGAGAGATGAGAAACATCGACTATGCTCAGACACAGAGTAGCTCCAGTGGGTAAACTCTGATGACCGCTTGAATAAAACAGTCATACCAGGCAGGCTTTCTGACTTGCGGATTATCCTGCAACGTAACCGCCTTCCCGGATTTTTTTCCAGTGACGATCCATGCATTGAGCAAAGATTGAGAAAATGTACCCTTCTCAGTTACTGCAGCCTCCGCATACAGCAAGGACTGGCTTGTGACGGACTCACACCGTCTTTCCTTTTCACCTAAATTCTGCATGTCAGCTTCAGCAGGTAAGCTTAGACTCCGAACCTGGCGATTGCAATATTTAGGTTTAACGTATTATGCACCTGATAAATTCTTATACCACCTCACAGTAGAAATTCAATCTCTTTATACGACACTGTCATAGAAGTAAATAAAACCAGTTATATAAACAAAGTTCTACGGTATTTGATTTTTCCTATGCTAGAATACACCCAGTGCTCTGGTGAAACACCTTCCACCGATATCAACCACACAAACGCAATCAGTCTTGTGGAGTTACATGGAAACAATCATTGCCCGGCAACCTATTTTCAACTTCAATAAGCGACTCTTTGCCTATGAACTGCTTTATAGCGGTGTAGAAAGCCTCAAGCTCATAGAAGTAGAAAAAAGTGATCTACATATGCTTTACCTTGATGCTGTTGCATATGCAGATAACTTGGCAAGTCTGTAAGTTTTAGCTACAAACCTTTCTAAAATACTCCATACACTTTACACCAGGTATTCTGTTCATTACCTGTATAAAAGGATTATGACACTCGCAACTACAATGAACATTTAATGCCCAAAACAATAATGGCTAGACTACTACCTCTTATTACAATTATATCCTGTCTGTTTCTCGCCTGGATTACACCCACATTCAGCAAAGAAAGCCATCAGATCGAAACGACTTCATCGCCACCTCCCCCTCAAGTACAGCCACGAATCACCCTCACCCCAGAAGAAAAACTTTGGATCGATGAGCACCCATCCATAACTGTCACAAATGAGTTTGACTGGCCACCATTTGATTTTACCCTTGCAGGAAAACCACATGGCTTTGGCATTGATTTGATGAATCTAATCTCAGAGAACTCAGGAATACAATTTAACTACATCAATGGCTTTACCTGGGACGAACTTGTTGAGAAATTTTCAAAAGGTGAAATAGACCTTCTCCACTCCTTGTCTATGACCCCTGAAAGAGAGAAAGAATCATATTTTTCTCCTCCATACTACCATAGTAAAAATGTCCTTATACTTCGTCAGGATAGTCCAGAGACAAACGAGTTAAACGATCTGGAAGGGAAGATAATTGCACTTCCAAAGGGATGGTCTTCCATTGAATTTTTCAATACCCACTATCCTAAGGTCCACATTGTTGAAGTTGACAATTCAAGACAGGCTCTTGAATATGTTGATCAAGGGAAAGTTTTTGCAACAGTAGAACAAAAAGAAATTGCTGAGTATTTTATAAAAAAATTCGGTTTCCACGACCTTCGGCTCTCACAATGGATAGATAATGCTGAGCTACAAAAAACTTCATCCATGCATTTTGCGATCTTAAAGAAGAACCCGATTCTTTTTCAAATCCTCATAAAAGCGCAAAATATCATTCCACCCGAAACACTCGAAGCTCTTAAAAATAAGTGGTTTAGCAGGGAAGGAAGAGAACTGGGCAAAGAAGATGTTGGCCTGACACCCGACGAAAGAATTTTTCTTAAAGATAAAGAATCAATCAGCTATTGCATCCCTCCGGAAGTAATGCCATTTGCCGACATTAAAAATGGCCAAGCAATTGGGATGACATCTGATTATATAGAATTATTTTCCGAAAAATTAGACATCCCTTTTCGACTCATTCCCACAGCTTCTTTGCGAGAATCAAATGAGAAATTCCAATCTGGCGAGTGCGAAATTCTGCCAATGGTCACGAAGCCCGGAAAGCTAAATAATTCCATAAATTTCACAAGCCCAATACTCAGTTTCCAAACAGCAATTATAACCCGCGAAGAAGAAAGTTTCGTCCCAGGATTACAACATTTTGTAGGTAAAAAACTCGCGATTGTAAAGCATGGCCTCAGGAAAGAAAACATCGGCCCCCTCTACCCTAACATCATTCTACTGCCCTTTGAGAACACCCGTGAGTGCCTGTTGCAGGTTTCAAATAGAACCACCGATGGAGCACTCCTCGCTTTACCTGTGGCCGCTTACTACATTCGCCACCTAGGCCTTTCCAACTTAAAAATTGCAGGATATTCTGGATCTGAAGAGGCAATACGCATAGGGATAAAAAAGGACCAACCTCAACTCCATTCGATCATGAGTAAACTCATCCGATCGATCCCACAGGATGACATCAATACAGTGTATCAAAAATGGATATCACTTCAATTCGAACATAAGGTTGACTATACGGTACTATGGAAAGTGTTTGCAGGAATAGCTCTACTCATTATTCTCGTTCTTTTGTGGAACAGACAACTTTTCAATCTCAACAAAAAAATAGCTGAAGCCAATAAAAAACTTGAAGAACAGAGCGAGGAACTGAAGAGAATCGCCATTACAGATGTGCTCACCAGCCTCTACAACCGTCGTTATGCTAACAGTGAACTCGAAAAGGAAATAGATCGGGCTAAAAGGTATAAGGGGAACCTGTCTCTCATTCTAACAGATCTCGATTGGTTCAAAAAAGTCAATGATACCTGGGGACATCAGGCAGGCGACAGCGTATTACAAACATTTGCCGAAACGCTGAAAAAAAACACCAGAGAATCTGATCTTGTCAGTCGCTGGGGTGGCGAGGAGTTTCTCATTATCTGTCCGGAAACAGACCTCCAGGGAGCAATTGCTCAAGCGGAAAATCTCAGAAAAATATTTTCCGAAATATCATTTAAGGACATAGGTTCAAGAACAGCGAGTTTCGGCGTTGCTTCTTACCTTTATGGGGAGAGTAAAAATAGTTTCGTTCATCGTGCCGATGACGCCCTATACAGAGCGAAAAACAGAGGTCGAAACAGAGTTGAGTCGACCACAGATTAAAACACCTGTCTCTTCGGATTTTATCTGCCGCAATCATGAGATAAAACTGGACGAAATTCCACAAGACCACTGAAAATACTCAAGAGGCTCCGCGCTAAGTAGAGCCTCTTTTTTATGAAACCTAAATCTTGCATAGACAAAGTACAGAAAAATGATTTGTCATCGAAAAACAAAATGTTGCATTCATAATAATCACTTTAGAAACTCATCTTTGCATGAGTACATTTTTCTGTTATTTGCAACCCTTCGGGATTAACAATTCCACCGAATCTGCTTTGTTAGCGAAGCTTTGAAGTATATTTATACGTCTTCAACTTCGCTGCCTCGCATTTCCGGCAGGTAAGCGTAGACTCCGGGCTAGTCAATTGCAAAATTAAGGTGAACGATTAGTGTTTTTTTGTTGTTACAGTTTGAACTTCTCAATGAGAACTTTCAAGGATTGCGAGAGAGCACGTAGCTCTTCAGCATTTTTACGAACATCACCGGTATCAGAAGAAATCCGGACTAGGATCGACCGGTAATTAAATTATCTTTAAAAACATGACATTACGTCAACGGTGAAAATCGTATGAGCAGAAGGGAAAATAAAAAGTCAAAATAAACGGAGGTTGCCAAAAAACGCAACCAGCGGCCAGGTGATATCCAAAGCAGTATTCTCTGAGTGGATACTGCTTTTAAAATAAGATCTATAAAACGACTGTTTTACAACAGCACACGCCTTTACTGCCTGACCCGCAAAACTACTTCTTTTTTTTCTTATTGCAGGATCCACTTTCACAACGAGCCTTACAATCTTTGGCCTCAGGACACTTTTTACAAAACTTGTCCTTTTTCTTATATTTTCCACAACATTCTTTCTTCTTCGACACAAGAACCTCCCTTAATAAGGGCACAATTACTGACCGGAGAAATTAAAAGACACCTACGCTCCAGTCAGAAATGAGCATTAAATAATTTTTGTTTTTACCTCAACATCTTTCCACATTTCAGCATAAACATTTCCCATGGATGTCTTGCTTGCATAGGTTGTAACAGGAGCTCGATGAACCCCCATTCGCTCAATCTCAGTGGAAAAAGGTACATAGGGTTTAAGTAAGTTCTTATATTTTTTTCGCAACGTCAACATACTCTCTTTATGCAATTTTTTACTCACCTGCACCATGGAGAAAAACGGCATCAGCTTCTTCTTCTGGTAGCCGTTTTCATCAAAAAATGTATACAATTGTTCGAGAGTACGGGAAGATAAGGTCGTTGGGATTACAGGAACTACAATCTTATCTGCTGTTTTAAAAACATTCTCTGAAAGCAGAGAGATATTTGGAGGACAATCCAGAATGATCACGTCATAATCGCTCCCTACAGCCAAAAGTGTTTTTTTCAAACGAGATCTACTATTTTTCATCCGTGACAGAAAAATATCAAAATCCTTAAAGGTCAGGTTGGCCGGAACAAGGTCGAGATTGTCGTAATCACTCGCCCTTATCGCATCAGTAAAGCGCTCCACATCCTTAAAAAAAGCCTTGTTTTGTAGTTTTTTGGACGGTTTAATGCGAAAATAAAATCCAGACGCCCCCTGTGGATCGAGATCACAGAGCAGGGTTCGCCGTCCACTCATAGCACTGGCATAAGCCAAGTTGACGGAGGTAGCAGTTTTCCCCACCCCACCTTTATTACTGTAACAGGCGATTATCTTCATTTATGCATCCCCTTTCTGCTGAAATAGCTGTTTAAATAAGACCCTTGTCTCCTCACTGTTAAAGCGGGTAAAGTTTTTCATCACCTTACTACGCTCCTCTTTCTGCAAGCTGTACAGCATTGCAGTCAAGGCCCCAATGGCTTCGGTAACAAGCATTTCATCTCCTTTGAACTTTTTCAGATCATCTTCAAGCACCCGACGGAGAAATTCCTGCTGCACCGAGTAATCATTGAATTTTCCGAGGTTGTCCTGCAATATCTTAAGAGTTTTAATCAGTTGTTTGATCTCCTCCCGGGGAAAGAGAGGAGTAAAAAACTCCATCAGATAGCGCAGCTTCTTACAACTGATCCGCAACTCATGCACCACCTCATCCTTTGTAGATTTTTCTATACTCACCGCAATCCTGCAAACCTGTGAGTAACGTTTGAGGACAAGTTTACTTGCCAGAACCTTTGACGGTAGTTTTCCTTTGGGCCCAAGAGGAAGTGATTTACTATCCTTAAAAAGTTTACGTAACCCTTCGACCTGGCTTTTATATTGAGCACTCCCGAGATTCTGCCGGACCGCTTTTAACTCCCCGCTCCTCTCTTTGGCGAAAAAGTCAAACAACAGGGTCAAGCCTACCAGAGAAGGTTTGGGTACCAAGCTGAAATAGTGTTCTTTTTCCATCAGGTAAACATCAAGATCCCTTAAACGGTTTGTACCCTGCATTATTGCCGAAAACTCATTTTTTAGCTCGGCGGTCTTCTCCGCACCATAAACCCCTTTAAACAGACTGAGCACAGAACGCACCTTCCTAAAACTCACTCGGTAATCGTGAAGAAACTCTGTATCATAATCTGCAATAATACCTGGTTCATTGACCCTTGCAGTTTTTATAAACTCACGAATAATGGTCGCTGCGGTTTCACTTGCCGCAGCCCCTGCATCTAGACTCAGTATAGGTTTACTTACATAATTGTCCCTTTTTACACCGAGCAACCTGTAGATACCAGCCGCTTTATCCAGAGCCTCAACCCCGTTATCTTTAAGAATTTTCACCAGATCTTCATACGCATTCTGGTACCCTCGAAGGGAAGTCACAACTCCAAGACTGATAGAAGCATCACCCCTTTCAACCAACAAATTGGTATACCTGGCGCGGGTTTTACCTTCATCGTCAAGCAAGGCACCTTTATCCTGACGAATTTTGATCCTCGCGACCGGAAGAAAGGCCCGTAGTTCAGAAAGAGAGCTAAGTAGATCTGTAATCGGTCCAGCCGGCAAGTCTGCTGCAAAACGCCAGTTGCCAGTAAACTCCTGCTCTATAAAGCCCCCGTCTTTGAGATTCACAACCACAAGCCCGCCTTCGAGCCCAAGGAGTATAAATTCTTTTCCTAACAATACGTTATCAAAGGTGTCCAAAATCACACCTTCGACTTTTGCACCTTTCTTATCACGAATTTTGTAGCCTTTAGTACCAGCAGCAAGAGACTTGTTTAGTGTCTTAACCTTTAGCGCCGAATGACCAATATAGACCAATGAATCCATATTGATTCACCTCCTTGGTTTATTTTTCTCGATATATTCTTTCACCAGACTCTCTACTATCGCCTGAATACTTGTCTCGTTCTCAACTGCCAACATTTTCAAATCTTTGAGCACTTTAGCATCAAGACGAAGGGAGGTACTCTTTTTCTTTTCCTTGGACATCCCTGCCTCCTCAGACAACATCACAACATTGACGTCATGTTCTCATGACCTACTGACATCAGTAAATTACCTTACAAGAGCCACAAAGCACAGATGTTTCGTTCACTTAATAAAATACTAACAATTTCCTAATAATATGGTCTTACTATTACATTTTTTATAGATAATCTGTTAGACTAAAAGGGATATAGAGCAGTGAGTGATGAGGCCGATAAAAAATCAACACAAGCAAACGAGAAAATTGATATGTCAGCTGCCAACCAGAACGCACAGATAACAATGACAACCAAAGCACCCGTTACCCCTCAACAAAGTTTTGATCTCAAGTCCGCAGAGTGGTACCTCAACCGCGAACTCACCTGGCTTGAGTTTAACAAGCGTGTACTACAAGAGGGACAGGACGAGAGAAACCCTCTTCTTGAACGAGTATTTTTTCTCGCAGTCGTGGGCTCCAATATAGATGAGTTTTTTATGAAGAGAATTGGTGGCCTCAAACAACAGGTCGGGGCCAGTGTCAGAAAACTCTCCATAGATGGACGCCTTCCTCAAGAACAAATCGATATATGCTATGAATCAGTACGAAAAATAAGGACCCAGCAACTCAAGCTCGAGGTGGAGTTACAACAGCTCCTTGGTAAAGAGAAAATAGTCATCAAACGATATCTCGACTTGACGGTGAGGGAGAAAAAAAATATCGACAGTTATTTTCGCAACGAGATCTACCCCCTGCTCACCCCTCAAGGTATGGACCCTGCGCACCCGTTCCCATTTATTTCTAACCTTTCAATCAACCTACTGGTGAGTTGTCGCTACCCGGATAGTGACCACAGTTATCTTAACCGCATCAAGATACCCATAAGTTCCGATATGCCTAGGTTTGTAAAAATTGGACCGACGAACACGTATATTCTCTTAGAAGATCTTGTGGCAAACAACATGGAACTTCTCCTGCCAGACATGGTAATAGAAACATGTGAGACATTCAGAGTGACGCGTAATGCCATTACAGACCGACATGAAGAGCAGGCCAACGATCTGCTCAGTATGATAGAAACGGCTCTTCGAGACAGGAAATTTGCTGAAATAGTATGCCTTGAAGTCGAGTCCACCATGCTCGACTACCACAAAGGCAAGCTTGCTGCCGAACTGGGGGTCGACGAGGCCATGGATGTCTTTGAGGTAGATGGTGTCATAGGTATACGTGACCTCTTTGAAATCTCAGCTATCGACAGATCCGATCTTCACTTTCCTCAACATCACCCTACAGACAATCCGGAATTGCTTGGCGATGATCCCAACATCTTTCACACCATACGAGAGCATACTAATATTCTTCTGCAACACCCCTACGAGTCTTTTGAAACATCAGTGGAACGTTTTTTAAGGGAAGCGAGCAAGGACCCTAAGGTGCTCGCCATCAAAATGACTCTGTATCGAACTGCAAAGGATTCAAAGATTATCCAGTATCTCATTGATGCAGCACTCAACGGGAAACAGGTGGCTGTTGTTGTGGAACTCATGGCCCGCTTTGACGAGTCAGCAAATATTAGATGGGCAGGATTTCTAGAAGAAGCGGGCATCCATGTAACGTATGGAGTAGTAGGCCTCAAAACCCATTCAAAGCTCATTTTTGTCATCCGTAAAGATTATAACGGACTGCGGCGTTATGCGCATATCGGCACAGGTAACTACCACGCCGGTACGGCCCGTGCGTATGTTGACCTTGGACTCTTGACCTGTAATCCTGACGTTGGTGCGGATCTCACTGAACTTTTTAATTATCTCACCAGCGGCTACACGCCGATGCGGCAATACACAAAGCTCCTTCCATCTCCCAAGCTTCTCAAAAAGGCGCTACTGAGTAAAATTCAGCGAGAGATCGACTGCGTTAAAAATGGAAGCCCGGGCCTTATTCAGTTTAAAACAAATGCTCTCGAAGATAGGGACATTGTAGAGGCCCTTTACAAGGCATCCCAGGCCGGTGTACATGTCGATCTCATTGTTCGAGATACCTGTCGCCTGCGCCCTGGAATATTGGGACTATCAGAGAACATCAGAGTTATTTCCATTGTCGGCAGATTTTTAGAACATACCCGGATTTTTTATTTTAAGAACAATGGGAGTGAAGAATACTTTATTGGCTCAGCGGACCTTATGAAGCGTAATCTTGAAAGCAGGGTTGAGGTGTGCACTCCCATTGAATCCAGTAAAAATACAAAACTACTGAGGGAACTCCTCGACCTCCAGCTCACAAACACGCGCAATGTCTGGGAGATGGACAGCGAAGGTGGCTACAAGCAGCTGCAAGGCACAGGTAAAAAAGATAGTTTATGTGTCCACAGACACCTCATTGATTCGGCAGAGAACCGGGCGGCAGCAGGACGAAGGGCACTTGCAAGAAAACTAAGTAAGAAAAAGTCCTCGAACGGCTCATCAGGGAAAAAAAGAAATAAATAATGAGCGCGCCCACTTTATTTGAACACCGCTCCAGCTATCCCTGCTCTGCTCAACAGCTCTATGACTGGCATAGTAGATTTGGAGCCTTGGAACGGCTCCTTCCTCCCTGGGAAAAAACAAAAATCGTATCAAGACAAGGTGGAATAGACCCGGGAGGCAAGGTTGTGCTTAAAATGCGCACAGGTCTGTTTCCTTTCCACTTTCATGCCCACCATGTGGAAAACGTTCCAGGAAAAATGTTTCGAGATATTCAGGAAAAAGGTCCTTTTACCAGTTGGTCACATTCTCATTTTTTTACCGATACCACATCAGGGTCCACGCTCTACGACAAGGTTGAATACAGCCTCCCTTTTGAAAAAAAACTCCCTGGCTTTATTAAAAGGCACGTGCATAAAAGCCTCCAACAGGTTTTTCACCACCGGGAAAGTATTATCAGTGAGGACATCAAAGTACACCTGCGGTGCAGTGGCAAACCCTTAACAATCCTTATCTCCGGGGCCAGTGGCGTCCTTGGCCGCGAGCTCATACCATTTCTGACCACAGGTGGCCACCAAGTCTGGACACTGGTTCGCAGAGCGCCAGATACTCAGAAAAATGAAATATTCTGGGATCCTGAAAACGATATTCTGGATGCATCACAACTGCCCGAGCTCGATGCGGTGATCCATCTTGCGGGTGAATACATCGGCCTCTCCAGATGGTCAGAAGAAAAGAAACAACGGGTAATTAGCAGCCGGGTTGAAGGTACAAACCTCATCAGTCGAGTCATCAGCTCGCTTGACGTGAAACCCAAGGTGTTTTTATGCGCGTCGGCTGTAGGCTATTATGGTGATACAAGTCAAACCGACCTGCAAGAAACCCAGCCCCAGGGCTCTGATTTTATTTCAGAGGTATGCGGGCGTTGGGAGGCATCGGCCGCAGCTGCAGAAAAGGCTGGAATTAGAACTGTGTTCCTACGCCTGGGTGTAGGACTCACGCCACGGGGCGGGGCACTTGAAAGAATTCTTGAGACCTCTCCTTTAGGCTTTATGCGTCGCTTTGGCTCAGGCAACCAATATATCAGCTGGATCAGCACGGATGACATGATTTCGGCCATGCTCCACTGCCTTGCATGTGAATCATTGCAGGGACCTGTAAACATTGCGGCCCCTGAACCAGTAACCAATACCCAATTTATGAGAACTCTTGCAAAAGTTGCCAAGCGTCCATTACTTCTACCCGTTCCTGCAGCACTTCTGAAAATAGTCTATGGACAGATGGCTTCTGAAATCTTACTCTCTGGCAGTCATGTATCAACCAAAAAACTCGTAGACTCCGGTTTTCAATTCCGGCACCCCAATCTTGAGCTTGCATTGAAAAAATTACTTGGAAAGGACAGTATCCGCCCGTCCAGTTCTCTTAATATGGAAAATCGAAGTGAATAAAACATTCAAGGTCGCCTTATGGTGTATCATGATCACCGCACTTTCCTGTGGTTTTCTTCACCACCTTATCCCACCTTCAGTATTGAATTTTGAACGCTTACACATCTTTCTGTTCAACCTGGTAAGCGGTGGCACCCTGCTTATTTATTTCACAGAAAACACCAGACAACTCAGCAAAAAGGGCTTTACGTTTTTAATCCTTTCAATCCTCTTTGCCTGCTGCGCATTCATGGAATGGTACCCACCCACCCTTGTTATACCGCTACTCCTTTCCATAATCATCGAGTCCGTACGTGTAGACCACTTTGGCCGCTGCCTCCCTAAATCTCTTTTTTCAAAGAAAGAATCCACTTCGAGAAAATTCCATCAAGCCTCACTCCTCTGTCTTTCTATGGGGCTGGTTATCTCAAGCCTCGCCATTGTAAACAGTGAGTATACCCACTGGTTTACTCTAAAAAAGCTCACCCTTGACACGTTTTTCCTCGGTTTTTCCTTTCCTATTTCACTTATCAGTATGTCGGTAATCTTTGCACTGATGAAAAATAATAGTGCACCAGCTTCAAGTTATCTTAAAGAAATCTCCTTTTGGATTATTAATCTTGGGGTGATCATTTTTTTCCTCTTTATTCTTGCAAACTGGTTTATCCCTCAGGTTTTCATTGCGACACTTCTCTTTCTCACTGTAAGCCTCATTCTTTACCTTTATTGGCAACAAGGCATAAGGCTGCAGCAAAAATCGTTTCTCACTTCCGGCATCCTGTTTCTGGTGATCACATCCATTACCGGTATTCTTTATATCTTCCTCGAATTTTCAGACTCATACAGCCAAGAAAATGCCTTGCCTCTTCTCAGAATGCATGCATTTACGGCACTTTACGGATGGAATCTCAGTGGCCTTGCTGTAATCAGCAGACATGGTGATTTCCCTATCAGACTGCATTCTCAAAAAGTGATCATCCTGCACTGGGTCACAGTACTATTCCTCTGCCCTCTGGGATATTTCTTTCCGATTCCTGCCATTGCTTCGGTAATTTGTTACGGATGGTTACTCTACACCCTGCTTTTTAATCACGGCCAGGTAGATGTCGGAATGGTTTCAGCTGAAGACAAGGTGCTACTGGAAGGGTGAGATAATCCTGTTTACATCAGGACAGTGACAATAAAATTTGACTATTTTAAACGGGTGGATATTGCTGGAAGCGGAAGTAGCCTCAACGCCTGGACTATCTAAAATTTGTGCAATGCTAACGGCTGATTCACAGAATAGGTTTTATCAACGAGCCCTGCGCCACATGAGGCTAGGACTCTGACCCAACGACATGCCAAGCGTATACACTCTACCGCAAACCTCGCACTTGATTGTATCGCCAGCCTTCACATGGTTGTCGTTAAAGTGGAGGAGGTCAGGGCGGATATTGAAGCAGCAGTCAGGGGTACCTTCTGTATCTATGGTCGTTTCTGAGTAGTTATATGTTTTCATGGTCGAATTGTAGCATAAATTTGGGTGGATTGGAATAAATAGAGATGATTTTTGAGCACAAAAAAACATGGGAGCACAGGAAGGATGCAAGGGCGATTTTTGTAGCTAACAAAGAGATTGAGACTACTGTCTGATACCATGGCATAGTCGTATTTGCTCCTTGCATGATAAAAGCCTATCGCTGCTAATGTAAAACGAGATCAAGAAAGACACAGTGAACCTTCTTCCTGTTTATACGTAACAAAGTGAAAACCGAATAAGATGTTATAATTTGGTCAACAACATCCTGTTTTTTCAACAAAAGAAAAAGGAGGGCACCATGACCGAAACAACAGGTATACACCAACACGTACCAACTGTCGATTACCACCCATCCACACCACCTCGTTCCCGTTTTGTGCAGTCCGCACCAGGTATTGTTCCCTATAAACGTAAGATACTGGACCGCTGGACGACACGCATAAGCGCTAGCGGTCTGCCTGGCCATCAATTGGTCACAGCATATCTGCACGGCAAGTATATCAAGAACCTCTCATTTCGTACCATTGATCATGCCGGCGCCGTGATACTGGCTTTCATGCATTTTCTCAACAAAGAAAGAAGTTCGATATTGGCATTGACGAGGGGGGACATCAGTGCTTTTGTAGAAAATGAACAAGATAGGGGGCTCAAGCCCACCTCAATAATCTGCCACTTGAGGGTGATCTATGCCTTCATCGCCCACCTGGTCAGCCAGGAGGTCATCGCCAAGGAAATCATGAAACCCAAAATACGCATACAGGAACCGGACGCACTCCCCAAGGCAATTCCCCAAGAAGATGTGGTCCGTATTCTCGATGCAGTTTCAGGCGTCAGAGATCTAGCCCTGATCATGCTCCTGCTGCGAACCGGCATGCGAATAGGAGAACTGCTGGCTGTGAAGGTCGATGATATCGTCCTACACGATCAGAAGATCTTGCTCTACGTTGGCGCAAAGAACTATGAAGGAAGAGAAGTCTATTACAGTGCTGATGCCGAACAAGCGCTGAAGCAGTGGCTGCGGACCCGCGACAAAACCAGGCGTTATCTGTTTTATGGCAGGTCGGACAAACCGCTGAACTATGTTTCCGCGTGGAATGCGATGAGAAAAACGCTTGAGCGGGCCGATCTTTTAGATAAGGGGTACAGTCCTCACAGCCTCAGACATTATGTAGAGTCAGGAATAATGGGGAGTGTGTTTTGGTAGTCCCAGTTCTGCGGATGATTTACCTCAAAACACTCCCCATAACAATCACTACTAATGACATAATGAGTTCAACCATTTCATCAAT
>JBLHNA010000052.1:0-33625 GCA_047619065.1 Desulforhopalus sp.
TGATCAGGAATGGTATGACTATTTTATCAAACGTTCACAACGATTACTGTCGGGTGCTTAACTGCGCCTTATCAATGCTTGAGCCCTGTGAGGCAAAAGTCTCACGCAGGGTTCTTAGGGGGGGATGAAACCGCAAGGTTCTATCCCTACCCGACACTAACACACACGTCCGATCTGCGGATGTTTATCGGTCACTATCTTTCGCCCCACCATTCCGGTAGATCCAAGGCCAGCCCGTGATTTACAACGTTGGGCGCTCAATAAAAGTCATATAATTTGAGGATTGGTATGTCATCAAATGCAGATAATACAAAGGGAGCTCAAGCAGCATCCCCTCGTCAGTGGATCCGTTTGGTTGTATTCTATCTCTTCATACCACTGGTTCTCCTGGTGTGCGGAGGGGATTTCGGTTGGTGGCAGGCATGGGGCTATTCCCTACTGATTATTGCCGTCGGCCTAGGGGGGCGCATTTGGGCGGAACTGCACCATCCGGGGTTGTTGGCCGAACGACAAAATATGGAGAAGGCCCAAAATGCGAAAGCCTGGGACAAAGTACTTGCGCCGTTGATGGCGCTGAGTTTAGTATTCCCACTGATCATTGTGGCCGGGCTGGATCACCGCTGTGGCTGGTCACCCGTATTTCCGCTATGGCTCATTGTGCTCGGCTTCATCTTGATCTCGCTGGGATACGCTTTCGCAGCGTGGGCATTGATAGAGAACCGATTTTTCTCCAGCGTGGTGCGTATTCAGGCGGATCGAGGGCATGTGGTGTGTGACAGTGGCCCCTATCGGATTGTGCGGCATCCGGGCTATGCTGGAAATATGTTGGCACTCCCGGGTCTGGTGCTGGCCTTGAGCTCGATGTGGACACTTATACCGGCGGCGGTGGCGCTAATCATCGCGGTGATTAGAACGGTGCTGGAAGACCGGACCCTACAGGACGAGTTGCCGGGCTATCGTGACTATGCGCGGCGCGTGCGCTATCGGTTGATTCCGGGGATTTACTGAAGGGGCCTCGCATATCCTGCGGACTCGTCAATTGCAAATTTAGGTTACGATTGAAGTACTCCAGCTCTCACTCAGTATTGTTACTGGATGAAAAATAAATGATGACTTTAATACAATCCCAGAATAATAAATATTTCTATATCAGCCCGTATTTCTCATCACTAAAGTTTTTTACTGATCAAGACACGGAGCACTCGACTGTACTTTTGCACCTCAAGTGCTCAGTAACGATGTAGAGCAAACGGTAATACCTCAGGCATTAGTAACTAATTAGAAGTGAAACCAATGAAAAAAGTAAAAACCAAAGGGTTGGTGTACTCAACCGAAACCGGCAGGACCTGCCCAGGTTGCGGACATCCGCTGAAACAATGTTGTTGCAGCAGCAAACAAAATACTCGTCCACCGAGTGATGGAATCGTTCGGGTAAGCCGTCAAACCAAGGGCCGCAAAGGCGCTGGGGTTTCTATTATCACGGGGATTCCACTTGCTGACGCAGAGCTGAAAAAAGTCGCCAAAACCCTCAAGCAAAAATGTGGCACAGGCGGCACAGTCAAAAACGGGATTGTAGAAATCCAGGGTGACCACCGTGAAATACTGGTCGATAGCTTAATACAATTAGGGTATAAAGCTAAGCTAGCCGGTGGCTGAACAGGGGCTTCAATCCCTAAAAATCACGATTAAAATGACTGGCCTATTATTACCATCTGAAAAGGTACAAAATGAACTGCATAGAATCTCTCTTTAAGAACGGGGTCATGGAAATGGCCACATACAGTCCTATTGAGCCACCAGATCAAATAGCTCTCAGACTGGGTATACCAGAGTCCGAAATAATTAAGCTTGATGCCAACGAAAACCCATATGGGGTCGCCCCTGAGGTGCTCGAAGAGCTTGGAAGGGCAAAATATTTAAGTATCTATCCAGACCCTGCGCAAAAAGCAATCCGGCAAGAAATTGCCCGGTATGCTGGCTGCAATGCAAATAATATCGTGGCAGGTGCGGGCGCCGATGAATTGATTGACCTTATCTGCAGGCTGGTACTCAATCCAGGCGACAAGGTTCTGACCTTTACTCCCACTTTTTCCTACTACAAACATGTCGTAGAGCTCAATGGTGGTGTTTTAGTTGATGTACACAGAAACGAAGACTACTCTATTGCGACGGATACACTTTCTGAAATTGATCTGGATGGTATTAAGGTTGTTCTTCTCTGTTCACCAAATAATCCTCCTGGAAACATGCTGGAAGAAGAGGTTCTAAACTATTTTCTCGCAAAAGATATGCTGGTGGTGGTTGACGAGGCATATTATGAGTTTTCTGGCAGCACCTATGCTGATCGAATCGACAAACACAAAAACCTTCTTGTTTTACGAACATTTTCAAAATGTTTTGGCCTGGCTGGCCTACGTGTGGGTTATGGGATTATGTCACCTGTGGTGCAGGAAGCCATCATGAAAATCAAGCCACCCTATAGTGTTAATATGGCAGCCGAAGTTGCCTTGCGAGTATGTCTCAAGAAAAAAGAAATTTTTGCAAGTCTGGTAGAACGTATGATTGCAACCCGGGACAGGGTAATTGCCGAGTTGAGTAACTGCGAGGAACTCCAAGTTTATCCTTCACATTCTAACTTTATACTATTTAGATTAAAAAGTAGGGACGCAAAAGCCTTAAAGGATGCCATGGAAAATAAGGGTATTCTGTTGCGCTACTTTAATACGCCGCAATTACAGAATCATCTTCGAGTATCCGTGGGAACGGAAGAACAGATGGATGTTTTTTTACGAGAGTTTTTTGCTCTGTTGCAATAATCCGATCCCCAGCAAATAGTTGTATTCTTCAACTATTTGCCCGAGGACTCTTTTGATAATGTCGCGATACATGCAAGTCGTACACCTTTGATGTCTGAAGAACGTTTAGCTTGATGACAACTTTTTTCCCGGCAATATCCCTAGGGAAAACCTCAAATGCCCAATCGCCAGCTTCTCGACTGTTCTCGTATATTGTCGGATGTGCCATCCGGCTGTTGCATAATTTTTCCTTGTCACCCTTAAAAGTTGTTTATTCCGTCTATTTTGGGATTCCCCGACAGGCACAAATAATGAATTGATGTGAATCAATTACCCTTTAAAATTATTATGTTTTACTGAGCGTTCAATAATTTTCCATGGGAAATTCTGATAAAGACATTTTACCTGGAGATGACCTCAGATGAGCAACTATGTTGGAGGATCCAATGTTAACAAATGACGACAAACCTTTAAGTCCACCGGATATTTCGGAGCAGGATATCATATCAGCCATGAAAGCTATTCAGGGTTATATCGATATCACACCAGGTGATTTTAAACAGATTTATCAGGTTGCGTATGAAATGGCCACCAAACGCCTGCTCAATAGCGTGACAGCTTCTCAACTGATGACCAGGTCCGTACTGCTCGTTGAGCAGACAATGACTCTTATACAGGCGGCGAGCTTACTTGCAGACAATAAAGTGACAGGTGCTCCTGTGATCGATTGCGAAAACAGGATTGTTGGTATTGTTTCCGAAAAGGATTTTTTAGAAGAAATGGGCTTTGGTTTTAACCCTTCCTTTATGCAAATAGCTACACACTGTTTGCACGACAAAAGCTGTATGGTCAAAAACCTGCATGGCAAAACGGTTGCAGACATTATGACAAAACCACCTGTCACAGGATCCCCAGAGATGACCATCGGTTCCATTTCCACTATTTTTACACTTCAGAATATTAATCGCCTGCCCATTGTTGACCAGCAAGGAATGATAGTCGGGATCGTTACCCGTACCGATCTGACCCAGGCATTCCATGTTTTCACAGAGGGGCTAGAGAAATGAATTTCTTGCAAAAGATGAAAGGCAGTGGCCAGAGCCCTCCCGCAGTTGGTCTGGTCGAAGTTCTATGGTCCTGGATAGGCAGCTTTTTAGGGATTGCCGCTATTTCCATTATTCACTACAACTTCCTCAACCAGACGGATCTGGTGATGATCATTGGTTCATTTGGTGCCTCTGCAGTACTCATCTACGGAGCTATCCGCAGTCCCTTGGCCCAACCAAGAAACTTAGTTGGCGGACATATCCTCTCTGCTATTGTTGGGGTAACGGCGTATCAATTGTTCAGTGACCAACCGTGGTTGGCTGCATCCCTTGCAGTTTCAACTTCCATAGCCCTGATGCACCTGACTAAAACCCTCCACCCTCCAGGGGGGGCAACCGCGTTGATTGCAGTCATTGGAAGTGATGGAATACACAGCCTGGGTTATCTTTATGTGTTGATCCCAGTAGCACTGGGAGCCTGCATCATGCTGGCCATTGCTCTTATCGTCAACAATATCCCCAAAACGAGACGTTATCCGGAGTTCTGGTTATAGATCAGAAGTTGCCCGTGTCGTGTGAACAAATATCAAAGTACAGTGGTCTGGAGCTTGAACAAAAACATCCCCACTCCACTGTACTCTTTATCCTGATTTCAGATCATTACTGACCCGCCATCATTGCCGCAACATCTTCTTCAGGCGTACCAATAGCTTTTATATCAAATTGTTCCACCAGGATTTTCGCCACATTGGCCGAGAGAAATCCTGGGAGCGTTGGTCCCAAGCGTATCCCTTTAACACCAAGAGAAAGTAAGGCGAGGAGCACAAGGACCGCCTTTTGTTCGTACCAGGCGATATCAAATGAAATAGGCAGATCATTAATATCGTCCATACCAAAGGCCTTCTGCAGTTCAAGAGCAATCACCGCCAGCGAGTAAGAATCATTACACTGGCCTGCGTCGAGTATTCTTGGGATGCCGCCGATATCACCCATATCTAGTTTGAGATATTTGTATTTTGCACAACCCGCAGTCAAGATCACGGCGTCTTTTGGTAACTGCTGCGCCACCTGCGTGTAGTACTCCCGAGTCTTGTGCCGGCCATCGCAACCACCCATAACAATAAAACGCTTTATTGCACCGGATTTTACAGCGTCAAGGACCTTGTCTTTAAGGGCCATCACCTGGCTGTGACCAAAACCACCAACAATTGTGCCAGATTCAATTTGCTCTGGTGGCTTACAAGTTAGAGCCATTTCGATGATCTGTGAAAAGTCTTTTGCTTTACCATCCTGACGGTCTGGAATGTGTGTACAGCCATCAAACCCAACGGCGCCGGTCGTAAATATTCGGGCAATGTGATCGGGTTTTGGGGGGACAATACAGTTTGAGGTAAAGAGGACCGGACCATGAAAAGATTCAAACTCTTTTTTTTGCATCCACCAGGCATTGCCGTAATTACCAACCAGATGACTATATTGCTTTAGTTTGGGATAATAATGTGCAGGCAGCATTTCACTGTGGGTATAAATATCAACACCCTTATCCTTGGTTTGTTCCAGTAATTCCTGAAGATCGACCAAGTCATGCCCCGTTACAAGAATACCAGGATTCGTACCAACACCAAGGTTAACAGTGCTCATTTCACAGGTTCCGTAACCTTCGTTATTGGCCTGGTCAAGCAGAGCCATGGTTTTTACGCCCATTGATCCTGTTTTTAAAACCAGTGCAAGAAGATCGTCATTGCTCATGGTTGGATCAACCAATGCTGCCAATCCTTCCATGAGGAATTCAAAGATTTCACGGCTGTGCTTTTTCAATTGATAGGCATGTTCAGCATAAGCACAGAGACCTTTCAAACCATACTGAATCGTAGCCTTTAAAGAACGCTCATCTTCGTCGCTTATTTCCAGCCATCCCCCTGCCCCACTTGAAGCCTTGTCCAAAATATCTGCTTCGTCGGTAAAAGTCCATGTTGCACATTCGGGAACCGTTTCTGCATATTCATTTCCATGGGTCTCTTTATAGGCTTTCATGACCTGCTCTTTTAAACGATCACGTAAAGGGATGCTCTGCCTGATAAAATCTAGAAAATCACTTTTGCTGAAATTTGCATTGGTTATGGTTGCGAACATCCCCTTATCTATGAAAAATGCGATCTCTTCATCATAAATATCAAACTCCTTGCCTTTTACACCCCAGACTGAAATTCCCTTAAGGGTCCAGATAAATAAATCCTGAAGATTGGCAACATCTTCTTTCTTTCCGCAAACTCCCTGGATAGTGCAACCTGTATTCTTGGCCGTTTCTTGACACTGATGGCAAAACATAGACATGGTTGATCTCCTCTTTTATTGAAAAGTCCGGTAAAACCACATAAACTCGCTACCACAGGTATTTATGTGATTATTTTAATATAACCGTCTCTAGGTCAATTAGCTCAACTTCTTCGTCATGCGCCTGTTCGTTACTGCATAATTTCAACGTTCTATGAACGTTGCAGAATATTTTTTATTGCTGTATCAGCCGCCAACAGGGCTCCCTCGAGATAACCCGTTTCAAATAGCGCAAATTCGCTGGCTACAAGATGTAAGCTCAGTGCTTCGAGTTCTGTTTTGTATTGTTCCACGACAAATGATGAATGCCTTGGTGATTCCATAACATCCTGATCTGTTGCAACCCATTTGTCTTGGGCCCAGTCTTTTAAATACGTGGATTCTGCGTCTAAAGCTTCAGGACCAAATATTGAACCGAACTGTTCTATACATTGGGATTTGAGTTGCTCGACTGTAAGTTGAGCCCTGGCCTCAGGTCCCAAACCGATAAATCCAAATAAGCCAAAACCGGAACCTTTTGTGGATGAGGCGTCATGGATTTCTACCATGGGCCCTACCTGGCTAAACGCCTGACCCGCCAGCCCATTTTTTCTCCAGAAAGGTTCATTATAGACAGCGACAAATTTTGCCTGACCGGACATCCAGGTCTGTTCTGCCTGTAAGGCAGCGACAAATTCCTTTGACATGTACTCATCCGGCGTTAAATATTTCACAATCAACCGGGGTGGAATGGCGAGTATCAATTGGTTTGCATCAAAAGTCCGCTCTTGCCCATCAAACATAGTGGTTACCTGCCACTTGTCGTCGGATTTTCTGACTGCCGTTACAGGATGGTCTCTTTTAATATTTGTCTGTTCTAATTGTTCCGTCAGTGCAGTAATAAGCTGTTTCAATCCACCTCTCACCCGGCATGACGTCATAGCCCCCGTACTATTTTGTATACGAATAGGGATTTCATCAGGATGCTGCTCAACAAGGGTGTCCCCTATGGAGTACTGCTCAAACCATTCAACCTGTAATTGAGCGAGTAGCTGTATCATTAGCTCCTGATGGGGCCAAAACCAGGTCGGCCCCAGATCAACAGATAAATCAGAGCCAGGAAACACCGACTGGCCCACAATACGACCGCCAAAACTCGGCTTCGCTTCAAGCAGAAGATAGGGAATATTTAATTCCTGCAACTTCAACGCCGTATAGAGACCTGACAAGCCTCCGCCAATAATAATTGTATCTGTTTCACTCATTAGAATTTTTCCAGGTAGGGTCGCAAATCCAGTTCATGTGTCCATGAACTTTTCGGCTGTTGGCTGAGTTGCCAATAACATTCGGCAATATCGAGAGGGTTTAACATGTTTTCAACGGGCAGAGAGAGCAGTTTCCTACTTTTTTCAGTATCAATGATCCCATCAATCAGGACATGGGCAACATGCAAACCCGAGCTTTGATATTGTCTCGCAAGGGATTGAACAAGACCACGCAAAGCAAATTTTGCGGAACTAAATGCACTAAACGCATCCCCTCCCCTGATACTTGCTGTTGCGCCGGTAAAAATAGCCGTACCTCCTTTTTCTGCCATCATTGGTAGCAGCTCTTTTGACAAGACAAAAGCAGACAAGGTACCCGCACGCCAGCATTGTTCAAATTGCTCCACTGTAGTTTGCTCAAAGGGTGCGATTACAAGCTCAGCGGCGTTATGAATAAACACATCCGGGACACAATGGGTGATGTTTATTTCCTCCAGCGCCTGTCTCACTTGCCCTTGATCGGAGAGATCAACTTTCAGTTGAATTACTTCTTTTCCCACATGGCTATTTGGCGACCTGTTTAAACCAATGACCTGATAGTTCTTGGCACTAAAATAATGTGCCAAAGCACTTCCCAGGCCCTCTCCCATGCCACCAATCAAAACTACTTTTTTATGACTCATTGCGAAATCTCCAGTCAATTGTACGAGTGGTATGTGCCTGCACCCAATTCAGAGCAGCTTTCACAACTGAAACAGAGGCGCTATAAAGAAGTATAAGAATCATTGACTCCAATAGGAAAAATAAAAGTTAAAAACACTTGAGTTCCCAGCACATCTTAATAAGATGGTACTATTTGCCAAGAGATGGCTCACTGTCAGTTTCAGGAGCTGAGATCTTCACAACGGAACTTTCATACGTGACTGAGTTAAAGGTGTGCTCTCAGCACCTACACATCAACCAAGGTCTGTTATGAATAAACAGAACAAAAATGGCTACCAATTCACTCTAGAACTAAGATAACAAAATGAATGCATTATCTATTATATTAATAATTCTTACACTCTTAGCGATAACCCTTATCCTAAAAAACAATTCTACTCCGAGAAATATTGGAGTAACAAACGGAGCACTATCTCCCGTTCCATCGACGCCAAATGCGGTTTCCAGTCAAACTTCTGATAAAGGAAGACAGGTTGCCCCACTACCCTTCAGGCAAGATCTGTTAGAGAGTATCACTACCATAAACAAGATACTTGAAGAGTTTGAGTACATAGAAATTGTAAAAGTGGAAAAAAACTATATCCATGCAATCAGCACTACCAAAACAATGCACTTCCATGATGATATAGAATTTTTCTTTGATGAAAGGACAAAGCTGATTCACTTCCGTTCCGCTTCCAGGATCGGATATTCAGACATGGGAGTCAACAGAAAGCGATACAACTTACTAAAAAACGCTTACGTAGAACAAGATTAATTCTACAGTAAGCGTTATCAGTCTATGCTTTATCTACATTCTCTATTTTTGAGCAAGCAGAAAGCTGTGGGCTTCATTTTTACTTTCATAAATGTGTGGCGCACGACCTCGCTTTTCCAGTGATGCACCTAACTTCATGCGCAAAAACGCACTGGTTGTATAACGACTAACCTTGGTAAAATAATTTTCAGTCAGATAGGTCTGCATCTCTGTATAGGCGTCAATAAGATCTGGGTTGATATTAAATCCGTCGTAGTTGCCGATGGCATAGACCTTTCTTCCAAGTGGTTTTAAGAGATTTTCGATGGTAACTTTAATGTCATCTATATCAGATTCACTTTTTACGGCAAAACCTGCAAGATTTGCAAACATGATATCCATCTTAGAACTGTAGGTAATTCGTTCTTCCACCGACACGCTGAGCAAATCAGTTTTTAAGCCCATTATCTCCGGATGAAAAATACGTGCATCCATTATTTTTAGAGGACTTAAAATTGCGGGTTTAAAATCCATTAAAGACAATATGTCTTTTTCGAGGTCGACACCCGGTGCGATTTCTTCAAGCAGCAAACCCTGGTCTGTCAGTGAAAACAAACAACGCTCCGTGATATACAAAATCCTGCGCTTTGATTTAGCGCCATATTCACCACTAAAGGTTGTTTGTTCGACTTGTTTGACAAATTTTTTAAATTTGCCCTCTTCTACGATTGTCAGTTCCCCTTCAGAAATCGAACATTTCAGGCCCCCGGCAGTAAAGGTTCCCATAAACACGACCTTTTGAGCAGTCTGACTGATATTGATAAACCCACCAGCGCCTGCCAATCGCGGACCAAATTTACTGACGTTAATATTACCCTCAGCATCAACTTCAGCCATCCCTAAAAACGCAGCATCCAGGCCTCCCCCATCATAAAAATCAAACTGATAGGGCTGATCAATCACAGCAGATGCGTTATCCGCTGCCCCGAAGTTTAAGCCACCTGCCGGAGCGCCACCTATGACTCCAGGTTCTGCCGTAAGTGTCATAAAATCAAGAATTTTTTCTTCATTTGCCACACATGCAACTCCTTCGGGAACACCAATACCTAAATTAACCACACTGTTTGGTTTTAATTCAAAAGATGCCCTCCTGGCAATTATTTTACGGGGGTCCAAGGCCATCGGTGCAACCCTGTCCATAGGAATCTTAATCTGACCACTGTAGGACGCGTTGTACTGGGTAGCAAAGGTTTGCCAATGATTCTTCGGTTCTGCAACAACCAGACAATCCACGAAAACGCCCGGTATTTTCACGTGCCTCGAATTCAGCGTCCCACGTGCTGCAATTTGCTCTACCTGTGCAATTACAAAACCGTTGGAATTTTTAGCAGCCATCGCCATAGACAGAGATTCCGCAGTAAGAGCCTCCTTTTCCATGGTAATATTCCCATCCATATCAGCGGTTGTTCCTCGAATGATCGCCACATTGATAGGAAATGATTTGTAGAGAAGGTATTCTTGATCTTCAATTTCAAGAAGTGTAACGATATCTTGGGTAGTTCTGGTATTCAGTTTCCCGCCACCATTTCGTGGATCAACAAATGTCCCTAAACCGATACGGGTGATATTACCTGGTTTATGGCCTGCAATATCACGGTATAGATGTGTGATAACACCTTGGGGGAGGTTATATGCCTCAACTTCGTTGGATATTGCTAACTTTTGAAGTTTTGGTGCAAGACCCCAATGTCCTCCGATTATTCGTTTGATTAAACCAGGATGTGCCAGGTGATTCAGTCCACGATCCTTACCATCTCCCTGACCTGCAGCAAAAACGAGGGTTAGGTCCTGAGGATGTCCAGATTCAAGATAGTAACGTTCTAACTCCGTTCCAATCTCTTCCGCAAAGCCGATCCCAACGAAACCGCCAAAAGCAACAGTATCATTGTCTCGTATAATCCTGACCGCCTCCTCCGCTGAGACAATTTTATTCTTTTTTATTTCCACTCTTCTCAATGCAGGCATCGCATGAGCCAGGTCTCCCATGGATGCGGTGCTATTTTGAGAAAAAGGATCATTATCTAAGCCATTCGTTGTAGAATCCATGGTATCCATTGCTTTATATTTTATAAGATTAATATTGAGTTAATTCAGCTCACAAGCCAAATTCGTTTATTCTTTTTCTTCAGAAACCACACATACTACTTATCTGATAAAAGAGTTTATCCGTTTCTGGGTTTCATCGGTTTGCAGCAATGAGCCAAACATTTTAAGTTCACGCGCAACCAACTCTTCAACATCAGGACGAGATTCTCGCATAAGCGCCTTTGTTGCGAGTAGGGACAATAATGGTTGTTTCAGTAAAAGTGACGTATACTCAGCAACAACATCTACCATCTTTTCCGGCTCGACTAACCTGTTTATCAAACCCCAATCCAAGGCCTCTTCAGCTGAAAAAAATCTTCCGGTAAACAGCACTTCACGTGCCATTTTTTGTCCAATGACATGGGGTAATAACACGCTTGAACCACCCTCAGGCCCAACACCAAGATTTACAAATGGGAGTCTGAATTTTGTCCCGTGAGAAGCGATTGCAATATCACAATGAAGAAGGATTGTGGTTCCGATTCCAACGGCGACACCATCAACAGCCGCAACCAGCACTTTTTTCAGCTTGGAGACTGTGGTAAATATCCCCTGCACACATTCCATGAGCTGCGAGTGGTCGTCTCCTGTAAGATCGGCAAGATCATTTCCAGCAGAAAACTTGCCACCTTCACCCGATAAAACGATTACATGACATTTCGGAGACTCATCCGCGGCCTGAAATGCAGAAATCAATTCTCGATACGTTTGTAATCTGATGGCATTAAGCTTGTCTGGTCTGTTGATGCGAATTTTTGCGACTCCACTTTCATATTCGACGGTAATATCTTGATAGGCTTCAGCGGCCATAACAATTCTCCTTATCTCAATTAGAAATAACCTTATGCAACTCAGAAACTACCTTCCTGCCTTGCCATGGTATTTTACCAGACAACCCACTGTTCACCTAACTCACTATTTTTGCAATATATTTTTTCACGCCTATAATTGGTATTTAGGTAAGTCCATTAGGGCTTTCTATAACTATGTCCAGGAACTCGCCAAAAAAAATCGGAGAACAACGCTGGATTGATTCGTTACACGAGACAAACAAAAAGGAAACACGATCTCCCCAACTCAAGGAGGGACCAACAGGTACACAATAAGACCGCACAATATCTCACAACTTGTGACGGAGCCTACCTCAGTACATGAGAAATTCAGGTTTTGGCTTTATGAATGATTTTCGTAGCGGAACAGATCAATGCGTATTTCCCGTTTCACGTGGTTCGTCTGTCTTGTGGAATGAAATAGAGAAACTTCTTGAGACTACTTTCACTTATGATGTGATCTATTTTTTCAGCCTCATTTTACAGCAGTTTTTTCCGTAATTTTTGCTCTAACACTGGTATAATTCTATATATCTCATTATTGTTTACACCTGTGTTTTCGCCAAGAGCTTCAAACAGACGCACTGCATCTTCTGTTGCAACATTACCCGCAGCGGATTCGACAGCAGGGCACCCACCAAGTCCGCCGACACATACATCAAAATTCCTCACACCTGCCATATAACCACTGTACATATTCACCAGCCCAAAGCCATGGGTATCATGAGCATGGAGCGAAATTGTCATTTTGGGCAATGCATCTTGGATTAATGTTACAATATCAGTAATTATTCTCGGATTTGCAATACCTGCCGTGTCAGCAAGGTTAATTTCTACCGCCCCCGCTTCACTCATTAGGGTTGCTGTTTCCAGCACAATATTTTTATCTACTACGCCATCATAACTACATCCAAAAGCGCATTGGATGCCGGCCCGAACAATTATACCAGCCCTGTGCGCATTACCTATCAAATCAACCATCTGTTTTTTTGCAGTAACAGCGGATTTACCTGTATTTTTTTTGCTGTGAGTCTCACTTACTGAAACAGACATGGTCAGATGCTCAATCTTTGAATCTAAAGCACGTTGCAAGCCTCTTTCATTAAGAACCAAGGCAGAAACGACACATCCATCGTTACACTCATCTTGAATGGCACGAATGAGTTCATCTGTTTCGGCGAGTTGAGGCACTAATTGGTGGTGTACAAATGACCCTACCTGTATTCGTTTTAATCCAGAACCTACCAGCGATTTGTAAATAGATAGTTTTTCCTCTATTGAAAAAATGTACCGTTCAACCTGCAAACCGTCCCGTAACGTTTCATCTTCTAGAACTATTGTCTCACTATTATTCATTGCTTTTACTCATAAATATTACTTTCTTTCTGCTGTAAAGGCCCACTCCAAGTGGTATTGCCAATACAAACTCTATATTGCCATGCTTTTAACTTTATACTCTTTTAACACCGGTGTATCTTGTCTGTTCTTATAAAAAGACGTGTTCAGTTAGACAGAATTTTCACATTAATTGAGTTATGGACCAAAATACAAAGAAAAACATTATCCTCACAGGATTCATGGCCACCGGAAAAACTACCATTGGCCAAATAATAGCTAAACAACTGCGTCTTAAATTCGTTGATACTGACGAGCTTATAGTAATTCGACAAGGCTTAAGTATCCCAGAGATCTTTGAGAAATTCGGGGAAGAAGCGTTTCGCAAGATGGAAACGAAGATTGCGGGTGAATTAGCCAAAGAAAGTGGACTCGTGATATCAACAGGTGGGCGGATGATGTTAGATCCTGTAAACGTCGCTCTACTTACTCAAACAGGACATGTTTTTTGCCTTACAGCTACTGCAGATGAAATACTCACCCGGCTAGGTGAAGATACAGTCAACACCAGACCGTTACTTGCTGTCCCCGATCCCAAAGCCAAAATCACTGCATTACTGGAAGAACGAAAAAAAGGATACCAGTGCTTTCAAAAAGTGAGTACCAGCAAAAAAGAACCCTCTGAAGTAGCTCAAGACCTGCTTGCTCTTATTAATAAAACAGAGTCAAAAGTTTAATTTTTATAGCAGAGAAAACATATTCAAATCGACAAGCCACAAACAGCCTAAAAGTGGGCATTGACTCGTGCCCACTCTTAGCCCGCATTTCCCATGAACTTTTCGATATAAAGCGAAATACACACTGCTTTTGAGTCCATTGGCCTTACCCTGTGAAATTACAATTTCAGGCTATTTATCGAAAAGTTCATGAGAAATACGGGTTAGTGTTTGAAATGTCATGCAAACAGACTGTCGTACATCCCAACATTGAAACCGATATAATATACATTTCCAATTTTAAGAGCTGGAGCCCTTAAATTGCCGGTACGACCGGTTATTTTTTTTAGCACCTCGTCCTTATCTGCAGAACTTGGATCATATTCCACCGTTTTTTGCCCACTTGCCACGACTATTTTTTCAGCCTTTTCCACAAGTTTCCAGGCGTCTTCACTTTGGCAGGGTTGCTTTTTTGCATCAACTTCTGTCTCAATAATTACATTTTTTTCTTTAGTCACCGTCCAGGCTTTATTACAGGAGACTCAGCCTTTTCGCATATACGCCCAATCAATTTTCATAATAAACTCCATTCATATTTTACAGCTACTCTTCTGCAGGTGCAGTAAACACTCTCTTATGATCTAATATATTCCACGATTACGCAAAAAAAAATCTTCAGCTGACTATGATAAGGACCCACAGCCCATCCGCCACTAATCACACAAAAAAACTCCAATGGAGGTTGACATCGCCAATCATATATATCAAATCCTACCAATGAGAAACATCGTGTTATACTTCTCTTTTAATATTCACCTGGCCGTATCAATAAGGATAAATACCATTGCGCCCTCTTGACTACGCCATTTTTTGTTTATGAAGTGCAGCGCCTGACCTATGCATAGAGAGTGTGATTGCTGATATATATCATTATCGGTTAATATAGGTTATTCTTCACCCGTAACATTACGTAATCTGAATTGACAGTTCACTATTCTTGCAAATTTACCCATACCGATTGCACGCCTATGAAACCAAATGACTCGACGTCCTTCCATATAAGAACAAAAGTCTGGATCGAGAATGATCACAAGGACCTTCTTTTCGGCAAAGGTAAAACGGATATTCTTGAGCAAATTGAACAAGAAGGTTCCATTGCAAAAGCAGCTGAGAAAATGGGACTCAATTACAAAAAAGCCTGGTCACATATAAAGACATTGCAGAATAATATCTCTGACGAACTGGTCGTTTCAAATAAGGGCAGAGGGGCCGCAAGCGGAACGACTCTTACCCCTAAAGCCAAAGAACTCATCGAGAACTATAGGACTCTACAAAAAGAAATAGAAGAATTTGCTGACAAACGATTTCACGAACTTTTCAAACAATAGGTGCACCAACACTATCGAAACAATGCAGCTGACAATTGATCACCATGGGTGCATTACCAGCCACAGCTTATGTAACGACTCCATAGACCTCGATTATATTCCTATTTCGCCCACCGGGTTGCACTCCACTGCGAAACTCCTAACATCCTGCCGCAACATAAACCTTGCACTATCATATAAAAGAATATAGATATCTTACTTGAATAATTGCAGATAATTATAAATAGAAAACAATTCCGAAAGCTACTTTAAATATATTTTGCTCAACATCATCCAGCTTAAAAGAGCAATCCCAATATTCATTGTTGTACTCCTTATTTTTTTGCACGCTATCAGATGCCTTTGAAAACGCAACATGTCACTCTACCACTCACTTTCATTCTACTCTGCATCTTGCTCGCTGGTGCCCATGATGTAGACGGTAACCATCAGGAGGGTCTTGCAGAATCCATACGCCAACGCTCGCAGGCAACAGGTGAAATTGTTTGACTTTGACGAGAAGCAATAGGGGGAAACCTGTGAACAGGTCTCTTACTGAATAAATATAAATGAGTGAACGGAGGCTGTGTAGATATTTTATTTTAGTAATTGCTCCATGTGAAGACTATGATTACAATTACCAGCAAATGTTTAGTTGGAAATATTTAGTATCACACTAAATAACTTAACCAGGAGAATGTTGGGTTGTATTCGGTGACCCGATATTCATTCACAACAAGCTAAAACCTAATACAGGAGATTTTCAATGGCACAAAAACTTGCTGTCTATAAATGTGATATCTGTGGAAACGTAGCTGAAGTTCTTACCGCTGGCGGTGCAGAGATGATGTGTTGTGGTCAAAACATGACAATGCAGACAGAAAACACCACCGATGCTGCAGTAGAAAAACACGTTCCTGTTTTAGAAAAAAGAGATGGTGGATGGCATGTATCAGTTGGTTCCGTTGATCACCCAATGACCGACGCTCATTGGATCGAGTGGATTGAACTTTCAGCTGGAAATGCTGTTTACAGACAATTCCTGGATCCTACAGATAAACCAGAAGCATTCTTTCCTTGTGATGCTGATGGCGTAACAGCGCGAGCTTATTGCAACCTGCATGGCCTTTGGAAAAAATAATCTGCCTTAACCCGGCTGACCGTTTTCTAAGCGGTCAGCCAACCCTCCCCTCCCCTAGCCCCAAACAATCCTTTGCATTCATGCTCTGGCGTTACGACATCTCGACTTCGCAAGTCGACAAACACCATTTGCTCGTTAGTCGATTTCCTAGACAATTGAGAATAAGGTTGTATTGTTTGCATATAGCAATTCTACCACCCACCATAACTCGCAATCAATATTACTCATAATATAGCTATGACTGAATACAGAACTGAAACGGACACAATGGGTTCAATTAAGGTGATTTCCACAGCCTTGTATGGAGCTCAAACCCAAAGAGCTGTCGAAAATTTCACCATCTCAAACGATGTTATGCCCTGGGCATTTCTGGACGCGGTTCTCCATATTAAACTTGCGGCCGCAAAAACTAATGGCGAATTAGGCCTCTTGAGTAAAGAGCAATCTATCCGAATATCTACAGCCGTTGATTTCATTCTTGAACGAAAACCCCATGCACAATTTCCTGTTCCTATGTTTCAGACAGGTTCAGGCACAAGTACAAACATGAATGTGAATGAAGTAATTGCCCGAATAAGCAGTGAACCTGACGCTCTCATATCCGCCAATGATCACGTCAATCTATGCCAAAGCAGCAATGACGTTATTCCATCAGCAATTCAAATTTCTGCGGCAACTAAAACATCTACCCTACTCATACCGTCACTTAAAAATCTCATTCAAAATATTACTACTTTTGCCAACAACAACTCTGAAGTGATCAAAACCGGTAGGACTCATCTTATGGACGCACTGCCCATTAGACTCATTGACGAGTGCAAAGGTTGGGTTTGCCAAATCGAAGAATGTATAGAGCGACTTGAAACCTCACTACCAAGACTCATGCGACTTCCTCTGGGTGGTACCGCCGTTGGAAGTGGGGTTAACTGTCATCCGGAATTTGCAAAAATTACAATCGAGACCCTCAGTCGGTTGTTTGAGCTCGATTTCACACAAAGTCCTTCATGTTTTAAGGGATTGAGCAGTCTGGATAGCGTGGTAGAACATATGTCCCACCTCAAAACATGTGCAATCTGTATAAGCAAAATAGCTAATGATCTTAGGTTTATGAACTCAGGTCCCCATAATGGTTTTGGAGAAATACAACTGCCAGCTCTGCAACCAGGCTCTTCCATCATGCCAGCTAAAATTAACCCTGTTATCCCGGAAGCTGTTCTTATGGCGATGGCTAAAGTCATAGGCAATGACACCACCATGACTATTGCGGGCCTTGGAGGCAACTTCCAACTCAACACAATGCTTCCGCTTGCCGCGGCTATGATATTGGAATCAATCGAACTCGTCGCAGGAGCAGCTGATAGTCTGGGAGAAAAAGCGATTAAGGGAAGTATTGTAAATAAAAAAATGCTTTCAGAGGCATTAACTCACAATCCAATTCTAGTTACCTCTCTATCCCCTCATATAGGCTACAATATGGCTGCTGAAATTGCTAAAACTGCAGAGAAAGAAAATCGACCCATCTTAGAAGTAGCGCTAGAAAAGACTGATATGTCAAAGGAGGAGCTCCAGCAATTGCTCGACCCTCAAGTTCTTGCTAGTGGTGGGTTTGCAAAATAGGTTCAATAAAACCACCTTCAGCATTATAACCCCATACGCCACCTGGCAAGACCACCCAGTTGGCGTATGTAGTCGAACACTACCTTTTGGTTCATCTTCGATTGGCCATAATCTCGATCCCTGAACTCGATGGGGATCTCTTTTATTCGAATTTGTTTGTGATATTGGGCGAGCACTGCAAGGCCGATTTTAAAACCAGGAACATCAGAGGAAAGCCCTGTAATAAGTTTCGTTTTCAAGGCAAAAAAACCAGCCAATGGATCTTTTACACTGCAAAAACAGAGTGCAGGCAAAGTTGCAAGCTTTGAAGATAGCTTTCGTGAAAAGGGCCAATCAGGCGTCCCCCCCCCTTTCACATATCTGCTACCAATCACCATATCACACTGGTCGGCTAAAAGAGGAGCGAGGATGCTTGGTATTTTTTCGGGTGGGTGGCTCAAATCCGCATCCATTACCAACATATAATCTGTATCTATTGTATGAGCAGCTGCAATAACTGCAGGTGCGAGTCCGACGTTAACCTCTCGCTGTAACAATTCCACCGGTCTTTTTCTTTGCCATTTTTTCACACAGGCACATGTCTTATCCACCGATGCAGAATCAACGAAGAGTACATTAAAATCAAGTCCCGTCGAATCTTTCACCTCGAAAATTCTTTCCAGCAAAAAATCAACATTTTCTTCCTCGTTGAGAGTAGGGATAATAATGGTAATCTGAGCCATAAAGCTGTTCCCCTTATCCTTTTTCATACGCAGATTCTAAAACATAATGTGACAATAATACTGAAAGTATTGATAGACCGCTCTGATATGGCTGATCCTTTAAGCGTTACAAGTGATATTTCTACTTGTTTTTTATTGTCCCACCGGATGTTAAAAATCGCAAGTTAGTTTTTATCTATCCCTTTATTCTTCCTCTAAAAACATTACGATTATATTTCTTCATTATTCCTATCTTGTTAGATAGTGTCTGTCCATAAATGCCACTCTCCTCCTAAGTATTAGTTTTCATTATTTTTTATCTTCCGGTAAGCGAGGCACGAGACTCCGAGATATCAAATATATACCTGTGGTTAAATTCATCGAGCGCCTCGATTTAGAAAAAAATCTCTCATCTATGGACAGACACTAGAGAGACACTAGAAAACTCCTGACTACAATTATTGAAACAAGTTCTCTTAATATTCCCAACATACAAACACACGCTCAAAACCTCTTTTGCTGGATTTAAACCATGCAAAACTAACTTTATCAGAATATCGTTCTTGACAGTCCGCCAACGAGAGAATATAATTCTCCTAAACCCAAGGAGACGATATGATCGATAAAACAAGCCTAGAAATTCTAAAGATTCTTCAAGAAAAAGCACGAATTCCCAACATAGACGTTTCACGTCAGGTGGGACTTGCTCCTTCGGCAGTACTTGAAAGGGTGAAAAAAATGGAGAAAACAGGGATTATTGACGGCTATGAGGTGACACTTAATCCAAAACTTTTCCATCGCTCTATGATCGCCTACACATATGTCTCTGTTGATCCAACTAAAGAGTCAGAGATTGGAAAAGATCTTGCGGCAATACCTGATATACAAGAAGTTCATTTTATCTCAGGCAATGATTGTTTTCTCACCAAGGTGCGTTGCAAGGACCAAGAGGCCCTTGGAGATATAATTAAAAATAAAATCAAAACCATTGAAGGGGTCATCAAAACCAAATCGGAAATTGTCCTTTCCACCAATAAAGAGACAAGTAGATTCCCCCTCCCTCAATCAGTATAAAAATACGGAATATCATTATGCCAATTTCACAATCCTACAAAGAACGTCTTTTCCCAGTTATTCAAACAATAGCCGATCACTACCAGACCCCATTTCATATCTATGATGAGGCTGGAATTCGTGACACTGGAAAAAAATTACAAGAAGCATTTTCTGGACTCGATTCTTTTAAGGAATTTTACGCAGTTAAAGCACTTCCAAACCCGAAGATACTTTCCATAATGAAAGATATGGGGTTTGGTTTCGATTGCAGCTCTATTGCCGAACTCAGACTCAGCAGGCAGGTAGGAGCCAATCCTAACGACATTATTTTCACCTCAAATAATACGAGTGGCCTCGATTTTAGTGAAGCGGCTCTTGCGGGTGGTTGTATTCTCAATCTTGACGACATTAACCTCATCGACAATGTCCCTTGCTTGCCGGATCTTATCTGTTTTCGTTACAATCCAGGGGCAAGAAGGACGGGTAACACTATCATAGGCACTCCAACAGAGGCAAAATATGGGGTGAGCCATGATCAGATTATAGAAGCGTATCGCAGGGTAAAAGAAAAAGGGGCCACCCGCTTTGGCCTGCATACCATGCTTGCCTCCAATGAACTCAACTATGAATATATGGTACAAACCGTACAGATGTTACTTGAGCTTATCGTCGATATCTCAGAAGAGCTCGATATAAAATTTGAGTTCATAAATATCGGTGGAGGACTAGGCATCCCTTATACGCCAGAGGCTCCTGAGCTTGATCTCACTTCTATGGCAAAAGAAATCACAGCTCTTTTTTCTGCGTTTACAAAAAATCATGGCTACCAACCTGCCCTGTATATGGAGAGTGGTCGCTATATGACGGGCCCACATGGAGTTTTGGCGACTACTGCAATTAACAGAAAAGAGATTTACAGAACCTATGTTGGTGTTGATGCTTCCATGAGTGCTCTCATGAGACCTGGGATGTATGACGCATACCATCATATCGAGGTTATAGGTAAAGAAGGTGCAGACAAAGAGACTGTTGATGTTGTAGGATCACTTTGTGAAAACAATGATAAATTCGCCGTCCAGCGTGAACTCCCTGTTATTTCCGATGGCGATATACTCATTATTGAGGATACCGGAGCCCACGGTATTGCGATGGGTTTTAACTATAATGGTAATCTTAAACCTAAAGAACTTTTACTCAAGGCTGACGGCAATGTTGAACTCATCAGACGAGAGGAATCCGTAGAAGATTACTTTGCTACCCTTAGCTTTGAGAAAAACACCCTCACACTCTAACTCGTGTCTGTCCATAAATGGCCTTTTTTCCCTAACTCGTCGTTGCTCTCAAAATTTAATCCTCCGGTAAGCGAGTCACGAGACTCCGAGATATCAAATATATGCCTGTGGTTAAATTCATCGAGCGCCTCGATTTAGAAAAAAAAACTCTCATCTATGGACAGACACTAATCCGCAATATTTCTCTTAAAAAAGAGGGACCTGATATGCCTCAAAACATTGATATAGATTATTACCTCGAAACTGTGTCAGTCGCTATAAAGGACAAACAGGTTCCTGTAGTAGATCTCATCGCCGTTCAAACAAAAGACCCATTCAAAGTTCTTGTGGCCACCATCCTTTCCGCGCGAACTAAAGATGAAGTAACCGCAAAATCTTCTGCCAGACTGTTCAAAAAAGCGGCTAACATACAAGCTCTCGCTCAATTATCAGAAGAAGAACTTTCAAAACTCATATATCCCGTAGGATTTTATAAGACCAAAGCAAAACACCTCACAAAATTATACAACGCCATGGCGCAGTTTGACTATGAAGTTCCTGAAACCATTGAGGAACTGATTACACTTCCAGGCGTTGGTCGTAAAACAGCCAACCTCGTTGTAAGTGTCGCCTACCAAAAACCAGCTATCTGTGTTGACACCCATGTTCATAGGATTATGAATATATGGCAGTATATAGAGACAGATACACCGCTTAAAACAGAAATGGCCCTTCGAGCAAAACTACCTGGAAGGTATTGGATTACAGTTAATTCAATACTTGTGGCCTTTGGTCAGTCGATTTGCAAACCTGTTGGCCCCCATTGCGATATCTGTCCACTTGAAAACAAATGCGCTCAAAAAGGGGTACGCCCCCGTAAAATTGGTGGAAAAATCATGGCTCAACCAGATGCTCTTAAATTTATTTCATGGAATGTTAACGGAATTCGCGCTGTTGAAAAGAAAGGTTTTGTCGAGATGCTTCAAGAATTTGATGCAGACGTTATAGGATTACAGGAGACCAAAGCACAACCCGATCAACTCTCTGATGCTCTTATAAATATACCAGGCTATACATCATATTGGCACAGTGCTGAGCGTAAAGGGTATTCAAGCGTGGCCTTTTATTCACGACTGAAACCAGTTGCAGTTCACTATGGACTAGGAGACGACGAGTTTGATTGTGAAGGTCGGGTTATTACTCTTGAGTTTGACACCTATTATCTGATCAATATATATTTCCCAAACGCAGGGGATAAACTGAAACGTCTTGACTACAAGCTCCGCTTTGATTCCAAGCTACTTGAGTTTGCTCAAAATTTAGAAAAGAAAAAGAATGTTATTCTTTGCGGAGATTTCAATGTCGCTCACAAGGAAATTGACCTCAAGAACCCGAAGGCAAATGTAAAAAATGCTGGCTTTAGTCCTGAAGAAAGGGCCTGGATGGACAACTTTGTTGACGCCGGTTTTATAGATACCTTTCGAATGTTCAATCAGGAGCCAGAGCAGTACTCATGGTGGAGCTACAGATTTAGTGCAAGAGCCAAAAATATAGGATGGCGTATTGACTATTTTTGTGTCAACAAAGGTGCAAAAGATAAGGTGAAAGCCGCTGCGATCAGGCAAGAAATCCTGGGGTCTGACCACTGCCCGGTTGAACTGACCTACACCCCATGAAACACTACTTTTATTTTGAATATTTACACATCATGGTTTAGAGTGCTCGTCCATAATACCTGACTTTAATTTTACCCATATAAAGAGATACTCCAGCCTATGAATAATCATCACTCAGAGAGTCTTCTCGTCCATTTTAGACGAATCGAAGCTTTACGACTAGAAGCCCTTGATCTACAATCTATAGATCTCTCCCCCAGACAGCTATGCGATCTTGAGCTCCTACTCAATCGGGGTTTCTATCCTTTAGATGGATACCTCACACGTAAAGAATATGATTCCGTTGTATCGACCATGCGACTCCCGAGTGGTGAGGTGTGGCCAATGCCCATCAATCTCGACATTAAAGAATCATTTGCCCAGACTATCAATACAGGAGAGCGTATAGCGCTCAACGACCAGGAAGGATTTCTTCTTGCTATCCTGACAGTAGAAGATGTTTGGCAACCGGATAAATCATTGGAAGCCAAAGCAGTCTACGGAACAGATGACCCTATGCTTCACCCCGGAGTAATGCAATTGCTTGCCAGAAATGGGGACTGGTACGTAGGCGGAAGCCTTGAAGGAGTATGCTTACCCATCCATTATGATTTCAGAGAACTCCGTTTAAGTCCTTCAGAAACAGCCCGTACATTTACAATGAACGGCTGGCGACGGGTTCTTGGCTTTCACACCGACGATTACCTGCACTGTGCCCATCGCGAAATGGTTCTTAATGCGGCAAGAGAACATGGCGCGGCCCTATTCCTTCAACCAGTGGCGGATCTTACCCATCCTGGTGCCCTTGAATACTACACCCAGATCAGATGCTACCAGGCCTTTGCCAGTAAATTTCCCAGCAACATGCTAAAGCTTGGGCTAACACCATTTGCCAGCCGCAAAGCTGGCCCCGTTGAAGCGCTCTGGCAGGCAATCACACGCAAGAATTTTGGCTGCAGTCATTTTATGGTCGCCCCAGACCATGCAGATCCCTTCACAAGAAGTAACTCTACAAAACGCTTCTATCCTCTTGAAAGTGCCCAAGAACTTGTTGCAAATTATGCTAATGAAACCGGTATTGAAATGGTTCCGCAACGTAGCATGGGTTACCAGGAATCAACTAAAAAGTACATTGTTTTAGATTCTCATAGCAGCGCAGATATCGCGACTATCAGCTCTACTGAGTTACAACAAAAACTCTTTAAAGGTGACCATATACCCGAATGGTTTTCTTATCCTGAAATTGTATCTGAATTACAAAAATCTTTTCCTCCAAGATCAAAACAGGGTTTCACGATTTTTCTGACTGGTTTTTCCGGCTCTGGTAAATCTACCATTGCCAAAGTGTTGCTGGTAAAATTCATGGAAATGAGTGATCGTCCAGTTACCCTGCTTGATGGTGATATCGTGAGACAGAACCTCAGCTCAGAACTGACTTTTTCAAAAGATCATCGTAACCTCAACATTACTCGCATAGGTTTTGTAGCAAGTGAAATAACCAAAAACGGAGGGATCGCTCTCTGTGCTCCAATTGCACCATACGAGGAGTCCAGACAGGCTAACAGGGAACTAATATCGAGCTACGGAGGATATATTGAGGTACACGTGTCAACGCCAATTGAGGTTTGCGAGCAACGGGATCGCAAAGGTCTCTATGCTAAGGCAAGAGCAGGTAAGGTAAAAGGCGTTACTGGTATCACTGATCCCTATATCAACCCTTCGAACCCGGAACTCAGTATCGACACAAGCAATAGAACCCCGATGGAAGCGGTGCAGGAAATCCTGCTCTACCTTGAAGAACAAGGTTATCTGAAATAAGTCCTGGATGATTTCTGAGATTTTTTACGACGGATAATGTTTACCTGGCATAGTTTTCGGTAAACATTTCCGGTCTCTCCAGCTTTAAATACTCAATTACCTTTCGCACCCCTGAAGGACAAGCCAACCCATCCATTTCCTGCGGAGTAACCCAAGAGTAACCTGTGGCAGAATCAAGCGTAGGTTGTCTTTTATTATCATCTGTTAAACTGCACCAAAAAGCGCAGAGCTTTACTTTGTGATGGGTGTATTGATGCTGTACCTGCACAAGAAAGTGTTGTTCTATAATTTTAAAACCGACATTGTGACTGACTTCATAAACAACATCGAGTTTTTTGGCTCCCAACTTTGCATCAAGAGACTCTCCTCCAGGAAACTCCCAAAGTCCGCCCCACACGGCAGTGCTCTCCCTTTTCTGCATAAATATTTTACCTTCACTCACTATAATTCCCGCAACACGAGTCATCAGAACAGTCTGTTTAGCTGGCTTTAACACGGGTCTTAAGGAGACAGTACCAAATTGGTAGGATTTGCAAAGTCGCTGTATGGTGCAACTGCAACACCCTGGGGCTTTGGGAGTACAGACGAGGCCTCCAAAATCCATCAAGGCCTGATTAAAGCTTCTCGCTTTACCTGATGGCAATAATCCTTCTGCCAATTGACGAACTTGTTTTTGTGCTCCACTACTTTTGATCGGATCATCGATATCAAATAATCGGGCAAATATTCGATTCACATTAGCATCAACCACCACAACATCCTGATTACCAGCAATGCTTGCAACAGCTGCTGCTGTATATGGACCAATACCTGATAACATGAGAAGAGTATCGTAATCAGAAGGAACTATTCCAGAGTAAGTCGCGACGATTTCCTTTGCAGCTTTATGCAGATTTCTGGCCCTGGCGTAGTAACCAAGTCCTTCCCAATAGACAAGAATATCGTCTTCATTCGCATCGGCCACCTCTCTTACAGATGGGAAACGCTCAATCCAACGCAGGAAATAGGCAACACCACGTTCCATTTGGGTTTGCTGCAACATGATCTCGGAGATCCAGACGTGGTATGGATCATAGGTCTGTCGCCACGGCAAATCTCTCTTAATATCACGAAACCAATCAATGAGCTGATCGACAAGAAAGGCGCTATCAGATGTGGAAAGCTTTGCTACCATAAATAACCCAACAAACTCACACACCAAGCCCGAGATAACGACCAATTGCCACAAGTCCCATGCCGACCAAAACGGTAGCCGAAAGGCTTTTGAACTTCCAGGCAACAGGAAAGGCAATCATGGCTGACCAGAGGAATAGATTGCTTGAATCAAGAGAGATAGAATCCTCACGAATGAGTAGAGAAGGCACCAGCATAGCCGCAAGCACAGCAGGCGGGACCAGCCTCAACCATGCAGTAAGTAGCGGCTGCAGAGTCTTGCCACTTAAAAACAGAGTTGGTAATAATCTCGGGATATACGTCACTAATGCCATCCCAACGATGGTCCAGAAAATCAGCGTTTGATCCACTGTTCCACTCCAAGTCCTAAGGTAGCGCCCATTACAGTTGCAAAGATGATATGAAACTGATGCAGGCCAAGAAGATAAAGCCCGGTCGCGATGCCACCAGAGATAAGAGCTGTTATTACACGAATCTTATTTTCACACTGCCCCACAAGCAAACCAATAAACATGGCAGCCAGAGCATAATCGAGGCCCAAAGGTTTCACATCTCCAATAAGTCCTGAGGCGACAATCCCGAGGATTGTCCCTACAACCCATGAAAACTGAGCGGCAATATTGAGAGATAAAGCCTCTACCCTGCACTCCTTGAGATCTACTGCTCTGGATGAATGAAGCGCAAAAGTCTCATCTGTGAGTTGATAAGAGAAAAAAGCGAGATACCGCTTCTTCCATCCGGAGAGGTACGGGGCAAGGGCCGCAGCCATAAGCATATGTCTGAGATTAACGACAAAGGTGGTCAGTATGACTGCAGCAGGCCCAGTACCACTGGCGAAAAGACCTACTGCAATAAATTGAGCAGACCCCGCAAAGACAATCAGCGACATGAGCAGGGTGTTTACTTCTGAAAGGCCACTTTTCCCGGCAAGAACTCCATAGGCAAAACCTATAGGGACATAGCCAAGAACTATTGGCAGAGCTCTCTGAGCGCCCTTAATGCAGGATTTACTGAGAGCCATCCTACATCCGTAAAAACAATTTCTTACATCTTTCACGGGTCATGATTTTTTCCCAATCAGCCCCTAAACAATTTTCCCAGAGGGGAACCAGATTGAGTGCAGTTGTAATCATGAGCTCAATTGCATCATCACTCATATCTGCTGTTATATTTTTTGGTAAAGATATGTCGTGTTTGTCCATCATTGTACGAAATTCAGCAACACCTTCCGGATAGATCTCTTCCAAAACATCAAAGGCAATACAACAACCAATACCGTGGTGAATCCCTAGTACATAAGAAAGCCCATAGGAAAGTGCGTGACAGGCCCCAACTTGTGAGTAGGCAATGGACATCCCCCCAAAATACGAAGCCATCATAAGCTTATCGTCTTTGTCCGGATGATCTTCTAGAAATACCTGACGACAAAGATCTATGGACTTTTCCCCATAGGATTTGCTGAATTCATTGATGAATGTACCCTCGAGGGATTCCACATCATGAATATAACAATCCATCCCTGTATAGAACCATTGATCTTTCGGTACATCAGCTACGAGCTCAGGATCGAGGATTAATTGATGGTAAAGGGTATAATCAGAATTAATGCCAAGTTTTTTCACAGGACCCGTGAGTATGGTCGTTCTTGATATTTCAGCACCGGTTCCTGCAAGAGTGGGAACTGCCAGATGATATATAGAAGGATTCTCTATCAAATCCCACCCTTGATAGTCTGCAGAGGAACCTGGGTTATTGAGAAGCAAAGAGATAGCCTTTGCAATATCCATAGTCGATCCACCGCCGATACCGACAATACCATCAGGCTTAACGGGGCTGTATTGTCTTATTTGCTCAACAAGGGCGTCAATATAACTCGTCTTCGGTTCATCATCCACATTGACATGAAGAAGGAGATCTCCTTTTTCAAGGGGTATCCTCCCCTCCAGTGGTTTACCAATAAAGACGTCATCCAGGACAAAGACGAAAAAAGAGTCTGGGGTTACCCGTTCTGGTGCGATAACATCAGCTAATTGATTAAACGACCCTCTGCCAAACATTATTTTGGGAACAATACTGAAATTTCTATACATAATATATTCACTCGTAGAGTTGTGAGAAATGGAGATAACATAAACAATAGAAAAGCTATGTTAAAGCTTCCCGTAACAATTTTCCAATAAAACTTCAAGGACCTTTTACAGTATAAAATAGTTGCGTCTTTTTACAGCTGGTCTATTCTAACGCATCTCCTGGTAACATAAATTAGTGCCATACTCCAGAAAACCTGCCATAAAAAACAATTAGGACAAACAGATGTCAGTAATAAGTGAAGACAGCGTATTCACCTCGCTTCAACAACACGGCCCCCTTGCCGTAGAAGAGAACATAAATATCAAGGGACCTTTTTCAACAGCCACTCGTCTCTGGGTAAAAAAGCTATGCCAAAACCGACTCAATGCCACGAAATACAGAGCCCTTAGAAACCAGATCTTTGCTTTCCTGGGTATATCCAGCTTCACCCAGTTAGACGAACTCCTTAAAAGTCCACAGACACAAAAGGAAAGAAGCCAACGAGCGTGCGCCCTTCTAGGCAACATGTTTGGTTTAAATGGCACGCCAAGAGAAATTGAAGCAAGAGTACACCAATACGCACGCACTGCTGATGCAGTTGTAAACTCATTCAAAATTAAAATACTTAGCTCATACACATCATATATAGCTACTACCAACGAGATAGAGGTGGCCAATGATCCCGTTGGCTTGATTCTTGTCATGTTTGACAATCGCTATAGCAAGAAGGCTCGATTTGAAGCACGTCGTAAACTTGTTCTCATGAGCCTTGCCGGTTCCATTGATCAACGAGAAACAGAAACAGCAACAGAAGAAAAATTTTCAACTTTTCTCCACTTTCTAAACGACTACGTATGGAGTAACAGTCTAAAAATCGGCGAACTGGATGTTGTCTATCTTCACTCCCAACACTCTGAAGATGATTTCAGCTGCACAGGAGTCACTCCTGTATGTCCCCAGGTCGCCAAAGAGATTGTGCTATCAAAAGATAGCAAGCTAACACTGATCAAAAGAAGACGCTTTCTCAGTGGAAACCGTGAAATCCCCATATATGTTTCCATCAGAAAAAAGCCACCAGAGGCAAAAGTATTAAAACTGCTACGTAAAAATCAAAAAAATCCTTCCATTGCAGTAGACGATGAACTGGGTTTAATGGCAGTATTGGATTCAATTGCCGACGTCAAGATTTTCCAGGATCATCTGACTCGTAGTGCATCAAAGGCTGATAGTTTCATGGTACTGGAAGATATCTCTGACACGCTCACAGGAAAAAGCCCCTACAAAGGAAACGGTACAGGATCTAGCAGCAAAACAGAAATGATGAAGTTTTTCGCAAGACTCGGTGGCATGCGTGTTGAGTTTATCATCCACACCAATCAAAGTTGGCTCAATTACATGTATAAGCATGACGTGTCCCATGACGAATATGAGGTGAAAAGAATATTCGACTCTGGAGTTATGGAACTTCTGTTTCCAAAGGATATTTACCATCTCGACCATGGATCAATTAGAAATGAATTAATTAATCAATTTCGCAGGCATGTTACGTAAACAACAAAAGTGTGCAATTCATATGAATTGCACACTTTTATGAAAGATCATTCCTATATCTTTTTAATCGCCCTACTCTTTGCGTCGGTAGGATTTATAGGCATCTTCAAGCCCTTCTCTAAAACTCATTTTCGGCGTCCAACCAAGTGCATTTACTCTTGATGTATCAAGTAACTTTCTCGGTGTCCCATCTGGCTGGGCACTGTTATAGATTGTCTCACCAGTAAAACCAACAAGCTCGGCGATAATGTTTGCGGTTTCACGTATGGTGATATCCTTACCTGTACCAACATTTACAAATGAAGGGTTCTCTCCTTCAAAATATTGCTGTTTAAGACCCATAACATGCAAACATGCAGCAGCCATATCATCTACGTGCAAGAATTCACGTTTGGGTGTTCCAGATCCCCAAAGAACCACCTTCGGTTCAACTCCCGGGGTGAACGTCTTTGTCCTTGCAACATAGCCGATGGCTTTCTGAATATCTTCAGGGATGAGACCATACCTTTCTTCATCCTCAATAACACCTGATAGATCATGCTCCTGAGCAAGTTTTGCCAAATGATATTTGCGTAACATCGCAGGAATGACATGACTATTTTCAAGATGGTAGTTATCACCTGGCCCAAAGAGATTAGTCGGCATCACAGAACGATAGGCAGTGTCGTACTGCCTGTTGTAAGCCTCACACATCTTAATCCCTGCAATCTTGGCAATGGCATAGGGTTCGTTTGTTGGCTCTAAGGTGGCAGTCAGTAGATGGTTTTCTGCCATTGGCTGTGGCGCAAATTTAGGATAAATACAAGATGACCCCAAAAAGAGGAGATTGCGGATTCCAGCAAGATATGCCTGGTGAATAATATTTGCCTGGATCATCAAGTTGACATAGATGAATTCAGCTGGGAATACATTATTTGCATGTATTCCTCCAACCTTTGCTGCGGCAATAATGACTCGATCTATTTTATTTGTACTAAAAAATAGATGTACCGCAGCCTGATCGGCAAGATCAAGTTCATTATGGGTTCTTGTGATGATATTCTCACATCCCATTTCCTGTAATCTACGTACAATGGCCGCGCCAACCATACCTCTGTGACCAGCAACAAAAATGACTTCTTCTTTTCTTATCTGTTCCATATCAGTAGACATTATCATTCGTTGTGGTTGAGAACAGAAAAACCTTCACTCTTACAGAGTTCATCCTTTTTGGCATCCTCAAAGTCACATCGCATCATCTCAGCCACGAGTTCTGCAAATGTGGTTTCAGGCACCCATCCCAATTTCTCTTTTGCTTTTCGGGGATCACCGAGAAGGGATTCCACCTCAGTTGGCCTGAAATACCTACTGTCAACCCGTACAACAATATCGCCCACTTTCATTGTTCCAGCGTAATCCGTTGGCAGATTTTTGATTACGCCCACTTCATCTAAACCAGTTCCTTCCCAGCCTATGGTAACGTCAAGCTCAGCTGCTGCTGCATTGACAAAATCTCGAACAGAATGCTGCTGCCCACTGGCAATTACAAAATCTTCCGGCTTATCCTGCTGGAGCATCAACCATTGCATCTTCACATAATCTTTTGCATGCCCCCAATCCCTTTTGGCATCCATGTTTCCAAGATAAAGGCAATCCTGCAGTCCCAGGAAAATTCTGGCAAGCGCTCGAGTAATCTTTCTTGTAACGAACGTTTCACCTCGAAGCGGTGATTCATGATTGAATAAAATACCGTTACAGGCGAAAATATTGTACGCTTCACGGTAGTTAACAACAATCCAGTAAGCATACATCTTTGCAACAGCGTACGGCGACCTTGGATAAAATGGGGTGGTTTCAGTCTGTGGCGTCTCCTGTACCTTACCAAATAGCTCTGAAGTGGATGCCTGATAGAATTTCGTCTTCTCTGTGAGATTTAAGATTCTAATTGCCTCAAGCAACCTCAGAGTTCCAAGCGCATCTGAATTTGCGGTATATTCCGGTTCTTCAAAGGAAACAGCCACATGTGACTGTGCAGCCAGGTTATATATCTCATCAGGCTGAACCTTACCAATTATGTTGATCAGGCTTGATGAATCAGTTAAATCACCATGATGTAAAATAAATCTGCGATCTTCTGCATGGGGGTCTTGATAGAGGTGGTCTATCCTATCTGTATTAAATAATGATGCTCTTCTTTTAACCCCATGAACTTCGTATCCTTTTTCCAGGAGAAATTCTGCGAGATACGCGCCATCCTGACCAGTGACACCGGTAATTAATGCCTTTTTCATATATTGATGTTTCCCATTATTTCTAGATATATAAGCAAAATTAAAAGGGAGGCAAGGCCTCCCGCAAATCTTAAATTTTTATAGAACGGCCTCGACCAATACCATAATAGGCAAGGCCCATTGATTCTATCCGAGCAGGGTCGTAGAGATTCCTTCCGTCGAAGATAACCTTATCTTTCAATTCGTTAAGCAAGAGTTCAAAGTCAGGCACACGAAAACTTTTCCACTCTGTTACTATAATGAGCCCATCAGCTCCATGCAGGGCGGCCTCTTTTGTACCCATGAGAGTGCAGTCGTCTCTTGTTCCGTATATGCGCTGAGCTTCTTCCATTGCCTCGGGATCATACGCCTGAACTTTGGCCCCGGCCGACCAGAGTGCTTCCATAAGAACTCTGCTGGATGCTTCACGCATATCATCAGTATTTGGTTTAAAAGAAAGCCCCCATACTGCAAAGGTTTTTCCGACGACCCCATCCTTGTAAAAGGAAGAAACGTGTTCAAACAGCTTTTCTTTCTGTTTGTAGTTAACACTCTCCACAGCTTTTAAAATTTTTGCGTCATAACCAATTTCATTGGCAGACCGTTCAAGAGCCTGAACATCTTTTGGAAAACACGAGCCTCCGTAGCCACACCCGGGATAGATGAATTGATAGCCAATACGAGAGTCAGATCCGATTCCTCGACGAACCTGCTCTATATCAACCCCAAGTCTTTCTGCGAGATTTGACATTTCGTTCATAAAAGAAATTTTGGTGGCCAAAAGACAGTTCGCAGCATATTTGCTGAATTCAGCACTGCGCACATCCATAATCATAATTTTATCATGATTACGGCTGAAAGGTTCATACAACTCCCTCATCTGCGTTTCAACTTCAGGACTATCAGTACCTACGATAATTCTCTCAGGCCGCATACAATCTTCCAATGCGGAGCCCTCTTTCAAGAATTCGGGATTTGAGACAATATGAAGAGGTAGATCTACACCACGATCCCTTAGAACTTGTACCATATGCGCTTTGACCTTATCAGCAGTACCAACGGGAACCGTAGATTTGTCGATGACGATCTTACCATCAGCCATGTGGTTAGCTATAGTGCCTGCAACAGACAATACATATTTGAGATCCGCACTACCATCTTCATCAGGAGGAGTTCCTACGGCAATAAACTGCAGTTCCCCATGATTCACACCCTGCAATGCATCCGTAGTGAAGGTAATACGCTTTTTCTCATAGTTAGTGAGAACAAGCTCAGATAGCCCTGGTTCAAAAATAGGTATCACCCCATTTTTTAGTCCTTCTATTTTTCTCTCATCAACGTCAACGCAGCAGACATTATGACCGACATCAGCAAGAACTGCGGCTTGAACCAATCCCACATAGCCCACACCAAAAACTGTTACATTCATAAAAACCTCTATATATAGGAAGATAAATAATATTTAACGATAAGACAGTCGGCCATAATAGCGAAACTCTGTAGATATTTCAATGTAAAGATAGCAAAAAGAGACCAAAGTCAACTCCACTCACCTGCGTCCTTGGCCTGTTGGGAATTATGAAATGTCACTTAGACGATTAAAGGTAACAACATATCCATATATATCTAAGCAATACTCCCCGCTATATATAGTGCAAATCAAATTCAACATTTCATGCAGATGGTTGAAAAGTAAATCGAGCGTTCAAGTACGGTAGAACCAAGAGCAAAAGCAGGATTCCAAAAAACCGAGAGTGATCAGCCATTGCCATTAAATGAAATACGCACAAGTCGTAATCAATATTTTTCATTGCCTACCATTAATACACACGCCTATTTACAACCAAACTCCAGGAAGATATAACTATCTGACTATTAAAACAGCAAATTCAAACCAATAAAAGAACACTCATTGTCATTTATAAGTTGACGGCAGTGAGGCGATCATGTACTTTGCCGCTCGTTGTTGAGCACGGGGAAAAACAAACTGCCTGAACGGCAATTTAGCTTTTCAAAAACGTTCTCACTAACGAAAATAAAATAAACTTTTTA
>JBLHNA010000053.1:0-32164 GCA_047619065.1 Desulforhopalus sp.
GTAAACATGTGATGGTAAAAGGGGCAAAAAAAGTAAAACTACATCTTATGTTTGGTGTTATTGCAATTTTTGCTGATCAATTAACAAAAATCGATGCTTCTTGAATGTTACTTTTGCAAGAGGCTCATATTGATAATATTATTGGGATGTCGGTTTGTAGAGCGGGTGGTAGATGAAAGCGTTTAGAAAGGTGTTATCTCTACTTTTCAGTCTGAACATCAAGAATAACCAGCTATAGCAGGTAACAGAAACAAAAAGAGAGGTGAAAAGTCAAAAAAACAGCTTTCAAAGTGTAAAGATGACGATGATCGTGAATACGAGCAGGAAGAATTTGATACTGCCACCACAGAGTTGGAAGAAGAGATGCCCAGCTATGAAAAAATCAGCGCAGAGCTAACCCATCACAAAAAAGATAAACTGGAGTTTCTAATGAATTACATCAACAGCAAAATTCATGGGGTCCCTTATCTTGGAGTTGGTAAGTTATAGGACTATTCGATTTAAAATTGACACAGGATTTAATACTGAAGAGCGTATTCATCCTCCTCCAATAGAGGCAATTGCAATGTTTAAATACACAGGTCACTATGCTTTGGGTAACCCCCAATTTGTATCTTTTTTGCAAGTGCTGAGTGATACAGGAGAAATGGTGGGATATTGGGACAATATCCTTTTGTTGAAAGGGCTTTGCTCATTGCTAAATTCTTGTTTGAGGATTTCCTCGGAACAAATATAGCAAATTCTACAAAGCTTTATAGCATTGTTTTATCCGGCCTCATATCAATGTAATCCCTATGTGAAGGTGAGAAGTGGCATTACTTTGGTGCGTTGCGATATCCGTTGGCATATGTTCAAATGAATGATGTTATTTTTCATTGTATAAATACCAAGGCAAGCCATTATGCTCTGTATGCAGGTGCTGTTTATTACTGAATATATTGGGAGTGCAAGCAAACGGTAAACGAAATGCTTGTTACCGTTTGCTTGCATGTTGGGCGATGTATTGAATTGTATGAAAAAATAGAAAAAGTCTATTGTTTTGTTGCAGTGAAAGGATCTCCGTCTGATGATGTTCCGGTCATTGAAGAGCAGTCAGACAGAGTCCCTACTGCGGAAAAATCGTCTGTAGTTATTGTCACAGTATTATTAGACAAAGTCCAGGTTCCTGTGTCTCCATCAACGTCAATATAACTTCCACCGGTGTTAAGGGTAAACTGGCTTTCCTCAATACCTGCAACAAACACAATCCATGTTCCCACAATAGCATCTTCTGAACATTCCCCGCTTGTTGCGGCATGTGCTGGTAAGAAAATCTGTTCTATGACTGGCGTTCCCCATTTAACGGGCATCATATTGTATGCGGCAAGAGCGGTTACTCCACCAACGATGGTTTTTACCGCCTTACGCCGAGATGTACTTTCAATTTCTGGTTTGTTCATGTGCTTTTTTCCTCTCCTATAAAATTATGTAAATACCTAACTCCTTATAATACTATAATATTTTTTATAGTACAAATATTTGTATGTCACAAAATGTATCAAAATTATTATCAGCTTGATACGCAACAGTAGTTTGAAAAAAAACACTGTTATTGGTAATAGTGTGAAACTTAATTAAACATGGGAGAAAAGATATGGATGAAAATCAGAAACCTATAGTGGACCCGGCTTACACAGTTGAAAAATTTGATGGCGAGATTCTGTTATATACCGAAACCAGGACCCAGGCTGTCTATCTCAATGATGCAGCCTATGCTGTATGGGAGTTGTGTAAAGAGGATTTGACTGTTGGGGAGATCGTGGATTACCTAAAAAAACTATATCCTAACCAGAAAGCCCAGATACAAGATGATGTATTCGGGGCACTACAGACACTGGAAGAAAACAGTGTAATACGGTTATCAAATGTTGGATGATAAAAAGATCTTTTACACAGGATTTGCAGACCAGTCCTTTGAAATACATTGCTCGGGTGTAGATGTTTATAACCTTGTTGCGTTTTTGTTTACGGATTTTGAGTATAGCAAGTCCTCTCAGTCGATTATAAAGTATGAGATTGTGTCTGTTGAAGAAGGGGGCATGTTATCTTTATGGGAAGGTCGTAACAGACTCTATCTTGGTTCATCAAAATACAATCTGGCATATACTCTTATGAACGAAGTGATTTACCACTGTATTAACAAAAATGATAAACAACATGCGATTCATGCAGGTGCAGTCTATAAGGATGATCAATGTATTATCTTACCTGGGTCGAGTGGTAGAGGCAAAAGTACCCTTACAATGTGGCTTGTAAAAAATGGATATCAGTATCTTACTGATGAGCTGATTTTTCTTTCCAATGAAGGTCAGGTTTGCCCCCTTACCAGACCGATTAATCTGAAAGTGACTTCGACCCATGTTTCCTGGATGCTGGATGAAGAGTATACAGAAGAAATTCTTTCTGATCCAAGCGGATCAATGATTCCCCACCGACTGTTAAATGACACCTTTGTTGCCAAAAAACCTTATGCTACGCATGTTCTTTTTCCAGAGTTTGTCAAAGGAGAAGAGCTTGCACTTGAAGAAGTTTCCCCTGCAAGAAGTAGTTTATATCTTTTGCAGTCCCATGTTAATGCCAGGAACTTGTCCCGGCATGGTGTTCCAGAACTGTCAAATATTGTAAGGAATTGCAGGTCGTATAAAATTACTTATGGCAGTTTTGATGATTTGGATACGGTTTTTAACACCTCAACAGGTCCTTTTGGAAATCAGTAACTATAGAGCCTAAATGAACTATCCTATTCTAGATGTTTGTGCTCGAACCCATGGACACCCAGCCCAACACCAGATGCTGCGTGAATATTGCGATGCTTTTGAAGATTGGAATGCATTGTTACAACAGGCAGAAAAAGAAGGTCTTTCACCACTCTTAAAAAAACATCTCGAGGAGTCGGAAAGTAGCTATCCTGCAGGAGTTCGTCGGAGCTTAAACCTTCTTGTTAAAAGGCATCATAAACAGGCAAAAATTCGTTTGAAAGTACTGCAAGAAGTGTTGGTCCTCTTTAAGAGTATGGAGATGACTCCGCTTTTGATAAAAGGGGCTGCATTATGTTACACATTGTACCAAGAGCCTTATCTTCGGCCAATGCGGGATATGGACATCCTGCTGTCTGAAAATGATGTTGATAAGGCACAGGAGGTGCTGGTAAAGTCGGGTTTTACCCAATCCAGATCACCTATTCCGGCAGATCACCATCATTTACCATCACTGATGAAAACAGTTGATGGGGTTGCCGTTTGTATTGAGCTTCATAGGGGGTTATATCCCAATTGCCCGCCATATTATCCAGAGATCGATTTTGATAGTTTGTTGAAATCCGCCAGGAAAATAAAAGTTGGTGAAATGGAGGCTTTTACCTTTAATGATGAGGAGATGCTCTACTATTTGTATCAGCACGCTCTCCATGCCCCTCTGACCTACGAAGGATTCAAACTCATTAATATTTGCGATATCATCAGTTTTACAGAGAAACATTCTTTGACCCTGGATTGGGAAAAGATACGAAACGATTTTCCACTACTCTTTAATGCATTACCTTTGTTGGATCATATTTCCCCATGGAACCGGGAGAAGGTGCCTGGTTTTATCCCCGATAGTTGGTTGAACAAATATTCTGTACCACGTCCATTTACGGGGTGGCCTTTTACAAGGCGAAAGGGTTTCAAGGCAAATAAAGTACGGTTGTTTACGGTACTGAACAGTACATTTTTACCTCCAATATGGTGGGCAAGCGTCTATTACGGCTTCAACTCATTTCGGGGATACGTACAATGTGTTCTCTGGAATCATCCCAGGCAGATTGTTTGGTGGGCCCGGCTATATGGAGCCATGAAGAACTAACTTTTTGCTAAACACGAAATTTTCTTATCTTCCAGGAAGGGAGATTCCTATTCCGGCATAAAGGTGCGGCTGGTTATCGCTATTTTGTATGCTCTCTGACTGTGATCAGGGCCACCAGTATCGTATTTCCCTGATGCCTCCATCCCTTTGGCGGTTCAGTCTTGTGATAAGTGTAAATGCAGTCAGAGTAAGGGCTGTATGAGCCATCCGTTTTTTCATTCTCGTCTCCTAGACCACTATCGTAGTAATTATTTTACTGTTAGGTAGATATCCGGTGGGTGCCTACCTCCTTTAGACACGCTTGATAAGCGTGTATTGTTTGTTAGGTTGATGTTGGGGAATAATTATCTATTGCTCACGACAAAGTGGCCAGCAAATGAGAAGGCTCTGGTAAATAGCATGAAACTGTAGCGGGGATGGGGTATTTTGTGGTGTTATTGGAACAATAGCGCAAAAAAACCTGACCACCGGTCATAAACGAAAAGGGTAAAGCATGAGGCAACAGAGCAAAGTTACAATTGATATCAGAGGCACAATTATTGGTGGGTCACACCCCTGTATATGTTTACCGTTGGTGTCTGCAGGTCTTGATGAATTACTCAGTGAGGCAAGAGAACTCGTTGGACGATCTCCTGATATTCTAGAGTGGCGCGTAGACGCTTTTTCGGCTCTTACAGATACGGATATGTGTATAGATGCTCTGCAGCAATTAAGAAAAACCACGGGTGATATCCCTCTTATATTTACCTGCAGAAGTGAGCTTGAAGGTGGAGTGCAAAAGATACCTCAGGAAAAGAGAAAAAAGTTGATACTTGCTGCAATGGCAACTGGAGCTGTGGATCTGGTTGATGTTGAGTTAGTAAGCGATGATTCCTTTCTTGATGCAGTTATTACCGGGGCAAACGATGCAGGTGTTAAGGTGATTCTCTCCCACCATAATTTTACGGAAACTCCCGAAGAGTCGTTTATCTGTGAAGTGCTATATAAAATGCAGGAGCGGGGTGCTGATATTGCAAAAATAGCCGTTATGCCCAATTGTTACACCGACGTGTTAACCCTTTTAAGTGCCACGAACAGTTCAAGAATTGGAAAAATTTACGTTCCTATGATTACCATTTCCATGGGTGCAGAAGGTGGCGTCAGCAGACTTGCGGGCGGCTTGTTTGGCTCTGATGTTACCTTTGCCGCCGGTAGAGAGAGTTCTGCCCCCGGCCAACATTCAATTGATGCCCTCAGGGCAGGAATGGCTCTGTTGTATGAATAAAAAAGTTGATCGAACTTTTGCCTGAGTCCATCTGTACGGCTAAGATGATTTTTTAAAGTTAAAAAGAATAGAAAAAATTGATCCATGTCAAAGAAGAGTGAAAGAATCTGAGGTAACATTGATTTTGAATGATGCAGAAAAGGTGCGGGGGAGACCTCGTTTTAATACCGCTTTCGCCCGGCCTCCTAACATTGGCATGCAATCAGGGCAAAAATGAATCACATGAAAGCGGTTACATGATTTAAAAGGAGTAGTTATGTTCTGTTTTCAATGTCAAGAAGCTGCCAAAGGCACTGGTTGTACGGTAAAGGGTGTCTGTGGAAAGCAGGAATCCACTGCTAATCTTCAGGATCTTCTTATTTTTGATTTGAAGGGAATTGCAGTTTTGGCAAAAGGCTTAAAAGAAGCTGACGCTCCAGTAGGCAAAGGGGTTGGCCTGTTTCTCTCAGAAGGTCTGTTTACCACTATTACCAATGCAAACTTTGATAATGCCAGTCTTGAAAGCTGGATCAAACGTTCTCAGGCAATAAAGCAACAACTGAAAAATCAGTTTGACACGCTCCCTTCAGAATCAGACAAGCTATCTATTTTCGGTAAACTCATGCAGTTCTTAGGTATGGGCGAGACCAGTTCTCCTTCAGATCAGCTTGACGCTTCCGCCCTGTGGTTCTCTTCTGACCCCGAAACGTATCAGACAAAGGCCAAAACGGTTGGTGTACTGGCCACTGAAAATGAAGATGTACGCTCCCTGCGTGAGCTCCTCATCCTTGGACTCAAAGGAATTGGTGCCTATGCTGAGCATGCGGCGGTTCTTGGTGTTGAAAAAGAAGAGATTTATGACTTTGTTATTGAAGGTCTTGCTTCAACCACAGAAGAGCACACTGTAGATGAGATGGTTGGCTTAGTACTAAAAGCCGGAGAAGTTGCGGTTACCACCATGGCAGCTCTAGATGGTGCTAATACCGGCGCCTACGGAAATCCTGAAATTACTGAAGTGAACCTCGGTGTAAGTGACAAGGCTGGAATTTTGATCAGTGGTCATGATCTTAAAGATCTGGAAGAGCTTCTTGTGCAGTTAGAGGGAACAGATTTAGATGTTTATACCCACGGCGAGATGCTGCCTGCCCACTACTACCCTGCGTTTAAAAAGTATGAAAACCTCAAAGGAAACTATGGTGGTTCCTGGTGGCATCAGAACACTGATTTTGAGGCATTCAATGGTCCGATCCTGATGACCACCAACTGCATTATTCCTATAAAAGAGAGTAACAGTTACAAGGACCGTATTTATACCACCGGAATGGCTGGTTACCCAGGTGTTACCCATATCGCTGATAGAGTAGCTGGTAAGCCAAAGGATTTTTCCGCAATCATTGCGCAGGCAAAGGGCTGTAAGGCCCCTGAAGAACTTGAGACAGGAACCATTGTTGGTGGATTTGCTCACAATCAGGTACTTGCCCTTGCTGATAAGGTTGTTGAAGCTGTGAAGTCCGGTGCCATTAAACGTTTTGTTGTTATGGCGGGTTGTGACGGCAGACAAAAAGGACGCGGATATTTTACCGAAGTTGCTGAGCAGTTGCCGGAAGATGCAGTGATTCTGACTGCTGGTTGTGCAAAATATCGATATAACAAACTTAATCTTGGCGATATTGGCGGAATTCCTAGAGTACTTGATGCCGGACAATGTAATGATAGCTACTCGCTTGTTGTAATTGCACTGAAACTCAAAGAAGTGTTTGGGCTCGAAGATATCAATGAATTACCAATCTCTTTTGATATCGGCTGGTATGAGCAAAAAGCGGTGGCTGTACTTCTTGCACTGTTGCACCTAGGTGTCAAGGGTATCCGTCTTGGACCCTCCCTCCCTGCCTTTATTTCTCCAGCCGTATTGAATGTTCTGGTTGAGAACTTCGATATTAAGCCTATTGGAACCGTAGAGGATGATGTTGCGGCAATGATGCAGGGCAAGTAAAACGTAGTTGTGGCTGTTAGTGCCTTACTCCAGAAAACTTGTAATAAAAAACAAGAAAACTGAGAGTTCTTTAACATCAATAACGTTAAGTTACCACCAGATAGCGAACGAAGAGAGACCTTCGAGGCACTTATACCCGACGAGCGAGTACTGAAAAGAGTCCCAGCTTATTTCCCCTTTACCGGGGTTAGAAGCTAAAAAGGGCAACCGATTAATTCGGTTGCCCTTTTTTTTGGACTTTTTAATGGAGCTATTGTTTCAGCTTGTTGTCTACTTTATAGTGAGTCTGTTGTTCATCTCGAATAATACAACAACAAAGAAGGAATAGATGATGGTCGACCAGACAGAAAAAAATGACACAGATGAAATGAGCAAGCCAGGAAGAAAAGGAGTGCAAAGAATTATCTGGGCCACTTACTATTCCTTTCGGGGGGTTCGTGCAGCCTTGCAAAATGAGGCCGCGTTCAGGCAGGAATTCGCCTTAATGGTGTTTCTTCTTCCCCTGGCTTTTTGGTTGGGAGAAACGGTGGAACAGCAATTGTTGCTTATCGCTCCCTGTATTCTAGTTGTTGTTGTGGAACTCCTCAATTCTGCTATTGAGGCAGTGGTGGATCGAATTGGATCAGAAAGACATATACTTTCTGGCCGGGCAAAAGATATGGGCTCTGCCGCTGTATTTTTCTGCCTATTTCTTGTGGTGTTGAGCTGGGGACTTATCGGTTGGCATCGGTTTTTCAGTATTTCTTGAGAGTTTTTTTCATATGGAATACTTCATATTCGAACCTCAGTCTTTGAAAAGAACGAGTTTTCTTGCGTAAAAATTCCAGAGAAAAACGGTGCCTACAGCAACAGCTTTTGAAATCGTGTAATGTATAGCAAAGAAGTCGGTGAGAAGCCACATCAGACCTATAGTAAAGAGCAGTCCACCCGCTCCTATGGCTGAAAATATTAAGAATTCTAGTCGTTTACTTTTGAGTTTGCTTTCTTTAAATACAAATTTCGTCGCAAGGGTATAATTGACAAGTAACCCCACAAAGAATCCAGCAGTAGCAGAGATCAGGTGGTTAAGATGATAATATTCTGTCAGAAGAATCAGAATGAGATAGTCAAAAAAAAGTGCTGCTAGACCAACAATACCGTATTTGGCAAGTTGAGAGATATGATTTGTAACTCTGTTTGTAGCAATTGAGCTCACTGTGTATTCCCAAATTAGTGTGTGTTTATGAGTGGCATTTGTTAAGGACCACCGACTTTTTTTAAATTTAGTCGGACCACGATACCATAATTCGAAAAAAAAACATTACTGAATGTTGTTTGGAATTGTTGAGATTCAAGGTGTTTGATATTAGGCGATTTGGGGATATTATAGATCAGAAAAATCTTAAACATAGAGACAGATTACTGAATAATCATGGAAAATAAGAAAATTGCATTAATAATTGGAGCAGGACCTGCTGGTTTAACAGCAGCGTATGAACTTTTGCAACGAACTGATTATACCCCGCTTATTTTTGAAATGAGTGATCAGATTGGTGGCATCTCAAAAACAGTAAATTACAAAGGAAACCGGATAGATATAGGCGGGCATCGGTTTTTTTCTAAATCCAAACGTGTTATGGATTGGTGGCAAAATATCCTCCCACTTGAAGGAGTTTCCGAAGGGGAAGATGTTGAATCGAATATCACTTACCACAATAAGAAAAATAGTGTGACAAGAGAAGTCAATGGACCTTCTTCTGATACAACAGATAAGGTTATGTTGATACGGGAGAGGTTATCTAGAATATTCTTTTTGAGGAAATTTTTCTCTTACCCTGTTTCCCTTTCTTTTAAGACAGTTCAAAATCTTGGTATTGTCCGTATGGTGAAGATTGGAACAAGTTATATGTGGGTTCGTTTGTTCCCCGTTCGTAATGAAAAAAGCCTTGAAGACTTTTTTATCAATAGATTTGGTCGGCAATTGTACCTCACTTTTTTCAAGGATTATACAGAGAAAGTGTGGGGGACATCGTGTCGAAATATTACTGCAGAGTGGGGTGCACAAAGGATCAAAGGGTTATCGATTTCTAAGGCGATTATTCATGCATTGACATCTCACGTGAGAAAAAATGAGAGTGTGGATCAGCAGGAAACTGAAACGAGCCTGATAGAACGATTTATGTATCCTAAATTGGGGCCAGGACAACTCTGGGAGGAGGTTGCAGCGTTAGTCGAAGAAAAAGGTGGTGAAATCATCTTTAATAAGGAAGTTAAGAACCTTGAATTCAAAAATAATCGTATAGAATGTATCACGGTAGTTGATGGTCGTACTGGAGAAGAGAGGGAGTATAAGGGAGACATCATTATTTCAACAATGCCGGTAAAGGATCTTATCGGAGGGATGGTAGGTGAGGTCCCTGAGAAAGTCAGATATGTTGCAGAAAATTTACCCTATCGTGATTTTATAACTGTAGGTCTTTTACTGGAAGAGTTGAAGATCAAGAATGATACGGCACAGACCACCCATAGAAATCTCGTACCCGATAACTGGATTTATATTCAGGAGCGGGAGGTAAAATTGGGAAGGTTACAGATATTTAATAATTGGAGTCCCTATCTCGTTGCTGATAAGGATACAGCATGGATTGGGCTGGAGTACTTTTGCAGTGAAGGAGATGAAATGTGGGAAATGGCGGATGACCAGTTCATTAAATTTGCCATAGATGAGCTTGAAAGTATCGATATCATAGATAAAAATAAGGTAATTGATCATACGATCCTACGAGTTCCTAAAACCTATCCGTCGTATTTTGGAACCTATAGTGAATTTGACAAAGTAAAGGATTTCGTGATTGAGATTGAAAATTTACATCTGGTAGGTCGCAATGGAATGCATAAATATAATAATCAAGACCACTCAATGCTGACCGCCATGGTCACGGTAGATAATTTGCTAGCGGGAAAGACCTGCAAGAAAAATATCTGGGAGATAAATACAGAAGAAGACTATCACGAAAAGAGTGAAAAATAAGTAACTCATTAATACCACCGCTCATTTATTTGAATACATCTTTACGGTGTTTCTTCATTGTTTTGTTCGACTGCATTCTTTCTGCTATTAGTGATGGAATGGTAGGTGAAGATGGCCATTGAAGAGATGTAATATAAGACAAGTGGATAGGCTGAAAACAGAGGCCTGTTAATTGGCCAAAGGGTTATTTTCACATAAGTAAGGACACTCACAAGAGAAATGATCCCGCCTAATGTTATAAGACCAAACATTGAAGCAAAGTCAACTTTGCGTTGTACAACGGATCGCCCAAGAAAGAAGAGGTGTATTAAAAACGCAAGAACAAACAGGATAGGCACTACTTTCTTATACCCTTTACCTATATCAGATAAGACTCGAAATTTTTCGATTATCATGTGCATGTAATAATCTGGATATGCTTTGATGTCATGACGGTGCCCTGGAGCGAGTTTTTCCCGAGTGACAAACCGGTAATCTTCTACCATCTCCTTGTTACCAGTTGTTAGCCATTTAGCGTATTCATCATCAGTAAGAATGAAGGTTCTAAATGTGATTGCTTGTTTGAAAATATCCCAGAATGTTGCAGGAATAAGCTTTATATACTCAGCTCTCCATACTGGTTTAATGGTTGGTTTTCTATCTAAGCAGGGAATACTACCTGCTTTACAAGCTGCATCTATTTCTGCTCCAACTTTACCATAGAATTCTAGTGCTTTGGGAAGTGAGTCAGCGTTACCACTTTTTCGGACCATGTCACGGAGAACCCAGATGTAAAAAGATTTTGGTAATTGTGCTCCTTTCTTCCCATCCTCAAAGTACGGCTGAAGTTGCTTAAAAGTAGGACTCACCTCGTAAGCTGCATTTTGGCTTTCTCTCCCAACAGGAATGTAACGTTGACTCTTCACGATATTGATGTTCATGAGACCGCCTAAAGCTGATTGGAATTCAGGTGATTTCAATTCAATAATATAGGGAGCACCGTAATGTTTCTGGTTCAGGTGAGAAAACGTTACGGTAAAGCCTATAAAAATAAGTGGAATTGGTAGAAGAAAAGCAATTTTTTTCAACACGTTTATAACGGTTATTTTGTTACCAATAACCAAAAAGTAGAGGCCAAACAAAATGAGTGATGGGAGGAGCCAGATCCCCTCTTCCCTTGTGTACCAGAGAAGTGAGAAAATAAATCCGATGGTGAGACTCCAGAATACTCTGTTTTTGAATGCGTACTCCGTTCGTATTAGTAGTCCAGCCATGCTCGAAAATAGTGCAAGCACAAGAGGCATAGAAAGTCCAAAACGAAAAGCTCGTCCAGTACCTGGATATGTATAGGTAAATGGGTTAAAAAGTAAGAGGAAAAAGATGCCTATAAAAATCCACTGGTTCTTGATTAAAGGACGAAATGCCATAACGGCCAGAATAGAAGTTGCTGAATAGAGGAGGTGTTGCACCAACAGTAGTGGCATACCTGTGTGGTGGGCTGCAGCAATAAACAGTGGGTAAACTGGTCCTTTAACCAGGGTAACCTGGTCATACGGACCAAGCCAAGCACCACTTAATATATGTTTGGCAAGTTTGACGAAGAGGTAGTCATCGTGTGGGGTATAAGTAGCCAGGAAGTCCTGTGCTTCAACCAGCCATAGTCTTGCAATTATCAGAACCAACATCGACCAGAAGAGAGAACGGTTCTGTACTGGCGCCGAAAGTGGTGGTGTTTTAAAGAGGTTTGTAATCATGGCTCAAGTTTATTTTGATTCGTGATATTCTTGCTCAGTATTCACTTCCCAGATATTCTTTTTTGTTGTGATACCTTGCTGGATATTTTCAACCGCTACCATAGCTGTGAGCATAGAGTGATCGGCATTATTGTAGCGGTGCATACCGTTTCTGCCAATCATGAAAAGATTTTCTAGTGAGTTCGTATACGCACACAGTTCATCAAATTGATCGTAGGTGCCAAAATAGGCAGGGTAGGTTTTAGGAACCCTGAGAATTGTGGCATCAAGAACGTCTTCTTTTGAAATAATGTCTATTTTTTCAAGTTCATCTATGGCAAATTCAATAAATTTTGGATCCGGTTTGGACCAGAGTTCATCGCCTTCCTGACAGAAATATTCGAGACCGATCCATACATTTTCTCTGTCTGCAACCATATAGGGGCTCCAGTTATTGAAAATCTGTAAACGACCAATTTTAACATCACTTTCTTGAATATAGATCCAGTTGTCTGGGACTATATTGTTAATAGTTTTATTCTTGGTATCATTTTTGATCTTGAGTTTTTTTAGGAGGAGGCCGACTGTAATAAAGTCTCTATATATAAGCCCTTTTGCAATGTCTTTAACCCTGTCAGGAGTCTGCGTTGGAGTCATTCTTGCTACAAGATCTTTAATGGGCATAGTCGAAAAGAGGTAGTCACAGTCATGACTTGTCTCTTTACCATTCTTATGATCTCGGACGGTTAGAGTCTGTGCGGAGTTGGAGTTAACTTCAATGCCGACCGCCTCGTGTTGCATATGGATTTCCCCACCCTTTTTTTTGATGAGTCTGGCAACCTCTTCCCAGAGTTGTCCCGGGCCGAGTTTAGGGTAGAGAAATTGTCCTATGAGTGATGTCTCGGTATTCTTTTGATCGAGAGATTTGTCGCTTGAGAGAATGGTTTTAAATGCATGTATGAGAGTTTTGGTTATAGAAAGCCCTTTAATTCTCTGTGCCCCCCAATCTGCGGGGATTTCTTCACAAGGGACACCCCATACCTTTTCTGTATAGTCCTTGAAAAAGGTGTTGTATAGCTCCGTTCCAAAGCGGTTAATTAAAAAATCTTCGAGGCTGGTCTCATTTTTTATTGGTTTGATATTGATCCAAATATATGAAAAACCAATTTTGGCAATCCGTACGATTCCAAGGTTCATAAACGTATTGAGTTTTAATGAAATTGGGTAATCGAAAAAAGATCGTAAAAAGAAAATCCTGGATAAACGACTTCGTATGAGCATAACCCTATCTGTTGATTCAGGGTCTGTTTCACTATTTTCAACAGGTATGGGGAGTTCTCTCTTTAGAATAACATCGTCAATCGCTGGTTTTCCCTGAAGTGGCATAATGTTTTGCCACCAATCCATGACTCGTCCTGATTTCGAGAAAAATCTGTGGCCGCCGATATCAATCCGATTACCTTTATAGTTTACTGTTTTTGAAATACCACCAATATCAGTGGACATTTCAAAAATTATTGGTTTGATATCTGTGTTTTTTAGAAGTTCATATGCGGCAGTGAGACCTGCTGGGCCAGCACCAATAATGAGAGCACTTTTCTGAGTCATAGTCTTTAGGGTGAGTTGGTGTGTCCGGTCCTTCGTGAAACACAATTATAGTTTAAGGAAAAGCACTGTTGTAATTTAATCTCTTTCCTGATTTTTTTTCACTCTCAATTGACAGTATATATGGATTTTGTCAACGATTATAAGAGTTGGTTTTAGAAATAGAATAAATAGTGCAATGGCAGTTTATAATAAATTCTATTCGTTCTTGAGGCGAAAAATGTTTCTCGTATTTTCGCAGGTCGTTGTCGCAAGATGTTCCGACGACTGGTTTCTGAGCTTTGCAAGTATCTCGAGTATTTCGGGCAGATATTGGGGGAGGTTCGGACCCTGTTTTTTCCCGGCAATAACCATATCCGGACTATCGGTTTCCAAAACAATGGATTGCTCAGGAAGCTGGGACGCTACTGCTCGCATTTTTGTAGCTCTGTCGTAGGTTATTGCACCTCCAATACCGATCGCAAATCCAAGTTCAATATACTTTTCTGCCTGTTGATAACTCCCGTTAAAGGCGTGGACGGTACCCCCTTGCGTAAAATGTTTTCTGCGCAGTGTTGCCAATACCTGATCATGGGCCTTTCGTACGTGCAAAATAATCGGGAGGTTCGCTTTATTGGCTATTGCCAGTTGTTGTTCAAAGAGCTGTTGCTGTTGTGTTTCTTGTTGTCTCCCATCATAAAAATCCAGTCCAATCTCACCTATTCCAACGAGCTTATTCTCTAGGCAGAGACCTTTTAATTTGGAGAGATCTCTATTGTGATGATGATCTAAAAAAAGTGGGTGCAGTCCGGCTGCGCAGTATACTCCCGTATGTAGAGAGCCGAGCAGGAGTAATTTCTCCCAGTGAAATGCTGTGATTCCCGGAATAATAAACCCATGAACCCCGACAACTCTGGCATTGGCAATAACAGTCTCAATCTCCGCCGCTAATGGGGCCACATCGAGGTGGCAGTGGCTGTCTATTAGTTTCATGTGAGCTATTCTAGCGTATAAAATATAAATTGTCTGGTGCCATATTATATGCGTTGTACCTGCTCAGGAGGGTAACTATTGTCTGTCCATAAATGGCCCTTTTTCCCTAACTCGTCGTTACTCTCAAATTTAATCCTCCGGTAAGCGAGGCACGAGACTCCGAGATATCAACTATATGCCTGTGGTTAAATTCATCGAGCGCCTCGATTTAGAAAAAAATCTCTCATCTATGGACAGACACTAACTAAGGATTTTAAGACAATTCATCTAAGGGGTGTAATTGCAGGTGTGAGATTTTAATTCTAAAGGGTGCTGGGAAAAGGCGAGGTGAAGTCCTGCGAATAGTCGAAATGGTAACCTCATAGAGATTTAAGCAACATTTGTGGCTGACATCGGTTCTTTTGAGAAGAGTTCACATCGGTTTTTTCCAAGTTTTTTGGCGTGGTACATGGCAACGTCCGCATTACGAATGAGTCGGTCAGGATCTGTGCCGTGGTCAGGTGAAATGGCAATGCCAATGGTGACACTCACTTCAAATGTACTGTTTTGTTCTTTGATACGTTGAAGAACGGTAGCGCATATTTTTTCCGCAACCCTTACTATATCATCAAAGCCATAGTTCTCTGGTAGACCAATAATAAATTCGTCTCCTCCCCAGCGACAGAGTAGGTCAGAGTCTCTCAGACAGGATTGCAGTGTTTCTCCAACCGCTTTAAGTAAGTTGTCACCAACTTCATGTCCATGGCAATCATTGATGGATTTGAAATTATCCATATCAAGAAAAAGAACCCCGACCTTTTGATCATTTCTTTCAGCCTGTTTTAAGTTCTGTAAGAGCAGATCGTGGAAGAGCCTGCGGTTAGGCAGGGTCGTGAGTGGGTCGTGGTATGCCATAAACTTCAGCTGTTCTTTTGCCTCATTGATGTCAGTAATATCGTGCAGAGACATCACGGCACCAACTCTATTGGAGCTTTCATGCATTATGGATTGACCATTAATCCGAAAAGTCTGTTCTTTCCCATTTACGGCCATAATGGTAATCTCTTCGTTTTCAATGGTATTACCGTCGAGCACTTTACGTAGGGGACTTGTCTCTCCAGTCAAAGGTGTTACTCTATCGCCCTTAAACTGTTGCAGATCATCAATGTCTTTGCCGATGGGATCCGCTGAAATATAGCCGTAAAACCGACGACCGGCGCGGTTCATTAAGTCGATCTTTCCATCAGAGTCACAGGAAATAATCCCGTCCTGAACATTTTCAAGAATCGCTTTTTGGAAAATCTGCTGCTTTTCAATCTGATATTGTGCACTCTTTAGTGGCGTAACATCAAGAAAATACCAAACTCTTCCCAGATAATTGTCCAGATTTTGTATAGGGTAAGTGTGGCGATAAAGAATCCGTCCATCTTTAAGCAATACTTCGTCTGTGCTTACTTCTGTACGATTGGAATAGAGTGCTTCAATTTTTGTAATAAATCCCACAGGATCAGCTGTTTGGCTAAGTACATGTTTTAAGCTGGCCTCTTCATCCCGAGATTGCTGAATATGCACTGGAATACCCCAAATTTTAACAAATTCCTCGTTAAATGAGAGCATTTCCATTTTACTGTTCACCATCAGAATGCCGCCTGGATTGTGTTGATACTGGGCTTCAAGAATGGCGGCATGTTCGCAGATGTAACCACACCCACTATTCCATACATCCTGCTGATTCAACAGGAAAAATCGAATTCCCTGTTTAACCTGGGTTGCCTTAATAGTCACTCGTTTTTTTTTGAGGGGAGAAAGATGTAAAATCGTACTAAACAGAGAAGAACTACTGCTTGTAGCGTCATAAAATTTGAGAAACCTGTCTGTTTCTTCTTCATGCAGGAACTGAGAGAAGAATGGCTGTGTTGCAGGAACGTCTTTCCAGTCGAAGAGTTTATTGGCTCTTTGATTACTGAGCATTATCCTGGTGTCAGGTGCCAGTTGTATCACAGCTGCTGGAAGATCGTTAAATATGTGCATATTGAGCGTATTGTGTAGATATGGCCAGGCAGTTGTCTTGTGGTTAAATTGCTCAATGTAACTATAAGAGACGATTCAAGCAACTATGACTGATTTCCTGCATGAGTTTGCTAATAATACACATCTCTGTAAGGTAATTGCAATGAAATCATCATTGGGGTGATGTAAAACAGGGAATATTGGAAGAATTGTTTTGGTATTATTCGTCCCAGAGGTTGGCAAGGTTGTATGGCGATCCGGCAGGTGCAAAATAAGCGCCGTCCAGAAAACGATGGCCCAAATCAATTTGATCGATCTGTTTCATATCGCAACTGTCGATTACGATTTGTTGTGCCTTGTAGTTTTCTTCCAGCCGCCTAGGGTGAACTGATTTTGGTATAACAGCAGTTTTACGTGTGAGGGCCCAGGCGATGAGAATCTGAGCGGGGCTTACATCATATATTGTTGCTAAATGCAAAATTTTTGGGTGATTGAGAAGGGAAACAAAATTATTCTGGTTCTCTCTATCTGGGATTTTACCGGAGCCAAGAGGAGAGTATGCGGTGAGTTGTACTGAGTTTTTCGAGCAATATTCAACCATTTCAGGCTGTTGAAGATAAGGGTGTAACTCAATTTGATTGGTATAGGGTTGTATTGAGGCGAGGTCTTTCAAGGCCTTGAGTCGCTTGAGCGAAAAGTTACACACTCCAATATGTCGGCAAAGACCTTTTTTTACCATTTTTTCCATGGCACGCCAGGTTTCAATTATCGGTAGTTGTTCTGGGGAGATAAATTGATCAGGTCTTTTGGGAAAGGTGATGTCGGCCCGGAAACTTACCGGCCAGTGAATAAGGTAGAGGTCAAGGTGATCGAGTTGCAGGTTCTTTAGAGTTCGTTCCAAGGCTGGACGAACGTGTTTAGCTGCGTGGGCGTTATTCCACAATTTTGAAGAAATCCAGAGCTGTTCCCGCGTAATTTGTCCAGTTTTAAGAGCAGTGGCGAGAGCCGTTCCGATTTCTTTTTCATTGTTATAGATGGAGGCGCAGTCGAAATGGCGGTAACCAATTTTAAGAGCTGCGGAAACAGCGGGACCGACCTCATCCCTTGTGGATTTCCATGTTCCAAGCCCCAGCACGGGCATTGTCTCCAAACCATTGATGTGAATCTGTTTCATACAATATTTTCTGATAATAATGACAAGGGTGAACTATTGCCTAACCACGGTGAACGGGAAATAAGCCGGGACTCTTTTCAGTACTCGCTCGTCGGGTATAAGTGCCATGATGGTTATGTTAACTACATGATTTCAATAGAGTCTCCAGTTTTCTTGTTTTTTATAACAAGTTTTCTGGAGTAAGGCACTAATACTCTTTAGGATGAAAACAGGCGATCTTACAACCTTCAATTTCCACAAGTTCAGGGGCTTCTTTTGAACATTTTTCAGTCATTGATGGACAACGCGGATGAAAGGTACATCCAGATGGAGGTGCTATTGGTGATGGCAGTTCCCCATGGAGCACAATCCGTTCTTTAGTTCTGAACGGGTCAGCAACCGGGGTGGCTGAGAGAAGTGCCCTTGTGTACGGATGCCGCGGTTTAGAAAAAATATCATCCCGTAATCCTACTTCAACAGGTTTACCAAGATACATGACCATAACTTCATCGGCTATGTGTTTTACCACGGAGAGATCATGACTGATGAACATATAGGCGAGATCGAACCGTTGCTGCAAATCTGCAATGAGGTTTAAGATCTGGGCCTGGATTGATACATCAAGAGCTGAGACCGGTTCATCCAGAACTATAATTTCAGGGTTGAGCATCAGGGCCCTGGCAACTGCAATTCTCTGCCTCTGGCCACCGGAGAACATGTGAGGGTATCTGTCATAATGTTCAGGCCGAAGTCCAACAAGACTGATCATTTTTAGTGCGGATTCTCTGCGTTCACTTTTGCTCAAAGAGGTATTGACCAGGAGTGGTTCCTCAAGAGAGTGACCTATCTTTTGCCGTGGGTTCAAGGAGCCGTAGGGGTCTTGAAATACGATCTGTACTTTTTTGTGCAGGCGGCCTCTGGTTGCGGCACTGGCATGGGAGACATCATCATCCCCGAGGATGAGCTGGCCTGCTGTTGGTGTTTCAATCATGGTGACCAGGCGGGCCATTGTTGATTTACCACAACCGGATTCACCGACGATGGCAAGAGTTTCACCCTTCTTTAATTTGAAGCTTGCACCATCAAGTGCCTTGAGGATTGCTGGTTTTTTAAAGGTTCCACGATCAACATTGTAATGTCGTTTCAGGTCTATTGCCTCTAATACAACTTCACCGCTCATGAATTCACCTCTTCAGGGTAGTTTGTCGGTTTTCCATCTACTACTGGGTAGTGACATAGGGCCCTGCCCAATTCATCGCTGGCAGCGATGGGTGGAACAGTCCGACACTTATCTGTAACATATTCACAGCGGGGAGAAAAAAGACATCCTTTTGGCTTGTCAAATTGTCCAGGTACAACCCCTGCAATCGAGGGTAGAATTTTTGAGTCCGAACGTTCAGGAAGCGAGTTAAGCAGTGCCTGGGTATATGGGTGATGCGGGTTTGAGAAAAGACCTTTTACATGCTGTTTTTCTACCTGCTGGCCTGCATACTGAACCATTACGCGTTGTGCCGTTTCAGCCACAACACCCATGTCGTGGGTGATGAGGATAAGGGACATACCCTTTTCTTTTTGCAGCTTGAGAAGCAGGTCAAGAATCTGGGCCTGAATGGTCACATCAAGTGCTGTGGTCGGCTCATCTGCGATCAGTAACTCAGGGTCACAGGAGATGGCCATGGCTATCATGACCCTCTGGTTCATTCCGCCGGAGAGTTGATGGGGGAAGGCGGAAAGCCTTTTTTGTGGTTCTGGTATTCCAACCAGGTCGAGGAGCTCCATGGCGCGCTTTTTTCTCTGGCCACGGTTCATACCGAGGTGGATCTTAAGAGACTCTGTAAGCTGAAAACCAACGGTGAAGCATGGGTTGAGGCTGGTCATCGGTTCCTGGAAAATCATTGCCATCTTAGAGCCGATGATTTTTCTAAGCTCAGGTTTGCTGATGGTTTTGAGATCCTGGTTATTAAATGAGAGCTTGTCTGCGGTAACGGTTGCAGTCCAGGGAAGAAGGCCCATGAGTGCAAGCATGGCAACGGATTTTCCGGAACCAGACTCACCAACCACCGAGACAATTTCGCCTGGTTCAACATGGAGAGATACCCGGTCAACTGCAGTGAATTGACCGCCTGCAGTCTGAAAGGAGACGGTAAGATTTTCAATTTCAAGTAATGGCATGTGCAATTATGATCGTTTAAGTTTCGGATCTAAGGCATCCCGCAGACCATCACCCATGAGGTTGATGGCAAGTACAGTCAAGAGAATGGCAACACCCGGAAAGGTGACAACCCACCAGGCTCTGAGAATGAACTCTCTTGCTTCAGCGAGCATTGTCCCCCACTCAGGGGTAGGTGGCTGTGCTCCCATACCCAAGAATCCAAGGGCGGCGGCATCGAGGATGGCTGTGGAAAAACTGAGTGCAGCCTGGACAATAAGTGGTGCCATGCAGTTGGGTAAAATTGTGATAAACATCAGCCGCATGGATTTTACCCCAATGACCCTTGCTGCGGTAACATAATCCTTGGTCATCTCTGAGAGAACCGCTGCCCGTGTAAGTCGTACATAATGGGGTTGTTGTACAATGGCGATGGCGATCATGGCGTTAATCAGGCTCGGCCCAAGAATGGCCACTAGAACCAGAGCTAAAAGCAGGCTGGGGAAGGCAAGCACAACATCCATTATTCGCATGATGAAGGTGTCTACCTTACCTTTGAAAAACCCAGCAACAAGGCCTAATATTACCCCAACAAAAAGAGATACAGTGACGACAACACAACCAATAAATAGTGAATATTGTGAGCCGTAGATGAGTCTCGAGAGCATATCGCGGCCAATGGCATCTGTGCCAAGAGGAAATCTCAGGTCACCTCCTGTTTGCCAGAACGGTGGTTGCAAAAGGGCATCTCGGTATTGCTGGTTTGGGGCGTGGGGTGCGATGAAATCGGCAAAAATGGCGATTAAAACTATTGCTATGAAAAAGAACAGGCCGATAACCGCGCCGCGGTTTTCACTAAAATAGGACCAGAATTCGATAAGAACAGCCCTAAAACCGGTTGGTCTATCGTCAACAATTTCTTCTATGATTATATCAGCCATTATGAGTCCGTATGACGAATTTGTGGATTAATTAACCCGTAGAGCAGGTCTACAGCCAGATTGACCAGCATAACAATTGAGGCGATAAGGAGAAGACCGCCCTGTACTGCCGAGTAATCTCGTCTAAAAATCGAATCGACCATCCATTTACCGATACCGGGCCAGGAGAAGATGGTTTCTGTAAGAATGGCACCGGCAAAGAGCACACCCACCTGAAGACCAATAACTGTTATTACCGGAATCATGGCATTACGAAGAGCATGAAGACCGATGACCCGCTGTGGTCCAAGGCCTTTGGCTCTTGCTGTACGGACATAGTCTTCACTGAGCACTTCAAGCATTGCTGAGCGAGTCTGTCTGGCGATAACGGCAAGAGGGATAGTTCCAAGAACAATCGACGGTAGTATGAGATGAGAGAGCGCTGACTTAAATGCACCCTCTTGTCCGGAGAGCAGGCTGTCTATCAGCATAAATCCTGTGACCGGTTCAAAATAATACATGAGAGAAATTCGCCCGGAAACAGGGGTCCAGCCAAGGATACCGGAAAAAAAGATAATGAGAAGGAGCCCCCACCAGAATATCGGCATGGAATAGCCTGCAAGGGCACCTGTCATCACCGTATGATCAAAAGCTGAGCCTCGTTTGGTTGCAGCAATCATACCTGCAGGGAGCCCAAAGAAAATAGCAATAATCATGGCGAAAAGTGATAACTCAGCCGTTGCGGGAAAGAGTGTTGCAAATTCTTCAAGAATAGGTTTTTTGGTGACGACGGAGGTTCCAAAGTTACCGTGGGCAAGATCGACGAGATAATATCCGTACTGAACAATTATCGGCTTATCAAAACCCATTTGGGCCATGAGAGCTGCATGTCTTTCCTCGCTCATGCCACGTTCTCCTGCCATCAACAGGACGGGATCACCGGGTAGGAGGCGGATAAAAATGAAAGCGACGAGGGTAACACCGAAAAACGTGGGGAGGATGACACCCAGTTTTTTTAAGAAATAAAGAAACATTTATGCATTCTCTGGGAAAGAGTTCAGCAAGAAAAAGGTCGGGTAATTTTCTACCCGACCTCTCATAAGGGTAGGATCTTACTTCAGGTCAACACCATAAAAGATGTGGCCACCGAAGGGATCAATACGGAAATCAACTACTTCTTTGCGTACTGGCTCAAAAACGACCGAGTGAGCAATTGTGGCCCAAGGAGCCTGCTCTTTGAAGATGACCTGAGCTTCTTCGTACAACTTGGTTCGTTCAGCAGGATCAGCTACGATTTTAGCTTGCTGAATCGCATCTTCAAATGGTTGGTAACACCACTGTGCCCGGTTTGCTGCACCAACACCATCGCAGCCAAGGAGTACAGCGAGGAAGTTATCTGGATCTCCATTATCGCCGGTCCATCCAAGAAGGACAGCACCATCACGATCCATATCTTTAGATCGTTTGAGATACTCACCCCACTCATAAGATACGATTTCAACCTTTACACCAACTTCGGCAAAGTCGGCCTGGAGCAATTCTGCCATGCGTCTTGCGTTGGGGTTATATGGGCGTTGTACAGGCATAGCCCAGATCTTCATTTCAAGATTTTTTACACCAGCCTCTTCAAGAGCTTTTTTTGATGCTGCTGGATCATAGGTATCATCGACAACGGCTTCGTTGTATGACCAGATAGTAGGTGGAATCGGATTTTTAGCTTCCTTACCAGCACCCTGGAAAACAGCTTCAATAATCGCTTTCTTGTTGATCGCTTTATTTAAGGCCTTACGTACTTTGACGTTATCAAAAGGAGCAACCTTGGTGTTATAGGCCATGTATCCAACATTCAGACCTTCTTTTTGCAGAAGGTTGATGTCTGTATCTTTTTTCATTGCTTCAAGATCAGCAGGGTTTGGATATGGCATTACATGACATTCGCCAGCTTTGAGTTTCTGATAACGAACAGAGGCGTCAGGGGTGATGGCAAATACCAGATTGTCGATGGCAGCCTTACCTTGCCAGTAATCAGGGTTGGCTTTGTAGCGGATAACTGCATCTTTTTGGTAATTAACGAGTTGAAAAGGTCCGGTACCTACAGGTTCAAAATCGATGGTCTCAGGGGTGCCGGCCTTCATCATATTGTCTGCATATTCTGCTGAAAAGATAACGGCAAAATCCATCCCAAGATTTGCGATCATTGGAGCTTCAGGACGGTTAAGGATGAATTTAACAGTATAATCATCAACTTTGACGATCTCTTTTATGAGTGTCTGCATTGACATGCTGTTGAAGTACTCATAGGACGCACCGCCCACCTTATGGAATGGGTGATTTGTATCAAATTGACGCATAAAACTGAAGACAACGTCGTCCGCGTTGAAATCACGGGTGGGGGTGAACTGCTTGGTGGTATGGAACTTGACGCCCTTACGAAGATGAAAGGTATATTCCGTACCGTCTTTAGAAACATCCCAGCTCTCTGCGAGACCTGGAACAACTTTAGTTGTTCCTCTTTCAAACTTCACAAGAGCATCGTAAATTTGGCGGGAAGATGCATCAAATGTGGTTCCTGCTGTGTAAAAGGCAGGGTTAAAACCTTCGGGACTTCCTTCTGAACAATACACCAGGGTCTTTCCAGCTGCACTTGCGTTCATTGATGCCAAAAGTAGGGTGGCACCACAGAATGCAGCAATCAGATTCTTTGTGTTACGCATAGTTGTAATCTCCTCTAGTTATTAGTGACAGACCCCCCCGTGAAACAACGGTCTGCGTTTACATGTCAGTTATATGTCAATAGTAACGGTTTTTTTCCTGACCACCGATACAAACATTCCGCATACTAGACTGTTATAAAAAAATAGTAAAATAGAATTAACTATTTTTGGTAATATTGAACTTTTCTTTCAATCCTTCCATTGTGAATATGGATGGGAGACCATATTTGCATTGTAATATCTGGGGTCTCCGGTGACCTCTTCGCCAATCCAATCAGGAATATCAAAAGCTTGATCTATACTTTCGAGTTCAATTTCTGCAAAGATTAGCCCAGCATTTTCTCCTTTAAACTCATCTACTTCCCATATGAATCCGCCAAATAGGATTTTGTATCTGGTCTTTTCAATAAGGGGTTTATGACAGAGTTGTTCGAGCATTTCCAGAGCGTCTGTGTAGGGGATATCATATTCAAACTCCAATCTTGTCCCACCTTCGTTGGGCCCTTTTACGGTGATAATACCTCTTTCACCTATGGTTCGTATACGAAGACTGGTTCCTTTGCCTGAGCTGAGATAGCCCTGGCAATACTCTTTTCCGGCACCGAGTCCTCGCCAAGCATCACTCGTTATGAGGAACTTCTTTTCGATTTCATGTCCCATATGGATCTCCTGTGTTGCCGTTATTGTATCGTTTATGTGCAAGTTCAATTGCAGAGAAATTAAGAGTAGCATGGACCGTTAAGACGGGGAAAAGCAGGGCAATGGCAAAGATGTTTAAGATAGGAATCATACTTATAAGGGCGGGGAATACACCTATCCGAAAAGAAGGACTGCTGTTGTTGTAGAGCCAGCTAATTTTTCTTCTGAGACCCCACCTGCGCCGTGATGCAGGGTAGTCAAGGAACATGAGTGCTGAATAGTATGTGTAGAGCAGAAAAACTGCAACCTGGCCAATAACCGGAATGAAATTGACAAACAGAGCCACTATCGTTACCAGAATCCCGAAAAAAGCGATCTTGAGTCCTTCAAATATGTCTATCAAAATCCCTGTAATGCAAAATTTTGCATCAGGATCAAAGTCCTCTCCAGCAAAAATCTTTTCAGCTGAACTACTGAGAAAAGCATACCCGGGAGTTGTAAGGCTATAGGCAAGGAGAAAAGCCAGGTAAAAGGCAAGAATTCTAGAAACTATGTGGTAGAGCCAGTTGCCTGCAATAAGTGCTTTACCTTCTATCCAGCCTAAAATAGTGCCGGGCGCTGGATTCATTGAAAAAAATTGTGCGCTGAAATCATCAAGAAAGTCTATAGCGAACTGATATCCTATCCAGGTGAGCATAATGGTGATCAGTACCAGAAGTGAACTCCAGGCAAAAAGGCGTTTACGGCTGATGATGAGCCATAGACTACGGGAGAGTGGCTGCCATTGTGCAATAGGTCCTGAAGGGACATGGTGTTGCTTTTCCATCATAATTATTGGTATAACGATTTAGTTATGCAGAGATTCTAAACAATATAAAAAAGAGTGATCAATGTGTTCCACACCCTATGCTTCTGCGTTATTTTTTAGACCATTTCGCTAAACCATTCAGATTATAGGTCCTTTTGCCCGTCTGTAAAGGTTTAGTCTCTTACTTTTCCATAACCTAACCACGTTGAGATCATGAGTTTAACAGGAAAAAAACAGAACAAAACAGTCTATGTCTGTCAACAGTGTTCATATAGAAGTCTGAAATGGCTGGGTCGTTGCCCAGAGTGCGGGGAGTGGGAAAGTCTTATTGAAGAAATAATTGCCCCAAAAGGTGGGGCTTTAGCCGCTGCCGGAAAGCCAGTAGCGCTGCATCTTGCTCCAGATGGTGATGAAGAGCGGATGAAGACGGACATAGAAGAACTTGATCGGGTTCTGGGCGGTGGGGTTGTTCCGGGTTCCGTTGTGCTGATTGGTGGAGAACCCGGAATTGGAAAATCAACACTCATCCTGCATCTTCTTGAGTCGATAGCCAAAAAAGATAGAAATGTTCTCTATGTTTCGGGAGAGGAGTCCGCAAGACAGATTAAGATGCGGGCAAACCGCCTTGGTGTCATTCATCCGGGAGAATTTTTGGCCACCGAAAATAGTGTGGAGCAGATCATTGCCATGGCAACGGAGATGCGGCCGGCGCTCCTGGCAGTAGATTCAATCCAGACCTTGACCTGTGGTGATGTCGCCTCGTCGCCTGGCTCTGTGACCCAGGTAAGGGAGTCGGCGTATAAGCTCGTTTGTTTTGCTAAAAAAGAAAATATTCCAGTTATACTAGTGGGTCACGTGACCAAAGATGGTGCGATTGCGGGTCCCAAGGTCCTTGAGCACATGGTTGATACTGTCCTCTATTTTGAAGGCGATCGCAGCCATGTCTTTCGTATTCTTCGTACGGTTAAGAACCGCTTTGGTTCAACCAACGAGATCGGGGTTTTTGAGATGAAGGAGGAAGGGTTGGTTCAGGTTACCAACCCTTCAGAATTATTTTTGGCTGAGCGTCCACTCAATGAACCGGGCTCTGTGGTCTTTACCAGTGTTGAGGGAACTCGACCAATTCTGGTTGAAGTTCAAGCCCTTGTAAGCCCTACAAATTTAGGGACTGCCCGTCGAACTGCGATAGGCGCGGACCAACAGCGCCTATCGCTTCTTTGCGCAGTTCTTGAAAAAAAAGCTGGCCTTGATATGTATGGTCACGATGTATTTCTTAATATTGCAGGTGGAATCCGCATTGATGAACCGGCCTTGGACCTTGGTGTGGTATGTGCCCTCGCGTCGAGTCTGCTAGAAAAAACCATCCCCTCAAACACCGTTGTCTGCGGTGAAGTTGGGCTGGCCGGAGAGGTGCGGGCAGTGGGCAAGATAGATGTTCGGGTGCATGAAGCTCAGAGGCTCGGGTTTTCCAGAATTATTCTACCGAGTAGTAATATGGAGAGGCTTAACTGGAAACCGACCATTGAATTGGTGGGTATCTCAAATATGCAACAATTGATGGATATTGTAATCAGGTAAAATGGCTGGTAATATTGTGAGGGTAACAATTCACCGATACGTTGAGATCCATTCTGATGCTGTGTATAATCGCAGAAAGAAAATTGAACTTTTATAGCAAGGAGATACTATGTCTGACGTACATCATGAGCACGACGAAGACAACTCTGTCAATGTAAAGATCGCAATATTTTTTATTGCTGTTCTTGCTGTTATTACCTTCATAGCTCTGATCAATTAGTTGTAGAGATATTTATTCGCAGTTGACGCATCTCTGTTGTTTTGTCAGAGAAAATCTCGCAAAAGCACGTGCACTCATCAGGTCAGAATAGACTCAGAAGGGTAATGGAGAAAAATGGGCTTTCCACTCATTCACCGGGGGGGAGCTTGAAACAGTAATCGAACTGTTGTGCAACGATGTCTGTTGTCCTGGAAGATATTTACGTAATTAGGTTTTGAAAATGCAGAAAAATGGACCGGAAAGAGAGGTAGTTATTTTAATGGCGGATATGGTCCAGTATTCGCAAATATCGTCTGGGATGTCTCCTGAAGAAATCCGTGATTTTTTGGTGAGTTATCATGATCGGATACATGAAATTATAGATCAGGAAGAAAATTTTCCACTCGATAGTGAGCCATCGGCAGGTGATGGCAGTCTTATGATTTTTGATAAGCGGGAGGGAGAAGACCGTGCAGGTGTCTGCACCAGAGCACTTCACGCAGCACTCCAGATGGCTGAGGCTATTCAGGAAGGATCTCTTGCCCCTACACGGATGGGTATTTTACTCGGAGACATTACAGAGGCTCAGATTGGCAAGAAGATGGCCAAGTTTGGGGCAAGTTTTGCCGTTGCGAATCGACTTGAAGAGCTGTGTGGCTATTTTGGTACAACCCTTCTTATGGATAGGGAGGTAGCAAGGTACCAGCGAGGATACGAAAAAGATATTGTCAATATCGCAAAAGTCAGTCTGACCAGTGTCCTGCATCCGATGAATATTTTCACCATCTATAAACCGGGTGTACATTGCACCCGTGATGTTGACCAGGAAAAACTCCGTACCTTTATCTCCATGAAGAATTCTGCTATGGAATTTTTCACTGGGAATCTTCAATTAGGTATTCTGCCAAACTTCCCGCTCGTTCGAGACGAATTGCTGGTCGCTCAGCGTTACTTCACAGAGTTTACAGGACGTGAAGATGCGGGTATTGATCGAATTTTAGAATACATCAGAGAAACTCCATTTCCGGCAAATGACTTTGACAGGCGTGGGATGAAACTCATGGAGAAGAAAAGAGACTCCCTGGGAGAACGTCTTTTCCACCTGTCAAAGGAACTTCTCAAAGCTCTGCAGCCTGATTTTTACCACGCTTTGGTGGTTGATACAGATTGGGAGCAATTTTTTAAACTTGAGTGGAAAAAAGCGGGAGAGGTTATCATTGAGATTGATAGTATTCCTGATGGAATCTATTACCTCGATTCTGGAACGGCGGAAACCTTTAATATGAAGAATGAGCTGTTGTCCACCATGGATGGGGGAATGATCTTTGGTGAAATGGCCTATTTCGGTAAAGAAAAGAAACGTACTGCTACGGTACGGGCCAAAACCGATGTTGTGCTGAGAAGAATTTCAACCAGAGATTTCGAACAATTACCGATCATAATAAAAATATTCGAACGAATTGCCATTGCCAGACGACAGGAAATAGTTGAAGATACGAAGCATCCTGAGGATAAGGCTGTCTCTCCTTCCGCCTCATTGTAACGAGACGAAAGGAGATAGCCACCAGATTGTCTCTTCTTTATTTTGCGCCGAGTACGATATAGCTAGCATAGCTACCAGAACGAACTCTGAGAAGAATCTTATCTGATTCTGAGGATTCACTCAAAACCTTAGCCAGGTCATCAAGGTTCTGAACGGGAACTCTGTTCACTTCCTCCACCAGTTGGCCTGGTTTCATGCCCGCCTTGGCAGCACTGCTCCCGCGCTCTACATTACTCACAATAAGTCCACTGTTCACCTCGTAGTCAAAGCGCTCTGCGAGTTCTTTTGTCAGCTCCTGCAAGGTAAGGCCATACTCTTTAAGAGATTTCACATCTTTGGTACTTGTATGTTGTGCAAAATCGGATGGTTGTTCACCGATTGTGACCTGGATTTTCTTTTCCCTTTTGTCCCGAATGACAAGGAATACGGCTTTGCTCTGGGGAGAAAGAAGTGCAACCTGATTACGAAGATCTGAAACATCTTTAAGTATTTTTCCGTCAAGTTCAATGATGACATCACCACGCTTGATTCCAGCAGCACTCGCCGGCGAGTCTTGCTGTACTTCGCTTACCAGTATACCACCAGCTTGTTTGAGGCCAAATGATTCAGCGAGGTCTTTGTCGACATTCTGGATTACGACACCAAGCCATCCTCGGGTCACTTTGCCCTGTTCCTGAAGCTGCTTTTCAATAGATTTGGCCATGTTAATTGGAATCGCAAACCCTATACCCATGTAACCGCCTGTTTTGGAAAAAAGTGCGGTGTTAATGCCTACAGCCTCGCCACGAGAGTTGATGAGAGGGCCACCACTGTTACCGGGATTAATGGCTGCATCGGTCTGTATAAAATTCTCATATTCGTTGATTCCAATACTGGATCTTCCCGTAGCACTAACAACACCAACGGTTACAGTCTGGCTGAGGCCAAAAGGATTACCAATCGCTATTACCCATTCCGCAACCTCGAGTTTGGATGAATCGCCAAGAGGAAGTACAGGCAGGTTAACGGCGTCATCAATCTTTATGAGCGCAACATCACTTTGGGGGTCAGTGCCCACAACTGTTCCGGTGAATTCTCTCTTATCTGAGAGAGTGACCCGGATAGAATCCGCGCCTTCAACCACGTGATTGTTGGTGAGGATGAAGCCTTTCTTATTGATAATAAAGCCTGATCCCTGACCTCGTTGGGTATATTCCTGTTGTTTGGGTTGTTGTTGTTGTTGTTGTCGAAATTGAGGGCCAAAAAACTGTTCAAAGAAGGGGTGGTTAAACATCTCTTCTACACCCTGTTGCCCTTGGTAATTTCTTTTAGTGGTCTTTTCAACCTTGATGTGAACCACAGCGGGTGTAGCTTTTTTGACCACGTTGACAAAGGCCTTGGACGATCGATCCAGAAAGGCCATGTCACTGTCTACATCAGATTTAGCAAAAACCTGACCTCCTGCAAGGGTAATGCAAAAGACGATAAAAGTGATTAGGCCGAGAAAAGGTGCGGCCATTTTCTGTCGGTTCATTTTACGTTCTCCCATGGTTGACTCCGGGGGATTTCTATGAACTATTTCATAGCAGTAATCTCTAGGGAGTCGGCGTTTTGTTAGACTTATAGGAAAAGGTAAACTCGAAGGGGGGAGCGTCAAGAAAGATTACTGAAATGTAATATTGATCAGGCAGGTTAGGACATGAGGGGGGGCTATTTATGTATTCACCTGTAGTCTGTCGATTACCAGCGGCAGGCTTAATAAAAAAGCGCCCACTTTAAGAAGTGGGCGCTTTGTAGAATCTATTGCAGTAACACCTGAGCGATCAGCTTCGAATCATATCCGCAATCTGGAAAGCGACTTCGAGGCTTTGTTCTGCATTTAGACGAGGATCACATGAGGTAAGGTAGTTGCCTGCAAGCTGTTCATCACCAATATTATGGGCACCACCGGTACACTCAGTTACGTTGTTTCCGGTCATTTCAAGATGGATACCGCCTGGAATTGTGCCCTCAGACCAGTGTGTTTCAAAGAAACAGGTGATTTCAGAGAGAATATCATTGAAGTTTCTGGTTTTATGTCCTGTTTTTGCCGTATAGGTATTGGCATGCATTGGGTCACAGTTCCAGACGATGTTGTGGCCTTCTCTCTTCATTTCTCTTAAGAGTGGCGGGAGAACCTTTTCCACATTCTTCAAACCCAGACGGGTGATGAAGGTGAGACGGCCCGCTTCATTCTCCGGATTGAGTGTTTCAACCAATCTTTTCACATTGTCCATATCATAGGTTGGTCCAATTTTGACGCCGATTGGATTGTGAACTCCCTTAAGGAATTCGACATGGGCACCATCTATCTGCCTTGTACGTTCACCAATCCATAACATATGGGCAGAACAGTCATACCATTTACCGGTAATATGATCTTGACGGGTTAATGCTTCTTCATACTGAAGAAGGAGAGCCTCGTGGGAGGTGAACAGCTGTGTCTGGTTGATGAGCGGGTTGTCTGAGGATATTCCGATAGTTTCCATGAAACGGATAGCCTGACTGATCTGCTTACCAAGACGATCATAGCTTCGTCCAAGAGGTGAGCCCGCGACAAACTCCTGATTCCAGGCCTGTACCCTCTCCAGTGAACCAAAACCACCTCTGGTGAATGCCCGGAGAAGGTTCAGAGTAGATGCGGCCATGTTATAGCCCTTGAGCATGTACTTAGGATTGGGAGTACGTGATTCAGAAGTGAATTCCGCACCATTAACCATGTCCCCACGATATGATGGGAGTTCAACACCATCAATGGTTTCCATGTCTGATGAGCGAGGTTTGGCAAATTGTCCTGCAATACGACCAACTTTGACAACGGGTTTTCCGCCAGCGTAGGTGAGAACAACCGCCATCTGCAGAAGTACTTTTAATGTCTCTCTGATGTTAGGTGCGGTTACGTGGCTAAAATTCTCAGAACAATCGCCGCCCTGTAAAAGGAAAGCGTCACCCGTTACAGCTTTAGCAAGAAGTGCCTTTAAAGAACGTATTTCCCCTGCAAAAACAAGGGGAGGGAGTGTGCCGAGATTAGAAAGAACCTTATTCACAGCTTCCTGATCCGGCCATGTAGGTTGTTGGAGTGCAGTGAACTCCTTCCAGCTTGATTTTGTCCAGTTATCTGGTCCTGTAGACATAGTAATCCCTTGAAATGTTTAATCGTAATTTTTGTAATCCGGGGGTAGCACTGGTGGAAAGGCTCTTCCAGGATTGTCTCAGTAACAGCATCGCTCTACATCAAAGGCATTAAGAATTCGTAATTCCCGTTCCCGTTTATCACCCTCTAAAGGAGGAAGATAGCACGTTTTTTGGAGGACAGCACCCAGATCTTCACGATCAGGAATGGAGTGTAACCCATATCCTAAGATCTTACCAGTTCTAGTATCTAAAAGTTCGGCATCTCTGCCATTTGTGACGACTGCAAGGGGGATTTGGTGGTCAGGGGTGAGAACTCTGGCAGCGGCGATGGCCGATCGTTCACGACTGACCATTGATCCAGGGCCATAGCGAAGAATCATCGATCGTTGTCCTTTGTGGGAAATTGTGAGTTCGATGGTTGAGGTTACAAAGCATTTAGAAAAGAGTGTTTCAATGGTGAGCCGCGTTTCAAGTTGATCCGGATGATACCCTTTCTCCTCCACCATAATTTTACACAGCTCCTGACGGATGCGTTCATCGTCGGTGTCTGTGAGTTCTTCACCCGTAAGGAAGTCTTTGAGGGTGCCATAGATAAGATGGTGGGGCTTAGGAATACGCATAGCTCGTCACACGTTTTTGTTGGTGGGGTAATTTATCAACATCGCTTCTAGGAAGAATAATTATCTCCCTCTATTTTTCAACCTCTAGCGGGAGGTTTAAGAGAGAGGTCTACCTCCTGGTTTAATAAACGATGCACTCAGCAAAAGAGTTCGGTTTAGCCCGGATTTCTCACCAACAAAGTTTTTCGCAGGTCGAGACACCGGGCATGAAGCTGTAGTAATCTACCGGAGTCTTCGCTACCTGCAAATGCTCGGTAACGAAGCAGCTGCGGATAAATCTGT
>JBLHNA010000054.1:0-31940 GCA_047619065.1 Desulforhopalus sp.
CAGTTCAATGTTTAGCTACTTTAAAAGAAACAATACAGAGAAGTAGTATCTTTGTTACGTTTAAAGTAGCTGGCCAAGACACTATTTTTTGAGGAATCTCTAATTAAGGAAGTCATTTTAAAACTATTAAAACAAACAATTGAGTTTCAAATCAAAAAGTAATGAGAAATTCGGGATAGGTGCTTTGGTGAAAGTCCTTGAGGAGTTGCGAGGGCACTTGTGTTATCAGAACTGTAGGAAGATAGACGATTATGGAATCCATAAAAAAACATCCAGGTCAATTTTTCCGGCCTTATTGAACGCAACGTCTTCTTTTTCAAGCAAGGTACGTTGGTCCAAATGACTCATTGAGGAGCGTTCCGATATTTCACCCTTACGGTTAACCACCCTATGCCAGGGGATTTGATATTTTTTAGAACTTGAATGGAGTAGGCGGGCAACCTGTCTGGCACCACTGACGTTTCCGGCAAGTGCGGCCACCGTTCCGTAGGTTGTCACTCTTCCATAGGGGATTTCCTGAAGAATATTAATAACCTTTTCGCTAAAATCGTCCATCACGTTCTATTCTATGGTTAGAAGTGTGCCATCTTTACCGGGTGTTAGGGAGATCCTATTCGTCCTGTACGAAAGTGATTGTTGCATCTTTTGGGAGCGCGAGGCCAACACTCACCTCAAGTGCTTTTAACGCGCCTGATATGACAGGGCACGAGACATGGGGGGTATTTTTGAGGGAAATGTCAATAATTTCAGAATGTAACGAGCCTGTGCTCCTGTCTTTAAACAGTTCAGTCATCACATTGAACTCCTTACCCTCAAAAATTTTGTTTACCTTGGTCCAGTTTTGACACTCACTGGTGATGCTTAATTCTGCCTTGTATCCCCCCTTATCGGTGGAAACTACCTGAGTCGTGAATCCACAAATACCCGCAAAAACGTTTAATTTAGTCATTGTAGAAACCTTTAATTGTTTTCAGTCGTTATAAAAATAATGGTCTGGCCAAAAAATGGCGAACACTTCTTCAGAATTATCATATTTCATTATCATTGATTAAACGACAATAATAATAATTGAAGATATCTGCTCGTTGCGAGGGAGCGTTTTTGGGTGACGAGTGTGTTGTGTATTATGTCGGAACTATGGTGGGATAAGCTTGACATGTCGCTTGCGGCAGGGGAAAAAAGCTTTCAAGGTTTGCTTGCGATTAGTGTTAAGGTATGGTAAAATGAAAAGTTTTCGTATCGTATTGTTAGCAATTGTGGCGCTGTCGGATCTGGCAGGTGCTTTTTTTCTTTATATAATCTGTAGCTTTTGAGCCATCTAATTTCAGTGTGGCTTTTCTTAAGACATCATATAGGTAGAACATGGACCAGAGTAAAATTAGGAATGTGGCAATTATTGCCCATGTTGATCATGGAAAAACAACACTTGTAGATCAGCTGTTTAAAAATTCAGGTATGTTCCGTGACAATCAGGATGTTTCTGAGAGGCTCATGGATTCCATGGACTTGGAAAAAGAACGTGGTATCACTATCACCGCAAAGAATGGTTCCTACCATTACAAGGATCATTGGATTAATATTATCGATACACCGGGACATGCCGATTTTGGCGGCCAGGTAGAGCGTGTTCTTCGTATGGCTGATGGTGCACTGCTCCTCGTGGACGCGCAGGAAGGCCCCATGCCTCAGACCTATTTTGTTCTTAAAAAGGCCTTGGAAAACAATCTTCCTGTCATTGTTGTTATTAACAAAATAGATAAGCCTGCGGCCCGTTGCGAATGGGTTGTGGATGAAGTATTTGACCTGTTTGTGAAGCTGAATGCACCCGATGATATTCTTGATTTTCCTATCGTGTACGCATCGGCTAAAAATGGTTTTTCCCTTCTCGATCCAAACGACCCCGTTGAAAATGGCGGAACCATGGACCATATTTCCCAAATGATTGTGGACCATACTCCGCCGCCATCAGGTGACCCCAAGGCATCATTGCAGATGCAGGTTGGTACAATTGACTATTCTCCATACCTTGGAAGACTCGGTATTGGTAAAGTTGTGAACGGCACCATGACGGTTAATCAGCCTATAGCGGTTGCTCGTCGTGATGGTTCAATCAAGCCTGTTCGAATTTCAAAAATATTCCGTTTTGAGTGTGACGAGAAAGTGTCTGTGGACTCGGCAAGTGTTGGTGAGATTGTAGCAGTTGCAGGTATGGACGATGTGAATGTTGGAGTTACCTTTACCGATCTGGCCAATCCAACTCCATTACCACTTATAACCATCGATCCACCTACTATTTCCATGAACTTCGTTCCTAATGATTCACCATTTGCAGGAAAAGAAGGGAAATATGTAACCTCAAGACATATTGGAGACAGACTGCAAAAGGAAATTCTATCCGATGTAGCTCTGCAATATGCTGTATTGCAAGATGCCGTAGGTTTTCGGGTTTCAGGTCGTGGTGAGCTGCATCTCTCCATTCTTATCGAGAAGATGCGTCGTGAAGGGTATGAATTTCAGGTTACTCGTCCACAGGTTATCTTAAAAGAAGAGAACGGCCAGACTCTTGAACCATACGAAAAATTGACTGTGGATGTGGATGAGAAATACCAGGGAGCTGTAATTGAGAAACTTGGTAAGCTCAAAGGTCAGATGGAAGAGATGAGCAGTCTCAATGGTATGGCACGGATGGTGTTTTCTATCCCAACCCGTGGCTTACTCGGATATCGTTCTCAGTTTATGACTGATACCAAAGGTATGGGCATGATGGCCTATGTTTTTGATGAGTATGGCCCCCATGCAGGCGATATTGGCCACCGTGTTAACGGTGTTCTTGTGGTAAAAGACGCGTGTACAGCTATCGCTTTTGCTTTATTTAATCTTCAGGATCGTGGTAAACTGTTTGTAGGGCCGGGTGTTCCACTCTATCAGGGACAGATTGTGGGTGAGTGTAGTCGCTCAAATGATCTGGTTGTAAATCCTGGTAAAGGGAAGAAGCTTACCAATATGAGAGCTTCTGGGTCTGATGAAGCTGTTATTCTGACCCCATTTACAGATATGACTCTGGAAGATTGTATTGCTTATATCAATGATGATGAACTGGTTGAAGTTACACCGGAATCTATCCGATTACGCAAAAAACCAGGTGCGAAAATAAGGGGGTAATACTCCAATGAAAGAGATAGCGTTTATTGTAATTGCTGGCCTGTTAGGGCTTGCGACCTTTGGTTTTATTGCCAAAAAATTTGGCAGTGAATGTACGCCCTGAGTGATGATTTACGGATCCATAGGTATGGGTCTTTTGGGTTACTGGGCACTTCAGAGAGTTTTTTAAAACGTTAAGCTACTTCAAATAACAAAGGGCCTGTTTACATTTGTAAACAGGCCCTTTGTTGTGTCCAGTTCAGAAGAGGACCCTCCATGGACTATTTCATCACCGTACTAATTTAGTAAGGCAAGTAAGTTCCCGGCGTTTTGATTTGCCTGAGCCTGGATTGAGACACTGGCCTGTTGAAGGATTCTGTTTTTTACCATAGCTGATGCTTCTGCTGCAATATCTGCGTCCCCAATTCTTGATGCTGATGAGGCCACATTTTCGGATACGTTGCCGAGATTAGAAATAGTCGATTCAAAACGATTGAGGGTGGATCCAAGCTCTCCCCGGGTTTCTGAAACCGTTGCGATTGCTTCATCAATGGAACTCAATGCATCTTGAGCACTTTCTCCGGTTAGAATATTTAAGGATTCTGTACCCAGATCTTGTTGTGTTGCTCCGCCCACGGAGACGTTTATAGATTCACCGGCATTTGCTCCAACTTGAAAAGTTGTCCCATTTTCCATGCTACCATCAAGCAGATTTTTGCCGTTAAAAGTAGTTCCACCAGCTATTCGATCGAGTTCTGACTGGAGTTGAGAGAATTCGTCGTTCATAGACTGTCGATCACTAGAGTTGTAAATGCCGTTGCTTGATTGAACAGCCAGTTCTCGCATACTCTGTAAAATGGATGAAGACTCTTCCAGGGCCCCGTCTGCAGTTTGAGTAAGCGAGATCCCGTCATTGGCATTTTGCATAGCCTGGTTGAGTCCTCTCACCTGTGCATTCATTCCATCTGATATCGCAAGACCTGCAACGTCATCCTTGGCACTGTTGATCTTATTTCCACTGCTCAGCCTTGAGGCTGATGTATCTATTGCCCCCTGTGTATTAGACAGTTGGTGAGAAGAACTGAAGCTGTTGCTTATTGAGTCCACCATTGATACCTCCATACATAAAAATCTGTTACCGGCAATGATCGTCCGCTAATTACGTCTGTACTCAATGACAAATTTGAAATTAACTCTTCCATAATTGATAGCCCTATCACGCATACGATATACGCTATTTCTATTTTGTCCAAAATCCATTGTAGGAAGAGATAAGCAATTTTGTGTCCAGAATAATTTAAATCAGTTGAAAAAGAACCGGTCTGAACAAGAAAAGGACGAGAGTTTTCAGATTCCAATTGGTTATTAAGGGGGGCTGGATATTTGATTCTTTGTGTGTCACAGAATGAAGTGCGGGAGTGTAAATTAAGGAGGCTGGTTGTTTGACGGCTAACTCGCCTTTTTCATGAACTTTTCGATAAATAGCCTGAAATTCTAATTTAACAGGGTAAATCCAATGGACTCAAAAGCAGTGTGTATTTCGCTGTATATCGAAAAGCCCACCCTCCGGGTTACAAAATTTTTCCGCTGCTGCATCGTTACTGAGCACTTGAGGTACAAAAGTGCAGTCGAGTGCTGCGTGTCTTGATCAGCAAAAAATTTAGTGATGAGAAATACGGGCTACGTCCCAAGGTTGAGGAAGAGCAGCAACAGTTACAGCGAATAAATGATTACAAACAGTGATCTGAGGGTATAATTTGGAGATCATGAATCCTGTTTTTTCTTACTGTCATAGTAATCAGATAGTATCTCTTTATGGTCAAAAACCAGTTCCGGAAGGTTTTCTTCTGAGAAAAGTCCAGTGCTGATGGCATCATCGGCTGCAATAGGGTGTTCGGTTCCGGTGGCAATAAATACGGTTGATGCAGTGTGCTGCCGTGGATCTCTTGCGGGATCAGAGTAGGTCTTAAATTGTTGGAGATTGCTTACCTTGATGCCTGTCTCTTCCTCTGCTTCTCGAACTGCTGCAGTTTCAAAAGATTCACCATAATCGACAAAACCTCCTGGAATTGCCCAGCCGTAGGGTGGGTTTTTTCGTTCGATCAACACAATTTTCTCTTCCACTTCAATGATGATGTCAACGGTCGGAACGGGATTTCTGTATACCTGGATATCACCTTGGCAGTGTGGGCATTTCATATGAGTTACCTGGAAAAATTGACCATACAGGAGATGTCTTTCCAACCTGAGACCGTTGGTAAACTGTGACGTCCCTCATTCCATGGCTGGTTGTAGACGATTGGACAAATATTCTCATCTACTAAAGATTTACATGTTGCAACACGATCATCGACAAAATATTTTATGTTGCCTGCGTGGATGTGGCGTATCTTATCGTTATGGTCTCCAGTTGCTATGACCTGAATATGAGCGAGCAATGGCTTTTCGAAATACGTTTCAAGCCAATCATGGACAGGTTGATTGATTGGCCGAGCTGTTATGATTGTGATTTTAGAATGACCGGCAAATGCACTCAGGGTCTCTATTGCACCAGGCATGGGTTGAAGGCCGGTGCCAAGGGAATCCATCAGTATTTCAGTGAAAATCTTATCGACGATTTCACGGGGGACGTTGATGCAGTCTTCTAGCTCAAAGTTGGTGATATCTTCTTTTGAAAATGAGTTGTACCCATACTTGGTGGATGCAATGTCCAGAAAGGTGCTCGCAGTGTCGGCAATGACACCGTCAAAATCAAAACCAATCTGACTCAATGGAATTGAATCTTCGTCAAGTGTGACGAGAGTGGGGTTGTTAATATTTGCTTTCAATGTCTTTTACCTGTTCCATCAGGAGTTTATTCTCAGGAGTCTCAAGTCCGAGTTCTTTGCCAAAAAAAACAACCGCTCCGTTAATAGCACCAATTTCAGTGCGTCTCTTTTTTCGGACATCCTGGAGCATGGAGGAGATATTGGCCGCAGTTTTGTGACATACTGCTTGGGCTGCTTCTATAGGATCGCCTTGGATGTCAATTCCTTTTGCTTTGGCTATCTGAATAGCTTCATGGATGGCAGTTCGCATTCGTGAAGTTGCCTCTGGGAGGTTTAGCAGTTCGCCATTTTTGCATCCGAGTATTGCTGTAAGGGCATTGATACCCACATTAACAAAAAGTTTAGCCCAGAGCTTGGTGAGAATATCTGAGGTAAGAACGGACTCCATGCCACCCCTATTGAAAAGCTCATGGGTGGACAATAACAGGGTCTTAAAATGATCTGTAGGAGGTGAGAGAAAGCCCAGGTGGGTGGTACCCTTTCCTGCATGACGAACGTGGCCAGGCCCCAAAATTGTTGCCCCGTCAGTTGTGGTTCCATATGCAGCCGTGGCACCATGCAGTGCACTTTCACAGGCGAGATGGCTCATTCCATTTTGCATGAAAATCAGAAGAGTTTTTTCCCCTAATATGGGCGCGCAGATATCAAGACAGGATTTGATATCGTAGGATTTAACGCACAGGAAGATCACATCGACCAGACCGAGTTCGTGTGGGTCCGATACTGCCTTTACAGCAAATGATGTTTTGTTGTCGCCCTCTTGATAGACAATGCCGTTGTTCGTAATGTGTTGAGCGCGCTCACTGTTGTAATCAAGGATGGTGAATGTATCGCCATCCTGTATACCTTTTGCCGCAGTAGCAGTCAGAAGGCAACCTAGTGCCCCCGGGCCAACGAGTACGTAGTGCATTAGGGACCCTTTTATTTGATGAGAGCGGCTTCTTCTACAATGGCGTCGTACTTGTATCCTGCACCAAAGTCCTTATTGGCCGTGATAACGCCTTCGAAGGTTACAGTGGAGTCTACTTCAACAGTCTCATTGGTAGTTACAACAAGATCGTGTGTATTGTTCATCGGATCCCCTGTGCCATCTTGCAGATGAATCCAGTTTTTTCCCATGATTGCGGGGCTGAATTTCATCACCTTGCCACGGACCTGTACTTTTTTGCCCGTAAGATCTTTGGCCCCTGAAAATAATTCCGCAACGGTGTAACCGTTTGGAGCTATAACCTTTTCAATCGAAATTTCAGCGAGGGGGACAATGGCGCCAGCACTTCCGGCAGAACCTTTAGTGTCGTTGATAGCCGCGGGTGCGGCTGAAGAACGTTCCGCTTTGACAGCTGACGAGAAAGAATCGTTGGCAGCTGTAGAGGGTGCCGGTGTAACTTTGTTATCAGTTCCTGCAGCAATTCCAGAGCTGAAAATAATGGAGGAAAAGGTTCGATTCAGGGTCTTGGAATTAAAGTCTTTCATTTCCATTCCCTGGTAATAGTCAACAGTGGCACCTGTTGTCACTTCTGTTTCAGGGATCGCAACCCAGGAATCTTTACCTTCTGAGGTGACAAGCATATATGTGTATCCCGAGGCATTCATAGTCTCTTTTACTGTACCGGAAGCAACAGCCTCTGTGGATGGAGCTGAAAGTCCAGGCATGGCAAAGCTTGCTTGGGGCGCAAAAGAAAATAAAATTGAAAAAGTGACTCCAAGTAGGGCAGATGAAAATTTTGAGTACATATTAAACCTCTATAAATGAAAAATGATTGGTTAGTTTACGACTGAGGACCTTAGTCATCTTCAATGAGAAAGGCAATATGTTCAAGCAGTGATCGACTCCAAATTTCGTATGTTTTTTCGGTCACGTGTACTCCATCTTCTTGAAATATGGTAACGGGGGAGTCTTTAAGGCGACTGTGGATGTCGAGATAACAGCAGCCTGTCTGCATGGTTAATGCCTCGATGTGGCAATTTAGGCTAGAGATTGTGTTGTAAGGAAGGTGTGGTAGTACCATGGGAAATATTGATGTGATGAGTATTTCTGCGGATGGATAATTTTTGCAGAGTCGCACGCAAATTTTACGAAGGGTGTGTATAAATTCATAATTTCCAGTGAGAATGTCGTTAGTACCCACCATGAGCATTATGAGATCTGCATACGGTTGCTCCACCTTCACATCATCCAGGGATGAAAATACATCTGAGGTCATAACTCCTGGCATGGCAAGGTTAGTAACCCGACATGAACCAAGCCGGGTTTGCCAATTATTGGATGCGACCAGTGAATCGCCGAGCAGTAACACTTGAGTCATTTTTTGAAAGCCCCTTGGGTAACAACAATTAGACTAATTACAATTAACGCATGTCTTTGAGGATTAGCGATAAGATAAAACATCCGCAAGTAACAGCGTAGATTTTTTCGTGTATCTGTAATCGTCTAATCAGGCAGATTTACACATGGAAATCTTATGAGAACAAATGTTTAGCAGAGTAGCATAAGATGTTTCCATAGCCAAACAGAATTTGGTCCTGATGGAAAACTATCTGTAAAATAGAGGGTTTTGCCTATTTGCATTGAAGCACAACACAGCTAAATGGGAGAGTTTTTATCTTCTGGTCTGTAATTAGAGGAGGGCGCTGGGCATTGTCTATAAAATCATTAGGAGCGTCTTTTGCTGTATCGATTAACGGAAACCATCTCTTTTGTTGAGTATCCAGTTTTGGAGGTGTGAAGAAAAGGTTTTTTGAATCGTTATTTACCATGATAAAAAAGTCTTGAGAACCAACTTTGTCTTCTCCGTGGAGGTGGAATGCAAGTCCGTGACAGTTGTCGTCCCAATTTTGGTGGCCCGGTTCAAGATATTGCCACTGTATTGTGGCTTTGAGCTCTTGCCCGCTTTTGTCTGAACCAGTTAAGAAGAAACTTTCGAGCCTGAATATTTTATACGTTTTGCGTAAAAGTATGCACTGCTTAAAAAAACTGAAAAGGGACTCATTTTTTTCTAAAAGAGACCAGTCGATCCAGTTGGTTTCATTGTCCTGGCACCAGGCGTTGTTATTGCCATTTTGAGTGCGGGCGAATTCGTCACCTGAAAGGATCATAGGAACTCCCTGGGAAAGGAGCAGGAGAACAGCGAAGGTTTTCATCTTACGTAATCTGAGGTTTACAATGCGTGCGACGTTGGTTTTTCCCTCATATCCGCAGTTATGGCTAAGGTTATGATTATCCCCGTCATTATTGTTTTCCCCGTTAGGTAGATTGTGTTTTTCATTGTAACTAACGAGATCATAGAGGGTGAAACCGTCATGGCTGGTGATAAAATTAATTGAGCAGAGTGGACTTCTGCCGCTGGTTTCGTAGAGATCAGAGCTTCCGGCAATCCTTGTGGCAAGGTGGGTCACAGTGTTTTGTTTTCCTAGCATAAAGGCACGAACGTCATCTCTGAATCGACCGTTCCATTCAGCCCACCTGGAGTCAGTAGAAAAACTGCCCACCTGATAGAGGCCGGCAGCATCCCAGGCCTCTGCAATCATCTTCGTGTCCCGTAGTACCGGATCCTGACCAATAATTTCTATCATAGGGGGGTTAGGTAACACATGTCCCTGTTGATCTCTCCCAAGTATAGAGGCAAGATCAAATCGAAACCCATCAACATGCATTTCTGTGACCCAGTATTGTAAAGACTCTTTGATCAGGTCTCGAACCACAGGGTGATTGCAATTGAAGGTGTTACCACAGCCAGAAAAATTATGGTAACTACCGTCTTTTCCAAGAAGGTAATAGATAGAGTTGTCAATACCACGAAAACTACTGGTCGTCCCTTTATAGCCACCTTCTCCTGTGTGGTTGTAGACCATATCCAGAAATACTTCGATACCAGCCTTATGGAGTTCACGGACCATTGTTTTGAATTCAGAAAGTGCTTGAGTAGGATCTTCTGAATAACCTGTATTAATGGCAAAAAATGATACGGGGCTATATCCCCAGTAGTTCTTTAGTTTTTGCCCACTTTCTGGATTTGTAAAAATAATATCGTTTTCGTCAAACTCAGTAACTGGCATCAACTCAACAGCAGTAATTCCGAGGCCTTTGAGATAAGGAATCTTCTCAATGAGTCCGCGATAGGTCCCAGGGGAAGCTACCGTTGAGTTTGGGTTCTTTGTAAATCCTCTGAGGTGCAATTCGTAAATGATCGTGTCCGACAATGGGGTTTTCAAGGGACGATCATCTTGCCAGTCGAAAGTATGGTCATCGATTTTACAGCACGGTTGTAATCCATATATAGCAATGTCCCCCCAAGAACGCGCGAGCAAGCTATGAGCGTAGGGGTCGATCAGTATTTTATCATCATCAATTATTGTGGCTTCATCGTTGCGAATTTGAAAGCCGTAGGTGAAATCTTGTTTCTGGGTTCTCAGAAGGATATGCCACATGTCGCCAGTACGATTTTCTTCTGGATCTAAGGGGAAAAATAACGTGCTTTCCTTCACTTTTTTATGGCTGTGGTATCTAATAACAAGGGTAACTGCAGTTGCATTTCTTGAAAAAAGAGAAAAGTTGATCCCTTCTTTGAGTGAGGTGGTACCTCGTGGTAGAGGATAGCCTCTGGAAACATTTTTATGTTTTGTATTGATCATTGTATGATAATAATTACTATAACTACTACAAAGTAGTATTTTAAGGGTGGCTAATGGGATTATTGCGTTAATTATGAGCTATACTGTAAGGAATCAGAGGAAAAAGTCAAAAGGTGGCTAAATAACATGTGTGGAGGTGTCTATGGGGATGTTTCATAAGTTGAAAGTTGGTGATCAGGTAATCAGTCCAATCGATTGGGAGATGGACCCGTCGTTGGCTTTTGGGACTTTTGAATCCTGGGGCGGGCGTGAAAGGGTCAGGAATAATGACGAGTGTGTATATTACTTTTTTGTTGATAACTGGGGTGAGACACCAAAGTTATGTCTTATGGAAAGGGCTGTAAAACACGCGAAAGTTATGGCGGAAATCAAGGCACCTCTTAATCTCATCAGAGATTGCGTTGAAGGCCAGGGAGCTTCCTCAATTTTTGAGAAGAGCTATGCTATTAATGAAATCATCAAAGAATGGCTGATCGATAATGTTCTGGATAATGGGGATTCAAAACTTGTGATTCCTGAAGTTGTTGTTGAGTACATTGAAGATATGGGAGCCAGGCTACCTGATTCTCAGTCCTACGTCTTTAAGGATGAAACAGTTTTATTGCCCTCAGTTGCCTCTATAATTAATGATGATCAGATAGAAGGTATTGTAAAAAAATGGAATTTTTTTGATCGTGAACTTAATCCTGATGGTAGGTTTATTAATTCTTTTGTCGCAACCCCGCATGACGAAATAGTGGTCGATTTGCGTACAAAACTTATGTGGCAGACAGGTAGTATCGATATTGGATCTATTCGACATGTGCATCGAAAAATTGTGGAGATGAACGAGGCGTCTTTTGGAGGCTATTCTGACTGGAGAATGCCGACAATGGAAGAGGCCATGTCTCTTTTGGAGCCAATAAAGAATGAAAAGGATGTCTACTTAAATCCTTGTTTTTCGAAAGAACAGCCCTTTATCTTCGTAGATGCTCAGAGAAAGCCAGGGGGGTATTGGTTTGTAGATTTTAAACAGGGACGTGCTTTTTGGTCCTCAGGTACAATTCCTGGAGGTTTTGGCAGACTGGTAAGATCAGTGGAGTAAGACAACTGAAAAAAAAGAGTTCTGGAGTCTCACTATAACCTTGATAATACAGGGAAAGTTGCGGGTTGTAACTTTCCCTTGAAAGGGGTCCTAAAAAGGTTACCTATTAAATTAACATGCTGAACTATTATAGTTTTTATAGATACTCAGCTATAGAAATTATTGTGTCGGTTATTACCTGTTTACCGACTGGTTAATGCAATATTCCAATTTTACTCACTCAGATATATCATATTCAATACTCAAGTATCACAACGTCTGGTTACCGCTATTACTGTCCTATGCCGATAGTGAGCCAAATGTTTTACCTGCGCGATTACAGATCATTCCTGATGCATAACTCAGGAAGATAACGTTATGCCTCTCTCTTCTCATCGGAAATTTCGCCCATTGTACAGCGAGAAAAGCTCCCGTCTCCAGTTGTTCACTGGAGCCCTCTTTCTCAATTTTAGGGATCAGCTTAATCTAGCCATCTTTTTGTAAATGGATGGCCGTGCTAACAATGCTTTCCTTTGCCAGGAGCGAGCACATCTCACCGGGAGAGCGGAAAATAATGTTTTGAAAAAGAGAGTGTCCCTGCCTGCCTTTCGCTGTGCGGCGTTCTGCCCAGGAACTCAGGCTGTTCGAGGTTGTCAGAACAATGCAACCACCCCGTTTTGCAATTCTGTTTAATTCACTGACTACCAGGGCAGCATCAGGAATAAATTCTAATGCCGTCATGGAAAAGACGCAGTCAAAGCTGTTGTCGCAAAAGGGCAGGACGCTGATATCCCCCATCAATTCCTGAAAAACTCATCTCATATAGTAGATGGAGTCCTCTTCATATCATGGGCACGGAAATATCCATGCCTATTATCCGTGCGTTACGTTTCAACACATCCTGTGTAAAAATCATCCGTTCCACAGGCTACATCCAAGATGAGTTTTTCCGGTTGTGGTTGCAGTAAGTCCAGAAACAGCGCCAGTTCATACTGCTTAACCAGCTGTTCAAAGAGTTCGGTTTTCATATCGTAAGTTATGTTTTGAGATGAAGTCAATTCCATCGTTACCAAAAATATTTTGCAGTTTCCAACTGCAAAATACTATGATTAAAAGGAGTTCAGGTAAATGCAGCGTTGTTCCTCTCATATCATTCAGCAATGTGGAGTACGTATCTCATGAAGTACCTTAAGTCACTTCTGGCAAATGTTTCAAGCAGCATGTTATTGGTCATACTTTTTACTACCTGTACTGTTGGTAGTGAAACTCCCGCGTCTCCAGATCTCCATGGTCAAAAAGTGTTCTGGGTTGATTCCTATGACCAGGGATATCCATGGAGTGATGGTATTGAGCTGGGGATAAAGAAAGCTCTGAACAAGAGTGGTGTAGAGCTGCATGTACACCGCATGGGGACGAAGAAGAATAACAGCGCGGAGTTTTGTACAGAAGCCGGTGTGGCGGCGAAAAAGGAACTGGATAAGTTACAGCCGGATTTGGTGATTGCAACAGATGATAATGCCCAGCAGTGTTTTGTTGTTCCCTATCTGAAAGGTACAGATACCCCGGTTGTATTTGGCGGGGTGAACTGGAGCGCAGATGAGTACGGTTATCCTACCGAGAATATTACCGGAATGGTGGAGATAGATCTGGTTAATGAACTGGTGTCTCTTATGAAAGAGGACGCCGCAGGTAACCGGGTCGGTTTTTTGAGTGCCGATGTGATAACATCCAGGAAAACGGGCCAGGAGATAAATGCCCGTTTTTTTGACGGTGGTATGCAGCTTTATATGGTGAAAACATTTGCTGAGTTTAAAGAGCGGTTTTTACAAGCTCAGCAGGAAGTTGATATGCTGATACTCTACAACTATATGGGAATCAATGACTGGGATAGTATTGCTGCTGAGAGTTTTCTAGCTCGAAACACCACTATCCCTACCGGTGCAATGCTCGATTTCCTGAAACAGTTCGCTGTTTATACCAACAGTAAATCACCAGAAGAGCAGGGAGAATACACAGGCAGAACGGCGTTGCGTATTCTCTCAGGAGTGAACCCCGCGGATATACCTGTTGCAAAAAACAAAAACTCAAAACTTACGATAAACCTGAAAATTGCCAAAACTGCAAATATTCTTTTCCCCCTTTCAGTTCTCAAAACTGCGGAAATATATGGTCGCGATATTTATGGAGATCAGCAAATAATTAAAAATGAATCTGTTGTATATAGTGGGCAAAAAGTGCTTTGGGTGGATTCTTACCATGAGGGATTTGCGTGGAGCGATGGTATTGGGCAGGGGATACAGGAGGTTTTTGTGGACAAAGAGATTCAGTTCAAAACCGTTCATATGGATTCCAAACGGGAAAAATCACCTGAGCTTATTAGCCAGGCTGCGCTTGAAACACTCAAGGTGATAGAAACTTTTGAACCTGATGCAATAATAGCCTCAGATGATAATGCTCAGAAATATTTGGCAGTTCCGTATCTTCTGCAAAAGAAGGTTCCTATCATCTTCTGTGGTGTGAATGATGATGCGACGATGTACGGCTACCCTCGGGAAAATGTGACTGGGATGCTTGAAGTTGAGCCAATTCATGCTTTGCTGAAATTGCTTGGCAAATATGCCAAAGGGAAAAGAGTTGGATATCTGAGTGGAAATACAGAAACAGAAGCGAAAACCATCGCCAACTACCAGCGGGAAATTTTTGGCGGAAAACTCCAAGTATACAGGGCGGAAACTTTTGAGGATTTTAAGCACCTTTTTTTGCGTGCTCAAGATGAAGTTGATATAATGCTTCTCCCAAACCATGCAGGAATTGTGGATTGGCAGGACGATGCGGCTGAAGAGTTTATCCTGGAGCATGTCCGTGTCCCGACGGGCAGCTTTTCCGGTTATATGAATCGTTACGTGCTGTTCACTATGGCAAATTCCCCTGTTGAGCAGGGGAAATATGCTGCAAATAGTGTGCTTCGAGTTTTTAACGGCGAAAAGATAAAAAATATGCCAATATCAGCCAATAAAACAGGGGACATCACGATTAACCTTAAAATTGCAGACGCGGCGAATCTTGTTTTACCCCTCTCTGCCTTGAAAGAGGCGAAGAGTGTGATTGGCCAGGACACATTCTACCAGCAATAACCATAACGCTTTCATTTGTAATACGACTCTATGAACCTTCAATACAAGATAAACCTGACATCACTGGCAATCCTGGTTGCTGTTACAGCAGCACTGACGGTGGCGGGAGGTCTTGCTATTACCAGACTTACCTATGATCTCAACGCAAAGTTGCTGACCAAGGAAATTGCAAATCTGCAAGGGGATATCCAGTCTGCCATCACCATACTCAAAGAAAGCGGGGTTGCAACTGTTGAGGTGTATCAACAGAGAGCAAAAGAGGATGTGCTTGTAGGTTTTCGTGAGTCTATAGTCGATGAAAACCAGATGCTTATTGTGGTGGATAAAGTTGACGGGTTGGCGCTGCTTAATGGTCCATCCAGTAGTGAAGACAGGGATCTTATTGAAGAAATAGTGCAGGCAGACGCCGGGAGTATGCGTGGTAATTATAATGGAGAATCCCGTTTTTTCCTTTACGCCAGCAACAATGAGTGGAACTGGCAGCTTATTCTTGCTGATAAAACAGAGACAATATTTGAAGTACGACGCGGCTTTATTGAGCTCGTTCTCCTTATTTTTCTTTTCGGGTTGGGGATAGGTTCTGCCCTGCAGATCTGGTCCACAAGGAAGATAGTAAAACCGCTTAAACTTCTGGCAAGTGCAGCGGATGCTATTAGTCATGGCCGATGGGGAAACAAATTGCCGGAGGTGGGTGGTCAGGATGAGGTGGCACAACTCACGAGTTCGTTTCAGCACATGGCGGAAAAGCTAGCTGAAACCTATGCCGATCTCAATGATAATATACGTGACATAAGGAACTCCCAGGAAGAGTTGAGTGCAGAGAAGGAGCGGCTTGCCATCACCCTACGCTCCATTGGTGATGGCGTAATAAGTACCGATGTTGATGGGTATATTACCCTTATAAACGGTAGCGCGGAGGAGTTGACAGGGTGGGATCAGGAAGACGCTCTAGGGAAATATATTGGAGATGTGCTTCGCTTAGATGAATCAGGGGCAGAAAAGGTAAAAGACTATGTTTCGCCGATTCTGGTACCTGAATCAAAGGATATTTCTCGGGAACAGGTGACATTGATCGCGCAGGACAGCAGGCAAAGCACTATTTCATTGAGTAGTGCCCCTATTTATGGAGTGCAGGGGGACAAGCTTGGGGTGATCCTGGTGTTTCGGGATATAACAGAACATTTGAAAATACAGGACGAGTTGGCAAAGTCAGATAAGCTTGAATCGGTGGGTGTTCTTGCGGGGGGGATTGCGCACGACTTTAATAATATACTCACGGGAATTCTCGGCAATCTCTCCTTGGCTAAGTATATTGTTAAAGATGATGACTCGCTCTATAAAAGACTCGATGCTGCGGAAAAAGCCTCCTTGCGCGCAAAGGATCTGACAACGCAATTGCTCACCTTCTCTAAAGGCGGTGAACCGATTAAAAGACCTGTGGAACTATCAGCGACCATTCAGGACACAGCCACATTTGCGCTGGCTGGTTCCAATTGTACGTGTGAGTTTGATATAGGCAGCGATGTAGTTTCTGTGGAAGCGGATGTGGGACAGATCAGCCAGGTTATTCATAATCTCGTCATAAACGGATGCCAGGCCATGCCTGAAGGTGGTGGTGTTCGTATTTGCAGTAAAAAAGAAGATGTTGGGATGACAAACCAACTCAACCTTGTAGCTGGAGTCTATCTGAAAATCTCTATTGCTGATGCTGGACATGGCATAGAGAAGAGTCTGCTGACCCGAATATTTGATCCCTATTACTCAACGAAATCCGATGGTAAAGGGCTTGGTCTGGCGTCCGCATATTCGATCATGAAAAAGCATGAGGGTACCATCCATGTACTATCAGAACCTGGACAGGGCTCGATCTTTGAACTCTATCTTCCCGCCTCTGATGCGAAGACTGAGACGGAAAATGACCAAGGCCAAGTCGTGCAGATGGGCTGTGGGCGGGTGCTGGTACTTGACGATGAAGAGATCGTGCGGGACGTTGTAGGTACCATGTTAATATCACTGGGCTATGAGGTCGACTTTGTGGTGGACGGAGAGCGCGCGATTACACGTTATACAGAAGGAATTAAGGCGAATAAAAAGTATGATTTTGTCATTGTGGACCTCACTATCCCAGGAGGGATGGGCGGGAAGGAGGCGATGCACCACCTCCTGCAGCTTGACCCAGAGATTGTTGCCATAGTCTCAAGTGGCTATGCAAACGATCCAATAATGGCAAATTACAAAGATCATGGTTTTGTGGCCTTGTTGGCCAAACCTTTCAGCCTTGAAGAACTGTCCAGTGTTGTTGCCAGTTTATAGCCGGACACATGGAATATTCGGTCTAACGAACGCTACCCCCCATAACCTTCCAGACAGGATGAAATAACCCTACTGTATCCATCCGCTTGTTTTTCCAGCTGATTATATTGCTGCTCAATATCACCGTACTGTTGCTGGAGTTGAGTTATTTGCTCCTGCTTGTTTACCTCTGATGCAATACCCATAATCGCTCCGGCCAGGATTCTAAAAACCAGGCCTTCATCATGGAAATTGTTCTGTTCAACTATATCGAAGTTTATTTTAACCGCAGACGTAAGCATTCAACGAACGGATATAAGGCGCCAGCTCTTTTTGGATATAGGTAACTCTGCTCTCTCTGGTTCCTAACAACAATTGAGCGAATTAAGACTATATCGTCTCCATTAGAGTCATTTTATGGTGAAGCGTCGTGTAGATTTAACATGTCTATTACTAAACCAAAATTAAAAGTATTCGATCGGTAATAGGTAAGAGGACCCTTTACTTTTTAGGACAGCAAAAAAGAGGGCTATATTTGCAGAAAAGGGGAGGGATGTCCTTTTTTAATATCAACCGGTAAATAATTATAGGACCCCTAAGAAAGTAATGGGTCCAAAAATCTTACTATCATCCTGATAATATAGGGAAAGTTACGGTTTGTAACTTTCCCTTGAAAGGGGTCCTAAAATGTTTACTGATCAAATTAACATATTGAAATATGATGATTTTTATAGCTACTCAGCTATAGAAATTAGTATGTCGGTCATTACCTGTTTACCGATTCGCTAATGTAATATTCCAATTTTTCTCACTCAGATATATCAAATTCAATCTCAATTACCACAATATCTGGTTACCAATAATACTGTCCTACGCCGATAGTGGGCCAATTATTTGGTCTGCACGATTACAGATCCCTCCCGATGAATATACTCAGGCAGGTAGTGTCACTGACGCTCTCTTCATATTGAGACTATCTTTGGAAAGGTAAAGTCAGCAGTTGCTCCATTTCTGAACTATTCCAGATGATTAGGGACGTCTACCTTAACAGGAAGCACCTCAAGTTGGAGCAAGTGACAAGAATCGTTACCTTCGACTTGGCAATATCAATCCCAACGCTCAGTTACCAAATTTACACTGTCTTTGGTAAGGTACAGTCTGCAGTTACTCCATTTCTGCACTATTCTAATAAAATAGGTAGGTCTCTCTTCACTGTAAAAAGATAAACTTGGGGGCTCTGTTGCAAAAAATCTCAATTAGCTAAAGATCCCTCTATAAATCGTGATCTATAGAGCAGAATAGATATCCAATTGCCTTTCAATTAGGCGGATCTCTCCTTTCAATCCTTGATCACGTGTCCATATATCGAACTGGCCTTTTCTTAACATTCTCATGACTTCAAATCCTTTGATAGTCGCATAGGCTGTCTTCATGGATTTAAAACCTAAAGTTGGTTTGATCAATCGTTTCAGTTTCCCATGATCCGCTTCGATCCGGTTGTTAAGGTACTTAACCTTACGATGAAATACTTGGTCGTTGAGAAGGCCCTCCTCCTTTAGCTCCCGGATAGCCCTGTCATAGCAGGGAGCCTTGTCGGTATTAACCGTAGCCGGTTTTTCATATTCTTTCATTTTTCGAAGTACTTTTCCAAGAAACCGCTTGGCAGCTTTCGCATTTCGAGTGTGGGAAAGGTAGAAATCCAGTGTCTTTCCACTTTTGGTGATTGCTCGATACAGATATTTCCACTGACCTTTAACTTTCACATACGTTTCTTCAACCTGCCAGCTTCCACCCAACCCAGACCCATTGTATCAGCGCATACGCTTCTCAATTTCGGGGGCATATTGTTGAACCCAACGAAACAAGGTGCTATGTTAGTTGCACAAGGTGGAAAAAGGGGGCCTATTAATGATTGGCCCCTTGAATAGGTTAAACAAGTATGAATGGTATCCCTTTGACGCTTAAGCAGATACCAGTAAAGCTAGCCGTTTTGCACCACGATACTATAGGCCCCCGTGCCGAATTGAGAGTAATGGCGAATTCTTGCAAAATATTCCCCCGGCGACAGTACCATGCGGACCTGTGAATTGCGGCCTACACCACTGTCATCATCAGCTGCCAATTCAACAGTCTGGTTACCCGGTCCGTAGAGTGTCAGTAAGGTATCTGTAGAGCCTTCTGTCCTAACTGTATATGTAGATTGGTTGGCAATATTAAATCTATACAGGTCGCTTTCGTTTTGAGCGGAAATGGCCGCATTGAAAGGCTGTCCTCCAACATTTAACTGCGGAATGTCTACTGATCCGGTGGAGCTCAGTTTGATAGCGTAGCTACCGGTTGTATGGGGACTGAACAGCCGCACCCGAATAAAATAAGTCCCACTACCAAGTGTCATGGTAATTCGCGAATTGAAATTTTGACCACCATCATCGTCGGAAGTTATCTCTTGATTTGAACCGTTTGGTCCATAAAGGGTTATTACTGTGTCCGACTGCCCAGATGTTTCAATTGTGTATTCGCCAACCGAGCTTATATCGAAATGGAAAAGATCCACCTCTCCTGGATTATTGATGTTACCGCTAACATCAGTCCCGTTGACGGTAAGGACGTCACCAGTATTTCCTGGAACTGGTGGTTGAACGGGGCTAGGAGTTCCGGCCATAAGCTGGTCATACTCAATACCTAGGGCGGTACTATCGAGTACATCGATTGGTCTCGGCCCAATAGGACTGGGCGGTGTGCTGTTCATGGCGTCATTGAGGTTCTGTCCGAAAGCACCTCCATTCATGGGAAGGTAACCTTGATTTGGAAATCGCAATTGCCATTCATGCCACATTTTGTCAACCATGCAATGGTGCATGAAGAAGATAGGATCATTGGGGGAGGTCATGGGCAGCATGGAACCACCCACCCACCCATGGCCTCGGTTATGGAGATTAGGGCCGCTAAAACCTTCGATTTCATTTCGAAAACTGGGATTGCTACTTGTGTTCCAAGGAGACACATCGTAGGGAATTATAGCAAGGACCTGGTCAATTTCTTGTTGTGTAGGAAGTGAAGTGGCCCAGGATTCCTGGCCGAAGGCCCTGAGAAGAGAACCCGCCTGGACACCGCTTGAATTCACAATTACCCACTCACCTGATCTGAATGGGCCGTTTGAAACAATCCGTGTACCTGTGTCTCCGTTTCCTCCAAGAAGATCTGCGTCCCACAGAGAGGCATTGACACCTCCCTCGGGCCAGTTCCAATAGGGCAATCCGAGGTTGGGATTGCCCGATACTCGCTGGAGTTCCCGTTCAAAATCCCAAATAAATCTCCGATGCCAAGGCAGAAAAGCAGGGCAACGATGGATGGCTGACATAATTGCATTGGCGTGACGAAGGACGAATTGGTCATATATTCCAGTGGATTTGAGAGTTTTGACGGCGCTTACGAACTCTGCTCGTTCGTTGCTTGTTAAGGTGTTTGCATCTTTTCTGATAGCCATGATAGTACTCCTTTTCAGTTATTCTGAAATGGTGACAAATTCAGCGGCATTGTCTGCGATGGCTTTCGCCATCTCCAACAGACTGTTATACTGAGAATAGGGCAGATACCTTGAGGACCAGGTATTGTCCGAGGGGTTGTGTTCATACTCGATCTCTTTGGTATTAATAAATAATGTTTCTGTTTCAGAGATGAGTAAATCACATCCATTGTAGATTTCTTTATAGGGTCGCATGATTGTACTCCTATGGGCTTTGCTTATTTGGTTTTGCAGACGATGTTTCGCGTGAATGGACTCTGCCAATGGGCACCAAGGCTTCGGATGGATGCCCAGACATCAAAATAAAAACCCTCCATTGATTTTGTGTTCAGAATTATTGTTCCAATCGTACGAGGAAAATATTGAGTGGAATTTGAGGATTGATTGAATTCAGTCGCAAGCAGTTCGAAGGTGAGGCCATTAACTGTGGTCGACTGGTGCTGTTTTCCAGTTATTGTGATATTATCCATGTGGTAACAGCTGTTGTAACTGCCTTGTAGGGTAAAAGAGCCATCTCCGGTAAGCGTGATGGTGCCATTCTCGATGGTGAGGTGTGGTGTGCATTGCTCATTTGAGGAATGACGTACTGTGCAGACTAATTCACCCCAGGCAATTCCGGCTGGAGGAAAAAAGAGGATTAAGAAAAATATCGATGAAATAGCGCGTATCACTTTTTCCATGGAATCAACCTCGTTCTATTTGAGCTGCTCAGATAAACAGTTGTGAGCAGGTTGTGGAAATGTCGGATGAAAAAAATGCGAAGGATTTAAAATATTTCACCTTCGCCAGCGTTGCACCAGAGCCAGGTTCGGATTATTGGTCAAGGTATCAACAAGACTGCGCATGCGGCTACGTCCAGTTGATGGAATAATTGTTTCAAATTGTTCCAGATCATTACGTTCTTCGCTCTTTTGATATGCAGCAATCAGCGAGCTGGCATTACGAATAGCATGATCCCGCAAGAGTGTACGGTCTGATTCAGATATATTGTCACTACTTTCTTTGCTGCTGTTGTCATTGGAGCTATTGCCCAGCTGAGTATGAAGAATTGCCTGGTCCACCCAGTCTATGATTCGTTCGGGTGGTATCCGTGTATTGAGCATGAGGTCAACGATATCTGCACTGGCCATGTTTGGCACGTTTTCAATATCTTCTTCTTCCAGGCGTGCCTGATGCCAAACGGTCAGTCCATCAAGGTCGCTTACCGGCATTGATGTACGCAGGCTGGGCACAAAAAATCTGGCACCTGTGACTGTACGGAATGCGGATTGTATGACCTGCCAAGCTACAGGCGGAAATGCACCAACAACAAAACCGATAACAAGAAGTCCTGCTTTTCTATGTGCCCCAATTCCTCCACTGAAATTGAGAATATTTGCGACTTCAATGACGACCCAGGTTCCAATTACTGCGAGTAAAATACGTTGTGTAATAGCGATATAGGCATTGGCCCTCAGATCCTTACGCACAAATCTCCGAAAGAGCATTTGCACAGAAAAAAAATATGCACCCAGAAATGCAAAATGCACTGGGATTTGCTGAGGAAGGAGAACATGGCGAAGTTTTCCGGTCTCATCGCCTGTTGTTAATCCTTCGATTATTTCCCAGGGAGGTAAGGTGAGCACCCAGCCAAGTCCAATAAGAAGTGACGCAAGGACCACGGGGATTGTTGTTTCGGGGGAGAAGTACCCACCTACACCTGTAGCATACCTTTGCAGCTCTTGATCTGAGGATTCCTGTTTGTCTGTGTTGTCAGGATCAGTAGTGTTAAGTAGAGCAATGATGAAGGAGTCAGGTATCGGACCGTAGGCTGCCTCAAATTTCTGGGTGTAAGAAATCACCCGCATGCGACGTTCAAACTCCGGCTCTGGCCTAGAAATGTTGTCGGTGCCGTTAAAAATTTGGCGCTCAAACAGGCCAAGTCTCGCCAGATTGGTGAAATATTCATGTAACAGGCTGTATTTACGGCTAGCAATAAAGAGGTAATACATGACCGCAGGTAAAAGGCTTGCAATCAATAAAAAAACAACTCGTAAAACGATGATTTGGAAACGTGCAGGTAAGAGAAAAACAGTGCCCACTAAAGTTAGTAGAACTGGAATAACAAAGAAAAGGATTATTCCGATCTGTTTTTTTGCTGAAGCGGCTATGAGGTCCTGCTTGATCCAGATAATAATCAGACCACAAACCATAACGATGAGAAGACCAATCAGCAACCAACGGTTGTGCAAAGCAAAATTCTGTGCTGTTTGGTTATTCCAAATCAGTACACCACCAATAAAGAAATAGAAACAAAATCCAATCAACAGGCTTCCTAACTTCATCGTTGTGGAGTTGGCTTTCTTGGGTACTGATGGTTGCGGATCAGAATGATTGATGTCGGGTGTACTGTTGTGCTCAGACATATATACCCCATTGCTTACTTTCTTTGCTTATTCATTACGGTTAAGATGATGAATTATAAGCGGATAAACATCGTCGGCGGCATGAGTGCCAAATATGCAGTCTATGTGCCCATAATTTTTGATGACATGGCGCTGATAGAGGTCTCCGTTTTGTTTTCTAAGCTCAGCAAACGAGATAGCTGTACTTTCCGGGTCGTAACAACTGTTTTCAGCCCCATGAATAAAAGTAATCGGTATGGCCAGCCGTTTTATGTGAGGTAGATATTTATCTTCGCCCGTGGCTGTCACAACTTTTCCTTTACGTACCATCATTGTCAGATGATCAAGGGCCGAAATTGTTGCCACTCCAAACATTTCATGGAGCGCCTGATGGGTTGCTTGGTTGAGCCTGTCATGCTCATAAAGCATGCCGTATAGAAATGTGATTCGGTGGCAGACCGGATTGCGACACTGCTCTTCGAAGGCAACAGGCTGTAGCTTGAGTACTCGGTCAAAGAGTTGCTCCTGCCAATTTACATGGGTGTCGGAGTAGGCGGTTAAAGAGTCAACACCGAGTGCTTTTAAAACTTCAGGGATGTGTAGGCCAGCTTTTATTCTAGTAATAAGTGGGGTTTTGATGTGTGGGCCGATCTGTGAACAGACCGCTGATCGTACACCTTGTAACCCGGCGAGCATCGCCATAAAAAAGGTTGTTGAACCAAAACAGTGAACCACAGCCTGGAGGTTTTGTTTGCCAGACTCGCTCAGGATTTTTGCAACTGCTGCCGGGAAGTCTTGGAGAGCAATATCGTCACCAGTGTATTGGTTTTTTGACGCTGGCAACTCAATACTTGACCGATAGTCGAGTAGCCACAGGTCATAGCCATGGGCAAAGAGATACTCCGTCAGGTTGGTTTCGATGGTGTCCATGGTGAAAATTCGACTGGAGACACCTAGACCGTGCGCCATTAAAATTGGGCCTTTGCCGCCACCATTATATCGGGTGAGGCGAATCCAGGTATTGTCGGGTGTAGCAATGTTATAGATTATTGGAGCTGTAACACGTAATTCTCTGCGTTTTCGAGGTGGAGCGTCAGGATTGAGAAGTGTTGGTTGAGCAGCTATGCCACCATAAACATCAAACAAAGTCCCACTAAAAAAGTTACCAAATTTTGCAAGATAGGTAAGGCGGAGTGTTGGATCAGTCACGTTACTGATTTTAATGGTTCCGAGCTGGCGTTGAAGGTCAGCAGGAGCGATATGGAGAATGCCGCGACCAATATGCTTTACATTTCCATTCAAAATCTTTGTGAGGGTGACATACAGTGTGGTTGTGTCTGTCCAGAGGTCAAATCCTTTGTTCTGATGGATATGTTTGACACCATCAAACTTGTATTGTTTTCCATCTGTTGCAGTGAGAGTCATCTGGTAACACATCAACTTTGAATTAACTTGATCTGGATCCTCACTAAGCAGCTTAAAGGTACCATCTGATACAGTGAGTGGCTCAGGTGAGATTGCAGGCATGCTCAGGGTGCCGGTCAATGTGGCACTATGAGGTTCAGTGGCAAGCATTGTTTCAAGATCATCACTACTGATAGTGAGAATAAATTCACAGGTTGATCCAATCTGCCGAGCTTTTGTCTCTGCATTCTTGAAATCTACCGATTCGCCGAGAAGGACGTGACCTGCCATCTTTTCAGTAAAGCAGAGTCCAGGCTTGATGACTGCTTCTTCTGGCAGAGGCCTGGGTTGAGTGCTCCAGTCGATATGCCAACCTTCGCGCTCTGCCATTAGTTCGATGTTGCGTTCACAGAGAGCTGAAATAGTTAGAAGTGGATTAACCCCGAGTGAACGGGGGATAATTGAGCCATCCATGACATAAAGCCCGGGGTGGACCGCATTACCGTTTTTACCAGAAAAGACCTGACTTGCGTGATTCACCACACCTTGTTCTGTACTGTCTGCCATAATGCAGCCTCCCAAGGGGTGGACAGTGACCAGATCGTGGCCAAGTATTGGGTGCCATAGAGGGTTGGCCAGATAGGTTCCTCCCAGAGGTTGAGTTGCTTGCAGCAGCATGTTGTTAATTCTCTGAAACAACTTCTGACGCCCGACGCCGGGCCAATGTACCCTTACTCTGTCGTTTTTTAATAGCAGTTGGCCTGCTCCATCATCATGGGCCATGACAAGAAAAGTCTGGGTGTGTGCCGTGGCACCTTTATAGGCACCGCCTAGAAGGCTTTCGATTTCTCGCTGTTTTTCGCGGAGATTGTCTGCGATGCTGTTATCTGTATCGTGGCCTGATATTTTGGCCGCCATTGACAAAACTACGGGTAAAATTGAAGTCAGCGCTCCTGGCAGGGCGCCATCTTCGATAACAGCACCAGCGTCGAGATCATGTTGATGACGCAGGTCAATAACACCGCTGATGGTTGGTCCCACAGGTGGTTGCGAATCTGTTGGTAGCCGTCCAAGGCCAATACCATGAATTGGATCATCAGCATTATATGCAAAGCCAAGTACATCGCCGTTTCCTGTAAAGTGGTGGCCTAATTGATCAGAAAGGGAGAGGCCCGCCTCACGGCTACGCAGAAGTATTTCAGTGGAACCAAGAGTGCCTGCACTGAGTACAACATGATCTGCACTGATAGTCTGTTCAGGGGCATCAAAGGCTTCTTGTCCCGACTGAAGGGTCTGAAAATGAACGAGCCACCTATCACCTTTGCGCGAGACACGGCGTACAGCGATGTTGGTGAAAATCTCCCCTCCATACGCCCTTGCATCTGGCAGGTAATTCATGAGCACAGTGTTTTTTGCACCATAATTGCAGCCAGATACGCAGTCGCCGCAGAGTGTACATTTGTTTTGCATGACGCCTGTAGCATTGAGACCATCTTTAAATGTCACAGCAAGAGGTGGGTGTGTTACGGGGGCGCTCAGGTGTTTTGCTGATTTTTGTAATGCCTCATATTTGGGGAGTTTTGGCTCAGTGTCAGGGTAGGGGACGGCTTCTAGTTTTGCCATAGCGCGCCCAAACCCAGTTCGGAGACGAGCAAGATCACTCCGTAGGGCTAGGGGCCAGCGGGGATCTTCAAAAATCCGTTCTTCAGGCTCCAAAGTGACGTTGGCATTCACAAGTGAAGTGCCGCCAAGTCCGCAACCAACAAAAACGTTCAGATCGTTATTGACACGAAAATCATAGAGTCCTGTCGGATTGCCCTTGTGAGCCCCAGGTAAATCCACCTGAAAGTCACCCATGGCCTCCAGTTCGCTGTCTGGGTATTCACCGGGCAGGATTTCTCGGCCTCTTTCAAGAAGAGCAACAGACTGGCCAGCGCGTGCTAGACGAGATGCAGCAATAGCGCCACCATACCCTGAACCGATAACAATGGTGGTATAGTGGGGTTTGAGGTCGGCAAGGGGAGAGGAAATACGTTTCATGATGATCCTCCGACGGGTGTTATTGAAAAAATCTATGCTCAATTTTTCTCTCTGCAGATCGTGGTGAGAGAAACTCAATCAGGCGAGTTTTAATAAAGTTTTTGTTAGATCATCGCCATTGTAGTCAATAGCTCTAACCTCCATGCGGCGCTTGGGCCAATCTAGATCAACTCGGCAAAAGTTATCTTTTTGAGTAAAGTTGGATGCCGTATAGTCCATTGTCAACCCTTTGGCCTCATCGATTACAAAAGTATCATTTTCGATACGGGAGTCGTGCACGTAATTGCTGGGTTCGCCATCTGCAAACCAGAATGGCCAGTAAAAAGCAGAGCTGACTATTGAGTAGGCTTTGAGTTTACGGGCTGCGGCATTTCCATCAAAGGTGATACTGGCAACATTGCTGCAGTGGATATCACCTGAGAGAAAAATGACGTTTTGTATGTTGTGGCGCACTATGAAACTGAGGAGTAAACGACGGGTATGGGGGTACGCCGGCCAGGAGTCACTTCGCTCTTTCTGGAGATCTCCTTTGGTGCTGACAACGGGGTTTGGAGCAAAAACACAGGGGGACACAATGAATTTTGGACGTGGATCGTCTTTTAATTTCTTAAGCCAGTTACAGAGATAGTCTATTTGTCCTGGCTCATTCACAGGATCCTGAGATGGCCTGCCTAGTAAATGATTATCTTGAATTCCAGAAACATCATCACGAAAACGCATTGTACGCTGATCAAGTACAAAAAAAGGAAAACCACCATTTTCAAAAGAGTAATAAAGCCTTCCTTCATAGTTGCGTGGGCTGTGGCTCCACTGGTAGCTCATGTACGCCCCCATGGCCAGATTGAAGAGGACACGTTTGTCCCGGTTACTGTTGATGCGATCTTGTGTCCAGTTATCCTCTATTTCGTGATCATCCAGAATCATATATGTGGGTAGGCTGGCCATTAATTTCCTGAGGTTTGGTGAACTGAACGCGTCATGATAGCGGCTTTGGAATTCTTCGAAGGTATCTGCTAAACCAACAGGAATATGGCGGTTGAGCATATCTGCATAGATCTGATCTCCAACCATTAGGGAAAATTTCGGTTGTTGGCCAAACCTTTTTTTCTGTAGTTGATCAAGCATGGGCTGAAAAATACGGTCAGATAATTTCTTTTTCCAGAACAGTCCAGGATAGTGACAGGAACCGAGGAGAAAACTGAGGCCATTGCTTTTTTCAGGGAAAGTGCGAAAAGTGGCTTCACTTTCCTCCGCGGGTAAAGCGCAAAGATCTTCGGCCCATACAGTGGCAGGAGGAAGTCGTTTAATTAAGTCGCTGTCTGAAACAGTTACTTCGTTAGGGTAGGCATCGTCGAGGGTTAATGTGCCCATACGAACGGTGTAGAGCTTATTCGGTTGAAGGATGAGTGGGGGACTTCCTCCAGTACCGGCATCGACCCCGAGGTTATAGGTCCCCGTTCTGTCAAACTCCCTATGAAGCCGAAAGTAGGCAGTATGTAAAGGATCGTCCTTTACCGGTTGACGCTGGCTGTTGAGTATGGTGATAACGCCAATGCTTCGTCGATTTTCAGATAGGGTACTGCCGTCATCATTAGGGTCAAAGGCTCTGACCCATAAACGGCAGGAGCTTGATGTTGTGTGTCCAACAATGGGGCCCAAATGGGGAGGACGTATGCTGCTCATGACATGTCTCCTTCGTATTGGTTTGACTATCCTGGTTTTAGGATATGAGTTGTGGAATGATACGACGCCCAATAAGTGAGCGCTTGTTGCGAACCTTATGTGAGAATGAGTACAGCAGAAAAAATGAGATAACGTCTATCGAAGCTGGCACAAAAGAGATGAGCCTAAAAACCAAGGCGACATCTCATGTATCCCAGAAATAATACTGATAATTAGTACTAATAAGTTAAAAATAGTCTAAGTCAAGAGGGTGTTAGAACAGGCTTGTAGAGTCACTTTTATGAAATGGCCAGGAAGATCAGAAAAATACTATCATTAAACAATTCTGGAATATGCAACCAATCAGTTCCATACCAGCGATTAACTGTCTCTGTAAAGATTCTGGCCTTGTTGGAATTTATATCAACAGGTGAAAAAGTTTGTCGCCCGATATTGGATGGTGAAACGGTGTCAGGGGCAACAGTTATTACCCGCAATCCTGTTCGATGCCCTAATGCCTTAACAGCATGATTGATTTTTGCCAATCCGGTAAGAATTTGACAACCTGTACCCCCACAACCAACGAGAATCATATCTATAGGATCGTAGGGATTTAATAACGGATTTTGAGATAGCATCAAAACTATGGCTTTTTTTGATTCAATCCCCAAAATTACGGTTATGGTCCACCCGACTGTTGCAGCCAAGGCCAAAATATGAAATTGCTTTGACAGCAAAATTGTACGCCTGAGAAGGAAAGTATTCTCTTACATCCAGTTCGTAATAAATGGAGTAACTTTTCAATAGGCTTTTTGCCTGAAATGACTGAAATCTGATTTCAGGATTAACAGGAAGCACCTCAAGTTTGAGCAAGTGACAAGAATCGTTACCTTCGACTTGGCAATATCAATCCCAACGCTCAGTTACCAAATTTACACTGTCTTTGGTAACCTCTAATTGGCAGTTGCTAAAGCGGCGTGAGTTTCACAGGTACGAAATGACCATAAAAAACCTGACGGGCACGATGATCATCACCATCTACGGCGGCATCAGGGTCGGCATTCAAGGTATCCATCAAAAAAAAATCAGCTAATCGCACAAACTCATCGAAGGTCGTTACGCAGGGCTCAGCAGATGGTTTAGATATATATGACATGTTGCAAACACCACAACCAGTCCCACATGCACTGAGGGTAACCGTGACGTTCTCAGGGTGAGCGTACTGTTTCACTTTCAGGGTCCACTATGGTTCTGCTAACTAAAGAGCCAAATTCTATCGCCAATAGCCGTCGTACTGACACACTTTTGTTCCTATCCTTGTTCCTGTAGGATATTCTCTGCCGTCATACCAACATGTTGCGTTAACAGATGATGAAATAAATAATAACAACATGGATATAATGTTGATTTTCAATATGATGGTTTTCATTTTATGCCCTCCGGTGGTTTATTGATTTTTTTTGCTAGGATCAACTGTTCCGTTTATACCCGGTGTGTTCGGTGTATCGGCTGGTTTACTGGGAAAATATTTTGAACCTGTAAAAGAAATGTTACTGTACGCTTGGTCTGCAAGCATTCCTGAGATAATACCTAAAAAAGAGATGAAAAACGGGGAAAGATCCTTGTCATTGCTCTCCAAAATTGCTGAATACCCTGACTTGACCATGACATACATCGCGAGAGCTATAATCATTCCAAGAAACGGCCTAAAAAGGTACATTTCCAATGAGTGTTTAGACGGATATTTTAAGAATTCCATGGTCACAAAGATGAGACTTCCCAATATTCCCATAGAAAAGATGAGATTTAATTTAAGAATGGGACGTGGATATGTCCAAAACTGTTCATGTAAGGTTCCAAAAGTGACAACACGAAGGATGTTCTTTATGGGTGTAAAGAAGGAATTAAACTTATCGGCTTCCAAAAAATAGGGCATTATTAGTCTGTCGTGTCCAAATACTGTTATGAAATCTAGTGTTGCCTTATTCCTTTCCGCGTTTGTTTTTGCAAGCATAGGTTCAAAATTGTTGGGATTATTATTTATAATTCCCAACTTATACCTGATCCAATCAGTCAGTTTTATTGTTATTTCCTGGCGTAGTGAGATTTTGTCGGATGAATCTTGTGCTTCAGGTGTTTCCCTCGTTTCTTCATTTTCATTTTTTGCGGTTTTAGGAGATGCCGTTAGTTCCCCCTGTTTTGCCTCTGGTTTAGTTTTTTCTCCTAAGTCGGCTGATGGATTTTTTTCAATTTTGTTTTCCTTTGGCTGAAGCCCTTTTACTATTGCTGCTTTATCTTTTTCATTTGATTTTGAGTAGCTTAAGAGCCCTGGAATAGAGGCCGATTTCCATATTTCATAACCGATTATTATTTCATTTAAAGTATAATAGTTCTTTTTCCCGTTCTCTTCTGTACTATTTCTTTTTCCTTCAGCGGATTCAGAGGATTTGGCCGGTTTTTCTATTTTACTGAGTTTTTCCTGGAACAATGCACCACTTAAAGAAGACATAACCAAAGCCATACATAAAATGTACAGAAATAGAAGCCATAACGAGATAACTAATCTTTTGAATACATTTGCAGAGGTGGCTATGATTACTAGTGTTTTTTTTGGATCACTTTCTTGGCCCACGCTGTACTCCTTATTTTGGAGTTTATTGGTGACTGCGATCAGTAATTATTGGGGGATTTTTTTGTACTACACAGAATAGTACTACATAGTGGTATAGTCAATAGTTAGGATCTGTCGTAGGCGTTCGATGTACCGATGATTTTAAGTCATCGTTGGAGAACGCCTTGAAATCATTTAGTTGTTTTTACAATCGTTAATAATGCTTAGCGTAATTTGAAATATATTGTACAGATGTGACTACACAAAACCTGATAGAGAGGAGGGGTGTTTTAACAGAAGAGAGAGAAGTAAAGTCGGCTTTTGACTCATGTGGTGAAATATTTAATAACAAGATAATGCATCGGATAAACCGTTAACCATCATGTTAATATTGCCATCTCGAAGGTCTTAATATTCTACCAACGCTTCAAGTTTTAGACTATTCCTGTATCTTTTTCATTTCAAGTCAAAACACCGCTCTGCCATTTTCAAACAGTAGGTTTACAGGAATAGGTGTGCCACGAGAGCAAGCATTTTTTGCTCGTAACTACACAACAGATGAGGGTAGGCCCCTCGGAGTCGGCTTGCAGGAGCAGGCTTCAAACCACCTTAAGCTGCTGTGGTAAAGAGCCATGGTGGTAAGCGTTAAGGAAAAGGCCCGGCATAAGACTGGGTCAGGTACGGACCATGGAGACGAACGCATGCCACCAATGAGGTGTCGAAAGTATATGGATGTCGTCAAAACTGGGACCCATTCTATCCCAGGATAAGTTCGGGGGAAACCTGTCTACTGCCCGAGCGGTGTCCGGCATAAAGGTGGCGTGAACATGATCTTGGCTTTCGTGTGGAACGTGGGAACCTGTCGTTCCGATGCTAAGGGAAGAATCCAAGTGGAAGACCCATGAGGATGCAAGTACCAATGCGGAGCACAGGGGCGGATTACCTCGTAGTAGTGATGAAGCCTCTGTAATGGTGGTGGAGCGAAGGGGGTAACATGTCTGAAGTTACTTATTGGTCAACCAGAGATGGGAGGAACCTTCTAGTAATGCAAACCTTGCGGCATAGGGGACATGAAGAGCCGTATGAGGCGAGAGTCTCACGTCCGGTTGTGTGTCCAGCTAAGGCTGGTATGTTCAGCAGGAGTCAGTCCTGCTAGGGTAAGAATCAGAAGCTCTATAGCTTGGATGGCAGGTATTAGGGAAACCGATTATCTGAAGCCCATT
>JBLHNA010000055.1:0-31136 GCA_047619065.1 Desulforhopalus sp.
ATCTGGCTGGCGAAGGCTCAATCACTGTAGATAACATAACTACTGACGATGTTATCAATGCTGCTGAGGCTGGCGGCAATATAACAGTCACAGGAACCATCGGTGGTGAACTTGCAGCTGGAGATCCAGTAACCTTTACCGTTAATGGTAATAACTATACTGGTACCGTTGATGGTGGTGGCACCACCTGGACATCTGCCCCAGTTTTAGGTTCTGACCTTGCTGCTGATACCGACTTTACTGCCACTGTTACTGGTACTGACGCTGCTGGTAACCCAATAAGCGCAGATGGTGACTCTGTTCACACTGTTGATCTGGCTGGCGAAGGCTCAATCACTGTAGATAACATAACTACTGACGATGTTATCAATGCTGCTGAGGCTGGCGGCAATATAACAGTCACAGGAACCATCGGTGGTGAACTTGCAGCTGGCGATCCAGTAACCTTTACCGTTAATGGTAATAACTATACTGGTACCGTTGATGCGGGTGGCACCACCTGGACATCAGCCCCAGTTTTAGGTTCTGACCTTGCTGCTGATACCGACTTTACTGCCACTGTTACTGGGACTGATGCGGCTGGTAATACTATTTCTGCTACCGCAGATTCTACTCATTTTGTGGAACCAGAAACTGTCGATACAGACGCCACCGGAGAAGAAGACACCACTATTCCAGTCACCCTCAGTGGCAATGACACGGATGGTACTGTTGAAAGCTTTACTATCGACACTCTTCCAAACGATGGAACATTGTACACCAATGCTGGCCTGACGACCCTTGTCACTATAGGTGCTGCGTATCCAGCTACAGGCGAATCACTAACCCTCTATTTCGATCCTGATACAAACTGGAGTGGCCAAACAAACTTTGACTATAGTTCAACAGATAATAGTGGCGTCGTTGATTCGACTCCCGCAACGGCAACTATCACAGTCACCCCAGTAAACGATGCTCCAACCATTGACAATGTCGATGCCGCAACTGTATCAGAAGAAGGACTGGCTGGTGGACTAACTGATGACATTGGCACTCCTACAGACACCACCAACTCTGTCATATTCTCTGGCACCTATGATGTTTCTGATGCCGAAGGTGACAGCATAATTGCTACTATAACTACACCTCCTTCTGGCCTTAGTTCTGATGGAGTTGATCTAAAGTACGACCTTAGTACCGATGGTCAAACCCTTATTGGCACAGCTGGGGACGGAGGAGAGTCAATCATCCAGATTGATGTTAATAACGATGGTACGTATAAAGTCACACTCCTTGGTGCGCTCGACCACGATAACGTCGTCAAAGGAGAGAACCTGCTGGAATTCGACGTTGGCATTCAGGTGAGTGACGGAACTTCAATTGATTCCAGCAATATACATATCACCGTTGAAGATGACACACCGATAAGCGGTGATGTATACCAATCCATGGCGCTTCAACAAAACACCAATCTGATGTTCGTTATCGATACCTCAGGAAGTATGGGCTGGGACGCTGAAACAGGATTAGAGGTAATCACTACCGTTGAAAGGATGGAATTGTTGCTCACCTCAGTGACAGAGGTCATCAATTCCTATGATTCACTAGGAGATATTCGGGTGCAATTAGTCACCTTTGATTCCGGGACCGATTCTACCTCACGTGCCCAATGGTTCACCGCTGAAGAAGCCCTTAACTTCATAGGAGATGGTACCCCACTTACAAGGGACGGCGTACTTGACCCTGATGGAGGAACTAACTACGACCAGGCAGTTGTGGAAGCAGGAGTTGGTTTTGATAACCCAGGAAAGCTCATCGATTCATCCGATATTCCGGTAAAAAATGTTTCCTACTTCCTCTCCGACGGACAACCGCAAACTTCTGGTGGGACATTAGATAGTGATGGAATCACGGGTGTTGAGATTGATGAGTGGAGACTCTTCCTGACAACAAATCAAATCGATTCTTTTGCCGTAGGTTTTGGATCTGGCTTAACTTTAGCTGACCAGAAATTCCTAGATCCCCTTGCCTATGATGGTGTGAATAATACTGATCGTGAAGGTAATATCATAACCCAACCTTCCGAACTAGGAAGCCATCTGCTGTCTACTATTCAACAACCAGTTATGGGAGGCATTTTCGGAGAAATAGACAATGATGGTTTTGGAGCAGATGGCGGAACTTTCCTGAGTATTGCAATAGATAACATTACTTACAGCTGGGATGGTAAGGCAAGCAATGGTGATGGAGAAATAACTATCACTGATGTTTCTGGGACAGTTTTAGACTCGGAACCGGGTAATGTCATCACCATTACCACCGCACAATCCGGAGAACTTACTGTCAATTTTGAGACAGGGAATTACGAGTACCTACCTATCACTACCATGCCAATTGGCGATGCTTACCAGGAGTCATTGAGCTTTGTAATCCTTGATAATGATGGTGATCAAACTGACGGAACAGTTACCTTAAATATTGGTCGTGGGGTCGATAGCGACGGTGATGGAGTGATCGATGCTATAGATATTGACGATGACAACGATGGTATTCTTGACACAAATGAAGCAGGCCAACCGATAGAAGCATTTTCGGCGATCGTCCCCGACTCAAACATCTCCGGAAATGGCCAATCCGACAGCCAGACAATTGACCTGTCCACTTATGCTGACATTTCCATAGGCGACTGGATTACTGTGTCTGACATTGAGGCGAGAGGCGATATCAACGGTGATGCTAATAATGAATTTTTCTCTCTCACTTTCAACGACACGGCAACAACAGGCAATCTCCAAACCGATCGCAATAGTGGCGTTGAGGATGACGTGTTTCGCGATGTTACAACGCCAAAATCCTTGACTGTTCAAGCAATTGATGATGGCAACGGCAACCCAATCCTTACCGTGGTCGGCCTGACCGGCTCTGGAGTTGATGATATTGCGATTAATGGAGTTGATTACCGTTTCACTATCACCAACAGTAACACCGTTCGACCAGATACTGATGGCGACGGCCTGATAGACAGCCTTGACACCGACAGTGATAATGATGGCATCGCTGATAATATCGAAGCCCAAGACATAACTGCTGATTATATAGCACCAAGTGGTATCGATGCTAATAGAGATGGTTTGGACGATGCATATGAGCCCGGTGGCCTTGATCCCGTTGACACGGATGGTGACGGTACCCCTGACTTCCTTTCTCTTGACAGTAATAATGATGGAACTCTAGACGGCAAAGATTTAGCAACAGCTTCTGAAGACAGGCTGGTCGGTGACGAGAATGCCAATACTATTGACGGCGGGGCTGGTGCAGATGTCATTTATGGTGGAGACGGGAATGACATCATAGATGGTGGTGCTGGAGCTGACATCATTGATGCTGGTGCTGGTGACGACATCATTTATTTTGACGCAGATGATACATCTATAGATGGTGGAGATGGCAAGGACACCTTGATAATTTCGGATTCGAGTATCGATTTTAGTGCACTGGAGGATCTTGATCTGTCTAATATTGAAATAATCCAGTTCAATGATCCCGCCACCTCTCAATCTGTCGATTTAACTGTTGAAGATGTTATAGATATGACAGACTCAAATAATACGCTTGAATTTAAGAGCGATCCAGATACGCCAGACGATGGTACGGTTGATAACACCGTGACAATTGTAGATGATGGATACACGGTTAAAGAAGGGGCTACTGAAACTTCAACAACCCTCGTTGACAACAATGACAGTAGTGCAGAAGTCACTATCACTAATGATTTAGATAGTACAAATAATATACAGGTCTTCACCGATGACGGAACTCCAATTGGTTAGAACCTTACTCAAAACCCTGGCGGACGAGCCGTTTACCGGGGCGGGCAATGGTTCATGTTTCTTGAAGAGTTGAAAAGAAAAAGCCGTACTAACGTAAAAGTTAGTACGGCTTTTGGCGTATTGTGAGATAGCGGTGATGGAAGATGAGCGGGAAATCTTGAATACGTGCCCGTAATTACGCAAGTGCAAGACCAAGTTCTAACCGATTTCTGACACCAGCTTTTTCATATATAGAGCTGAGATGCGCTTTTATAGTACGTAGACTGACATACAATTTATCTGCCACTTCCTGATTTGACATTCCTTTGGCCACAAAGAGAGCCACTTCCTGCTCTCTTTTACTCAGTGTGTTAAGTAGCTTATCCCGCGATTTTGTCTTTTCCTGGCCCTCTCCATGCCCAACAACATCGATGAGTTTGGAGATAATATCCGGAGGTAACCAGATTTGACCATCTTTCACATTATCAATAACCTGTTTGAGATTGGATTGACGCATCTGGCGGTTACCATAGCCGCGGATACCGAGTTGTAAAAGATTAAAGGCTTCGGGAAAAGTTGGAACTGCGGTAAGAACAACAACAGGAGACGCAATAAGCTTTTCTGTTGGTAATCTCGTATATTTCAAATCAACAATTGTAACATCACTATGCTGCAAGCTGTCCTTGTTGAGCAATTCCGCATCACCGATCCCAGTAACATTGCCTGTGCCATACAATGCAATCAATCTATCTAAAAGTTCGCGATCTCTAGTACAACATTGTATTTGCATCATCTTTCCCGAAGCGCATTGTTTTTGGCTCGAAGTATCGGTTTCATCAAATACTGCATCACAGTCTTCTTTCCAGTGATAATATCGACCTGTGCAGTCATACCGATAATGATCATTTTTTTGTTATCTTCAGTACCCAAATAATTATCCTTACTTTTTATTCTCACAAGGTAGAACTCCTCGCCTTGCTCATCCGTAATCGTATCAGCACTAATATGTGTGACCTCGCCATCTAACCCACCATAAATTGCAAAATCATAGGCAGTAAATTTCAGAACAGCTTTTTGTCCCGGAAAAAGAAAAGCAATATCAGATGGCTTGATTTTCGTTTCTACAATAACACTCTTATCTAAAGGGACGATCTCAAGAATATCCATACCTGGACTCAACACTCCACCAACGGTATTGATCAAGAGTTGTTTGACTGTTCCATCAACGGGTGACCGGACGCTGGTTCTTGTCACCCTATCTTCAATCGCAACCTGCATGTAATTCAGTCTGTCAATCTCAGCCATTACCGCATTGAGTTCTTCCATTGCCTCAGATCGTCTGGATGCGTCCAGTTCTTTTATTTTCTGCTCGGCTTCAATAATTTGCAAGCCTAATTTTTCCATCTTTTTCAGGGTTCGATTAATCTCCTGCTTTTTCTCCAGTGCCTTCTGATCCAATTGCAAAAACTCTAGCTCAGAGATGAGGTTTTTCTCTCGTAGGGGGAGGCTTAAAGTTATCTCACGATTAATCATCACCTGACTTTCTCTAAATGATTTCAGATCTTGCCTTGCGTCTGCGAGTTCGATTTTTCGTTGTAACAACTGTTGAGAAAGTACAGATTTTTGATTCTCATGCTGCCTGAGATGTGAAGTATATAACCGCCTCTCATTTTCCATAAGAAGAGCCATGTGACTATCACCTTCAAAATCTTCCATTGATGGTGTTATGCCAGATTCTGCCTTAAGCCGAATTGATTTAGCCCGAAGCTCATTTATTTTACTTGCACTTTCATCGTAGGAACTACCTATCCCCGTATCATCGAGGGTCACGAGGATTTCTCCACTTTTAACAAACTGTCCTTCAAAGACATGAATTTTCTCAACTATGCCCCCTTCAAGGTTTTGCACCACCTGAATTTGGCGAGATGGAATAGTTCGCCCTATTCCCCTAGTGCGCTCATCTAGTTCAGCGAAATAGGCCCACGTTACAAATGCTGCGATAACAAGGCAGATAACATATAAAAGACCGTTCAACCGCGAGGCATTGCTAGCGAGCATTGCTCCACTGAGACTATTCATGAACTCGATATCTTTTTTGCTGTAGTTGTGGTTTTGCTGCACCGGAGAAACTATCTTTTCCTTAGGTTTAAGAGAGGCAGGCTGTTGTTGATCTGACATCACAAGCTCTTCCCTCCAAGCTTGGCTAGTATTTCGTCTTTGGGACCATCCATAACAAGCACCCCATCATCAATGACCAGTAAACGGTCGACAATCGTTAAAATTGATGGTTTATGAGTAATGATAATTGTCGTTTTTCCTTTCGCTCCCTCTCTCAGGTTATCAATAACCTTCTTTTCAGTATTGTAATCCATGGCATTAGTTGGTTCGTCGAGCAAAATGATGGGACTGTCTTTTATAAACGCTCTGGCTATTGCAATTGCCTGTCGTTGTCCCCCAGAGATATTATATCCCCGCTCGCCAACCTGAAGGTCCATACCAAGAGGATGCCTATCTGTGAGTGCACCTACAACGCCAAAACTTGATGCTTTTACGATCTCGTCATCATTGGCGTGGGGGACACGTAGAGTAATATTATCTCTCACCGTTCCTGAAAAAAGAGTAACCTCTTGAGGGACATAATTATAACTGTTCCTCAAATCGACTGGATCAATCTGTTTAATGTCCAGATTATCTAGAAATACTGCACCACTTTCTACCTCATAAAAGCCCATGAGAATTGAACTGAGTGTTGACTTACCAGAACCAACCTGGCCGATTATTCCTACCCGCTCCCCCGCCTTAATCTTAAAGCTGATATTTTTCAGTGCCTTTTTTTCTTCATCCGGATAGGTAAAATTAACTTCTTTAAATTCAATATCACCTCTAAACTCAGGCCGCCTGATAAAACGTTTACCTGCCGGCCGCTCTTCTTCTTTGGCCATTAGAGTATTGAGGGATTGAAGGCCAATTTTCATCTGTTGATAATTGGTAAGAAGTGCAGCGGCCTGTGTCCATGGTGCAATTGAACGTGATGCAAGAATATTGACAGCAATCAATCCTCCCATGGTTAACTCACCCTCACGAATAAGATAGACCCCAACAACAATGACCAAAACAGAACACAACTGGGTAAGAAAAGACGATAAGGTAGAAAGAGAACTGAATCTCACCCGGGATCGCAAACTTTTTGAAGCAATATCACCGGTGGACTCCTCCCAATGCCATTGTACTGTACTGCTTGCATTAAACGCCTTTATCGTAGTTAAATTAGATAAGGATTCTACAAGAATGCTATTTCTCTTTCCAATTGCCTCATGGGTGCTGTCTACAATTTTTTGGATAGAGTTCTTCATGGGTACAGTTACCATAAAAAGAATAGCAATGACCGTTAACGGAAGAAGAACAAGAAGTGGATGAATGGAATAGATCACAAACAAAAAAATGACAGAAAAAGGCAATTCGATAAAAGCGGTCAGTGCAGTGGAGGCGAAAAAAGAACGAATTCCATCAAAATCTCTGATGTTACTTGCAAAAGCGCCTACAGACCGGGGCCGCTCGACCATTTTTATGTTCATTGCATGTTGAAACAACATTGAAGAAAGAATGATATCACTCTTTTTGGCAGCATTTTCCAGCAAAATTGTTCTAATATATTTGAGTATCAGATCAAAGAAATAGACAAGCCCAATCCCTATTGCCAAAACCCATAGTGTGTCTATGGCGTTATGAGGGATTACCCGGTCATACACATTCATGGTAAACAGAGGTCCTGCTATCACAAATATATTAATAAACAACGTGGCAATAACGACACGAGCATAAATACTTCTAAATCGATATAGGGTGCCAAAAAACCAGTTCCCATGGGTATCAGAGGTCGATTGATTTATCAGATTATCTTGGCCATGCTCATCGTATTGTCGTTTAAGAAAAAATACGTATCCTAGATAGTCTTCTTCAAGCGTATCTAGAGAAATATTCATTGGAGAGTCATCAACTGTAGGAATTATGACTGTGGCACGTCTTTCCTCAAAGGATATTTGGGTTAAAACACAGGCACTATCGTGCTTGAGGATAAGAATTACTGGGAGTACAACTGAAGGGATCGATGCAATGGGACGCTGCTGTAAATTCGAGCTAAATCCAGCTCTATTTGCGGCTCTCGAAAAATTTGAATGAGCGCTTTTCACGCTGAAAAGTCTCTGCTTTTCTTCAGTAGGATCAAATGGTAGACCTTCCACCAAGGATTCGGCAGAAGCAGGTTTTTTATCAAGCTTGGTCATGGTGACCAGACACAGTAACAAGGGATCTAAGTCTAACTTATTGCTCATTATTATTATTCATAACCCCTTTATATAAAGAACCCCCTGAAGCTGAATGATTATTCCACTCACACTCCAAGGGGCGATTTGTTGGTGTGTTAACTATAATTAAATGACAAAAATCTTAATTTGTCAAACATCCTCCTGTAAAAGTTACAGAAATCAGTTAGGTGTGCAAGTAACCAATATTAAAAAGACTCTTCATCCTGACAACTATTTTACGGATATTTCAACCCGTCGATTCATTGTTCTTCCTTCGCGGGTGTCATTGCCAGCTCTAGGATTTTCAATACCTCTTCCAACCGCTGTGATCTGAGCTTCGTCTACACCTTGTTTAACCATAATATCTTTAACAAGATTGGCCCGTCGTTCTGAAAGATCAATATTTTCCGCACTGTTATTGTCGGAGGCGGTAAATCCCTCAATCAAAACCGTAACATCAGATTGTCCAGATATTTTTGCAGCAAAATCTGCTAATTCGGCACTGGATTTGCGTGTAAGAAGCCTACTGTCAGCCATTACCTCGAGAATAAGAACCGCATCGATCAACTGACCATTGCTGCTATCTTTAAGTGTGTTAGCATCGCCTGCAGGCACTGAATAATCTTGGGCGGTGATATATGGTGAGATCTGCCAGCCCTCTTCATGGGGATACCCCGTCTGATTCACATTTTCTTTTTCACAGCCTGATTGTTTAGCAAGAGAACCTTCCGCTGTGTTATCACACTGATCAACCGTATCAATTGCGATGTCCTTGTCACGATTACTGTCTATGTCTAAATCTTTATATTCATCTTTTTCGTATTCAGTCTCACCAATGGGCTCTTCTGGAAGAGTCAGTATGTTGCGAATTCCTGTATCATGTTCGGCGAGTAACACGCCGGTTGCCTGCATGAGTTGATACAACGAAGTAAGATATGAATATTGAGACTGCGCCAGTGACATCTCAGCATCTGTATATTCATTTTCCATATTAAGGAGGTCAAGCAGTGTGCGACGGCCTACATAATATTCCTCTTTAAACGCTCCAAGTGTCTTAGCACTAAGTTTAACATGCTCACTCAAGTATTCTTTTTTATGTTGCTCTGCTTCCATAATGTTCCATGCAAGTCGCACTGTCTCATTCACATTTCTTCTTTCAATATAAGAACGCTGATATTCTTTTCTTATGGCTTGTTGATCTCTCAACTTGGCTCCTTTTCTGAGCCCTCCGTCAAAAAAGGTGTATCCGAGCGTCAGGTAAGCACCGCTCTGGTTTGTTTCACCATCTTCTCCGCCGGTATCTTCTCTATATTGGCCTCTCAGCTCAAGATCCAGAGTTGGATAATAGGCCGCAGTTGATTTCTCATAAGAATATCTTGTTTTTTCAATATTGTATTTCGCTACCATTAAGGCCGGATGTTTATCAAAGGCGATTGCTACAGTCTCAGGAAGCGTTGAAGGAATGTGATAAGAAGGTTTCGGGTCAACAAACTGAGTAGGTTCTAGTACACGACCAAATAACCGGTGAAACATAACAAGAGCATGATTTAGATCCTGTTGCCTCGAAATATAGTTACCTTTTGACAAGACCAGACGAGATTCAGAGTTGTACAACTCCGAAACCCGGTTAAACCCAGCTTCTGTTTTTTCTCGGACCTGACGCATGATTTTTTCTTGAGTAAGTGCATTTTCCTCAGCAATACTCAAAATATTTCGAGCCTTAATTACGTTGATATAAGCCTCTGCAACGCCAAGATATACATTATTTGCGACATTGAGAACCTCAAAAGCAGCAGCATGGATACGAGCATCGGTCTCATCGACAAAAGCGGATGTCTTTCCACCGTTATAGAGGTTTTGCCGTGCAAAGATCGTTGCGGTATTAGCAATGAGATTTTTTTCTTCGAAGTCTGTGGGAACACCATCCGTTCTTTCAGGGCCTGTGGAAAGCTCGGCACCAATTGTTGGATAATACTCACTCGTGGCGATAGAACGTTCAGCAACGACACTCTCATACTGTTTCAATGACTCTAAAATAGAGGGATCAGTTGTTGTTATATCTTTAAGAACCTGCTGCAGGCTAACAGGTTCAGCAATGGTTATCTCTTCTGCAAACAACAGTATTGGATAGAGACAAATTGAAACGAGAGCAAAAGAGATTCCTCTCTTTAAGTTCCCGGAACAAAATAATGATAGCATTGTAGGTATTCCCTTTTAAAGTAATAGTGGAACAACGAGGTGAGAATTTTGTGTCACGTTGTCGTATGCACTCACGCGAAAAACTCTATCACACCAGTGAATTAAGTCAACCGCACCGAGGTAAATATACAGTAAATATAGCTAACCTTGGAATTGTAACAAAGTATAACAGTTTGTTTAATAATTTATCTGAATGAGATTATCAACAGTAATAGAAGTGACTAACAGCAGAATTACATTGACACATACCATGAAAAAGCCACACCAATAGACGCCGTAAACAGGGCCATATTGAAATTTGAGTCATGTCATTAAAAGAAAAAGCAGGTCACTGGTGCAACATAAAATAACTCTTCCCCCTATATCATTTTTTTAAAATGATTATTTATAGAGCAGATTATAAAACGTACAATTTTACATTTACCAATAACATTTAGATCAAGGGGAGTAAAAATGAAATTCCTACATACGATGGTGAGGGTCAAAGACCTGGAAGAGTCTATCGACTTCTTCTCAAATAAACTCGGTCTTGTCGAGACAAGGCGCAAAGATTTTGAAGACGGACGTTTTACGCTTCTCTATCTCGCAACCAAACCAGGAGAGCCAGAAGTAGAACTTACCTATAACTGGGATCAGGAAGAACCCTACAGTGAGGGACGAAATTTTGGTCATCTTGCCTTTAGTGTCGAAAATATTTATGACTACTGTCAAATGTTGATGGATAAAGGAGTAACCATATTACGTCCACCACGAGATGGTCATATGGCATTTATCCGTACTCCGGACCAGATTTCAATAGAATTTCTTCAGGAGGGTGAAAAATTACCTGCTCAGGAACCGTGGGCCTCGATGGAAAACATTGGTACTTGGTAGACTCCCCCCGGTAAACGGGAAGTAAGCCGGGACTCAGTTCCGTACTCGCTCTGAGTCTATCGCTTCATATCGAAAAGCTCACCCTCCGGTCACAAGATTTTTCCGCTACTGCATCGTTACTGAGCACTTGAGGTACAAAAGTACAGTGTACAAAAGTACAGTCGAGTATTCCGTGTCTTGATCAGAAAAAAAAAGTTTAGTGATGAGAAATACGGGCTAAACAAGACACCTTCTATAAAAAACAAGAAAGGTAGAGCCGTTTATCGACTCTACCTTTCTCCTGTTATCCTATTATTAACTCACAAAGTTAAAACATTTTTCAGCCCGGAGTAGATTACTAACGCCTCACCTTTGCCATGGCACCTTTTATAGAAATAGCATACGGCTTATGATTCCGAAGGAATTGTGGAAGACTGTTTTGTGCTAACCTGGCCTGTGCTATGGTTTCATATTCACCATAGAAAACGAAGAGTGTATCAGACGTCGACAGTTTTTTAAAAATATAAAAATTCCCCGCCTCTTGCCTGTATCTGTCTTCTTGCAGCATTTTTTTCAGATTCGGCTCAGCCGTCTCCGAAGTGAGCACCATGAGCTGAACAGTATACTTATTATTTTTCTGGTTATTGTACCATGATGTTCCAGCCATTAAGCGCTTCTTGTAGAGTTGCTCTACAGTAAAATGCGCATTGGATGCTATAACCTCACGCACCTCATTTCTACTTTTCTGTTTTCTCACTTCCTCTTTTATTGTCACCTGGGTTGTTTTGGGTAATTTTCCAGGACGCTTCTTGATCACATCCGATCTCAACAATTCGACAATCTCAACGTATTGTTTTTCCTTTTTTACTATTTTAACAGGAACAATTGAGTGAGACTCCTCAGAGATAGGAGTCTCCTTAGTAACCTCTGTCTTAACGGGCCTATCCTCTTCAATAGCAGCAGGAAATTCTGATTGTTCCTCGACACTCTTTTCGACTAGTGCCACTTGGGTTGCTCCTTCACTGTTAGGCAAAGTAACACCAGCCTGTTCTACTGCCTGAGGTTTTTCTAACGCTTCCGGATGTACGGCAACAACTTCAGGTTCAGGCTCAACAGTTACTTTATCAAGTTCCTGTTTACTCGCAGCAGGAGACTCAGTTTGAGAGGTAATGTTCACCTGAGGTTCAGGCCCTGAAACGTCATCTCCCCCTGAAAAAAGAAAGAAGAAAGCAATCAACACAAGCCCACCCCCAACACCCGCATGTGGCAAGTATGCCCTGTACTGCTCAATATAATCTTTTACTCGCTTTACAAAACCAACACTATCCTCACCTTCGTCCGCACCCTCTTTGACGTTTTCCAGTAGAACCATAAACGAGGTGTTGTCGCCACCTTTCTGGATTGCCTCTTCAGCAAGGATGTTGGTCATTCGAAAATTACCAGCACCAATGTGATAAATATTTTGTACCACTTCAGGAGTAAAGATTGCTCTTTCATCAACATCCGGGAGTTTAGAACAACAGTGAACCAGATAGTTTGGTAATTCTTCTAAGGAAAATGGTTCAAGGTGCACATGAAACTCTTTTGTGTTTTGAAAATCACACATTGAAAGCTGCTCACAGTTTTCCAGGAAGGTTTTCCTTCCTGAAAAAAGTACATGTATACGACCTCCTGCTCCTATAATTCTATCAAGCATCTTGCGAATCCGCTCAAGGGTTGCAAGATATATATTTTCAGCCTCATCAAATATCAAAAGTAAAGAGGCTCCACTAGCTATCAAGGTTGTTGTTATCTCTTCTTGAACAGCTTCGACATTTCGCGTACCTCCACCCTTCTGTGGATCAAGACCTAAGCCAATTGCCACAATCCGAACGACATCTTCAAAGGAATCTACAGTTCTCAGAAAAAACAATGTCTGGCAGGATTGCTGAAGATCGTGATCAAGTTTATGGCATAACATGGTTTTACCACTCCCTTCATCACCAGAAAGAACTATCATGGCAACTCCATCAACAATCGCCTTATTGATGGAACGTAGGACATTTTCTGAATTTTCAGCAGCATAATAATTATCTAAAACGATCTCTTCCTGAAAGGGAGAGTGTGTTTGACCATCTGTATGTAATGGAGTCTCTGTCATTGTGCAAATTATGAGTAGTTGGGTTTACCTTCAATATCTCTTCAGGATAACGACTTCATTGAAGTTTAAGTATCCTCTTAACGATTCCATAATGATACTATACTCACGTAATAAAGAAAAATACTATTAGCCCGGATTCCTCACCAACAAAGTTTTTCGCAGGTCGAGACACCGGGCATGATGCTGTAGTAATTTACTGCAAATGCTCGGTAACGAAGTAGCTGCGGATAAATCTGTTGGCCCAAAGGGTGAACTTTTTGATTTGAAACGAAACACACCCTGTTAATTAAGGAAGTCATTTTAAAACTATGAAATCAAACAATTGAGTTTCAAATCAAAAAGTCATGAGAAATTCGGCTAGCTGGTGTAATCCGACACACCAGATATTATGGCAGTACACGAAATGAATATCAAACAGCTCTTCATATTTTACAAGAATCGCGGGTTGAACATATCAGGCTTTATCTAAAATAGAAATAGAGCTCTCTGTGATCAATTGCCGGGCGGGCTTACGTTTGGTAAAACCCCGGCTTGAGCAACACGAGGATAAGATCGTATTCCATGAGCACCAGAAGAAGCCAGTAAGGGGGCGGAACCTTTTTTTCTCCTCATTTCAATGTTACAGTAGTTGTATATTCCATTTCAATTTACTTCGGTTGAGAACATGCCCGTTTTTAGATTAACAGACGATATTCAATTTCCACCTGTCAGCCTGGCTGAAGACTCTGGCCTGCTCGCAATTGGAGGCGATTTGAGCCCTGAACGTCTACTGTGTGCATACCATAACGGAATTTTCCCCTGGTTTTCCAAAGGCGATCCTCTTCTCTGGTGGTTTACCTCCCCTCGCCTTGTACTTTTCCCAAAGGAATTCCATACACCAAAACGAGTGCTCAGATATCAGAGAAAGGCAAAATTAACAATTACCAGAGATGTCGCATTTTCTAAAGTGATACAACAATGCGCAACAATTCGAACTGAATCGGGTGAAGAAACATGGATTGTTGATGAAATGCTGGAGGCATATAAAAAATTACATCGTCTTGGTTATGCCCATTCAGTTGAATGTTGGCAAAATGATACATTAGTGGGGGGACTTTATGGCATTGCACTTGGTAAAGTATTTTTCGGCGAATCAATGTTTTCAAGAATTCCATGTGGGTCTCAATTTGCACTCATAGCTCTCGTGGAATATCTGGAAAAAGAGGAATTCCAAATGATTGATTGCCAGATGACAACGAATCATTTATTACGATTTGGAGCAAGAGAGATAAACGGCAGTGAATTCCACAAACTGCTCAAATTAAATATCGGCGATATTACACCGCAAGAAAATTGGTATAGTGATGAAGAAAACACAAAACAAAACCTGCAACCTCTGCGGCAAGAAAAAGCAACTCACCTCGGTAAATGATGCAGAACTCTGCGCAGCGTGCAAAAGCGTTGCCGAACTGATTGCAAAAGATCCAGAACAGCTCCACCACCTTGCAAAACTGAGTGGTGTTAATCAAGACACGAGCACGTCACAACAGCCAACTCAAGACCTTCCGGATGTGCTCGATGGTGTCCGATACCGAACAACAGACCGGGAGCGCAACACCTGGTACGTTTCCGTCAGTGAATTAGAAGGTAACCCCGTAGAGATATTTGCATCCACCGCTTTTGACCGTGATCATCATCTGCAATCAAGAATATCGAATTTGACCACCATCACAAGGCTCATTTCTCTCATTCTTCGCCACATCTTTATGGCAGAGCCAATCACTCTTGACAAGACACTGGTCCAGCTACAAAAAAGCTCTAGGCAACCAAATGACCTGCCGGAAATGTTAGGAAGGATACTTGCCAAATACTCCCCTGATTTTAAGGGTTTTGATAATTTGAACGATGTTTAAAGAGGGTTATGAAAGGATCTTAAAAAAATAAGTGATTCTTTCAAGTTCGAGGCGGGAAAAGAATTTGGACGAATGATCAATTTTTCATAAAGCCTTAAAACACTCTGGCCACTGACTGTTCATTTTGTAATAACAAAAAGATTTTCTACCCTATTTGTTACAAAAAATCAGCAATCAAGATCAAACTCGTAGGGGATGTGGGTTTTATCAAAGTGTTTTAAAAGTTTTTGCAGAACATACAGATTGGGAACAGTAAAATTTAATTCCCAGGCGGGATATAACGAAGAATAACTTGAAAGCAATTCCAGACTTTGCATCTGCATTTCTTCAGGAGCAAAACCTACCGCACGAATAATTTCCCTGCGGCTTGCTTTCAAAATATGAATAATTTGACGCTTTCTCACGTTTGTTTTTCTTGTTCTCCAAAAAACGTTGACCGCATCCTCCCGTTGAAATTTTATATTTTTAAATCGCTCACATCGCTTGTCGTGTACTGACAATCCTTTTGAGGTAAGTAGAGCACAATTACCTTTTGAGGTTGGATTTGGCTTACAGCAGGAAGAAAGCTTTACAGAGACTGGATCTAAGGTTGTGAGTTCGATGTTGTTAAATGCTCCAGTAGGCGTTACGAGAGGAGATTCACCACCTAAGAAAACAGTTTTTATACTTCCCATAACCTCTTTTAGCCGAGCTCTCCCCTCTCCAATGCGTATATGAAGGCCTGTCAGACTGTCGGTTGAATATTCTTCAAATAATTGTTGCGCTTTTTCACTTTCTAAGAGATGAAAAGCAATACCATAACGCAGCATCTCCTGTCGTAACATCGATGCCCCAATTTCTTTGGTGACACTCATTCTCCTCGCTTTAAATGTTTTCGCAAGCTCTCCACGAGCCCTTGCAGTTTTACATTTTGCCAGTATTTCTTGTTCAAAGCGAACCGGTTCTTCAGAGCGAATAATACGCACCATAACCCCATCAGTTAAAACATGGGACGACGGTACTCGTTTATTGCGAATCATTGCCCCTAAGCAGGTTAAACCGACTTGGGTATGAACCCGAAAAGCAAAATCAAGTACCGTAGAATGAACAGGCAGGCTTACAAGATCACCATCCGGGGTATAGGTGTACATTTCCTTAATACTGCTCGCCGCAATAACATCCCGGTACGATACTGAGTCTTCAGAGCCGATAACATCAAACATTTCCTGAATTTCTTTAAAAAACCTTGCTTGCTTACTAATTTTAGAAGTCCACCCTCGAAAAAGGCCACGCTGAGCCTTTCGCTCCATTTCAGTGGTGCGAATCTTAAAGAGAAACTTCTGCCCTTCAATAATAGGTCTGGCGTGCAGTCCTTGGTAACCTGTTGGCTTGGGGTTGGCAATAAAATCGCGAATAGTTCGAGGGATTGGCTTAAATGTTTGGTTCACAATTCCAAGGGCCCTGTAACAGGCAAAGATATCATCGACTACAATGAGTATTTCAAGTGGCGTGTCTATCTGTTTTACGAGGATCCTGCTGCTCACATCAAAATATGCCCACAATTTTTTGGTTCGAATAGTAATCCTGCATGGGAAATTATGATGTTCAGCATTTGCTTCCAAAGCATCAACTATTTTCTGACCAAGTGGAGACTTTCGTAACTGGCGGATATGACTATTAACTCTAGCACCTTGCTTGGGATATTTGTACAACAGGGCAAGGTTATACATCTCCCTTTTCATGTTAAACAAACCGAAAAAGGTTGCCAGAGGCGCATAAATGTCTAATGTTTCATCGGCAATGCGCTGGCGTTTATCCTTCGGCATAGCCTGGAGAGTGCGGAGGTTATGTAAACGATCAGCCAACTTCACCAGCATTACTTCCGGTCTAAGGGCTGCACCGGTAAATATTTTTCGATGGGTTTTACGACTGTTTGCCTGTTTATCTCCAGAGACATGGGTAACTTTGGTACATCCTTCCACAATGGCACGAACATACGCGCCAAAGTCACGCTCAACGAGCTCAACTGTTACTTCCTCAACATCTTCAACTGTATCATGGAGTAATGCTGCAGATAATATTTCAGGATGGGTAATATCCATCTCTTCTGCCAGTATTTTGGCAACAGAGCAGGGGTGAAGAATATATGCATCTCCCGACCTGCGCCACTGATCGTCATGAGCATCAACGGCAAAATCCAGTGCGGCCCAAAAAACTTCAACATTATCCTTGTCACCAATCAACTCTTGCATTTGATTGCGATACAGTTCAAGATCAAAAGGAATACGATGCATACTCACCCAACTTTAATAAGAAACAAATGTAATTGAGCTACATAATCAAAAAACAGTTCAATAAAATATTCGATTATGCCACAAAGAAGCCCGGAAAATTAACGGACTTAAAAACAACAGAAATAACAACATCCAAATAAATGGTTAAGCACTAATCCCGGTTAACGGGAAATAAGCCTTAATGGTTATTATAAATACTTAATTTCAAAAGAGTCTCCAGTTTTCTTGTTTTTTATCAAAGGGCTTCTGGAGTAAGGCACTACATTGTTTCTTTTTCATGATAATTGATTTCAGAGACAAGTTGAAAATGCATCAGTCAGCTTAACAAAATTCTCCTTATGGAGAAAACAAAATATACAAAATGTCTAAAAAAAGAAAATCAAACAAAAACTTTAAGTCTTTTCGCGCTCCAAAACATGCAAAACCCACAGCTCAACAACTGCATGCAGAACAAGTTGAGCACACAATGTTGCGGATCTTGTATTATAGTCATGCAACACTAACCTTGCCCGAAATTTTCACTAAAAAAGCTGCGAAAAAATTCGATATGAAAATATCGAAAATCGCCCTAGAAAAACTCGTTCATTCTGGTGTTGCTGTGAAGTCGGGTAAAAATGGATACAAAATTCATCCGATGGCACCACTGTACACCGGAAAACTCATCCAGAACTCCAAAGGATTTGGCTTTGTAAAAGCAACCGGAATTAGTAAAGAAACACCCGTATTAGAAAATGACCTATTTATATCCCAATCTAATATGGGGACGAGCATACATGGTGATACCGTTCTGGTCAAAGGCTCCACTGCTAAAGGCGGGAGACGCGCTGAAGGGATTATTGTCGACATACTTGAAAGAAGATCAAACCAACTCTGTGGAATCGTTGCCAAACAAGGTCATGAAATTTTCGTCACCCCTGACGACCCGCGATTTCCTTTTAAGGTGAGCCTCAAAGACAGGAAAGATCGCCCTTTACAAACTGGGGATGCTGTTGTCGTCGAATACAAACGACCCACAAAACCTGCTCGTACACTTATGGGCAAGCTTGTATCACTGCTCGGTGATGCAAACGACATAGATACACAAATGGAGATGGTGATCAGCAGTCATGAACTCCCCCACATCTTCAGTGAAGAGGTCTTAGCGCAGACCGAGGCCCTTGATGCTTCGTTTACTGCAGAAGAAGGCCGAATGGACCTTCGTGAGTTGCAACATATTACTATAGATGGAGAGACCGCCAAAGACTTTGACGACGCCATCTGTATTTTAAAGACAGATAAAGGCTATCGCCTCTATGTCTCTATTGCTGATGTCAGTCATTTTGTTGAACCTGGCACCCCACTCGACAAAGAGGCCTACCAGCGGGGAACATCTGTTTATTTCCCCGGTCGGGTTATCCCTATGCTCCCGGAACGACTGTCCAACAATCTATGCAGTCTCATTCCCCACGAAGATCGTTACACCGTCTCTGCGATTTTGGACTTTGACAAAGCGGGAAAACTTCTAAAAAAAGAATTTACCCGTTCCATTATCCACAGTCATCAACGTTTAACTTACACGACAGTGAAACAGATTCTGGTCGACAAAGATCCTGAAGTCCTTAAAGCGCATAAACCGTTTCTCACTCACCTCGAATGGGCTGGGGAACTCGCAAACGCTTTACGTAGTCAACGAACCAAACGGGGCTCCATCGACTTCAACCTATCCGAACCGTTTTTTCACCTTGCAGAAGATAAAAAAGTAACTGATATTTCAAAAGCTGAACGCAACTTTGCCCATCAAGTCATCGAAGAGTTTATGCTTGCGGCCAATGAGGCTGTTGCTGCATTTTTTATAGAAAGTGATATTGGAGCACTTTTCAGAACCCACGAGCCACCAACTGAAGCAAAACTTGAGGAATTTTTAACCTTTATTAAAACCCTTGGGCTACCATTACAACCATTTAAAAACGAGGCCACTTGGTTTGCGGACACGATAGATAAATGTAAAGAAACCAAATACGAATTTATTGTTAACAATCTGCTTCTTAGAAGCCTTAAGCAGGCACAGTATACAGCAACAAATTCAGGACATTTTGGTTTGGCCGCCACGGCGTATACACATTTCACATCTCCTATCCGGCGATATCCTGATCTGATCGTCCATCGTTTGCTTCTCTCTTTATGCGGATCAAGTAGCGCAAAAACCAAAATTGAAAAGAAAAAAGAATTGTATAAGGAGGCTGGAGAATTCCTCTCCAGCAGAGAACGTATCGCTGTAACCGCAGAAAGGGACATGAATGACAGGCTAAAAGTCGCCTACATGACGGATAAGATTGGAGAACAGTTTTCAGCTATCGTATCAGGGATCACAGACAACAGTCTTTTTATTGTCATCGACAACCTCTGCATCAGTGGCGCTGTCCCGGTACACCTACTGACTGACGATCATTACATTTATGATCAAAAAAACCATAGACTCATAGGTGAAATGACGAAAACCACTTTTCAAATTGGCGACTCCATCAAAGTTATCCTTATAGATGTTGATCATCACATGAAAAGACTCACCTTCAATCTGGGAAATTCCCAGTAGGCAAAAATTCCAATTCCACTTGACTTTTACTACAATTCTACTTTACTTAAACAGCAATACTATCTATTAAAGGATTATTTTAAATGCTGTTTTGTGTACTAACGTGTAAGAGATACATCTAACACAATGCAAAACCAAATGTAACTCAAACACTTTTCCCTTCTCGTTGTCACATGGCAGAGCACATCTCTCCACTGGACTCCATTACTATTGTATTGGTTCGTCCAAGGGTTGCTGAAAATATTGGAGCAGCGGCCCGTGTTGCCTTCAACATGGGTATCAACCAACTCATTTTAATAAATGACACAGTGCCGCCACGGGAGCCAATGGCTAAAATGGCCACCCATAAAGCGGCACATCTCATAGATAATCTTACAGTATATCCGACTCTTGAAGAGGCCCTGTCTGACTTTTCACTTGTTGTTGGAACAACGGCTCGCAGGGGAAGACACCGCTTCGTACAACAAACCGTCCGTGAGATGGTGGATAAACTCGTCCCTCAAATTGTGAGCAACAGGGTTGCAATTCTTTTTGGTCCCGAGGATGCAGGTCTGACCAATGATGATTTAAAGTTTTGTCACATGACTTCAGCTATCCCAACCGCAGACTTTTCTTCTCTTAATCTTGCCCAGGCGGTCGCAATTCACTGTTATGAATTACATTACGCGATTATCCACTCCCAAAAGGACCTCACCCTACCCCCTGAGCTGGCAACAACTTTTGAACTCGAAAGTATGTACAGTCACTTGGAAGAATCACTCACGAAAATTAACTTTATTGATGAGGTCAGCCACAACCACTGGATGAGTAACGTCAGGAACCTGCTTGCAAGATTAAAACTCACACCCAAAGACGCGAACATAATCAGAGGAATCTGTAAAAAGTTCAACCAATATCAAGACAACAGAAAATGAAATAGTGGTGATTAATGAAAGGCGCCGAAAATCAAACAGACTTTGTACTGCCCTCAAATAAATTTTACCCACCGCACATTGACGACTCGCAATCTCTTTTGAGATCGGGGCTGCTTAACGATAAGTTTCCATCCCTGGGCCAACATAAAAAAGTCATTATCGTAGAAGCCCAGGCTGGTCAGGGTAAAACAACCATTGTTTCTCAATACCTCAAAAGCAATAATCTCACATACACATGGTACCAGATTGGGCCTGAAGATTCTGACCCTGTCCTGCTTATATCTTCCCTCATCATAAATCTAGAAAACAACCTGTCCGGCTTCCAGTGCAATAAACTAAAACGCATCCTCAGCGAAGGAACCATCGGTCCACTTGACTTATCGCTCTGCGTTGACCTGTTATATGCAGATCTCAATTCCTATCTGGAAAAAGATATTCATCTTGTTTTTGATGACCTCCACCGAATCGAATTCACCACCCTGAGTAATTCTCTGTTTGAATATCTCATCGATACAGCACCACCCCATGTTTATTTCATACTCATAACAAGACACCCACTTGAGATAAAAGGTAAAACGGTCCGAAACGGTAATCAGATTGCGTACCTTAACACAAGTGATCTTGCTCTGAACAATAGTGAAATTGAACATCTATATAACGATGTACTGAACAAACAGATCAGTGGCCGAGATGCCCGTAAAATCCATACTCTCACCAATGGTTGGATAATGGGAATTATCCTGGCCAGTCATCCAATATCTGGACGATCAAATTTCTGGAATAACTCTCATCATAATCAAGTTTTCCGCCCAGAAACTGGTCATATGCTGGATTATTTTCAAGATGAAATATTTGATCAGGTTCCTCAGAACCTTCATAACATTTGTTTAAAGCTTTCTTTTCTCCACGAGATTCCGGCAAAACTCGCGGTAAAGATTTCTGGCATTGAAAACATTGGCAAAATACTCTCTGATTTTACCTGTGATAACTATTTTATTTATCGCCTTGATGACTCAGAGCAGGTATTCAGGTTTCACCATTTTTTCCAGGAATTTTTGCAGCAACGAGCTCGTCTTCAAATATCTTCAACCGATATTCAAAAAATATATCAAGCCGAAGCCCAATACTATCTCGAACATCAACAGATAGAAAAAGCCCTCACATCGTACAAACATGCTGGTGATTTCAGTACCATGGGGACTATCTTGAAAGAAAAGGGGATGGACCTCATCACCAAAAACAAAACCCTCACTATTCTAAGTTTACTCCAAAATATAGATGATGAGACCCTCTTCCAATACAGATGGCTTGTACTCTATTCCGGCTTACTCCGAGTAGATTACGTGCCACAGACCACTCTGCCCTACTGGAATGAGGCACGGAAGCAATTCAGAGAAACAGGAGAAGAGGAAGGAGAACTCATCGCCCTTTCTCAAACCATTTACTTTCATTTTGTAATATCCGGGAGATACCGGGACGGAGCGGAGCTACTCCCCCGCACAAAACAACTTCTTGAAAAAAACAAAGAGAGTTTTTCTGCTGCAATAATCATAATGGCCGCTCGAAATCTCTCGTCAGGTTACTGTTTTTTTAATGGAGATATGGACAAAGCAAGGCATTATATCGAACTTGCCAGCTTGCTTGCATCACGTTACGAATTAAAGAAATTTATTGCTTCAACGAAGTTTATTCAGGGCTATATTGAACTTTTGAGTGGCAATCGAGCAAAATACCTCAGAGAAGCAGAATATTGTTTTTCACTTTTTAACGACCCGCTCGTCGGTGAGTCCAACAGACTCACCATGCGCGTTATTAATCTCTGCTACCTATCAATGAATGGAGATCATAAAAATTTCAAGACACAACAACTGGCCCTGCAACGGACCGTTGCAAAAACGGTTGTTGAGCAGACTGTTGCGGCACCCTACCTCTTTGTCTGGGGAAGCAGTGCCTATTACTCCATAGGGCAACCACGTCAGGCACTGGAACTTTTAGAAAAAGGACTGGGTGTGACCGCCACCGCATCGACTGACCATATGCACAGCCAATTGCTCCAATGGAAAGCCTTTGGTCTTGCCTTAACAGGTTACACAGACGAAGCTAGAACCATTATTGAAGAGGCTACTTATAAACGAGACAATGCGGGAGGACCTTTTTATATCGCATTTAACCTTATCCTCGCAGGTGCCATTTACACCCGGCTAAAAGATCACGATAATGCACTGATACACCTGGAAAAAGGTCTTGCTATCGCACAATCGATACCGTCCACCTACCTCACCATCTGTGGTTTGTTTAACCGGAGTTACGCCTACCTGACCGGAGAAAATCCTGAGGCTGCCCTGGAAGATCTGGAGGCGGGGTTGTCTCTCATGAAAATTAACGGCTACAACCATTTTTGGGGTTGGGAGCCGACGATGATGACCAAGCTTCTCGGCCTTGCGGTTCAACGGGATATTGAAAAATACTTCGCCATAAATCTCGCGAAGGTCAGATTACAACACAACTTCTCCGAGGGAGGGGTTCCCATTCCTCTCTTGAAGTTTACACTCCTTGACAGTTTTGAACTAAAAATCGGAGAACAAGTCTTATTCCAGGCTAAAGATCTCACCCCATTCCAGAGAGAACTTCTCGGTTTGCTTCTTACCGCAAAGGGGCAACGTATTCCCCAGGAAAAAATCCAGCTCACATTATGGCCAGACAGCTCCCCAGATAATGCGAGGAAAAGTTTTGATACACTTCTCACAAGACTGAGAAAGTTACTCTCTCCGCAACTCCCTTTTCCTGTCAAAAACTATCTCTATCTCCAAAAAGGCATCCTTTGCCTCTCCAATTACCAGATAGATGCCCTCGATTTTATAGAAGCCGCCCGTATAGGTCTTTCACATGGTAAAAACGGAGACTGGTGGCAGGCACAGAACTCATTTAGTATTGCACTCTCCCTATGGCAGGGAGGCATGCCTGAAGATATCTTTCAGAGCGAACAAGCCCTTGAGTTTAATGATGAGGTGAGCAATTTCCTTGTCAGTATTGCAACTATATGGGCAGACAATTTATCCAGCGCTCCATTTACAGATGAAGTGATTCAATTCTTAGAAAAGGTTCTGCAAACAAATCCTCTTGAGGAGGAACTCACCTCTCTGCTCTATAGATTTCACAACCAGCAAAACAGCCCCCTAAAGGCACGTGAAACCCTCGCTAGATATAAGCAGGCATTACTTAAAGCGGATTATACAGAAAAAGAAGCTTCAGATTTCGCTCTGGCGATTAGACAAGATATAGACCAATAGGGGAAGGCTGGTAGATTCTTAAATGAAACTCAAATTACCATTGGGACACTGCTGATTTTACGCAACCACCAGCAACGTTCTTCTCATCCAAGCGTTGACCTTCTAACATACTGAAACAATGCTTATTGAAGCGCAACATCTTAAACGTTACTACTGGACCCAAATTTGCTAGAATTGTTATACACACAATCAATAGTACTGGAGTATAAAATGATTTCAGCTTACAATTCGGCCTTGTCAGGTCTTCAAACTTTTGCAACAAGAGTACAGTCAAACGCAAATAATGTTGCAAACGCCAATACAAACGATTTCAAAAGAACAAGGGTTATCAATACGACAGTAGACCCCACCGGAGTCAGAGCGCAAGTTGAAAAAGTTGACACTCCTGGCCCTACAGTCTACGAAGAAACCAGCAACGGTTTTGACCAGGTAGAACTATCCAACGTTGACCTTGGTGTTGAGATACCCGATATGAACCTCAACAGTACAATGTACAAAGCGAATCTAAAGACCATTGAAACTGTGAATGAAATGACAGGAGAATTACTCAAGTTAAAAGCATAACAGTAGCTTTTGGTCTAAAAGACACATTTTTTGTCAGTTGTCATTGATCCCCTGCAGCGGACACTCTTCGCACAGGGGATTGTTTTTTTTGCAATACGTTGTTGCAACCTTAACGATAAGGGCGTGATAATCGTTAAAAAGTTGTACGTCTTCTGGTAAATAGGACAAAAACGAATTCTGCATCGACTCATAATCAGTCTCTTCATCCACTAACTGATGACGGCTGAAAACCCGGTGAGTATAACTATCTATAACAAAAGCAGGATGTCCACAGGCGTACAACATAATACAGTCTGCTGTCTCCGGACCAACCCCTTTTACTGAGAGTAAATTCTCCCGTCCTCCTTCAAATGAATCTTCTAAAAACAGATCTAAATCAGCAGAATAGAGCCGATCAATCATATTCATCAGATTTCGAAGACGTTTGGCCTTGAGATTGTAATAACCGGATGGACGTATATAAGAGGCTATCTCTTCTACAGATAATAGTCTTAGAGATCCAAAGTTCAAAAGCTCTGCATCTCTTAGGTTGTCAATGGCTTTAGAGACATTTGACCAATTGGTATTTTGAGTGAGGATTGCTCCTACAATAATTTCAAAGGGAGTCTCACCTGGCCACCACCCTTGAGATCCAAAATGCTCTTTGAGCCTTTGGTACACCTCTGTATACATATTATGTTGTGTCATTTATTTGTTTTGCTCTCAATCATCGTCTTCTTCACTTCTATCTTTGTCACCCAGACAAATACCAATTTCTCTTGCCGTCATAACCTTGTCACTACTCAGATCTACTTTTTTCCGCCTCCGTATTGCGTCAGCTATTGGTACTGAAATCATTGTGGAATCTTTCAAAGCCACCATGTGATCGAAGACCTTATTCTCAACAAGCCGTACAGCAGCAGCTCCGAAACGAAGAGCAAGTAACCTGTCAAAGGTTGTTGGAGAACCTCCTCGTTGCAGATGGCCAAGCACGAGAGATCGCGTATCTTTTCCTGTTATGGTTCTTACCTCAGACGCCACCCATTCTCCGACACCGCCTAAAACCATTTCCTCCCTACCTAGCTCTCCTTTACCCTTATTAAAATTCTTTCCGTCTTTTGTCACCGCACCTTCCGCAACCACTACAATGGAGTAGTTTTTGTCCCGAAGTTCGTTATCTGAGATTTTATTGCACACCTCTTCCATGTCAAAAGGAATTTCCGGAATTAAAATCACATCCGCCCCACCAGAGATGCCAGAATACAAGGCGATCCATCCTGAATCCCTCCCCATAACCTCAACCACGAGAACTCTGTTATGTGATTTTGCAGTTGAATGTAATTTGTCCAGAGCCTCAGTCGCTGTCGCAACAGCAGTATCAAATCCGAAGGTTCTACTTGTCATTTCAAGATCGTTATCGATAGTCTTAGGCACACCAATAACAGGCATTCCTTTTTCAGCAAACCTGTGGGCAATGTCAAGACTTCCATCTCCACCAATGGCTATATGACAATCAAAACCCATTCTATTGAAATTTAGAAGGATTTTATCTGACACATCTACAATCTGAATTTCTCCCGCAAGATTTACAACAGGTCTAGAAAAAGGATTACCCTTGTTGGTTGAACCCAGAATGGTCCCCCCCGTTGCATAAATGCCTTCAACATCCCGTGGAAACAGACGTACCATCTCGTCGATATCTAAAAATCCACCGTATCCATTACGGCTACCATACACCTCCCACCCCTTTCTGTTACAGGCGTGAACTACGGCATATATTACAGCGTTTAATCCAGGAGCATCTCCGCCCCCCGTTGAGATCACTATTTTCTTCATGTCCCTAACCTCTATCTATAATTACCCATGCAAATGACCATTACCTGCACGGGAGTCTCCGAAGAGATCTATTTAAAACAATATACAGCGTATACCTGTATCACTTTATCCCATTGTCATAATATACACAAAAAACAATTCTACATTCTTTCAATCATTTTCAAAAAATTCTATTTATCTTTTTCAAATGATTTCAATTATTCTACTACACAATCTTCATCAAAACTCGCTTGAAGTTAAGAAAAAACTTGCATACATCCAGAGAACAATTATCGTGACAGACCAGATGATTGACTATTCGGCATCTCATCTTATTGTTACTATAAAGAGTTGTGCTCTTCGACCAAAGGCTAATGCCAGGTTAGAGGGGTTGTTTAGAAAGAAAAACACAAGGAGGCGTTTCATGTCAGATTTTACTGTAACAGATCTTGCTGTTACAAAACTTAAAGATTATATGCAGGCCAATAATATTGACTCTGCGTTGCGTATTGCCTTAATGCAGGGGGGCTGATCTGGCCCTTCATTGGGTTTGGCTCTGGATGAGCCAAAAGACAGCGACAAGGTTTTTGATAACGATTCAATTAAGTTTTTGGTAGAAGAGAGCTTAATGACTACGTGTGGAGGCATCACAGTAGACTACGTTGATGCTGGACCGCGTTCAGGATTTGGTATCACTTCTGTAAATCCAATCAGCTCCGGTGGCGGATGTAGTTCCGGCTCCTGTGGAGAGGGTGGATGCGGCTGATTGCCAGCAGCATAGTATATTGATATATTAATAAATATCACTAAGACGAGCCCTTCTTTTTGTGGCTCGTCTTTTTTTTGCCCTTACGGCGGTGTCAAAATCTTGACACACAGGTTTCCAGTCTTACTCTCTTCCTTGATATAGAAATTCTAACTCTTCAAATAGTTAAACATATTGTTCAAGGAGAGAACTATGCAATTTGATAAATTCACCATTAAAGCGCAGGAAGCGATTCAGGAAGCTCAAACACTTGCCCAAAACAAGAAACACACTGAGATACAAACCGGACACCTTGCATCATCACTTATGACACAACCTGACGGTATCGTCGCACCTGTAATCAAAAAGGTTGGTTTGGATCCATCCATGATACTTATGGAGATAAACAATGAACTCGATCACCTTCCTACAATTACAGGATCTGGTGCTGGTCAGGTTTATGCTTCTAAAGAATTCAACTCGGTTCTAAGTAATGGGCTGACATGCGCTACAAACATGGGCGACGACTTTGTGAGTGCTGAGCATCTATTTCTCGCAATCCTCAAAGAGAGTCAAGCCAAACTATGTAGAGCCTTTAACGCCAGGGGCCTCTCTGAAAAAAATTTCCTCCAGGCACTTTCCACCTTGCGTGGAAGCCACCGTGTTACCGACCAGTATCCTGAAGAAAAATATCAGGCTCTTGAGAAATACGGGAGAAATCTGACCCTACTTGCCAAACAGGGCAAAATTGACCCTGTCATTGGAAGAGATGAAGAAATCAGACGAATCATGCAAGTGCTATCGAGGCGAACAAAAAACAACCCTATTTTGATCGGTGAACCTGGAGTTGGTAAAACTGCGATCGCAGAAGGATTGGCCCAACGTATTGTAAACGGAGATATCCCAGCTACACTTGCTGACAAACAAGTCATCACCTTGGATCTTGGAGCTCTTATTGCTGGAGCAAAATATCGTGGTGAATTTGAAGACCGCCTCAAAGCTGTACTTAAAGAAGTCGAAGAAAAAGCGGGAGAAATCATCCTCTTTATAGATGAAATACATACCCTTGTAGGGGCAGGAGCCGCAGAAGGCTCAATGGACGCATCTAATATGTTAAAACCCGCTCTTGCCAGAGGTGAACTCCATTGCGTTGGTGCAACAACCATTGATGAATACAGAAAGTACATTGAAAAAGACAGCGCGCTCGAGCGACGCTTCCAGCCAGTGCTCGTCCTGGAACCCTCTGAAGAAGACACAATTGCAATCCTTCGTGGTATCAAGGAAAAATATGAAGTCCATCATGGCGTTCGCATCCAGGATAACGCAACCGTTGCTGCGGTAACCTTGTCAAATAGATACATCACAGATAGATTCCTTCCAGATAAGGCAATTGACCTTATAGATGAGGCTGCATCTCAGCTACGTATTGAAATAGACTCAATGCCATCAGAGATCGATGAACTCGAACGACAAAAGATCAAACTCGAGATTGAAAAAGAGGCACTCAAAAAGGAGAAAGACAAGGTCTCAAAAGGTAGACTTGAAGAGGTGAAGCGAAAGCTTGGTGATCTGAACGATTCCCTGAAAGCCCTCAAGGCTCAATGGACTCTTGAACGTGACTCCATCCAAAATATCAGAAAGATAAAAGAGGAAATCGATCAAAGTCAGGCAGAAGAACAAAAAGCCGAACGTGCAGGTAACCTCAGCGTTGTGGCAGAGCTCAGATACGGGAAAATAGTAAAACTGCAACAAAGTCTAGAACAAGCCAACAGTACGCTCCAGGAAATTCAATCAACACAAATGATGCTAAAAGAAGAAGTGGATGCTGAGGATATAGCAAGCATTGTTGCTAAATGGACTGGTATCCCTGTAGATAAACTCCTTCAAGGCGAGAAAGACAGACTCATACATGCCGAAGACATCCTGAGCAAAAGGGTCGTCGGACAGAAAACAGCTATTACTGCAGTTGCTTCCGCAGTGAGAAGGGCTCGCGCAGGCCTGCAAGATCCAGACAGGCCTATGGGGTCATTTATTTTCTTAGGTCCAACAGGAGTTGGAAAAACGGAACTTGCACGTTCACTTGCGGATCTGCTATTTGACGATGAACAGGCCATTATCAGAGTTGACATGTCTGAATACATGGAAAAGCACTCTGTCTCCAGATTAATCGGAGCGCCTCCGGGGTATGTCGGCTACGAAGAGGGAGGATACCTCACAGAAGCGGTGAGAAGACGCCCCTATTCTATTATATTACTTGATGAGATTGAAAAAGCGCATTCAGACATATTCAATGTATTACTGCAAGTTTTAGATGATGGAAGGATGACCGATGGAAAAGGCCGCACTGTGGATTTCAAAAACGCAATGTTCATCATGACATCTAATCTTGGAAGCAGCACAATTGCAGAATTGGAAAATCAGGGTGAATCTAAAATAACTATCCGAGAACATATTGATGGCATTCTCCAGCAACACTTTAAACCGGAATTCTTAAACAGGGTTGACGAAACTATTATTTTTGACAGTCTCACGAAGAAAGACCTCATGGTTATAGTCGACATCCAATTAGAACGCCTGGCCTCACGACTCAAGGAACAGAATCTTAAAGTCCATATAAGGGATAGTGCTAAATCCTTTCTAGTAGACAAAGGATACAATCCTGCTTTTGGCGCAAGACCACTAAAAAGAACAATCCAACAGGAGCTTGAAAATCCACTTGCAATGAAAATACTTGAAGGTAACCTACAGGAGCAATCCCATATAGTAATAGAGGGGTCAAGCTCAGGACTTCAATTCACTACAGTTGATAAATCTTAGTCTTTCCTAATGCAGCCAAGTAGATAATGAACGAGAAATGCTTTACTCTTCAACTCACTTGCATTACATAAACCAGACTATTGTTGCAGTGCCGATAGGCCACCCTTTAATGGTACTGCAACAACACTTCAAAACCGAATCAACTCCACATAACAATAAAGGACAAAGTATGAGCGCAACAATAGAAGAGCTTACTATTAATTATGAAGAGGATGGCGTTGTCGTCGTAAAAGAAACAGGCAAAGAGGTGCTTTCTAAAGGGGCGTGGACAACCATACTCTACCGATTTAACAATCTGGATAAAAAAACTGGTGAATTTGGAAAGGACATGTACACGATCAGACGCTATCAAAAACGCCAGGGAGAGTACATGATGAAATCAAAATTTAATATCTCTAGTGCAGAACAGGCAAAGAAGATAGTCGCCATACTAGAAACATGGGTAAATGAAGCGTAGAAAAGCAACAGAACTACAGACAATTAAGAATACATGAGTCTTTCATACCCATACCTAAGAGTAAAAAAAGATAAGCCCAAGACAATTTAGTCATTGACGTACAACAAGGAATCATGTATTTTGCCGCTCGTTGTTGAGCACGGGGAAAAACAAACTGCCTGAACGGCAATTTAGCTTTTCAAAAACGTTCTCACTAACGAAAATAAAATAAACTTTTTTATTGACACAACAATTCAAGTTTATTAGAGTAAACAGCTCGCCGCGGACATTAAGCCGCGGGACACTTCAGGAAGTAATTGAGGTGTTAAACGATCCTTGAAAACTAAATAACAACACATAAGCAAACGAGCCCAACGTGACCTAGGTCACAATGGAGCAAGTTTTCGTAATTCGAAAACCGAGCTCTTGTATAATTAAGCACTATATAAGTAACTATCCCTTAATTGAGATAGTCTAGGATATCAAACTGGAGAGTTTGATCCTGGCTCAGAACGAACGCTGGCGGCGTGCTTAACACATGCAAGTCGAACGCGAA
>JBLHNA010000056.1:0-30491 GCA_047619065.1 Desulforhopalus sp.
GAATTTCATGGATAACCTTTTTGGTGAAGTTATATATGCAGTTTGGCGACCGCATTAATATACCTAAACTTAAGGGGTTATCCTATTTTTTTTGCTATTTTACTCGTGTTTTCGTCACGGATTCAGGGAGATGATAATGGGGACGCTACTCTCATTTATATCTTTTGGTTATTTGTTTTTTGGGTGATTTTTTTATAAACGATTTTCCGATTTGTGTTTATCTACAGTCCCTGATTGGTTTGAATTTAGCCCGAATTTCTCATCAATAAAGTTTTTCGTAGGTCAAGACACAAGCCACGCTGCTGTAATAAACTACCGCAAGTGGCTTGTAACGCAGACTTTGCGGAAAAATCTATTGACCCGAAGGGTGAATTTTTTGATTTAAAATGAAAAACACCCTGTTTTTCAACCAAGTTATCATTTACAAGTAATATCATAAGGTTGAGCTTTAAATCAAAAAGATCATGAGAATTTCGGGTTAGCACTGAAATAGGTAGTCATGGCCCAGGGAAAATAGCAGTAAGTGCCGTCACACAGATAGTCTTGGATTTTTTTGTCTCTCCTTTCGGTTCAAATGGACCTGCCGGTCCATCTTGGACAAAAGTGAGCGAATTTCGATTGAAGGTGGAAGGTTCTCGCTGTTTCTGAAGTTAAATTTATGTCACAGTGATTGAGCCGGGAGTAGGTGGTGTGAACATGCCTCTCAAGGTGTGTCTGGAGCCCGGGTGATAGAACATACTTTGCGTCGCTATCATGTCTCCTACCCATGTTTTTCGATGGAGTAAAAGACAAGGTTCAGAGTCATTTATTCCTAGAAGGTCGCATATCCACGGCTCTGGCAACATGGCTTCAACAATATGCTCCACAGCTGTAAAGGGTGCTAGCGTTATCAGGTACTCACTAATGGTAGATTTGGTGAAATCCTGTTTGAGCAAATCAGGTGCAATTTTGGGGTTAACGTATCTGTCAGCAAGCTGTACCGGCGTATTGTTCTCTTTGTGTAGAATTATTGCATGAAAAACAGGAGAATATGAGGCAATTTTCATTGAGGCGGCAAGTGAAGGTTTTGCTTTTTCCTCGTGAAGTAAGTGTACGAAGGAAGAATGAGAACCTCCTTGGGATTCAATTATTTTATCTATGGGTTGAATTTCAAAGAGCGGTGATTGTGGCTTTTTTTCTAATACAAACGTACCTTTACCTTGAATACGGTTTAGTAACCCTTCTGAACTGAGTTCCCTAATTGCCCTATTTACTGTCATTCTCGATACATTTAAGGCCGTAACGAGTTCAGCTTCGGACTCAATTTTCATTCCAGGGAGAAGCGTTTTTGAATGTATCTTGTTGAGGATATGATCTTTAACTAATTGATATCTGGTTTTTTGGACGTTTTTTTTTGGATGTTGTTTCATTATATATTTGCTTGGTATGTAGGGATTTTGTAATGGAGCAATCAGATGCAGCTAACGCATTTCTTAGTTGTTTACTCAGTGTACAAAATATTCCCTTCGTATGTTGTGGTTTAATGTTATTTTTTCTGGGTATGTATATACAAAGCACTGAATGGATTTAAGGTAATGAATATGAAGCATATGATTCCATTCTGCCATGTATGACATTCATTGTGAATGATTAGATGCTCTAACTATCTGATTAATAGTTAGAAAAAATAATCCTGGGTGGTCATGTTTCAGTAAATGTTTTTTTTGCTCTGGCTAAGTCTAGGTTTTTAGGAAATGGGAGACGCTAAACAAAAAAAACAACATGTATATACCAAAAAAACTGGATTGTCGTGTTTGGCCTGTCAGATGGGGATTGATTCTCCAACGTATTGCACCCACCTCTGGTTTTTAGCAGGTTCTATTCTGATCAGAATAGCCACAAAAATTGGATACGGGCCTTTTTAAGCAGATCGCATAAATGAGAAATAAAATTAATTTCTAATGTCGATCAGTTAGTCGCGTGACTTGGTAGCAGATTCTCGTCTAAAAGAGGATTGAATCTGCCAGAAAGAACGAGGTCGAGTGCAGCATTAATATCCGGGGCAAAATACCTGTCTTTGTCATAAAATGGTACTTTTTCCCTGAGCATAGTTTTTGCTTTTTCAAGTGGCGCAGATGTCTTGAGTGGCGCTCTGAAGTCAATTCCCTGGCAGGCAGCCAAAAGTTCGATGGCTAAAATACCGGCCGTGTTTTCTACCATATCAGCAAGGCGTCTCCCTGCAAATGTTGCCATGGATACGTGGTCTTCCTGGTTTGCTGAGGTTGGCATGCTGTCGACTGAGGCTGGGTGGGCGAGTGATTTGTTCTCGCTGGCAAGGGCCGCACAGGTTACCTGCGCGATCATAAATCCGGAGTTTAGTCCTCCTTTTTTAACGAGAAAAGGCGGTAGCTTTGACATATTAGTGTCAATAAGCAGGGCCATGCGTCTTTCTGAAAGAGCGCCAATTTCAGCTAAGGCTAAAGCTAAATTATCTGCTGCCATAGCTACTGGTTCTGCATGAAAATTACCGCCGGAAATAATATCCTGTTGTTCTGAAAAGACCAGGGGGTTATCTGATACGGCATTGGCTTCTATCAATAGGATGTCTGCTGTATTTCGGATTTGAGTAAGGCAGGCTCCCATAACTTGAGGCTGGCAGCGAAGAGAATAAGGGTCTTGAACTGATTCGCAGTATTTATGTGAGGATTCAATTTCGCTGTGGTCAAGCAGGAGTCGGTAATTGGCCGCAGTGTCTATCTGGCTCTTGTGGCCGCGGACTTCATGGATAAGAGCTTCAAATGGCCGTCTGCTGCCGAGAGCCGCCTCAACGCTTAAGGATCCACTTACCATTGCAGCAGCAAAGAGGTCTTCTGCCTTAAGTAACCCCTGTAGTGTGAAGGCGGTGGATGCCTGGGTTCCGTTCAGTAGGGCGAGACCCTCTTTGGGGCCCAGTACAATTGGTTTGAGCCCGGCGATTTCCAGTCCTTTAAGTCCCGAAAGTTTTTCTCCCTTGTAGAGCACTTCTCCCTCGCCAAGGAGTACAGTGCTCATATGTGCGAGAGGCGCCAAATCACCCGAAGCACCTACTGATCCTTTTTGAGGAATGCATGGGTATACCTGCGCATTGACGAGTGTGATAAGTGCATCAATGACTTCTTTTCGAATGCCTGAGTAGCCCCTTGCAAGGCTATTTATTTTGAGTGCCATAATGAGCCTGACTGTCGATTCGTCCATCAAACGACCTATCCCTGCTGAGTGAGAGAGAACTATAGAATGCTGTAGTTCTTCCAGTTCGTCATTGGGGATGACAGTGCTGGCAAGTAATCCAAAGCCGGTGTTTATACCATAAATAACTCGCCCCTGGTCAATAGCACTTTGAACCGTTTCAACAGATTTCTGGATCTGGTCGAAAGATGATGGATCCAGGTCAAGGATTACCGGACCTTCGTTAATTAAACGTGCCTGCTGTAAACTGAGTTTTCCTGGAATTATGTGAATTCTTTGCATGCTTGGCACCTCTTCGTTGGCTTGTTGCGGAGCATTTGGATCTGGGCCTAAATGTATGCAGTAATTAATGTTGTGCTGTATATGTATATACAAAAAGAACTAATATGCAAGATGTTTTAAGTCGGTATGGGTGGTCCCGTAATTATTGATCTGTTTCATTGTTTGTTTTGTGTGTTTTTTTAAGAGCTGTATTTAGGTTTAAATGTAGGTTTTGTGGCATTTGTTCTAAGCCGTTACGTTTTTGTTCTGTTTATACTTCCTGGCAAAAAACAATAACACCGGAAAACAACTTGTATATACAATGTCTCAATGTTAATCTTAGCGTAACATTTCACTGAAAGGGCCGTTATTGTGTTCTAATATATATTACATTCAAGGGGGCGATCATGACTTCAAATAGTAAGGCTAGTGCATCTATGAAAATTCATTTTATTGACCACATGCCGGACAAAAAAGATTTTCGCACTGACTTGAGACGGGCCCCTGATAGGGGGTTTAGGCTAAGTAAAGAGCAGACGGTTGTGGCACTTAAGAATGCTCTTCGCTATATCCCTCCTGAACATCATCAAGTGCTTATCCCTGAGTTTTTGAAAGAATTGAAAGAACATGGCAGGATATATGGATATAGATATCGTCCTGCAGGTGAATTGAAAGCAAGAAATATTGATGAGTACAAGGGAAAATGCCTTGAGGGTAAAGCTTTTCAGTTAATGATTGATAATAATCTGGATTTTGATGTGGCTTTATACCCCTATGAGCTGGTGACCTATGGAGAGACTGGTAGTGTTTGTCTTAACTGGATGCAATATAACCTCATTAAAAGGTATCTTGAAGAGATGACTGAAAACCAGACACTTGTCATGCAGTCAGGTCATCCTTTGGGACTCTTTGAGTCAAGTCCAGACCAGCCTAGAGCTATTATCACCAACGGTTTGATGGTAGGGCTTTACGATAATCCTGAAGATTGGGAAATTGCCTCGCAAATGGGTGTCTCTTCATATGGTCAGATGACCGCCGGTGGGTGGATGTATATCGGTCCCCAGGGAATTGTACACGGTACATACAATACATTATTAAACGCCGGTCGTTTAGAGTGTGGCGTTGCACCGGATGGTGATTTGGCTGGTCTACTCTTTGTTTCTTCAGGTCTTGGTGGAATGAGTGGAGCTCAGCCAAAAGCGGCGAATATTTCAGGAGCAGTATCAATTATAGCTGAAGTGGATCTGTCTCGAATTGTTACGCGTCACGAACAGGGCTGGGTCGATGAAGTCTCTGATAACCTCGAAAAAGTTTGTGATATGGCGATGAACGCGGTTAAGGCGAAGGGTAATACATCGATCGCCTACCATGGGAATATCGTTGATCTCATCGACTATTTAGTGGAAAACAAGATTAAGGTCGACCTCTTGTCTGACCAGACATCCTGCCATGTTGTCTATGATGGTGGATACTGTCCTCAGGGAATCAGTTTTGAGGAGCGAACCAAATTACTTGCTGACAATCGCCCCCAATTTATCTCGCTGGTGAATGAGAGTTTGAAGAAACACATAGAAGCGGTGGAACGCCTCGTCCAGCAAGGGACTTTCTTTTTTGATTACGGCAATGCTTTTTTGAAAGCGGTTTTTGATGCAGGGGTAACATCTGTCTCTAAAAATGGTGTAGATGCGAAGGACGGGTTTATTTACCCATCATATTTTGAAGACATCATGGGACCGATTTTTGACTATGGCTACGGGCCATTTCGCTGGGTTTGTCTCAGCTGTAATCCGGAGGATCTTGATAAGACAGACTTGGCGGCGATGTCGTGCATCGATCCAAACCGCAGGGCAGAGGATAGAGATAATTATATCTGGATCAGAGATGCCAAGAAAAACAAAATGGTCGTTGGTAGCCAGGCTCGCATCCTGTATTCAGATGCGAAGGGGCGCATGAACATAGCATTAAAATTCAATGAGATGGTACGTAAAGGTGAAGTTGGCCCAATCATGTTGGGAAGAGATCACCATGACCCAGGTGGTACCGACTCTCCATTTCGTGAGACCGCCAACATCAAAGATGGTTCCAATGTGTGTGCTGATATGGCTACCCACTGTTTTGCAGGTAACGCCGCACGGGGAATGTCACTTGTATCTCTTCATAATGGTGGTGGTACCGGGATTGGCAAAGCGATAAATGGAGGCTTCGGTCTTGTGTTGGACGGTAGCGAGCGGGTCGATACTATCATTCGATCAGCTATGACCTGGGATGTTATGGGTGGAGTGGCCAGGAGAAACTGGAGTCGAAACCCAAACGCTATGGAAGTGGCGGTGGAGTACAACCAGGAAAACAGTAATGGCGACCAGATCACCATCCCTTTCGTGGTTGAGGATATGGCGGTGGAAGGAGCTGTTGAAGATCTTTTTTCTCAAATGAAATAACACATAAAAGTGATTTTATGATGACGAAAATATACAAAAATGCACGTATCTTCACTCCGATTGATTCTGGTAAGCCTTGCTCTGGGAAAGAGCAGGGGCATATTGCTCAATACCATCAAGGAGCACTGGTCGTTAGAAATGGTGCAATAGAAGCGGTTGGTGAGGAAAACGATGTTTTGCGAAACATTAGGAGCAATGCACATGTCGAAGAGTATGACTGTATGGGGCGGTGTTTAATTCCAGGGTTTGTTGACCCCCACACCCATTGTTGCTTTGCGAAGTTGCGCGAAGAAGAGTTTGAACTTCGAGCTGCGGGTACTTCATACCTGGAAATCTTGAAAGAAGGCGGGGGGATTCTCTCGTCGGTTGAGGCAGTGGAAAAGGCCAGTGTGGATGAACTCTATCAAAACACACAGACTCATGTTGCGAGAGCAATGTCTCTTGGTACTACCACAATAGAAATTAAAAGCGGTTATGGTCTGACAACAAATTTAGAGCTGAAAATGCTTGAAGCAATTGGTAAGGTGGCTGAAAACACACCGCTTGATGTTGTCGCGACATATCTCGGGGCCCATGCTATTCCTCCCGCCTATAAAGAAAACCCTGATGATTTTATTACTCTTCTCATCGAGGAAAGTTTACCTGCCGTCAAAAAGCAAAACATTGCACAGTACTGCGATATATTTTGCGAAGAAGGGGTCTTTTCAATAGAACAGGGGAGACGTCTTTTGACAGCTGCTAAGGATATAGGTATGGGTGTGAAAATTCATGCGGATGAGGTTCATGATCTTGGTGGAGCAGGACTTGCGGCAGAGTTGAGCGCAATTTCCGCAGATCATCTTCTTGCGGCAAGTGATGAGAACATTAAAGCAATGGCTAGAAATAGGGTTGTTGCCAATTTATTACCAGGGACAGCTTATAGCCTGCGTAAGAGCTATGCCCGTGCCCGGGATATGATTGCAATGGGTCTCCCTGTTGCTCTGGCAACGGATTGTAACCCCGGTTCCTGTTACACGGAGTCTATGCAGTTTATTTTTGGTCTTGCTGTTCTCAATATGAATATGTCACCGGCAGAAGCCTTGACAGGTGTGACCCTTAATTCGGCCTATTCTTTGGGGCTTGGCAGTAAGGTTGGGAGTCTTGATGTTGGAAAGCAGGCTGATTTTCTTCTTCTGGATGGTGAGTCTCCTGCAATTCTAGCGTATCACGCAGGAGTATCCTCTGTTCATTCTGTATACAAAAAGGGTGTCTTGGTAAGTGATTAGCCAGCCCCTCTTCTAGGTATAAGGACATTAAAATGAAAAAGATAATTGAATGTGTACCTAATTTTTCCGAAGGACGAAATAAGGAAACCATTGAGGCTATCTCTGAAGCCATCAGAAAAGTAAAGGGCTGTACATTACTCGATGTTGATCCTGGTAAATCTACCCATAGAACGGTCTATACTTTTGTCGGTGATCCCGAGGCGGTGATAGAAGGTGCCTTGGCAAGCGCCAGGGTGGCGAAAGAAAGGATTGACATGAGCCACCACAAAGGGGAGCATCCTCGTTTTGGTGCCATGGATGTCTGTCCCTTTATTCCGGTTGCTAATGTGACCATGGAAGAATGTGTACAGGTATCCAAAGAATTTGCAAAACGTGCAGCAGACGAGCTTAACGTTCCTTTTTATCTGTATGAAGAGGCTTCTGAAAGGGATTATCGAAGAAAACTACCAGATGTGAGGCGCGGTGAATATGAGGCTTTAGAGGGGCGATTAAAAGAATCTGAGTGGGTTCCGGATTATGGACCAACTGATTTCGTGCCTTCCTGGGGAGCAACAGCCACAGGGGCAAGGATGTTTCTTATCGCCTACAACGTCAATCTTTTAGGCACATCTAATCAGGCCCACCGAATTGCTCTTGATCTGCGAGAAGCTGGCAGAGGTGAAAAAAAGCCTGGAAAACTAAAAGATGTGAAGGGGATGGGGTGGTTCGTTGATGAGTATAACATGGCTCAGGTCACTGTAAACCTCAACAACTACAAGGTGACTCCAATTCATGTCCTTTTTGAAGAAGTAAAGGTAAAAGCTGCTGAACTTTCTGTGGCTGTAACAGGTTCTGAAATTGTTGGTATTGTCCCCTTAGAATCTCTCCTCATGGCTGCGGACTATTATATCGAAAAAGAAGGTCTGTTCATCTACCAGGAAGAACAAAAAGTACGTCTTGCTATTGAGCGTATGGGCCTCAATTCGGTAGCTCCTTTTGATCAACAGAAAAGAATTATTGAATATATTGTGGCTGAGCCTTTGGACGAACCACTTGCCAGTATGACTGTGCGTAGTTTCATAGAGGAAGTTGCCGCAAGGACTTCTGCACCGGGTGGCGGGTCTGCATCTGCTGCAATGGCTGCTATTGGTGTCGGTCTGGGAGCAATGGTTGCAAAACTCACCCAGGGTGTCAGAAAGTTTGACTCTAAAGAAAAGGAAATGCAAGCTGTTATTCCAACTCTTCATGAGCTTACCCAATCCCTGATTCCAATGATCGATAAGGACACCTCTGCATTCAACGAGTTTATGGAAGGTCTCAGAATGCCTAAAGGCACCGAAGAAGAAAAAACGGCCCGAAAAGACAAAATGCAGGCTGGCCTTAAAACGGCAATCAATGTGCCACTTAATACCATGCGCCTTGGTGATAAGGCATGGGACCCAATGATTGCAACCGCTAAACATGGTAATCCCGCTTCCAAGTCAGATGTCCAGGTTGGAGCAAGGGCTCTTGAAACAGGTATCTGGGGTGCGTACCAGAATGTCTTGATCAATATGGTTGATATTCAGGATGAAAGTTTTAAGACTGAGACGTTGGAAGAAGCTGGTGCCATGGAAAAACGATCCCGGGAAAAATGCCGCCAGGTGCTTAATATTCTTGATAAGATCTAAAGTTAAAGGTGATGGCGTCGTAAAAATTCCGATCTACGTCGTTGTGGGTTTGGATCGAATTCTCAACATACCACATGTATAGTTGGGAATACGATCCAAACACCACGCCTAGTATATCAGCCTTTTTTCATAGCCATCAAAAGACTTCGAATTAACTTTTTACGAGTTTATCAAAGGTGGTTGGCCGATAGATGCTACCGTGGAGTAAGCCCATGGATAGCGATTGTATGAGGAGAGAAAAAGCTGTTTTCAGGATTTGAAAAATAATCCTGCATATCCGTTTTGACGGGATATGCAGGGTCATTTATCTACTTTTGCGTATGTATTGTAGGAATGCGTTGTACTGGTGTGGTAGACTACGTTTTGCCGGGGTAACAATGTAAAAATATCGTTTCATGTCAAGCCCACTCACCTTAACTTCTCTTAGTTTGCCCGATTCGAGTTCTTCTACAATGGCGTGTTTTGAAAGAATAGAGACACCTAAGTCTGCTTTTATTGCTTCTTTGACGGCAGCGCTGGATCCAAGTGTTGCACAAATTTTCAGCTGTCTGAAGGTGAGCTTTTCTGTTGCAAGAAGGGCTTCTGTACTTTTCCTAGTCCCCGAACCCTGTTCTCTTACGATAAATGGCAACTCTTTGATATCAGAGACGGTTATATTATCCGCTACCTTATTGTCTGCTGCAGCGGCGAGAATAAGCTCATCTTCAATAAATGTTTCGTAAGCTACTTTGGGCGATTGAGGCTGTGCCCCAACAATACCGATGTATAGTTCATTTGCTGCAATGGCATCGACTATTGTTTTTGAATCTTTGATTCTAATCTCAAAAGAAATTCCCGAAAATCTTTGTTTAAACGATGCCGCAAGCGGGGGCAGCAGATAGGTGCCTGGAATGGTGCTGGCTCCTATAATCAATTCTCCTGTAACCGAGGTTTGCGCTTCAGAGATGTCAGATTGTAGTTGCTTGAGATCGTCCAAAATAGCAAGGGCACGTGGGTTGAGAAGATCCGCTTCAGCTGTGGGCATAATGGTTCGTCCCAGTCGGTCGAAAAGCTTGCATTCCAAACGGGCTTCCAAGTTTTGAATATGTTCACTGACTGTGGGTTGGCTTGTGAACAGTTCTTCTGCAGCTTTGGTGAAGCTTCTCGTTCTGTATACTGCAACGAAAATCTTTAAATGTCGGGTTTCGATGACCTGTACCTTAGTGAAAAATAATAGGTGTTAATCCTTTGATAGGATAAAATTTATACGCAATTATGCATTTTATCAACATATTAAGCCGATAAAATGCATGGATACTCGTCGCGTGGCTAAGCCGTCATTAGAGGGGTGCTAATATATCGCTCTCCGGTATCTGGCAGGATAACGACAATGTTTTTTCCTTTATTCTCCGGTCTTTTTGCCACGGTGATTGCGGCGTGGAGTGCCGCTCCACTTGAAATCCCACAGAGAATTCCTTCGCGTTTTGCAACGTCTTGTGCCGTTGCAAAGGCAATATCATTGCTTACAGGGATTATTTCATCAATGATCTCGGTGTTGAGAATTGCTGGAATAAAACCAGCACCGATTCCCTGAATTTTATGGGGTCCGGGTTTCCCACCTGCTAAAACCTGGGAGTCCTCGGGTTCTACCGCTACGATCTGAACATTGGGATTAGCTTTTTTAAGGATCTCAGACACACCTGTAATGGTTCCTCCGGTGCCAACTCCAGCAACAAAGATGTCAACCTGACCATCGGTATCTTTTAATATTTCCGGTCCTGTGGTTTGTCTATGGATTTCCGGGTTGGCTGGGTTGCCAAACTGATCTGGCATAAAGCTATTTTCAGTTTCCTTTAGAAGTTCGCAGGCTTTTGCTATGGCTCCCTTCATACCTTCTGCGGCCGGAGTAAGGACCAACTCGGCTCCGAGATGCTTGAGCAGTGCTCTTCTCTCAATGGACATGCTCTCTGGCATGGTGAGTAAGAGTCGTAATTTTTTATGGGCGCAGACAAAGGCGAGACCAAGACCGGTATTACCGCTAGTTGGTTCAATGACGGTGCTGCTCGCGTTGATAAGGCCGTCGCGTTCTGCTGCTTCAATCATACTTACCGCAATTCTACACTTTATGCTGCCCATGGGGTTGCGTGATTCTTGTTTGGCGAGAATGTTTGCACCGCTCTCTGCCGAGTAAGAGTGAAGCTGCAATAGAGGGGTGTTACCTATGGATTGTAATATAGTTTTGGACATAGTGATATCCTTTTTATGTAGTTGTTAACGTGGCTTGACTACGAGTTCGAATAGATGAGTTCTGGTCGCTTGAGGAGGACTTTTGTGTTTGTTGCAACACTTTCCGTAATCCATATGTTACCGCCGATAATAGATCCTTCACCTACGACGGTTTTTCCTCCAAGTATGGTGGTGTTAGAGTAAATTATAACGTTGTCTTCGATGGTCGGGTGACGTTTTTTATCTCGCAGCTTTTGTCCCGCATCCCTTGGAAGGGACAGAGCTCCCAAGGTGACACCCTGGTACAAACGAACATTTTCTCCAATGATTGTGGTTTCTCCGATAACCACTCCTGTTCCGTGGTCGATGAAGAAGCCAGGTCCGATAGTTGCTCCCGGATGAATGTCTATACCCGTGAGGCTGTGGGCATATTCTGTCATTATCCGGGGGATAATTGGAATATCGAGAAGATAAAGTTCATGTGCTATGCGAAATATCAGGGTTGCCAGCAGGCCCGGGTAGCAAAAGATAACTTCATCCGGACTTTTTGTTGCGGGATCTCCTCTGAGTGCTGCCCGAATATCTGTTGCGAGAAGGCCTGTTATTTTGGGCAGAGATTCAATAAACGAGAGGGCCAGTTTGTGGCTGCGTGCCTCGCAGTTGGTGCAGGGAAGTCCATTTCTTCTACAGTCATGGCGGATAGCCATGGTTATCTGCTCGGAGACTTTGTCATAGAGATCCGTTGTCTGTTTGCCTATGTAGTACTCGATGTTGGATGCATGGAGTTTTGTTGTGGTGAAATAGCCGGGAAATAAGATGCGTTTGGTCTGATCGACAATGTCAATGATTTTTTCCTGGGAAGGAAGAGCAACCGGGCTGATGTGCTCAAAACATTCTTCGGTATTCCAGGCTGATAGCAATTTTTTTACGACCTGAGGTACCTTGTCCTGTTGACTGCTGTTCGTGATCTCAACATGATCGCAAGGTGGATTTAAGCTTAGCTCAATACTATTTTTTTGTGGTTGTTCAGCCATGGTCTATCTATGTCCTTTAGGTCTTTGGTAAAGTGGTCGTTAGCGCCTTTCTTTTTCAATGATATAGATACCGTAGGTGGCACGTAAATTCGTAAAATTATGAACTACGTGTCCATCACTGTTGGCAGGGTTCGTATTGATTAAGATTTCTTTAATAATGTTGTAGCCTACATCGCGGGAAAACTTTTTGAAATCTTTTATGGTGATCACTCTGATATTAGGTGAATCGTACCAGGAGTAGGGGAGTTGATCATTTTTTGGTGCCACCCCTTTGAAAAAAAATTGCAGCCTATTGGAGTAGTGGCTGAAATTTGGGAAACTGACGATTACCTTTCTGCCAATCCGGGCAAGAGAGTAGAGTAGAGCTGCTGGTTCAAACACCTGCTGTAAAGTTTGACTAAGTATTACGTAGTCAAAGCAGCAATCCGGGTAATCACGGACCTCTTCGTTGAGATCTCCCTGGAGTACACTGAGTCCGCGGCCGATACAGTGGGTGGCTTTTTCCTTATCCTGTTCGATCCCTGTGCCGTGAACACCTTTATTGGCGGCAAGCCAGGCAAGAAGATCTCCATTACCACAACCAAGATCCAGGACCCTGCTGCCATCAGGGATTTCTGCACTGATAATACTTAAGTCAAAACGGATATTTTCATGATCAGGAGATACCATCAATGAACCCCCTGATGAGTGTAATGAATCTGTCATCTTGTATTAAGAATGCGTCATGGCCGCAATCGGCCTCTATTTCGCAAAAACTGACATCTTCGCCGCCACGCTTTAGCGCCTGGACGAGTTCTCTTGCCTGGTAGGTTGGGTAGAGCCAGTCTGAACTAAAAGAGACCACAAGGTATTTGATCTTTTCGTCAGCAGATTTTTTCTGGAGAGCCGGTTTATTCATCAGGTCAACTACATCAAAATAGTCAGCCGCTTTCGTTATATAGAGCAGGGAGTTGGCGTCAAAACGGTTGACGAACTTTGATCCCTGATAGCGCAGGTAGCTCTCAACCTGAAAATCTCCCTCAAAATCGTAAGAAAAAGATTTCTTATCCTGGAGTTTGCGTCCAAATTTTCGCCGCATAGCCTCGTCGGAAAGGTAGGTGACATGACCTACCATTCTGGCAATTGCCAAGCCCATATTGGGGGGGGGCGAATTATAATAATCCCCCTTGTTCCAGTTTGGGTCGGAGATTATCGATTGCCTTGCTATTTCATTAAAGGCAATGGCCAGAGCAGAGTGGCGCATGGTGGTGGCAATGGGCACAGCCGCCTGTACCATCTCAGGGTATCTGACACACCACTCAAGTATCTGCATCCCACCCACTGAACCTCCAACCACCGCCCGCAAGCGTTTTATGCCAAGATGGTCGATAAGCATCTTCTGGGTGACAACCATGTCCCCTATGGTCATCATTGGGAAATCAAGGCCGTATGGTTTCTCTGTTTCTGGATTAATGGAGCTGGGGCCAGTAGAACCCATGCAGCTTCCCAGAATGTTAGGGCAGATAACAAAGTATTTATTGGTGTCGATACCTTTGCCAGGACCGACCAGGAAGTCCCACCAGCCGGGTTTATCATCTTCTTTGTCTGTTGCATAGTGTCCGGCCACATGGGAGTCTCCGGAAAAAGCATGGGCAATGAGGATTACGTTGTCTCTTTTTTCGTTGAGGGTGCCATAGGTCTCGTATGCAATGGTGACAGGACCAAGTTTTGCGTCATTTTCAAGAGTGAGCTTGTCTGGCCCTTCTGCAAAGGTGTAGAACTGTTTTTCAACTATGCCGACAGAATTTTCCATGCTGCTTCATTCATCATAATAATACGTGGTTAATCGGACAATAGTCTGCAGGCCACCTTGAAAATTGCTCATTCGCCAATTTCATCGTCACCTTATAAAGTTTATCCTCGGAATACCAACTGTATGCCTGTGGTAAAATGTATAAGATGTCTCGAATTTGAACTAATTTTCTAACTTTTCAAGGTACCCTGTGTTTAAATACTTAGACTATTGTCGCAGGTTTCAGATCGCTTTTTCAAGCGCCTGGCTAAGGTCTTCTATAATGTCATCAATATGTTCAATTCCGACAGAAAGACGGACCATCCCCTCATCAATGTCAGCCTCTATTAACTGCTGTGAAGAGAGTTGAGAGTGGGTTGTGGATGCCGGGTGTATGGCAAGTGATTTTGTATCACCTACATTTGCCAGATGGGAAACAAGTTGCAAGCCGTCAATAAACGTTTTTCCCGCCTGCAGACCGCCTTTAATACCAAATGTGACCATTCCTCCAAAACCGTTTTTCAGGTATTTGGTGGCGATGTCGTGACTTGGGGCGCTGGTGAGACCGGGATAGTATACCCAATCTACCCCCGGATGGCTATTGAGATATTTGGCGACGTGGTGCGCATTTTCATTATGCTTACACATACGTAGGGTAAGCGTTTCAATACCCTGTAAAAAAATCCAGCAGTTGTCGGGGCTGATTGATGCACCAAGATTACGCAGTGGCACCAGACGCATACGCAGAGCAAAAGCTACCGGATTAAGATCTCCAAGGTCGTGGGCATAACGTAGCCCGTGATATGATGGGTCCGGTTCGTTGTAGAGAGAAAATTTTGGATCCTGCCAGTTAAATTTTCCTGCATCAATTGCTATACCGCCAATGGCGGTACCGTGCCCCCCAATCCATTTGGTAAGGGAGTGGATAACAACATCTGCACCATGATCGATGGGTTTGAGTAAACAAGGCGGTGTAAAGGTCGAGTCAACCACAAGCGGAAGGTTATGTTCTTGTGCGATAGCCGCTAAGGCGTCCAGGTCGGTCATGTTAAGGGACGGATTGCCCAGGGTTTCACAATAGATTGCACGGGTTTTGTCGTTGATAGCAGCCTTGAAGTTATCTGGATTTGTTGGGTCAACAAACCTAACCTTGATTCCTAACTGGGGTAATATCGTGTCAAATTGGGTGTAGGTTCCGCCATACAGATTATTGGCGGAGACAACCTCGTCACCATTGTTGCAAATGTTGATAATTGTATAAAAAATGGCTGAGGTACCAGATGCAAGCGCCAGTGCTGCCGCTCCCCCTTCCAGTTGTGCCATACGCTGCTCAAGAACATCCTGGGTAGGATTGCCGATGCGGGTATATATGTTGCCAAGTTCTTTTAAGGCAAAAAGATTAGCCGCGTGTTCTGTATTTTTAAAGATGTAGGCTGCTGTTCGGTAGATAGGAACCGCTCTCGAACCTGTATCCTGGTCTATGCTTTGCCCTGCATGCAGGGCAAGTGTTTCAAATTTCATTATATGTTCTCCTGTATAGGAAAAAAATGGAGTGCAGAGATTTCTTATGGTTTTTTTGCTGCGATCTCATTTTTTATGCGTTCAATAAAACTGCTGATGGATTCTCCATTGCCGGTTTTCGCATTAGGGTCAATGTCGAGGATTGACTCCCAGCTGGCAATTGCTCCCGAGGCGTCATCAAGGTCATACATGAGTACAATGCCTCTATTAAAACGGGATTGGATATGGTTTGCATCTTTTGCGATTGCTTGATCAAAGGCATCTACTGCCTTCTTAGGTTGATTTGCTCTTCTGTACATTACTCCAAGGTCTGTGTAGACATTGGCATTGCCTGAATGGATCTCCAGTGCTTTTTCATAGGCTGGGATGGCCTTTTCAGGGTGGTCTGAATCGAAGTAGAGATTGCCGAGCTGTACCCAGTTTTCGAAGTTATCTGGTCGAGCTGTCACTTCTGCTTCAAGGTTCAAAATGGCCTGGTCTGTTGCTGGATCATGCTGGTGTTCTTGTTGCTGTTGTTGTTGTTGGTTGGCAACATTTACTGGAGCCGTGCCTCCGGTTTTATAAATAGTAAATGCAATACCACTCAGGAATCCTGCTATGAATATTACCGCGTACATAACCATATTGTTGCTGGATTTTTTTACGATTACAGGTTCTGGGGTCTGAGGCGCTGAATTTTTTCTACTCATTTTTTTTATAATCCTGTTGATGTTGTTAGGATACAATGCCATTATTAACAGGCAGCTAAATTGATATGGAAATTTGTATGTACTACGTTGTGGTGGTTGTCGCAATAGCTATCAAACAGTATCTGTAACAACCGTTTTTTTGAATCAATTAAAATAAATTATGTAACATCGGCAATTATCCTAAAGGGACTTATATTGATCTGCATATTCGTAGCAGATGTTCCATGTAACCTGAATGTTTAGTACCTTACTCCAGAAAATCTGTCACAAAAAACTAGAAAGCTTGAGACTCTTTTGAAATGAGGTATTAACCATAATGGCACTTATATCCCTCAGGTAAGCGATAGACTCCGAAGGGGTACTGAACTGAGTCCCGGCTTGTTTTCCCGTTTACCGGGGTTTGTTGAAGTCCCTACGTGTTTTCAGGTGTTGAGAGAGCTCCGTAAAGGTGTTCATTTTTAATCGTTTTCTCAGCATGGTTACTTAGAATAGATATATCCATTGTAAATGTTTGTCCAGTGAGCAAAACAGAGCGGCAGACAGGGGTTAATTGTTGTCTTTGAGCTGAAGGTATTCTACCTCGGTACACCAGAAGTAATACGAGATAGATGGCTTCACGAAATTCATTACAAAAACATGAGAGAAACGTTTACCTTAAATGATCTTCCAGGACACTAATTATCGTGGTGAACATAAATCAGGAGGAACCTGAAATGCAGGTATTGGAAAAGATAAAAAGCCAGACAGACAGAGAAGTGGGGCGGGGAAATATAAGTGCTTACCCTTCATCTGTGAAAGCAATAAAAGAGAGTATTGTACATCACCTCATGAGTTTTCAGGGACGGGACCCTGAGCGTTCGGGAGCTCAGGATGTATATATGGCTCTGGCATACACCATGCGAGATGTCATGATTCAAAAATGGATTGCCACCCAAAAGACTTTTTACGCGAAAGAGAAGAAGCGGGTCTATTACCTGTCTCTGGAGTTTCTGATTGGTCGTTCTCTTGGGAATAGTGTGAGTAATCTCGGGCTTTTTCAAGATGTGAAACAGGCTGTGGAAGAGTTGGGTTTTGAAATGAATGAGATCCGCGACCAGGAAGAAGATGCGGCTCTTGGAAATGGTGGTCTCGGCCGTCTTGCAGCCTGTTTTATGGACTCCATTGCAACTCTTAAAATTCCCGCCTATGGCTATGGAATTCGTTATGAGTATGGGCTGTTTTTTCAAAAGCTCGTTGATGGCTATCAGGTAGAAGGGCCGGATAACTGGTTACAAAATGGTTGTCCATGGGAATTTGAGCGCAGTATGCCTGTCTTCCCCATTCAATTTTTTGGTAACGTACGATCGTATCAGGATGACAATGGGCACTATCGAGCCAAGTGGGTGAATACGAAAAATGTCAACGCCAAGGCCAGTGATATAATGGTGCCGGGTTACAAAAATGATCACGTCATTAACATGCGCCTCTGGTCTGCATCTTCTTCAAGGGAGCTCGATCTCGGTGACTTTAGCCGTGGTGATTACATCGGAGCGGTTGAATCGAAGGTGAGTTCTGAAACTATTTCAAAGGTTCTGTATCCACCTGATCACAACTATGCGGGGCAGGAACTACGGCTCAAGCAGCAGTATTTTTTTGTGGCGGCAACATTCCAGGATATCATGCGGCGTTACAAGAAGAAACAAACCTCCTTTGACAAGTTTACAGATCTCGTTGCAGTACAACTCAACGATACCCATCCGTCCATTGCTATACCTGAATTGATGCGGCTTCTGCTTGATGTTGAAGGACTTAACTGGGAGCAGTCCTGGAAGATCACGGTCGACACCTTTGCCTTTACAAATCACACCTTGATGCCAGAGGCCCTTGAGCGCTGGAGTGTCGATATGATTGGGCGTGTGCTTCCACGTCACCTGGAGATCATTCTCGAAATTAATCAGCGATTTCTCGATGAGGTGGCCGAAGAATATCCTGGGAATGAACGAAAGATTCGCGAGATGTCCATTATCGAGGAAAGCGACGTCCGCATGGTACGTATGGCCCATTTAGCGATCATTGGTAGCCACAGCGTCAATGGGGTGGCTGCGCTACACTCGCAACTCCTGCAGGATCGTATTTTTCCGGATTTTCATAAGTTTTTCCCAGGGAAATTCAACTCCAAAACCAATGGCATAACCCCAAGAAGATGGCTTCTTGATGTTAATCCCGATCTGGCGGCTCTGATCACAGATAAAATTGGAGCCGGTTGGGTGACTAACCTCGATCTGTTACGTGGCCTGGAACCATTCGTGGATGATGAGGACTTCTGTACATCCTGGGAGAAGATAAAACTTCAGAACAAGGTGCAGTTGGCAGACTATATTGAGAAGGCCTGTCATGTGGTCGTTGATCCTACAACGATGTTTGATATTCAGGTAAAGCGTATCCATGAATATAAGAGACAACTTCTAAATGCCCTGCACCTGATACACCTTTACCACCGTATCATTCACGGTGAGGCGGAAGGGATGGCACCTCGGACTGCTGTTTTTGCCGGAAAAGCGGCCCCATCGTACTGGCGGGCAAAACTCATTATTAAACTTATTACCTCCATCGGCGATGTTATAAATAATGATCCCAGGGTTAAAAATCGTCTCAAGGTAGTTTTTCTTCCTAACTACAATGTTTCCCAGGCTGAAATAATAATGCCTGCAGCAGATCTTTCTGAGCAGATATCAACAGCTGGTACCGAGGCTTCAGGGACAGGGAATATGAAATTTTCTCTTAACGGTGCGTTGACTATCGGGACCCTTGATGGTGCAAACATAGAAATTCGCGAAGAAGTAGGGGAAGAAAATATCTTTATTTTTGGAATGACAGCCGATGAGGCAGAGTATGAGCGAAAAAATATCAGCAAAACCCCATGGCAGGTGTGTCAGATGAATGCTGGGATTAATAATGTTATTGAATCCATTGCTGATGGCTCATTCAGTGGGGGAGATCGTGAACTGTTTAAACCTCTTGTGGATAGTCTCATGGATAAACACGATCAATACCTGCTTCTCCTTGATTTTGAAACCTATATTGCATGTCAGAATGAGGTGAATGATGCCTTTCTGGACACGAAGATGTGGACAAAAAAATCAATTTTAAATGTTGCAAGAATGGGTAAGTTTTCAACAGATAGAACCATCAAACAGTACTCAGAAGAGATCTGGGGGATTCCAGTGGAATAGAGGGGCGTCACCCACAAGGTCAAGCTGCTTGACCTTGTGGGTGATATCGAGTAATTCTTGCGCCGAAGCATGTGCGGCGCAAGTTGTCTCTGTTTGGGAATTAAGTAATTGCACTACAAATTGAAAGAAAAAAAGGGATTACAGATTTTTCAATCTGTAATCCCTTTAGAATTCCTGGAGGCGGCGATCGGAGTCGAACCGATGAATAATGGTTTTGCAGACCACTGCCTTAGCCACTTGGCTACGCCGCCCCTGTGAAGGACACCTTTATACCATAACAGAATTTTTTGACAAGGAAAATAATACAAAATGGGAATGAACATTGATTCGTTGGTACGAGTCAACAAAGATCGGCTAAGTGATTTTGAAAAAATATTGGGCTACCGGTTCACCGACTTGCGCCTGTTGCAACGGGCTCTGGTACATTCATCCTATGCCTTTGAGCAATCACAAGAGGGTGAGAACAACGAAAAACTTGAATTCTTAGGAGATGCTGTTCTTGATCTGGTTATAGGCCAGATCCTTTCTCATCGATTTCTTGAAATGCGGGAAGGTCAGCTGACAAAACTACGAGCATCCCTTGTAAATGAACAGCACCTGGCTAAAATGGCTCGGGAAATATTGTTGGGAGATTATCTTTTTCTGGGAAAGGGTGAAGACGCATCCCATGGAAGGCAAAAATCTTCAATACTCTCCTGTGCCTATGAGGCTGTGGTTGGGGCCGTGTTTGAGGACGGCGGGTATGATACCGTAGCTGAGCTTGTTGAACGTTTTTTTCTTCCAACCCTTGATATTAAAAAGGAAGAACTGCTCGTGGCGGATTCAAAAAGTAGGCTTCAGGAAGTCTTGCAGGAAAAACATAATGAGGCGCCGGCGTACGTCATAGAAGGAGAGGAAGGGCCATCTCATCAAAAACTTTTTACTGTCTCTGTGAGGTTTCGAGATGAGACCCTGGGCACGGGACAGGCGGGCTCAAAAAAAGTAGCAGAGCAACAGGCCGCTGCTGCGGCTCTTAAAGAATTAGAGTCAAAGAACAAATGAAAAACGTCCTCGTTATTCCTGTTTTTATTCCCCATCGTGGTTGTCCCCATGATTGTTTGTTTTGCAATCAACAAAAAATTTCAGGGACGAAAAGAGATGAGAAGGCCGAAGTTTTGGTCATGGAGACAATTGAGGAGTGGCTTAAGCGCCAAGGGCAGCGGAGTGAAGTTCAGGTAGCATTTTTTGGCGGGTCTTTTACCTGCATGGAGAAAAGTGATCAGCACGTTCTTCTTGAAGCCGTCCAGCCATTTATTGCTGACGGCAGGGTGCACTCCATTCGCTGCTCCACACGGCCAGACTGTATTGATAGCAAGACCATTGATCTGTTGCAACAGTACAATGTGACGACCGTAGAACTTGGGGTACAATCCCTCGATGATACTGTTTTGCAAAAGGCAAGACGAGGCCATAGCGCAGCCGATTGCGAAAATGCGTTTAGAATGTTGAAAAAGGGTGGTATAGAGGTTGGAATTCAACTGATGCCTGGATTGCCCGGTGATACAACATTTTCGTTTATGAGAACTGTGAAGCAGGTCATAAAAATGGGACCGGATTTCGTGAGGATCTATCCCTGTCTTGTGGTGAACGACTCCGGGCTGGAAGAACTGTATGAAAATGGAGGGTATCTACCTCTCAGTCTCTCTAAGGCAATTGCCATAAGTGGATGTTGTTTTTCAAAATTTCAAAAGGCGGAAATCGATGTTGTCCGTATGGGACTGCAACCGTCCATCAGTCTTGCTCAGAGCGTTATCGCGGGGCCGTATCATCCGGCGTTTGGGGATTTGGTACAATCAAGGGTCTGGCTGAAGAAGATCAGGGAAAAGCTGAAAATCTTGCAGGTTGGGGAGAAATTGGAGATGCACCTCTCCCACCGGGATCTGTCCTCTGTTATTGGGCAACAGAGGCGAAATATTAAACGACTAGAAGAGCTGGGTTTTAAAGACAGATTTACCCTCGTGGTAGACAGAAATATGCAAAGGGGATGTACGCAATATGTTGTCAGTAAATAACCTCGATATACGTTTTGGGGAAAAGTATCTTTTTAAGAATGTTTCAACACAGGTGCACCAAGGTAATCGCATTGGTCTTGTTGGTGTAAATGGTGCCGGAAAGTCAACTTTACTTAAGGTGATGGCGGGAATTTCCAATACAGATGATGGTGTTGTAACCTGTTCTAAATATTTTTCAATTGGCTATCTCGCCCAGGAATCGGCCGAACTCTTTTCCGAGCGTTCACTGTATGAAGAGGCTGAAACGGCTTTCGCGCCGTTACTTGCCCTGCAGGAAGAGGCCGATCGGCTCCATAAAGAGATGGAGACTGGAGACCCGGAATCTGAAGCATTTCAGCAGTTGTTACTTGATCATGGTGAAATCCAGCAACAGCTTGATGGCAGTGATATATATTCCATCAGTGGGAAAATAGAAAAGGTTTTACTTGGTCTTGGTTTCAAAAGAGAAGATATGGAAAAGCCGGTGGTATCTTTTTCCGGTGGCTGGCAGATGCGGTTAAAGCTTGCCAAAATGCTTCTTGAATCTCCATCGCTGCTCCTGCTTGATGAACCCACAAACCATCTTGACATTGTTTCTCTTCGGTGGGTTGAGCAGTTCCTGAAAAATTACCATGGTGCGATGGTTATTATCTCCCATGATAGAACCTTTCTCGATAAGACCACCGAGCGAATCTGGGAACTCAGCTTTGGGAAGATTGATGTTTATAAAGGAAACTACACCTACTATACAACCGAAAAAATAGAGCGAAGGGCCATCGAAAAAGGGGCCTATGACAATCAGCAGGCCAAAATCAAGCAGACCATGAAGTTTGTCGATAAGTTTAGGGCCAAGGCAACCAAGGCTCGGCAGGTACAGAGTCGGGTAAAGCAGTTGGAAAAGATGGACCTTATTGAACTGTCCGATGATGAGAGTCAGATTAAATTTCGTTTTCCACCCGCACCATCCTCAGGCAGAGACGTAATAATCATTGAAGGCCTGACTAAATCCTTTGGAAAGTTGCAAGTCTTTAGCGAGGTTGAGGTTATTCTCAATAGAGGCGATAAGGTTGCTGTAGTTGGTGTCAATGGCGCTGGAAAATCGACCTTCCTGAAAATTGTGGCCGGTGAAATTGAAGCCGACAGTGGGGATATCAAATTCGGCTCTAATGTGAAGATGTCCTACTTTGGTCAGCATCAGGCTCAGGAGTTATCGCCGAAGCTTTCCGTGCTTGAGACTCTGTCATTTGCCGGGGAAGATCTGACGATTACTCAGATCCGTTCTCTGCTTGGAGCTTTTCTTTTTCGCGGGCAAGATGTTGAAAAAAAGGTCGCTGTACTCTCTGGAGGCGAAAAGAGTCGACTCGCCCTTGCTAAGATGATTGCTGTTCCCGCAAATTGCATGCTCCTCGATGAGCCGACAAACCATCTCGATATGAGTTCGCAGGATGTGTTGATGGAGGCGATGGCGCAATACGATGGCACCATAGTCGTGGTTTCTCATAATCGGTTTTTTCTTGATAGCTTTGTTACTAAGGTATTGGAGGTGAGAGATGGGAATATTTCGATGTTTGAGGGTAATATCTCTGAATACCTAAAAAAAGTAGAAGAACTGGAAGCTCTTGAAAAACCTGCTAAGGCAAAAGGCGAACAATCTGCTGAAAAGAATAAACAACCAAGTGCTGATAGTGGTGAAAACCGTAAAGAGAAAAAACGACAGGCGGCCTTAAGGCGCCAAGAGCGAAGCAAACGCGTAGGGCCTTGGCTTAACCAGCTTGCTAAAGCGGAAGAGAAGGTCGAAGAACTGGAAAAAAAGAAAGAAGAGCTCGAAGAGAAGATGGCTGACCCTGCACTGTATAGTGATGAAAAAGCCTGGAATGAAACAAGTCAGGATTATGAAGCCTGCAAACGGCAACTAGAAAAGTCTTACGCTAAGTGGGAAGAAGCACAGGAAAAAATTGACGCAATTGACCTTGAATTAGAAAAAGTGTCTTAGCAATATGTCACCTGGCGGACCTGCCAAAGTCATCTCTTAAGCTATACTGTTCGAGGATAGTTTAAGATAATCCTGAAGCTGCAATGATTTTACTTATTCGGTCGTACTTTTCACGGGTCTTTATTTTAGTTTGCTATGTCAATTGTAATTGATTTATATTATCATTAGAAGTGATAAAGCCAAACCTGCTGTAAGGCAGGGACGGAAAGCGACGGGTCTTAACAGATAGCCGCGCTACCTATTGTTACGGTAGCGCGGCTTTTTTATTTTGCTTTTGCCTGCGAGTATTTCGCTCGTGACGGGTAAAAAAGGAGGGTTTATGAAAAAGAAAGAAGAGGGGGAAAGACGTATATTCCTCAAACACGTTTTGGCCGGTACTGCGACTATAGCAGGGGCTGCAGCCGTTGTGAGCCCCGCAAAGGCAATGTCCGAACCGACGCTCAGCCATTTAGATGAAACGCTGTACCATGAGAGTGAGAGTTTTAAGAAATATTACAAAACTCTGCGGTCATAAACAAACAGTGTGATTCTCTGACAGTATAAGGCGAGTATGCATGCTACGAAAAAGTATTTTACTCAATAAGGAGAATAATCAATGGCTCGAATTAAGATTACGTCTTCATCTGCAACGAGAACCGATTCTGCTGGACGCAGAGTAACTCTCAATCCCAAAGTCGCAAGGCGGTCTTTTCTTAAATTGTCGGCGGCGACAGCCGCTTTGTCAGGGGTGGCAATGACCACCAGAATGACCACCAAGGTAAATGCAACAAACGGCAAAAGTGAAGCCTACATTGGGGCTGAAAAGATCAGAACGATCTGCACCTATTGTGCGGTTGGCTGTGGTATCGAAGCTGAGGTTCATAACGGTGTATGGGTCCGTCAGGAAATAGCTCTCGATCATCCCGTTTCGCGGGGAGCTCATTGCTGTAAAGGTGCCGGGGCTATTGATATGGTTACCAGCGAAAAACGGATGAAAAAACCGATGAAACGAGAAAAAGGGAAGTGGATAGCCATTTCCTGGGATCAGGCGCTCGATGAGATCAGCGCAAAATTACTTGATCTGCGTGAAAAAAATGGCCCGGATGTCCTGCATTTTAACGGCAGTGCCAAGGTCTCAAATGAAATGGCCTATTTGCAGAGGAAATTTGCTGCCTTCTGGGGTTCGAACAACATTGACCATCAGGCCCGTATCTGACACTCCACAACGGTGGCAGGTGTCGCCAATACTTGGGGTTACGGTGCAATGACCAACAGCTTGAATGATATCAGGCATGCCAAGAGCATGATCTTTATCGGATCGAATGCCACAGAGGCACATCCCGTTGCCTTGCAGCATATTCTGCACGCCAAAGAGGTGAATAACGCACCTCTTATTGTCATAGATCCACGTTTTACCAAACTCGCAGCTAAAGCTACGGATTTTATCCGTATCCGCCCGGGATCTGATGCAGCTTTTATAATGGGTCTCATCAATTCGGTAATTACCAACGGCTGGGAGGATAAGGAGTTTATCAGAACCCGTGTATCAGGCTATGAAGAGATGGCCGAAGTAGCTGCTCATTACACGCCTGACATAGTGGAAGATATTACTGGAATTCCTGCGTCAGAGGTTACCAGGATTGCTAAGATCCTGGCGAACAACAGACCTACCAGTCTGACCTGGTGCATGGGGGGAACCCAGCATTCGATTGGTTCTTCCATTACCAGGGCTTTTTGTATCCTGCAGCTTGTTCTTGGCAACATGGGTAAATCAGGTGGCGGAACCAATATTTTCCGTGGTCATGACAACGTCCAGGGAGCTACAGATATGGGGGTTCTGGCAGATAATCTACCAGCCTATTACGGACTTGCTGACGGAGCATGGAAACACTGGTGTAAAGTATGGGATGTTGATTATGACTGGATAGTTGGACGATTTCCGGCAAAAGAATGGATGAACAAGAAAGGTTTTTCCCTGGCGCGCTGGTATGAAGGCGTATTGAACGAGGAGAAAATAGAAACTCCAACACCCATTAAGGCCATGATTCAGTGGGGCTGCGGTTCCAACTCCAATTCCCAATACAATCGGGTCGTCAGAGCATTAAATATGCTTGAATTGCTGGTGATAGTAGATCCTTTCCCGACTATTGCCGCAGCGGTTACAAAAACTGACAATGTTTATATTCTCCCTGGTGCCAGTCAATATGAAACATCTGGTTCCGTGACATCCACCTCTCGTCAGATTCAGTGGCGTAATAAAATTGTGGATCCAGTCTACGACAGTAAAGATGACTACCAGATTATGGAGCTGCTGGTGAATAAACTTGGTTTTGCCGATGAGTTCTATAAAAATATCAAACAGACTCCTGAGGATATAACTCGTGAGCTCGGTTCCGGTTCACTTACTATTGGCTACAATGGTCAAACACCTGAACGTTTAAAAAGCCATCTGGCCAACTGGCACACCTTTGATATAGATGACCTGCAGGCAAAAGGTGGCCCATGTGACGGTGATTACTATGGCATGCCTTGGCCTTGCTGGACAACAGAACATCCCGGCACACCGATTCTCTATGACATATCAAAATCTGTGGCCGAGGGCGGTTTACCGTTTCGTAATCGATTCGGAGAAGAGAGAACATACGAAAGCAGCGGCCGTACTGAAAATCAGTTGGCTGCAGAAGGTGTCTACACCCCCGGCAGTGAAGTTCTCGGAGGGTATGTAGAGTTTACAGATGTTGTTCCCGGTACTAACTGGAAGACAGATCTTTCCCAGAAAACCATAAAAGATGCAATTTCCCGCGGAATGGCACCCTTTGGCAATGCTCGTGCCCGTTGCGTTGTCTGGAATTTCCCGGATAAGGTACCGATCCATCGTGAACCGCTGCATTCTCCACGACCGGATTTGGTCGCGAAGTATCCGACCTATGAAGACAAAGCGGATCACTTTAGAGTTCATACCAGATATAAGAGCGAACAAAACCCTGATCTGGTGAAAGAGTATCCCTATGTTATCACAACCGGACGTATGGTTGAGCACATGGGTGGCGGAGCTGAGACCAGAAGCAATAAATATCTGGCAGAACTTCAGCCCGAGATGTACGCAGAAATTAATCCACGCCTGGCCAACGATCTTGGAATCCGTAAAGGGGACATGATGATAGTGGAATCACCTGAGGGGGCCAAGATAAAAGTCAGGGCCAAACTCACTCCGCGAGTGGATGAAAAGACCATTTTCCTACCTTTCCATTTTGCCGGCACTCTGATGGGAGAATCCTATGAAAAAGATTACCCAGAGGGAAATGCCCCGTTTACTGTCGGAGATCCGGCCAATGTCGTCACTAACTATGGATATGACATCGTAACCCAGATTCAGGCTACCAAAGATGGTCTGTGCAAAGTCAGCCGTGCTTAATGCGCGTTGAGGAGGAAGATATGGCAAGGGTTAAATTTTTATGTGACGTGGAACGATGCATAGACTGCAGTGGTTGTGTCGTTGCCTGTAAAGAGGGTAACCATGTGCCGGTTGGAGTGAATCGTCGCCGGGTTATTACTTTAAAACAGGGAGAACCTGGGGAAAAGTCTATCTCGGTCTCTTGTATGCATTGCGCTGATGCACCGTGCATAGCTGTCTGTCCAGTTGATGCAATCTACCAGCGTGAAGATGGCATAGTACTGGTGAGTAAGAAAACCTGTATCGGTTGCGGTTATTGCTTTATGGCCTGTCCATTCGGTGCTCCACAGTTCCCTGCGGGGAATGTGTTTGGAGCTCGGGGTGCCATGGATAAATGTACCTTTTGTGCCGGCGGTCCTGAGGAAAATTTCAGTGCAGAAGAGAAAACACTTTATGGCCAGAACCGTATCGCCGAAGGCAAAGTGCCCCTCTGTGCCGGTATGTGCGCGACAAAAGCATTACTGGCCGGTGACGCCGATGTGGTTGCCGATGTCTATCGCGAAAGGGTCTTTCAACGAGGATCAGGTGTTAACGCCTGGGGGTGGTCCAGGGCATATAAGCAATAGATAAATAGAAATGTCTTTCGCATAACTGAACACTCCAGCCTCCCGCTTTTTCTCTGAGGCTGGAGTATCCTTTATCAGGAGCACACTATGCAAAAAGTTCTTCGATCTGTGTTTTTGCTCATGGCCTTTCTCGTAGCGGGGTTTGCGACGATTACTTTCGCCCAGAACGGCCAAGGCCTTGCTGGCCTTTCCGAGGGGTCATCATCTGATTATTACCACACCCTTATAGGTACAATTACCGGAAATTGGCAGGGATACGGCCAACTTTTTACTGTCCTGCAGGGACAATGGTTCTGGAAAGCCTTTCTTCTCATAATCATCGCTGTGCCTGGAGTGTTTTTACTTCACTATCTTATTATTGGAGCCAAACATTTTGATCACGATGGCGAGCAGATATTGTTTTTCCCTCTGTATGCAAGAGTTATCCATTTTTTAGCTGCACTCAGTTTTACGCTATTGGCTATCACTGGGCTGATGATGGTTTTAGGGACGTATCTCGGAGGAGGAGCGGTTATTCGACTCGCCAGATACCTTCACATTGGAGCTGCGATGGTTTTTGTCCTGCCGGCGGTCTTGATGCTCCTCATGTGGTTCAAAGACATGCTTCCTCAAACCCATGACATTGCCTGGATGTTTATGCTTGGAGGGTACCTCAGCAAAGAAAAAAAACCAGTGCCAGCCGGCAAATACAATGCTGGCCAAAAAATGTACTTCTGGCTGGTCACAGCGGGGGGCGTTGTAATGGCCTATACAGGATACATTATCTGGGGAATGGGTTCGACCGCTCTGGATACGGTACGTTTGTATACCATTATCCATAATATTCTCGGGATGGGTATACTGGCCTTTTATCTGACCCATGTTTATATGTCGGTTTTTGCGATCGCCGGATCACTTAACAGCATGAAGACTGGATACAAACCAAAAGAAGAAGTGGACATTCTCCATAGCCGTTATAAGTATCAGCGAGTGATTTAATACATTCAAACAGACGATTCTTGAGTGTAATGATTTTGAACAGGCCGCTTTCTGAGGTAGGGAAAGATGTGGACACGACATCTTGTTGCGATAGCCAGACAATTACTCATACGGATGCGGAAAATTTTTGTTGGATAGGAGGCAATATGTCCCTGGTATAATAGCATCTTCAGAGTGGCTAACCAATTGAAGTGTGCTTTAATCCATGTTGTTTTACCACCATAGGTACAATCGTTTCTCAGCAAAAAACTATGTAATCTTTGTTTCGCTTTGTTTGCAGCTATCCTGGTATCGTTTCGTGCCCTGGTTAAATCACGCATGGCTTCATCTTCAAGGTCTGGTACATAAATAGCAGTAAGTTCTCCGGCTCTGAGTAATCTGGCAAGAGAGATAGCGTCGCGGTCATCGTTTCTATTGCGAACACCAATTTTCTTCGAGATCATGGATGGTTTCGCAACGATACAGGGAAAGCCATTACCATTGAGGTGACTATAAAGCACAAAACCGCAAAGACCTGCTTCATAAACAAATTGAAGTTAAAAACCAACGGATATGACCTTGCGTATCACATTGTCCAAAGCCTCAACAGAGTTGTTGATTTTGCCATAGACTCAAACTTCACCTTCAACACTATCGTCAGCAATAGCTATTGAATTTTTATGTACATCCAGGCCGATAAATTTCGTACGATCATTCTTTCCTCCAGGTTAGTAGGTTCATTCTTTTGTGATAATACAACCTACTTTGACAGGAGATGGTAATTCCATTATCTATCAGACTTAATAGTATTCTTTTCTGGAATTTGAGTCCAAATTTGTATCCAATTAAAGGGGAAATCTATCAATATAGGCCTCAAATTGAGGTCTATCGGTAACACCGGTATACTATACCTAATAGTTCATAAGGTAGACCTAATCTGACACCGCTCTTGAAAAAGTAAGGGTTTCCGGTTTTGATAGTTGTGCGACCAACAACCAAAACCATGGAGGTAACCCTCATGCTTCATTCTAACAATCTAATAATTAAACACAAGACGGGTCTTTTGAATCTTGCGGAGGAACTCGGGAACGTTTCTCAGGCATGTAGTGTAATGGGCCTATCTAGAGACACATTTTATCGATATCAGAATATTGCACGTTTGGTCTGGCATTTTTGTCGGACCATTAGTTACCGATACAATATTTCGAAATTAAGTGGTAAACGCGGTGTTGATAACTTTAATATATCGTAATACTTTTCCTTACCTTATTGCATAATCAGGAACAAGATTAACTATGTCTGCCCTGAGACTGTTTTACATTGGCAGTGGTAATCTGTTACTGTTGAGGGTCGAAAATTATAAGGCTATGTTCCATCTTCATTGCACTTATCTTCCTGTTGTTTAGTGGAGGTATTGGCGGGTGCTACAGAAACCATAACCTGGTTCCAGCCAAACTTTCCTCCCTACGTTATGCTCCATTGCCAAGATAAGTATTTCGGCATTGATAATAGAATATTCCAATTTGTGACGGACCAGATGCCTGGCCATAACCATGCTAATAAACCTTCAAATTATATGCGGATTTTCACAGAATTGAAGTAGGGAGATCACGGTATAGTAACACCACTGTTTAGAACACCTGAACGAGAAAAATTATTCATTACAGTAAAATGCCCAGTCTCAACGGCCTCGGTCTCTATCGGGAATTGTGCAAAAAAAAATACGCCCAGATATTTAGGTTATTCTCTGTAGTGGATTTGGCAAAGGTGTATTCGCAGAGTCAGCCAACGCAGAAGGTAAGGATAAAATCTCCACAGGCAACTACGATGTTGTTTTCCTGGACGTACAGCTACCAGATGGCTGTTGTCTGGATATTCTTCCAGAGACCCGCCAGGATAAATCTTAGAACACGATGCCCTATCGCCCTCTACTCCTCTGGCTGTACATTAATATTTTCTTCTGATAAGATATTGTAATTCTATAAATAAATGAAACTCTTTATTCCTATCTGACTGTTCGGTCTGTAGACGAGCTGAGCTACCAAACAATAGCAGCATTTACTACGAAAAGTATGAGCAGAGTGGAATCTTTATAGCGGAGCTCAAGAAGGTTGTGAAACAATTATCTTTAAAAAATTGTAACTATTCAGAGTAATTAATTAACAACACTGTGATTTTTTCCTTGACATGGTTTTGCTTACTTTTTTGAAAAACATAAATGGTGGTGCAGTTTGCTGTATCGGTCGAAAGTAGATCCTGTGCT
>JBLHNA010000057.1:0-30252 GCA_047619065.1 Desulforhopalus sp.
TTGCTTTGTCAATGGGCTTCAGATAATCGGTTTCCCTAATACCTGCCATCCAAGCTATAGAGCTTCTGATTCTTACCCTAGCAGGACTGACTCCTGCTGAACATACCAGCCTTAGCTGGACACACAATCGTACGTGACACTCTCATGTCATACGGCTCTTCATGTCCACCCGGTTCTAAGGGTTTTGCATTACTTTGAGGTTCTTCCCATCGCTGGTTGACCAATAAGTAACTTCAGACATGTTACCCCCTTCGCTCCACCTCCATTACAGTGGCTTCATCACTACTACGAGGTAATCCGCCCCTGTGCTCCGCATAGGTACTCTCATCCTTGTGGGTCCTCCACTTGGATTTCTCCCTTAACATCAGAACGACAGGTTCCCACGTTCCACATCAAAGCCAAGATCATGTTCACGCCACCTTTATGCCGGACGCCGCTCGGGCAGTAAGCAGGCTTCCCCCGAACTTATCCTGGGATAGAATTAGCTCCCAGTTTTGACGACACCCTTAATCTTTCGACACCTCATCAGTGGTTCGCTTGCGCTCGTCTCCATAATCCATACCTGACCCAGTCTTATGCCGGGCCTTTTCCTTAACGCTTACCACTATGGCTCTTTACCACAGCAGCTTAAGGTGGTTTGAAGCCTGTTCCTGCAAGCCGACTCCGAGGGACCTACCCTCATCTTTCGTGTAGTTACGAGCAAATTTTACTTGCTCTCATGGCACACTAATTCCAGATTATTTTGGACAGCCACAGTTCTGAGTTATAGGATAGACCTTGACTATTGAAAATCAGTGATTCATTTTGTCTGTCTTAAACTTCTTCCGAAAGTATTATCAGTGACAAGACTCCGCCACAATGTAGCAAACGTTAAGTAAAAAATGTTCTCCGAAGCACAGTGTATGAAAGTACCTTGTAGCGCTTTTTGGGCTATTTTTTATTTACTTCGAACAGAATCATTGACATGTTGATTTATCTAAATCAATATTGTCCATACCAGCATTTACGATAAACTCCTTAGCAATACATCTACCAATTTTCAACGACCATTCTTTAACCTCTTTACTGGAAAGGCTGTCTGGTATTTCTTCTTTAAATGCAGATAAACACGAGTCAAAAGCTATAGGGGAATAATGACTACAAACATCTTCAGTTTTTGAAAAACAAAATAGAGATGTTTCTAATTTTAAACAGCTATCGGATATAGATTTTTTATAAACCAGAAGCCATACTTGACTATCAAGAGGATAATTACCTACAGAAGAACGAGTGTTTGAATTGTTATCACACCCAATTACACAAAACAAAATGATGTTGATAGGTTATTGCCGGGAGAAGATTATTCAGCGAACCTTGGACTGGAAGAGGTTGCATCAAAATAAACAATTCTGTTAAACATATTATTTATTTTTGACAGTTTATAAAATATGTGAAAAACGTCTAATATAACTTAGCTATTGAACAATGGAGACATTGCTAAATACTTTTAATTAAAAATATAGGAAGAGATATGCCGCATATTGTTCTAGAAAAAATAAACTCAGCCAAAGCCGCTTTTGATGCAGTAAAGCCTTTTGCTACAAAAATAGACGGTGGAATATTAAAGGTTGTAGATAAATACATTAATGCTAACGAACAGATCGCATTGATCGAATCTTTAGCGATAGAAAATGGAGTTAATCAAAACTTCTTTATTCAACTCTCACAAAAAAAATCAAGCCTTACCGTTAGATTACTTCCAATGACCGACCCCGAAAAGACAAGCGGGGTTAAACTTATTATGGCTAGTATTGCTAAACAAATTAAAGACATAGATAGCATCATTGAGTATGGTAAAAATAATTTAGAAGAATTTTTAATTCATTGATTAAGCAATTCAAGTGAGTTTTGATGAATGGAGGTCGGCTAAGCCCAACACTATGGTTTTATAAGACAATTTCTTTCAAAAGTGCCTTTCTCAGTGTTTAGAAGCCACTTTTCATCATCAAAACTAAAAGAGATGAGCGTGTCATTTGTATATTCAGACCCTGATACCGGATAACTTCGCCATGGTACTGTTTCAAGTCTCGTTTCTCATAAGTCCAGATATCTCCAAAACCTACCGCTTTTGCCATAAAAGCCTGCAGACCTATCACGCAGGGGGGACGGGAGTAATATTAGGTCGGGTATGAATCAAGAAGCAAAGATGTTTGAAATGGCAAGATTAACGTTGTGTTAAACTGGGATTTTTTTATGAGTCAAATCACAAACCAAATTGAAGCATGGATGAAAAACAGCTCTAATAATTCCTTAGAGCCTGGCTCAAAAATACCTGCTTTTAATAAACCTTTAATTGGATTTGCTTTGGGAGAAGATGAACTGTTTTCTTTCTTAAAGGCAGATATAGGTCCTGAATTCTACTGGACACCACAGGAATCATTTTTATCTGCATTTCCTGACGAAAATGTCCAGGCGAGTGATTTGAGTGTTATTGCATGGGTTTTACCACAAACTGAAGATACTCGATTAGCACACAGAAAGGCAGAAAATTTGCCAAGCCTTGAATGGAGCAAAGCACGGCACTACGGTGAAAAGGTAAATGAAAATTTGAGGCGTTATGTGGTAGACATTTTCGCAGCAGAAGGATATCAAGCTTGTGCTCCTGTTTTACTCCCCCAATGGTCAAGGGCCCATTCCAATAAATATGGATTTGCATCATCTTGGTCTGAACGCCATGCAGCTCATGTCTGTGGACTGGGTACATTTGGTGTATCAGATGGCTTGATTACTCCCGTTGGGAAGGCCATTAGAGTTGGTTCAGTAATTGTACGTAAGAGATTTACGCCTACCCCAAGATCATATAAAAATCATAATGAATGGTGCCTGTTCCATTCGACCGGCAAGTGCCTTGTATGCATGAAACGATGTCCTGCCGGAGCTATTTCAAAAACAGGGCATGATAAAGTTAAATGCAAGGAGTATATTCGTAACGTAACTGCAGTTCATGTGGAAAAAGAGCAATTAGGATTCAAGGTAAACAGCTGCGGTTTGTGTCAAACCAAGGTTCCTTGCGAAAACCAGAACCCTTGCAGTAGGAAGAATCGTTGATTGCCATTGGCAAGATTACCCAATACAAGAGGCTCCAATCCTCCCCTTATTCCTGTGTATTTACTGTTTCTGTAAAGTTCAGATATCTATCAACCTCAGCAATTCCCCACAAATAACAAAACAGCAGACAACACTAATATTACTCACTTTATTCGACATTCCACTTCATTTATAGGACCAACTTTTTGGAATTTGTAAATACTCATTTAAAAATATTTAAATCTCACTCACGAGCCATTTTTGTGCTTGGTCTATTTATCGCGTTACTATCATTAATAGGTGGTTGTTCCATCCTCGAAAAACCTTCTCAGCAACCAGAAAACTTTGACTATAGAAAGATCGGAATAGCTTCATATTATGGAAATAAATTTCAGTCTCGAAAAACAGCCAGCGGGGAAATATTTAACAACAAATTAATGACCGCGGCTCACAGAACGTTACCTTTTGGCACCGTTGTGGTGGTTACAAATTTAAAGAATGGCAAATCTGTTAGGGTCAAAATAAACGACAGAGGCCCATTTGTTAAAAAGAGAATTATTGACCTGACTCAGGCTGCATTTACGAAAATTGCAAATTTAGACAAAGGATTAACAAGAGTGGAAATCGTGATTGCCGATTAGCCACTATCCCATGGTTTTTCCTATAAATAAACTGTTGAATACATAAAAATAGCCTTACGAAGCATCAAGAATTAGTCTACCGGCGCCAGTTAACTCAAATAGTTAACCACAGCTTTTGGGACGGCAGATAATTGTATTGAACCGGCTCAAATTTCAAAAGTATTACGGTAGGGGCAGGTGATCCTTCCATAACTGCAACATCGTCATTTATGACAAGAAATTCACAGCTTGAGTTTGCCCCAGCTTTGCATCAAAAGTCTCTTTCAGACAGAAAAAGAAAATCCAAATTTGGTTTTCACTAGCATCTATGCCCTTATCACACAGTGTCAGAAAAAAAATTGCCCAAGAATAACTGTAAGAACAACAGTATATATCTATGTCGGATATAATAAGAGGCTTAATTAAAGATAAGACTTAGTGTGTACCTGTAGAGCAAAAAATATTTCACAGAGGGAAAGTAATGATATCTACTATTTTGCAGGCAGGTGAAAACGTTCGGCACAACAAGAAATCAGATTGGGGTATTGGAAAAATTGTTAAAATAGAAAAAGGTGGGACGGTTAGAGTTATCTTCGAAGGTAACAAGAACGTATCCATCGCCCAAGGATCAAAACATCTTACTAAAGTTCCATAGGGTGACATAAAAATCGTTCAAATGCATTTGCAGATTATTCCCGAAACAAGTTTCAGTGGGTTGCAAAACAGTCATCATTTGGTTACTTCATATCACATGAACGATGCCGCCAGCTAATCCAGTGGCAAAATTAACCATTTAGGCAAAATCGTAATTGAAAGTTACTCAGTTACTGAATAGCAAGGTGCCTAACGTCTCCGCAACCAGATTGTAGGGTATACCCGACAAATTTTTTCAGGAAGAATGCTAGCTTGAATCAGCTCAGTCCTGATCAAACGACCGCCTTTAACCCGAATTTCTCATGACTTTTTGATTTGAAACTCAATTGTTTGTTTTATAGTTTAAAAATGACTTCCTTGATTAACAGGGTGTTTTTCGTTTCAAATCAAAAAGTTCACCCTTCGGGCCTACAGATTTATCCGCAGCTGCTTCGTTACCGAGCATTTGCAGGTAGCGAAGACTCCGGTAGATTATTACAGCTTCATGCCCGGTGTCTCGACCTGCGAAAAACTTTGTTGGTGAGAAATCCGGGTTAACTGCTGACCTGTAGAAATTGAGACTCGATCTGACGTTTTCCCAGATAGGTTTTGATTACTTCATACAGATCATCAAAACGATATTGTTGAACAGGATGCTGATTGTGTTCTGGTATCAATGGTCATGACTGACAATATATCTGGAAGGAATATTGAAAAGAATTTCTGGAAACATCCAGGACATAAAATGCTTTTTAATTGTCAGGGTAATCTTGGGTTTCTAAAGGCAAAAGCACATTTTTTGCTGTAAAAAATTGTCCTATACCTGTTTGCTATCCAAATTTCGGTACAAAGTTATGAGGCAGACTTCCCCTGGACAATTGAAACGAACGGGGATACCTGACACACCCACCCCTCTGCTTGTATAGCCGATCATGTCATTATACTTCCATTCGCCAACAGCGGTTTGGCGGGGGGCTCTGCTGTTGGAAATAATGGGTGATTTATTAGTGAGGCATATCTGTCCCCCATGTGTATGACCGCAGAGATATAAATCGGTCTTTTCATAACTGGCTCTTTTATAGGTCTCAGGTGAATGTGCCAGAAGTATGGTGAACCCATTATATGGAATATCTCTACACGCAAGGCTGGCATCATCAAGTTTATAGTAATGCGGGTCATCTACACCAACCACCCATATCCTGCTTTGCCCCCGTTCAATAGGCCAAGCTTCGTTTACCAGCATGATCACACCAGCTTCCTCCATATCCGGTATCATTTCAATGCAATCGTGATTACCGAGTACACCCAGAATACCATTTTTAGCTTTAACGCGAGATACCACCTTTCGTAATTCTCTAACACTTGGTGCCATGGGGCCATAGAGTTTCATTCTTAGATCTCCGCCTATAAGGCACAGGTCAACATCAGTATTACTTATCAGGTCAATCAATTTTTCAGTCAGTCCCTCCAAACCGTCAAGGTGTAGGTCAGTTAGAAAAAGTATACGATACTCATCGAACTCCTTAGGAAGCCTGGCAAAAGAAAAATCTTTTTTTATCAACTGTACATTCAAAGCATTTTTCTTCCCTTTGTTATAGAGGCCTAAAATTTTGATGAGCCTGGTAAGAATCACCTGATCCGTTAGGTAGCGACTGAGATTGAGCCAAATTTGAAATTTTGACAAAGGAGCATGACAAGCTCGCCATTCTCGCAACCGAACAGTTGAACGAAGGATACGCGGGTAATTTTCAATTGGAGCCTTATGAATTGTATACTTCCACCAAAGTGTAATTGGATAAGCTGTAAGTATAAAAGAAACGACAACAACAATCAGTTGGGCCCAAGTTAGAGACTGGATCGACAATAAATACAGCGATGGGAAGAGGGATTCAAACAAATGATCGAGGGGAAACAGATCACCACCAATTGGGACATTCAATCTGCGTTTAATAAAACTGGATGTAAGGTCGCCTATAACGACCAATGCCGCCACCACCACCCCATGCCACCAAGCTACTCCCAAGAGACGGCATGCCACCATCCCTCCTGCAATCATGACAACAACCCCGCGCACTGTTTTATTTCGTCCGAAGAGTGGCTTATTATCAAACCACAGAACGCCACTATCTAAGGGATAGCGGAACTTTTCTCCCAATGCAACTCCAGCAAGAACTGGTGAGCAGTTAACAACAAAGAGGAAAATGATAACGCCAAATGTTGTTCCCAGAATAGACATCAAAGAAGAATCCATGATTTTTTCCCCAGACTATTTTGGTCTATACCTAGACTATAGATTTTATTATAGCATGACAGGACAGATATTTGAACATATCAAGTATGTTATTGAGGTGGGGCCATGTTAACGAAACATCTCCGTCAGTAGCAGAAACTTAAATGAAGTTTTACTGAGGTTCACATAATTCAAACACTTCACAGGCCCGAGGCATGAATCACCTCTACTTGATGCTCTTCCTATTAAGGTTGGATATGATCATGTATCGAAACTCGCCTGAAATGGAGCATTCTAAATTATTGATACTTACAGAACCAACCGAGAGAGTTGCTCCATTTTCAGAACATCCAGGCGTTGATAATACTTTCGAACCAGAAAAAAGTAACGAATTTCAAAATGTCAGAATTGATCGAAACTCAAATTAGAACCTGTCAGATAGAATCTCAGTTTTAACAGCTGACCTGATACAAGCAGATTTTACAGTTTGAACCTTCACTTTTTATATAGTCAGCAGTGCGTTCTGCCAACATTGTCCAAGCCCCTTTGCGTTGCAAGGTTTCTATTTTGTCAAGGTAACTGTCTTCTTCCCATGCCTGTTCACGAACGGTGAAGCAGATGTGTCCGCCGGGCTTTACAATACGCAACAATTCATCAAAAGCTTCCGGACCCACGTGACCACAAGTAAATGTGCCTACGCTTATGACCGCATCGAATGTATTGCTTGTAATATCAAGACATCCGGTGAGATCTCCTTGTGTTAATTTGAGATAGATCTGTTTTTGACCGGCTTTCTCAAGCATTGCCCCGGAATAATCAAGTCCCTCAATGTTTGTGTAACCATGGCGACACAGGTGCTCTCCCACCAGCCCAGTTCCGCAACCAGCATCGAGTATAGTCGTCGACCTGTCTTCAACATTATCCGAGAATAGTTGAGTGGCTAGGAGTGGGGCGACATATCCCATCTCATCTATCAGGTCTTGATCATAATTATCGGCCCATTCACCATAGGCTTTAGAGAGCTCTTCTGTGGTTGATGCGTTCAACACCCTGTCGTGAATTTCTCTCCGATTCGCCATATATATCTCTCCTTATTGAATTGAGGCTTTCAAGAAACGGCAATCGCGATGCCAGAATAATCACGAGGATAGGCTTTTGTTCGCCTTGTACAATCCGTTTAATCAAGCCGATAAACTGTCACGATAATAGACCTACGGAGTCATTGCAACCTGCAAGGAAGTTGAAACGGGATCAAACCCCAGCTCTTTCAACTTTATATAGTTCCTGTAATTTCATTCAAGAAGACTGTTTACTTGAAGTTATTTAGTGCTGTATTAGATTCCAGATTATCTAGAAAAGATGACCATGACTTTTAAAAGCACGATGTACCATTGGAACTTAATTATGAAAGCTGTCTTAGAGGCGTTTGTGCGAGCTTTATTGAAGGTCGGTGCATGCATCTGCATTGGTCTTGGAGTCTTAGGAGCTTTTCTCCCAGTTCTACCCACAACTCCTTTTTTGATTTTGGCAACGGTGTTGAGCTATAACTCTTCTCCAAAGATTAGACGGTGGTTGCTTGACCATCCGGTATTTGGGGGCACAATTCGGAATTATCTTGAAAACCGTGCAATATCTATTACCGCACTGCGTAGTGCCCTTGTTACTCTCTGGCTCTGCCTTTTAGTGAGCATCTGTCTAGTTAGTAATATTTGGGTGGGTACAATGTTGCTGGTTATAGGTAGTCTGGTGACTCTCTACCTACTAGGCTTGAAGAGGCTCTAACCCGAATTTCTCATGACTTTTTGATTTGAAACTCAATTGTTTGTTTTTATAGTTTTAAAAATGACTTCCTTAATTAACAGGGTGTTTTTCGTTTCAAATCAAAAAGTTCACCCTTCGGGCCAACAGATTTATCCGCAGCTGCTTCGTTACCGAGCATTTGCAGGTAGCGAAGACTCCGGTAGATTATTACCGGAGTCTACGCTTACCTGCTTCATGCCCGGTGTCTCGACCTGCGAAAAACTTTGTTGGTGAGAAATCCGGGCTAATAAAAAACAGACATATACAGTAGTCTCAAGTTGAAACGTTGAAAAATATTCAGATCTTCGAAATGGTAATATTTCGGAGAGGTTTACCTTCTTTCAGGCTGTTTCGGCAATCAGTTTGCAACCGTGTGTTGAATTGGTTTGACTTACTCTTTATCAAAACTATCCACAATAATTGCACCCATAGATGCTGGCATTGTTATAACTATAATGCGTTTAAAGGACGTTATAGGGTCACCGAGCATGGGAAGCTTATCTAAGCACAGTAAAACCAACCCAACAACTAACGCTGTCATTAAGTATGCTACCACTATTCGAAAAATGAACACAAATAAACGAGACTTAACATTTTTTTGAAAAACACTTTGATAGGTAAAAAGGGTGAGAAATAGCAAAGAGAGGGTAAATAACATAATCAAATTGGGAAAAGGTAATGTCTCCCCTAATTTCCATGCTTCTTCAGAAAAGGAAATTGGTACTGCGAGTGCAAATGCTCCTACAAAGACTTGACCCGCATCTTCAAAATTGAAACTAGATTTCATTCTATCCCTTTCTCAGTTGCTTTTGTTTAGCAAACTACTACCCTGATTTCATCAGCATTTCTCACAATACACTAAACTGTATAATTTCTTTATATAATCCTCTTAGATCCACTGGCAAGCTCAATGAAAATAAAAAATCCTCAACTTCACCTTCTTTCTAATCAACTACAAGGCAACCCAGCTATCTAGTGCCGACCAAAAACCGCCAATTTCTCCAATTTCTTCGTTGGACTCAAATTTTAATCCTCAAAATACTTAATGTATTCCTCTGATTAAAATTATCGCCCGCCTTGAACTTGAAAAAATTTGCAGGTTTTCGTTCAGACACTATCTATGAAGATAGGCTTTAAACTGATTCCAGGGAGGACATTATGACAGAACAGAAAGACAATAGACTACTTATCCTATCACGCAATGCTCATAAGTATGCGAAGCTCATTGCAGATACAGGCGTACCCGATTTAAAAATCACTCCAACTGTTACGGTTGAAGAAGCTCTTGTTCTTGCAAACCAACACAACATACTGCTAGCCCCTCCTGACTTGGCCTATGAAATTCTTCCTGCGATGACAAACCTCCAGTGGATGCAATCCACCTGGGCTGGAGTCGACAAACTTTTAGGAGAGGCTTGTAGAAAGGACTATCTACTGACAGGGGTTAAGGGTGTGTTTGGGCCGATTATGTCAGAATATGTATTCTGCTATATACTTATGCATACACGAAAAGCGCTCCAGTGCCATGAACTCCAGAAAGACAGAACGTGGGAGATGCCTATGCCCGGACTGCTTCGAGGCACGAAAATAGGAATAATGGGAGTTGGATCCATAGGAATAGCCATAGCACAGACTGCAAAACATTTTAACATGACTACGTATGGTTATTCCAGAAGTGCAACCTCAAAACCAGAAATTGACAGAATGTTCAAACCTGACAAGATTCTAGATTTTGTCGGCGACCTTGATTATCTGGTAACTGTATTGCCACAGACCCCCAATACAAACCACCTTATTAATAGTACCGTACTAAAAGCCATGAAAACTGATGCATTGCTGATCAATGTAGGCCGGGGCAATGTTCTTGACGAAAGTGCTTTAATAGAAGCTTTGGATTCACAGGAAATTGCCGGAGCGGTGTTGGATGTTTTTCAAAAGGAACCGCTGCCCCAATCGAACCCGTTATGGAACACAAAGGGTGTAATCATAACGTCACACAAGTCAGCGTTAACATATCCGGAGGATATCACACCAATATTTACGAATAACTACAAACGCTTCATCGCGAGACAAGGTCTGCAGTTCTGTATTGATTTTGAAAGGGGGTACTGACATACTTTTAGCAGATGAATCTGCAGTTCAGTATTTGTAATTTTAGTGGTTTACCCAGGAACACCTGGTGCTTTTTACCTAAGTTAGGACGATAGTTATGTGGCTACTTTCAATTGCTGTAGTGATTCTACTGTTTCACACTCTGTCCGCTCTTGATGTTATTTTCGGGGTCCGGAGCATGACAAATATCAAAGATATCAATCCGATAAAAGATGGCAAAGGGCCTTTGGTTTCTGTCATCATACCGGCTTGTAATGAAGGTGAACAGATAGAGACAGCTATTTCAGCACTGCTCATGCAGAATTATAAAAACCTGAAAATCATTGCTGTAAATGATCGATCCACCGATGATACCGGTATGATCCTCGATCGACTAAAGGCTGACAATAGCAGTCTTTCTGTTATTCATATCAGCGAACTACCGCCAGGTTGGTTGGGCAAAACCCACGCCATGCATGTGGGAGCAGCTGAGGCCAGTGGGACCTATTTGTTGTTTACCGACGGGGATGTCATAATGGCCCCAACGACTATTTCCAGGTCTGTTCACCGGATGCAGACAAAGCAACTCGATCATTTGACCCTCCTGTTTAAAAACAGTTCTACAAACTGGCTGTTAAACAGTCTTATTTTAGATGCGGGTCTCGGCCTCGTTCAACTTCTCAGGGTCTGGCGTGCAAAAGATAAGAGCTCGCGTCACTTTGTTGGTGTAGGGGCGTTTAATATGGTCTGCCAAAAGATGTATACTGCTATTGGTGGCCATGAATCCTTTAAAACCCACCCCATTGACGACATTATGCTTGGAAAAGTTATTAAGAGAAGTGGTGGTGCTCAGGAGTGTTTGCTGGGGCATGAGATGGTAACATTGCCCTGGTACGCGTCTGTGCCCGATATGGTAAATGGTTTGATGAAAAATTGTCTTGGGGTTATTAATTTTCATTTTCTGCTACTAGTGCCACTTATCTTAACCATGATAACTCTTAATGTAGTACCGCTCTGGGGCTTTTTTCTCTTTGATGGTGCAACCCGTGTAGTTTTCGGTATGGTTCTTATCGCAAAGCTCATTCCAGCCATACTGGGGGCTCGCCTCTTGGGACTTTCCAACTGGTGCAGTCTTGGTACATTGATTTCCCCCTATATCCTTGTCTACATTATCAATAGGGCTGGCTGGAGAATTTGGCGTGATGGTGGTATCTACTGGCGATCGACCTTTTACCCCATCAGCTATCTAAAAAATAACGAATCCATTCTCTTTCTAAGAAGATAATGCTGTCTCTTTAGCCCGAAATTCTCATGATCTTTTTGATTTAAATCTCAACCTTATGATATTACTCACAAATAATAACTTAGTTGAATAACAGGGTGTTTTTCATTTTAAATCAAAAAATTCACCCTTCGGGTCAATAGACTTTGCGGAAAAATCTATTGATGAGAAATCTATTGATGAGAAATTCGGGTTAGGCCTGAAATGAAAAAAACGTCAAAACAGATTGCACTAATGTTATTAAATAAAAATAGGGTGATGCAACAGTAGCTGCACACCCTACCCTAGGAGAATCGGTATAACCTGAAACAGGATTTTCTATTAGTACCACACTTTTTATCTAGCTCAATTGAGCCCGTTATTCTTTACCATGTGGAATCACCTGAAAACCCTTCTGTTATATCTACCACTCATGACTTTCCCTTAAAATAAGTCGTTCATTGTCCTCTTCGCTCATAGTGTACCAGCGACAGGAATGACGTACGCAGAAGTTTATTGATAGTTTAATCGAATCTTGTACTGAAATATGGATTTTTACCATCTTGCTCTTGTCATTTTTGCAAGTCTGGTCCGGCTCTAAAAGCGAAACATTGCAGTGCGGGCAAGACACATTGGCCAGTTCCTCGTCATCGCCCATTTGAAGGAAGCTTACCCGATCCAGCACATTGAGATATGGTGACACACGGCGGATCGCTTCTTCCCCTTTCTGATTGACTACATGAAAAACGGCACTGCCATCCTCATTTAGCCCTTCATCGCAGCTGGGACACCAGCAATTCAGGAAAGTATCACGATTGATACTGGATCGTTCCATTAAAGACTGGGATCCAAAAATCTCTTCTTCCAGACGAGCCGTTTTATCGATAAATCCATCTTTCATTAAAACCTCCTCGAAGATTACGCTTTCCACTCAATTATTAAGAGCCTTCTGCACGACAGTTAACCTATACCAAACATGTCACATGGTAGTACTATTAAACCAATTTATCTAGGGAAATGTGACAGGTTAACCAAAGGACAGACGGGGAGAAATCTCCTGCCAGCCGAACGGAAAAATCGAACAGATTATATTTCTTCTATCGTCCAGGGAGAGGGGCAGGTGAAACTAACCCGCATTTCTCATCAGATAACCATTTGAGGTTGAAACCTCAGAAATTGTAGAAAATTTGATTTCAGAGCTCCTCCATTTTCTAAAAACAGAAAATCCAAACAATCTTTGGTGTAGCAGATGACATTACAGGGCAAAATTTGTTGTAATTCAGGAATAGACGACGCACCTGTACCTCTAGGATTTCTCTTTTTTCTATTACCCAGCTAAACAGGTATAGGTATTTAAAATATATTATTAAGCACTTGATTGAATATTCTTTTGTATGGATAACCTTCTGCGAAGGATATCCATTCTCTTTCTAAGAAGATAATGCCGTCCCTTTAGACCTAAAAGGAAAAAAGAGAGCGCTATAATTTACGTGCAAACTGCGATTTAAGTTTCATCGGTCCAAAATGGAATAATTAATAATTTGAAATGCTTCATTTCAGACAAATTGTTATCTCTGAGTAATGAAAAGCTGAACAGGAATTTTCCCGTTAAATTAATAAGTCTAAACATCTATAGTCATTCCTCTCATACTGCTCTGTTCCCTAACAATAAAAACACCACACTGTGGCATTGTCTTACAACTAAGGTTTGTCGTATAATTTGAGAATGTCTTCCAGAGTCTTAGGCACAAAACAAACCTGTCGACAGGCGGGTACGGAAAATCACGAACCTTTTTTGACAATCAAAGTGATTTACTAAGAGGTGGTTCGGCTCTTTACTAAAAAACATTATTGAGTTGAATCTAACGTTTTAATTCATTGAATGATTGTATATGGCTCAGTCTGAAAAAGGATTTTTAAATTTTGATCGGCAGGATTGGTTTGGCAAATGAATCTATTCATCGAGGAGGAGACATGAAATATTTTGCAAGTGTACTTATGACATTTTGTTTAATAGCGACCGCAGGATTTGCATTTAGCTACGAAGATATTACTCCGATAGAGGCTATTTCCGGAATACAAGAAGCCGGAGCGTTCATTTTAGACGTACGAACGCCACAGGAGTGGAACTGGGTTGGGCACCCTGGCATAAATGGGACTGGAGAAGGAGAATACTTAGATGGCAAGGTGGTGAATGTATCTTACATGGTATACCATGAAGGATATAGCAAAGGAGACGTTTTGATAGTCAATACCCACTTTATTAAAGATGTCAAAAAAATCCTAGACGCAGATGATCCTATTATAACAATGTGCCGTTCTGGTGGCCGCTCTTTAAATGCAGCAATAGCACTCGAAGCTGCTGGGTTTACAAACGTATATAACATGTTGACGGGTTTTGAAGGTGAGAAAGATGAGAACAACTACCGCACAGTAAATGGTTGGAAAGTCGACGGTCATCCATATAATTTTTCAGGGATTGGTGACTATAAAGATTAAACAACACACAATTTCCCGATCCTGCCAGTTGTTTAGAAATATGTGAGAATGTAGCCAAACCTATCTCACCTGTCGGATAAGCGACAACCGCATAAGAAGATATTTCCTGAGCCTCATCAATCTGTGAATCAGTAAATAATATTTAGATAAATATTGCCGGACCGAACCTAAGCAAATTTGGTATCTGCCTTAACGTGACACGTCACCGAAGATCTGGTTCTCTTGAGGCAGAAAGCCTAATACATTTAAACTTACTGTTTCTTCGAGATCATTCCAGAGAATGTTTTTAAGTCACTCCAGATAAAGCGTTCGGTAAAATGAACAACCCCACAACAATATTACGCACTAAATAGATTGATTGATACATTTTGAAACATATGGGAGTCATGCCGAGAAGAGAAGCCCCTGTTGCTAAAAAAACATTACCCCTGTTGCGTGGTAACCTGTTATAGACGACGGTCCAAACAAACCATTCTTTAAGGGAAAAAACATGTACACGATTCAACAACAATACAATGTAGTGCCAGGCCAGTATGCCAAAGAAATGGCGGCGGTATTACCTCATTTAAAAAGTATCGTCATAGAGCTGGTTACATATCTAATGAAGCCTATAAAAGCTGTCTTTCGTACGAAAAATAATCTGGTAAACCATCAGAAGGTTTAACGCATTTGGAGCAATGATGTAATTTGTAGCTCAACCTCACTTCTTGTGTTGGTTGAGCTACTTCAGTTTTATCTGCTTGTTGATCCTTTGTAACTAAAGGTTTCTTTTCCCCGCTTCGCATGCGTCACATGATTTGTAACGACCTTGAAGTCTAAAGGCTGCAAAAACCATCAATCTTTGTGGTCTTATATTATACCTGAATTTTACAATTGACTCGTCCGCCGGAAATGCGAGGGAGCGTGTCTTTGCTTGACTCATGCGAAGATGACAAAAAGGTCAAGATAGCTATATTAAAGATCAGCAGAGGTCAGAGTTAAAGCTAGCTCCTATAAAACTTGAAAGATGTTTATGGATTTTCTATACTCTATGGACAGCTCAATAGAGTCAAAAGCAGACGCAAACCCTTCCCTCTGATATTCACAGGTCTTTAGGATTTTCTCCATTGTAAAAAACTATTCATCACAAAAGATATGAACGATACATTTCAGCAAATAAGTTCTGTTGGCTTTATGCAACACAACGGCGGTTTAGAATTCAGAACAATTTCTAAGTCTGATTACCAATTCAGGGCCGGAGTAGAGGACATTCATTTGAATACTGGTGGTATTACTCATGGTGGCTTCATCATGAGCCTGCTAGATTCAGGAATGGGGACTGCTGCTCATCGGGTACTGGGTGAAAACGCTAAAGCTGCTACAGTTTCATTCGATGTCAAATTTATCTCCGCCTCTAGAACAGGGGATTTATTGCTGGGCACAGCAACAGTCCTTAGAAAAACACGTTCCCTGGTCTTCATGCGGGGCGAAATACGATGTAACAGGCAGCTCATTGCAACAGCAGAAGGAATTTGGAAGGTACTTTAACATGCCTTCGTCGGTTATTTTGTTAATCAAGCATCCTGTATCTGATACAAGTCAACAGCCCTCCTGTAGATAGGATCAAACAATCGCCTGAATTAAATGATAACAATCTACCAAGTTCACAGTTAATAGCTCCATCCAGACACCTCGATTTTCGGTCTGGATATTTATTATATGTCGTCCATGGAGTAGTCATCACCGAAAACCTTCTTGCCGATAGCCAACCTAAACTCCTCGGAGGGCAGTTCTGATGCATCCCCTGGCCAGATCATTGCCTTATCGATACACCGTTCCGAATTAGCCCCACCATCCTCCCGACAGGCACTGCAATCGTATCCCGTTTCCACTGGTTTACTGGACACCATGATCATTTCTCCCATGGGATCACCCTCTTTTGATACCGCACATGCCCTGATACATCCGCAATCCAGCTCGTGCAGAACCGTGGCAACTGCATCCGGGCTTGTTCTTCCCATATATTTCATGATACCGTCTATGGCCTTTTTTCTCGAATCTTCGACGTCCTTCAGCTGTGCATTCACTCCCTCGATATACTCTTTTGCACTCTTTGTGGGAATTGCGGACTCTGCCTGGCGAATGATCCGATCTTTCATCTCCTTCTGAATCTTGGCTGCATTCCACTTTGGGTGCTTCTTTTTAAGTAAAATGGCCTGCTGCTGCCAACTCTTTATCAATTCTTTGGTCTTACTATCGATCTCAACGCTCTTAACCCCTTCTTTCATAAGTCCCCTTCCTTATCGAAACTATTGTATTTGTGCCGTCAGCTGCATGTTTTAGCGGTAATGTAAAAGCCATTCAATATACACCAAATAGTGACCATTCACTGTTTTAACTCATGGTGCTATCGCTTGCAGCTGCAGACGGTACCCATCGTTTCTCATTACAGTCACAACGGCCAGTTCACCTTGAGGTATTTCTTTAAGATACCAGAGAACCTTATCAACAGGGGGATTGGATATGTGGAATTTTTCATTTCCAATATCGACAATCACATCATTTAACTTCAGGCCAAGCCCAGTCTTTGCCGACCCTGTTTCTGACAACCAGCTGATTAAGCATTGGACGTTACCTTGCTGCCCCTGTGATTCAGGGGCCTGACTGCACTGGAATCCCCAACGATACTTGTTCTTCTGGATATATGGGTAACCGTTTTTATCGTAGTAGAAACCACCAAAGGCAAACTCACAGGGAATACCGTAGACCACTCTATCCTGTGGCGAAAAATGCCAGTTCATCTCCGTATTAAAGCGCAGTACCTTAGCCATGGTGGCTATATCGAGTCGCCATTTGGCCTCTTCTTTCACAAAAAAATAGGGAGAACAGGTCCGCTGAACAATAGGAGACAGGAGCACGGCGTGGCTGTCATCTTCAGAAACGATCACCTTTCCATCATAGCACTGGGAGAAAAAACGTAGTTCATTGGTCATGTTGATATCGGTAACAGTCCAAGTCTGGAAGAAGGTGCGGGTTGCCTCGGAGAAGATACCAAGATTCGGGTTCTTGTTGCCGGTCTTGAGCGTTATCAGATATTTACCGAGGATGTCGAGTGGTGTATCAGTGGTTTCCGCGAAGATATCTACACCTTCCTTGGCCGTAGCATCTATCTGGCCAATCATGGCCTCGACCCTGGCTCCACCGCCAATCGATCTGGTCTCCATGGGTTCCATGAATTCCTCACCAGCCCTGGCTTCAACCGCTCTGTCGCGCACTAGCTCAGTCATCATATAGACACCGTCTGCCAGCTTATTGTCGCGAAAATAGGGTACCAGACCTTTTCGTTCCACATAGGAGATAAAAAAGTCGGTATAGACAGGCTCCAGGGCCATAGAGACCGCAAGACGTACCTGGTCTAGATTGCTGTTGATAACGAGAAGGACCGCCTTGCCACTAGAGCTACGACTGTTGTGCTCTAACACCGAAAATGCTTGGTTGGTAAAAGGATTGATCTCTTCGGTGCTGGTAGTGGTGACAACCCGGAAATCGATATCAAAGTCTTCAAGCAGCCGTTCATTATAGGCCTGGTATTGTTTAAAAACATCCCCATGAGCCGTGAGAATACCAGCATCGTCAATAATGATATCGATGGGTACTACAGTACGGGAATCATCTCTACTACAACCGAGCAACAAAAACAAAAAGAACAGTAGCGCGACATATCTCATAATTAGAAGTAAATCCCTGGTAAAAGTCCTATCAACGCATGGACTGTTTGGAAATGGAGCAACGGTTGAATTCAGCGGACGCCAAAGGCGATCCGTTGGAATGACTGGTTAGCAGTCAGAACTCTTAACCTCATTTACTCATGACATTATTTGTCTAATAATTTCATTACCGGGGCACATCACTTGTGCCCCATGATTGATCATTCAGTTCTGCGATTCTCAGGTAGTATATAGAGCATTAACTCGTACATACTCTTCGGTAAGGTCACAGCCCCAGACTCTTTCCGAAAAATAGCCATCTCCCAGGACGACTTCGACATAAACTTCCTTCTGCTTCAGAATTTCAGTGAGCTCTTGCAGAGGGACAGCATCGCAGTCCAGCATCTCCGCAGAAATCCCAAGGCGATCGTCACCTTTGCCAAAAAAGATCTTCAACTCGGAAATGTTAACCGTATATTGGAATACCTTGCCGATGGCCATGACAAATCGACCCCAGTTCGGGTCGGCACCGTGGATTGCTGTTTTGATCAATGGTGAATTAATAATGGATTTGGCAGTTAAAAGAGCTTGCTCTTTAGTTGTAGCCCCAGAGACTACCAACTCAATCAGTTTGGTTGCCCCCTCTCCATCGCGAGCGATCTCTTTGGCGAGATAAATCGCCATTTCTCCTATAGTCGCCTCGAATTCGTCCAAATTAACAGGGCCAGCGATCCCGTTGCAAAGAGAGATAACCGTATCGCTGGTGGAGGTGTCGGTGTCGATGGAAATCCGGTTAAACGATCTGTCGACCACACGTTTTAGAATAGCCTGCAATTGTTTGGAACCAATCTCTGCGTCGGACACAAAGTAGGCAAGCATTGTGGCCATATTGGGTTCGATCATACCAGCGCCCTTGGCCACACCAAGAATGGTTGCATTCCCAACCTTCGCACTGATCAATTTTTCCCGGGTGTCGGAGGTCATAATGCTTTGGGCAAAATTCTTTATGTCCTGTTCAGTGGTCCCGAATTCCTGGCATATATTCTCACATCCTTTGACGATCTTTTCCATTGGCAACCGTTGGCCGATAACACCGGTAGAGGATGGGAGGACCATATTGACTTCTATGCCGCAACTTTTTGCGATCATGTAGCAGATCTCTTTGGAGTCTTCGACCCCTTTCCTCCCAGTGGCGACATTGGCGTTTTTGGAGTTGACAATAATTGCTTGAAGGCGGCCATCAGACAGGTGCTCTTTGCCAACAATTACAGGTGCACCGGGCATCGTATTTTTTGTAAAGACTCCGGCGGCTGAACATACCTGCTCGGATAAGATTCCCCCGAAATCAAAGGTTTTATCTTTTATCCCGATATTTTTTCCAAACCAGCTGAACCCCGGAACGATTTGAATCTTGGCATCGATCATTGATTTCTTTTCTCTCTGTTATTTAAGTAATCTCTACGATTGTTAATCGTAGTGCATTTTTTGCTAACAAGTTATCAAACAGGTCTGTAGAACTCCCTATCAACGCATGGACTGTTTGAAAATGGAGCAACAAGTTATTACACAGGTCTGTATAACCAGTAAATTTTACGTGACACACGGGTCTGACTAACAACAATTATGTCGTTAATTTTATTCCGTATATATCATGACTTAAACCATGAAAAATAGTTTTTCGCAAATAGGTAAAGCCACTTCTTATAGCAACTTTAATTGAAGGTGTGTTTTCTGGTACAGAGAGGATTACAAGGGACTCAAACAGCTGGTTTTCTACTACATATTGCACACACCCTTTTACAGCTTCTGTAGCATAACCATTACCCCAGTATTGATTTAGAAACCTATAACCAATTTCCATTTGAAATTCGTTTTCGATTTCTTGTTTTAACAAACCACAGATACCGACAAAGATATTATCCTGTTTTCTTTTAACTGCTAAAAAGCAATACCCATCATTTTCATATCGATTTTGAATTTTATCGTAAAATTCTTTTGTTTCTTCACGAGTCAAAGTCGAGGGAAAGTATTTTTGGACTTCTTTGTTCGAAAGTAACAAATATAAATCGTCCAAATGGCTCTCTTTAATTTTCTCCAAATAGAGCCTGTCAGTACTAACTACTGCAGAAAACATATTCATTTCAATGACATAAGGATTAAGAATAGATTGTGAGAGCTTGCCCCTCACGGCCCATAGGCGACTCTCCATCGACCTGTAATGACCCGTGAGGGAAAAGGTTCCATTTTAGCCAATATATGCTAAAAGTATTTTCAAATTAACTGAACAACCCCTGTACGCGGGGAAATGAGCCGTAATAAGTGTTTCGAAGGCCTCTCTGTATTCGCTATCTGGAGGTATGTTTGAGCTCATTATTTCAATACACTCTCCAGATCTCTTGTTTTTTATGACAGAACATCTGGAGTAAGGCACTATAAACGTCACGCAAAACAATATAACTTTATCGGGGGAGCAGATGTTTTCAATGAAAAAACTACATTTTTTTAAGATTCTGGCAATAAGCCTTTTTACCGTCATATCGTGCACAGGGATCTCTGGCGCAGTCGCGTTAGACAAAGTTACCGTAGGTGCACTGAGATTCACCTCCCATGCTGGAACCTTTGTTGCCTATGAAAGAGGATATTTCAAGGAACAGGGGCTGGATGTGGAAATCAAATTCTTCCAGGCAGCTCAACCCATAGCGGTGGCCATTGCATCAGGAGATATTGATTTTGGTATCGGGCCTGTCTCTGGTGGAATGATTAACCTCGCAAACAAAGGTGCTATCAAGGTCATTGGTGGCGTATTACATGAAGAAGCAGGAATAGATGGCCAGATGATCCTCGCCTCCAAAAAAGCCTACGATGCCGGCCTCACCTCCCCTGCTGCTCTCAAAGGCAAAACGTTTGGCATTACCCAGGCAGGCTCTTCCTTTCACTACATGGCACATAAGATAGCCGACAAAGAAGGTTTTGCCCGCAGTGACATTAAGGTCAAACCCTTGCAGAAGGTTGGTATTATAGTTGGGGCACTCAAAACGGGACAGATTGACTCCTGGGCTATTGTCCCGCACATAGCAAAGGCTTTGGCCAAGGCACCAACAGTTGAAGTAATAGGTAAGGTCTCTGACTACATCCCCGACTATCAGGTAACTACAATGTTCACCTCTGCAAGTAATGCTGCAGAGAAAAAAGAACTGGTTAAGCGCTTTATTGCGGCTTTCTCCAAAGGAGCAGACGATTTTAATGCAGCTCTCGTGGACAAAACAGCAGGAGAAGCAGAGGCGGAAGAGATGATCAAACTTATTCATAAATATGTGTACGCCGATCGGCCCTACGAAAAGGCCGCGCCATCCATACGCAACGGTGCCATGCGCACAAACAGCAATGCAAAACTCAATCTTACCAGCATCAAAGATCAGCTGAGCTGGTTTCAATCTGAGAATCTGGTTCCCAAGAGTGTTACTATTGAACAACTGGTGGATACCAGTTTTGTAGAAACCTATTGATTTCTCGACTTCACCCCTTTAGAGCTGACCCAAAACGGGCCTGAATATGGATTTACACATCAACAAAATCAGCCACGCCTACGGTGATCTTACGGTATTGGATAATATCGACTTCACAGTAGGTGGAGGCGAGATTGTCTGTATTGTCGGACCATCCGGATGCGGCAAATCCACCCTGCTCCGCTTTATTGGCGGCCTGGAGCGACCCAATTCAGGGGAAGTCATGCTGCTTGGGGAACCACCCAAGGAGTCGCTCAATCCATTGACCTATATATTTCAAGACTTTGCACTTCTCCCCTGGAGGACCGTCGAGGGTAATGTCAGCCTTGCCCTGGAAGACCACCGCCTCACCAGGCAGCAGAAAAAAGAGATTATTGACGACGTCCTCACCAGGACCAATCTGTCTTCTTTCAAAAAGGCCTTTCCTCGGCAGCTCTCAGGAGGAATGAAACAGCGGGTCGCCATTGCCAGAGCCCTTGCGGTCAGGCCTGCTGTAATGTTGATGGATGAGCCCCTCTCGGCCCTTGATAGCCAGACCCGGGAACTCCTCCTCAATGACCTGATAGATCTCTGGATGCGTGAATCCTTTGCCGCGGTTTATGTCACCCATAACCTTCAGGAGGCGGTACGCCTGGGCCATAAGATCATTGTCCTCTCCCGACGACCTGGAAGGATCCACGATATCGTTGAAATAGATACCCCCTTAAGCGAACGGGGAATTGCGACTCCTCATCTCGACAAAATCCAACAGCATCTATGGAGTCTCATGCGAGACGAAGCACGTGCCGCGGACATGGAGCTGCAAGATGGTTGAGCATAAAAAATATCCCGTCCCCTTTCGAGGTGGAGGCTTCACCCATAAACCTGCCGGTTCGATCTCGGTCATTGTTTTTGTACTACTCATTTTATTCTGGGAGCTGGGATCACGTACGGGTTTTATCGGTAGTCTCATTCTGCCAGCCCCATCGGAGGCCTTTAACGCTCTTACTGAGCTTTTCCATTCAGGCATGCTATGGAAGCACCTCAGTGCCTCCCTAAGACGCCTGGTTATCGGCTGGACTCTGGGTACTTTATTAGGCGTTACTGTGGGACTTCTGATTGCCCTGGTCAGTGTGGCACGAGCGGGTCTGTCGCCCTTAGTTTCAGCGATTTTCCCCATCCCAAAGATCGCCCTGCTCCCCCTCTTTATTATCTGGTTCGGCATCGGTGAGGGCTCAAAGGTTGCGACGATTTTATTTGGCACCTTCTTTCCCACCGTTATCGCCACCTACAGCGGAGTGGATAATGTGGATCGCAGCCTTATCCGTATGGGACAATCCTTTGGTCTTTCCTGGTTATCTATTGTTCGCAAAATCATCATTCCGGGAGCCCTTCCTGCGATCTTGTCTGGATTCAGGATATCCGCTTCAATTGGTATTATTTTGCTCGTGGCAGCAGAGATGATTGGAGCGGAATATGGAATAGGTGCCTATATACTGCTGGCAGGGAGCCTGATGGCCACAGATCAACTCATTGCGGGTGTCTCCATTCTTTCCGTTCTGGGCCTTATTCTGGCATGGCTCATAGGTAAAGCGGAGAACCATTTTCTCAAATGGCGCTTATAAAATGGAACAGTACCACTCCTCACATCTACAAGCGGTAGCCATCATTATTTGAACTGAACAGGTTACACTAAAAAGAGTATTACTCCATCTTCTCCTTATGGAGCAGGGCCAACAGCTCCTTGGCTGATATCTTCCCGGCAGCGTCGGTTCCTTCAAGCAGGCTGTCGGCAAGATCGCGTTTCTGTTTATGCAGTTTAACGATCTGTTGTTCGATGGTGTCCTTCATCACCAGGCGATAAACAGTCACCGGTCTGTCCTGACCAATCCGATGTGCCCGGTCGGAGGCCTGGTCTTCCACGGCCGGATTCCACCAGGGGTCCATATGGATAACATAATCGGCGGCGGTGAGGTTGAGTCCCGCCCCTCCAGCCTTTAGGCTGATGAGAAAGACATCGCCCTTGCCGTTTTGAAAATCGTTGACCCGCTGCTTCCGCTGTTTGATCGGGGTAGATCCATCCAGATATTGATAGCTGATATTCTCTTCATCCAACAATTGGCGAATGATCCCAAGGTGGTCGACAAATTGACTAAAGACGAGGGCCTTGTGATTATTGTCGAGCAGGTCATGCAGAGTATCGCTGAAGACGCGTAGCTTGGAGGAGGTAATCTCTGAATCCGGCAGGATCAGCAAAGGATTGCAACACAATCTGCGCAGTTTCATAAGTTCGGCCAGGATGCGCAGATGTTGCGGCCCGGCCTCTTCTTCTTGATGTTCACTAATATTTTCCAGGGCCTTCTGACGTTGAGCCTCGTAGAGCAGCTCTTCCTCGGGGCTCATTTCCACCTCAAGGGTAATCTCAGTCTTTGCGGGCAACTCCTGAAGAACATCTCTTTTCAGCCGCCGCAGAATAAAGGGGCGAATCAATTTTCGCAGGTGATTGCGGGCCTCTGCGTCCTGATCCCGCTCGATGGGGACGGCGAATTTTTCGTTGAACTTTTTGAACGAACCGAGCAGACCGGGGTTGAGAAAGTTGAATAAGGTCCACAACTCGCCAAGGTGATTCTCCAGCGGCGTACCGGTAGTGATAATCCGACATTCAGCCCGTAGTCCCATGGCAGCTTTTGATCGTTTGGTTTGCATGTTTTTGATGGCCTGGGCCTCATCGAGCACCACGGTCTGCCAGCTGACCGAAGCGAGCAGCTCCGCTTCCAGGGGTAACAGGCCATAGCTGACGACAAGCAGATCGAAGGCTTGCAGGTTGTCGATCATCTGCCTGCGATCTCCAGGACCAAAGACAATGACATTCAGGGTCGGCGCGAAACGACTGGCCTCTTCCTGCCAGTTCGACGTAACCGAAAGGGGTGCTACAACCAGGGTCGGACCTTGAGAGGCGCGAAGCAGGATTGCAGCCAAGGCCTGTACGGTTTTGCCAAGGCCCATGTCATCGGCAAGACAGGCACCCACTCCCCAGGAAGAGAGACGAGCCAGCCAGCGAAAGCCTGTGGTCTGGTAATCACGAAGCTCAGCCTGGAGGGTGGAGGGAAGAGAAGGTGTGGCCGTTTCAGCTAACCGTTTACAGTGATCCTTCCAGGCCTTATCACTTTTCAATTGACCGGCTTCCCCGGTGAGATCCTCCAGCGCGAGGGCGGCCAGTGGCGCAAAGCGCACCCCCTCGCCATGACCTTCGGAGTATGCGTTCAGTTCGGCCAGACGTTTGTGCAGAGAACTGGTTATGGCCAGATAGGTGCCGTCATCAAGGGGAATGAACCGGCCGGTTGAGCGACCAAGCATCTCCAGGAGTTTGCGCAGGTCGAGGGTGAGAGTATCATCAATGGTCAGTGCTCCTGTAGCCTTGAACCAGTCACGGTCCTTGCCGATCCGCAATGAAAAACTTTTAGCACTGGCCTGACTGCGCACCTTCATCTTTTCGCCCTGGGGCCATTCCATGACGATATCGTCGCCGCAATCTTTCAACTCCAGCAATAGTTCCAGGGATTCTTCGGGGTCATCCACCTGCCACTGATTATTGATTGCTTCCAACCGATTCAAGGTGGAACAGGTACCGATGACCCGAGCGAGTAATTGTTTTTCCTCTGTCAGATCGCGTACAGTCTGAACCGACTTGCCATCCGCCACCGCCATCATGGTTTTGCTGCCTTTCCCCGGTGTGAAGCTGGAATGACCTGCGGCGATCGGCTTGACAAGGAATTCCAGGCTAACACCATCCCGGTAGGGAAGGATATGGGCGTGGGGTCGACAGTCGGCCTGAAGAGACTTTGCCCGGTTCGTTCCACCTTCAAGATCGGAATGCACGGTGATCAGAGGTGAAATTGCCTCCACTGCCTGCCTGGCCAAATCTTCTCCGCTTTTGGGAATGGTCATGCCTTTTCCCAATAGATTGATCAGTTGCCGATGCTCGGCCGTGAAACGGATGATTTTGTAACGGGTGGGTGTATCTTTTTCCACAAACACGCTTGCGCTTTCGTCAGAAAACGATGGCGTTACGATGAGTTTCAGGCCACCCTTTTGTTTTTTAATATGCAGTTCCGGCTCAGCCAAAACCAGTTCAACGTTAACCTCGGGACTCTCTTCGAGAAAGAGCTGGGGATGTCCCACCAGTGCAGGCAGGGCCAGGTCAGGATTAAAGAAATATTCCTTTTGTCCATATCCCCTCCAACCTGAGCGAAAAGACTCTTCCTTGATAGCCCGGCAGACCTGACGATCCTGATCCGTCAACCCCTCCATGTCAGGGTAGTCACGATATAGAGTTTTCAGCGCCATAGCCCGACCTTTGGTCCAGGTCCCCTTGGCGCTCATCTTTTGCAACCTCGGTACAATATGGCAATACTGGTGTTTTTTGCTGAAGCTAAACCACCAGATCAACCGCTGTTCAGCTGTCCCTCCCTTTTTCTCCTTGCTCGGTTCACTCAGGTGCAGCAAAGCATTCAGGGTTTTTTCCCATTGTGGCTGCAGGCGGACAATATCGACGCAGCTTATGGTCTTGCAGGAAGCATGAAGTCTTGCTGCCGTCTCCTGGTTGGTACTCCTGTTGTTACCAAGGGCGGCAAGCAATGCCGAGATTTCAGCCGCCAACCAGATGTAGCCGTTGTTCAGGGCCTTGTCTCTGGTTTGCTGCAGTAGGGAAATATCTTCTATAGTTTTACCGCCTCTCCAAAAACGGAAGAGAGAGATAAAAAAGATGTCTACCGGGTTTTTCAGGAAATAATGATGATCTTGCACGAATCGCTCAGGAACAATCTTACCAAGTTTCTCATAAAAAACGGGGGCCATGGATCCTGTAACATGGGCAAACGAATATTTGTTTTTTTCGGCAATGTTTATATAATCCAGCCCCTCCTGCAAAGAGGAGGTTTCGCCAATCTGCAACAGGGCCAGTAGCTGAAAAATACCAGCATAGTTCTCTAGAAAAACCTTCCGCTTGCCCACCACTTTTTTGAGTAATTGATTGGATTGTGTGAAAACAACACACCCTTCCTGATAACGTCCGCTGACAACTTCCAGGCATCCCGTCCAGACAAGTTGTGGCAATTGCATTCCATCGTTCAACTGACTCAGATATTGGCGGATTTTGTCGGTATCTCCAATAATCAGGTTATGATAGAGAAGATACGATGCAAAGGGCTCTTCTGAAAGCTCACGAGAATACCGATCATTGATGTAGGCCAGGATATCATGGCTCGGATCCAGACAACTACTTGCTACACTAAGCAGGTCTATTAAGATTTCGGACCTGATGCTCGGTTCTATTTTCTCGATAATATCAGGGGAAAACGGTCGATTCAAGAACATCAAAAACGGATTGTTATCGTAATAATCTTCGTTGAAATCAAGATAGGCATATTCATATGCCAGAACCCTAACCTCCTCCAAAGAACCTTGGTAAAACAGAGCAATCTGAAAATCGCGAAGAAGCTGCTGATAATTTATACGATGATAATATGCGGATGAAAGTTGTATGGGCAGGGGGTGGAATTTCTGCAAGCACTCAACCTGAGCAGAGAACGTCTCTTGCATCAAGGTGTCGTGGAACGCCAGGTGTCGAACGAACTCAGAGCAGCAGTGACCTCTACTGTTTTTCACCAACAACCCCTTTTTCGTCAAATCATCGAGCAATGCCTGAAGACTGTCCAAGGTAAATGGTCGCCCCTGAACGTCAACCAAGTGCAAATCGCCGAGGCAGCGTATCACCACACTGAGACGGCAGTAATCGACGTTAACTGCCAAAAGTTGCAGGATGGCCTTTGAGGTCGGGTCAAGTGTAATATATGCCTCTTCTGGCGAAGCCAGCTTGGACTTACTGATGGTCATCACTACAGCTCTTCATGTTGAGGTGGGAGTAAATGGTACCTGTCGCGATAAGAATTCCAATCATCGCAGTCTGCCTGTTACACAGGGAATGCGACGCAACGCAACACCATATCAAACGTGCAGTTTTTGCTTAGAACACCAATAATAGCGCACAAAAACGGCACACAAAACCAAATTTGTAACCGAAAATGAACTCTTTTGCACAGGGAAATTCATGGACGGCACAGGAAGACACAGCACGCCCCCTCAATCACCGTCAGTGCTACAATAAGTCATTCTATCGTTTCAATACAATTGTCATCTCAACAGGAACTGTCAGGTATTGCCCATGTTTTCTTGCCGTAGCTTACTTGGAATATAATTGTATTAGTGGTTAACAGGTGGTAACAGTGTAAATAGTTGAATTGAAATTGGAAAAAGCCATATCACACCGTGATATTTGGGAAGTACATTGTTTTGTTCGCGTATGACCGTTATCAAACACTTTGATAAATCCACTATAAATTGGAAATAGGTGGAGTTACGATTTAGTGGAAATATGTTGACACTCAGTCAAACTGATTTGTGACGTATAGTCAGTTACTGTCTTACAGACGGGCTGACACTGATATGGTATTTGTCATTTTCCCTGGTGGGAAATTTAAAACGGGTAACATTTATTTTGTCATGTTACCCAGAAAAAGGTAAGTCCCTTGTTAACTTCCATATAGGAATCATATGTTACAAACTATTGTTTGGCCTATTGTTGTCCTCACCCTTGGGTTGGTATCGATCTTCATTTTTCGGAAACCTCTTGTCGAAAAAATATCATGTATCACTAGGGCCGGTAAAGATGGTGTCTTGTTTGAACAACAACCAGACAGGGTACCTGAACCAGAAATCCCGATGTTGTTGTCTCATGGGAGTATAATGAAAGCGGCTGTCTCCGAATCCGTGGTCAGTCGGGAGATAATAATTGAAGAAAATATTAAACATTTTTCTGAAGAAGAGAAAATATCCGCTCTTACAAGAGAATTTGCGAGGACAAAGGTTAGTCTTGAATTTCAAAACATTTCTCATCTTATTTTTGGAAGTCAATCTTTATTATTGGAGATCTTGTCTTCTGTTTCGGATGGAGTACCAATAAGTCAGGCCAATGATCAATTCTTGTTATCATGTGAAAAATTCCCAGAAATACACAAAGAGAGAACTTTTGAACACTGGTTAGGTTTCCTTACCGCATATTTCTTGATAGTTGTAAATGACGATGATTTGGTCTTTATAACTCAGTTTGGAAAAGACTTTTTAAAACACCTTATTGATACAAACACATACTATAACAGGTTAGGTTAACCACCGGTTTCACTCGAAAAACACAAACTGTGTGTTTCCGGTGAACCAGACGATCACCAAGTAAATATATCTCCTATGGATTTTGACTTGTCGTTGACAAAGGAAATTACCAAAATAAAATTCTGTCTGTAACTACTTCTTTCGGTTATGATCTAGTGGAAATATGTAGACCTTTAAGAAAATCGTGGTCTGTCTCAACTTGGTACTTGATCCATCAGTTTAAACTGAGGGTTTGGAGTGGATTTTGACTTTTTTTCCATGACATCTGTGATAGTAATAGATTGTATGGAAAAACTTACAGGGAAATGTAATAACTGGACATGATTTTCCACATTCGTGTGATTAATACGAGATATACTGGAAAATGTGTCCATAAATAAGACAATATTATGGACTTTTTCCATATATTCTACTGTTACCTGAAAAATGATATTTGAAACATTACTCTCTGATATAGTAGCAACAGTTGTAGGGGGTATTATTCTCACTATCTTGTTCTTTTTATTTAGAGAGAAATGTTTTGCTCTTCCACAACTCAATGGTAAATGGCACTTCATGGTTGAAACAAAAAATTCAGACTACAACCCATATAAAGGTATGTGTCTAGAGTATGTTGTTATGTTGTGGTTAGAGGACAACAAAATTCATGGTACTTATGAAAAGGTTTATGAAAACTCATCGACAGGAGAAAGAGAATACACTGGTAGTAAAAGGACAAGAGGTACAATAGAAGGAAGTATTGAAAAGAAATATCTTTCTAAAGACATCGTTAATTTACATTTAATTGAAGAAGGTAAACAGAGGACATCCACAACAAGTCAATCTTTAGTTTGTGAAACTCTACAAAAACAACTAGTCGGTACATTTCATTCCACCGTTGCAAATCAATCAGGAATTGTAAAATGGCAAAGAAATCAGTTCTAACTTTTTGCTATTATATAGCTTCCGTCCCCTTTTTTCTCGTCTCTATAATTCTAGTTACTTTCAATTTTTGGGATATCAAGAAAGATCTCGTTCTATGTTTACAAACAATCGAAAAACAAAAAAATAATAATTTGAGTGATAATTTACTAAATATATTAGTTATTGCTGAAGATCACAGAAATTTTTTCCATAAAGGTGTTGACCATTTCGCTTTGTTAAGAGCATTGAGTGTTCGATTAATATTCGGTAAAGTTCAAGGTGCAAGTACCATTGAACAACAGTTTGTGAGAGTGGTAACCTGTAGATATGAAAGAACATTGTCTAGAAAATTGAGAGAACAAATTCTCGCTACAACTGTATTGACAAGGTCAACCAAATTCGATATTGCAGTCTCCTATTTATCAATCGCTTTTTATGGTTCTGGTATATATGGTATTACGGGTTTAAAAAAAATATGTGATGAACCTCTATCAGAGGTTAGTATAAATCAAGCAGTTAAAGTTGTTGCTAGATTAAAATATCCTGAACCGAGTAATCAAACCCAAGAATGGAAAGATAAAATCTTTTTTAGAAATCAACACATCCATCAACTACTAAATAATGCAGCAATTCCCGGACGGCCCGGAAACCCAGCAATGGTGTAGTTTATAAAAGAACTCTTCGTAAACATTTTAAAATTAAAATTGTGATTAAGGTAAAATATACCTTGACAAGCATCTGAGATAAAAAA
>JBLHNA010000058.1:0-28752 GCA_047619065.1 Desulforhopalus sp.
ACCTGACCCAGTCTTGCCGGGCCTTTTCCTTAACGCTTACCACCATGGCTCTTTACCACAGCAGCTTAAGGTGGTTTGAAGCCTGCTCCTGCAAGCCGACTCCGAGGGACCTACCCTCATCTTTCGTATAGTTGCGAGCAAAATCTACTTGCTCTCGTGGCACACTAATTCCAGAGAATCACTTGAGACAATTACTCTATTTTGAATGGCGGTGCTGACTGATACTACTTTCCTTGCAGTAGCGGGAGAATTCCGTCATGATCACCAGTATTGTACATCGTTCCGGTCGCCTAACAAAACAGCTTAGCGAAGTTCATTGAGTCGTGATATGATATGCTTGTTTTAGTTAATAATTCAGAACTCAGTTGACAATGGTTTACGGAGCTATACAGAACTCTATAATAACTTTTTAGTCACAATTGGATTGGGGCGAAATAATGTCTGCATTAATATCGACTTGAGTATAGTTAAAAAAATGATTTTTCTACGTATATGTATATTGCAACCAACGTTTTTGTTGGTAATGTTTTTGTGTTTTCTTCTTGTTCCAGCAGCACAAGCTGTAACTTTAGATATTCCGCGAATTGAGGGTGTTATTGAAGGGCCTAAAGGATATGTGTTCGATGATCATCACTTGAGGCTACACTGGCACTGCATTGAAGATAGCTACATGCCTATGAATTCGACCGGTTCAAAAGAATGTGGTGGAATCGGTGAGAAGTCTGGGACGCAAATCGTCAATGTCGGAACTGATGGGAGTTTTGAAATATCGCCGGTAAAAGTAGAGAGGCTAAGTTTCGTTCGTCGGCCGCATTTTGTCCTACAATTTGGGCTATTTCATAATAGGGACAAAAGTAAAACTGTTGATAGTTCGGGCTATGCCAAAATATATACAAATGTTAAGACCGACAGCACCGGGGATCGATTACGGAAAGACTTGTCACAGCTAAAAATAATTAGAGTAGTTGGTGGACGATTCCCTCTTAAAATATCTTCTAAAGAAGGTGATGGAGAAAAAAAACATTTTAATCTGCTAATGGATACATACCCATTATCATATAATTATTCCTCTAGAGTGATTATATGGGTTTATGGTTCAAAAGAAGCAAAGCCAAAAGTGGCTTCCTATAAAGTAATAAATGGTAAAATAGAAATTTCTGACGTTTACGTTTTACAAGTAGGTGAAGACGACCAGGTCTATATGTATTCTCAAATTGAAGCTAGAATAGGCCTCGTAAAAAAAGTTCGTGGATATAAACTTTATTCTAAAGTGGTTAGATTGGGACAATCTTTTCTAAAGCTAAACGAGAATTTTGAGGCTTCGTTCTCTCCTGAATATTTTGAGGCTGCTGATATTGTCATCCCTATAGAATAGTTGTTCAGGAATGAGGCACTCCCTGGCAAGGGGGTCTTTTAATGGACGCTCCGTTACTTCTCGGGTGCGGCTGCACCTGGCTCCACGACAATGAACTTTTTCACCCATCCGATTATGGATATTATTGCTATCCATACCTTACTGACTCTCAGAGCTATATCCCTTGCACCCTGGCTGAAATGCAGATATCTTACTGGAAACAGACAAAGAAAAATAACTACTCAGTAAAACCGTACAAAATACCAGAAACCGAGCCTCACCACGGCAGAAGATCCCGCCAAGGTGAATGAACTCTATATTTCAGCTACTTGTGAACCATGAAAATAAATCAGATCATCAGCTCAGACGGCTATATCAGTAAGATTCAAGGCAAAGATAAGAAGACCGGGAATCTGCTGGCACGGTTCTCGTTTCTCGAGGTTTCTGATTATATCCGAGGGGCGCTTGGAGAGGAAAAACCCTTTTTCTTTTCAGGAAGAAGTGGCAATGCCCAAATTGGCGTCCATACCGAGATTGTATCCCCAGAAACTAAGCCTCAGATCGATAAACTGGATGTTCACCTGGATGGCAAGCTGAACAATCTCAATCCTCTGTTGGGGGATGTCCTGGACCTATTCAAAACCGGGGATGAGATCGGCAGATTGGTTATTATGGACCCTGAATTGAGGATTCGGGATGTGCGGCATTACCTCCACAAGAGGCTCTTTGTGGGAAGGCTAAATGCAAAGGGTCACTATGATGGCTTTGAGATCAGACAAGAAATCGATCCCCTGACCGGACAAGAGAGTGATTACATCCTTGCCGATCTTGAGCCCTACCAGTACTGCTTTGAGCCCGCTGCAATCAATGAGTCGAGTATTAGCGATGTTATCAGGAAAGGCCGTATAGCCCTTACCAAGATCCGTTCCAGGACATCGATGGAACTGGACCAGGCTATACTCCGTCCCCAGGAGTTATTTATAGGAGCCATAAAGATATCCCTTGGGGATATCTACGGGATTATTGATGCAGATATCGACCCCGATGATCACGGCATTAAGCACCTTTCTGCAAGGGTGCTTGATCCCTTCAGGACTTTCCGGGACCGCCAGGTGGAGCTGTATCATTTTGGAAAAAAAGAGGTTCCTCTCCACCGGATTAAGGTGAAAATTCGCTTTTTCAGAGCCCAAAACCCTCTGACCGTTCCCCTGATAAAAAATAAGGTCAAAGATGGCTACCGACTCTGTGATCTCCTGACAACAGCCGAGGTATACAACCTCTTTCAATGTGTTGCCGAAGGGTCTCTGGGGATGATCTTAAATAAAAGTAATTTTGTCCAGATCCCCCGTGCCATCAATTCTCAAGGCCAGGCCCAGCTTGAAATCATCAGTAATGCGGTACTGGAGAGTACGGCACGTAAGACCAAAGATTCTTTTCAGCCCTCAGGGAATGGAGAATTTGCTAAAACACGGGAGAAGCTTTCGGTACTCGGAGGGATAAACAGCAGGGTCTTTATCGCCGATAGATTTCCCTCCACGGCGATTATTGATCTGTTGCGAAGAAGTGGAGTGAGGACATTTTTGATAAACACCGAAAATCCTGCTTTTGATGATGATTATGTAAAAAAGATGATCAGACTCAGCCACGCCACCACCATGGGTTGTGAGTTTCTGCGCTATGATGCCAAGACAGACAAGCTTTTCACCTTTTACCATGGCTCTTTTATTGAACCCGATGACAAAGAACGTTTTGATGTGGTGCGATACTGGTTTGCTTTTTACGGATCCCACACCAAGGAGGCTGACAACCAGTTGACAATTGACCTGATCAATCAGCTCGCTCTGAAATTCGGGTCTGAAATGGGTATTGTTCATGGGGGTGGCCCCGGGTTAATGAAGGAGGCCAACGACCTGGCACGGCAGCATAACATTATGAGTGTTGGGATTGCCATCGATCTTGAAGGAGAACAACAGCTCTCACTCACCACCTGTGACGGTCTGATTAAATATCGGGAGGGATTGCGTCTGGCACGGCAGGATCATTTCCAGAAACTCAGCAATATACCCATTGTCAATACCGGAGGTTACGGCAGTGCAGAGGAGTTGGCTATCACAATCACCTCCATGAAGATCCACGAAAACCCTCTGGCTCCGGTTATACTGCTCGATCCTGACAACTTGTGGGCCCACACCCAGGCGCAAATTATTGCAATAGCGGAAAACAAATATGGTCCAGCCTTTGTACCCAACCTCATAAAACCATGCCGCTCTGCCTCCAGCGCTGTCCGGGAACTCCTGCAATTCTGCACGGATCCAGACAGTTGGTATAGGAAAAACAAAATTCCTAAGACCAGTGTGCAAACAGCGAGAACCAGAGCCACACGCATAAGAAAAGAGACCTTTTATCAGGACTATGTTGAAGTCTTTGACAGGCCCAATCCCAAGCTTGTTCTGTGATGATGCAATCATCACAACGTTGATCCAAGCAAAAAGCCCGTACGCCTTGTTGGCTTTATTAGTGAAGGCAAGTCGTATTGGGTGACCACGGATAGCTTTGACATAACGGCTGAACAGGTAGCCTTTATATATAAACTTTACGGAACCATAGAATTTTTTTCAGCCTATACCTTTCCAATTCGATTTTCAGGTTTAATATCTCTCTCGTACTTGAAACAATATTTACCAAGAATCAGTGCCTATATATAAATAAAGGAAACATATCATGTTGAATTTTGATTTTTACAATCCCACCCACATTGCTTTTGGCAAAGGGCAACTCGAACAGCTGGATACCCTCGTCCCTAAAGATGCAAAAATCCTCATCACCTACGGCGGTGGCTCGGCTAAAAAGACCGGAGTCCTGGACAGGGTTCAAAAAGAGTTGGCAAAATCAGACCGACAGGTCCTTGAGTTTGGTGGCATTGGAGCCAACCCCCAACTTTCAGTGCTGATGCAGGCGATAGAGATCGTACGAAGCGAGAAGGTAGACTTCCTGCTCGCGGTGGGCGGTGGTTCTGTTATGGATGGAACAAAGTTTATTGCCATCGCAGCGAACGCTAAGGAGTTCATCGGCAAAGAACGGGAACTGCTGAATTTTGGTTTCACCCATGTTCCGGTTAAAAACGTCCTTCCCCTTGCCACCGTACTCACCCTTCCCGCCACAGGTTCTGAGATGAACTGCGGCGCAGTGATCAGTGACGGCGAGGATAAACTCCCAATTTTCAGTGCACAGGCATTTCCGCAGTTCTCTATCTTAGACCCGGAACTCACATACACACTACCTGCAACCCAGATAGCAAACGGTGTGGTGGATGCCTTCATCCATACCGTTGAACAGTATATTACCTATCCTGCAGAAGCCAGATTTCAAGACAGGACCGCTGAAGGAATCCTCCATACACTTGTTGAAATTGGTAAGCAAACAATTGACGACCCTGAAGACTACGACGCACGTGCCAATTTGGTCTGGTGTGCAACTATGGCGCTCAACGGTCTCATTGGCGCGGGGGTTCCACAGGACTGGACTACTCATATGATTGGTCACGAAATCACCGCTCTCTTTGGAGTTGACCACGCAAAGAGTCTTGCTATAATCCAACCCGCCGTATGGAAGATTCGAAAAAAGCAGAAAAGAGACAAATTGCTCCAATACGGTGAAAGGATTTGGGGAATTACAGAAGGTGATGAAGACCAGCGAATTGATGCCGCCATTGCCAAAACTGAAGAATTCTTCCAGAGCCTTGGCATGAAGACCAGACTCACCGATCATGACATCGATGCAACAGGGATCGACAGCATCCTTAAATCCCTTGAAAAGCATGGAATGACAGCGCTTTCTGAGACCCAGGATATTACCCTTGAGACCACAAGAAAAATTCTTGAGACAGCACTATAACAACAGAAGCGTGGGTTGAGTATACCTACTGCGCCTTAACTGGAGGCTTTTTATCAAAGAGAGCCTCCAGATAAATCATGTCGTTTTCATACTTGTTTTTGACCTCGTACTCAAGGGTATTAAAGAGTTTGACCATTCGTTTATTTTCTTTTGATGTATAGGCGGTGAGCCCTTTAATTCCATTAATTTTAGCGGCCTCAGCCAATTTTTTAATGATGATCGAGGATAGCCCCTTTCCCTGCCACTCTTTGTCTACGGAAAAAGCAATCTCGGCAAGCGCTGTTTCAGGATCAAGATAGTACTCTCCCACCGCAAGAATCTTTTCAAAACCCTGCTGACCTTCCACCACCACAATGGTGAGATCTTTATGGTAATCGATGATAAAGGTCCGCTCGATCTGCTTACTGACAAAACTGGTTTTTTCATGGAAAAACCTGGATATTACATCGCTCTTATCCAGCCCGTAATAGTGTTCCTGGATGGGTCTTTCATCGGTCGGTTTTACCGGACGAAAGGTTATTTTCTTACCATCGATGACTCTGGTTTCTTCAAGCCCCAGTGGATAAATGGAATGTATTTCTTCTCGCAGGGTACGTTCCGGACCAAGTAAACCCAGTTTTTTTGCTTCATCAAAGAGCCAATCCCTAAAATCCGGGTGGGAGATAGAGATCAGCGCCGTCGCTCTTTCCTGAATTGACTTACCAAAGAGGTTGACCGAGCCAAACTCAGTGACCACATACTGCACTTCACTGCGAGGCACCACTACTGCACTATTTTGAAGTATTGGAACAATCCTGCTTCCTTTCTTATCATCTTTTGTGGCGGTCAGCATCAGAATGGACTTACCCTCATTTGACATGGACGCACCACGGAAGAAATCCTGAATTCCTGTGACCCCGGCAAAATTATTAAATGGGAGTGCATCTGCCGTCACCTGACCGGTGAGGTCAATCTCGCGGCCAATATTCATTGCCACCATTTTGTTATTTCTGGCAATCCGCCTCGGATCGTTCACATGGTGGGAGGGATGAAATTCAACAGCGAAATTGTAATCTAGCAGATCATAAAGGTCCTGATTCCCTATGGCATTACTACAGATAATTTTACCGTCATTATAGCCTTTCACCTTATTGGTCACCACCCCCATAGCCATCAGTTTCATGATGGTGTTGGTCACATACTGGGTATGAATGCCAAGGTCATTTTTTTCAAGCAGCGCGGCAATATTAGCCGCAGAAGTGGCTCCGAGTGACATCTGCATAGTTGAGCCATCGTCCACAAGCCTTGAAACATAGCGGGCAATCATATCGGCAGATTCAACGTCTGGATAGGTTCCGATCTCGATGAGGGTTTCATCATGCTCTACAAAAAAATCGACATCGTTGACATGGATCGAACTCCTGCCCAGGACTCTCGGCATCTTTTGGTTCACCTGAGCAATGACGATATCCGCCGCCTCTGCTGCTGAACCTGTGACATCAACCGAGATCCCAAGGCTCATCCAGCCAAAATCATCTGGAGGGCTGACCTGAATGAGTGCAACCTGAATGGGTAGCAGCCTGGATTTAATCAGTTTATGAACATCAGAGAGGTTAATTGGGGTGATAAAACGTAGATCCCCTTTAAAACTCTTTGAATTTGCAGATCCCAGATAAAAAGAACGAATATTGAGGTTTTGAGATTTAGATTTTTCAGCAATACGTGAAAGAGAGGTGGACTCTCCACTAAACATACGGACAATTTCAAGATCCGTAAAAGTCCTGCTGGCGTCAGCAAGGCCCTTAACAAGATGTTGTGGTTCACCACAGGAGGAACCTATGAAAACCCGCTGTCCGGATTGGATTTTTCCAATAGCATCTTCCACCGACAGCCTGTTTCTCTGGTAGTTGTCTGCCCAATACCCTGCCTCACGCATAGTCATACTCCCTGTCCAGAATGAAACAACACTCTTCGTATTCAGCTTGTATTACTTCCTCCCATTCTATTGGGTATTCCGGTTTTTAGCAAGACCAACTGTGCGGAGCAATCTACCAACCACGTGACAATAGGGTTTGACCCAAAATTGTATTACCGGGAAGTATTGGTACCCTAAACTGTGCTGGTATCAGTAAGCAAGGCTGACAACTTTTACTATGTGTGAGAAGGCAGATCGAGGGCCGTAATCATTTTCAATCCAACGTATCACAGATACAGTTGATGGCGTCGTAAAAGTCCGATCTACGTCGTTGTGGGTTTGGATCGAAATCTCAACATACCACATGTATTATTGAGAATACGATCCAAACACCACGCCTCGGAGTCTTCGCTACCTGTATATCAGCCTTTTTCCATAGCCATCAAAAGACTTCGAATTAACTTTTTACGAGTTTGTCACAGTTTAGATATAAAGATGTGGAGAGAATCGATTTATAAAATTTTCACCCTGACAATTCCATATATCTGGGTGGTAGTAAACGATTTTTTCCATTGAAGATTTTCAGTACACAACGAATCTGTTAAAATGTTAGGTTGTGCCCCCCCCACCATGACAATGGTTTTTGTTGTTTTTTTTTGATGAAACCAGTAATTCTTATAGAATTGCCATTACAAAGAAATCAACTTAATTATAGCTGATGTGATTATGCCTGAGATGAATGGCAGAGACCTCGTCAACAATATTTTGTCTTTTTCTCCCCCAATTAAAACCCTGTTTATGTCTGGCTACACGGCCGACATTCTCTCTAAAGATCGAACAATAGACTCAGATGTCAACTTTATCCAGAAGCCCTTCTCTAGAAATGAACTGGCGAATAAGGTCCGTCAGGCACTTGAGAGTTGACCGATTGAATTATGTTATAGGCATATCATATTTGTTAGAAGTGGCATGTTTTCGCTTAGCACGTATGCATAACCCGGATTTCTCATAAACTTTTCGATAAATAGCCTAAGATGCTAATTTAACGAGGGGTAAATCTAATAGACTCAAAAGCAGTGTGTATTTCGCTATATATCGAAAAGCTCACCCTCCAGGTCACAAGATTTTTCCGCTACTGCATCGTTACTGAGCACTTGAGGTACAAAAGTACAGTCGAACGCTCCGTGTCTTGATCAGCAAAAAACTTTAGTGATGAGAAATACGGGATAAGAGTCACTCGTATATATTCCAGATTATCAACAAAAATTTCAGCCAGCTGCAATAGATGTTTCTTGGACACCTTCAAGTGGAAAGTACCCTTCGTCCTTCTGCCTGATCCCCCAAGCGCAAGGTGCACCATTTTAAAAGCGGGAGGGGAATAAAGCGAACAAGTCTAAAGATTTCATCTATGGCTCATTTGCTGTATTTGTTGTATCTGGTTTTTTTTCTTTTTATACAACCTCTCCAATCCACGACCGTGTTCCCTTAAAGCGGCACGACTGAGTCGCAATTTCAGCTCCATATCTCAAACTATCGAAAAAATCAGATTTCTGAATAAAGTGACAGAAGGCCCCGTGTAGGATATCTCCTGCCCCAAGGGTGTCAACCACATCTACAGCTTCTATTGCTATATCCTTTTCTACACCTTCTTTATTGGCATACAGAGGCCCTCCGCCCTGACTGATTGCCATACTGCCAATACCAATATCCCGTAGAAACCTGACCACATCACGTTTGTTACTACAGCCGGGTGGACAGAAGTTTGCTGAACATATGGCATAATCGACTAAGGGTAAAAGGTATTCAAGACCCTCTTTCCAACTTCCGCCATCAAACACCACAGGGATTCCTGTCTCTTTTGCCAGCCCAGCGAGGTGTATGGCTTGGGGGAGGTAAAAACCGTCCAGCAGAAGAACCGAACTGCCTTCCATGGTATCCTTTGCAACAGATTCTGCTCCGAGTTTTCGATCAGTCGTATCGGTATAGACAACGCTTCTATCACCACTACTTTCGTCAACTATTATAGATGAAAGTACCGGCAATAACTGAGGATCAACTGCCCAATCGGCGACTTCCACCCCGTGGGTTTTCAGATCGGCCTTGGCAAGATCTGCAAGGGGCTGTTTACCGAGACCGGTGAACAGTTGTGTTGTGTTCCCAAAGGCAGCATAGGCAACAGCACCATTTGCGGCGGGACCTCCAGCATAAATGAGCTGGTTCCTGGCTCTGATTTTCTCATTGCAGCCAGGGTATCTGTCAACATAATTCAGAATATCAACAGTCGTTAAGCCAAGAAATAGTCCACTCCCCATCGAGTCCCTCCCTTAAAATATATTGCTTGAAAACAGCGAAATACCATATCCCAAGACATTCCAAATCAGCCGTCTCTACATCCATTGGCCCCACAGACGGCCATTATTGATTAGCATAACCGTACCTGTCTAGTTTTGAGGTAAAAAAAATGGTACAATTTAAAAAACCATAATTCGTGCTTGTTTCTTGCTATAGTGAATGAACAAAAGACAAGACCTTATGAATCCACCAGAAACCATACTCCAGTTCGGCTTAACTGAGGTTGAGTCGACTCTCGTCAAAAGCCTCACCTCATCTTTTGTAGTCGACAGAGTCTCGCTCACTATCCAGACCACCAGACATTTCCTTCGAAATTTCCCGAAAAATAAGCTCTGCCTCGTTGTTTATCATGTTCAGAATAAGGAGAAAGAGGACCGGGTCATCCACCTTATCCGCGATTTCATTGGCCCACTCATCCCCATACTCCTTCTGATCCCATGGGAAAAGCGCACGGAGATCAAAAAATATCTCCAGGCAGGGGCCGATGACTTTGTCAACCTTCCTCTCAACTCAAATCAGTTTTCCATCAGCTTTCTCGTCCTCTTCGAAATTGGCCAGACCATTGCCAGTCAACGCAGGCGTATGGAGGAGCAGAGCAGCAGTAACAAAGAGCTTCCCACCCCGCCACCCTGGCACCGGGCCATCCAGTACCTGCAGGTGGGGCTCAGTTATTTTGCACCAAAATCTCTCATCGAAAAGACCCAACCTGAACCTATTTTTGACAGATGGCTACAAATAAAAAGGCTCGGCCTTGGGGGTTTTGGAGTTGTCTGGCTGGTGGAAGAGATTGCAACAAAACGCCTTGCCGTGGCCAAAATCCCCCATTCTCCTCAAATGAATATCAGGGTTTTACGATCGGCCGCCATCCTCAAGAGGTTGGTTCATCACCCTAACATTGTGCACTTAATTGAAATCGTAAAAGAGAACGGAAGATTCATCCTGATTCAGGAATATGTTGAAGGTCCCACCCTCCAGGAACTCCTGGAAAAAGGAATCACTCCCGTTGACCGGGAAAGTTACTTCCTCCAACTTCTCTCGGTCATCTCCTATAGCCATAAAAACAAAATTATTCACCGAGACATCAAACCGGAAAACATCCTCATTAAAAAAAACAACCAACTCAAGCTTCTCGATTTTGGTATAGCCAGAGATCTTTCATGGCAAACGGCAGAAGGTAATTCTGAAGGAACAGTAAACTTCATGCCCCCAGAACAGTTCACCGGCAAGTCATGCATCGCAAGTGACGTCTGGGCCCTTGGTGTTATTCTCTATATTTTTGCAACCAACAACGCTCCCTATGACCAGCAGAACAATGATTATCCGGCGGATATCAAAACAACGCTTACCAGCCGCAAACCTTCTGCAATCCAACCGGATCTCAACCCTCATCTGGAGGCCATCATCATGCAGTGTCTGGAAACAGATCTTTCAAAACGATACCAGAGTGCCACAGAACTCCTCGCCCATATCAGTTCGGCCTTGCCAGATTTTGGAAAAGGGGTAACCCTGCCCCACTTCCCTACAAACCGCTGAAAAGTCTTTTTGCAAAAATTTCAGGCAGCCCTGCTTCAAGAATTTTCTCCGCAGCGCGACCAATGTTATAACTGATCCTATAAAACTCTATTTGCTCCATTACATTGTCATAGATAAGATATGCCGCACGGGAATCCCCATCCCGCGGCTGACCTATACTACCACCATTAAAGATCTGCCGGTTTGTCTCCGCCACCGGAACAACCGTTCTATGTTCGGGAGAACGCACATAGACACAAAAAAAATTCTTCCTCGTTATGGCCACCGGTACATGGGTGTGCCCAACAAACAATATTTTTGCCTTAGACCTGGCAAATGAACTCGATATATACGTTTTTTCAACAACATAATACCAGTTTCTTGGCCTATAGGGATTCGAATGACAATACAAAACGTTGCCATCGTGAATCACATCTTCCATCTGGTGAAGAAAGGTGAGAGACGTTTTGGAGAGGACCTGCCTGGTCCAGTTAATCACTCTTCGACTATCCTGCTTCATATTGAGAGGAATTTCGAGGACCGCAGCATCATGATTGCCCAGGAGGCAAGGGCAAGATAGGGACGACAAAATTTCAATGCATTCGTTGGGATTTGCCCCATAGCCCACGACATCACCAAGACAGACATAGCTATCCACTTCTCGTTTTTCAGCATGATATAACACCGCTTCAAAAGCTTCAAGATTTGCGTGTATATCTGATAACACAGCAGTTCTCATAGATTTGCCGTCAGGTTTTCTTAAATGTTGTAAAATAGCTCTTAAGGAGATCGCAATCGAAACTGGTTTCCAGAGAAGAACAGTTTATCTCCGAGAGTAAATTTCCCTTTCTTTTGAACATATTTTTGACTATTGCTGTTAAAAAGATAACCTACTTTCACTATTAACAGGATTTCAGAATCAATGCTTACTAAACAAGAATCTATATTACTACAAAGCTACCTTTCCCTCTCTCCAAATCCTGAAGGTACCTTCACCTTGGAGGAATTACAAGGCTACCTCTTTGGCCTTGCCATGACTCCCGGACTACTTCTCCCAAGCGAATGGGTGCCCGTTATTTTCGGCGATGAGACGCCTCCATTTGACACCGAGGGTCAGGTAGAGAAAATGCATAGCTCTCTGATACAGGTGTATAGTAAGATGAGTGCTCAATTCCAGGAAAAGAAACTCACCTTTCCCTTTAATCTGAATGAGTTGAATTCTGAAGCAGTTGAAGAGCTGTATGACTGGGTTTCCGGATTTGAAGAGGCACTAACTCTTAATGAAGAGGCATGGGACCCGGAAGAATATGATGATCTTCCCGAGCAACTCGTACAACAGCTCTACCACAGCCTCATGACCATCCAGGGTCTCGTCGACCCTGAAGAGGTGATGGATTTTTTCGAAAATATGCCCACAGAGGCTTTTCAGGAAGTGTTTCCTGAGGCGGACAGCTCTCCAGAAGACAGAGAGATGCAGATCCAGATGTTCCTCCTCGCCTCCCTTCCCCTTGCAGTGGAAACCCTGCAGAATCATGCAAGGATCGTCGGAAACGATGTATCGACAATGAAGACAGAAAAAAAAACCAAATCAAAAAAATCTAACATCATTGAAGTGGATTTCGGGCAGAAAAAATGAGTCGGACAAACCCTGAGTTACAACTCGGTGACTCCTTTGTACGAGACACCGGCTGTAACGTCTTTTTAACAGGTAAAGCGGGTACCGGTAAGACAACCTTTCTCCATAACCTCAAAGAGGATTGTGAAAAAAGAATGGTTGTCACCGCTCCAACCGGAGTTGCAGCCATCAACGCGGGCGGCGTTACCCTGCATTCATTCTTCCAGATGCCCTTTGGTCCTTTCATTCCGGGCAGTGAGCACACCAGGCAACATAAGTTTAACAGAGAAAAAATTAATATCATCAAGAGCCTTGATCTACTGGTCATTGATGAAATCAGTATGGTCCGAGCGGACCTCCTTGACGGAGTCGACAGTGTACTTCGGCGCTACCGCCGTTCAAATCTTGCCTTTGGCGGAGTACAACTCCTGCTGATTGGCGATCTGCACCAACTTGCACCCGTTGTGAAAAATGATGACTGGCGTATTCTTCAGCCCTACTATGATTCTCCATACTTCTTTTCCAGCACTGCTCTTGCAAAAACAGAGCTGATATCCATTGAGTTACAGCACATTTATCGACAGGCTGACGACACATTTATTTCTCTGCTCAACAAGGTCCGTGACAACAAACTCGATCAGGAAAGTCTTGCAGCTCTCAACGCCCGTCACATAAAAGGTTTTGAAACAGGACAAGGGGCGGACGAAGGATACATCACCCTTTGTACCCATAACAACGGCGCAGATCGTATCAACACGACACGACTTGCACAACTCAGCCAGAAGACCCACCGTTTCAAAGCTGAGGTGGAGGGTGAATTCCCTGAACATGCCTACCCAATCCCGTCCGAGCTTGAACTTAAAATAGACGCCCAGGTTATGTTCATGCGTAATGATGTCTCGCATGAGAAACGATTCTTTAATGGAAAAATTGGCAAGATAACCCGAGTCTCAGGCGACAGCATTTGGATTAAATGCAAAGACGATAACGACGAGATCATGGTAGAGCCGGTCACCTGGGAAAACATTGACTACTCTCTGGACCAGGAGACCATGGAGGTGAGCGAAAATAAGATTGGTGCCTTTATCCAATACCCGCTCAAACTTGCCTGGGCCATCACTATCCACAAAAGTCAGGGCCTCACCTTTGATAACGCAATAATTGATGCCCAGTCATCATTTGCCCATGGACAGGTTTACGTTGCCCTGAGTCGTTGCCGCACCCTGGAAGGAATGGTGCTCAGCACGCCTCTGGCATTTAACTCCGTTAAAACCGATAGAACTGTTCTGCAGTTCACCGAGCAGGCGGGACACAATGTCCCCACTGCGGAAAAACTTGAGCTTGCTAAAATACGGTATCAACAAAACCTGCTACTCGACTGTTTTGACTTCCAGCGTCTGGGAAATCTCTTTGCCCGCCTGGCATCGCTTGTACAGCGCAATCAGGAAATACTAAAGCTAAAGGGAACCGATGACATTTACGAAATTCAAAAAAACATTGCAGTCGAAATAACCACCGTGGGTGCCAATTTTGGGGCCCAACTCCGAGGTCTGTATCGCGATGACACCCTGCCTTCCGAAGACCCTGTCATTGCCGAAAGACTGGCTAAAGCAACCGGTTACTTTAAAGAAAAACTCAAAACACATGTAGCCAATCACTTTAGTAAATTTACCCTTGAGACAGACAACAAAGAGATCCGTAAAAAAAGCGGAAACACCTTCAAAAACCTCCAGGAAGAGTCCGCTGTAAAACTGGCCGGAGTTTCCGCCTGCGCTGATGGGTTTAATACGGCAAAATACCTGAGAGCAATCTCAAAGGCCGAGATCAAAACCAAGACAAAAACGGTTAAAGCACCGTCTATCAGCTATACAGAGACAGACGTCGACCACCCAAAGCTCTACAAGCAGCTAAAGGAATGGAGGGACAAAAAGGCCAAGGGAGAAAATCTTACACCCTTTCAGGTCATGCACCTCAAAACCATTATCCAGATTGCTGTAAATCTGCCTGATTCAGTCGCAGCACTCAAAAAGACTAAAGGCATTGGGGAGCAGCTGGCAAAGAGGTATGGTGAAGAGGTTGTTGAAATGGTCAGAGAATATAGAGAAAAAAACAACATAGAATCTGTCCAGCTGCCAGTGATCCAGGACCTGCTTTCCTACTCAGAGCAGGAGGGTAAACAGATAAAAGACACCAAAAGGCAGAGCCTGGAATTGTTTGAAAAAGGCATGAAACCAAAAGAAATTGCCCAAAATCGAGGCCTGTCTCTGGCGACCATTGAAGGTCATCTGGCCCACTATGTGGCCTGCGGGGAAGTGGATATCGACACCCTTGTATCCAGGGAAAAACTTGATATAATTGTTAAAACGCTCAAAGAAAAAAAGACGAAAAAAATCAATGATATTAAAGCAGCCCTTGGTTCTGCCTACAGTTATGGTGAGATAAAACTTGCTCTCGCCTATCTGGAATTTCACTCAGAGTAGATGAAGGCTTCAAAATAACTTACAAACAGGTAATGGAGTCCTTATGTATGAAAAAATAGTCATCCTCACAGGGGCAGGAATAAGTGCCGAAAGTGGCCTTGGAACCTTTCGCGGACAAGGCGGTTTATGGGAGGGGCACCGCGTAGAGGATGTTGCCACCCCACAGGCATTTGAGAGGGATCCAGTGCTTGTACAAAAGTTCTATAATGCAAGACGCAAACAACTCATTAAAGAAGCACAGCCAAACGATGCGCATGTCTTTCTTGCTGATTTCGAAGAAACGTTCACAAAAAACGGTGGCGACCTTCTCCTTGTCACCCAGAATGTAGATGACCTCCACGACCGCGCCGGTAGCAGAAACCTCATCCACATGCACGGAGAGCTCTTAAAAGCCAGATGTACAACAAGTGGCAAGATACAAGAGTGTAAGGATGACTTAACAGATACGGACTGGCGTCCTCACATTGTTTGGTTTGGTGAAATGCCCCTTGAGATGGAACGGATCTACCGGGCTATCGAACAGTGCGATCTCTTCGTGGCCATTGGTACATCAGGACACGTCTATCCTGCCGCGGGATTTGTAGAACTTGCCATGAACACCTGTTCCCACACGGTAGAAATTAACCTTGAAACAAGCAAAGTTTCATCCCGTTTCCACGAACAGATAATTGGTCCGGCCACCGTTTCGGTTGCGGATTATTTTTCTCAACTACTACCATAACCGGGAGTAGTTTACATCGAAGTCCCCATCCATAAAGGTGCTTTATGAGTGCAGACAACAATGCTGTATATCTTACACCCACATATTTCCTCGATTCTACAAGCCCTGTAGTAGAAGAATTCGCCAAGCGAATTTGTAAGGGTGCAAAGAGCAAAAAGGAACGTGCCATCCGTCTGTACTACGCAGTGCGTGATGAAATTCGTTACGATCCATATGATTTGAGCCCATCCCGGGAGTCATTCAAAGCCAGTACTGTTCTTTTAAAGGGTTCGGGGTACTGCGTCGCCAAAGCTATTGCTCTGGCTGCCCTTGGCCGCCAGCAAGGCATCCCCTCAAGGCTAGGTTTTGCCGATGTACGTAATCACCTGTCAACCAGTCGTTTACGAGAAGTGATGAAAAGCGATACCTTCTACTATCATGGTTATACCGAGTTTTTACTTGAAGGCAATTGGGTCAAGGCAACTCCAGCGTTCAACCTCTCATTATGCCAGCGCTTTAGAGTGAAACCTCTGGAGTTCGATGGAATAAATGATTCAATTTTTCATGAATTTAATGAAGTAGACCAAAAGCATATGGAATATCTCCATGACCATGGCAGTTTTACCGATCTGCCGTTTGAAGAGATATTTACTGCCTACCATCACCATTACCCAGAGATGTTTGCAAGGATTGGCAGTGGTACGGTTTCTAATGACTTCCATAAAGAAGCGGAACAGGAGACTCCTTGAGTCTAGCCCGCATTTCTCATGAACATTGTGTGAATGATTTAAATAATCGGGAATTCCAACACACTATATTCCGTTTTATTGACAGTTGAAATTCACACAATGTTCACCAAAGGCCAGCCGATCTCACCGTGTCTCCGTCGTCGCTGAAGCAATGTACATAATTTACTATGGTCCATTGCTTCGATCCTAGGATACCCTGCAACTTCAACTGGTGAGAAATACGGGCTGCCCGCATTTCTCATGAACATTGTGTGAATTATTAAAATAATTGGGAATTCCAACACACTATATTCCTTTTTATTGACAGTTCAAATTCACACAATGTTCACCAAAGGCCAGCCGATCTCACCGTGTCTCCGTCGTCGCTGAAGCAATGTACATAATTTACTATGGTCCATTGCTTCGATCCTAGGATACCCTGCAACTTCAACTGGTGAGAAATACGGGCGAGCTCTCATCTCCCCAGATACCCTCTCGTTTTAAAAGTACGCGTTAGGCCCTAACACGTCATCTCTGTATTCCCAAAATGGATTGAAACAGCCCCAGTCAGTTGCAGGGCTGTTAACGCATTTTCACGCCAAATTGACCTAACATAAATTTGATTTTTCCGGTGCAATTCGGATATACTGTTGCCTTTGATATTTCTAATTGAAATCAGAATGTTGAGCTAAAATCTGACAGGAGACCTTGGATGAAACCTAACCAGTTAGTGTTACTCTACTTTTTATTTACCCTAATACTCCCCAACTGGGGGCAGGCAAATGATTCAATTGTCTTTGCGGTGGACCCGACAAAACCCCCAATGCAGTACATAGACCAGAAGGGTGAACTCGTTGGATTTGAAATCGATTTGGTAAAAGAGATGGCTAAGCAAGGGGATTTCACACCTATCTTTAAAAAAGTGCCATGGATGCAACTGTTCAGCGGGCTTGAAGAGGACCAGTATGATGCTGCCTGCGCCAGTATATCCATAACAGATGCAAGAAAAGATCAGATGGAATTCACCACTCCATATTACCAGATCGCCCAGGCAGTCCTGGCTCTACCCGGTGGCGGCATCTCAACAATTAAAGATTTGGCAGGAAAAAAACTAGGTGTCAAGAAAGGGACTACCAGCCAGACAGACGCCGAAAACATTCCTAAGGTTAATGCCGTACCTTTCCCTGATATTCCAACAGCAATCCAAGCACTTTATGCCCATGAAGTAGATGCGATTATGTGTGATGGGCCAGTTGCCGGATACTATGCCGTGCTGGACGAGAAAAAGGCTGTTCATGCTGAGATTGTTTTCGTTGTAGAAGATGACTGGGTAGAAATGTATGGGATCGCAGTAAAAAGAGGGAACAAAGAAGTAAAAAACAGGCTCAGCAGGGCCCTGCAAAATATTCAGACAAATACGATTATTGAGCTCCAGAAGAAATGGTTTTCAGGGTTATTAGAAAGTCCCTAACAAGAGAGAGGAATGATGAAAGACAAACAATTAATAGTCAGTTTCCTGGCATGTTGTGTTGTATGGGTAGGTTCGGCCCTGATGTGTCAGGCTGCCGAAAAACCGGTGGTCGCAATCAAGGAAGCAAAGGTCGCCGATAGTGTTTCTAAAGCCACGAGGAGGCACCTTAATCTCGAGAAGCTTCTGGCTGAAATGGAAGCCTCCTTTTTGGCCACCCGTAAGTTCGATGTTGTAACCCGAAATAAAAGTTCCATGGAAGCAATTCGAGAAGAACAACAGTTTGCCGAGTCTGATTTAGCTGCGGGCGATGCCGCGGAATCAGGGGCTCTTCAGAATGCCGACTACCTTGTAATACCTGAAGTACACAGATTCGCCTTTTATAGAAAAACCCACAAGGTTCCTAATCTTCAAAACAAGTATTTCAAGCGGGATCATGGGACCCTGGAAATGAACGCCCAGATAGTCGATACCAAAACCGGACAGATTAAGGCAACCTTCTCTCTGAAAAAGAGTTTTTCCACTCCTGAAGAGATGGTCAACGAAAGCGGAGGTGTTCCTAATAAGAAAAATTTCACAGACCTGGCGAAAGGGGTCTCTGCCCAAATGGCCGATCAGTTTATTGCCCTTGTTTTCCCTGTTGAGATCATCAACTTAAAAGGTGACAAGGTGTATCTCAATCGCGGCCAAGATGGTGGCTTTAGCAAGGGTGATGTCCTCAATGTATATCTCAAAGGGGAAGAATTAATAGATCCTCAGACTGGTGAAAACCTCGGTTCTGCCGAAGAATATATAGGCAAGATAAAGATTTCCAGAGTGAATCCCAAATTTACCATAGCGACAATACTACAAGACAAGCTTGAAGGCGAAATGAGCGTTGGCTGTGTTGTCCGTAAACCTTAAGCGAAGGTCTTGGAGGATCAGATAATGATGAATATACGACAAACATCCAGGACCCTTGTATTGAGTACCTTACACAATGTTTTCTTGTGTCTTTCCAAGAAAACTATGTGTCTTAAGGCACTTACCCCGGCTTATTTCTCGTTTACCTGGGTTAGTTTACTTGGACTGGCCCTTGCTGGAGGGGCCCTATTTGGCAATGTTGTAGCGGCCAATGCAGCTAATTCTGGGGCCGTCAGCATTGCGGTCTTGAGCCACACAGATTTTTTACCTGATGCAACAGGGGTTTATGACAGGCGTTCCTGGAATGGAAGGGATAAAAACCCCGCCTTCGCCGCAAACAATGATTTGCGTACAGGCAAAGACCAGGCATATGACAATGTAGACAGGCCTCAGGGGTATGAACCAGAATCTGTAGGATTACCGGAGATTTTGGCTGATGCCATTTTAGAACAACTGACTAAAAGTAAAAGATTCACCCCTGTAGAGCGCAAAACCCTGCGTACGGCCGTTCTCGAACAACGTTTTGGTAAAGAGATTACGGCGAGCTATTTAGATCGTACCCTTGATAAAGCCATCCAGGATATGGATACGTTTGAAATTGGTGGCGGTATCGCAATGGGCCACGCGACCTCTGGGGCGAAATATAATGATCTTCTCCATGACTTCAAAGATCTCGGTTCTGCTATAGGCGCCAACTACCTCGTCCTTGGGAATCTTCATCAACTTGGAAGTAGCACCGAGACAACGGCTGTCCCCTTAAGTGAGAGTGGACGCACAGTCACCAGTAAAACGGCAGAAGCACGGTTGAGATTACGAGTAATCGATGCAACCACCAGCACAGTCGTTGGAGCGGACAGTCTGCAGCTCAAGGTTTCTTCCATGCTTTTTCAGGGTGGCAAAGAGAGTCGTGACGATTTTGAGTTTATGAACCAGGTCTCAAAACAGGCCGCAAATAAAATCCTCGACATCATTTTTCCTGCCAAGGTGGTCAGCCTGGATCCCGTAGTCATCTCACGGGGCACAAACGATGGTATTGGTGTTGGAGATCGATTTTCCATCATTCGGGAAGGTAAAGAAATAAAGGAAAGTTCCGGTACCGTTATCGCCCGGGTAAAATCAGAGATTGGCGTGGTCCAGGTTGTTAACGTCCAGGACACGATAGCAATCGTTGATATCGAAAATGGGGAGGGCATTACCCCTGGAGACCTGGCAGTCAGATCCACCACGGAGCCATCAGTTGCACCAGCAGCAAGCACAGTACCACTTGTTGCCAACCAGGCGACCGTCAGGTCGCTTCCACGGGTGGCTATTGGTCTTGTAAAAGCTGGATCAACCGCAATGACTGGTCCGGATGCAGGTAAGCATGCACCACTATTTACTGACACTATCATTACACGGCTTGTCCAAAGTAAACGTTTTACCGTTATTGACCGGCAGGAGGTTGATCAACTGCTGAACGAACAAACGGCCCAGGCTTTGGCAGAAAACAAGGACCTTCCCAGTGTTATGGGAGCGCTAAAGGGGTGTGATTATCTCGTCATCGGCGCCCTGCAAAATTTTTCCATCGAAAAACAGACTATTACATTACCAAACTCGTCTCGCGTCATGACGGTCCTCGATGGTTTTGCCGAGGGGAATATGCGCATAGTAGATGCGAAAAGCGGTGATATCATGGAATCCCGCAAGGTATCAGTTCAAACCCAACTCGATATCCAGGCTGGTGAAGACCGTGTAACGGCTACTCTTGCCGATAGTTTTGCTGCAAAGGTTGTGGCAAATCTACTCAACGCCGTCTATCCAATTAAGGTCGCCGCCGTTGTGCCTGGCGGTACAGTTTATGTAAATCGCGGAATGGACGGGCTCCTGAGCAAAGGTGCATTGCTTGATGTTATACAAGCAGGCCAGAAGGTAATAGATCCAGACACAGGAGTCGAACTCGGCGTTGTTGAAACAAAAATCGGTCAGGTTGAGCTGGTCTCTGTTGAGGAAAACAGAAGCATAGGGAACATAAGAGAAGGCTCTGATTTCCAACCTGGAGATTTGCTAAAAGTCATTCCATCAGAAGATAAACAGGCAGCTGGTAGTCCTACAAAAAGATCAGGTGGTTCGATTACTGGGGGATCGTCCTCTCCGGTACAGACAAGCAACCCAAGCCCTCAAGTAAAAGGAAAAGCAACCATTGCCTTGGCTCACCTGACACTGAATGCACGGAAAAAATTTAATGACAGTTCTAAAGTCTCAGTGATCCAGGAAGGTACTATGGATCAACTCACGGACATCATGGCGGATAGTCTTGATAAGACAAACCGCTTCACCATGATGGAGAGACGAGAAGTCGATCAATTGATTGATGAAAAAGCATTCCAGGCAATTGCCCAGGGTGGTGACATCAGGGCATACTTAACAGAGCTCAAGGGAGCTGACTACCTTGTTGTTGGGGAGTTAACCAATTTCTACCTGTATATCACAAAAAAGAAAGTTGCCTATCTTGATGAAATACAGGTGGATTATACCGGCTTTATTGAAGGCAATCACAGGATCGTCGACAGCCACACCGGTGAAATTGTTGCCACGGATAAAATCAGAATCAAGAAAAAGTTCAAAAATATAGGAATCGAGGAGATTCGTACACAGCTCATTGATCAATATACCATGGAAGCCGCGGATGGCATTGTCCTGCGAATCTATCCGATGCGGGTACTCGGTGTGATGCCTGATGGAACACTGTTTATCAACAGAGGTGCAGATGCCAACCTAAAGGTCGGATCAACCTTTACTGTTCAGCGACCCGGGCAGGAACTGATCGACAAAGATACCGGTGTATCATTTGGAACGGCTGACCTCACCATCGGAGAAATAGAAATAACCCAGATCGAACCAGCACGATCCAGAGCAACACTGGTGGAAGGTGAAATGCCGCTGGCAGGAGATATACTCAGGAATATGGCTCCGGTACAACCTAAACCTAAACAGAAAATGAAGGTTTCCTGGTAAGCCAAAATTATGAAAATCCTTTGTAAGGGGCATACATGAACAGACAGGATTCTACTGATTATCAACAAATTTTGGGGGCTCTGAGATACATCCTATTCTTTGCTGCTTGCTCCCTGTGTCTACAGGGGTGTGTTGTACCTTCGCAGGTGAGCAGAACTCTGCAAGAGCTGAACCCATCTTTGCAAAAATCATCTCTCCAGAATACACCTAGGCAGACTACTGAACCGGTATCATACTATGCGGGATACTCTAAAAAATATGTTCCATATAGAGAAAAACTTGCAGCAGGTGATACTGAGTCCGTAATGCGTATGATGGAGGCGGAGGAGAATAAAATAAAGTCGAAAGACGATAGCACTCTAGCCTCAAAGCTTCGTCTTGTCGGGCTTATGGAAAGAGCCTCTCTTAGTCTCCAGTTGGGGAAACCGGACAAAACACTCACCTATTGCAGGCTTGGTCAGGACCTAATAGAGGAGCGTGAACGCGAGTCAATTTTGAAGGGAGGAATATATTCTCTTGGTTCCATTGGCGCCGATTTTTTTGGGGCTGGAGAATACGGCAGATACAATGCACCCGGTTATGAAAAAGTCATGTTTTTGGATCTGGCCTCCATGGCATATCTGCTCAAAGGCGACGACAGGGCATTTAACATCGCCCGCCTGGCCATTGAGTGGCAAGACGATGAAAAAGAAAAATTTGCCGCTGAGCTAGAAAATGAAATAAAAGACAAGGGAGACACGAAAAAAGAACTCGATACCAATCAAAAACGCAATTCCGAACGATTATTTTCTGCTCTCAACGATGAATTCTCTAAATATAACAGTGCAGCCTTGTCTGTACCGAACGCCTTTGTAAACCCTTTCGGCGACTATATTACAGGAATGGTCAATGAATTTAAAAGTGTGAAGTTAAAATCTCTGGTCAGCAATGCTCATATTGCATACAAACAAGCTCTGCGGCTCAATCCAAACAGTGCAGTCTTAAAGCAGGCGGTTAAAGATACGAAGGCCAGAAAACCGGTGAACCGCCTTATCCATGTCGTTGCCCTTGATGGGTTTGTTCCTGAGAAAAAAGTCTTATCCATACCAATTGACGAAAATATTGACGTGGAACTTCCCACATACACTCCCATCACAAGCAGAGTCTCAAAAATCAAAGTTATGACATCATCCAACAAAACACTCGCAACCTTGTCGCTTGTGGCCGATGTTGAAGCACTGGCTCTCAGACATCAGAAGGATTCGCTGCCATATATTCAGACAATGGTCCTTACCTCAGTTTTGCGTGACACAGCAATGGTGGCTACGGGTAATGCTTTGATGAGTGGACTCGGTGGCCTGGTGAAATCTTTTACAGACAGTTCTCAGGAACCTGATACAACCTCCTGGATGACTCTTCCTTCAACTGTTCTGGCGGCCCGAATATACGCACCAAAAGGTTTAAAAACGCTCAAAGTAAGGTCGTATAACAGTCAGAACAAAATGATTGCAGAAAAAATTATCAAGCTCAATGAGGGAGGGCAGCACTTTGTTCTCGTCCGTAGTATTAACGAAACACTGTATGCATACCCCAGCAAAAAAATCTGGTCTCCAAAGACCTGAAAATGTCAAAAAATGCAGTGCAAAGGAGATGAAAATGAAAACACTATTTGGAATACCCGCGATGGCTCTGGTTTTCGCAGGCATAGTGAGTGGGTGTACTACAGTTTCCCAGCCCGACCCTGGGCTGGACACCTATTCAAACCAAGAGATTATCCAAACCCGTGCGGTTGATACAAGCTATCCGGGATTGAAAAGGATGATCGCCTCTGATCAACTCATTGGTTATATAAGTGTCGTCAATCCCAAACTTGGCCAGAAAGGACAATTCACAAAGGCGCAGGTGACCGTTCAGAATCTTACTGAAAACCGCTACGAGGTTGAATGCCAGTTTCAATGGGAAGATGAATCTGGTTTTGCAGTTGCAAGTCCACGACCGTGGAAACGTTTTGTATTAGGTCCTAAGCAAGCCAGGAATTTTGCTGAGATGGCCCTGCAACAAGAAGCGAAGCAGACGATCTTTACTGTTCGACTCGTGGATGACACCTTTATCGAACTCAATAAACAGCTAGACAAACAAAGCAATTGATATGGAGGTTGCAAGAACATGTGTAGAATAAGAAATATTTTTAGTTGCTTTTTGGTTGTAGTGTCTGCTTTATTTTTTTCGGGTTGTGCTCAAGTGCCAACATCAATAGGTATGCAGAGCAATGTCGGAATGGTCGATGACGGTGAGCGGGTTCACTTAAAAGATAGATTAACTTCAGAGGATTACATAGCCCTCGCAGCAGTGGTTACTGAAAAAATGCTCAGTTCTGCAGAAGTACAGTCATGGTCAACCAAGAACAAGAGACCTCTGCTTGTTGTCGCTGTACCTGAAAATACGACCCACGATGCCAGTATTATCACCGAAGACCTGCAAGATGAGATTATCTCCAAAATTCTTGATGCCGGGATAGCAAGGGTTATTGATGAAAGCAGCGTTTCTTCGTCGTATGACTCCATACTCAAGACGACCATAACATCGACAACCCAGAAAGGAGATGGCGGCAGCAAGCTCACCTATTACACCTGCAAATTGCAACTCTTTTCCTTGCGAGGGGAACGTCTCGGTCAATGGCACGATAAAATCGGCATGGCAACAGCCAAGAAAAGCTGGCTTTAGAAGGCCAGGAGATTATGGAAAGAGAAAACGAAAATGGTTAATGTAGGTATATGGAGAAAAATATAACCATAACCATGAGGAGGAGCCGTGATGAATAACCATCGACACATTATTTCAGTTGCAACTGGACTGGCTATGCTTTCTCTCTCTTTTCTTTCCGGATGTGCGACTCAACAAGGATATCAGGGGGCTGGTCTTGGAGCCTTTACCGGGGCCACAGCAGGCGCTCTGATAGATTCAAGCAATCCATGGCGTGGCGCCTTAATAGGTGGTGGCCTTGGTGCCACCCTAGGCGGCGCTCTGACCGACAGACCCTACTACTACTCTCCATATCCACATTGCAGAGGGTACGCATACCAACCCCAAGGTTACTACTATACACCTCGTTATTACGCTCCCCCACCTCGACGTAGTTATGCAGGGCGGGGTGCTGCATACGGTGGTTTAACCGGTGCAGCGGCTGGAGCTTTAATCGATAGTAGCAACCCCTGGCTAGGTGGCATGATCGGAGGTTTTCTGGGGTCCATTTTTGGTGGCGGCATAGGGGCCATTAACTCTGGACCAAGAACGCCAATATTGCGCCCATAAACTGAAGTAAACTCGCGCTTCCTCCAACCCAGACAGGTCAAATGTAGAAATCAAAGCCAGGCTCTGGCAATTATGCAGAAAAGGTTTTCCTTTACTTGAGTTTAACTGCGATGTGCGAGATAATAACGAAGGTATAACCCGGATTTCTCACCTACAAAGTTTTCCGCAGGTCGAGACACCGGGCATGAAGCTGTAATAATCTACCGGAGTCTTCGCTACCTGCAAATGCCCGGTAACGAAGCAGCTGCGGATAAATCTGTTGGCCCGAAGGGTGAACTTTTTGATTTGAAACGAAAAACACCCTGTTAATTAAGGAAGTCATTTTTAAACTATAAAAACAAACAATTGAGTTTCAAATCAAAAAGTCATGAGAAATTCGGGCTAACTGATACTTTAAGCGCCTCTCTCATGGGTGTTCTTGAAGTACTATTCTACATAGTGTCGTTCTGGAGGATCAAAAGCATGAAAAAAGAGATGACATTCCTACCAGCCATGATCGGTGAATTACTCGAAGTAATTGACAATGCCCTCCTGGTAATCGATTCGAATCACCAAATAATATTTGCCAATAATCGAACAGCGAAAATGTTTGGCACCTCCCCAGAGGCCCTATTTGGCATGCCTTTCTCAGCTCTTTTTATGCCAGATGATGTGGATATACTGGTGCACAATATCCTGTCAATGACCCACACAAATCGTGAATTTGAAACGGAAGCAATGTTTATAAAAAAGGACCGTAACACCTTTTTAGGTCGAATTTCCAGCACCTGTTTCGAATGGTCCGATAATCAGGAGGGAATGTTTTTTTCGATTCACGACATCTCCGATATGAAGGCAATTGAAAAAACTCTTAAACATTCTGAGCGCACGGTTTTTCTGGGCAATCTTGTTGATGAAATAAGTCATCAAATTAGAAATCCCATTGTGGCGATAGGTGGGTTTACCAAGCGTCTTCAAGCAAAACATGGGGCATCAAATGAGATGAGAGTAATATTGAACGAAGTCTCTCGTCTTGAAAGACTCCTCAATACCATGAATCGTTTTACCAGGCTACCACGGCCAAACACCCAAAAAACGAAGTTGGAGGATCTGGTTCAAGAAATAGATGTCGTGGTCGGCACCAAAGTGCAAATGTTCGGATGCACTTGGTCCTCTTCTTGTGATGCTCAACTTCTGGAAGAAAACCTTCTTCTTGATACTAAACTGTTTTTGGAGGCTATTATTGATGTCACCACAAACTCCTGTGAATCCTATTCTACAATTTCAACTGAAACAGAGCGGCTGGTCCAGTGCGAAATCTCTCCCAGTGAGGACAAGATCTACCCAGTTATACTAAGAATTTCGGACTTTGGTGGGGGGATCGCTGATCCCACGACCGAACACGTTTTCTCACATTTTTACACAGAAAAAACAGGGCACATTGGCATGGGACTAACATTTGCCAGAAGAATTGTAGAAGAACAGGGAGGAAAGATAACGATTCAGTCAAAACCTGGAGTTGGCACAACTGTCAATTTTCATCTTTTTAAAGAAAGACGAAGAGACTTACGAACCATGCGCATCTCCTGATCTCTGTCCCCACACTTTTGCCAACATCATACAGATGATGCTCAACACTGAACATGTCTTTTGATATTTTCCTACCCCGCACTCAGCGCAAGAAGTTCACCCTTCGAGCCAACAGATTTATCCGCAGCGGCTTCGTTACCAAGCATTTACAGGTAGCGAAGACTCCGGTAGATTATTACAGCTTCATGCCCGGTGTCTCGACCTGCGAAAAACTTTGTTGGTGAGAAATCTGGGCTAGCGTTTTCCTCCAGTACGCTTCACAAGCTTGTCCCTATTTTTTGTTCTCATCGTTTTGAACGGATTTCAACGATCTTTTGTAAACCATCGTCTCAACGTTTTATACAACTGGTTGCAGTGAAAAATGAGGTTACTGACAGGCACCCCTCCAAACCACACAATCAGTGTCTTATTAAGATGATTAGCACTTGAGCCGAATTTTATTCGTTTCAAAAAGCTTATCTATTATTTATAGACGAATTACTTGCCAAACGACCTTACTTTTGCTAGTAAGTGCTACTTTAGCGAAAACATAAGGAGCAATGTCGCGCATAAAATAGCCGAAAAAACATACATCTGGAGGATATGTCGTGGATATATCTTTACGGCGTGACACAGAGCTTCGATAAAGTGCCAGTTTTTGAACAGGCCTCAACTTGAAAGATGGGAATACAATGTACAGAGAAGCAATAAAAGTTATAGACTGTACCGTCCGAGATGGCGGTCTCATGAACAAGTGGCAATTCAGCGATACATTCGTGCGTAACGTGTACAATTCTCTTGCTGACGCTGGTGTCGATTATATGGAAATTGGCTATCTAAGTTCAGCTGGTGCCTTCGATGCTAAAGAATATGGTCCATGGAAGTTTTGCCACGAAAAAGACTTAAAAAGAATAATAGGTGAGGGAGAAAAACGAATCAAACTCTCTGCCATGGCGGATATCGGCCGAATCGAAATAAACGATATTCCATTAGCCTCGGACAGTTCTCTTGATATGATCAGAATCGCCTGTTATGTCCATCAGGTCGATACAGCTATTGCCCTTGCTCATCACTGCAAAGACAAGGGGTACGAAACAACAATTAATCTCATGGCAGTATCAACAGTTGGCCCGCGGGAACTCAATGAATGCCTGGAAGATTTAAATAAAAGCACAGTGCCAATTATTTATCTCGTCGATTCTTTTGGCGCCTTCTATTCTGAAGATATTGATACTTTGGCTCAAAAATATATTGAAAGACTCCCGGATAAGGTCATTGGTGCTCACTTCCACAACAATCAGCAACTTGCCTTTGCCAACACCATTTCGGGAATAATTAACGGAATCAACTTTTTGGATGCGACCCTATACGGAATAGGAAGAGGTGCCGGAAACTGTCCTCTTGAATTATTGCTCTCTTTTTTGAAAAACCCTAAATTCGATGTTCGGCCTCTTGTTAAGTGCATTGAAGAGGAAATTTTTCCCTGGTCCAAAAAAATTGATTGGGGTTATTCCATCCCATACATGGTCACAGGAACAATGAACCAGCATCCCCGGACTGCTATGGCGTTAATGGAATCTGAAAAGAAGGAAGACATCCTGGAATATTATGATTCAATCTGTAATGGAATCTCTACTATTTAGCTTTGATCCCCGCAAACAGGCCAGCAATCAATTCAGTATCCCCTTGAGGGTACTGAATTGATTGACACCAGCCCCCCATAGCCCGGATTTCTCACCAACAAAGTTTTTCGCAGGTCGAGACACCGGGCATGAAGCTGTAATAATCTACCGGAGTCTTCGCTACCTGCAAATGCTCGGTAACGAAGCAGCTGCGGATAAATCTGTTGGCCCGAAGGGTGAACTTTTTGATTTGAAACGAAAAACACCCTGTTAATTAGAGATTCCTCAAAAAATAGTGTCTTGGCCAGCTACTTTAAACGTAACAAAGATACTACTTCTCTGTATTGTTTCTTTTAAAGTAGCTAAACATTGAACTGCCCAAAAACAGAGGTAAGAA
>JBLHNA010000059.1:0-28310 GCA_047619065.1 Desulforhopalus sp.
TGCGGGAAATCCGCACGCTGGGTTTGTCGAGGCGGGGGTTGGAAACGGGCTCTTGAAGTACCGCGCCAGCCTTCGACCCTACCTGTGAGAGCCTGGGGGGGAGGTTCCCCCGGGCGACTCGACTCTTCTGCCAAGAAATGTGCGGTTCTGGATGTGATCAGAATGTTGATAAGAAAGTATCAGTCATCAGGGGAAAAAGAAACGGAGCATTTTTATACCATACCTATTTGTCTTTTTTTCTTCGCTCTCTCTGCAAAATAGCCATCCCAATAATTCCAAGTATCAAACTTATATTTTTGATAGTGTTGTTAAGCTCTGACATGCTAATTCCAAGAACCTTTCGATCAGAAGTTGAGTTACTTTAATTGGCTATCTTTGCTGCCCCGTCTGTTGATGCCGGATGAAAAACTCTGCTGTTTCTCTATCTCAGACTGGCATAGTATGCAGAGACGTACACCGGGGATGGCTTTCCTTCTGGCCACTGAAATCGATTCTTCGCATTCTTCACAGTTGCTCAGGCTCTTGCCTTTGGGCAAACGGCTTCTTGCTAATTTTACCCGCATCTCCCACGGTAGCATCTATTTGATCCTGTACAGCTCCGTCGCTGGTCCATCCACCTGCCATTTTCTACTCCTAATCTTTCTATTAATTAGAAATGTATCGATTTCCCGTTAGGTTGTGCTTTATTTACTGTTCTGGAAGTAGTCTTATTTTAAGCATACTTGAATTTTGCTGCCAGCAGGATTTCTGAAAAAAGCAGAAGAGCAGGATAAAGTTAATATTTTGAGGAACATCAAAAATAGTACAGCACGCTGCAATCATCTGGTAACCGCACAGTTTCGAAAGTAGTATCAGTCCCCCAGAAACTCGAAAATGGAGCAACTCTCTCGGTTCATTTTCTGGAATTATCTTCTACCGAAAGATCGGTGGTTTTGAATGCGCTCAGGAAACTGAAAAGAAAGTAGTATCAACACCAGGTCTGTTCCGAAATGGAGTAACGTGCTTTTCAGCGGGGGTTGAAGCCCAACAGCAGCGCAGCTTTTGCTTCCGCTGAAAAAGGCTTGTTAGAAGCATTTCGCTGATCCACATGCCCGGTGTCCTCCTATGTTGATGGATAATACACGTTCTCCAGACTCTCTGAGTGTCTCATTTCGCGTTATTTGAGAAATTCAGAGATCGTCTGTGACCGAATCTCTTCAATCCGACCTTCAACAAGCATGTCTTGAAGCACCTTCGTTAAAGCGGGAAGAAGAGACGCATGTTTCTTGTGCAGATAATGATACAGTTTCATTGTAACAAGCGGCGGTTCGAGGACTTGAATACCTTCAAACTTTAGCATTTTGAGTTCAACCAAACCTGAAACTCGAGCCGTGACTATCACATCAGTTCTTCTCAAGTCTAATTTGAGAAATAATTGCCTATTTGTGGTCACGGACTGCACATTCATCCCTTTCGTGCCCTTTTCAGCAAATTTCGTACCTCTCTTTATGCCTATGGTGTACGGTAACAGGCTGTCCCACCCGGTAACAGAAAAAGTGACATCTTTGGTAAATACCACTCCTTCAACTATATTGATAGCAACAGGTACTATTATTAGGTTGGAGTAGTTTTTATCAATCCCCTTGATTCGACTAACCTCGCCATCAACTTCTCCCATATTTGACATCAAAAGCGAACGTGCCGACGGGAATGCTTTTATGTGAGCTTGAATCCCAAGCCGTTTATATGCTTCAGCGACAACTTTCCCAGATAATGCTGTAATCGGATCGTCTGGCCCAGACAACACAAACTGTTCCTGAGCATATATAGGGTTAGCAAAGACCAACAAACTAAGTAATGTAATGACGATTCTATTCATACTTCATCATTCCTGAGTTATTGATTATCGTGCCATGTGAATGGTTTTCAAGTCCTCTTATTACTATTTACTCACAATTATGCAGATCAGTATAGCATCCCTTTTGTAATGTTATACTAAGAGGAGTGTGTCAGGCAAGGGTGTTGATCCCACAACACAGTCGTGCAAATCAAAGTGACCTTGTTTTTTTTACTATTGAGAGGAAAGATAATTCCAGATTATTTTTGAGATACCGTTTGCAAAAGATGTTAGGGGTCGCACTTGATATCACAACAATATACGTAACAAGATTTCTCACGAATATAATTTGCGGTCAAACTTTATTGTACGCCGACACCTGCCTGCTGGTATAAAAAATCGGTAGGTGGTGTAAGCTACACTTTCTCTGCCTCAACCCTGTTGCTCAGTATACCGATATTTTCTATTTCCACTGCAACCATATCGCCGTCTTTTAGAGGACTCACGCCACTTGGGGTGCCAGTAATGATGATATCACCTGCTTCCAGGGTGAACATTTTTGAGACAAAGGCGATAATTTCAGGGATTTTAAAGATCATATGCTTGGTGTTTGATTGCTGCATCACGGTACCATTAACCCGACATTCAATATTGAGGTCTTGTGGATCACCGATGTCTTTTAAGGGCACCACTACGGGGCCAATAGGGCCAAAGGTATCCAGGGACTTCCCTCGGTACCAGCCGGAAGTATCCCCTTTTTGCAGGTTTCGCTGGCTGATGTCGTTAAAACAGGTAAAGCCCAGGATATGGTCCATGGCCTCCGAGGCTGGAATGTTTTTTATACGATCTTTTATGATTATTGCGAGCTCAGCTTCATGGTCTGTCCTGCAGTTTTTAAAGTTATAATCGCCTAGAAAGGAAGGGAGAATAACAGATTCTTCTGGTCCGATAAGAACATTGGGTGTCTTAGGAAAGAGAACGGGTTCTGTAGGGATCGCGTCAGCAATGTTAGAGGCATCAACGGATTGGCTTTCCTTGATATGCTCAAGGTAGTTCAATCCCAATGCAACAATTTTGGTCGGTTGGACGGTGTATGTGGTGCCATCGGTCATGGGAAGTTGCACTTTCATTGATTGCTTCTCCTTGGGTTGTTTTTCCTATGAATATAAGTGGAGTCAGTGGCGAGAATAACATTTTTAACTCTAACCCCGGTAAACGGAAAACAAGCCGGGACTCAGTTCAGTACCCCCTTGAGGGGTATAAGTGCATGGGTGCTCGCTTCAAGTTACTGATGTTAAATAATACTCTCTATTTTCTTGTTTTTTATGACAGGTTTTCAGGAGTAAGACACTAATTATTTGAATTGTCATTTGTTTTGTGGCTCTCCCCCTAGTATAACATATTAAAGGTGTCAATAAGGTGCTAATAGGATGTCTGCATTAGCTGATTACTGCAGACAGAGAATTCTTCTACATGAGCGGAAAATAATAATGAATATGCGTAGACTAGTATCCTTAACCTTACTTATGTCTCTGGTCCCTTTGTTTCTGACCTCGGTGGTGCTTTATATTGTGCCGGAGGGAAGGGTAGCCTACTGGTCGGAGTGGAAGATGCTGGGACTGAGTAAATCTCAGTGGGGCGATGTTCACATCAATCTTGGCTGGTTGTTTCTGGCTGCTGGTTTATTCCACCTTTACTTGAACTGGAAACCTGTGGTCACCTATACGAAAAATAAGGCCAAAGAGTTAAAGGGTTTTACCCGCGAGTTTTACGCCGGCTTGTTACTCACTGTTGTTTTTGTTGTGGGAACGTTGATGGGGGTTCCCCCTCTCTCAACCATTCTTGATTTTGGTACCTCATTTAAAGAGGCGGCATCGATAAGATATGGTGAGCCGCCCTATGGCCATGCCGAGCTTTCTTCACTGAAGACCATTACCAGGAGGATGGGGCTTGATCTTGAGAAAGTACTTACAGAATTATCAGCCGCTGGAGTGAGGTATGAAGGGGCAGACCAGAGTGTGCTCGATGTGGCAAAAGACAATGAACTTACTCCAAAAGATGTGTGGTTGGTGATGCAAAAGGCACAACCTGCTGAGATTTCTGGAGCAAAGAAAACGTTTCCAGATGCGCCTTTTCCAGGGGTTGGCAGGCAGAGTTTTCAGCAGGTATGTGATAGCTATGGGCTTGATTCCAAGGAGGTCATTTTTGCCTTTGAGGAAAAAGGAATCATTGTAGATATTACACAGAGTTTTAAAGAAATCGCAAACGCCAATAATACAGATCCCCATGCCCTGTTTGAGATAATTCATGGACTGGTATATGGGAAGTAACCCCGGTAAATGGGAGATAAGGCCGTCTGAATCACTGATCATTTCTTGTTTTTTACGACAGAATTTCAAGAATAAGGCACTCGATCGTTTGGGAGGGATAGAAATGAAAAAAATGTTTGATGGAGCAATGATAGGATTTTTTTGCTTACTGTCATGTGTTCTCTGTACTAAAATTTGTGTGGCTGGAACAGGCTCTCCGTTGGATGCATTCCCCCAGGCTAAAGATGGCCAGGTACGATACGTTATTTATCTGGATGAAAAGGATAGGGGCGAGGAGGAGATGTTTAAGGTGGAGCTCATTCCCGGTAAGATAGCCACGACTGACGGGGTGAATAGCTCTCGGGTTGGGTTATCTCTAGAGCCAGTGATCCTTAAGGGGTGGGGGTACACCTATTATGAGGTGCGTGGTAAAGACCTTCTGCTCAGCACCATGATGGCGGTTCCGGAAGGGACAACTCCTGTTGTAGGATTTGTTGCTGGTAAGCCCTTGATGATACGGTATAACAGCCGACTACCAATTGTAATTTACAGTCCGTCGGGTGTTGATGTTCGCTATCGTTTCTGGACAGCAGGAGAGATGGAGAAGGCACCAAAAGAAGAGTAATAAAACGATTATATAGACTTGCACTGCCAGTTGGTTGTGAGTGAGGCTATGCGTCATACATACTAGTAATAGGGAGGGAATTATGATTCGATGGTTTACGATATTGCTCATGTTCTTGGTGGGTTCCGTATCTTCTGTTTTGGCCGAAGACATAGGTGGTTGGCCTAGGGATGTCAAAGTGGATTCTGGCACTATTACGGTGTATCAGCCACAGGTTGACAGTCTCAAAGGAGATACTTTGACTGGTCGAGCGGCGGTGGCATTTCATGCCAAGGCTGGTGGAGAACCGGTTTTTGGAGCCACATGGTTTACGGGAAAGGTCAATATTGACAGGGATGAACGAACGGTAACATATCGCTCCCTTGAAATGACCGAGGTCAGGTTTCCTGAAGGCAGTGAACAGGCGGGTATTGAGCTGACAGAAGTTATCAAAAAAAGCTTTGAAAGCTGGAATCTTACCTCTTCTCTTGATAGTTTGATGACATCACTTGCAGCCTCTGACTCAGAGGCCGAAGCTGCCAGTGAACTTAAAAATAATCCACCCGCCATTGTTTACCGCGATCATCCTGCTCTTTTAGTCACAATTGATGGGAAAGAACAGTTGCAAACCATTGAAAACACCCATTATGAAAGCGTGATGAACACCCCGTATCCGCTCGTACGCAACACTGAAGACGGGGCATTTCACCTCAATGCTGCAGAAGGTGTATGGTATATTTCAAAATCGGTGGATGGCCCCTGGACCTACAATACAGACCCTCTTCTTGATCTGGTTGCCATGGTTGAACAGAGAAAAGAGGGAGATAGCAGTGCAACTGATGGATCAACAGACGGTGATGTGAAGATCACATTTGACAATGCACCGGAAATTGTGGTGGTTCATGAGCCAACGGAACTTGTGGTGAGTGAGGGAAAAGCGGCGTTCGCACCTTTGACCGGTGATCTGCTGGCTATGAGCAATACGGATACCAGCGTTTTTATGGATGTGAAAGAACAAAAATACTACATGGTCATTTCTGGGCGTTGGTACCAGGCCCCATCCATGGAGGCTACGTGGAGTTATATAGAATCCGATGGCTTACCGCTGTCTTTTGCAGAAATACCTGATGACTCTCAATACGCCGATGTCAAAGCCTACGTGGCTGGAACCGATGAGGCAAGAGAGGCAATTGTTGATGCACAGATCCCACAAACGGCGGCCGTGAAACGGGAAAACGTTGATATTAAAGTTATCTACGATGGAACACCAAAGTTTGAAAAAGTGGATGGCACCTCCCTGCAGTTTGCTGTGAATTGTTCAGAAACAATTATTAAGGCGGACTCTTCATATTATCTGGTTAAAGAAGCTGTCTGGTATCTGAGTATGGCACCTGAGGGGCCCTGGGAAGTCTCTGACCACGCTCCACCTGGCATTGATGGGACCAAGCCTTCCAGCCCGGTATATAACACCAAATATGTGTATGTGTATGATTCAACACCAGAGGTTGTATACGTTGGTTATACTCCGGGTTATATGTGTAGTTACGTGTATGGTCCAACCATTGTCTATGGAACCGGCTGGTACTACCGCCCCTGGATAACCCCCCATTACTATTATCCCCGCCATGCAACCTGGGGCTTTAGTGTGAACTATAACCCATGGAGTGGCTGGGGATTTGGTTTAAGTTGGAACTCTGGTCCTTTTCATTTTGGATTCTATACAGGAGGCGGTTGGCACAGGCGCCCATGGTATGGTCCAAGATTGTACGGTCCTGGTGGATACAGGCCGGGTATCCACAATTATCGTAGAGGTAATGTGAATATAGGTAATACCATTAACATTAATAGGAATCGTAATTTTTCAGGTAACAACCTGTATCGCAATAATAACCACCTTGCAAATATCAAAAACACGACGAACGTGAAAAATATCGACCGTTCTAAGGTTTCAAACAAGATGGCAAACATAAACAAAGGGTCTGTCAATAAAGCAAATCTGCAGAATAAGGCCGCTAATATTAAACAGAATGGACGCGCCAATAACGTTTTTACCGATAAGAAAGGAAATATTTATCGAAACGACAAAGGAAACTGGCAAGAACACAAGTCAGGAAAATGGAATAATGTAAAGGAGATGAGCCCTGATCGTCAATTACCCTCGTCTGCTGGTTCCAAGGTGTCAAAGGAGGCTGCAGGTCGGGTAAAACAGACGACTGCAGGTAGTTCCAAGGTCAGTGCTCCCAGGGCAAGTGCCTCAAAAGATCATGTAACAAAAGCTCGACCGGCGACCAGACCGACCACGTCTTCACGACCTTCCAGTAGCGGCTATTCTCGGCCGAGCAGTGTTCAGAGGCAGTCCCATGCTCGGGCTCGTTCAGGAGGAGGTGGCGCAAGAAGATGATATGAAAAGAATGATCCGACGGGGAAATAGCGCATGACGAAACTATTTCCCCTTTGTGGTTTTTTCTTCTGAATAAAATATTTTAGCCAACGAGTTTCTTCGTTCTCAATCCGACTCGTTGGCCTTTGATGTTTTTTACCACAAAAGCGGTGTTGGGAATCAGCCGTGGGTTCCAGGTACAACGAAGACGAACCTGATTGCCTAATCCTATTCTATACGTTCTGGCTGACCCAACCGGGATATCAAAGCCAAGACCCTCCGTTGAGAGGTCATGCAGCATTACATCAATCTCTCTTCCTGAACTTGTCCGAAGGATGACACTGCCACTCTGATTTTCTCTTGGCTGGACTCGTCTGTTAAAGACACATCTGGTGAGTTCTGCACACTTATGGCAGCGGATAGATTTAACCCGTATATCCGGAGGTATGGTGACATTTCTCTTTGCCTTACATAGAGAACATCTAAACTGCATCCTATTGTTTATAACTTTAAAAATTACAGATTTGGCCATTTGACGATCTCCTGTCAGACGTTAGGTTTCTATAGTGAAAGAACTCTGCTCTCATTGGTGGGTAGGTAATGTGAGAACGACTATCATGTTTAGGTGGTTTTGTCAATCCATCTCCTTGTTTGGAAGTCGGTGCAGGTTTCTAGGAAATAGAGCTAATGGATATGATATTATAGTAATTTCAGGCTATCCAGTTGTTTGCTGATACACCCTTAGAAAATTCCCACCGAGTATTTTGATAATGTCGTCTTCGCAGTAGTTTCTTCTCAAAAGCTCTGCTGTAAACTCTCCAAGCCCTGCATGACTTGGGATGATATCTGTACTGGGGAGTTCTTGTTCTATCTGCAGGTAGTCCTTAAAACTATCGCAGAGATCAAAACCGATGCCAACGTGGTCAATACCTGCGATTTTTACTACATGATCGAGATGGTCGACGAAGTGGGATACCTCAATGTTATCTACATCGTCACGGATAAACTTGTTGATGGAATTCATTCCGATGACCCCTTTGCTTTTCGCGATGGCCTCAATTTGAGGATCGGTGAGGTTGCGTGGGGAGGATGCAATAGCCCTGCAATTTGAATGGGAAGCGATGACCGGTGACTTGCAGATCTCCATCACATCACTAAAACCTTCATCGTTTAAGTGACTCACATCTATAAACATCCCAAGCTTTTCAGCTTCTTGGATAAGAGTTATACCAAAGTTACTGATACCACTGGGCTTACCACTTTTTTTCGTGGTAAAAAAGACACCATCACCAACATAGTTACGGCGGCTCCAGACAAGACCTAAGCCGCGAACCCCCAGTTCGTAAAATATACGAAGGAGTTTGATGTCGTTTTGAAGCGGCTCCGCCCCTTCAAGGGAGAGAAAGATAGCGATTTCGCTATTTTCCCGCGCTTTTTGTGCCTCCACTGTATTTCTGCAGAGACAGAATTTTCCTGGAGATTCCTCTATCTCCTCATGCAGACAGGCTATCTGATCCAGAGCTCTTCTCAGCCCCATTTCAGGGAGGTAATAGTCGTGGATAAATATTGCCGAGACAATAAGATTAAAACCCCCCGCCTTAAACTGGTCCAGATAATCCGTTTCGATCACCTTTTTTTGCCCCCGTTCACGTCTGTTGGCAACCTCATAGGTGAGGTCAAAATGGGCATCGACAGTGAAAGATTTCTGATGCAGGGCGTCCACTTGTTGTTGTAGCGATTTGTCCATGATCATATCTCTAAGGGTTGTAAAGTGATTGAGCCGGTTCCAAGACCAGGGTTCGCTGTCAGACAAACCGTAGACCCCTCATAGGAAAGACCGGGAGCGGTTGTGTTTGTTGTGCAAAATAGAGGTGCATCGAGATCAAAACGGTTGATTGTGGTTTTACTGATAGCAAGATGGGCTGCCGCCAGAACACTGAGATGGGATTCCATCATGGAACCAATCATACAGGTAAGACCTGCAGATTCGGCAATAGCAATAATCTTGAGCGCATTATATATCCCGCCACATTTCATCAGTTTGATATTTATTCCATCGATGGCTGATTGTTCTATAAGTAGTAATGCGTCTTTGGGGGAAAAGATACTTTCATCGGCAAAAACGGGAAAGAGTGTATTCTCACGGACAAATCGCATTCCTGTTATATCGCTTGCAGCAACGGGTTGCTCTACGAGATCTATGGGAACCTTTGCCCGTTCAAGCGCGCCACAGACATATATGGCTTCTTTGGCAGTCCAGCCCTGATTGGCATCGATACGGAGTTGGACCTTACCTTCGAGACTCTCGTTGATTGCTATGAGTCTCTTGATATCGGTGTCAGGAGTCCCCCCAACCTTGATTTTTGCAATCATGAAACCTTCTTCCACCCGTTTTTTGCATTCAGCCGTCATCTTTTCCGGGCTATCAAGACTGATGGTTATATCTGTGGTCAGTTCCTGACTTTTCCCTCCCAGAATTCTATAAAGTGGGATGTGAAGAGACTTACCAATAAGGTCATAGATCGCCATATCAAGAGCGGCTTTTGCAGACATGGAGCCAATGATACAACTGTTTATTTTTTGGAAAATGAGCTCTGTATTTTCAAGAGTCATACCGAGAAGCTGCTCACCAATGAAATCTATCGCAGCCAAAACTGATTGCACGGTCTCCCCTGTAATCACAGGGACTGGCGAACCACTTCCATAGCCTGTCTGGCCGTTATCTGTGTGTACGCAGGTAATAACACAGTCAACCTGATTGGTTGATCTCAGTGACGTGGTAAAAGTGCTGATAAGAGGGATCGTAACGTGTTGCGCGGTGATGTGGGTGATTTTCATGATATGTACCCTGGCAGATATCGGTTAATTGAGATAAAGGTATTGACGTGGTGCTGACTAAAATCGCTATCTTTTGGATTGAGGCTGTTTTCTTTGACCCAGCCGCTGGCATGGATGAATCGATTATCTCCAATGGATAGTGCGACGTGGGTGGCTCTGTCCTTTGTTTTACCAAAAAAAAGCAGGTCACCCGGCCGGGCGTCCTGATAGTCGTTTGAGACAAGGTTCTGTTGTTGCTGCTCGTGGGAATCCCGGGGAAGCGGGCAGGAGCAGAGCGTAAAAACTGTCTGGATAAGCCCGGAACAGTCAAACCCCTTTGGTGTGGTTCCTCCCCAGGTGTACTGGTAGCCAAGAAAGTCTCTGGCTTGCTGGATAAGATTTGTGGCTGTAAACCCTTTAAGGCTGCCAGTAACATTTTGAGCTACCCAGCCACGGCTGTTGTCAGGTAAGAGAATCTGGTACCAGTTGTTTTGTTCATCAACTATGGCGAGTTTGCAGCCAATCACTCCATCACGCAGGCGTTTTGAGATTATTGAGGGTCCTTCATAAATATCTACGAAATGTGCGGTAACCAGAGTTTTCTCGACCGTCTTCTGGACAAGGAAACTGAGCTGGTCCGTACTCATCCAACTTTTGTAGCCGTCGCTCTGAACGATCCTAGAAAATAGAGGTTGATGGTCAATCACCTCGACCTCTTCACCTAATACGCCCTGGGTGGTCATTTCGCTGTTGTAGGAATCTTTGCGGTAGTGGCTGCTCACGCCAACATTAATAGTCGCTATTGTTGTCATGTAGCCTTCTCCTTTCAGTGTTAGCCCGGATTTCTCACCAACAAAGTTTTTCGCAGGTCGAGACACCGGGCATGAAGCTGTAGTAATCTACCGGAGTCTTCGCTACCTGCAAATGCTCGGTAACGAAGCAGCTGCGGATAAATCTGTTAGTCCAAAGGGTGAACTTTTTGATTTGAAACGAAAAACACCCTGTTAATTAAGAAAGTCATTTTTAAACTATAAAAACAAACAATTGAGTTTCAAATCAAAAAGTCATGAGAAATTCGGGTTAGTGTTAATAATCTTGAAACTGGTCGATTGCATTTCTGTCATAGCCCTTACTTGCAAGCAGGAGTTGTCTTGTGTACGCATGTTTGGGAGAGCTCTCCTGTAGTTGTTTTTGAGTAATACTCTCAACAACCTCTCCCCTATTCATTACCAATACATTGTTGCACATATGTGAGACTACCGCGAGGTCGTGGCTCACAAGGACATAGGTGAGACTGCGCTGGACTCGAATATCCTGGAGCAGATTAAGTACCTCTGCCTGGATGGAGACATCAAGTGCTGAGGTCGGCTCGTCGAGCAGCAGCACTTCCGGCTCTAAAATAAGTGCCCTAGCAATTGCCACACGCTGGCGTTGTCCGCCCGATAGCTGGTGTGGAAAGCGGAATCGAAAACGAGGAGAAAGACCCACTTCATCAAGAACCTTTGCGACCCTGTCGTTTGCCTTACCAAGTTTGTGTATGGCCACGGGTTCTTTCAAGGTACTGTCGATGGTGTGGCGTGGGTGCAGAGAGGCGTAGGGGTCCTGGAATACCATCTGGACCCTGCGGTAAAAATCTATTTTCCGCTTACGCTGCAAGGCCTTTCCATCAACTTCTATATTGCCGGTCCATTTACTCAAAAGACCTGAAATGCAGTTAAGAACGGTTGATTTACCAGAGCCTGATTCTCCAACGAGGCCAAAGCTGTCTCCTTTATTGACGATAAAAGAAACATCTCTGACCGCATGATTCTTTGCCTTACCATGGCCAAAGGTGATGTTGAGTTTATCTATTGCCAGCATCATGGTTCCCCTTGGTGAAAACTATAGCTGTCCGTAAGCCAGGAAGCGTCCCGTTGCAGAGTGGGGAGACGAGATGCCCCACCTCCAATTTTGGGCAGACAATTAAGAAGCCCCTTCGTATATGGGTGGATGGATTTATGAAGGTCGGAAGCGTTGATTATTTCCATAATTCTCCCACCGTACATGATGATTATCCGGTCACAGAAAGAGGCAACAAGCTCAAGATCGTGGGAGATAAAGATGAGGCCCATTCCCCGCTCGGTAACCAGGTCGTCGAGAATGGCCAGTACCTGAAGCTGAACAGTCACATCAAGGGCGGAGGTTGGTTCATCGGCAATGAGCAGGCTTGGCTGAGGGATGAGCATCATGGCTATCATGATTCTCTGTCCCATGCCACCGGAGACTTCATGGGGGTAGAGATTAAACACCTGTCTGGGGTTACGTATCTGGACAACAGACAGCATTTCCAGGGTCTTTTCTTTTGCTTCTCGCTTTTTCACCCTGTGATGTATGGTGTACGCCTCCATGATCTGATGGCCCACGGTTCGAACAGGATTGAGTGAATATTTAGGGTCTTGCATGACCATGGAGATCTCTTTCCCCCGGATTGTCCGCATCTCTTTTTCGCTCAGTGAGAGCAGATCCTGGCCTTTAAAGTGTATCTGGTCGCAAGTGACATTGGCGTATGGTGGGAGCAGGCGTAAAATAGCTCGACCGGTAACAGATTTTCCGGAACCTGATTCACCAACAATTCCAATCTTTTCCTTTCCAAGAGAAAAACTCACCCCATGTGCTGCACAGACCTCACCCTTTGGTGTGGGAAAGGAGATATTGAGATTATTAACTGTGAGTAGTGGTTCCTGGTTCATTGGTTTCCTGGGTTATTTAGTATCTTAGTAATCATTTTCTGCGTTTTTCTGGCAGAAAATGGTTTCGTTAAGGTACTTATACCCCTCAAGGGGGTACTGAACTGAGTCTCGACTTATTTCTCGTCTATCGGGGGTAGGGATCAACTGTCACTTTTGGGATCGAGTACTTCTCTGAGGCCGTCACCAAAGAGATTAAAAGCGAGGCTCACGATAAAAATAGCCGTTCCCGGCATGGTGATTACCCACCAGTGGTCGATGATAAAGGCGCGTCCACTTGAAGTCATGGCTCCCCACTCAGGAGAGGGTGGCTGGGCCCCGAGACCAAGAAAGCCAAGACCCGCTGCAGTTAAAATAATCCCCGCCATATCAAGGGTTATTCTGACGATAAGTGAGGACAGACAGAGGGGCATGATGTGTTTGGTGATAACCCGAAACGAAGTGGCCCCCTGGAGCCTTATGGCTTTGATAAAGTCAGAATTGCGAATGGTGATCGTCTCACCCCGTGCAATTCTCGCGTAGGGTGGCCAGGAGGTTATTGAGATTGCAATGATTGCGTTTTCAATACCTGGCCCGAGGGCCGCCACAAAGGCAAGTGCCAGGATAAGCTTTGGAAAGGCGAGAAAGATATCGGTGATACGCATGAGCACTGTATCAATGAAGCCGCCGAAATATCCTGAAATTGTACCTACAATAATACCGACAGGGGCGGCAATGATTGCAACCAGCCCAATGACGTAGAGGGTGAGCCTTGAGCCCCAGATAATCCGGCTGAAGATATCACGGCCCATCTCATCTGTTCCCAAAAAATGAGCCCCAGAAGGTGGCTGAAGCCTGCCCGTAAGGTTGGTTATTATGGGATCAAAGGGCGCTATGAGTGGTGCAAAAACAGCAATGAATACCAGGGCAGTAATGATGAAAAACCCAAGCAGGGCGAGGCGGTTCTGGAGAAACTCGAGAACACCAAGATAGACTCTGCCGGAATTTGCCTGCAAGGCCGATTGGGGGCTGTCAGACAGAAGCCACTCCCGCCAGTTCTCGGTATATTTTGTCTCTTGATTTGCCATAGCTGTTATTGGTAATTGTTGTACTTCTAGCCCCGGTAAAGGGAAATAAGCCGGGATAAGTACCTTGGTGGTTATGCTAAACACTTAATTTCAAAAGAGTCTCCAGGTTTCTTGTTTTTTATGACAGGTTTTCTGGAGTAAGGTACTAACGGGCGCGTGGATCCGCAATCTTATAAAGAAAATCGGAAAAGAGATTGACGCTTAAAAAAATGACACCCACCACAATAGTGGCTCCCAGCACGGCATTCATATCCGCATTTAATAGTGAGTTGGTCAAATAGAGCCCAAGCCCTGGCCAGGCAAAGATCGTCTCAGTCAGGACCGAGCCTTCCAGCAGGGAGCCAAAACTGAGTGCAATTACGGTGATTAGAGGAATCCCGCAGTTACCAAGAGCGTGTCCCCAGATGACCTTCCATTCTGCAACCCCCTTCACCCGTGCGGTGAGAACATACTCCTGACGCAGTTGCTCTATCATAAAAGACCTGGTCATCCTCGACAGATAGGCCATGCTGTAGTAACCCAGAAGCGTGGCGGGCATGATCAGGTGGTAGAACGCATTTTTAAAAATATCCCACTCTTTGGCGAGCAGGCAGTCCACCAGCATAAAGCCGGTCACCGGTTCTACAATATCCTCATAAAACACATCGATTCGTCCAGGGCCCGGTAGCAAATCCAGTTGAGCATAGAAGACCATGAGGGCCATGAGGGCCAGCCAGAAAATGGGGAGAGAATAGCCAAGAAGGCCAACAATCCGCGTCAGGTGATCAAGAAAACTGCCACGGTACACAGCGGAGAAAACTCCCAGGGGGATACCCACAAAGATTCCGATGAAAGTGGCGATAAAGGCAAGTTCAAAGGTTGCTGGGAAAACCCTGAAAATGTCTTTTAAGACGGGTTGAGCCGTGAGTACAGAGGTTCCAAGATCGCCTTTTAGGACCTTACTCACATAGATGATAAACTGTTTCCACAGAGGGAGATCAAGACCCATTGCAATGCGGGCACGTTCGTACACCTCGGGAGACGCCTTATCTCCAACCACAGCAAGAACCGGGTCAATGGGCACAACCCGACCTATTAGAAAGGTGATGAGGAGTAGACCAATGAAAGTGACACCCACCATTATCAGCAACCGAACTGCCTGATTTGTGGCCTTGGATATCCTTTTTGAGGTGAATTGATCCGGCATAGAAGGTATTCGCCTTGGGTGGTTACGGGGATTTGATATTGCACCTCCCGCAGATATCTGCGGGAGGTAACAAAAACAACAGTTATCTATTTGGTGGTGTATTGGAAAAAATTGCTGTCAAAGCTAGGTCCAAGAACGACACCGTTTACGTTGGCTCTTTTTCCTAAGATTTCTATGTCCTGAAACATAATGACAAAGGGAGAGTTCTGCTGGAGATCTTTTTGGAGATCAAGGTAGAGTTTGGCACGTTTTTCAGTATCTTTTTCAAGTACTGCAGCCTCTACCCTTTTGCTGAGTTCAGGAATATCCCAGGCGTTTCTCCAGGCAAGGGTCTTGGTTTTGCCTGTATCTGAATTATCGGGATTCCTGCCAAAGGTTTCAGCATTGGTGTGTGGGTCCATATAATCCGGTCCCCAGCGCCCGATATAGATATCGTGGGTTCTGGCTCGGTATTTCGTAAGGGTCTGTTTACCTTCTCCGGGGATGATTTCAAGTTTGATGTTTGCCAGGGCAAGTGTTGCCTGGATAGCAAGGGCCATGGAGGTGGTCGGTTCATTGTTGCGGGTGTCCATGGTCACACTAAAACCCTGCTCAAGCCCTACCTCTTTTAACAGTCCTTTGGCCTTTTCAACATCAAGGGAAAACGGGGTGTCTTCCAACGATCCTAGAAACCCTTTAGGCAAAAACGATTGGTGAACCGTGGCTTTTCCACTCAGGATGGTCTGTTCCATTCCCTGATAGTCAATGAGGTATTTAAATGCTTGCTGCACCTGGGGGATTTGCAGATACTTGTTCTTCTGGTTTAAGCCAAGATAGTACACCGCACCTTTGGCCTTTTTTCGTATCACTACATCTTTGTTGTCAGCAAGACCTTTAATGTCATCGGATTGCAGGTTTCGGGCGATGTCAATATCACCTTTTTCTAAAAGAAGTCGCTGGGTGGTCGATTCTGAGATATGACGCATGACGATACGCTTGATCTTGGCGGGTTGATTCCAATAGGTATCATTGCGATCTAAAATGAGAGACTCAGAGGGTTTCCATGTTTTCAGCATATACGGACCGGAACCGGCATAGGCGGTTTTAAGCCAGTTGTAACCTAAATCTCCTTCTACTTCATGGGCCATTACTTCTTTCATATCCACAATTGATCCTGGCGTGGCGGTAAGGCAGTAAAGAAAAAAAGTTGGAGCGTAGGGTTTATCAATGGTCAGTTTTACAGTGTAATCATCGGTCTTCATGATGGTCTTATCCAGATTATCCGGAGTGAAACCAAATTGAGTGAGGATGAAAGCGGGGGATTTGTCGAGTTTGACGACCCGTTGCAGGGAAAAGACAACATCGTCTGCAGTCAGTTTATTTCCGGAAGGGAAGGTGATGTTGTCGCGGATCTTAAAGGTGTAGGTGACTCCGTCTTCGGCGATCTCCCAGCTATCAGCGATGCCGCCATAAATGTTACTGACGTTATCGACATCGTAGTTGATGAGACGGTCGTAGGTGTTGGCTGCGTACTCGGCACCTGAAAATTCAAAAATCTCCGCGGGATCAAGAGTGATGATATCGTCGATCTTGGTCCCCATAACCAGGAAATCCTTTGGGGTACTCGCCTGGGCAAGGCCGGTTGTCAACAAGGCCAAAAAGCAGATACTTAGTAACAGTTTTTTCATTCGTTTCCTCCTGGTTGGGTTGATCGTCTTTAAATTCCGGCCTGTTTTTCGTGGACCGGGGGTTAGGCGTAACAGGTGTATGAATCCGAACTATAAACAGCAATAACTGTTCCAAATTGGACAAAAGAGAATTGTCCCTTATCCCGGGGGGAAAGAGGGACAATTCTGCTTGATACAATCAGAACTCTTTGGGGCGTTTATGTAATACTCTTACTGAAAAGTGAGATTAATACCGTTTTGACTACATGGGTAAAACGCATTAGCCAATAGGGTAATGGTTTCACGAAAAACCATAACACATTTATGGTTTTACTGAACCATAGGCTTCAAATTTTCCGTCATCACTGATGCGAATAATTACAGCACTCTTTGCTGGATCTCCGCTGGTATTCATATTCACTGTCCCCGATACACCTTCAAATCCGGATATTGTCGTAAGTTGTTTTTGTATATCGGCACGGAGGGTAAAGAGGTTTCCGTCCAGTGAATCGAGTTTGGAAATAGCAGCGAGCAGGAGATTTGTAGCATCGTAGCCGAGGGCTGCAAAGGCTGTGGGCAATTTCCCTGTTTTCTTTTCGTATTCTTTTACAAAGGCTAGAGACTCACCTTTGGCACCATATGGGCTAAAATGGGAGCTAAAGAAAAGTCCCTTACAGAGATCCCCACAGGTTTTCATCAGCTCCGAGGATTCCCATGCATCACCACCTAAAATGGGTTTATCCCATCCAGCATCACGAATTTGTTTGAGAATAGACGGAAGCTCATGGGCATATTGAGGTAAGAAGAGAACCTGGGCTTCAGAACCAACAATTTGAGCAAGTTGAGGGCTCAGGTCGCTTGAGTTCGATTCGTAGGCCGCAAATGAAACAACAGAACCATCCCCCTGTTCCTCTTCAAACGCTTTTTTAAAGAATTTTGCCAGTCCTTTTGGGTAGGCGTTGTTTTTATCAAAGAGGACTGCCGCCTTTTTGGCCCCAAACTCTTTTATGGCGAACTTGGCCATGGCTTCTCCTTGAAAGTCATCAAGGAAACAGGAACGAAAAACAAAGGGACGATTTTTCGTGGTAGCCGGGTTGGTGGAGGTTGGGGTGATCATCGGAGTTTTAAACGATGCACAGATACCACCCACAGGGATGGCATTGGAACTGGCGTTCGGACCAACAACTCCCAAGACCTTGTCACGACTGATGAGTTTGAGAGCTCCACTCACAGATTGTTCTACTGTGGAGGTGTTGTCGATGGTGATAAATTTCACCGGGTATCGTTTACCGCCGACCAGGATCCCGCCTTTATTGTTTATCTGACTTTCCAGTAATTCGGCTCCAGCAAGACTCTCAAGGCCAAGATCACTTAAGGATCCTGAGAGTGGGAGGTCTAAACCGATAGTAACGGTATCGAGAGCGTAAGAGGAAGGTGTTATAGTAATGAGAAAAAACAGTGTGAACAAAAATTTTGACAAACGTATACGACGTAACCGCATTGTAATTCTCCAAGGGCTTAAAATATATAAAATGAAAAACTTAAGATAGTAATAATTTCTTGTAAATCCTGCCTGCACAATTACTATTGAAGTCAGAAAATCTTGTGACTACATAAACGATATAGGTACTTTTGTGCAAGAACAAATGTGGTTGTTTTTTCAATGTTATACCTTCGCCGAAGGACTCTGTTTAACAACTGTTTTTATTAAGAGTAACGTATGTTTCTTATGTCGACAGCAACGATGAAAGGGAGAAGGACGTGGTACAATTTTTTGGCAAAAAAGGGATCCTGAAAAAAATAACCGGGTACCTCATAAAAACAGAGACTGATGGGGAGGGGAATGGGGATGGAGCAACTGTTCTAGTGATGACTCCGGAAATGATTACCCCCCTTGATAAACCGATCTCCACATCCAGAGCAGCCCTGATATACAAAAAGTATATGCTGAAAGTCGGGTATATGGATAAATCGGATGTTTCTGATTTTGTCAGGAGCCTTAAAGAAGACATGGCCGAGAGGGAAGAAGAGCTTAAATACGAGATAAAAACTGCAAAAGAACAGGTCGCAGAAGCAAAGTCGGAAGTGAAAATTGCGAAAAAAAAACTCTCAAAGTGCAAAGATGATGATGAGCGGGAATACGCCCAGGAAGAACTCGCTACTGCCACTGTAGAACTCGAAGAAGAGATATCTGGTTATGAAATATTTACAGCAGAGCTGGCCCTATTTAAAAAAGACAAAAGAGACTTCCTGCTCAACTATATTAATTGTGAACTCCATGGTGATGATTGGCAGGAGGGTGGTGTCAAATAGGTAGAGAAAATAAGGTGTGATTCGAATGGCCCTCAGGGACAACGTCCATTCAAACTTTAGGTTGTTTATAGAAAGATTAAGTGCCTAATGCCATACGATGACATTTCAATACCGCCACTCATCTTGGCCCTCATCTATTAACCTTGTCCAAATTGATGGTATAAAAAAATGTTTGTGTTGAAATACAATTTCGAGACCTTATTTTCATTGGTCAAGAAAATTTTGGTCTTAATAGTCCTTTTGCTCTCAGGTACAGATTATGTACTTGCCGCAAAAGATGAATTTCCCTGGGTCATGTTTCTGCCTGCAATCATATCGGGGCATACAGATCAAGGTGATGATCTCCCACCGGCCGGGAATGTTCTCGGTACATGTTCTAAGCCGTTAGAGGCAGGGGCAGAGGCGGAAGACACATCCAGCCCAGATGAGGTGATCGGTAATGGTACTCCAGCCAGTTGCACAAGCCAAGCGGTGATCGACGCCATCGCCGCCGGTGGGATAATTACTTTTAACTGCGGACCTGATCCTATCACAATTACTTTAAACGAAACTGCAAAAATATTTAACAACACAGGTCCAGAGATCGTTATTGACGGTGGGGGTAAAGTCACACTCAGTGGTGGAAACCAAAGGCGCATACTCTATATGAACACCTGTGACCCAGATCAAGTGTGGACGACATCCCAATGCCAGAACCAGGACCACCCCGAGTTGACCCTTCAAAATCTGACGTTCATCAACGGGAATTCCAAAGATGAAGACGAGTATACTGGCGGTGGTGCAGTTTGGGTACGGGGAGGTCGTTTCAAAGTTATTAACAGTCGTTTCTTTAATAACACGTGTGCTGAAACAGGACCAGACGTTGGTGGTGCCGCAATTCGGGTGTTTAGTCAATATAACGATAAGCCGGTATATATAGTTAATAGTACCTTTGGTGGCAGGAGTGATTTGGGTAACATAGGTTCAAACGGGGGAGCCGTCAGCAGCATTGGCGTATCCTGGACCATTATCAACAGCCTCTTTTCTTATAACCAAGCGGTTGGTAATGGGGGAAATCCTGCCGAAGATGGAACCCCAGGGGGTGGTAGTGGCGGCGCAATATACAATGATGGACTGACCATGACCCTTTCAATTTGTGGTTCCCGAATCGAAAATAACACTGTGAATGCTTATGGTTCGGGTATCTTTTTCATTAGCAACAATCACGACGGTACCATTAATATCGTAGATAGTGTCGTCAGTAACAACACTGGTGGTTCATGGGAGTTGTTGTACCCAGGCATTAGTGCACATAGCGACACAACATTTGTATTTGATGATTCCATTCCAGAATGATCCTCTCCTCTAACCCGGATTTCTCACCAACAAAGTTTTTCGCAGGTCGAGACACCGGGCATGAAGCTGTAATAATCTACTGCAAATGCTCGGTAACGAAGCATTTGCGGATAAATCTGTTGGCCCGAAGGGCGAACTTTTTGATTTGAAACGAAAAACACCCTGTTAATTAAGGAAGTCATTTTTAAACTATAAAAACAAACAATTGAGTTTCAAATCAAAAAGTCATGAGAAATTCGGGCTAAATAAGTGGTTAACTTACAGGGAAAACGCCACCTGATAATTTTAACCACTGGATAGCAGATTGAAAATTTGCATTACTGTGCTATTCAATCAAGTTGCTCAGTTTCATCTTCTACCCTTTCTCAAAGAATAGGTTGCATGATAAGAAGCCGCAGGTTCTGGTGATCAATTGCAGATATTACTCAATCATCTTGGTCAGGCTTTCTATCAGAATTTAGACGGTATCGTAAGCTCCGCTCACTGATACCCAGTGTTTCTGCTGTTTTTCGTCTGTGGCCATTCAGGGCTTCGAGTGTTTCGTTGATGAATTTTTCTTCAATCTCACGCATACTTAATCCGACAAAAGCCCGAAGAGATAATTCGTGCTGGTCTGACGATACGTTGAAGGGAGAACTCTTGAGATTTTCCGGTAGATCTTGAACACCTACTTCACTGCCTGAAGACATTACCATTGAATACTCTATGATATTAACAAGTTCTCTGATGTTTCCAGGGTAGCTGTAGGTGGCAAGCCTTGAGAGAGCTTCCCTGGTGAACTGTTGTACATTGAGACTTTGTTCAATGTTAAATCGCCTGATGTAATGGGCCACAAGTAACGGTATGTCTTCTTTTCTCTCCGAGAGCGGTGGTAGTTGAATTTCTATAACGTTTATTCTGAAGTAGAGATCTTCACGAAAGGTCTTCTCTACAATTGCCTGAGCGAGGTCCATGTTTGTTGCTGCAATCACGCGTACATCAAGATTAATTGTTTTATTGGAGCCGAGACGAGATATCTTTTTGGATTGGAGAACACGTAAGAGCTTAACCTGTAGAGGTTGTGGCATATCACCGATTTCATCTAAGAAAATTGTACCTCCCTGGGCAATTTCAAATTTTCCGGGTTTGGACCTGGTCGCGCCAGTAAAAGCACCTTTTTCATAGCCAAACAGTTCACTTTCCAAAAGGGGTTCGGGAATGGCGGCGCAATTAATGATTTCCAGGACGCCTTTCTGACGTTTTCCAGAAAAATGGATTGCGCGTACCACAAGCTCTTTTCCTGTACCACTTTTACCGGTGATAAGGATTGTGGAGTCAACATCCTTGACCTTATCGATCATCTTGTACACCGGTTGCATAGCCTTGCTTGATCCAATCAACTCACGGTATCGGTATTTACCCTCCAGTTCTTTGGAAAGATATTCAACCTGCGAGTTCAAATGTTTATAGCGACCGGCACGGTCGAGATTAAGTTGAAGCTCGTTTATATCAATTGGTTTGGTTATGTAACTAAAAGCGCCGCTTTGCAGGGCGCGTACCGAAGACTCAATTGAACCGTAGGCGGTGATCATTATAATCTCTATTGATGGTTGGATATTTTTGATTCTTTTTAAAATCTCTATTCCATCAATTGTACCTATTTTGAGATCAAGAAGGCAGAGGTGAAATGTTTCTGTTTCCAGTAGTGTCAGTGCTGCTTCAGGGTCTGCAAATGTTGACACCTCGTAGGCATCCTCAAGCGCGAATGTGAGGGCGGTAAGGATCGACGCTTCATCATCAACAATGAGTATTTTATTCATGGGGTTGCCTTGTTTCTGCTCTGTTAAAGTACATGGAAATGGTCGTACCAATGTTTTTCTCACTCTTGAGTTTTAACCAACCGTTATTTTGACGGATAAGTTGATCTGCCAGGGGAAGACCAAGGCCGGTTCCTCGGGGTTTTGTGGTGAAAAAGGGTTCAAGGGCGTTTGACTTTTCTTCTAGATCCATGCCGATACCATTATCGATAACCTGAATACAAACCTGATTTCTTTCAGAGAATGCTTTGAGTTCAATTGTGCCATCAAGGTATTCCTCCTCAGTATCTTTGGCTTCTTTAAGGGCGTCAATGGCATTTATGATCAGGTTAATTATTACCTGCTTAATCTGATCATGGTCTGTCATAATTGATAGATTTTCAGATATTTCGCGTCTCAAAAGAAAGCCTTTATTACGAATACCGTGTTCGAGCAGGATGGTCGATTCATCGATTACCTTTTTTACGGATACGAGTTCGGTTTTTACTTTTCTGGGACGTGCATAGTTGATGAGTCCTTCAATAAGTATGTTAATACGGATTATTTCTTTTGGGACGCAGTTGGAAATTTCCTGTTGAAATTTCACGCTGTGTATCTTGCGCGGGATAAGTTCGGCAAACGTCTTGATGGCACTGAGCGGATTTCGAATTTCGTGTGCAATACCGGCGACCACGCGGCTGAGTGCACGGGTCTTTTCCTGTTCAAATAACTTATTTCGAATTTCTAATTCGGATGTGACATCCTCAAAACTCAAGATAATCCCATTAATTTTTTGATCATACTGGTAAAGTGGGGATACATTGTACCTCAGATGATGCATCCTTGTATCGGAGAGCATCAATTCCTTATGTTCTCCAAGAAAATGATTACTTTGACCTGATAGCAACGGGGTAATCTTCGCATCCAGCAGATTAGCGAAGAGAGAGATATCCTGGTAATGTTTTCCCTTCAAAGACCCGGTGAGGTCAAGAAAGCTATAGACCTTCTTGTTGCTTTTGGTGATACGCCCCTGTCGATCGAGAATGATGATGCCGCGTGGACTGCTATCGAGGATTTGTTTGAGGAATTCGTTGTTGTTCTGAGCGATGGTGATCTGTTTCACAAGGGCTTCATTGACTTCTTGAAGATCAACGGTTTTACGAGCAACTTCTTTTTTTAACTGTCGGTTCCAGCGCATCCCAAGAAGAAAAACCATAATGAAAATCGAGATAACACCGAGGCCGACCTTCCACACCATCCTTACAATCCCACTTATCGCTTCCGCTTCCTGGTTAAACCACTTGCGGTACAGGTTACTGTACTCACCGGTTATTTTCATCTGCCGAATGCTGTTATTGATCGTGCTGAGAAGGCGGAAGTTATTTTTTGGCACAGCAAAAGAATACTCGACAGGCATTAAATATGAATTGGAGAACTCATATCTGTTATTTATTCCATATTGATTAAGGTAGTACTTGGCGGTTGCTATATTGCCAACAAAGACATCAGCTCGTCCTGCAAGAAAGAATCGCAGAGCGGTTTTCTGGCTGTTACTGACCTGGTAGTGGATCCGACGGACGTTTTTTAGAAAGTCATATTCAAGAGTGTTACTTTGCAGGGCCACGATCATGTTTGAAAGACTGGAGAAATCCTTGTCTTGATTACCCGCAACAGGGGCGAGGACACCAATAGAAGATGAGAATATCTGATCAGAGTGTTCTATTATATTAGTATGTTGGCTTGCGTACGAAATACTGGCAATAATATCAATTTCACGCGAAGCAATCTTTCTGAGAGCCTCATCCTGTACCATGGGGATAAAGGTAATATCGATATTTTGATCTTGAAATATAGCAGTGAGCAGATCAACTGTAAATCCTTCAGCGGTTCCTTGTCTCGAGTAGTTGAGTGGTGCCAGATCAGGCTCATAGGCAACCAGAAGCTGAGATTTTCCCTGCTCAGCAAAAGTTGAAATAGGTTGAAATACAGAAAATGATGCCAGCAGTATGATGAAGAAGGTCGCGAATTGGTTCACATTGTCATGTCCTTGTGACCTGATGTCTTAATACTTCAAAAATAGGTGTTTTTTTGTCTGTGCAGGGCAACGCAATCGCTTTTGCCCTGCAACATGACAGAGAAATCAGATGGCTTATTGGGCTCCAGCCGGTTGCCCATGTGTAAAAGTCTGACGAGTCTTACTCAGTCTCCACTGTAAGAAAAGAATCAGGGCTGCGATACTGAAACCGATGATATCCTGCAGCATATTCGGGGTCATAAAACACATTGCCCCACCTGCTAATATGATCCTCAGCAGCAGATGCATTCTGGTGAAGAAGAAACCTTCCGCTGCAGCGCCAAGCATTATCACACCGACCACCGCAGTCAGGGCTACAATTGAACCCTCTAAAAAAGTAGTATCGATCATGAGTAAAGCATTATTGTAGACAAATATATAGGGTATTATAAATCCGGCAATGGAAAGCTTCATCGACATAAAACCGGTTTTCATCTGATCACCTCCTGATATACCAGCAGCTGCAAAGGAGGCCAGGGCTACAGGTGGAGTGATGTTGGCAAATATACCAAAGTAGAAGACAAAAAGATGAGCGACAAGTGGTAGTACACCAATTTTTATCAGGGCCGGGCCTGCGATGGTCGCCGTGATAATATAGGTTGGAATACTGGGTAATCCCATACCTAATACCATGCACGCCAACATGGTGAATACCAAGGTGAGAAACATCGATTGTCCGCCCAGCAGGACGATGCCGTTGGCGAGTTTAAGCCCAAATCCCGTCTGAGTCGCAATTCCCACAACAATACCTACAGCTGCACATGCGATTGCTACTGCCACTGCAGAGCGCGCACCATCTTCCAGGGCACCTATAATATCCAAAAGGGAGAGTCGTGTAGATTTACGAAGCATGGCCACAATCACAGTCATGATGATAGTGAGAAAGGCCGAATAGATGATCGTAGTTCCACTGAAAAAGAGCATATACATGAGAAAAATGAGGGGGAGGAACAGGTGGCCCCTCTCCTTTATCACGGTCATCACGTCAGGCAGGTTTTCGCGTGAGATTCCTTTCAGGCCGTCTTTGGTCGCGCGAAGGTGAATCTGAACGATAACACCGAGGTAAAAAAGAAGAGCTGGAAGAGTCGCTGCCAGAGCGATTTCCTTGTAGGGAATACCGAGCATTTCTGCCATGATGAACGCTGCAGCTCCCATGACTGGAGGGAGGATCTGTCCTCCGACACTTGCCGAGGCTTCGACTGCCCCGGCAAATTCTTTGGAGTAACCTATCTTCTTCATTAACGGAATAGTAAAACTACCGGTGGTTACAACATTGGCAACTGCAGCCCCGTTAATGCTTCCAAGAAAACCACTGGCAATTACCGCAACCTTTGCAGGCCCGCCTTTGCTTTGCCCGGCAATCGCCATGGCCATATCGTTAAAGAGTTGACCCATTCCAGATTTTGCCAGAAAGGAACCAAAGAGGATGAAAAGAAAAATATAGGTTGCTGAAACGCCGATTGCGGTGCCGTAAATCCCCTCTGTCGTGACGTACATGAAATTGATGATGTCTTCCCAGGCGTAGCCACGATGGCGAAAGATGCCGGAAAGCTCTCTCCCGAAATGTCCATAGCAGAGGAATAGAATTCCTAGCATAGGGAGTGCCCAACCGGTCACCCGGCGTGCAGCTTCAATAACCAGCAGTATCAAGATGCCTCCAAAGACCAAATCAAGCTGATTGGGTATTCCTCCGCGATTGTAAATAGCTGTATTTTCAAAAGCCATATATATAGCGGAGCTGAAGGCAAGGAGGGCAAGAATCAAATCCCACCAATGGAGGCGATCTCGCTTAAGTTTCTTTGACGCCGGATAGAGCATGTAGGCGAGAGCAAGAATTGCAGAAAGATGTATTGATCGATGGACCAGTGTTAAAGGGGTACCAAAATAAGAAGTGAAAAGATGATAAAGTGAAAGCGAGACGGCGAGAGTCGTCACCATCAAGGTAAGCCCCTTGTTGCCAAATACTCGTGTCGAGGATTCCTTGTCGTATTTTTCAAGGACCTTTTGAGCTTGTTCATCGAGAGGGGTATTCTTGGTACTATTCATCGTATTTCACCTCGAATTGAGAGTTTTAACGGTTCGTGATGTGGCATATCTTCAGTTCTCAGGAGGATATTGTTATTTAAATCGACTTGAAATTTTGCTGCTCGAGAATGAATCCATTGCAATGCAGGAAGGACCTTGTTGATATTTTCATGTATCATCCAGTCCTTTTCTTTTCTGAATGTTCCTCCGTACTCAGGTGCACCGGCCCCGTAGGACTGAAAACGTGTTTTAGCTAAGAGAAGTTCTCCGGTCGAAAGAATGTGGTAGTACTCTTCCCAAGGGGTAAGTTCCACTGAGTGAATCCAGCTGAGGCGTATAACATCGGTTGCATTTACAGTTTGAGTAAACAGCACCTCACCTGTTCGGGCGTGGGTTAGTATAAGGAGTAACGTATTGGATTGACTTCGTGCTTGAGCACAGCCCCAAAGAAGGGTGGCAGCAACTATCACTATCGCCGCTCCGAAGAGCGGAGACAGTTTGCTTTTCAGGCGGTTCCTCATGACTGTATATGTGTGTTCACGTTTAGTGCCTTACTCCTGAAATCTTGTCATAAAAAACATGAAATCTGGAGGTTGTATTGAAATTAGAAATTTACAGTAACCACCGAGGCACTTATACCCGTCGAGCGAGTACTGAACTGAGTCCCGGCTTACTTCTCGTTTACCGGGGTTATTTCAATGCGCCAACTTCTTTGAAATACTTTTCAGAACCTGGGTGAAAAGGAATTGGCATACCGTTGGCCACAGTTTTCAGAGAGATGTTTTTGGCTGCATTATGGGCACCGTAGAGGGTGTCCAGATTTTCAAAAAGTGCCTTTGTTATCTGGTATCCAGCATCCTCGGAAAGAGAGTCACTGATGAGCAGCAGATTAGTAATAGTTGCGGTTTTCACGTCTTCTTTCTGCCTATAGGTTCCTCCTGGGATAGTTCCTGAGGCAAAGAAGGGATATTTTTCCATAAGGTAGGTAATTGCCTCGCCATCGATAGGAAGTACAATGGTATCGTGAGATACAGAAAGGTCAATAACCGTCGAATTTGGTACTCCGCTTGTTACGAAGGCCGCATCTACCATTCCATTTTTAATCTGATCGATTGCTTCGCTATAACTTAAGTAGTCCTGTTTTATATCATCGTATGTGAGACCAAAAGCTTCAAGAATAAGACGAGCGTTCAATTCCACTCCGGATCCGGGGGCACCAACACCAACATGTTTTCCTGCAAGATCCTTGATACTTTTGATACCAGTTTTACTGGTTGTTACAACTTGTACAAAATTCGGATAGAGAGCTGTCAGGCCACGAAGGTTCGTAATAGCCTCTTTCCCAGCGAAAGCTCCAGTCCCTTGATATGCTTGGGCAACTGCGTCCGCCATAACAATTGCGATTTCAGCTTTATTGGTTTTAAGCAGGTTGATGTTCTCAACTGAAGCACCGGTTGCCTGCACCGAAGTATCAATTCCAAGCTCACTTGACAGCACATTCGCGACAGCACCACCAATAGGGTAGTAAACGCCAGAGGTGCCACCGGTGGCAACTGTGACAAAAAGATCTTTTCCAATATCAACCTTACCAGTGGCCCAGCTACTGGTTGCAGTCAACATTAACATCAGGATAGCAAAACATTTTTTCATTGTGACCCTCCAAATATAGATAGTTGCGATATACCTACTACGGTGTGAGCCGTGTTGGCTTCGAGTTACTGGTCGTCAAATAGCAATAATAATGCCAGACTCCTTTTGTCGTACTTTTGTTACTCTTCCCGTTTCTAAGAGACCACAACGCCAATAAAGACAAAAACGAATACCGGCAAATTTTGCCGGGTACGGCAGAATTTGCCGGTATTCGTGGTGCGGAAGTTTGTAACAGCGATCAAGTGATGTTGCCTTAGGGCGAGGATGTAGGAGATCATAATAGTTTCAGATCGTTATTGAGGTCTTTATTTCAGTGGCATGGCAATTGCTATTCCTGTAGCGCTATTGTGACTTGAGCAAGGAGCAAGGGCCTTGTTTGAATATGAGTTGGAAAAACGGGATTTAAAGAAAGGGTAAATTCATGGGAAAAAGAAAGCTCAAGGAGCTAAGAATCAACCGTGACTGGTGCAAAGGATGTGGCATCTGCGTCAGTTTTTGTCCTAAAAAGGTATTGGAGCTGGATTCTAAAGATAAAGCGGTGGCAGTTCGTCCAGAAGATTGTATTTGCTGTACGTTATGTGAATTAC
>JBLHNA010000060.1:0-27461 GCA_047619065.1 Desulforhopalus sp.
GTGGATACACACATAAGATGGATAACAAAAAAATTCTCGTCCTCGGGATAGGCAATATACTCCTCCACGATGAAGGTATTGGCGTCTATGCAGTGCGTGACCTGGAAGAACAATACACTTTCTCTAACGGGGTTATATTCTCAATGCCCCCTTTAAGCTATTATGGTTACCCTAATGACACCCCTGAACGACCACTCAGCATGATATTTTATTTCTCTCCGACAACACTGTCGGCGGACAATAAAGTTTCATACTCACTCTCCCCTAAACACTTAATTCTACGTTGCCAAATTACCACCAAAAGCTTAGAATTTCATATACGGTTGTACAACAGTCTTGCAAAATAGAGACTTTGTATTTTTCAGCAATTTTCCATATAGCGGCGTGAGTGACGCAGTTCTGAGTCATCATCCCGCATATTCAGAGCTCTTTAACTCCAATTGTTTTTAACGTTTCCTAGCAATGTTTCGTGGAACGAGTCAGCATAATTTTTTATAACAACAGGGGCATCTGGAGCTGCTGCAACAATACTGTTGTAAATCTTGACACCCTCCGTGCCTCTATTGCGTAACTTGAGTTAATACTCCGCCCCTTGGGCGCTCAATTGTTGTAGAAATGGTTTGCTAAGCTTTTTCTAAAGCGTCTGAATACCCCGTCCGCTTGCGGCAGGGATTATTTATTGAGAAATGGGGCTATACAGAAGAACTGTCTGCAACATGCTGAATATGTATGACCGCAATATCATGGTTTTGAGCATTCTCTATGGCAGTCACTATACGGTTGAGGGTCTCCTCTGTGTTCCATAGCGGATAACTTCATTCAGGGAAATAATCGTTTTGTATGTCTATGACGAGTAGCGCTTTTTTCATAACATTAGTTCCTTATGGTTTGTTGATTTGTCTGATGCAACTATCATTGCACCTATTATAGGTTCTTACGGAAAGAAGAGAAGTAGCTAACAGGACAATTTTGGTGCGAACATCGCCATGCTTATCTACGTCTTAGGTATGGAACCTCCCCGTCAAATTCGGTTTACACCCTGAAGAATCCTGCTGAGAATGCAGATGTTTGAAGTATTTTTCTATGTTATAAGGAGGTCATTTATAGTAACAAAATCCTAACCCCGATGAACGGGATAAGTGCCTCGAAGGTCTATCGCTATCTGCTGCTTGATTGGAGTTTCTAATTTCAATCCACTCTCCAGATTTATCGAACTCCTTACTACCTGTTATTATGGCAAAAATTCAGAAGCAAGGCACTAACACCCATCGAGGGGGTATAAGTTCCTTCATGAAATAATTGGAATTGATCTTAGTGAGGTTGGTATTTATGAAAAATCCAGGCACCTTTGTGAGTGATGTGCGCTTTAAACAGGCAAACCGGGAAGCCCTTTTGGCTGTGGGACTTGCTGTATTAAACTTTCTCTGGTGGTACATCACCGCCTATGGATTTGGTTCAAAACCTCCCGAGAATTATACCTATGTGTTCGGTCTGCCTTTGTGGTTTATGTTGAGTTGCGTTGGAGGACTCGTTCTTTTCTCTCTTTTTGCTTGGTTAATGGTTCGGCTTTTCTTTCGGGAAATGACTCTGGATGCCTACCTACCAGAGAAGGAAGAGGAGGGACAACGATGAATATTCAGGTTCTTTTACCACTGGTTATCTATCTTGCAGTGATGTTCTCTCTTGCGTTCTACAGCCGAAGACGACTTTCCGGTTCCGGGAGTTTTCTGGAAGAATATTTTATTGGTAGTCGGAGTATGGGTGGATTTGTCCTAGCAATGACTCTGGTCGCGACCTACACCAGTGCCAGCAGTTTTGTGGGAGGCCCTGGTGTGGCTTATAAGATGGGGCTCGGCTGGGTGCTTTTAGCAATGATTCAGTTGCCCACGGCATGGCTCACCCTTGGGGTTCTCGGTAAGAAGTTTGCTATTATTGCGCGAAGGGTAAATGCGGTGACAGTAAACGACATCCTCAGAGAGCGTTACCAGAGTCGCTGGGTCGTTATTTTAGGTTCCTTAAGTCTTGTTCTGTTCTTCATCGCTGCCATGGTGGCGCAGTTTATCGGTGGGGCCAGGCTGCTTGAGGGAATGACGGGACTTTCCTACAACATGGGGCTTATGTTCTTTGCCTCTACAGTGATTCTCTATACCTGTATTGGCGGCTTCCGTGCTGTGGTCCTTACAGATACAGTACAAGGCGTGGTCATGATGATCGGAACCGTGGCCCTGCTCATAGGCACTGTACACGCCGGAGGTGGTATGGAGGCTACGGTTACCACTCTTCGGGAGATCGATCCTGCCTTAGTGACTCCATTTGGCCCCAACGAATTTCTGGCAAAACCGTTTATCCTGTCGTTTTGGATTCTTGTGTGTTTCGGGGTGATTGGACTTCCCCATTCCGCAGTTCGCTGCTTCGGCTATCGAGACAGCCGTTCAATGCACACAGCAATTGTTTTGAGTACGGTGGTCGTTGGCGTGATCATGCTAGGAATGCATTTATCTGGAGCCCTGGGAAGGGCCATTTTGCCTGAGATCGCGGTTGGAGATAAGATCATTCCAGCACTCTCTCTGACGGTACTTCATCCCGTGGTTGCTGGGATTTTTATCGCAGGGCCTCTGGCTGCGATTATGTCCACCATTGACTCTCAGTTGATTTTGGCCTCTGCAGCAATAGTAAAGGATTTATACCTCAACTACATCTGTCCCACTGAAAGTGAAGAAGAGGCTGAAAAACTTGTTAAAAAACTCGGTTCCTGGACCACTCTATTAATTGGAATCATAGTTTTTTTAGCGGCATTTCGACCCCCGGATTTAATTGTATGGCTAAACCTCTTTGCTTTCGGTGGAATGCAGGCTGCATTCTTATGGCCCATGGTACTTGGGCTGTACTGGAAGAGAGCTAATGCCATGGGAGCTCTCGCATCCATGGTTTCTGGGCTTGTTACCTATTTTTATATGGTCTCATTCGTAAAGCGGTTTTACGGAATGCACGTGATAGTTCCCACTTTGGTGATATCCCTGATGGTCTTCGTGGTAGTGAGCTTGGCTACAAGGCGACCGGATACGAATATCCTGAAATTGTTTTGGGGACGGGATAGAGTAAGTGATAAATAGGAGTTTCAATCTATCGGATTGTTAAATTGAATTAGTTCAGACCTAATCTGACATCTCAGCTGGATATTATTTTTAAAAAGAACAAAAAGTAGAGTGACAATTTTATACCCTGATCTAAGGTTTATGATTTTTACCTTCGGACGTGACTACTGAGTTCATTCTCTTTGTTATCAAGAATTTGCGGTAAGCAATTACAGCTCAATCCTTGATACATCGAATATGGATTCAGTAGACACGTGAGGTAGTCAGGTTAATGTAGTAAGCTTGTATGAAATTCGATTGGAATCAATAGTTATTGAGGCCCACCCACCCAATCAAGCCTGGCAGGACCCATCATTTTTCTGATCTAGATCACCAGAACCATAACCGTTACCAACCATATAAATATTTATGAGCATCTCGCTCATGGCTACACTACCCTCGCAAAAGCCACCCCTGTCACGACCAGATTCTCCGTCGTGGTCATCTGTAGGATTGCCATTGCTGCTCAGATCATCATTATGAGTAATCGTTGTCTGAATCATCGTCGTCTGAATCATCGTCTAAATCATCGTCTGAATCATCGTCTGAATCATCGTCGTCATCATCACCGTGATCCTGATCTTGTTCATTGGACTGTTCATTCTCATGATTCTGCTCTCGATATCCATTACTAACAAGAAGTAACATCTCGCCTGTGGTAATTGTCGGGTCCATATCAGCTAGAAAATCCTCCTGTACAGTTGCACTAACCATGTTTGGCACGACAAACATAGCTAAGATTGCTGCTGTGCTGATAGTTGTCGTAATTTTTCCTGTAAGTTTCATCTCGTCGCCCTCCTGTTAACTTTTTTCCCACAATGGGAGCATACATAAGCGGTGAACACCGCTCCCTTCTCGGGTCTTATGAGTCTTTGTTAGATGCTTAAAGATATAACGTTCCAACAGCATAAAAGGTTACAAGTTGTTCAAAAAAACCTTTAAATAACTAATACAGACAGATCTCTAATTACGACAAAACAACACATAATCTACACGTTATTTAGCAACGACATGTGTCAAATCACTCTAAAAAACAAAGACCTGTACCATGTGAACTAAGAAAAAAATTCCAGGAAGGCTACACCAATACGTATACACTGAAGTACCTGTATTATATATAATTGTAAATGTTATGATGCTTCTATCTGGAATCTCATTAAAGGCACAACAGGACTTTTGTTTTTCTGGGCAGTACTCAGTTGGTTAGCAGGAATAGTAATTTCACAAATATTATCAGGAATAGCATGTTCCGCTGTTTATGTTTTGTTTCTATTCCAGCAATAATAAACAGACGCTTAAAAAAACATTTTAAACGATTAGCAAGAAAAACCACTCTTTAGAAGAACGCAAAATTGGTAGATGTATTGCTAAGGCAATTTATCTTAAATGCTGGTATGGACAATGTTGATTTAGATAAATCAACATGTCAATGATTCTGCTCGAAGTAAATAAAAATAGCAAAAAAAGCGCTACAAGGTACTTTCATACACTGTGCTTCAGAAAATATTTTTCACTTAACGTTTGCTACATTTTGGCGGATTCTTGTCACTGATAATACTTTTGGAAGAAGCTTAAGACATACAAAATGAATCTCTGATTTTCAATAGTCAAGGTATCTCCTATAGATCAAAACATGCTGGATAAAGCAGCTACACCCAAATAGCCCACAACCGGATTCACGCTTGACCGTAAATTTGTCCACTTTTGATTGTGCAGACCTCAGCCAGGACAAGAACGGGATGATTCAAAACAAAGGCTATTGTTCAGAAAGGTACTATTAAGGGCCTGTGATTTCTCGATACCATCCGGAATCAAGATTACTGAGTCGAACTAACCTGATTTCTTTTACTTTTCCAATTTTTAGAATATGATCGTCGTAGGCGGTTTAAAAAGATATCTCAGCAACTTAAAGAGGATAGAATGACACTTACCAAGGCAGATCTAGTTCAGCAGATTTATAAAAAGCACGATAACCTGACCAAAGCCCAGGCAACCGAATCGGTAGAATCGTTTCTTCGTTTGTCAAAAAACGCTCTTATTAGTGGGTCAGATCTCCTCTTGAGTGGGTTCGGGAAGTTCAATGTAAGGGACAAAAAAACCCGCCAGGGACGCAATCCTCAGACCGGTGAGGATCTTAAACTTGATGCTAGACGGGTTGTAACCTTTAGGCCATCCAGCATCTTAAGGGATAAGGTAAACGGTTCCTAAAACCGTAAAAGATGTTCATCTTTGGTCTTACGATAGTCCCTTCGGGGGGCAAGGGTGCGTCAAACCAACGGCTTTTGTGGTTATTGATTCATGTAAAATGTACAGTTACGTCCTTGTCAAATAACAGCGTACTCCACGTAACAAAACATAATCCAGATAGGTGATTTACTCTGGTTCCTATCGATAGTGTTGTGGTATCAACACCTAAATCTAACAACATTTTCAAATACGAGAAGATGACTCTGAGGCCTTTGTTTAAAGCAGCCCTAGTTCACAGATACAGGAACAAGGATAATATCAGTTGGCATGGACACTCGGGAAAATCATACTGCTAATATCAACCCTTGATACGCATGTATAATCCTTCATTTGGTTCTGAAACTATGGAGCAATTATCTTAGTTGATAACCTGTGAAGAACATCGTATCTAAATCATGAGGCAAAAAAATGGTTCTTGCCTCATGAGATTTCAATTGGTTATTTTGTCAGTTCAAATACCCCCATGTTCCTGACGCAGCCTTTTAAAATGCCCGGTCCATAGCATAAACCTACTTGTCTATTCTTACTTCTCCTGTAGATATTTGAGGAGTAGAAGGGTTATACTCGGTAAGATTCTCTTTAACCCAATCCGCCGCCATTATATTAGATGCTACAGAAGCATCCATTGTATCGAAGACACTGACGGTTGTAACTATACCACCTCCTGATTCTATAAAACGGAAATCAATGAACCCTTCACTCGTGGTGATTATAGGCACAAAACCATCAGCTACTCGTTTGACTATTTCATCCATCTTGTCTTGTGGGAACCCTTTGTATCTTCTGATAGTTGCAAACATAGTGAGTCCTCCTTTTTGTAGAGTATTGAGTTAGCCTTAATAAAAAAGCCGAGCTATCATTTCAATAAGGCAGCTCGGCTATCTAATAAGACCCGTAACTTTCCGCTTCTGTTCATTGACAGAATTGGCTTTTTCTCATCAAGTTTACTTATAGTATAGTTAATTCTATCTTATACTGGGTGGAATAATCAATACCACAAAAAAAGAAAATTCTCAGTTCAGGTTAAAGTAACCTAAGATGAAGCATTAATCAGGCTGGATTCTATTTACAGGTCACTACAGGGTAGGTGTTAGACTTCTAGCACGATACCATTGCAGTATCGTACAATCGCAGATTCCAAGTTTAGCACTGGCAGGATTGAACAGTTTTCAGTATAGGGAGGTGAATATGTTTCCTGTATATACTGAGAGCAGAGAAGCACAATTCTAAAGCCTACAGTGTTTTGAAGTTTTGCTCCATTTCTTATTGGTCAGGGTGTTGATACTACTTTCGAACCAATATCCCCCAACCAGATTCACGCTTGACCGCAAATTTGTCTACTTTTGATTGGACTAACCCCAGCGAGGCCCAGAACAGGCTGAATCAAGACTACGGCTTTTGTAGCTCCTGATTCATAAATCGCTTCACTTTGAAACCGGTTATCCCACCTCCCTCGGCCTGTAACCCGCCCTCACGACATAACCATTTCTTGCACCTACAGATAAAATTAGCTAACATCAAATCGTATCAAAATATTAAGCGACAGAAGATACTACTCTGCAAAAGTCAGGTAACAACCGTTGATATTTTTTTTATAAGACGAGTCATGTACAAAGCCATGGATCTTAACTCCCAGAAAGAGGTCATCATTATTGACCCTTTCTGGACTCAGGGAAACATAGACGATCTCCGAAACAAAGATAGACTCGATTCTTTGCGCTGCCCTGGTTGCAAAGAACCGGTACGAGTAAGGGCCGGGAAAAAAAGACGGTGGCATTTTGCGCATAAAGATCTGAGTGACTGTAGCCTTCGAAAAGAGTCCCCGGAAATCCTGGAAGCCAGAGGACAACTTTACACTTGGCTTCAATCGAAGTTTGCAGATCAGGTCACCGTTGAAAAATCTATCACTGACATACCAATATTGTTTGACTGTTTTGGTGAGACAGATGATGGAAGAGGAATTGGTTATTTAATCTTTGAAAAAGGGGTGAGTGGCAGGGACTGATTGATTGATACCCTGGCCATGTCTGATATTCAAGTGGTGTCAATATTTCTTCACAAGGTTTTAAATAGAGATCGCGAGCATAGCCACGCGGTTCACTTGACGCCCTCTGAGCGGGATTTTAATTTCACATCTGAGTACAATCAGATTTACTCTCACAACAACAACGGACTTGTATGTCTTGATGAAACAAAAGGAAAGATAGTTACCCTTAGGGGATTGCACTGTGTGCATCAACCCCAGAAATACGAATTCAACATGATGTTGACCAATGAGCTGTCTCAAATGTTGGTTCGGAAGACCACAGGAGAACTCATCCACCCTGATGAGTATGAAATGTTTTGTGCTTGGGAGAAACAGAAAAAAGGAACAAGAACAGCAGAGACTACAAGAAGAACAATACCGAATTCATTTAAAAGAGCTTGAACGTAAAGCGGCTTTACATAGATCTCGAAATCATGAAGTTTTGGCCAACCAGCCATCTAAGGAAATAAACTTCAAAAAAAGAAATCGACATGAAGAAATTAAACCAAAGCATGAACAGGTTTTTGCGGTGGACCAGGAACATTTTACTTGTGTAATTTGCGGAAAAGCCACCACACAATGGGTTTCTTTAGACACAAAAAGCAATACCTGTGTTTGCAGTAGTGAGTGTTTAAGAGTTAAACACAGTATAGAGCGACAGTGATCTAATTTCGTTGCTCCCGAAATTCATTCTCGCAAAAAAAACAGGAGTTTTACCCTGCAGGTTGCTCTGGATCTCTGCATCAAATCACCGGCTTTTGTGGCTTTTGTTGCACTTGTGGCTATTCATTCAGCAAGGTGCAGTTGTGGCCTTGTCAAAAATATCGACACCGTAACTTTTTGGTTAAATGGGCCTGCTGGCTCTTAATTGTAGGTGAGTAATAAAGATTCATACCGAACGTATGTTCAGGTGGTCTTCTGCATTTTCCTGCTAGTTGCGGTATCAGTCATGACGCCTGACAATACGAGTGTCAATTATCATTTCCAATATCTTTCAGAACATTTTGGACACTCTGTCCGATTTGGGTGATTGTAAATGGTTTCTGGATAAAGTTTATACCTTTCTCTAGTACACCTTGATTCGTTATCACATTGGCTGTATATCCGGACATATACAAAACTTTACAATCCGGGCAGATTGCAGTGATATCCCTTACTAATTCAGGGCCATTCATATCAGGCATAATGACGTCAGTCAGCAACAGATGAATCGGCAATCCCCGATTTTTGACTATTTCCACAGCCTTCTCCGGAGTGTTAGCTGTAAGTACCGTGTAATTGAGAGATTCAAGCATACTACTTGTAATTTCCAGGAGTCTTTCGTCATCTTCAACTATCAATATAGTCTCATTACCTGAAATCCAGCCGGGAATAGATTTTTCTCCCTGCAGTACCGGGATTTCAGCACAGCTTGGTAGATAAATGGTAAATGTCGTCCCTTTGTCAGGTTCACTGTAAACAGTTGCAAAACCATTATTCTGTTTGGTGATTCCATCCACAGTGGCAAGGCCGAGACCAGTGCCTTGACCTGATGCTTTTGTTGTGTAAAACGGTTCGAACACCTTGCTTCGGGTGGATTCGTCCATGCCACATCCGTTGTCCGAGACAGAAAGCGTGACATAGTCGCCGGTAGGATTGTTTTCCTGTTCCTCAAAGTGGGGAGCGACGTTACAGTTGTTCACTTCGATAGTGATAACGCCTTTACTGCTGATCGCGTCTTGTGCATTGATGCAAAGATTTATCAATAACTGATCAACTTGTGCTGGGTCGATTAGAGTAGGCCATATGTTAGGGCTGGGCAACCATTTTAATTCAATTTCCTCACCAACCAGACGCTGCAGCATCTTCAGCATCATGGTGATAGTAGTGGATAGGTTGATGACCTTTGGCTGTATAGCTTGTTTTCTCGCAAATGCCAATAATTGGCGAGTTAGATTGGCTGAATGATCAGCTGCCTTGTAAATGTTTCTTAACTCGGCATAGAGCTGACTATCCGGCTTAAGCTTCAGCATGCTCAGCTCAGCCTGTCCCAAGATAACGCCTATCATGTTGTTGAAATCGTGGGCTATACCTCCAGCCAGCCTGCCTATCGATTCCATTTTATGGGATTGTGTAAGCCTCATTTCTAGCTTTTTCCGGGCCGCCCTCTCCTCTATCTGGATTATCGATTTTTCAGCGAGATCGGCAATGAATATGACAAGAGCCATGTCATAATCAAGAATGGTTTGGATTTTTTCATGGCTGAATGCAGGTACTCTGTCAAGTGCATCCAAATACTGTTTTTCATTAAAGTTAAATTGTCTGGCCTGATTAACAAAAAACGATCTATTCGGAATCTCCCCTTCATAGAAAAATTGTCCGATAAACATGGTTGCTAGATGCTGGTTAGAGACCACAATTGGCATGCCTATATCCCATAATCCATTGGGGCATTTATATTTACATGGATTATTTTCGTTCAAGTGAGCTTTGATATAACTGTCACTTGCCTCACAACGCACAAGTGTTTCCGGATTCGCCCGATGAAACTTAAGGCAGATGTCTTGCCACCCGGCGCCGACAAGAACCGAGTCGTCAAAAGCATCAATTAACCCGATTGGCATTCCCGTCGCTTTGAAATGGGAATCCGCCATCGTCTGTAATGATCCGAGGTCGACCAGTTCAGCTAACTTGAAGCTACTGATTACGGAGTTTTTATCAGATAACATCATTTCTTGTATCATCAATTTGTAATTGGGAGCAATACACTATTAACAGTCTCAGATGTTCTTTAAGTATAAGTGAAAAGTTATGAAACTTGCAACTCGATAGCTGGAGTAACGCAATATTATTTATCACTGACCAAGAATGACATTCAGACATAGTATCGTTCACTCTTCTATGCTGGTAAAAACTTATCACAGCCAAGGTAAAATGAAAGTATGTTCAATTAACTTGAGATTCTGCCTTATAGTTTGATTCTCAGTAGTTAGCGAGACTTAGCACCGATATACGGCTCAGAGATCTTGTCTGTTGTGCTATCTTGTAGGTCGTCCTCAAGTGGTCTGCATCAAAACTACGGCTTTTGTGGCTCCTGATTCAATCCAAAAAAGTACGGCTATGGTCCTACCCGACTGTTGCAGCCAAGGCCAAAATATGAAATTGCTTTGACAACAAAATTGAACGCCTGAGCAAGAAAGTATTTTCTTACATCCGGTTCGTAATAAATGGAGTAACTTTTCAATAGGCCTTTTGCCTGAAATCTCATTTCAGGATTAACAGGAATTAGTCCTAAGTTGCAGTTTTGCTTAAATGTTTAATATTGCCAATAGTAGCCTCAGCCATTGTGAAATGGTGTGTCCCTGTGACCTCTCATGGAGAAGGTAAGATCTGAAATTGCAGTTTTATTGTTAGGCTTTGAGGGCAAGGTAACTTCACGGGTACAGTAGTTATGTTCAACTTGATCAGAAAAAAATGTCATCACCTTCGATGTGGCAATATTAACTGTAAAACTTATTCTGTAGTCAGATCAGTCAGAATTATCTTTCAGAAAAGATGGTAGAACGGTTTGCACCATTGCCGGTTTACTTCACTCCTTAAAATTTGTTCATGAACCCCTATCACTTCAAACTGTTACTCCTTGGACCGAATTTTTATTATTTTTCTGCAAATGTTAGATAGGGCTGGACTTGGTTGCGCCCAGATTCTTTTGCAAAATAGAGTGCCTCATCTACCTGCTGGATGAGTTTTTCATACGAAGTTAATGAGCTGTCTTCCAAAGGTAGGTAGGTAGTTGCCAGTGTGAAACAAAGAATCCAAAAGGTAGATGATGCCTTGGTGATGTCCATAGGGCTGTGGACATTGTCATGAACAAGGAAGGAATAGCAAGAAAGGTAACCATCCCATTTATTCAACGGTAGAATGATCGATTGATATGAAAACAGAAAACTATACGGTGTAAGAGCAATCCTTTAATTACTCCTTAGCATTAGGATTGTAGAGCAACTCTGGCGCATGGTCAGTCTCAAATTCGGCTTGGAATATGGTATGATTGATACCGAATGTCTTTTCTAGCAGTGTGTTGACGATGCTTACCACCCGACTGCTCTCCGAAAGATTGATATCATCTTTGAACTGGAGGTGTGCCTCCATATTGACGGTTTTATCATCTATTTGCCAGAGATGAATATGGTGTATTCCTTTTATCTCAGGACAGGTGAGGATTGTTTTTTCTATTTTCCGAATATCAAGATGTGCAGGAGCAAATTGCATTATCACTCTCAAGGTTTCCAGCAAGATTCCCGATGAGGCTTGAATCAGGTATAAGGCAATCAATATCGTGAGTACGCTGTCTATCCAGTATATCTGGTACAAAGACATCAGCAGTCCTCCGATGAGTACCGCAACTGAAGTCATGACATCAGTGAGCAGGTGTAGATAGGCCGACTTGATATTGAGATTGTCCTCGGCATCGCCTTTCAGCAAGATAACGCATAGGGTGTTCCCTATTATACTAAATACGGCCAGGCTGATTACCCAGGCAGAGCCAATAGGCTCCGGGTGAAAGAAGCGGCTCACGCCCTCATAAATGAGAAAGCCACCAACAAAAACCAGTGTCCCCGCATTGATCATAGCAGCTAGGATTTCAGCCCGCTTGAAACCGAAGGTTTTCCGGTCAGAATATGAACGACCGGCAAGCTTGTCTGCTATATAACTAATGATCAGGGCAATAACATCACTGAAATTATGCAGGGCATCAGAATACAGTGCCAGACTACCGGAGAGAAAACCACCGATCAGCTGAGCTATCGTTATCAAAAGGTTTACGGCAATGGCAATACCGAGTTTTCCTCCCTTTAGGTTTCCGTGTTGATGCGTGTGGTTATGACTATGTCCGTTATCACTCACGTGATTATGGTGGTCGTGATTATGTTCATGGCAGTGTGCCATTTTGGCTCTCCCCTCAAGAAGAAAATATCTTCATAGTAATTTTGTATGTTTCAGTTGTTCAAATGGCCAAAAATATTTCTGGGCATCACCAAGCATCCCCCCCCAATTACGCTAATCGAGGATATTTCCAACGACTTGTATGGGAAAGCTAGGTGCTACTTTACTGTCAGTTTGGACGGTTATTATGTCAGTGTATCGACCGCTTGTGGTCCGCAAGTTTTCAACGAAAAGAACGCAGCGAGCAGTTGCGGTGTCACAGGGTTCGATGAGTTCGCTGCGGATCAAGTTGCTTTGTTGAGCCTCTACTCGCAGTAATTGAAAGGGTGTTTCTTGTTTGGGTAGATTGTAACTTCAACGTGCAGCGGTGATCCTGCGGATCCCTCCAAGCGGACTTGCCTGGGTTCGATTTCTGCATTTTTTTCTATCTTACCAGTTAGAATCACCCTGTACTGTGGGTGCCCAGGATCGTTAGTATAGATACTTACAGACTCCGTCTTTTTTCGTCCTCCATATCTTTTGGTATTGAACCTGACCGATATCTTCCCCTCCTCCCCGGGAAGGATAAGCCGCGTGCTTGTCGCAGCTGTGCAACCTCAGCCAGACTTAATACTCAGTGAGTGCTAACTAGTGGGCATCTTTTCACTATCGTGCGTTTACTCGTTTACGAATTTTACCACAACTAAGCTAACATCGTCCTGTGCCGCTTGATTGCAACACCATAATTCAACCTGTTTTTTTATCACCTGGCTAATTACTTCAGCTGTACCTGTTCTATGTTTCCTTACCAAATCTGTGAGCACTTTTTTGCAGGAACTTTCATCAGCGCCAGATTCCATTTCCCACAGGCCATCAGAACCGATGAGGACAATAGCTCCATCCGGAAGATGTGTTCGGCTGTTGCTCTGGTACACATATTCGGGATCTACGCCCAGTGTCACGCCTTCACCATATAAAGAAATAAATTCGTCTTTGACGGGGTCATAGAGTAAGGCCGGTGGATGACCGGCTCGAACCCACTCGATTCTCTTTTCAGGGCCGTAAATTGACATATAAAAAAGAGTAATAAAATGGCCACTCTCCTTGATGTCCATGTGCAGCAGAACATTGACGTCAGTGACTACCTGAGATATTTGACCTGCATGCATGGCCCTTGCTCGCAGCAAGGAACGCGTAGAGGTCATCAGCAGAGCCGAACAAAGCCCATGCCCACAGGCATCTCCGACAACAACATTCATTCTCGATGCCGACTTGCAACAAACACCTTGGAAGTCGTGATAATCAAAGAAGTCGCCACCCAGCGAATGTGAGAACAGTGTCCATCCCGCGATTTCTGCCCCTTCAATCTGTGGTGAAGTTTGCGGCAATAACTGCTGCTCAATTTGAGCTGCCATCCTTATACACAGCTCGTCTGGAAGATGGATGGTTCCGTCATTTTTGTTATTGATCATTTTTCCCTAAGATACTCTTTTATTCTCTGAAATTTGCTATAGGCTCTCATTGCTAATGAGCTATTTTCCAGCCTTCCTTACAAGATTGGCGCGGGCTCTGGTGCATTGATTGTCTCCTGCAGATCTTTGTCGCCATCAAAACTGTAGGCAAACATCGGTACATAGATAAGCGTAAGCAAGGTTCCCACGATCAGGCCACCGACGGCAACGTCGGCCAGTGGTGAAAGACGTTCTAGGCCAACTGCCTGTTCCAGGGCTATGGGAATCATCCCGGCAATAGTGCCGAAGGCAGTCATCATAACGGGTCGAAAGCGAACACGTACTGATTCGAGAGCAGATTCAAAGGCACTCTCTTTCTTGCGGTAATGCTGATAAAAATCGATCAGCAAAATGGAGTTTTTAATTATAATACCAAAGAGCAACAATATACCCACCATAGACGGCATGCAGCTTGGCTTGCCAAAGAGTATCATTCCCCAGGAAGCACCAATCATGGAGAGCGGTAAGACCACGACCATGACCAGTGATAAACGCACCGAACGGTAAATAGCAATGAGCGCCATGAGCAAGATGATAATACCGGTACCAATAGCCTTGATCATTCGTTTAAATGAGTCGTTGAGCTGGGCTATATCGCCTTCCTGGCTAACCATCACCCCGCTGGTGTTGATGCCCTGAAGAATTGCGTCGGCGTCAGAGGTAATATGGGTGATGGGGCGCATGTTGCGATAGCCGATGACATCGAGACTATAGAGCATTCGGTCCCTTTCAATTTTTGCTGCAGTCAAACGTTGATGGATATCGGCCACCGCCTCTAAGGGCACACTAATGCCGTCAGTCGTCTGAATGGGGAGCAGGCGCAGGCTCTGCAGGTTGGCATTGAATTCACCCTTGAGATAGACTCTGACCGGCTGGGTATTCATGGTGGCAAAATTACCAAGCAGAGAGACAACCTGTCCTTTGATGGGGATCTGGGCTGCGATAGCAAATGGGGTCAAACCATAGCTGAGTGCTTTATTGGTATCGATAATCACCTCGGCCTCATTAAAATCCTGATCCCAGGAGAGAGACATACTGGTAAGGCCTTTTATTCCACCAAGTGCTTCAGCAATCTCATGCCCCATTTCAGGCAGATCCCGGTAATCTGGAGCCCTTAATCGCACATCGAGCGGTGCCTTGATTGAAGACATGGGTGTTGCGCCAAAGTCGTAGACATCAACACTCTTGACGCCCGGCAGCATGTTCAACTGGTCACGAATCTCTTCTTCAATCTGCCAAAGAGTCTTGGTGCGTTCAAAGCGGTTGACGCAGTTAACCGTAAAGGTCGTTTCGGCAGGCAGGTTACCGCTCCCAAGTGACAGGACCCCGGCCTCACCACCAAAAGCCACTGAGCTCATCACTACCTCTTTCTTGCTGTGCAGCCAGATAAGAAAAGGTGCCATCCGCTTTTCGGCGCTTTCAACAGTGTCATTGGCAGAAAAGGCCACATGGACCTTGATGATCCCGGTGTCCATAGGCGGCATCACATCTTTGCCAATGATCGGCATGACATTTTTCAGACTCAGCATCAGAACCGCCAATACACCCAGCGTCAGAACGAGCTTTCTCACCTTGGAAAAGCGACCGTTGGAAAAATGGAGCACGCTCTCATAGGGAGCAATCAGCCGTCCTACACTGTTTTCATAGAGGGATTCGAAAAAGAGTTCCACCCTATTCTTTTTTATACCCTTTCGATATAGATAGACCGATAGCTTGGGGATGAAGGTGATAGACAGGAAATAGGATACCAGCAGGGCAATGATCAATGTTTCAATCAGAGGCCTGAAAATATGTTCGGGAAAGTCGCCGACAAACATAAGGGGGAACATTACGGCAATAGTGGCCACGGTACCGGCAAAGATGGGTGCAATAACTTCCTTGGTTCCCTCTTCGATGGCGGTCTCCAGATCTTCATGCATTTCACCAAGGTGACGTTCGATGTTTTCCAATACAACCACTGCATCATCAACCAGCAGACCAAGAGCCAGAATGATAGCCGTATAGACAACAATGTTCAGCTCACCGCCCAACAGATATATCACCGCCATAGTGGAAAAAAAGACCAGCGGAATGGAGAGGCCAGCAGCCAGAATGGCCCGGAAATTTCCCAGAAAAAAGAGTAGCACCAGCAAGGTGTAAATTATGGCGTCGCGCAGGGCCTCAAGCATATTGTCATTGGCTGTCTCGATCAGATTACGCTGGGTGTCTGCGATCTGAAAGTCAATATTGGGGTACTGGTTTTTCAGTTTGTCTATTTCTTCACGAGCCGCGTTGCTCACACTGAGTACTGAGCCGCCGGGTGACCGCTGGATGGCCAGGGCTATAGCTCCTTTGCCGTTCCCTATATAGCCGGAAAATCGTTTTTGGGTAGACCACTGAATATCGGCCACATCGCCGAGTCTGAGGTTGGCAGATACTCTCAATCTTGACAGGGCTGCCACACTGGTCTGCTCACCGTAATAGGTCAGGGTAAAGAATCCGTCAGGACCCTTGACAAAGCCCAGTGGGATGTCCCGATTTGCTGCCATTATGGTGTTTGCCAGGGTGTCGACAGTGAGTCCATAACGCTGCAGACGCAAGGGGTCAATCTCGACAACGAGGGCACTCTGATGACCGCCGAAGACCTCAACGTTGCCTATGCCAGGATTGGACAGCAAAGCCGGTTTGATAAAAGAATCGGCAATCTTGCGAATATCGCCAAGGCTGATCAGATCGCTCTTGGGGCTTAAGGCCACCACCTCGACCGGCAGGGTAAACGAACCTGCAGTATAAATAGCCGGATTGGCGCTAGCGGGAAGATTTGCCCGGGCGATAGACAGGGCATTGGCCACATCCACAGCCGCCGCGTTCAGTCCTTTAGTGTATTCGAACTCTGCTTTGACAATAGAAAAGTTGGCGACGTTGACTGAGCTTATCTCGCGAACTTCACTTAAGCGGGCAATTTCATTTTCTATGGGTTTGGAGACTGTGCTTGCCGCCACTTCGGCCGTTGATCCCGGTACCTGAGTAATAACAACAACCTGGGGGCGCTCTGCATCGGGAAAGAGGTTCTTTGGCATGGTGATAAGGCCAATAACCCCTAAGACAAAGAACAGAGCGATGATGGAAAACAGCAGGTGTGGCCGCTTATAAAAAAAACTAAACATAGTTATATCCAAGAGAAAAGAAAGATTAGATGAAGTTATTTACTTAACAGTAATCGGAGTTCCCGCCAGCAACTTGAGCAGGATATCCGGCTTGGCAACAATCACCTGGCTGGCCTGCAAACCTTCAACAACCATTCCTTCGGTACCTCCGGCGATGACCTTGACCGGAACCGGACGGGCCTTTTCTCCTTCTGGAACAAAACACAAACTCTGACCTTCTTTTTGTAAGAGTGCTGACATGGGGATCATCGTACCACTTCCATGGTAGATGACTAGCCGTACCGGTAACCGTTCACCGGAACTACTTTTGGTCTCAACATCGGCCCGATACTCATCCAAGCCTTTAAACGTGTGATTCAGTGGCACTAATGGATGACTTTGGCCTTCGAAAATAACTTCTGTTGGCCGAATATCTCCGGCAGAACGGAGGAGCAGATACTTGCCGCTATCCGCCTGGATCGAAAGTAAAGGTTTACCGGGCATAGCAATGACGCCAACGTTGGCTGACGTAGCACTTACCATTCCATCTATGGGAGCAACAATCACCGCATAACTGAGAAGATTGTCGACCTCTTTACTATTTTGTTCCAGCATACCTTTTTTACTAGTCAGGCTCTTCAGACCCGCCTGAAGAGAAGCAATTTTACTTGTTTCAGTGTCATATTGCTCAACAGAGGCTCCGTGGACATCGAACAGCCCCTTAGTGCGTTTATGGCTATCCAGGGCTGCGTTAATGGCGACTTGTTGCGCGGAGACTTCTGCCTCAAGGGAGGCGATCTGCAGAACTATGGCCTCTCTTTTTGCGAGCAAGTCTTCGTGATCCAGAGTAACGACCACCTGGCCTTTTTGGACGTTGTCGCCACTTGTCACCATGCTGGTAATTCGCGACGCAAGTCTGGAGGATAGTTCAACATCCTGGTCGCTGCGGATTTCTGCCAGGGCAGGCAGAGTGAGGAGGATATCCTCTGTTTGCGGTTTCGTTACCTCAACGATCTGATGATACAATTTCATGGGTGGTATATTGGCCATGGCCTGCTTCTTTTTTTTGACCAACATTACTCCGCCACCAACCAGCAGTACGACAATAAGTATCCATATAATTTTCTTCATTGAATCAACTCGTCCAAATTGTTGCCGTACAGCACCGCCAGGGTGGCAAAAGTCTCCCACCAGCGTGCTTCGGTCAAATAGTAATTAGCCTCAGCCGATAGTACTTTATCCTCGTAACGCAGGTATTCTTCCTGGTTCATCCTCCTGCTGTTGTAGGCTACCTTTGCCACCTTAAGCAGTTCACGTTCATGTTTGATACTGGTTCGCGCCAACTCCTTTGACTTGCCTAGAAGGTCCAGGGTTCTCGTCAGGTTTCTGGCTTTTGCCTCCAAATCAATTTTGGTCCTGGCAAAGCGCATCTTTTCCCGACGCAGTTCAACATTTGCCCGTTCAATAGTTGTGTAAGCTGGTTTATTAAAAAGCGGTATCTGCAGGGTCAGGGCAAGCCCACCGTACTCGTTATCAACATTTTCGCCGGTATTGTAGCCTTCACCGTAATTATGAAACCATTGGGCGGTACCAATAATGCTGGGATAAAGTTTATCTTTCGCTGCCTGCACGCCAAACTCACGGGCTTCGATATTTTTCTGCAATGGTTTAAGCGGGAAGAGATCGTCTTCGGTTAAAGTGCTGTTCAAGCGTAAGGTGACCGGTTCTTCGAGAAAAATACCTGTGAGCGATTCAATGTTGTTTTGCAGATCACTCTTCTGTTGCAAGGTCTGGAGGAAGGTAATATCAACCTGATTAATGGCCTCATCCATCTGGATTTTTTCAGTTTCAGGAAGCCGGCCGGATTTGACCTGGAGACTGATGTCGTCCCAGGTCTTTTTCAGGGAAGCCCTCCGCGACTCCAGAGCTTTTGTTAACGAATTCATGTGCAAGAGATGCGCATCGGCTGCTACCAACGTGGCCTGACGTTCAAGCAGGTTGAGTCTTTTCTTTGCCCGAGAACTGTCGGCCAGGCTCTTTGCTTGATCGCCAAGAGAGAACAACTCTTTTACAAAGATAGGCAGAGAGAGAGAGCCCCCGAACCGGCCGATGGTGTCACTAAACGGAAGTGGTTTCCCGTTTACCAACCGTTGTGCGGACTCTGTGGGTGTAACAGGTCGTAAATTGGTCGGAGAGTTGTACTCCTCATAGCTCAAGACACCAGTCAGTACAGGATAATATCGATCGTGTACTGACTGGATATTCAGTTCGGCGTCTCTGGTCTGGAGGATGTCCAGCTCTGTTACAGCCTGATCTTTCAGGGCCGCAAAGAGATCGGAAATGGTTGTTGCTTTTGCTTGCGTGACGCAGCAGAGCAAAACCATGGATACATATGCCACTATTTTCACACAACCTCCTACAGGTATGAGAGCTTTACAATTTTTTTTTCCTTGTTTTTCACTGAAGGTAAAATGAACTCAACTAATCCAGTTTTCTACATCAGTCTGTTTAGGGATATTGCCCACGGATTTCACCTGCCCGTCAACAACTACCGCCGGGGTTGAAAAGATACCTAGTTGAGCAATTTCCTGAAAATCTGTGACTTTAATTATTGTGGCCTTGACTCCTTTTGCTGCAACCGCTGCCTTGACAATTTTTTCTGTTTTTTCACAGGATGCGCACCCTGGTCCACATACTTTAATTTCCATATTATTCCTCTTTTTGTTGTGTAGAATTGCTGCTCTCCTGTTGGAGAGCAGCATCTTATTCGAGATAAGTTTCAATCAAATTATCAGATTGAATAAAAATCCAGTGAATAAAATTCCGCTACCGACAACTGCGATAAAGACAGCTATCAATTTTGGTTTGAGCACCTTTCGAAGAATGATCATCTCGGGCAGTGACAGGGCGATAACACTCATCATAAAGGCCAGCACGGTACCAAGTGCGGCGCCCTTGCCAAGCAACGCTTCCACTATTGGTACAATACCTGCTGCATTGGAGTACATGGGGATACCAACTACAACAGCAGCAGGCACTGACCACCAGGCATCCTTACCCATGATGGAGGCCATGAAGGTCTCAGGTACGTAGCCATGAATGGCTGCACCCACACCAATGCCGACAATGACATAGATCCATACCTTGCCGACGATATCACGTACAGCTTCCCGGCCACGATCAATGCGGTCGGCCCAACTCAGTTCTTCTTCAATGACCACGGCTTCACCTGCCCGCAATGCCTGCACCCAATCCTCAATCCAATGCTCCAGCTTGAAGCGGCCAATGACCCAGCCGGAAATTATGGCGATCATGAGACCCGTTCCGAGATAGATGGCAGCGACCTTCCAGCCAAGTAGGCCATAGAGCAGAACCACGGCAATTTCGTTGACCATCGGGGCTGCAATGAGAAAAGAAAAGGTTACACCTAAGGGCACTCCGGCCTGAACAAAACCGATAAAGAGAGGTACAGCAGAGCAGGAGCAAAACGGGGTTAAAATACCAAGCAAAGCAGCCATCACGTTGCCAGCTGATTCACGTTTGCCGGCCAGATATTTGCGAGTGCGTTCCTGGGTAAAAAAAGAGCGGACCATGCCAATAACAAAAACAATAAGCGTCAGCAGCATCATCACCTTAGGGGTGTCATAAACAAAAAACTGGATGGCTTCACCAAGATGACTGCCCTTTTCCAGGCCGATCAGTGAATAGGCGAAAAAATAAGAAAAGGGCTCAAGTTGTTTGTAAACGACATACCAGAGAGCAAAAACGAGCAGGCCTATAACGACAGCTTTACCCATGTTGTTCTTAGGGGTTTTTGGTAATTGGTCAACAGCTGTTTTTTTGCAGTCACATCCACAATCAGCTCCAACGGGTTGAATTGCTTTCATTGGTCTATCCTTTCACTTTGTGGTGCACAATTACGCTGAACAGCCGCAGCCGGCAAAGCTTTACGCATCTTGTCCAGTTCCTTATCATTCTCCAGCCAATCGCTGAGTTTCGTGAGCATTGTTTCCGCATACACTGACTCGCTGCCATCTGCCAGACTGTAAATCATCCATGTTCCCTGGCGGTCTTTTTCCACCAGGCCGGCATCCTCAAGAATTTTCATGTGCTTGGAGACTGTAGATTGGGCCAACCCCAAAACCTCTTTAATCTCACAAACACAGAGCTCTTTTTCCTGAAGAAGTTTCAATACCCGTACCCTGTTTGGGTCAGACAGAGCTTTCATTACTCTAATAAATGTCTTCATCGAGGTTTCTCCCATATTCACATATCGCCATTTAACGATTAACATATCCCTGTCTTCGTTTTTGTCAACGATTTATAAATTTTTTTGGCGATTATGGGAATGACCAGATTAAATCTGGGCGCAGAAAAAGCATCAAGTATCATACTGTTTCAGCAACAATACCTATAACAACCAACAAACCTTCCTGTGAGTGTTCATAGGTTGTGTTTTTCTGTGTAATGTGGTTTTACATTTTTGGGTCAAGCTTAACAAAAACATCTATTCCAATCGGTAATTTGCAACAAAACAACACCCCAAGCACACAGTGAAGTCAGGTAAATGATTAAATACAAAAAACTTATTGTTATTGGTGGAACTGGCAGGAACGTTGGTAAAACTGAATTCGTCTGTACACTTATTGAGAAATTTTCTTCTCAATTACCTATATACGCTCTAAAAGTCTCGGCTATTTTCTCCGATGAAGAAATCTTTCATGGTACGCACTCTGAAGACGAACCAAATTTTCAGTTATTTGAAGAGACAAGATTAACGACAGAAAAATATACGTCTAGGATATTAAGAGCTGGGGCCACAAGAGTTTTTTACCTACGAAGTGATGACTTGAAAATTCAGGCTGGATTTCTAGCTTTTTTAAAACAGCCAAAAAAATCGGCTTCACTATCTAAGCCGCTACATTTACAACCGTCATATGCATATATTGTATATATGAATGTCGTTCTATGCTGTGATTGAAAAAATAGAGTACAAATGCTCTAACCGACAATTGCACCAATCATTTGTTTTTTGTAGCTACTTAATTGCATTATAAAAGGAGTTAAACATGGTACGTCTTTCTCAATATGAAGAATCCGAGCGTGAACATCTACTTAAACTCCCTTGTCCAACATATATATCATCGCCCTATATCACTGGATTAAAGGTCTCGAAAACTCGTATAGCGCTGATCTCTACAGCGGGCCTGCATCGACGGTCTGACAGGCCGTTTGGGGTTGGAGAAACGGGCTACAGGCTGATTCCAAAAGATGTTGAGGCCAAGGACCTGGTTATGAGTCATGTTTCAACGAACTTTGATCGTACCGGGTACCAGATGGATATAAACATAGTTTTTCCATTATATAGGTTGAAAGAACTGGAACAAAATGGATTTATAGGAAGCCTTGCCGAGTACCATTACTCTTTTATGGGGGCGACTCCGCCAGATAAAATGGAGCAAGAAGCCCATCAACTCGTGGCCATTTTAAAAAAGGATCAGGTCGATGCTGTTTTGCTGGTGCCGGTCTGACCCAATTGTACGCGCGCAGTTGGCGGGCTTGGACATTTCATGGAAAGAGACGGTATTGCCACAACTCAGATAAGCTTAATCCGGGAACATACAGAAATCATAAAACCCCCACGAGCTTTATGGGTAAGCTTTCCGCTCGGAAGACCGCTTGGCAATCCACAGGATCCGAAATTTCAGCGTGATGTTCTTAAGCATGCACTTTCACTGCTTGAGTATCCAACAGGTCCTGTGCTCGAAGATTATCCTCACGATGCGATGGAAAGTAAAACAGAACAATATCCGATGGCATGTCCTGTAAATTTTACACCACCAGCAGGAGTTCTGACGGATCAGGATGATTTTTTCTTGAAGTTCCGTCACGAATACAGCTTGATGCAAACGTGGCATAGCCTGGCCTGTGAGAAAAAAAACTGTTCAACAACTGGAGTTAGTGGTCTTACTCCTAATAAAATACGCGATTTATTTTGCAATTTCATATCGGGAAAGGTTAAAGGAACCATCATTAATGGGAAACAACTCTCCGAGGTCCTGCGCCTGGCATCAGAAGATCTCAAAGCATGCTATTTTGAGGGACGAACAGCGCAACCTGGTCAATCTACCGATAGTACTATACTTACCGATTGGTTCTGGGGTGAAACCCATGCTGCTCAGATCATTAATGAGTTGAGAAAGGTTTGTTCACAATATGCTGAAGATGATATGGTTTTAGCTGGAAAATTTCTATTTGTTCCCAGGAATCAATTGTATCGTTTTAATGAATAGCATGAGAAGTGCAAACATTTTGATAATACAATGATACGACAAAGGAAATCAATCAATGGGCTGTTTTTGTCAAGCAATCGCAGGTAAGGAAGTCAAACTGTCACCAATCTGCATTGGTCAATCGCCCCAGTGTCAGGGAAGTTGCCGCATTAATTGAAACCCGTTATAAGAGGGGGTAGGAGGTTCATGCTCACTCACTTTAAAGATTTGAGCTGCCAACGCAAAGCTATGCGCAGTTTCGCCTGTTTAAGATGCTTCCTGAGAGGGTGGAATATCGTATTCCACTGGAATTGTCCAGAAATGTAGCAGTTGCAAAGTAAAGATAACCAAAGATCAGGTAATCCCAGCGATTGACCGTCGGGCTTAACATTGCCATTGCGAAGCCAATAAATGCTGAATTACACTCCAACAGAAGGTGTTTCCTGTGCACCTACAGATCGACAGGTGTGCAGGTCACTTCCCCTCTCCTGAGATTGATACTGGACCTTTACAGGAAGCACCTCAAGTTACAGTTTCTTTTAGATGGTTAATCTTGCCAAGGGTATACTTTTTATTTATTTACATAATCACTGGTAATTGTACTTTTTTTACAATTAAATGGAGAATGATCTGTTCTAGAACAGATGTCCCAAAAATTCTGATAGTCAATATTGCTTTGAAAGCACGTCCTTAAACGAACACTGGGTGGTGTTGCATCTTTTTGAAATAAAACAATATCGTGTTCTCGGTCTTGAAATATAGATGACGTTTCAGTAAACATTCCAGAAGGAGTTGTATAATGGTTAGTAATCTTACCAATATTTACACATATTTGGTTGGTAACAGCAAATACGAACAGATGGACTGGTATAATGCCTATAAAGGTTTTGTAGAAGAAGTTGAGAGAGTTAAAGAGAATGGTGGAATACCAGACGATGATTTTTTACGGAAACTCTTTTTTAACGGTGGAAATGGTGTTGCCAGTAACGGTCAGTCAGTGGTTAAAGGCGCTGATTTTGACACTTTAGTTAAGGATGATAAATTTGTAGAGATTGTCTCGCAGCTTATTATGGATCCAAATAATGAAACCCACAACGCACTCAGAAATAAATGGAATGAAATAACTAATAAGAATAGACCTGTTCTTACTAACAGAGCTACCGCTGCCTGTACAACAAATGTCTCTAGTGCTGTAGATGAAGTCAAGTTTAATCAAGTCTTCAACTGGCTTCAAAAAAAGAAGCTGATACCTAACTACACTGGAGTACAAGATTGGTATAATAGAAATATCTTTGTAGTTAAAGAGGTTAGGGACGCAATCAAAGCTGTTGAAGTTGACCCGTACTGGATAAATATCTTTATCTGGAGAATGTATGAGAATCTCTCAAATCCATTTTCACTTAAAAAGCAGATTGTGAAATACGGAGCCCCTGGAACAGGCAAGACATTCATTGCTAATCAGACAGCAAAACTTCAATTTGATATATGGAAGAGTCGTTTTGCTCCTAACGAGAATTTTATCTATGAAGTTATGAAAGAAATGATTCAGTTCCATCCATCATATTCCTATGAAGACTTCCTGGAAGGACTCAGGCCAACAAAAGGGGGAGACCTTACACTTCATAATGGGCTCTTCAAATCTTTTTGTATGAAAGCTGGTTGCTGGGAGGTGGATATTGCAAATCTTGGAAATGACGTTGTCAAGCTAACTGTTGCAGAGGTGAAAAATCTTAAAAGTTACCTACCAGGGAAGCACTGGAATTACATTTTTGAGCTTGATAAGTCTTATGACTCCACCTCGCTTGTTGATGTCCTTCCTCCATACTTTTTAATAATTGATGAAATTAATAGAGCTGAATTGAGCCGTGTCTTTGGTGAGCTCATGTACTGTTTAGAATATCGAGGGATAGCAGGGGTTATAAAAACTCAATACGCCCATCTAAATGATGAAGTAACAGGTATGATCAAGCATGGTGACGGGTATAAATTCTTTGTGCCTCATAATCTCTATATCTTAGCCACAATGAATACAATTGATCGAAGTGTAGAGAGTTTTGACTTTGCTTTAAGAAGAAGATTTCGCTGGGAAGAAGTCCTTCCAAGTTATGACCTTCTTTCTTATCATCTTGAAGAGAAAAACAAGAAATGGCTTGGTTTATCAAAAGCACTTGAAGACCTCAATAATAAAATTATTTCAGTACCTCTCTTAGGAAAGGACTACTGCATTGGTCATGCTTATCTCTGGGATCTTCCATACTCTGCAGATACCTCACTGAAAGAAGTCAAAAAACTTGTTTGGGCTGATAGTATCCAGTCATTACTTGAGGAATATCTTCGTGGAACAGGAAGAGAAGATGAATTACTACAACAGTTCTCTTCTGCTTTTGGACTGTAGCTATGGAGAAATGGCTCTTTGATATTCTAAAAGATAATACACTGGTAGATAATCAGGTCTATCGGGCAGACGATGGCATTTTCACCAATCACAGGGTCAGAGAATCTGTCCGCTTAAATTCTCTGCAAAAAGGTGGTCATACAAAACCGTATAATGATGAAGGGAAAATATGGAACTTTTTAAATACCACAGGAAGAACCATAAATAGAACTCTATCAGAGAAGCGAGACAAAGCAGTAGTACTATTTAATGACAAAGAATATGAGCACAACAGTGATGATGATTTTATTCAGATAACAGGTATTGATTGTCAGAATTTTAATCTTACTACCGGTAATCTTATTGGATATATCAGAGTGGGTGATTACGACCTGAAAATCTCCTCTCGCTTTGGTGATGCCTTCCTCAAAGAGATAATAGCTGATGCTGATGGTTTTGTTGAAATTGAGGAGTATGGTGGTGATACAAATAACAATGGCTATGAGTGGCTTCTTATCTATCTCTGGAAGATTAAGCTCAAAAAGGCATATCGTTTAGGTCTTCCCAAAGTCTATAAATCATACAATGAAGTTCTCACCAAGGTAAAAGGAACAATTGATCCTGTAAAGTATTATATCAATCGAAATCAGGGAAAATATAGATGTAACTATAGAGAACACAGCTATAATATACCTGCGGTTCGTCTTATCACTGAAGCCATTCAGAAAGTAAAAGGGCACTCATTCACTCACGACCTTCATACTATAAAGCAGGCATTCCTTACTGCTACTAATGGTGATAGAATCAAACTCTCTGAACTCAAAAGCATCAATTATTTTACAAATCCTTTTTATGCTGATTATAACCCTGTAATTGACCTATCAAAGATGATTTTGAGAGATGAATTTAGTAACTTTGGAAACAACTCTGATGCCAATGCTTTTCTCTTTGATATATCTATGCTCTTTGAATATTTTATTCGTAAAATTTTTATGAGAAATGGCTTTCTGCTTCAAAGAAAATTTGGAGAGCAGAAAGTGATTCACACCTGTGCGTTACATGGGTATAAACGAAAAATAGAACCAGATATAGTAATAGAATCAGATGATGGCGTTTCTGTATTTGATGTGAAATATAAAGTTTATGACTTTAGCCATGGAGTAAAGAGAGAAGATATCTTCCAGCTTCATACATACATTGGGCAGTATGGCAATGATACTACTATCAAACAAGCTGGTTTTATTTATCCAATAAGCAAAGAAAAATGGAAAAACGAAACAGCTTTTAATGGAAAAACTTCTATCACACAGCAAATTGAAATAATGGGAAAAACTGTTCCTTTCACAGTCTTCTTTTTTGTTGTTCCAGAAAAATGTAACACTAAGGAATACCATACACATTTTCAGGACTCTATAGCTTCCTTTGTTAAAGAGTTTCGTAGTACTTCCAGTTAGTTATGTCGGAATAATGTCTCGCAACATTTGAGAGCGGCTCCTATTCATCCTATCATTCCGGTAACTTTAAGGCAAGTGGGAGATTTCCCCCCAAGCTCCCAAAACACACAGCATGCTGCATTTTTCATTGAGGTTGCCACATCGAAGGTATCAATTTCCTATTATCGCCAAAACTTAATAGATTTCCTGTGAACCCTCCGAGCAAAGAAGCAAAACTTTAAAGCGTAAAATGCTCTAAAATATTGCTCCATTTCCTAACAGTCCAGTCGTTGATACTACTTTCGAACCAGTTACTCCCGGCCAGGTTGCATAAGTCATCAAAAATTGTATTTTGCCTGAACCGAAGAACCTGAGTTAAAAAAACAGACATAACTTGAGTTAATTCTCCAGTCATGAGTGGTTTTCACATCTAT
>JBLHNA010000061.1:0-26439 GCA_047619065.1 Desulforhopalus sp.
CTACACCTGACCCAGTCTTGCCGGGCCTTTTCCTTAACGCTTACCACCATGGCTCTTTACCACAGCAGCTTAAGGTGGTTTGAAGCCTGCTCCTGCAAGCCGACTCCGAGGGACCTACCCTCATCTTACGTGTAGTTACGAGCAAAATCACTTGCTCTCGTGGCACACTAATTCCTGAGAATCTGCCGAGGTAGCGGCTCCACTTGAGCCATTCCCTTCTGTTGAAGAATACTTTCAATTCCGGCATTACCAACCATTTAAAAATGGACAAACGTATTTATCACTTTCACAATTTGGTCAAACTTTATTGTAACTGGTCACACTCTTTTGTCCGTCGACAATAAGCCAGGTGTATAGGACAATCCCTCAGTAACATTTACGCCACATTCCCCGTGTCAAAAAAGGCGGACTCAAAGAATGCCGGAGACATCAGGATAAGGTTATTGGCTGCTGTACCTCTACTTGCAACAGGTCTACCTGCTCAAGGACAATGAACCCAGAAAATCACAGTATTACAGGCTGGTTTACTCCACCTTTCTGGGGTCTTTAATCTCTTCAAGCTGTGTATTGGTGTCCTTTGGTTTTGTGGGTTCTTCACCATGTTTTTCTGATTTTTTCTTGAATCCTCCGCTCTTAGTCTGTTTTTTTAGTTTTAGGTCTTCCACTAAGGGGCGATAATCTATTTTCTCCTGGTGCAGTCTGGCAAAACATAAGGCAATCACTGCAATGGTGTTCGGTACAGTTCCCTTCTTTTTGTAGGATTGGATATTTTTGTCACTGACCTTGATAAGTCTACAAAACTTAGGCAGGGTGATTTCCGCGTCCAGCAACATCTTTTTGAATTCTATAAACGTCATAATTACTCACTTATTAGTTATTTCTTTGAGTAGCTCAGCCGCTTGGGAAAGCGACCACCCACGAAAGTACTATATTATATAACCATTGTGTATATATTTGTCTTGACACTAATACGACATTCTTTTATAAAAAGTAATATAATATAGCTAATAGATATTTTACGGGTGTTTCATAATAGTGAGTTACGACACTCCTCGTTGAGGATAATTTTATATCTGGAGGCCTAAAATGGCAAAAGACAAGAAGAAATGTGAGAAAAAGAAGTGTGACAAGAAGAAAGATCTGAAAAAAGATAAAAAGAAAGACGCAAAAAAAAATTGCTGCTAAAGCAAAGAAAAAAGATTTGAAAAAGAGCAAAAAGAAGGCTGCTAAGAAGGATAAGAAGTAATCTCTTCCTTTTGTGATTTTTAAAAGGGCTGCTCAATATCAGAGTAACCCTTTTGCCGTTCCCGCAGCACTGTAGCAGGTATATTCACCTCTTTTAAGCGGGCGTAAATGTTGCTCATTTTTCCGGATTTTCAGCACTCCAGGCCTTATCTAGCTCTTCGGTATCTGCCTGCTCGTCAAGTCGCATTAACTCCTCAAGATCTGCGTTATGCTTCCGATACATTGATACATATTGCTCTTCATCTTCCCGGTGCATCCTGTGCAACTCAGGCATCATCTCTTCATCTTTTTTCCTGAAAATACGTTTAAGTCTGTAGGCTTCATAGGGATCGAAACCAAGTAATTTCAAGGCCTCCTGACCGAGGGCCAGCGCACTTCCGAAGGTTTCACGCCGTATTACACTGACGCCGAGGTCCATGAACTGATAGGCTGCGGAACGGTCTGTGGCGTTGATGGCTATTTTGAGGTGTGGGTAGTGTTTATGTACCAGCTCAACCAGCTCGGAAGTTTTATCCGCGTCCCCTATGGTGATGATAAGAAGTTCAGCTGCTTCCGCCCCTGCCGCTTCAAGCAGGTCCAGCCGTGTAATATCTCCGTAGTACACCTCAAAACCAAATTTCCTTAGCACATCAATATTGGCAGCATCATGATCGAGGATGACCGGTTTTATACCCGCCGAAATGAGGAAGCGGCCAAGATCAGTTCCGAGACGACCAAATCCTGCAAGTATGACCTTATGCTCACTCCGTTCAATCGTATCTGCTTCACGCTGCGAATCTTCACCACCCCGGCGGCTTGCAACGAATCTTTCATGGGCGAGAAAGAGCAGGGGAGCGAGAAACATGGAGATTGCGACAGCGGAAATGAGAGGTTCGATAGTCTCATTCGGTAAAACACCATTGGTTTTTGAAAATTGAAATAAAACAAAAGCAAATTCACCTCCCTGAGCCAGGGTAATAGCAAAAAGTGAACGTTCCTGTTTGATCATTTTGAAGATGAAACCAGTGATAACGAGTACAAGCCATTTACATAAAATCAGGCCCACCGTAAGACCCGCGATAAGAAATATTTTTTCTCCAATCAGGGTGAAGTTTAGGCTCGCACCTATTGATATAAAAAAAATTCCAAGAAGTAATCCCTTGAAAGGTTCTATATCACTTTCCAGCTCATGTCGGTATTCACTGTCCGCCAGGACAACACCGGCAAGAAAGGTCCCCAGGGCTGGAGAGAGGCCAACGGCCATCATCAGCAATGATATGCCAACCACGATAGCAAGAGCCGCTGCCACAAAAATTTCTCTGACCTTCGTAGCTGCAATGGTCCTGAAGATCGGTCTGCTGGCAAATTTACCGAGAAAAAAGATAGAGAAAATAGCGAGCAGTGTGACCAGAATTTGCTGATATCCAGGCAATGAACCAATGTCAAAAAGCATTGAGCCGTGATCTCCACCATCATGCATGGTTACGGTTGCCAGCAGCGGCAGAACGGCGAGTATGGGGATGACCGCCAGATCCTGGAAAAGCAGAGTTGAAAAGATGGCCCGTCCCGGTGAGGTGTTCATCAACCCTTTTTCCCGCAATGTCTGCAGGACTATGGCGGTTGACGAGAGGGAAAGAATAAGGCCAATGGCGACAGCCTGTTGCCAGGGCAAAAAGAAAAATGCTACTCCGCCAATAAGTATGCTTGAAAGCACGACCTGCACGCCACCCATCCCAAGTATGGGGGTGCGCATCTGCCAAAGAAGTGAAGGTTTAAGCTCTAAGCCGACCAGAAAAAGCATCATCACCACCCCAAACTCGGTAAAATGCATGACCTCTTCGATATCACTTATAAGCGAGAGGCAGAAAGGGCCAATGATGATTCCTGCTATCAGGTATCCGAGTACAGAGCCAAGGCCTAGTTTTTTGGCAATGGGCACGGCAATGGCTGCGGCAGCCAGGAAGATAAAGAGCTGGAGAAGGAAATGTTCCATTTATGGCCTCCTGATTATGGCATTGAGGTCGCTGTTGAGATATTGAGCCTGCATGGCCTTCTCAGTATCCAGAGTACCGTCCCGAAGTGCGATAACCGCACGCCGATAATCCTCTGCATAAGCATTAACTTGTTCGACAGGCAGCCCCCTGTGGATGCCAAGAACGGTAAACGGAGGAATCCATTCCATTTTGCAGAGTTTTGCTGTTGCCCGGAACGGTGAGATGAGTTCGCTAATAGTGAATTCGCAGTACCCATCCTTTTGATAGATACTGTCGTCACCTCCCCCTGTAAGAGCTTGCAGGAAGAGCTTGCCTTTGAGTGCCTTGGCCTGTTTGCCATACGCCCAACCATGCTCCAGCACCAGATCAAGCCACTCCTTCATAATTGCCGGTGTCGAGTACCAGTAGAACGGATGCTGGAAAATGATGACATCGTGAGTCTCACATAGCTGCTGCTCTCTTTTTACATCAATGAGGAAATCAGGATAGGAGGCATAGAGGTCATTGACCGTAACCTCTTCAAGTCCCTCAACGGCGGCACGCAGCGCCTTGTTGATTTTTGATCGTGATCTTGCCGGATGCGCAAATTGTATAAGGACTCGTCCCATGGTTTAAGCTCTTTCAGGTGGTATGTTATTTCTAATCCCGGTAAACAGGAAGTAAGCGGGACTCTTTTCAGTACTCGCTCGGAGTCTACGCTTACCTGGAGTCTATCGTTTACCTGTCGGGTATAAGTGCCCCGACGGTCTCTCTACGATCGCTATCTTGTGGTTATGTTAACTACTTAATTTCAAAACAGTCTCCAGCTTTCTTGTTTCTATGACAGGTTTTCTGGAGTAAGGCACTAATTTCCTACAAATATCTTTTAACTATCTGTATCATAGAAACATATAATTACGTTTTCCCTCACTTATATCATGCCTTGCAGGAGTCGTATCCCATGCGTATTGAAGTCGACAGTCACACACACACAATTGCCAGCGGTCACGCGTACAGCACTTTTGCTGAGAATGTTAAAGCGGCATCATTAAAAGGTATAAAGTTACTTGCCATTACAGACCATGGCCCTCAAATGCCAGGTGCACCCCATTTCTGGTATTTCATGAATATGCGTGTTTTTCCCCGCATAATGGACGGTGTGGGAATTTTACGCGGTGTTGAGGCAAATATTGTTAACGTCAAAGGCGACATAGACATTGATGAGGGTATCCAGGATCAGATGGATATTGTTTTAGCCAGCCTCCATGAGCCCGTCATCACTCCATCAAAAAAGTCCCTCCATACTGACGCAGTAATCGGAGCAATGGCATCTGGCAAAATCGATGTGTTTGCCCATGGAGGCAATCCGGTTTTTCCTATCGATGTCAAAGAAGTGGCAAAGGCTGCAGCCAAGTTTAATGTGCTTGTGGAAATCAATAATTCTTCTTTTACTACTTCTAGACAGGGTAGTATGAAAAATTGTGCGGCCCTAGCTGATGCTGTCGTACAGGAAGGTGGCTATCTCACATTTGGCAGTGATGCCCACATAGCAAGCAAGGTTGGGGACTTTGATGAGTGTCTCAGCTTCATCAAAAACATCGGTATTCCCAAAAAGCGGATTATAAGCAGGAGTGGAAAGAAGTTTTTATCGTTTTTAAAGAGTAAAAACAAGAAGGCTGATTTGTCCGGATTTGAGACCTTGTTTTAAAAGGTATAGATACACAAAAAACGGGACCTTCTGTGGGAAGTATTTACCATGCTACTCCACCCAAAGAAACAGTCCCGTTTTGACATGGCTGTGGTTGATCTTTCTTACTTCTTCACTTCATCTTGATCAAATTTTTCAGATAACATCTTATAGGCAACATAGTATTTCATTATATTACTGACGTACTGTACCGTCTCTCTACCTATTCTTTTTGCTACTACTACCTCAACATTGTCAAACCAGATATTGGGGTCTAAGCCCATTGTTTTTGCTTCTTTACGAAGTTTAGCAATCCTATTTGGCCCCGCATTGTAAGAAGCAAAGGTAAAAAATGCCCTGTTAAGTACATCAAGATCTCCCTCCGGTGGGAAATACCTGTCTGCCATAAACTTCAGGTATTTTGTGCCTGCATGAATATTAGGCTCAATTTTATCCACATCTGAAATATCTACATTTTTGTCCCCGGCTGTACTCGGTAGAATCTGCATAACACCTACTGCGCCAACAGCACTTCGCACGCTTTGATCCAGTGTAGACTCCTGATAGGCGAGTGCTGCAAGCATCAGATAGTCAAAATCGTATTTATCACCGTAGGTTCTAAAAAAATCGATGGTTGCCTCAAATTTTTTTCTTTCCTCTCCACTTGCTGCATTTGTAATATATTTTGCATTCTTTAAGTAGCGATTGATAATTACATTTCCAGTCAATGTGCCCGCTTTGTGATCTTTGGAAAATTCAGTGATTACCTCTTGCAGCTCCGGACTGTCCTTTCTCACAGCCCAGCCAATTTGACCTCCACTATGAATTTTTGCCTTATTATGCAGTTTAATTTCAGGGAAAACATTCTTCCACAACTTTGCCTTATGATCATCAACCACAACAGCAGGAATGAGCCCGGCACTTACCATCTCGAGCAGATCTGAGTCTTCAAGGTGTTCATCCGCTTCGACAATATTAACAGGTGCTTTGTTGGTACTTTTGAGCACCTCATTGAGGTTTATTAAATTCTCATAATAGCTACTGGACTTTCTCACATGGATTTCCATGCCTGAGACATCATAGGGTCTCTTAAGAGTAACAACAGAACTCCCTGTCACAACAATTTCGCTCACATTTTTTGCAAATGGTGTGCTAAAGTCAATAATTTCCCTACGTCCATCAGTTATGGTGAGATTACCAATGGCAATATCGCCTTTTCCGCTGGCTATTCTTTCCAGTAGTTTATTGCGGGGAGTAGGAATGAAAACAACCTGGATTTTTAATGTCTTTGTCTTCTCTCTTTTATTAATGAATTTTTCAAGCTGTCTACCGTTCTCATAAGAAATCCCTTTTGGTTGTGCACCATCAAAGAAAAAGAAAGCTCGATTATAGGGGACTAAGATCCGTATCAACCGCCGTTTTACCATTTGAGAGTAATCACCCGTAAATTCGTCATTAATCCCTGCCATCTCACCTAAACTGGCATCACCCTTAAATGCTGCAATCGAGTAGCTCGGCAACATCATCCCAAGCAATACAAGCCCCAACAGAAAAAATCTCAATCTGGTTTTGCGTCTACACATCACGATATCCTGTTCTTTATAGTTATTACCAATAGCTTAAATCTGTTACATATTAAGCTCTTACATTACATGTCACATTGTATTCAACATTGGAAGAATGCCAAGACCCTAAAACATAATTAAAATAAATCACGCTCTCGCTTCATCTCGAAGTTTATTTTTGATACTATACAGTAATGTCTGGGGGGATCAGGGATGGCGGTATCATGGTATATTTACTCTAGGCCGCATTGAAATTGAACAATTTTTCATTTTTTTCAAGGTACCCATTGGACGATCTAAACAGTAAAGTGATTTTATGACAACTTCCCATAACCGCATCTCCGCTACGCCACAGCTCCCAATTCTTGATCTCATTCAGGAACTTGCCATCTGTCAATCTTCCGTTCAGACAATTGAACAATTCGCCTCTATTCTTCGCAGGGAAATTTTCACAAAACTGGGCCCGTTTTCAATTGAAATATATCTAAAATCTTCGAGTTCAGGTGACTTTACAACCTCCTTATTAACGGAACAACCAACACACGCAACTGAACATTTTTCAGTACCCAAATATTTCCCCGCCCATGATCATGTTGTTCATCGTCTTCATGCGCATAAAAATACTATCCAAATCCAACACTCTGAATGTTCATCGGATGTCTTCCATGCTCTACCACATTCAGTTCATGTTCTTGTACCAATTTTTACAGACACCGGCCTTACCGCAATAATATACTTTGGAGCACAGGACCCACACTCTTTTACCCAGGAGTATTGCAAAGCAATCGAAACCCTGGCCACTGTAATTGGATCTCGGTTCAACAGCATGGGGACCATTCGTAAACTACAACAATCGATAGCTGAGCTCGAATACTCAGAACGACTCAGAACGGCCCTTCATGAAATCAATGAAGAGACACAAAATAGTGACAATGTGAACTCTTTGTATGCAAAACTACATCATCTTGTCAGTAAAATCATCCATGCTCCAAATTTTTTTATAGCCCTGATCAAAGATAAACCGGATGGACGATATATCCAGTTTCCTTATTTTGCCGATGACAGAGACCCACAGTATCAAGGACTTGAGTTTAAATTTGACGATGAGCCACTCAGCCTCACCAGCTATCTTCTACAAGCCAGACAAGTGCTCCTTCTCACCCCTGATAATTTTGAAGATGTATGCCAGAGGAATAAGATTATTGCCCGCGGTAGCCGCCCAACCAGCTGGTTGGGTGCTCCTTTTTATCTTGATGGAATTTCTGGTGCTGTTGCAGTCCAAAGCTACGACGAAACCATTTATACAGAAAAAGACAAAGAACTGATGTCCTTTGTAGCTCACCAGGTTGGAGCAGCTCTTAGTAGAAAAATTGCTGTGGATGAGCTCAAACTAGCAAAAGAATTTGCTGAAAAGGCAGAAAAAAATAAATCCACATTCCTTGCCAACATGAGCCATGAGATACGCACCCCGATGAACGGTATCATCGGGCTAACGGATCTCGTTTTAACCTCAGATATTACCAGCCAGCAAAGAACCTACCTGGAAATGGTAAATAGCTCAGCAAACAGGCTCCTTAAACTCATTAATGATATCCTGGATTTTTCTAAAATTGATGCCGGAAAACTCGAACTTGAGACAGCACCATTCAGCCTGCGAGACATTCTTGCTGATGCCCTGGAAATTCTCGCAATAAGTGCAGCTGACAAAGACATAGCCCTCAAAGTACACTGTGACCAAATAATACCAGATGCTCTTGTTGGTGACGGATATAAATTGAACCAGGTTCTCATCAACCTGGTTAGCAACGGTATAAAATTTACTGAATCAGGAGAGGTCAGCCTATCTGTTCATCAGAAAACTCCAACCGCAGGAGATTTCGTTAATTTAGACTTTCTCATCAAGGACACAGGTATCGGTATCCCCAAAAGCCAAATTACCAATGTGTTTAAAGCCTTTAGCCAACTCGGGACAACCAGGGATTCAACTCACCGAGGAACGGGACTAGGGCTTGTTATAGCAGCCGAACTTGTGGAAATAATGGGAGGTAAAATTTTTGTTGATAGCAAACAGGGTCTCGGCACATCTTTCCAGTTTACTATTGGATTCCCTCTCCAGAAGACGAATCAGAATGTTCTTTCTCTTCCCCAGGGAGCTACCGTTCATTCCCCCACCCGAATATCAAACTGCGCCCTAAAGATCCTTCTTGTGGAAGACGAATACATCAATAGAACCCTGGCTGTAACGATATTAGAACGAGAAGGCTGGCAGGTAACTACCGCTGAAGATGGTGTTGAGGCAATCCAAAAAAACAAGGATCAAAAATTTGATCTTATTTTGATGGATATCCAGATGCCGCATCTCAATGGATACGAAGCCACCAAATTTATACGCCAAGATGAGATGCTGGACGGCCGCCATACACCAATAGTTGCAATGACCGCCTACGCCATAAGAGGCGACAAGGAAAAGTGCCTGGCTGCTGGAATGGATGGATATGTATCAAAACCAATTCTACCGGATAAGCTCTATTTTGAAATTGAAAAGGTGCTGGAACAACGTCTCACCCTGTCTCACCGGCCCCCGAACACGCCCCAGCAACCCACTGCATAAAAACCACATTTATATATGTCGCCTGGATATCCAGGCGACACCATAACAACCCATGAAATATTGGAGTTACCGTTCTTGTTTATTCTCTAAAAACTCAAAATACTCTTTGGAAGTTGGGATAACACCCGTAAGACCAGTTATTGTTGTCAGTTCTGATGAGGCAAGATACACCTGAGAGCCATCTCCGAGTCGATTATCGAAGTTGCGAGTAGACGTTGACATTACCGTAGCGCCAGGACGAACCCGCGCCTGATTCCCCATACAAAGGCTACAGCCCGGGATTTCTACCCTGCCACCCACTTGGGCAAACACAGACATTCCCCCTTCTTTTTGCATGGCATCTCGATCCATCCTGGTGGATGGTGCCACCCAGAGCTGCGCCTTTGCATACGCTTCACCCTGCAAAAGATGAGCTGCGGCCTGAAGATGGGACAAATGCGTCATACAGGAACCAACAAAGACTTCCTCAATCTTTACACCAGCTACTGCTGATAGAAGCCGTACATCATCCGGATCATTTGGACAGGCAAGAATGGGTTCTGTAATTTCAGCAAGATCAATCTCTATCACCTCAAGAAACTCCGCATTATCATCGCGCCTGAGTAAAGATGGCTCCCTCAGCCAGGATTCAAGTTCCGCTATACGGTTATTAATACAGGTTGCATCCTGATATCCATCCGCCACAAGCGACTTTAAAAGCCCAATGTTACTCTTTACATTTTCAACAACTGTTTCAAGAGGCAGACTGACAGCACAACCAGCGGCACTTCGCTCCGCCGATGCATCTGTAAGTTCAAAAGCTTCTTCAACGCTCAGATCGTCAACTCCTTCAATCTCTAAAACCGTTCCCGCAAAGATATTCTTCTTATTCTTCTTTGCAACGGTGAGCAGATTCTTTTGAATAGCCACATAGGGTATAGCATTGACCATATCTCTTACGGTGATCCCAGGCTTTCTCTTACCAGTAAAGCGCACAAGAACCGAGTCCGGCATCTCCAGTGGCATAAAACCAAGTGCCGCTCCAAATGCCACGAGACCAGATCCCGCTGGAAAAGAGATCCCCAGGGGGAAACGGGTGTGGGAATCACCACCCGTTCCAACGGTATCAGGCACCAACATCTTATTGAGCCATGGGTGAATAACCCCGTCACCAGGCTTTAAGGTTAATCCACCACAATTGACGGTTGTTTCCTGCATAATATCCCATCGGTCAAAGTCTGACGCCTTTGGATACGCTGCAGTGTGACAAAACGATTGCATGAAAAGACCCGATTTAAACCTAAGACATGCAAGCTCTGCAATCTCCTGCATAGTCATAGGACCGGTGGTGTCTTGAGAACCAACTGTGGTCATAGCAGGTTCACAAACTGTTCCAGGCAGCACGCCTGCAACGCCGCACGCCTTACCAACCATCTTCTGAGCAAGACTGTATCCCTGGTTCGGTTTTGGTTCAGGGTTCTTCACCTGAACGAAAATTTCAGGAAATGGCTCATTTAAAAAGCTACAGGCAGATCTCGTCAACTGCTTACCGATAATCAGATTTAACCTGCCGCAGGATCTGTATTCATCAAGCAACGAAGGGGATGCAAGTTGCATCGCAACCTCTGTTCCTGACTGATCGGTTAGACTCCAGGTTTTAAGATCTAGAGTGAGGGTATCCCCGGTTTTAATTGAACCCATTTCACATTCAATGGGCATAATACCCGCGTCCCTTGCTGTGGCATAAAAAATAGGTGCGATAGTGCCTCCTAAAACAACACCACCCACCCTTTTGTTTGGAACGCCGGGAATATCATCTCCAGTATGCCAAAGCAGGGAATTGACTGCCGACTTTCTAGATGATCCTGTGCCTACCACATCTCCAGCAAAGGCGACTTGCTTATTCTCTTTGCGAAACCCTGCTATGGTCTTTATACCATCAGGAAAGCGGCTTACCCCAAAAAAGTCCGCGTGAAGAGGGATATCCGCTCTGGACTGTGCCTGATTTCCCGGTGAAAAGTCATCGGTGTTAATCTCACCATCGACCTTATAGACGGTAAGTTCCATTTTATCAGGGAGAGGTGTAGCCTTGGTAAACCACTCAGCTTGCGCCCACGACCTGATAACATCTTTAGCATGGGAATTTGTGGCCGATAGTTCTGCTACCTTGTCAAAACCGTCATACACCTTAATGAGTTGTTTCAGGGCATCTGCGGCCTCTTTCGCCACAGTATCTACTTGTAACAATTCCACCAAGGCTTCAACATTGTACCCACCGCCCATCTCAGCGAGCAACGCTACCGCTCCAGTTGGAGAAAGGTTTTCTACTGACACGCTAGAAAGAGCCACAGATTTAAACCAGGCAGCCTTGATTTTGGCTGATTTACTCACCCCAGGTTCCACACGATCTGTGAGTAATCCCAGTAAAAATGCGCCTTCTTCACTTCCCTCTTCCAGAAGAGCTGTTACTCCTATCGTCTGCTGAGGTGTCAGCGGTAGAGGTGGTACCCCCTGCTCTTTACGTGCGAATGCTTCCTGCTTATAAGAATTCAACATACAATCCCTCTTTTGGTTATTCGATTGAGATATGGTAAATGGCAATGTAGACCTGACGAAAAACTATCAAGCCGGAGAATATAGCAATAATATGCGATGGAACCAAGGCTTAGGATTGAATTACAGGTTTTTCTCATTAGAGAACGTCGTAATTGCCAGGGGACAATTGTTTTTAACCATTTTTAACAGTTGATACTGCCAGACGAGAACGTACCGTCAGCTATCGAGCATCGTAGAAATAGAGCAACTCTCACAGTTCGCTGGAATTATCTCTTTCAAAAGTCTACAACGTTATGAGCGTAAACCACCCTTTGAAATAACTACAAAGTCATCAAAGTGTATCATTTTAAGGACAGCCTAACTTTTCCGTTGCAAAGAATAATTAATCTGATAATATATGATATCCAGCAAGGCTTCTCCCCTTGCTCATGTTAAACCATTAATACCTCCTTAACGACCTGTCGGGCTTACCATTCGATAGGTCGTTTTTTATTGCCCTTTTCATCCTTACATACTGTTACCAAGGCTCTTTTCGTAATTATTGGGTGTCTAATTTCGCAACAACAGGCTGAGATAAGAGGGGGAGAATTCCTGGGATAATTTGGAAGCATAATGATCTTGTGTTGATCCACTCACTAGAAATGATTATTGATATCAGAAATGCAATTTTAATTTTAATATGGAGATTCTTTTATGATAAATCCAGAAGATTTGCATCAATGCCAAATTACCAACTGTGGTTTCGTATACAATCCAGAGAAACAACATCGGAAGATCAAAGAGCCTGTGGGGACAAAGTTTGAAGCTCTACCGATGCATTGGAAATGTCCTGTTTGTGGTGCTTCGAAGGATAAATACAGACCGGTAACAGGACCTGGTTCGGTAGCAGAGGGTGATTAAAATTTTTACATAGGTGAAGCACATCAAGCATCATTACAGTGTTGGTTCAAACATCAACGATGCTGAAACTCTCTTTTACATGTCTGGAAAATATTGTTTACAAACAGATCAGGAAGGCGTTTTATGTTGCTCGATTTTCTACTAACCCGAATTTCTCATGACTTTTTGATTTGAAACTCAATTGTTTGTTTTTATAGTTTAAAAATGACTTCCTTAATTAACAGGGTGTTTTTCGTTTCAAATCAAAAAGTTCACCCTTCGGGCCAACAGATTTATCCGCAGCTGCTTCGTTACCGAGCATTTGCAGGTAGCGAAGACTCCGGTAGATTATTACAGCTTCATGCCCGGTGTCTCGACCTGCGAAAAACTTTGTTGGTGAGAAATCCGGGCTAACCTTTTGATTCCATTAACATGAGGTCTATAAAGTTCGGGCAGACTCCAAATTGCTAATGTGTGTTCTTGTAAAAAACAAGAAAAAAACCTGTACAATACTAATACAATTAGAAGTTTTTCTTAAAGGCCTCTTTTTTCAAGCCATGTATTTTCATCTTGTTGTAGAGAGCTCTAGGTGTTAAGCCAGCAAGCTGAGCTGCTTCACCAATTCTGCCATTAACATTATCTAAAAGTTCAACCAAATATTTTCTCTCGGCCGATTGAGATAAAAGGGTTTTATACGATTTTAATGTCGTACCAGGTCGAAATGCATGGTCAGTCAAATTTGTGACATCCATAGATGCGTCAGAAATGGGCATTCTTGGTATCTGTATTAGATCAGCAGTAATGGTTGAACTCACCGCTAACATAACCGCACGTTCAATAACATTTTGTAACTCCCGTACATTGCCAAACCAAGGAACAGAGAGCAGCAAATTCATAGCCTGAGTATCCAGCCGCTTAACATATTCCCTTCCATTTTTCTTTTTTCGATTCACGAAATGCTGAACGAGTATAGGTATATCCTCAATTCTGTCTCTTAATGGAGGTATATGTATCTGAAACACTGAAAGCCTATAGTAAAGGTCGGAGCGAAGAGTACCCGAATTGATGAGTTCTGTCGGATCAGTGTTGGTCGCAGCTATCACTCTAAAATCAGTATTTACTTCAATATTACTACCAAGTCTCTGAAGGCTACGTTCCTGAAGAACTCGTAAAAGGCGTATTTGCATTGCTGGCGACATTGCTTCGACTTCATCCAGAAAAAGAGTTCCCCCGGCAGCGTGTTCAATTTTACCAACACGCCTTTCCGTTGCACCAGTAAAGGCACCTTTTTCAAACCCAAACAGCTCAGACTCAAGCAGTGTGTCAGGAAGAGCCCCACAATTAACAGCCATAAATGGCCCGGACCTTCTACGTGATTCATTGTGGAATACATTGGCTAATAACTCTTTGCCTGTTCCGGTTTCACCTACGAGAAAAACAGGTGATTCTGTTGGAGCAACATCTTTTACTAGATCAACGAGTTGGTCCATCAGTGGGCTTTTAGTGACGATCGTTTCAAGACTCGGTTGCTGGTTTATATATCCAGCTAGGTATCGTTCTCTGTTTTGCTCTTTTTTGTTATGTATCAGTTTTAAAAAGAGAGAATAGCAACCATCAATATCTGTTCTGCCCAAGACGTGACTCTTTCCTGGAAAAATTATACCTTTTTTCCCATTTTCCTCAGACATGACAAGTATATAAGGAACAAAATTAGAAACCGCTAATTCTTCAATGGCTAGTTCATTGAGTTCTTTGTGTGACCAATCAATTATCCAGGCATCAAAAACCCGAGAAAAAGCAATGGCATAGAAATCACTAGCAGTATTAATGCTTAATATTTGGCATGTTGATGGTTCAAATTTGACTAGCAGCTCATCACTAAGATCTGAAAGACCAAAAAAGAGGAGTTTGTGCATGGCACGCTCTTGGATAATTTGTCGAACTTCTAATAGGTTCCCTAACCCGAATTTCTCATGACTTTTTGATTTGAAACTCAATTGTTTGTTTTTATAGTTTAAAAATGACTTCCTTAATTAACAGGGTGTTTTTCGTTTCAAATCAAAAAGTTCACCCTTCGGGCCAACAGATTTATCCGCAGATACTTCGTTACCGAGCATTTGCAGGTAGCGAAGACTCCGGTAGATTATTACAGCTTCATGCCCGGTGTCTCGACCTGCGAAAAACTTTGTTGGTGAGAAATCCAGCCTAATAGGTATTTTTATTTCATTCTCTTGGGCTTGTCACTGCTTTTTACTGATGTGGAGACACTTATGTCCCCTTGTGGTGTGTTAGATAGACAAATAGATCATTTTTCATGTCGCAACTAATTCGGAAGCAACATTATTGCCGACATGGTTATAATATCCATTTTTATTGTAATACATTGAGGAAAAAAACAGTTGATAATCAATTTCAATCGGCGAGTTCCTCTGCTGGTTTCACCCAAAAAATCTTATTGCTCATGAGGAATATAGGTGCACAGAGGTTTATCTACCGTAATGAGTAATTTCTATGGAGAAACGATACCTTTTGGCGATCTGGGCGAGAAAAATTGATGAACGTTCAAAACAATACCCTGATGCTTTTCAGGTAGCCTGGGCTAATTGGTAGGTTATATTGTTTACTGCTATTGTCTGTCGAATAAAGAGGTTGAGACCATATCTTCCGGTTGAACAAATCCAGGTTATTGGCAATAAAAATCCTGTTGCTGTTCATTCAGTTCTCTAATCGACAATGGGCGATTATTACTCCATTGTTCGAGGATCTGAGAGATCCAGCCAACTGTTCTGCAAAAAAACAGTACAATTGGCTGTCAATATCTCCCTGGATTTCAGTTCCCAGTAAACTATTGAAAACAATAACACTCCGTCCAATACAAATGTTTTCATCTGCAGCAAGCAGAGTGGGCATTACTCTTCAAACATCATTTCTCCGAAATAATCGTCCGGGTCATAACTTGGTTCAAGCATGGATAATTCTATCGGTGTTTTGGAAACAATTTTATACTCTGTCCCACACTCATAGCAGGTGATCTCATCCCCCTTGTTGAAATAGTATTCAATAGGAATGAATTCCATACAAATTTCACATTTCCCAAACCGCTCCCCATCTCCCTGGTGCTTATTAAACTTTCCCATGGCATCCTCCTTTGTTTGTTGAAATCATGGATAGTTCAAGGTTTGCTATAACAATAAATATGCCAATGTCGAAATTAACTCAACTACTTGCTTTTACAGAACATATAATCTTTTTTGTGACGGTGCGTTAGACAACAAAACGCCTTAAATATTTCCGAAAAAATGAAGCTATCACCAAGATTCCCCTCCAACTATCTGTAAACACATAATAAAAATTAATATTCCGAATTGTAATTAATCTTCCGATATTTTTGCAACGACGAGTTGGGGGGGGGCAGTTTTGAACGCTGACAAGGGGTCAATATTAAAAGCTGATTGACAGCCCGAATTTCAATAGCTGGACCAAGTAGCGTTGGTTTGAGGAATCAGCAGGTCATTGAGCGATGCTCCTCAAGTGTTGGAGCACAGTTGGCACTGTAAAGTTTAAACGATGGTATTATTGATCAAGGTTTGATTTGGCAAGCAAATCTACGGACAAATGCCCCACATAAAGTATTATTTTTTTTTCATCTATCTGATTATTCCAGGCGAGAAGTTACTATTATTATAATGGTAGGTTGCTTAGAGACACGAAGTCTCAGTAATGTATATTTAATGTATGGAGACCAATGATGGAAATTAAAAAATTCCTCCTTCCCTGTGACGGCTCTCTTCATTCTATAAATGCCGCTCACTATACGCTCAATTTCGCCAAAATTTTTGGAGCTCACGTCACCATTGTCAATTGCTTTGAATGGAAAGCCAGTATACTGGAATTACCGAGCCCACTAATAGTACCGAGTCCGCTAATAACGGATCAAGAGTCAACGAGTAAGAGGAATGCTGAAGATATATTAAAAACAGCAGGGGAGATTTTTGCGGATCAAGGAATAGAGTATCAACTCAAGACTATTTACGGATCACCAAGTCGAGTGTTGGCTAATCTGGCAAAACATAAGGAATATGACTTGATAATCATGGGATCACACGGTCACTCCAATATTGCCAGTCTCTTTATCGGCAGCGTTACACATCAGGTACTCAACACGATTTATTGCCCGGTACTGATTGTTCCTTAACTAGTGCCTGTCCATAGATGAGAGATTTTTTTTCTAAATCGAGGCGCTCGATGAATTTAACCACAGGCATATAGTTGATAATCCGAGGATTAAATTTTGAGAGCAACGACGAGTTAGGGAAAAAGGGCCATTTATGGACAGACACTAACTAACTGAGCCAATTGCGAGATTTCCTGATTCCATTAACGGTAGAAAGGTGAAGCCGGGGCTTTGCTTTCACTATTGTATGTTTGACGTGGCAAGCTTTACAACTCCGTATAGCAGAGCACCTTCTTTGTGATTATGTTTTTAACGAGAAACACACACTCTGGTCAGCTCGACATGTATCATTTTGATCCTGTTTTTGAGGAGGAGGTAATACTAGCCTGCTCAAAGTTCCTCCCATTTCTGGTTGACCAATTTATAACTTTGGACATGTTCCCCCCTCCTCTCTATCTATATCCAAAACGAAATCCTCCTGAACCGAGACGACTCAGGAGGAAAACTGCTTTAGTTATTTCCTATTCTTCATCCAGGAAAGGATAGGCGAAATCAGTTGGTGGTACGAAGGTTTCTTTAACAGTACGTGTTGATACCCAACGCATCAGATTAGCCTGTGAACCGGCTTTATCATTTGTTCCTGAGGCACGTCCGCCACCAAAAGGCTGTTGGCCAACTACGGCACCTGTTGGTTTGTCATTGATGTAAAAATTACCCGCAGCATGTTCTAGCTTTCCACTCGCAAAACTTACAGCCCTGCGGTCACTACCAAAGATCGCTCCGGTAAGGGCATACATTGAACAGGTATCGCATAAATCTAAGGTCTCTTCAAACTTATCGTCATCGTATACAAAGATGGTGAGAACAGGTCCGAAAATTTCTTCAACCATGGTTTTAAAATGGGGATCAGAAGCAAGAATTACAGTTGGCTCAATAAAATAACCCACGCTATCATCACATTTTCCGCCGATAATAACTTCCGCACCATCGTTATTTTTCGCATAATCGATATATTCGGAGATGGATTTAAATGCAGCCCTATCGATTACAGCACCTACAAAATTTCTAAAATCAACCGGAGAACCCATTTTAATGCGCGCCATCTGCTCTTTCATCTCTTCTTCAACGGCTGGCCAGATGGATTTGGGAATATAGGCCCGACTGGCGGCTGAACATTTCTGTCCCTGATACTCAAAAGAACCGCGAACAAGCGCTGTCGCTAGTGGTTTTACCTCTGCACTTGCGTGGGCAAAAACAAAATCCTTACCACCTGTTTCTCCAACAATACGTGGATAGGATTTATAACTTGCGATATTGGTTCCTATGGTTTTCCACATACTTTGAAAAACCCTGGTGGATCCAGTAAAATGTACTCCGGCTAGCCTTGAATCAGCGAGACAGATATCACCAACATCAGCCCCGGAGCCCGGAACAAAATTGATAACCCCTGGAGGAAGACCAGCTTCTTCTAAAATCTGCATAATCAGGTATGGGGTGTACACAAGTGAAGATGCAGGCTTCCAAACAACGGTGTTACCCATGATTGCTGGTGCTGTAGGTAGGTTTCCAGCAATTGCTGTAAAATTAAAAGGCGTTACCGCAAACACAAATCCTTCAAGAGGTCTGTGTTGAACATAGTTCCACACACCTTTTGAGGATACGGGTTGTCTTTCATAAATGTTTTGAGCAAATTTGACGTTAAACCGCAGAAAATCAATAAACTCACAGGCCGCATCAATTTCTGCCTGGAAAACGTTTTTCCCGCCGGCAAGCATCGCACCGGCGTTTATCAAGGCACGGTATTTGGTTGCTAAAAGATCGGCTGCTTTAAGAAAAATAGCACAACGTTCTTCCCAGCGAAAACCTTGCCACATCTCTTGAGCATCAACAGCAGCATCAATTGCCATCTGCACCTCTTTGGGACCAGCCTTGTGATACGTCGCCAATACATGCCTGTGGTCATGGGGCATAACTACCTTGCTCAGGTTACCGGTTCTCACCTCTTTTCCTGCTATGATAAGAGGTATATCAAGCTCTTTACCTGCCATTTCAGCCAGTGTAGCCTTTATTGCTTTTTTCTCGGCACTGCCTGGTCCATAATTTAATATAGGCTCATTAACCGGTTCCGGGATATTAATAACTCCATTGTTTATGAGATTCATTCTATCAACTCCTCTAAGTTGTTTTTCTGCTATCTGTTATTTCAATAGGATCAAAAGTTACGATAACCATCCTTTTCCACAACAGTGCGTATTTACAGCACCGGTGACTTCAAGCTTTTCTTTACGTTCTCTTGCACCGTCGCCCGCCAAATGTTTTTCATAGAAAACCTATACTCGCCTGCGGTATCCTTTATCCAATATTGGTTTTTAAACACCAGCGATTACTAAATAGAACACCTGAGGCTCCAAACTCTTTATCTCATTCGTATCTCTATCAATGAGCCGTTAGCCTCTTCAATTGCTGGAACATTGTGAATAACTATGGCTCGGGTACATTTTCCCTGAAACACCAATTCTATGCTAGAGAGAAAATAAGCTGGTGACTCTATTGAAATTACGCAGTTAACATAACCATCAGATAGCGATTGCAGAGAGACCTTCGTGGCACTTATACCCCTCAGGTAAGTGATAGACTCCGAGGGGGTGCTGAACTGAGTCCCGGCCTACTTCCCGTTTACCAGGGTTAGCACCCTAACAATATATTGATTTTGTATTTAATAGTTGTATACAATATATGGATACATATTTAGTACGATATTTAATGGGGTAATGTCAATCTATTTTGTGTATAGTTAACAGATAGTCAATTTTTCAATTTTTGTAAAACAGCTACATTGCCCTGTTAATGAAACATCAACCAATTAGGTAGAATGGGACAATCCAAAAAGCAAAATTCCGAAAACTCGGTTTATCAAAAGCTTAAAATAGCGATCAGAAAACGTTATATTAAGCAGGGAAGTCAACTGGTTGAAGTAACCTTGGCTCAGAAACTTGGTGTGAGTCGTACGCCGGTACGGAGCGCCATAAAAAAACTGGAAGCGGAGGGGTTAGTCAATAGCATTCCCAACCGTGGTGCCTTTGTTATCACCCCTACCAGGCGGGAAATTGAGGAAACATTTCTTGTCAGAGCTGAATTGGAATGCATGGCAGTAGGACTCGCGACACTGCACAGTACGGATGCTAAAATTGATGAGCTGAAACAATTTATTGAATTTGAAACAACCGTCTTTGACAAGAGTAATTTGGATAATTACTACGCTGCAAACGACAGTTTCCATCTACGCATCGCTGAAATGTCCGGAAATAATGTTCTCTGCACCTATATTCAGAAACTTCTGGACAGGACACGAATTTACCTCATTTTGTACGATCCCTTCTTTAAAATTGAATATAGTCCAACGACTGAACATCTTGATATTATTAAGGGAATAGCCTCGGGTGACCAACAAAAGGCATGTGCTGCTGTAAGAGCTCATATTAATAGTTCAATTAACGGTCTCGAGGCCGTAGGAGAGCTTCCTGAAGATTATATATCCCTCTAAGCCTGGATTTCTCATCAGTCAAGGTGAAGGGATATGGTAGAAGCGGGTCAAGGGGCTATAGTAAACTATGCCCATTGGCCCGGCGACACCCCAGATGCCTTCGGCATTGATTGCACCCCAAGGGCATTTCTTTCAGGGCACCTATGGTGAACATTTTGTCTTTTCACAAAGTGGTTACAATGAATTGCAAACATTGTAATGTTTTGCAGTTGTTAACTGATATGCAAAAGGTTCATGAGAAGTGCGGGCTAGCAATACCTTCGTATACAGTTACACAAGTTCAGCCATTATTCTATTTGATAGTGGCCAGCCTTTTTCTGTTATTTTTAGATGTGTCTGAGTGAGTTCTACCATTCCCATGTCCATCAATGATCTGAGGGTTGAACCATAATGCTCTGTTGGACTGAGCCCATATCTTGATTGCAGGTTCAAAAGACTCACCCCCCGTTTCATACGCAAGCCCATTATCACAGTTTCTCGAAATGATTCTTCAAGGGGTAGGCGTTCGGTTTCCGTAATAACAGAATCTCCCCTCAATATTTTATCGGTGTACTCTTTTACATCTGTACATCGTTTTTCCCGGACACCATCAAGAAAACTTACCGCCGCCGCACCTGCTGCAAGGTAATCCCTATTTTCCCAGTAATTAATGTTATGACGGCACTCATAGCCTTTACGGGCATAATTGGAGGTCTCGTATTGAATGAATTTTTCACTTTCACACATGAATCTGGTCCTTTCATCCATTTCGAGAATTTCATCTTCATCAGGGACGTCGAGCTCGCCTCTTTCTTCGAGATGACCAAACCGCGTCCCCTCTTCCACCATTAGCTGGTAAAGAGACATATGTTGTGGATTCAGTTGTAATGCCTGCGCAAGTGAGTCTGTCCACGAGTCTGTCGTTTGACCTGGAATGCCATACATCAGATCGACATTGATATTTGTAAATCCTGCACTTTTAGCCGCGCTATATGCCTCTATGGCCAGTTGACTGGAATGTATTCGTCCTATACGAACAAGCTCAGAGTCCACAAACGTTTGAACACCGATAGAGAGACGATTGACCCCTGCCTCTAGTAACTGTTCAAAATAAAATCCATCCACCGTACCAGGGTTGGCCTCTACACTCACCTCCGCCCCATCTTCGAAGCCAAACAGTTCTCTGCAGTGACGGATAATTCCCCCAAGCTCCTCAACCTTAAGACAGGTTGGCGTTCCACCTCCAACAAAAAGCGTGGAAAGTAATTTTTTTTCTCCAGCAGATTGTAAAGAACCCACCTCTTTTTTCAAGGAGTTTACATATTCACTTTGAAGTTCCTGCGACCCAACAAAAGACGAAAATGAGCAGTAATGGCACTTACGGAGGCAAAACGGGACGTGAAGGTAAAGGCAGTTCATATTTTAGGAATCAGTGAGCAAGCGAAGAGTTTTTTGACATTTTTCACGTATTGAACCCATGAGTCCTTCGTCTGCAAAACTAAAGGTGCCATCTCCTATTATGAGATGGTCAAGCAGTTGGATCTGCATACAGTTACAGAGAAGAAAAAGTGTTTTTGTCAGCTTAATATCTTGAGTCGAAGGTACAAGTGAGCCCGATGGATGATTGTGGGCAAGAATTATGGCCGCTGCGTGATAATCCATAGACCGTTTTATAATTTCTCGTGGGTAGATGGTATTCACGTTTAAAGTGCCCTCAGCGACAATTTCTGAATCTATGATCGCGTGGGATGAATCGAGGAATAAAACAGTGAGGACTTCAATTTTAAGCCCTCTCATGGAGTGAATAAGATAATCGGCCACCTCTCTTGATGAGTGTAGATATCGTTTACCCCGAATACGATCCTTTAGATAGTGGCTAGCTACAGCCTGAATAAACTGAATGGCAAAACTATTTTTAGGTCCAATTCCTTTAATATTCAAAAGAGAACTGGCAGGTGCATCCAGAACCTTAGCAAAGGAACCATACTGCGTAAGAAGGCCTCTTGCAGCCTCCTTACAGTCACTGCGTGGCGTACCAAAAGACAGCAACAGTTCAAGTATCTCAGTGTCACTGAACCCTTGTATGCCAGAGGCTAGGAATCGCTCACGTAAACGGCCCCTGTGCCCTGCCCCTTTATTTTGCCACTCCTTTTTATCCACTGTCCCCTAATTGCCTTCTAATTCGACAAAGCCTTCTCAAACAGGTCATTGGCCATTGTAGGATTAGCCTTACCTTTGGTTTTCTGCATGAGTTGGCCAACAAAAAAGCCCATGATCTTCGTTTTTCCGTTACGAAAATCGTCTGCCTGGGTTGGGTTAGCTGCAATAATCTCGGCTACGATTGAGGTCAACTCTCCAACATCTGAAACCTGAACCAAATTTTTCTCTTTTACGATTGCCTCTGGGTCTTTTCCAGATTCCATCATGTCGATAAATACAGTTTTTGCTATCTTGCCACTGATAGTATTTTTTTCAATCATGATGAGAAGGGATGCAAGCTGTCCAGGAGTCACCTTACAAGCATTGATATCCTCACCCTTCAACTCTCCTAGAAGTTCTGTCATTATCCAGTTTGATGCCTTCTTGGGCTGAACGCCACCAGTAACTACTTCTTCAAAGTAATCAGCAACCGCCTTGTCCGCTGTCAGAAGGAGAGCATCATACTCTGGAAGTTTATACTCCGCTTCAAAACGCTCTTTCTTTTCATTTGGAAGCTCAGGCAGAGACTCGCGAACGCGTTCAATCCATTCGTCACTGATTTCAACAGGGACAAGATCAGGACATGGAAAATATCGATAATCATGGGCGTCTTCCTTGCCCCGCATTGACTCTGAACAGTTCTTATCAGGGTTCCACAGAAGAGTCTCCTGAACAATGGCTTCTCCATCGAGCAGTATATCTCGCTGCCTTCGAACCTCATATTCCAGAGCATTTTGTACATTTCGAAAGGAGTTCATGTTCTTTAGCTCTGTTCTGGTGCCTAATTCTTGCTGGCCCAATGGACGCAAAGAGATATTTGCATCACAACGAAAACTCCCTTCCTGCATATTGCCATCACATATACCCAGGTAACGAACAATGGCGTGAAGTTTTTTGAGATAGGCCACAGCCTCCTGTGGTGAACGCATATCCGGTTCTGAAACGATTTCCAGAAGTGGCGTGCCGGTCCGATTGAGGTCCACATGGGATACTGGGTCCACCTCATCATGAATGAGTTTACCCGCATCCTCTTCCATATGAATGCGGGTTATCCCGATAACCTTTTTCTCGCCATCCACCTCAATTTCAATATCACCCCGTCCCACAATAGGCAGGTCAAACTGGGAAGTTTGGTACCCTTTTGGAAGATCCGGATAGAAATAGTTCTTTCTGGCAAACTGGTTGAAACGGTTGATAACGGAATTTGTGGCCAACCCCAGCTTAATAGCAGATTCGACAACTTCTTTGTTGAGTACTGGAAGTACACCCGGCATTCCCAAACAAATTGGACAGGTATGGCTGTTGGGTGGTGCGCCAAAAGTTGTGGAACATCCGCAAAAAATCTTCGTCTTGGTATTCAACTGGGCATGTATTTCAAGCCCAATGACTGTTTCAAACTCCATAATCACCCTACTTATTTGTTCAATATTATTAATGCCTTATCCAAAATAAACTATCTTGAAAGCCAAGAAGGCTGGAGACTCTTTTGAAATTATGCAGTTAACATAACCACCAGATAGCGATCGCAGAGAGACCTTCGGGGCACTTATACCCGACAGGTAAGCAATAGACTCCAGGTAAGCGCTAGACTCCGAGCGAGTACTGAAAAGAGTCCCGCTTACTTCACATTTATCAGGGTTAGATCATACAACAACAGCGGATTTTTCTACCCAGGATCTAACTTTCATCAATTCCTCTCGCCAGTCTTGAGATACTCTTATTACCAGAAACATCTTAAACAGCTCGTTGATTATTCTGATAATTTGCTCTAATAGATAGACCCGTTCAAGGATCATCCCTTCAACCTCTTCTGGGTTTGCGCTCTTGTCGTTTTCCGTGGCCTCGGTTTTTGGGAGTCTCACATTTTTAAACTCCATCAATGCCCCGGACAGGGTTAAACTATATTCGTAGTCCCCTTGGCCTATCAGGATACGAGCCTGCTCGAGTTTTTTGCCCATCTGTAGACCAGTTCGAGCCTCTTGAAGCTCTGCCTGAAGGCCGGTACAGGTGATTTTCTCGCTGGACTCACCCTCGCCCGACTCGAGTAACATATGCTTTTCAAAAACAACCGTTATGTCCCCTTCTCCAACAAGCTCAATACTTCCACCGCGCTCTTCACTCTTCCACCATAGCCAGGTGAGAAACTCCTGACCGAGAAAACGTTTTTCCGCTATTAAATCAACTAAATCCATTTTTATATATGCCATGGTTCATGGCAAACCTATCTCAAATGTTAATAAAACTCAATTAGTGCTGTGCGCCAAGTTGATCGGATGAGTGCCTTACCCCAGAAAATCTGTCATAAAAACCTATAAAGCTGGAGACTCTCTTGAAATTAAGTAGTTAACATAACCACCATATCGCGATCGCAGAGAGATCTTCGGGCCACTTATCCTGTCATATTTCCTATTTACCGGGGTTAGACAAAAGTCTCTGGAGATATTCTTTCAAGATTGGCAACCTGTTCTTCATCGAGAAGATGCTCTGCTGTAATGTAGGGAATCTGCTGTTTAATTAACAGACCAAAAGTTTCCTTGAAGTAATCCTCTAGCAGGGCCTGGGCTTTTTTATTGGTACTAAAGAAGATCAGGGTTGAATCTGTGAGATTCCAACACAACTCAAAAGTTGTTGGTATTGGTATCGCTTTTCTCATTAAATCGGTGCTTACTCTGTCTTTAATCTCTACCCTCATAGCTCTACTCAATTTAGGTAATTCTTTTTCGAGCCGCACCCGCTCCTCTTCCTTCTGCACAACCTTCTTTAGAATTGCCGACGAAATTTTCCGTTCATCAATTCGTAGTGTTAAAGTTATATAATCACCTGCCGCATAGGATGCGTATTTAAACTGTGAATCAAACATATTTAGAATTGAGACCCAGCCTATTGAATATTCATCATAGGTGTCATCAATATCTCTAAAAGAGAACGCCACAACACGATCGGCAATAAAATCCAACAGGTCATCTGGTAATTCACCTTCAACCGAGAACCGTACAAAACTCGCAGAACCTTTTAAAAAACCCATAATTATATATATACTAAGAAAGCTTAACCATCATAGAAGCTCTAACGAGCTATCTAAGATGCCACTTTATTGTGGTAAATAACGATATTTCATTATCATTCATATAGCACTCCTACTAGTAGCTCACAACTAATTTATAGTCAAACCGTCACTTCTTAAAGGGTAAATATCCAATCCCCATTTTATTGAATCTTTGCTTTTATGGTGATAAATTAAAAAAAAAGATAAAAAGTTGTTGACACTCATCGATTCGTTTTGTATATAAACCGCTCCACGGGTCGTTAACTCAGCTGGTAGAGTATCTGACTTTTAATCAGAGAGTCGCGCGTTCGAATCGCGCACGACCCACCATGGAAAATTTTAGTAGTAATGTCCCCATCGTCTAGTCAGGTCCAGGACATCGCCCTTTCACGGCGACAACACCGGTTCGAATCCGGTTGGGGACGCCATATATTAAAAAGCGCTTAGTTCAATTGAACTAGGCGCTTTTTTTTGTCTTATGGTTCTATTCCAAAGAATTGGACCTTTACAACTCGCAACCATTTCAGTTGATCATCATTTTTTTGGTTTACCCGCACAGTACCTTTAGCGGCAATCAATATTTTGATATATTTCCAAAGCCACAGGCTCTTGTTGGCTGCCTTTCATTTTTTAATGAAACTATTCAACAATGTCAGCAGTTCTGCAGCTAACCAATCATATTGGAATTCGATATCAAAAAAGTCTTCAACCTTTTTCCACGACTTCGTCGTTGATAGCAAAAGGCTTGCTCTGAGTCCAACCGCTGTATTTAACACGCCTTAACCCGGATTTCTCACCAACAAAGTTTTTCGCAGGTCGAGACACTGGGCATGAAGCTGTAATAATCTACCGGAGTCTTCGCTACCTGCAAATGCTCGGTAACGAAGCAGCTGCGTATAAATCTGTTGGCCCGAAGGGTGAACTTTTTGATTTGAAACGAAAAACACCCTGTTAATTAGATTAAACTCAAAAAGTGTTAACACTATGTAAATACTATTAAAAACACAATATTTATGGTATAAT
>JBLHNA010000062.1:0-25627 GCA_047619065.1 Desulforhopalus sp.
AATGTCAGCGATGTCATTATGGCGTAGTCAGTCATACCTCGGTAATTATTATCGGAGAAAACGAGCAAAAAATGGTGCTCCAAGCGCAATCACTGATACAGCTCATAAGCTTGCCCGTATAATTTACCATTTAGTAAAAACCGGAAAACAATTTGATGAATCCGTCTTTTATGTCCAAGAAGAAGCCCATCAAAAACGAACCCTTAAAAATCTTACAAAGAGAGCAAAACGTATGGGGTTTCAGCTAATTGAGTGTGAAACGGGAAATCTTGTTACTTAGAAGTGAACCAGGTCGCAGGCGACCACAAAATTGAAAATAACATGAATTTTTGGCCATCTTCTAGCATAATGCAATGTCATTGACGCATTATTGAGAGCAAAGGCCGGAAAAGCATTGGTTCTTTATTGCCCGTTTAGAAGTGTGGTCTCGGATTAGCGACCCCAATATTAGTGACGCAAAGCGATCCTGTTTGAGAGAGTTGAAATTATCGACAATCCGATTCTCAAATGCGTTTTCACTCAGCTAAAGAGCGAGGTTCGCATGAAAAAAGAATTGAATCAAAGAATGAAAGACAAGCGATTAAAGGGCCATCTTGATTGTGTGAATTTATTTGCTGCTGGGATTGATATAGGTTCAACCAGTCATTTTGTTGCAGTTCCGCAGGAACTTGACGCTAGGTTTGTCCGAGAATTTGCATGTTTCACTAAAGATTTAATAAGATTGGTAGACTGGTTGGTTCAGCTTGAAATTCAAACAGTAGCTATGGAATCCACTGGAATTTACTGGAATTTACTGGATTCCTCTCTATGAAATGTTAGAAGAACGAGGATTAGAAGTCTTGCTCGTCAATGCGCATCATGTCAAGAATGTCCCAGGCCGAAAAAGTGATGTGCAAGATTGCCAGTGGATTCAGCAACTGCACACCCATGGTCTTCTCAGGGGATGTTTTCGTACTCCCGAAAAAGGTATTGCACTACGGGCATATATGCGCCAACGAGAGACATTGGTTCGCAAGGCATCTGAGCCGATTCAACATATGCAAAAAGCGCTTCGTCAAATGAATTTGTTATTGGATAACGTTGTTACAGATATTACCGGAAAGACAGGCATGGGAATAATCAATGCCATATTGGGAGGTGAGCATGACCCCGCAAAGCTTGCAAAACTTAGAGACGGTCGCTGCAAGCATGATGAAGAAACCATAGCCGCATCTCTGGAGGGGCATTACCGTGAGGAACATCTTTTTTCCCTCCAGCAAGCTGTTGAAATATATATTTTCTATCAACAACAAATTTTTGCATGTGATGCGGTAATAGAGAATGAACTGGCTTCACTTGAATCAAAAGGAAATCAAACTGGTACTCCCGCCACTAACAAAAAACGAAAAAACAAGAGTAGTCTGAATTTTGATGTTCATAGTGAACTTTATCGTCTTACAGGAGTTGATTTGACAAGTATTGATGGAATGAATGAGAATAGTGTCCTCAAGGTATTAGCTGAGACTGGAACTGATATGAGTCATTGGCAAACAGAAAAACATTTTTCATCTTGGCTTGGGTTAAGCCCAAACAATAAAATTACAGGAGGGAAAGTGTTGAGTAGTAAAACAAAACCTACCGCCAATAGGGCTGCAGCGGCATTTCGTATGTCAGCCTACACTCTTCATGGGTCAAATAGTGTTTTGGGAGCATTTTATCGAAGACAGCGAACAAGACTTGGTGCCCCAAAAGCAATTACAGCTACAGCGCATAAATTGGCACGTACTTTTTACAGTATACTTAAAAATGGAACAGAATATGTTGATCACGGCAAAGAATATTATGAAAAGCAATATGAAAATCGGGTTCTTAAAAATTTAAATAAAAGGGCAGCCTCTCTTGGTTTCAAACTTGTTCCAAAAATAGACCAAGGTGACATAAATAAAGATCTAGCAATATCAGCAAACTAGAGATTTGTTATTTGAGAGGAATAGTCTGAAATTGCGTTTTTGCTTAAATTATTAACATTGCCAACGTTAGCCTCTAACGTCACAATAACGTGTGTCCCTGTAACCTCACAGTAGTAATGTAAAACGTGCTAGCCAAACGAATGATTGGATTGGCAAAACATATCTTTACCACAAAGCATTATCAGACTATTAAATTTCAATTTTTTATTCGACTATTCTTGTCTATGCAAAAACCAGTATATGTTACCTTACAAAAGGTAATGAATGCCTACGTGGAAAAAATCATGATCTCTTCCACCGGCACCCTCTATCATATCTCCAGAAAAAAATGAGACAGATAATTGGTAAGTAAAAGTCAACCTGTTTTTGTTACTTTCTGTCCGCCTTGTTCAGATCCTCCCACAGATCCTCCACCCATTGATATCGTTTATTGATATCGTATGATAAGGCCTTGAGGATCACCTGTTCCAGAGAACTAGAGATGCTGTCTCGATACGTTCTTGGATTTACAATCTGCTCCTTGTGTTGTATCCACCTCTGCGAAGATTTCCTTTTTTCAGTAAAAGGCAGGTTACCCGTTGTTGCCAGGTAGAGGAGAATTCCAAGCCCATAAATGTCGCTGCGTGGATCTCCCCGCTTGCCCTGGATCTGTTCCGGGGCAAGATAGAGCAGGTCACCTTGAGGCCCAAGACCGGCCGCCACAATGGGATCCGGTTTTTGATCACTTGCTGCCAATCCCATATCGATAAGATGCACTTGCAGCCTGTCGTCCAACATCAGGACTTGAGGCCGGAGATCATGGTGAACAATTCCAGCGGCATGAAAAGATGCTATCAGGTCGCACAACTGCGAAAAGACAGGCAGGAGCTGTTGGTAATCCAGCGGCCCTTTATTAAGAAGCGATAAGAGACTTCTGCCTTGGACTTCTGCAAAAACCAACACATCTTCCATCCGCTCCCTGACTTCAGGTAGGCAGGGGTGTGACATGGTTTCGAACAGGTGCAGCTCTGTTTCAAAACAGGCCCTATATAAAGGATTTTGCAGCACCTCATCGAAACCGATTTTAATAGACACCTTGTCATCCGATTTTACACCATACCCGTTATATAACCAGGACATGGCACCGGCAGCAATGGGCTTGCTGACAACATAGTCCCTGATAAAGTTAGGCTGAAGAGAAAAGCCCTTGCGAGCTGACTGCACATAGCTGTGTAAAGAACCCAAAGAGGCATGCAACACATCAAGTTCATCTCCGAGGCCGGGCCCTTCGCTCTCTTTTTTCTTTTCGGCCATAAGGGAGATCATTACCTCAAGGCGCTCAATGACCAGGCGCTGAAAGAGCAGGTTCAGTAGCCATAATAAAACAAGGCTTCCACTGAGAGTAATGCCAAAGAGTAGAAGACTACCCTGCCAGGCCTCACGCAGTGCTTCAGAGACTGGGATTGCCACTGAGTTGATCCCGCCCAGATCTCCAGCCTGGAACCTGAATCCACCATCCATACCGTAACGATCCGTCAACTCCTGCGGTGCCTCTTCCGCTTTCCCGTGGCAGCGGATACAGTCCGCAGTAAAGTAGTCAGGAACCATGGAAACAAAATGAGACTCTCCGCTTTTCTTTACTATACCCTGCCAGAACAGACGTGAAGAATCCACCTCAAACCAATCAAACATCTCCTCTTCAAAAGGATCAGCGAGATTACGTGGATTATGCGGGTTAAGGGAGACGCGTCGATAGATATAGTCAGGCATGGTCTCGGCAAATCGTGCCATGATGGTGGTACTGATGTAAGTGGTGGACATCGCCTCGATTATAAAAGTATCTTGCCCGTGCAGCTCATACATTTTAGGCCGCAGTTCCTCATTTACATAGGAGCGAATGGCCTCAACTTCCCGAAGGAGGACTTCGGACTTGGTCATGGCATCGGCCATGAGAAGCCTGCGGGTATTCCAGAAAGATAGCGATGACAACAGCAGTCCGCCGCCCAGAAGAATAATGGCTGACCAGAGAAAAAATCGCTGTTTAAGGTTAATAGTTGCCCCCTGACCGTGTCTCTTAATTTTCATAAAGACTCTCCTGAATAATCAAGTACCCTTAAGCAAACGCCTACCGAGCACAGATGGCAACCCAGCATTTCCAACAGCTTTTGCTGTTTTTCCCATGTCATACGAAACCCTGTAAAACTCCATTTTGCAGGTACGGCTATCATAAATAAGATAGCAAGAACGCGGGTCATCATCTCTTGGCTGACCAACACTGCCGCAGTTGACAATGCGACGTTTACTATCATTCATCTCAAGCTCCACGGATCCGGAGATGGCCTGAAGAGTAACCGCCAGCAGATTTTTTTTTGTGATCATCAAGGGACGATGGCTGTGACCAATAAAGAGAATACGGCATCTGGTGGCGGCAAAACTGCGTAATGCGTATTTTCGATCCATCACATAACGCCACCCCCGTGGATTGTAAGGATTGGCATGGACAAAGGTCATGTCTGCCAAGTCAAGCCGATCCGGCAGAGTTTCAAGATACTCCTTGTTTTTACTGCTCAACTGATCCATGGTCCAGAGAATCGCCTCTTTGGCAGCAGATGACATGCCATAGGGAGAGGTTTCCCAAAGTGCCGCCACATCATGATTCCCGGCAAGGCAGCGACAGTTTTTCAAAGATCGCACCAGTTCAATACATTCATTGGGACAGGGCCCATAGCCCACCAAATCGCCCAGACAGATACTCCTGTGTACCTGTCTGTCAGCAGCATCGCTGAGCACACTTTGCAAGGCCTCAAGGTTGCCGTGGACATCTGAGAAGACCATCAAACGCACTTACTCTGCACTCCTTATGTTAGAAGGTGCTGTAGCCATCATACTCTTCCGGATCAATACGCAGAGGTCCTGATCCAGGTTCAAGGCCCCCAGTAAGGGGCCGTAACAGGCTAGATCCGGCTGGCCGACAGGGCAGACCTCATCCACCAGAAAGGGAACCGAAGGCGGCGGCCTGTCAAGATGGGTGCGAAGCAGGCGAGAGACGTTGCCCAACTCTTTTTTCAAACTACAGGAAAGCGGTAAGGATTCACGGATATAAATATCATGAAGACGGCTGTGGTCGTGCTCGCATAAGTCGGCCATCTGACTGGCCATTTTTTGAAACTTACGATGAACTGGACGCAGTACTGAGGTTACCTCTCCCCAGTTGCCCGAAGTATCAAGGGAAGCGAGGAAACGACCAAAGACGCAATGTTCTTCACCAAGGGCAAGATCCCGTTCCGGGTGCAGAAGTAACTGATAGATAAAAGCCGTATGCGAATGGAGGTGCTCGTACCAGAGATCCACCAGAAAAATATCACAGATAAGCACCTGCCCGGCTGTCAACTGATTCGGCTGTAAAGCTGACAGGTCGGTGGCTGCAAACTGCTGAGTTGCCGCTACTGTCAATGGACATGGACAGTTTTTCTCTAAACGGCGCCGCACCGAAGCACTTCGGAGGAAGCCCTCCATTTTCCTGGAACTTCCCAAAACCAGCAACTCCGCATCCAGCTCTGTGCAGAGATCGGCCAACACAGCAACAACCTCTCCCCGAACCAGACGAATAGTGGGGTCAATGGCGTAGCGACGAAAGTGCTGTACCGCCTCTTCCAGTCTGGTCATCAGCTTCTCGCCTTCCACGGCTATGCCGTAGCGTCTGACATGAGAATCGCTTTCTTCTTCAACAACATGGAGCAGTGTGACATCTGCTGAACGGACAAGGGCCTGTTTTTTAAGCTCGGCCACCATGGTGTCACTTTTTGCAGAATCTATCAAAGCACCTACAAGCTGCGGCCTGCCACCTGAAATCTTCGTTTTCTGTTGTTGTCTTCTGCTTTTCTCTATAGCCTTGCCCGGGAACAATCTCTTCCACAAGGGAGGCTGTTTTGCGGTGCTTCCCGTAACGGTGATTGGGAGCTGCTGCCAACAGTTTAGATCATACTGAAAATCAGCTACACTTGCATAACGGTCTTTTGCATAGCGACTAATGGCACGGAGGATGATGGTCTGAATCTGGGGGGGGATATCCGGGTTGTGATAACGCGGCGGAATCGGGTCATGGCGCAGACGACGCCTAGCAATATGGATCTTACTGGAACGAGGCCATGGTAACTGTCCGCTGAGCATCTCATAGAAGAGCATACCCATGGCGTAGATGTCAGAACGGAGATCAGTTCGTTCGCCAAGGAGTTGTTCCGGCGCAACATACCAGGGTGTTCCCAGGGGGATATTCAGGTCAAGGTGGAGGAGATCCGGGAGATTACGGCAACTGGCCAGACCAAAATCGATCACCTTGATAGTGGAATCATTGCAGCAGATAATATTTTCAGGCTTAAGATCCAGATGAACAATGGACTGGTCATGGAGATAACGGATCACTTCACAGAGCTGATTCATCAGGGCCAAGGTAGTATCCAACTCAAGGCTTCGATTTTTGCCGAACCAGGATCTTAAATCCTCACCCAACACATATTCCATGATGATGTACTGCCGGCTTCTCTGCCTGTGGATAAATCGTATGATTCCGGGATGGTCGAGCAATCGGCTAATCCGCTCTTCGTTCTGATAATGGTACAACAGGAGTGGATGATTAAGAATATCACCGCAAGGAATTTTCAACACAACCTGTGCATGGGAAAGCCGGTCTTCAGCCAGGAAAAGGGTCGCCAGAGCTCCTTCATGCAGTCTGGAGTGCAAACTGAAGATATCTAATGAATCACCTATCTTGGGTTGTTGAAACGCACTATAGGACAAAGACGACATAGGCAATCACAATCAGTAGAATAACGAGAAGTTCCACAGCAGTAATCTTAGCCATCATGAGACAAATCTTCCGCTGGGACGGATCCATCTTCAGTACCATCTTATTCATTAATACGCGAAAAAACAGAGTGACAGGTGTGCGCTTCAGGTAGATACGAATATATTCTTTTATTGCTCGTATCCAGAGCAGAAGCGGGTCATTAGGATCGATCTCTTTATCTTTTGAAGAAATCTGGACCTTTAACTTATTGTCACGATTAAGAAAGGAAATTCCTATATCAGTGGGGGCAGTTAATTGAATGAGTAATAGTTCATTATCTTTTCTATTGAAAACAAAATGCCCTGACAGAAGAAACTCCTCTTCCGTTACATAATCTTTTATGGTTGCTGTAAAAGACGGTTCTGTCTCTTTCTGCTGAAAATCAGAGACAAACCAGTTGAGATGAAAGCGCAGAAGCCTGTCACCCGGAAAAAGAGATCGCAGGTCAAAGGACGCAGGCAATTCCTGCAGTCCTAGATCAATTTCTTCTGTGACAACAGAATCAGACATATTTATGGAACCACTAGAAGAGGACATGGTAAGAGTGGATGTAAATCCTTATTTTTCATTGTAGCTCTTAGACCAATTCTGGCACTGTGTATGGAAAATTTTTTGCTCTTTCTCCATGAACCGATAATAATCAGATCACAGCCAAGTTCTTTAGCTGTTTTAGCTATGGTTTGCGCTATGTTTCCTGTTCTCTGCAGAAAATTTGCTCGTTCTGCCGTAGGATACCTTGTTTTTATCCGCTGCCACTCCTCTGCAATTTCCTCATCCATCTGGTTTTCAACGTGGTCAAGAAAGGTAGTGTGAGTCTTGCTCGAATTAAGCCAGTCATCACCCGTCATGTCACGCCAGTCTTCATCAAGCACCGTGAGTACAGTAACATTGAGTTTGGGGTCAGCTTCCAGTTTTTCAAAAACAAAAGCCTCTGCTTTCTTGGCACCATCAGTACCTTGTGTACAGAGAAGGACATTGTTAAACATAGAGGACACTCACTTTCCGTGAAACAAACGCACCATGACCAGTATATGAACCGGTCATGGTGCATGATTTAAGCTACCGATTTCTACTTACTCAGTAACTATACCATCCACTTGGTAAAAACCAATACCAGAAAGGTGGTTATAAGACAAAATACAAGGGCAACTATGTCTTCATTACGATCACTGGAAAAAACTGACAGGGCACGTTCCTCCAGTTCTTCGGTATTCGCACCATCTGAAATCTCAGTGGCTCCCTTACCAGCCTCACCAGTTTCAATAACTACTTTTTTATCTTTATCACTCATAATAAGCTCCTTAGCTGAAAATTAGTTTAGAACAACATCCTTGATCAGCCAAAGGACAACAAAGAAAGAAAGTGTTGCCTTGGTGATGCCTGCAATAACACCCATAACTATGGGCCATCCACCAGCCTGAGTAATGGATTTCTTGGTAATCTGCATACCAAGGCCAATTAAGCCAAAGGCAAAGAACCAGATCATAAAGTCAGTAAGCGTTACAACGGTTTTGGATTTCTTTTTCACCTGTTTAACGGCATGTTTAATAGCACCCTTAACATCTGCAGACAATTTTACCTGCTTAGCTTTCGCGGCTGCAAGAACTCCCTGCAACTGAGTCATACGGTCACGACCGACCTTGTCGAAGAGTTTTTTATCGTCACGCTCGTCAAAGTTACCTGCAATCTGGTGCTGCTTAACAAGATTTGTTACTGCTTCAAGCTGTGTTGGAGTCAAACCGGAAAATTCACCTGCTGCCATGGCAACGTTTAAAGTTTCCAACTCTTCCGGAGTAACCTGGCTACGGTCATTATAAGATACATCTATATATTTTCCTTTATAATGACTCGGTGGTGAAAAGAGGCCAACTGAGGACATGAAAAAGAGAATCAGAAAGCCGATGATAAATACTGGGAATTTATCAATTACAACACTTTTGAAGCTTAGCTTCTGTCCGGTTTCTTTGCCAAACCATGTGGCAAGCACAAGAACAATAATGGGCAAAAACAGAACCCGGGTAATGTTGAAAATTTCAGCAACCTTTAGGGTTTCAATATCTACGGCATTAAAAGCAAGAGCCGCGGCAGCAACTTGAGCAGAGTTTAGAATTCCGGTTCCTGCCCACGCACCAAACTGCACGGGACTCATACCGGCAAGTTTTCCGATAGTTGGGAAAACAAACATACAGATAATACCAAAGGAAAGAATAGTTCCGATAGTATAGGCCATTTCAGCAGATTTGGCTTTCACCACAGGAGCTACAGCAACAGTTGCTGAAACACCACAAACGCCCATTCCGGCAGAAAGTACTCCGGTCATGGACTTTGGCTGTTTAAAAATATTTCCAAGCCACAGTACCAGAAAAACAGTACCAAGCACGAAGAAACCAACGAGAAAGACAGAATACATACCAAGTTTTGCAAGCTCGGCAAATGAATACCTGGCACCAAGCATGATAACTCCCATTTTCAGAACAAAACGGGCACACTTGACTCCTTCGCCTGCAAATTTCGGGATCCCCCAGGTGTTCGTCAATACGACACCAGCTAAAATTCCTAAAACAACATAGTTAAGATTCAAGACCTTATAAATCTTAAAACCAAGGGTTGGCTGCAACCCTGCACTGATAATCTTCATCAATGGCTCTGCATACCAGCGAATAGCCATGGCCATTACCAGAATTAAAACAATCCCGCCAAGTGGCCGTAGAAGAAATGTATCGAACTTAGTGGTGCCAGATTGTCTTGTAGTATTAATCAGGGCTCCTAAAATTGCGATAATCCCTACGACTAAGGTCATAGTAACCTGTAAATCCATTGTTTTATGGGTATGCAAATATTTCGCCATAGGCAACAGGGCGCCTGAGTTTGCAATGATTCCATACATAAGTAAAGAGCCGCCCATGATCAGGGTCGGCATCTGTTCTTTTATTTGCGACATACAACTCCTCCTTTATTTTTTATAGTAATAATCCTTCTGTTCTCTCCCATTATTGCTGCGTCAAACCTCCTTTACTTGCTCCACTGGTTTGTGTCTCCGCTTCAATACGAGGCACAAAGTAACTGCAAATAAGATTTAAAAGATACAAATAGGCTACAAAGGCCCCTGCGGTAAAGAGGAGACAAATTACAGCCTGCACAGGCGTAATGTCTCCTGTATGAATAAAGTGAATAAGCGGATCGAAAAGATTTGTTGTTGCCATGAGAGTACAGATTCCAATTATGCCGAGTAAAACAAGTACAGGTGTTATAAAGGTGCGTTGCATGATTTTTCTCCTCAGGTACTATTTTGTAGTATGACTCGTTACTTTGCAACTTTGGTTCCTGATTGAAATAAAAAAAAGCAACCCAGATAAAATACCAATATCACACTATCAAAGTTCAAATCTCAGATACGAAATCTGGCAAACAAGGCAGGATGGTGCATCTGCCAGTTTACACATGAATACCAACCATGTATACTTGTGGAAGCACCAATCTGTTTATGATCTGCGATCAGGGAGCATCACAATGAAAGATATTATTCGAGATCTGGCCGACAAGGATCAACACAACCTGAAACTGCGATTTCAAGTGGGCTTAGGCATCATACTCTTCTGCTTCTGCCTCTTTACAACGACCATCATTTACCATTTCCAGAAAAGCCTGCTGGAGGAAGAGACTTTCAGGCAGACCGAGCTGGTTATGGCTTCCCTGGAATCGACCCGCAGTTACATCCGTGAGGTGTTGCGTCCACGCATGTATGAAGAACTGGGAGAGGATATTTTTATCATTGAAGCAATGTCCACCTCCTACATTACCCGGGTTATCATGGATCGTTTCAAAGACACCCTGCCAGATTTCAAGTACCGACGAACATCTCTGAACGCCAGGAATCCCAGCTTTGAAGCAAATGCACAGGAACAGGAAATGATAGATTATTTTCGTGAAAACCCAGGAGAGCAGGAGTGGCAAGGGGTGGAACGACTGGATTCAGAACGATATTTCACCTTGTATCGACCCGTTGTGTCCAATGAATCCTGCCTGCGATGCCATGGAAATCCCGACGATGCCCCAGCGGCCATCACCACATCCTATGGAGAAGTACGGGGCTTTCAGCGCGAGGTCGACGAAATCGGCGCCATTCTTTCCATTTCCATCCCTCTTGAGAAAAGTCTTGCTCAAATATGGAAGCGATCATTTCGAATGTTCGGTACAGTTCTGATTCTTGCAGTGATGCTCTACTCCACGATCTGGCTTCTCTTTCACCAACTCATCATCACCAACCTCCGAGAACTGCTAACACTCTTTCGGTCAACCCTTGATGACAGTGGCAAACCACCATTACCAGAAAGCTTGAAGGGCCACCGTGAAGAACTGGGAGAACTGTTTCGCAGCGCCAGAACCCTGGTGAACAACCTGTATGATAGCCGTTCTCGACTGGTTGAACACACAGACAATCTGGAAATCATCGTATCGGAACGAACCGAGGCATTGAAACGATCGGAAAGCCAAGCCAGAAAACAGGAAAAGAAAAGAATTATGGAGTTGATGCTGTATAATTCGCTCACTGGTCTCATCACCAGCACGGAAACTCTGCCAACCATTCTGCACCAGGTTCTGCATGAAGTCCTGCAGGTCATTCCGGCAAAAGGCGCAGGTATCTATCTCCATGACCGTACAAATGAGAACTATACTTTGCAATGTGCGGAAAATGCCCCCCTGCTCCCGAAAGAGCAGGATGAAATTGATCACAAGCAGATCAAAACCATTCCCGCAGAAGAGCATGACATGCTCAATATCAGTATTCCCCTCTATTGTCGCAATCGGCTGCCCGGTATTATGTTGATCACCGGACTCCGCTACGAAGTATTAAACGATGCCCTGCAGGAGCTCCTTCTATCCATAGGTCAGCAAATTGGCCTAACCATAGAAAGCCTGCAAAACATGCAGGACCTGCGGCAAAGCAGTAAGCTGCTGCAGTCAGTCTTTGATGGCATAAGCGACCCTCTTATCCTGCTTACCCCTGACGGCACATTACAGATGGCCAACCAGGCCTTTCTTGGGAGAAACAAGCTCTCCCGGGATGACGTGATAGGAATGAGCATTGATTCTGTTTCTTCAGGGCAACAACAGTGTCTCTTCAGTTACCAACTGCAAGAGTTAGATCTAAGGGCGAAAAATCCGCAGACAAAAGAGGTTCGACTGGAGGACGATTCTATCTTTGACATCTCTTTCTATCCAATCCTCAACAAAGATAATTCAATCCAGGCCTTTGTCTGCCTGGCCAAAGATGTGACCACTCTCAAGGAAACGGAACAACGAATCCAGCAGACTGAAAAACTCGTCGCTGTGGGTCAGCTTGCAGCAGGCGTTGCCCACGAGATCAACAACCCCCTTGGGGTTATTCTCTGCCATACGGACATCATTAAAGAGAACAACAGAAATAATGAGGAAACGTTTCAGGATATCAGTACAATTGAACGTCACGCGGAAAACTGTAAACGGATTGTTGCAGACCTGCTTGACTTTTCACGCAACGGAGAATCACAGATAAAGAGACAGCTTGAATCAGTCAACGATGCCATCGAAAGTGTTCTCTCCATGGTTCGGCAACAGTTCAAGAAAAACCTGATTACTCTGGTCTGCAACCTTGATAACACGATTCCCCGCTGTTTGATGGACAGCAGGCGCATCCAGCAGGTACTGGTCAATCTGGTCATGAATAGCGTGCATGCAACTGGCAACAAAGGAAAGATCTCCATCAGCACTCGGGCTGAAAACAACCAGGTACTCATCGAAATTGAAGATGATGGTCCGGGCATCAACAAAAAGATCTTGGACAAAATTTTTGACCCTTTTTTCAGTACCAAGGAACCGGGACAGGGCACAGGACTTGGCCTGTCCGTCAGTTACGGCATCATTCGTGAGCATGATGGTGAAATCAGAGTGCAGTCAACTCCCGGCCACGGAGCACGGTTCACCGTTATACTACCACTATCCCGGAAAAGTCTGGCTAGCATTAATGAGTAAACCACGTTGCTTGTATTGTAGTTTTTTTTTCTTATCACCTTCACCTAAAGGAAGAGCTATGGGATTGCTTAATATCAGCAATGAAATAATCGCAGAGATGAAAAGTGGATCGAGTCGAGATGAAATTTTTGAGAAGCACGTTGAGTCAAACCCTTCAGGTGCTGCGAAATACGCTTATTGTATCGCAAGCATCCCCACATCAGTACTTCGGAAACAATATCTGACCATCAATGGACTGCTGATGATCCTTCTTGTTCTCTACGCTGCTATAACCGTTCTCGCCGAGTTACCAATCAATATGAATGAGCCGACCATTTTTATTTTGATTAAGACATTGTTACCCCTCGTTTTTTCTTACTTCGTCTTTCGTTTTCATGGTGGAATTTATCGATTGATAGGCATATGGTGTTTGTATGACCTGTTGGAAAGCATCCTGTTAAATGGAGTAGCGACTATTGCCGATGCCATTAGAATCCTCATCGTTTTCTTTGTTATCGTGTTGACCTTCTACATTGCCAGAAAGGTTTTTCCAAATTTAAAGGTGTTAGGACCAAAACGAGACGCTAGCGGAAATTATTTTCTTTAGGCTACCTTGAATAATTGGCTTTTCACTCGATTCCTTCTAATTATTCAAAGTAGCCTTTAGAACAGTACATCAGACAAAACTGTTACTCCCCCCCATTTGGAAAGGGCATGATCAATGAATAAACAATCCCCCCCCCGCACCAAAATCCTGCTTGTCGACGATGAACCGGACCTGCTCAGTGGCTTGAAACGAAGTTTTGCCAAGCGATTGCCAGGTATAGAGGTATTGACGACGACAGGCGGCAATGAAGCCTTGGATATCCTGGAACAGCAGGAGGTTGCCCTGGTTCTGATGGATATTATGATGGGCGATATGAGTGGGCTTGAAGTGCTTGATCGCATCCACAGTGATGAACCGGAGCAGACCGTCATCCTGATGACTGGATATGGCACAATAGAACTGGCCGTAAATGCCATACGTCGTGGAGCATGGGATTTTGTGACCAAACCCTTAGAACTCGACAACCTGACCAGAATCCTCCTGAAAGGATTGGAACGCAGTCAGCTCCTCAATGAAAATAAAAGATTACGCAGCAAGATATGTACAGGAGGACCGGTTCCTGATTTTATCGGACAGAGTCCAGCCATGCTCCGATTATATGAAACCATCCAGATCTCCGCAGACAGTGAATATACGGTTCTCATTAGGGGCGCTTCAGGTACAGGTAAAGAACTCTGTGCCCAGGCTATCCACCACTTAAGCAAACGCTCAGCAAAGCCCTTTATCATGGTGAACTGCCCGGCAATCCCTGAGCACCTGCTGGAGTCAGAACTCTTTGGATATTGCAAAGGTGCTTTTACCGGGGCAGATAGAGATCACGCCGGACTTTTCAGCAAGGCGGACGGAGGCACTATTTGTCTCGATGAAATCGGCGACATTCCTGTCAGTCTGCAGACAAAACTGCTGCGAGTTCTCCAGGAACAGGAAATCAAGCAACTGGGAGCAGAGACGTCAACAAAGATACATGTTCGCATCATCGCCTCAACAAATGCTGACCTTGAAAGTAAAATCACAGAGGGGGAATTTCGGGAGGATCTTTTTTACCGCCTAGAGGTCCTCACACTGCGCATGCCCTCTCTTATTGAAATGACAGAAGATATCCCTCTGCTTGCCAATCACTTTCTCAAACAGGTCGGGATTGAATTGAACAGCAGTGAAAAATCGTTCTCTGAAACCGCTTTAGAACCCCTGCTGCAGCACAGCTGGCCCGGTAACATCAGAGAACTGCAGAATGTTATCCGGCGCGCTGTTCTGTTCTGTTCGGGCTCAGTTATTGACAAAAGACACCTTATGTTGGGAGCCTCACTACAACCCCCCACCCCAACTACGGTCCAGGAAGGAAATGTGGTGATAGACCCCTATAAAGAAGCCAAGGAAAGCTGCCTTGATTTTTTTACACGACAATATGTCTATAAGCTACTCAAACAATGCAATGGCAACATCTCTCAGGCAGCCCGATTGTCACACCTCACCAGAGCAGCCCTGCAAAAAATAATCCGTCGCTATGATATTGATGGCAAACAGTTCAGATAATTAGGTGCATCGTTTCATGACAATATGTAACTATCAATATATTTTTTAGGCTCATACCCAATATTTTATAGGATGGGAAAGAATTGAATCTAAACAAGATTGCCGGTGGTAAGATCTATCGATATCAGACTAACTGTAAGGTAAGATGTTTCCTGTACATGTACTGTTTGAAAAGGGCAGAGCGGTGTGTTGACTTGAAATGTAAGAGATACAGGGCTAAGGTGAACTTGCAGATTTACTTAAATGGTTAACATTGCCAAGACTAGCCTCTGCCATCGTGATATAGTGCGCCCCTGTAACCTCTCATGGATAAGCTCTGATCTCAAATTGCATCTCTGTTGTTAGGTTTTAGGAGCGATCTATTTTTCTAGATACAGTAGTTATCTACATTTTGGGATTTCGCTGAAAAACAATATCTTTGATGTCGCAACATCAACCGTGCAGCTTGAACCGAAGTCTATTCCGATCAAAAGTATCCTTCGGTGAAAACAAACGGCTACGCGGCCTGGTTTTCACTATTGGCGATCAGCCTCAGACACACCTTCATCTATTAGATCAAAACATGCAGCGGGATTTTCAAGCGGTAAAAGATGTCCGTATGCTTCAGTTTCTTTAAAGATTGTATGAGGGCATAGAACCTGCCAATCCCGCCTCATAGTTTTTGTGAAAAATGTTGATGGTTTGCCGCAAATAACCACACAAGGTATTTTCAGTCTCTTAATGCTTCTAAACACATTTACTGGCTTCGTATAGTTGTGGGCCTCCCACACTTTAGGGAAGGCCAGTTGAACCTGGCCGTCGTCAGTTTCGATTACGCCATAACGAGCCATGGCTTGTAGTGTTTCTTCACTAAATCGTTTATAGCCATAGAATTTTTTGCAGTAAGCAAGATATGAATTACGATTTCTCCAATAATCTCGTTTTTTTAAAGCTGTTTTTACAGGGACAATATTTTTTAATATTGAGTTTGGGAGCAAACGAATAAGCATGCAAAGTACGACTGATATCGTTGCTGGTTCTATCAGCACAAGTTTGCTAAATAAATCTGGTCTTTTTGCAGCAGCTAAAATAGTGCAGGAGGCCCCCATTGAGTGACCAATGCCAATTATCGGAGAATGGTAATGGTGTTCAACAAAGGTGATGAGATCATCTGCATGGTCCTGCCAATCATTGTTTCTGGTTGGTTGGCCGATATCTGGCCATACAGCCCGGAATTCCAAAGCACTCAATTGGTACTTTTCACTCAGTCTCATGAGCAACGGGTCATACATTCCAAGCGGGAAACCGTTGGCGTGATAAAAATGCGCATTTTGCCCCTTTCCCTTAAAGTGTCTGAAACTTGCGTTACTCGGTAGCTTTCTTGTGACTTCCTTCATTTCCACCCCCGACCTCATCGCACCAACACTCTGCGACTAAATTACTACATCAATTTTTTCAATTCTACACGGAACATATCTATGATAGGGTGTAGCGGCGAGCCGGTCCCGGTGTGTATTTTTGGTGAATCGATTAATTGCCACACCATGGATAGCACCAGCATATTTCAGACCAAAACCATGGGGCATCAGGGCTTGTCCAATACGTACGTCATCTGACACCCCCAGTTCAATTACCCCCGAGGCGGCCTCTGTTGTGAGTCTTACAGTCTCTCCATCCAGAACACCCAGTTGACCTGCATCAGCGGGATTCATTGCCAGAGTGCATGTTCTCCTGCCTTCGTTCCAATCCGGCTTTCGCATCAGGCTGTTAGCGTTTTCTGGTATATGTCGCCCTGCATTCAAGATAAAAGGATAGTCGGGGGCCGGCGTAAGGGCAATCCTTTCGGTTTCAGGGGATATGTCCGTAAGCCATTCATTCATTTCGGCAATATAGAGATTGACTCTTTTGTCCTTGGTTCGCAGCTCAGCCATGTTGTCCGCTCCCATCTTGCCAATCCAGAGTCCAGATGGATTTTTAAGGACAGTCTCAAATAGTAACTCCGCATGAGCGAACTGAGGGGTGAGGGCTGCCAGGGGCGTAAGTGATTTATATTTCATCATGCCGGTCCAAACCTTAAGCCATTTGCGGAAATTTAAAGCTGATTGAAGGACAGATGGTATAGGGTAACCAGCTCTTGATGCGTTTTTCCTAAACTTTCCAGGGGATGCGAGAAAAAGACCCCACATTGCGTCCAGATTGCTGGAATCTGTTGTACCTGCCCTCGCCTTGGCGATAATAAGAGGTATTATTTTGCGGACCTCAGGATGTGCTTTTATATAGGTAAGAAGTGCCATGGTAAACGTTAATCGATCTTTTTTCCCGGCTTTATAAAGATAAGCAGGGAGTTCGGGGACAATCCCTGCAGCATCTGCAATTTCTGCCAGAATCTTTCCCGATTCCTTAGCTTGAGATTTTGACTCTATCACTGGATGCCTCATCTGGAAAAATATTTCCGGGAAGTTCCAGGAGAAAAATGAGCCATCATAGGATTCATATGCAGATCTTGCCGGGAGGATATAATCAGAGAGCTCTGCCGTTTCTGTCATGGCAATTTCGACAGTGACTTTCAATTCAAGCTTCTCAAAAGCTTTTTCCCAGGCAGACGTATCAGCGTATGAGCGAAGCGGGTTGGCTGAACTCACCACTACAGCCCGCAATCTTTCAGGTTTATCGGACAGCACTTCCTCGGGGAAGACATTGGGAGGGAAGTATCCCATAATTTCAGGAAAATCAGTCTCTTTTGTCCTCCATGTTTTTTTCCTACGCTCATCGCTGTGGCTGCCGAGCGGTATTACTGCGCCGGGGATCACACCACCGCCTGCAACACACAGCCGTCCGCAAACAGCAGCAAGAAGCATATATAGATAGCTTGCTAAAGTGCTATGCCTGTTCATAATGACACCCAGATCAGTATGCATACACCAGTTGCGTCGGCTTAGTTCCTTACAAAGGTCTCTGACCTGCTGATAACCCACGTCGCAGACCGATAACGCTTGCTGGATATTGAAATTCTCAAACCAGCCTGTGATTTGCTCAAAGCCAGAAGTGTTTTTGGCCAGGTAGACTTTATCTTCCCATCCTTCTGTTAAGATGATAGCTATCATTGCTCGGGCGAGGAGCGCATCGGTTCCTGGCTTCAGGGCGATATGCACATTGGCGACACGTGCCGTCTCTGATTTTCTCGGATCAATCACTGCGAGCAGTTTGTCCGGATTTCTGGCAAATTCTTTTATGGTCAGTGGTGCCCTGGGCATCTGGTGGGTGACCATACCATTCCAGCCAATTGCCAGAAGCATTTCTGCATGGTGCTCATCGGGAATTGGAAAGGCGTTCTGCCTCCCAAGCATCCGGCCTGCACACCAGAAATACCCGGTCAATTCCTGGGCCAGTGATGAGTAGTGATAACTTGATCCTATGCCTCTCAATAAAGCCGTTGCACTGGCTGCTTCAAAGTGTGACCCTTGTCCACCAGCTCCGATAAATGCAAAAGATTGCGGGCCATGGGCATCAACAATCGACCTGAGTTTATCGCCAATTTCTGAAAGTGCCTGGGCCCAGGAGATTTCGATAAAACCCTTCGCTGTCTTTTTCAAAGGTGTTGTCAGTCGATCGTCATGATGCTGGTGATTGGCAATATTTGCTCCTTTTCGGCAAAGGTAGCCTCTGCTTCTCGGGTTTTCTCGGTCTCCCTTCACTTTAAGGATGTGGTTGTCTTCAACCGTAACTAAAAGGCCACAATTCTGAGCACACAGCACACATGCGGTTTTATGCCAGCTTTCCATAGAACCCTCCAGGGATTCGATCATCAATTTTTTTCTAACAAGGTAATCGGGACAAGATAGCATTTGCGTTATAGCGACAAAAGAGGCATATGTGACATTAACCGTGCATAAACGGCCATCGCTTTCACGACCAATCCTATTCTGGTGCTAATATGATAAAAATAACATTTCTAGCGGTGGAAGGCTGCCTCTCTTCCAGCATATCAAATCTGATAGACGCTTTTACTATTGCCAATCTCTGGCACAATTATTTGTCGGGAAAAGATGTGCCTTTATTTGCAACCGAGGTGGTCGCGCTGGAAGGCAAACCGATTATCAGCAGCGGCTGTATGCAAATCACCCCCCATTCATCGTTAACAGATAGTGCAAATTCCGACTATCTGATCATTCCTGCGTTCGTGCCCGTGCCAGAATCCCGGCAAATGCAGGACCCACAAATCCTCGATTATTTGTGTCATCAGCACAGTTCCGGAACAACGCTTGCTGCAGTTTGTACCGGCTCGTTTCTCCTTGCGGAAACGGGACTGTTGAATGGAAAAACCGCCACGACAAACTGGCAATTTTCAAAAAAATTCAGCCATAGATATCCGGAAGTAAACCTCGAGATTAACAGCATCCTTACAGAAGAGGATAATCTTATCTGCACAGGTGCCGCCACTGCTATCATGAACCTGGCCTTAAAAATCATCAAAAAGGAAGGATCTAGTAAACTGGCATCTGTCTGTGCAAAAGCTCTGCTTGTCGATCCCAACAGGAATAGTCAAGCTCCCTATTCCATCTACATCCAATCAGAAGGCCATAAAGATGTGGAGATACTGAAAGCAGAGCAATATATGCGAGAGCATTTAAACAGCGATATAGGTATTGATGAAGTGGCTGAATTTGTGTGCATAAGCTCTCGCCATTTCAAAAGGCGGTTCAAGAATGCAACAGGAGACTCGCCACTCAGTTACCTCCAGAAATTGAGAATTGAGGAGGCAAAGAACCGACTGGAAAACACTCTGGAGAGTATCAATGAAATCACTCGACGGGTAGGGTATGGAGACGACAGCACATTTCGACGTCTGTTTAAAAGGCACACCAGTCTCTCGCCAAGAGAATATCGGGATAAGTTTCTTCAGTTGGAAAGCTGATCAAAAAAGAATAATTACCCATGCATCTATGCCATTATCCTGTTTATGTATACGTTGGCAATCCTCAGCTGAGAATTGCACCTCGCAGCTTAATGTTTACTGAGACACATTAACATCAAGTAGTTGCCCAATTGATATATATGTGATTTGAACATCTCAAATTCTTTCCTATCAGGGGAGGATATTCAGATTGAAAATTGGCGAACAAGCTTTCTCAAATTAACACTATCTCTTTTTTGTGGCGTATAAACGGGCTATAGACTGGTGCCGTGCCTACAACTCGGCCATCTTCTGCCCAGTCCTCCATCTTATTAAAGGGAATTGTTCCTGCATCATTTATATTGCTCATATGATTTGCAAGTCGTTTAGAAATATCCTGTAGCCTTGTTTGGATAACCTCTTTGTCAGAATATTGAATTCCCGCTTCAACACCATATGCTATAAATGGTTCCAACACCGTATATCCAACATAAGCAAGGTTGAAATTTACCGGCCACAACAATAGATCAATATCACCACTGCGCCCATTATGGGCATAGGTGTTCTCGCTCGTTCCTACCGTGACTGATAACATAGCCTTTTTATTTTTGAACTTTCCGTTCTCAAATCGTTTTTTGCTCGTATATACGTCCCCATAAATAAAGACTCTATCCATCCATCCTTTCAGCATTGCCGGTGGCATATGCCACCACATTGGATATTGCAGTATGAGCAAATCGGCTGCCTCGATAAGTTCGATCTCATTTTTAACATCAGTAGGGATAACCCCTTGCTCGCATGCATGTCGCTGCTCTGCTTGAACGTTAAATCTATCGCTTTCCATGGGAGAGGCAAAGTGACTAAACCGTTCGCATGGATCAAAGCTTTTAGCATAAAGGTCAGATATTGAAACACTCCAGCCTTTCTGTTCCAATGCGTTTTTTGAAACATTGACAAGATGGCTGTTAAACGATAGTGACTCAGGGTGTGCGAGAACGATATGAGCATGCATTAGACTTAACTCCTTTTGAGATACAGGGAATGATCAGTTTGATTTCTTTTTTAGAAGGAATACGCCCAAAAATATTAATGCCGTTGCGACATAATCGATGTTTGCAATTGGCTCATTTATAACCATTGTGCCTATCATCAGAGCTATTATGGGAGGGATATAGGTGACAGAGGAAGCGGTTACTGCCCCAAATTCATCAACAATATAATAATAAAGTATATAGGCTAGGCCTGTACCCAAAAGACCCAACCCTATTACCAACCCAACAGAGGCGTGGGTCTGTTAGAATGCGGTCAACACCATCATAATCAGTTACCACTGCTAAAACCAGCAGGCCAATACCTAACTGGTAAGTCGTCAACGCTACTGCAGGAATTTTCAACGGAATGATGTATTTCTTTGCGTAGACAAATGATGCACCAACACTGAGTGAACCGACAACCATATAAAAAACTCCCTCAAGACTGGTACCAGATAAATCAGTAGCTGAAGGTCGTGCGATAATCGTCACTCCGGCAAAACCGATCAAAATTCCAATAATTTTTAAAAATGTACTTTTTTCTTCGTCTAAAAAGCATACAGCTAATAAGAAAGAGAACAAGGGTATCGCCCCGCTCACCGCACCAGCTACGCCGGAAAGTAATAATGAAGTCCCCTTAACGAAGCAGTAATAATACACGGCGGTAGCCAACAAGCCCATTACGGAAAAATGACCGAAATACCTGAAATGTTCTTGGCGCAATGCGTTGCGGTATTTTGCATAGAAAAAGACAGGTACGAAGCCAAATAGAACTCGAAAAAAAACAATCTGTAGAGGGGTTATCAAATTAACAGCCATCTTCATATATATGAAATTACTCCCCCAAATGATACCGAGAGCACAGAAAGCGATGAATGGAAAATAATGAGTCCGGATCTGCATAGCCTACTCCTTAGCTTGCAAAAAAACAAAAACAAATGTATACTAAAACAATTAAATGGTTGTCAAAAAGTACAAGTCAAACTACATATTGTCAAGGTGTACGTTATATGGAACAGTCAGTTGAGGCAATGGCAGTGAATCTACGCTGCCATCGTGATAGTCGGGGATTGAGTCTTGATCAGTTAGCTGTGTTGACCGGTGTCAGCAAGAGCATGTTGCGGCAAATTGAAACTGGTAAATCCAGCCCAACCATTGCGACCATATGGAAGATCGCCAATGGACTCAAGCTTTCATTCAGTGCATTACTGTGCAAGCAATCGGTCGAGGCCGAGGTAAAATCTCTACGTGCAGAGAAACCACTAACCGACGATGGAGGGCATTACCGCGTCTACCCTTTAATCCCCTTTGATCCACAGCAATCATTCGAAACCTATTACCTGGAAATTGACCCAGAAACGATTTTTCAGGGAGAGCCCCACAACGGAAATGTATATGAGTACCTGTTTGTGCAAAAGGGAGAACTGCATCTGAGCATTGAGGGAAATGAATACAAGATATGTGAAGGAGAATTTCTCCGATTTCTCGCAAATAGTCCACATGAATACAGGTGTGTTGGGGATGAGATGGCTACGGCAATCATGCAGTTAAGTTATCACCTCTAACCGCACTCCCAAATAACGACTTGACAGCACGCGTTCGACATTTTATATTGCCCTCAACGTGGATAACAGGTATCCACAATAGAGACAATGTGAAATTTTGGAGGATTATTATGTTTGATGAAAGGTTTATGACGGTTGTTAGTAAGGAAGGGGTTGTTTCCATAGTATCATGCTCCAATGACGAGGCTCATGTGGTGAATACATGGAATTCTTACTTGGCTTTTCCTGGAGAAAATCGAATTCTTATCCCAGTGTATGGAATGAGAAAGACACAAAATAAAGTTGAGAAAAACCACAACGTATTGCTTACTTTAGGCACTAAAGAGATTGAAGGGAAAATGGGTCCTGGTACAGGATATCTTATCCAGGGGACAGCGAAATTCATGAAATCTGGCCCAGAATTCGATATGATGAAGGAAACGTTTTCTTGGGCTAATCGTGTTCTTGAAGTGACAGTTTCATCGGTAAAACAGACAATTTGAGCCATTAAATTGCCTTATCTTTACTCAGAGCGACACCTCCTGATTATTAGTGCTGGAAAAGAATGATTTGAGCAGCTAGTATTCGGAGGTAGTCGTTCAAAGCAATTATTCATGTCCGGAAAAACAACCAAATACATTTGCATGTGTTAATTATCATCATGACGCATGAAATTAATAACAGATATGTAAGGCAGCAAGAGTTGTACCTTTTTTAATTGGAGAATCGTATGCAATTCAGTGTTGGAGTAGAGTACGCATTTCATTCATTGTTTTATATGGTGGATCTACCGGAAGGTAAAACCGTCGGTATCAAACAAATAGCAGAATTGAATGCAATCTCAGAAACATACCTCTCCAAAGCGTTCGCCAAGCTCAGAAAGAGTGGTATTGTTCGGTCTATACCTGGTGTTAAAGGTGGTTACGAGTTAGCCAAACCTGCAGAAAACATTTCATTTTGGGACATCATTGTGGCTATAGAAGGCCCTTCTTTCTTTTTTCAATGTGCTGAGATCCGAAAAAAGAATGTCTTTGTTGATGATCCGTCTGTTTTCACAGACAAGTGTCCGTGCTTGATAAAAGTGGTTATACAAGAAGCAGAAGAGTTATTTAGAGACAGGCTACGGTCTAAGTCACTGCGCTGGCTGTACAATCAAGTACACAGTGAGTTTCCAGAAGATAAAAAAGATGCAATCACCCAATGGATTAAAACTATTTGATATCCAATGGCACTGTGTTTCAGATTCGGTCTAAGCTGGTTCCCAATAGCATCTTTTTGTATAACCTTACCTAAAGCTTATTCTACAGTTTCTACAAAATCCTTTGTTGTGCTTTTGAAAAATGAACATACGTCCGTTTGAGAAAGAAGATTTAGATATGACTGCTGAAGTGCATAAAGCAGCCTTCGTTAGACAGAACATGTCGCATGAATGGGTTGAATGCAATTCAAAAGCTTATCCTAAATCTCAAATTTATGTGGCAGAAAACGAAGCCAAAGAAATTGTCGGTTATATTCATTGGTGCCAAAAAAGTGGATTTCGCCCTGAAGTAGTTCTTGAGCTTGAGCAATTAGCTGTCTATCCAACCTATCAAGGGAAGGGAATAGGGACAAAATTAGTCAAAGAATCACTTCCACAAGTTCAAGAACAATTAAAAACAAGAAATGCTAAGATAAAACATGTAGTTGTAACAACTCGTGCAGACAATATTTCGCAAAATCTGTACAGAAAGACTTTGAATGCAGAGGTAGAGGCAACAATTGGCAATTTGTATTCTGCAGATGAAGTATTTATGATTTCAAGAAACATAAAAATTTAGCAAAACCAAGCGGATACCTACTCGTTCTACTCTATTTACGATCATCTCTGTACTCGATAGTACTTTCCTCCACGTAACAAAATCCGTTTTTTCTATTGTTATTAGTGTATTGCCTTTTTCTATTTTCTCATATTCACAAACTCTAAGTCAAGGTTTAGCTGGGAATGAGCTTCCCTGAGGCCAGTGCGAGAATGGGCCCCATAATAATGCTCGTCGTAGCATCTGGCTCAGGGAAGCGTATTGGAACCTCATTGCTTCATCTTTTCACTCTCCAACACTCTATCCATTGCTTTGTAGTAGTCCTTTTGCACTTTCCTGTTCGATACCCTGCTATACCGCATGGTCGTTTCTATCCTTGTGTGCCCTAATATCTCCTGGATAGTTACCAGGTCTGATCCAGCGTTCAAGAGTTGCGTTGCCATGGTATGCCGTAATTGATGACAGCAAATTGAGAAGCCGATTTTTCTTGAGTAATACTCCATTCGCTTTTGGATGCCTCGAACCGATAAAGGTTTTCCTTTGTGTATGCCTTTTTCTACGAGAAATACTGAGTCTTCTATAGTTTCTTGCCGTATTTGCAGGTAAGCCGCCAAGGCTTCGGCTGCATCATTACTGATATAAGTAACTCTTCCTTTAGCTCCTTTGCCATTGCGTATAATGATTTGGTTTCGTTGATAATCTATATCTGACAATTCAAGTGCGGCAACTTCAGCAACCCTGTGACCACAACGCAACATGAGCATAAATAACGCTCGATCACGTTTCTTTCTGATCACAGAGAGAAAGGCCTCAACCTCAACTTCTTTGAGGTGCCGTGGAAGAGGTTTCGGCATACGAAGAGCCATCCCTGAATAGACAGGATTTTGAATTTCCCTGTTTTCTTCTCTGTTGAGATAACGATAAAAGCTTCGGATAGCCACTAACCTCTCGTTGATTGTTTTCGACGCCAGGTGCTCTTGCAAAAGCGTATCAATATACATTTGCACATGGAGTTGAGTGGCTGTTTCAACAGGTACTGACAGCCAAATCAAGTAACACTTCAACCTACTTAGATAACTTTTTACACTTTGATCGGAGAAGTTTTTTCTCTTCAAATACCTTTTGTAATTGATTGTTGATGCGCTCAGGTTCATAGTGTTCTCCTTGCTCAATGCAGTCCATTGCCAGGAAGTATTCCCGCTCTCTTGTTTGATCCGCCAACTTGGCGTAACGCATTGTTACTCCGATTTCTTGATGCCCTAAAAGTTGCTGTAAAACCTCAATACGCATCCCAGCATTCAGCATATCTGTTGCAAAAGTATGTCTGTTATGGGGAGCTCCCCATAACAGACATTATGTAGAGTCAGGAATAATGGGTAGTATGGCTTGGAAAACCCACTTTTCCGGGTGATTCATCTCAAAACACTCTCCATTATAATGGCACAATGGATTCAGCCATTTCACCACGTCATTATCTT
>JBLHNA010000063.1:0-24584 GCA_047619065.1 Desulforhopalus sp.
TAGCCTTTTTTCACCATGGAGGGAATCAGGATAGAGCCGATGGCAGTTGTGTCCGATATGGCTGTGCCGGTAATACCACCGAAAAACATACTTACAACGATGTTCACATAGGCGAGATTACCTTTGACCCTGCCTACAATAAGGTCGGCAACCCGGATCAGTCTGTCGCTGATACCCGCTTCTGACATGATGCGGCCGGCGAGGATAAAAAAGGGTATGGCCAGTAGGATGAATGAATCAAAGGATCGCAAAAGTCTTACCACAACAATATTTAAGGGCAGTTCTGCACCAAAATAATAGACGAGTGTTGAGGTAAGGAGGGCAAAGGGGATTGGGACCCGGATAAGTATCAAGATAAAAAAACAAACAATCATTAAAGAAATGTACAACATATCTAAGCCTTTTTCCGATCCTTCAATCGTGTAAGTTGTTGAAGTAAATATATTATAATGATAACACCACAAGCCGGTACAGCCAGGTAGACAATGCCGAGAGGGAAATGAACGAGAATTGGTGAGTGTACATGCCACATGGTTACCACATGTTTAGCTCCCATAATCGTAAGAACCCCACAGAGAAATAACACAGCAGCGTAGTGCACAAGATCAAAAACCATTTTCATTTTGTCAGACGCACGTTCATAGACAACTTCAATCTGTGCGTGGCTTCCTTCCATGTAGGAGACAGCGGCGCCGATCAGCACAATATGAATATAGGCGTAACGTGTTATGGTGTTTGACCAGGTAATAGGTTGATCAAAAAAGAAGCGAAGTATTATATTGGCAGCAAGTATGCCACCCATTACAACAAGCAGCGTTGATATATAGATGCAGCTGATATGTTTTGTTACCCGGACTATTTTCTCCGGAAATCCATCTGGTGGCTCACTTTTCAAGGTACTGTCTTCCATTGCAAATGTTTTCCTTTCCGCCGGAGGATTAGGCTTTCACGGGCAGATATACCGACCCCACAGTACAGTGGGGGCTGAAGGGCCGGTGGGGTTGCAGCTAACTTCTTACTTTTTATATGCTTTAGGCATTCTTGCTTCAGGGTCGAGGTACTGGATCTCATCGTACCAAGCTTTCCAATGAGGCTTCTTGGCGAACCATTTTTCGTATACTTTTTTAGATGCCTCTTTGAATGGTGTGGTGTCAGGGTAGGTCACGTTACCGCCTTCGGCTATAACCTTTGCTATCACTTCAGCTTCACGGGCATATTGCCATGCATCGGTCAGTTCGATGGCTTCATTCGCAACGGAACGAACGATTGCCTGCTGTTCAGTACTCAGCTTGCTCCAGGTTTTAGGAGAGATAAATACAACTTTCTGGGTCCACATCTGACGAAGAATCGCATAATTTTTAACAACTTCACTCATTTTGAAGATGTTGTTGCAATATACTCCAAGATCATCCGCGTCAACCAGACCAGTTTGCAGGGAGGTGTAGAGTTCACCCCAGTCCGTTGGAGTCACGGTAAAACCGAACTGGCTGTAAATATCGATAAACAATGGGTTCTGCATACAACGAAGTTTGGTGCCCTTGGCATCTGCAATAGTGTTGATTGGCTTGGTACTGGCAATGGCAAAACCATTACAGTCTGAGTAAATTCCAAGTGCAATCAGGCCGGTTGCCTTTTCAAGTTCTGCGAGGATGTTTTTTACTACTCCGGACTGTCTGGCAACGTTGTAATGTGCGGGGCTTTTGAAAAGGTACGGCAATTGTAAAAATTGAATATCTTCATAAAATCCTGCGAGGTGACCAGCTGCGTTTGTATCAACGTCCACGGTACCAGACTTTACAAACTCCATTGCCTCTTCTTCACTGGTGGTAAGGGTACCAGGGTAAATGGAAACCTTTATTCCTCCATCAGTTCGTTTTTCAAGGATTTCCTTGAAGGATTCTGCCAGCAGTTGATCTGCGTCGTAGACATTGTTCTGGTGAGAGAACTTCATCTTAATGGTGCCCGCTTCCACAGCGGGTGTGCCACCTGTGAGTGCTAGCATTGAAAATGCCATCAGGGTGCACATGGATTTTTTAAAGTGTTTTACAGAGTACATAAGTGTTAGACCTCCATTGATGTTGCGGATTAGGTTTCTGCTGCATGTTAGCCAGCGTTTCTTATAATGCACGGGATAGTAGCGTATGGCTTACAAGATAAATTTTGTATGACTACCCCGCGGCAAGTATATCCTCAAGCCGGTTTCCTGCGGCGTTGTGTTCTAGAATTTCCATTGCTTTTTCTGCAACGACACTTCCTGCTTCCACAGCGGGAAGGCCTCCTGCATAGATGTTGGTTATAAGGGTGTATTCATAGGCAATGCCTCGGTTGCCGCTATACTCGGCGGCAATCTTTTGAGATTTGCTGCCTTCAAGGCGAACGGCCAGATACGCCGACAGGCTTCTTGACGACAGGGCGTCTCCGCCTGGGCGTTCGCCAATTAAAAGGATAATTAATTTTGGTTTGAGTAGGGTCCCTATTTCTTCCACAAGCTTGACCCTTCCATATGGGACGAGTGCGGGTTGGCCCATTAAATAGTCGCGACTTGCGAGTCCATCCTGAAGAACAGGCAGTAAATCGCCTATGTTATGATGAACAGCTTCAGCGCTGAGTCCATCTGCAACGATGATCTGAACGTCGTTATTTTCAGCGAAAAGAGTAGCTGCAGTTTCAGGGCTAAGCCTGGAGCCGAGTTCAGGGTTACGCAGATGGTCTGTTTTGTTTTCGGCAGTGGTGTTAAAAATACGAAAATTAAACGGTTCTAGCTCAGAGAGCCTGAGGCCGCTGTGGACGGCTTCTCGCCCTACAGCCTGGTTTGCCCTGAGGATGCGCTGTACACGGTTGACGGGTCTCGGGCCGGCGTTTTCAAAACCGGGGGCCGCCGGAAGAGATTCACGCAGACGCTGAAATTCACCGTCGGAGGGAATAAACTGACGAGGATTACCCCAGTTTGGTCCACGGCTCACCTTGCCGTCCGGTGTCTGCTCAAAAATGCCTCGATCGATCGCCCAGCGCAGAAATTCCGGGGCAGGGTTCCTGTTGTAGGTTTCTCTCATGGTCTGGTCATCATGGCCAGAGTTGACAAAGTGGGCAAGCATCCGGTCACATCCTAAATAGACATCCATAAAAAAGTTTGCGCCGGCGGCTGTAGCAAGCTGCACAGCCATCTGTTGTCCTTCAATATGAGATTCTGAATGCAGGGTATAACTGGGGCTGATCCCCATTGGCAGGCCGAGAATTTTACCCATAAAGTGATCCTGCAGGGTAGAAACCATCAGCTCAAAATCATTAAGATGGGTTTCTGGACCTATAAAGCCGGTGGCATTATTGACCATAAACGGATCGTAACGGCGACATAGTCCATAACAGAGTGCTTCACATGTCGTCATATCAATGCCGTTGTGCTTTCGATAGGTCATTTCACTTCCCTGACCGGTTTCAAAATACATAAACTGGTCAGCGGTTGCAGCAAGGGGACCCCGCTCGGCCATGATAGCGTAAGCCCGATCTAAATAATCTACAGTAACATCAAATTCTTCGGTGAGAGTACTCTCTGTTCCAGCAAAACTCTGGAAGAGAATCTCCACAGGTGCCCCTTGTTCAAGGGCGGCGAGTTGAGTTTTTATATGGCCGAGAACACAGATTTGTGATGGCGCGCCGGTTTCTCTTCGCAGCTTATCCAGATGGTTGAGGATTCTGCTCACATTGTCTACGGACCCTTCCGAAGGATTAACGCCGATAAGGCAGTCGCCCATACCCATACTGAGATCTGTGTAGACGAGAAGAGATATTGCATCCAGGTTATCACTTGGGTGATTGGGTTGCAGTCTGAAAGAAAGACAGCCCGGAAGGCCAATTAAGGTGCGGGCCTTGGTAGGTCTTGAAACCTTTCTCGGTAAAAAAACTAACTCGTGAACGTCCATAATTTTAGCAAGGGCAGCAGCCATAACCGGCGTTAACGCCTTGCCAATATTTTCAATTTCACTGCCGTGCACTCTCAGTAAGTGATCTTTTAACTCCCCCACGGTCATAGCAGCAATTGTGGTAAAGAGAGTTGCGTCAATCTCGTAACCGGCTCGCATAACGTCGTCTACCCGTCCATCATCGTCGGTCAGCGGGTTGTCGAAGATGTGTTGCAGGGTGAGGTCCGAAAGGATTGACCGGGCGGCTTCCCTTGCCATTTCATCTTTGGCTGCAAGACCAGCCGTACGATCACCGGCTTTGCTGATGTCGGCACAACCAAGCAGGTTTTTTAATCCCGTGAAGTGGAACTCTCGATCGAGCAGGACTGTAGCGTAGGTCTCTTCAGGGCCTGGCGTCGGAACATGTATGTCTTTTAATGCTATAATTGTCTTCATGTGAAGGTCAGTTTTTGCTGATGATTATAGGGTGCATTATTGCACTCCGTAAAATGAAACTGGAACGATGTTATTATGAATGCGTCCGATATTGACAAAATGAGCGTTTCTATCTGAAATCTCGTCGATGACGACCAGGTTGAGGCTGAGCTTTTTCCAGTTTGTTGCATAGTTTCCAAGGGACTTGCCAAAGTTGCCCGGGGCGAGCAGGACAAGGGGTGTGTCAGCTGCAAACTCAATAGCTTGAAGAATATTGGCAACCTTTTGTCCAAGACTTTTAATGCCTTGATGCTTTTCTACGAAAGGCCCCTGGAGGATGGCTGGCTTTTCAGTCTCATTTTTACTGGATACAATTTGAATTGCTCCACCCCTGTTTCGAGCGACGAGAATAAGAAGTTTTTCTATATTAGCAGCGTTTTCTTCCATTGTTATCTTGCCAACAATTGGTAGATCCTGGAGAGGTAAGATCTCATGGTTGGGAAGAAACAAGGTTGCTCCAGATATCTCAGTGCTGTGTATGGCAAGTCCGTACACTGTAGCTCGACCCATGTTTTCAGGAACGAAGTCAGTAATAGACGATGCTAAAAGAGGGGACCGAGCTATCCGTGTCGCGAGATCTACACCAAGGTCTCCAAAGTGGGTGGTGGAAGGAAGTGGTTTGCCCATACTGTACTGGTAGATAAGTTCTCCAACTCCGCCGGAAAATGTGACGATAGGTATTTGATCGCCTCTTTGTATTGTCAAAGGAACCTGGGTGTGAGCTGCGGTAGTTGGTTCACAACTGGTCTCACTATTATCGCAAACTATTGATTCCAGAAGGTCCAGATAAAAATCAAGTATAGCGTCTCGTTCGACAGCGGTGAGTGTTTCACCAATCGTTTTTGCTATACCGAGGTGGCGTATCAGGATCTGACCATAGGCTGAGATGGCGGTGAGTGTATATGTTCCCGGATTAAACTGGAAATGGCGGGCTCCAATAAAGTAACAGCCGGTGGCAAGGACCGCTCCATTTTTTCCAAAGGCAGGATTAGTTGTGCCGCCTCCAATGTCGAGATTGATAATTGGATGGTCGGGATTGCAGCGTGAAAGAGCTGAACAGCTGCCCATAAATGCCAGCCATGATTCAAGGCAGGGGTCGGAGGCGGTCGCAATGATAGCTTCCCCAACCCGTTTTTTTACCAGTTGGGTAATTCGTCCGGCATTGTCTGCTTCGGTTGCAAGACCGGTAATGATGGCTCCTCCGGCAAAAAGCTGTTCTGGTACTATGCCACTTTCCTGCAACCACTGATCCAGATATTCCTGCAACAGGGTCTCGTCAATTTGGTTGTTCTTAAATGGAGTAAATACAGGTTCTGATCGGTAACGGATCTCCGGAGCACCGAAGGTCATTCTTCCGGTGGCTGAACTGCGGGCAACAAGGGCATGGGCAACGATGGCACTGGAGGTTGTTGAACCAAAGTCCAACCCAATCATAGTGACTGCGTCTTTATTGTGTCTGGTATCTGAACTGCTGCCCACTTTTACTACTCCGAAAAAGAAAAATTATGATCGTTGGCAATGAGATAGTTTGATCTTGATTGTTGATATACCAGCTGGTATATCAGCAGTCAAGAACCGTTTTTGCGCACAATAATGTAATAAATGTGAAAACATGTGTGACGGAAATGAGTGGAATTGTAGTAAGCGACTAAAGATAAAAACAAAACGAATGTGACAAAATTGTCGAATCGTTACCTTCAGAGTCAAAAAAAAAATGATTAAGGTAAAAAAAAACTCGTGATCAATGGGTTAAGAACCAAGGATGGCTGGAGTTCCTTTTTGTATTGAGATAGTTTATATCTGACAAACTCATAAAAAGTTAATTCGAAGTCTTTATGCTTGGTATGTGTTGCTGGATTTTATGTTAATAATGAAAGAATTTCAAAAGGACGCGGATGAGTGGAACAAAACAGGCAGCGTATGAAAACCTCCGATATCGAATCATAAGCCAACAGCTCGCACCAGGTGAGCAACTTAAAGACAAAGAGATCATGGAGTATTATGGAATCGGAAGAACACCTTTGCGTGAGGTGTTTCTGGAACTCCAGAATGAGGGATTGATTAAGAGGGTGCCTCGGTCCGGAACCTGGGTCGCTCCAATGGACCTGCACTTTTTGAAACAGGTAACAGAGATTCGAATTGGTTTAGAAAGTATTGCTGGCGAATACGCTGCGGAACGAATCACAGAAGAACAATTACTCGAGTTGGAGTCGATCCTGGAAAAAGCGGCGGTTATCGAAAGCCAGGATAACAGTAATTTCGAAGAGCTCTTAAAACTTGAGTCAGCTGTTCATGATGTTATTTATGCTTCGACCGGTAATCCGCAATTAGAAAAACTTCTACATAATTATCAGAGTGTGGGTGCAAGATTTTGGCATTATCTGGTTTTTAGTCGAGAGCAGATGGCAGAGCAATTTGAGAGCCATAGACGGATGTTTGCTGCTTTGAAAAAAGGCGAGAAAGCCTTGTGTCGAAAAATCTGTGATGAACATATTCGCCAATACATAGGTATGATAGATGTGCGGCTTGATCGACAGTGAAATTACTTTTCAGGTTGACCTTAGAAATGGTCATCGAGGAGAGCAAGAGAGGGGCCTCTGGCTGATAATTCTCACTTCTTATAGAAAATGTTTAGCTGAACGTGTCAGCTTAAATATCGACTTCTACAGCTCAGCATACAATCTTTCTATTACCCCCTTACCATGCTTTCTTTCAAGCTTTCGCACTATGAAGTGTCCTCTTGCCATATCTTGAAAATGATCCATAAATATAGTGTTAATTATCGCTCCTCCAGCAGCACCGATTGCAGGTATAGCTTGAGCGGCGGCCTTTTCTGTGACTTGTATACTAAACCGTTTGGCAATCAGAGATATTAACCTGATTAATACCGGCGCACCTTCTTCCGTTAAGGTTTTACTTACAAGAAACTCCGAAGCATCAGCTAGTGATTTTGAGAGTGTCGCACGAACCACATAATACCCATTTTCGGTTCGGTCATCCGACTGACTGTTGCCACCAAGGGCGAAAACCTCCAGGCAGGCCAGCTTGGTCTCTATAGTTGAGATGGATTCACCTTCGCTCCTTGCAACATCCGCAATTGAGCGCAGCATAATTGAAGTCGATATAGGCAGTTCTATGGCTATTGCAGAAATTCCAAAAAATCCACCAACGCCACCGCTAACAGCTACACCTAGTTTGTGCCAGATGTTAGACGAAGCTTCACCAGGAATATCTTTCATGGTGAAAATTGCGGCATCCGATGCCTTAAGTAGGGCGGTCTGCGTAATGTCACCTATACTCTTATTCCAGTTTGCCGGTAATAAGGCCAAACCTTTTTCAATTGGAGTACCTATAAAGCTCGTTACTTTAGACGCGATTCCAGGATTTTCCAAAAGTGTTTTTGCAACCTGAAGTTCTTTTCTGTCTTGTTTGGGGAAACTTGATGTCATACACAACTCCTTGATTAATTTCGTGGCTGATCGCGGTGTAGTCGCCAAGGATATTCTTGTTACGTTACGTTTACTATAAAGTTCAGATATCTCGAGTAGATGCAACCTGCCGCTTAAGACTATTTTGGAATAATCAGCAATTCAAAAATTCGTTTTTATTGCAATAATCTGTGTCCAATTTAATATATAATCCAGTTGTTTGATCTACTTATGTAGCCTCTGAAGGATATCCACTAACCCGAATTTCTCATCAATAAAGTTTTTCGTAGGTCAAGACACAAGCCACGCTGCTGTAATAAACTACCGCAAGTGGCTTGTAACGCAGACTTTGCGGAAAAATCTTTTGACCCGAAGGGTGAATTTTTTGATTTAAAATGAAAAGCACCCGGTTTTTTAATAAAGTCTTTATTTGTGTTTAATATCATAAGGTTGATCCTTAAATCAAAAAGGTCATGAGAATTTCGGGCTAAAGCTGCCAGGTGGGGACAACTTCTGTGACCTCGGTCTACAGCTCGTTGATAGTTACCAACAAGGTACGCATTATTTGCCTCTCTTGGTATTACCCCATTCAAGAGATAGTTGAGGACGTAGGTTTTTTTGACTTTAATACTTCCAAAGATGAAGGATAAAAAAGATTTTAAAATGGATCTTGAATAATAACCTGATGGGGTTATGATTTGATTTGAACTCCCGTGAATACTCTTTCAATATAAATAATCTCAAATAAGGAACAATCATGAAACGTGGACTGATCCTCGTTGTCATCAGTGCTGTGCTTATTGCCCCATCATCATGGGCAGGTCGTGAAAAAATCCCAACTATTTCCAAGGATCCTTATGCCTCGGCCCTAGTGATAGATGCTGACACAGGGAAAACCCTGATAGATGACAACAGTACATTGAAGGCTTACCCCGCATCTGTGGTGAAAATGATGGTGCTTCTGGTTGTTCTCGAGCAGATAGAGAAGGGCATCATGAACTTAAGTGATATCGTCCAGATTACTCCTGAGGCAGCACGTATGGGCGGTTCCCAAGTCTACCTCGATCCCAAGGAGCAGTTTCCTGTGGAGGATCTACTCTATGCCTTAATGATACAGTCTGCAAATGATGCGGCTGTGGCCCTTGCTGTCCATGTATCGGGCTCAAAAGAGGGTTTTGTAGCATTAATGAATGAAAGGGCTGCTTCCCTGGGTATGAAAGATACCCGTTTTTATTCCATACATGGCTTACCGCCTTCGGACGGACAGCAAGTGGATACGACCACGGCAAAAGATCTGTCGATTCTTGCAATGACCCTGGCTAAGCGGCAGGAAACATTTGAATATACCGGTACAAAAGAGCGGGAATTTCGGGGCGGGGATTTCATTATGCGAACCCATAATAACCTTCTGGGAAATGTTGATGGATGTGATGGTTTTAAGACTGGGTATTTCAAGGCTGGGGGTTTTTCAATCGTTGCTACGGCCAAGCGAAAAGGAGTACGTTTAATCGTCGTTGTCCTTGGTAGTAAAGACCGAAAGGTTCGGGATGCAAATGCCATAGAACTATTGACAAAAGGGTTCAGTAAAGTTCCTGCAAGGTCCGAGATTGCAATAGAGCCCTTAGCAACAAAAGTTCTGCCGGTGGTCCAAACTGAAAAGACCGAGGAAACTTTGTCCGTAGTAGAGAAACAAGAAACTGTTAGAGAAGAAAAAGAAACTGCATTAACCAATAATGGCTGGCTTATGTTTTTCCTTGGTCTCAGTGTGGGGCTCCTGCCATTCTTGGCCCTTGTTATTAGTAGGACGAGGAGGAGTAAGCGACGATTCCGCTCTTTTATGTAGGTGTGCTGGGTCCGTTTCACATTCTTGGGTGGACTTATCACCATCACCTCACCTATCACCAATCTGAATTTTAACCCGCTTAATGCATTCTGGAGAGTTAACGTTATGTCATCCGAATTTAATACCACACTAGATCGAAAAAATACTGCCAGTTTAAAGTGGGAAAAATATCGCAATACTGACATATTGCCCATGTGGGTGGCAGATATGGACTTTCCGGTTGCCAGCGAGATTCAGATCGCTCTGGAGAAACGACTCGCTCATCCGGTTCATGGCTACACCGTGGGTACGGAAGAAACGGCAGAAGTGGTTTGCACCATGCTGCAGAATGAATATGACTGGCATGTAGAACCGGAATGGATTGTCTGGTTACCGGGTGTGGTTTCGGGTTTATGGGCTGCCTGTGCCGCGGTAGGCGATGATGGTGACGATGCGATTTTTAGTACGCCGATTTATCATCATTTCTTCTCTACACCGGGTCAGGGTCGAAAAACCTCGAAACCAGTGCCATTGCAGCAAAATACAGATGGACGCTGGACCTACGATTTCGATGCATTGGAAGGGGTGATGGGAGAGCGCTCCAGGCTAATGCTGCTTTGTTCACCACATAATCCGACAGGAACAATGTTCACGCAGGAAGAATTGCAGCGTATGGGCAAATTATGTTTGGATAATGGTCTTGTGACCGTTTCTGATGAAATTCATTGTGGCCTGATCCTGTCTGAATCCAAAAAGCACATTCCCATGGCGAAGGCCTGCCCTGAGTTGGCAGATAGTTTGATTACACTGATGTCTCCCAGTAAAACCTTCAATTTGGCCGGGTTGAATTGCTCATTTGCCATAATTCCCAATCCGGAGCTGCGCAAGTCTTATGAAGACGCAAAACACAGCATTTTGCCTATGGTTCCAGGGCTTGCGTACACGGCAATGATGGCGGCTTATTCGGATTCAGCTCAATGGCATCAGCAACTTCTCGATCAATTGCGAAAAAATCACGCGTATCTCGAACGTGAAATCCGGAGAATTCCGGGGCTTGTGATGTCACCAATGGAAGCAACCTACCTTGCATGGATTAATACTGACGGACTGGGGGTTGAAAACGCAGCTGCGTTTTTTGAGGAGTTTGGTGTTGGATTGTCTCCGGGAGCCGGATTCGGCCTTGAGAACTACGTGCGATTGAATTTTGCGTGTCCAATGAGCCAGCTTGAGGAAGCTATTCGACGAATGAAAATAGCGGTATCAACGCTGTAAACGTTTTCCCCAGACAGGTTTTGATTACGTCTTACAGATCATCAAAACGATAGCGCTGAACAGGATGCTGATTGTGTTGTGGTATCGTACATCTTGCCTAACAGATTGTTTGTCTGTATAACATTGCAATAAGCAAGAAAGGTGGTTTTTACATAATTACGACTCCTACTTTAGAATAGTGAAATTTATAAATCTTATAGCATCTTTTATTAAGGAAAAACCTCCGCTTCAACTGTGGGTTTTCCTAGCGTTTATATCGCTCATAATTCCCCTGTTAACTACTTATGTTTATGTCCGTGATATTAGATGGCTAATAGAGGTATCTGTGTCTGTTCCAATTCTGATTAGTGAATTATTCAAATTACTGGTGGCTGTCTGCGGGATTTGTTTGGCGCTTACTATCCTTAACCCCAAAAGACGATCTATCAAAAAGGTTTTCATATATTTGGTATTTATCTTACTCTCCCCTTCGTTGATAATGTTACCGTACATACTGATATCTTTGACCGATTTTGAGCAATTGAAGGCATTTGGTGTAATAGTATTGAAGACACAAATTACACCAACACTGTTTTGCTCGTATTGGTTTGCGCTGGAGTAGTACAATAAGTGCAACTATTAAGAATTTTTTGCAGAATACTGTTTCAACGAGCCAACTAGGATAACTGAAGCTCACAAGTGAATTTCACGTTCTACTCCATTTTGAACAGATAGGATGACTGATAGTACTTTCCTATGCTATTGACGATGACACCACAAACTATGATCCTCCGGGGGAGAACGACGTATTGTGGTATCTTGCACCTTGCCTGACATACAGTCCTACTGTATGCTTTTTTTAATCAGTTTAGTTGAATTACTATTCAATCATTTAGCCAACAAAAGAAATGTTCAAAACTATTGCTTCTATTATCGCCTTGATTGGGGGCTCACACTTCATATATAAAACATTGAGGGAAAGATATTCAGATATGCGAAAATATTTAGAACCCGAAGTATGTAAAGAAGGTTTTGAAGTACACTCTATAGTCCTTCATCTTCTGATTATTCTTTCCCCATTGAGGATGAAGACATTAATGCCTCCCCCGCATTTGCTGGATTGGGATCAGTCATGATCAAAGTCCGATCTATCCTACAAAAAGTTGTCTTAGAAGCACCGAAAATTTCCTACTGAATCCTTATTAAATGTTGCTTTGGGTCAGTTTCCACAGTTAACGCGAACATAGCTTAAAATTTTCATAAATTCTTTCGGCGCATTCTCAAGGCCTTCAACTATCTGTTCTAGAAAATGTATTTTTCCAGTTCCCAACATTTCCGTCATCTCTCGTGCAAATTCATCATACCGATGGCCGTAATCATCGAAGATGATAAAACCCTGCACTTTGATGCGTTTGACTAAAATTGTACCCATGAGAAGTGATAAACGATCAGGTCCATCTGGGAGTTTGGTTTTATTGTACTGTGAAACAAGGCCTCACATTGAGATGTTTCCTGTATCTGTTTAGCAAACACTTTGTTTTAGCAATGAACCTTGCCAGTGCTAAGTTCTTCGCAGCAACTTTCTGGGTCGTACCCGAAAAAACGAAAGAGGCCGATCCTCCGGCCGTTACGGTAGTTCAGAAACCCTTAGCGTTGACATGTCCAGCATATAGATATCCCGTGAGCGGTCCAAATAGACCCTCTGGTCCTAACTGAGCACTTTTGGGGGTTCTTCGGCAGGACCCCTTGAAGGATCCAATAGAATTTAGGCTTCCAGAAATATTGGAGCTACAGGTGCAATAAAATGGGAAATGAAATATTTCTTGTAAGTCTTGTGGTGTCTGACATTAGATAAAATCCTATGAAGGATTTCGCCCAATTGTTTAATTACACCCTAGAATGCTCAGCTAAAATTTGTGTTTTTATCGATTATCACAAGATTTCAGCCTGACAAAAGTATGACTATTTATCCCACAAATTTTCCATAGTGTATGAAGAACCTTCCACGGTCCAAAATTTCCCAGCTACATACCGATAGCCCGCATCCAAATCGTTGATGGCCTTCAGATCTTCAGCGTCAAGAACCAGGTTCATGGCGTCAAAGTTTTGCTTCAAACGCTCTGGATTAAAAGACTTGGGAATAACAACCGTGTCGCGCTGCAAGGCCCAACTGATAAGCACCTGTCCGGCGCCGGCGTTATGCTTTTTCGCCACGGATGCAATGACGGGATGTAGCAGTAAACTGGGTTCATTGTCGTTCTTTAATGCTGCAGGACGGTCACCGGAACCAAGGGGCGCGTATGCTGTCAGCGCGATGTTATTTTGAGCACAGAACGTTTTCATGTTTCGCTGCTGCAAATACGGATGCATCTCTATCTGGTTCATGGCCAGGGGAATGGTTGCGTCGTCGAGAATTGTCTGCAGTTTTGTGGTGTTGAAGTTACTCACTCCGATATTGCGAACTAATCCTTTACGCACACATGCTTCTAGAGCCGCCCATGTTTCTAAAATAGGAATTGCATCCCAGGGCAGAAAGTCTGACCCGTTGGCAGGCGAGACAACATCCGCCCTCAAGTGAACGGGCCAATGGATCAAATAAAGATCAAGATACCCAAGCTGCAAGTTATCCAATGTTCTTTCAAGGGCTGGGAGCACGTTTTCAGGAGCGTGTGCATTATTCCAGAGCTTGGATGTAACCCACAGGTCTTTGCGCGGCACATCTATTTCAGCAAAAGCGGTGCCTATTTCAGCCTCATTTCCATAAATATGGAAACAATCAATATGCCGGTAGCCAAGGTCAACTGCTTCCCTAACTGCCGAAGACACTTCACCGGGGGCGGATTTCCAGGTCCCAAGACCGAATGCGGGGATGTTGTCACCGCTTGCCAAAATAATTTTTTCATTTTACTCCTTTATAATTGGACAGAGTTGAAGCTCCCTCTGCCCACAATTTTATATGAGGTTTTCCATATCCAGGTTTCTTCTTCATGGACGGCAATAATACAGCTATTTTTTTAACTGATGCAACAATTCAGTCAGAAGATCAGCCAAGTCTGTAGAGAAACGACTTGTCATAAAATTATAATCCACTACCAAATGGTTTATTCTCCACAATAGCCCCTGCTGTTGTCAGTTTACGACCTTCAACAATTAGGACGTTTATCAGAACCAACGGACCTTTTCCGGCTCTCTTGCAGGAATGCGCTGGTAGCTGAACTTCGGGTAACCCAGCATCAACGCGGCATATACATTATGGCCCTCGGGCAGATCGAGGTATTTTTGAAGGGGTGCGTAATTATTAGCGGCTCTCATAAAAAAACCTGCCCAGCAACCGCCGATCCCCATAGAACTTGCGGCGAGTTCCAACGTCGTAACGGCAATGGAACAGTCTGCAGGAGGGTTCAGGGCATCCTTATGAGAATGCGCAATGGCCATAAGGGGCGCATCTCTCAGGACCATATCCTCTCCTTCCTTGTCCCAGGCGGCGATCATCTCCGGGAAGATATTGCATTCCCGTAACCAGTCGATGGTCATGCCCGCCATCTTACGAATCTTCTTTGGGTCATCCACGAGGGTCCAGTGGACCGGCTGAAGGTTCTTGGCCGTGGGCGCCCAGCGCATCATATCCATGAGGCGTCCGGCGGTTTCACGCGGCACGGTTTTATCTTTATAGACCCGGACGGACCTCCTTGTTTTCAGCAGGTGCTCCATGGCATCTGCATCGATGGAGAGACCCTTTCTCACCGGCCCGCACAATTCGGGCGCCTCTCCCCCCAATGTCAGGGCTCCTGTGGGGCAAACAGCCAGGCAGTGACCGCATCTCATGCAGGTCGCCTCTCCCTCCGGAATCATCTCGGGTATGCCGTCTGAGTTCACCTTCAGGATGTTGAACGGGCATTCTGTTATGCAAATACCGTCCTTCTTACATTTGTCTTTATCTATGGCAATCAGTTGCATCTCTTTCTTGGCTCCATTTCTCTTGAATAAATTTCACTGAAGATCCAACAAACTTCTTCTATTTCAGCGGGGTGATTATGGGAATGGTGAAGCGCACTACTTCGTTAACTGAACACGGTATATGCCGTATTGCCCTTTAGGTGCCGGGCCCTCATGAATACGTGATGTTGTGAAATAGAGTTTATAGTCCGGGCCAAAGCTGAAGGAGTCCGGCCAGACAATCGACGGGTCCTGGATGAGGGTCTCAACGTCACCCTCCGGAGTTGTGCGAAGAATAGCGTCATGCTCCAGGGCAGAGATATATACCTTGCCGTCCGGTCCGAAAATAAGACCGTCAGCAGCGCCGGTTTGACCGACCATGTCAATATCTGCCTCCACTGCTTTTTCTGAAAGGTCGAACTGGCGAAGCGATGAAGCCGTGAGCCGATACATGGTACGCCCGGTCAGAGCCTGATAGTATACATAGTCTCCAATGGGGTCATAAGCAATTCCATCTGAAGCAACACGTATTTTCTGACCACCTCGCAGCCATGGTTTGCCGCCTATAGTCAGGACCACATCCTCTGAGGCCGTGGAGGGATGGTTGTCCAAACGCCTTCGCGCTTCGCCTGTTTTCAGGTCAAGTACAATCAAAGCACCATCGCCAGAATCCGTTATATACGCAAACTCATGTTTCGTATCAATACGTACATCGTTAAGGTAACTATTTTCCAGTGCAACCTCTGCCCCGAAACTGTAGGTTCGCACAACGCTATTGGTGGCAAGGTCCACTTGCAGCAACTTGGGACCATTCGGGATGACACCTTTGAACTGCGGATTAGCCGGGTCCAGAATCCATAACCTGTTTTTTCCATCTATAAACACGGCTTGGACGGCGACCAGATGCCTGGCAGGATCTTTTCCGGGTTCCCAGCTATTCATTATAGTATCAGGGAAAGGTATCGGATTGCCGTTTACGAGTTCCGCTACAGATACAGGTACGTTATCAGACCAGCGCGGATAGTTGACAAACAGCCTGCCATCACCTGCAACAGCAAGGCCTGTCCATTGAGTATCCGAAAAGGCAACAGGTTCCAGTATGATTTTTTGATCGCTTGCCAGTGCCATGGACGTGCACCCTGTGAGCTGCATGATGGCTATCAGGGTTATTGCTGCAGTCAGAAAGATACTTATCGGTTTTCGGTAGTACTCATTGCTATACATCATATTACCTTTAAATTATCGGTTGTTGAAAGCATGAAAATCTAATCTTTTATGAAAGGATTTCGAGAATCTTGACATCGGGGGGACCGTCCAGGAGGTCCCCGGCCTTTTCGCCGAACGCTGTCAGGTGGGGCTGGGCAAGGTGCTGATCCAGCAGTTCCCTGCTCTCCCATCGCTCATAAAAGATAAATACCGAACGATCATCCGAATTCCGGTGCAGATCGTACGAGATACATCCATCATCTTCCCTGCTTGGCGAAACGAGCTTAGCCAGCGCCTCTCCAAGGGCCTCCTCTTTACCTGTTTTGGCTTTTAACACGGCAACAACTGCAATTTTATTCATATTTATCTCCTTATTTTATTCGCTTACTATTGAAATAGATGTAAAAAGTCCGAAATCATAATTTTGACTACTGCCATGGGGGGTGTGCAATCCATGGTGTTTCTTTTATCGGGACGCCCGGTTCAGAATGCAGATGTTGCCATCTTTACCCCAACACTTGTTGCAGGCCACGCAACGTGGTTTTCCCTGGTCCCCCTGTTGCCAGCGGTTCACAAGGCCTGGCTCGGAAAGCAGGGTGCGTGACAGGGAAAAATAGTCGATCAAGGTTGTATTTAAGATGTTTTCCAGTTTTTCAGGTGTTCGGTGCCCCCCGACGGAAATCACCGGGACGTTCAGGTGCCTGGCAATCTGTGCGGTTTTTTCCGCAAAATAAGACTGATTGGACGTTTTTAAAATTCCGTCGCGCATGGGACCACTATTGGGGTAATTCTGGACATCCAGGTTTCCACCGCTGAATTCAATCCCGGAAATTCCCCTTTTTTCAAGTTCCTTTGCAACAACCAGGCTCTCTTCCAGGGAGAGGCCGTTTTCTTCCCAGTCATCACAGCAATGCATTTTGATAAACACCGGGTAATCCGGTCCCACCTCTTCCCGGACAGCCTCAAGGGTTTCATAGATGATCCTGCCACGGTTTTCTATGGATCTGCCATATTCATCCTGTCGGTGATTGTAGTACGGAGAAAGGAACTGGCTAAAGAGGTAGGTATGGGCACCATGGATCTCGACTCCGTCAAAACCGCTGGCTTTGGCCCGCCTTGCCCCTTGGGCGAGAGCTTCAACCACAGTGCCTATATTTTCCTTTGTCATTTCGGAAGGAACGACTTTAAACAGAGGATGAGGAACGGCCGAGGGGCCCCAGATCTCCCGGTTCTCAGGCTTGAAATCAGTGGCGGATCCCCCGTAGACGATCTGCATGATGATGTTGGCCCCTTCTGCCTTGATTTTTTCGGTGAATGCCCGGTATTCCGGAACAAAGGAATCATCATAGATTCCCAGCATGCCGGGGTTGGGCTGCTCCCTTTCAAGGACGAACGCATAGCCGGTGATAATGGTTCCCACACCGCCCCGGGCCAAATCCAGGTAAACTTGCTCCAGGCGGTCAGTCAAATGGCCTTTCTCGTCGGCCATGTTCATCCAGGTGGCGGAACGCCACAAGCGGTTTTTCAGGGTCATGGATCCGATATGGGTCGTTTCAAACAGTGTTTTCATAGAACTCCTATTAAACATATCTATTAGTCGAGATATCGCACATTCTCGATATTATTAATTGTACAGCAATACCAAAAACCCCGCCCGGAAACAATCATTTACAAAATATTGGCGATGTAATCGGCGGTTTTCTGAAGGGTCTCTTCATTCCTGCGGTAATAGGTCCATTGCCCAATCCGTTTGCAGGAGAGCAACTCCGCCTGCTTCATCAGGTTGAGGTAATGGGACACCGTGGACTGGGTCACCCCCGCTTTTTCCTGAATCAACCCGACGCAAATATATCCCTTCCCCTGTTCTTCCTCCGGAAGATGAATCATGGTGGGAAAATGGGTATCCGGATCTTTCAACCAGGAGAGAATTTGAACCCTCACAGGGTTTGTAAGTACTTTAAAAATTGCATCCATATTCATAAAGATCTACATATCGCAGTATTTCGATATAGTCAAGATAAAAAAAACCGGCAGTTGATCGGAAAACCCAAAAAGCCCCTTGAAGGATTTCCCCAAGGAGCTTTATAAACTGTGGCACGGCTCGAACATGCGACCCACGGATGCGAAGTCCGTTGCTTCATAAATGTTAAATATATCCCTTGGCAACAATAGCATTTTGGAAAATTCCACTAGTTTAGATTGTTCCTGAGTATACGTAACAACAACTGGTCATTGAATTTAACATTGCCACAACGAAGGTCGCCCGTTAGTCTTTTCCTCCAACGAAAGGTGTTTCCTGTGTCTTTTAGCAAACACTTTGTTTTAGCAATGCACCTAGCCAGTGCTAAGTTCTTCGCAGCAACTTTCTGGGTCGTACCCGAAAAAACGAAAGAGACCGATCCTCCGGCCGTTACGGTAGTTCAGAAACCCTTAGCGTTGACATGTCCAGCATATAGATATCCCGTGAGCGGTCCAAATAGACACTCTGGTCCTAACTGAGCACTTTTGGGGGTTCTTCGGCAGGCCCCCTTTACTCCCAAACCCCTTGGGAATGCCCGAGCTACCGGGTACCCGTATTAAGCAATTGGAAAATAAAGAAATGTCTAAATTCACTATCACTCTTAAAAGCTTAGACCGTTGTCATATAAAACATGAATTGGCTGATGCTGAAATTGAAACAGATCTCCCACCGGAATACGGTGGGCAAGGTCGCTCATTTTCATCAACTGATTTAGTAAGTGCAGCTCTAGGGACATGCACAATTACTTCAATTGGGAGAATACTAGAAAGAGAAGGCTACGATCCAAATCTTTTGAAAATTGAGATAATCAAAGAACTTTCACACGCTCCAAAAATGATAAAAGCAATTAAGCTCAAGGTTATTCACCCAAAACCATTTCACAAAAAATTGTTAAAAAAGTTAGAAAAAGCAACAAACTCATGCCCTGTAAAACGCAGCTTAAATGATGATGTGCAGGTTGAAATTGAATATGTAAACATATAATTTCGCTAACCAACTGTTCCACTGGACCCGCAAACAGCACGGGGGCTGGTTATCGCAACATTCCCAAGGCGCTCGCTTTGCACCCAAACACCTTGAAGGTAATGTTCCTTATGCTTTAAACACTCAGCAGGGTGGTGGTGGAGTTCGATATTAATTGGATCACTCTAAAGAAATTCAAGATGGTGGCAGCGTTTACAATCTCAGCAATCTGCGGATAAAAACTCCAGATGCGCATGTTAGGAAACTCACCTGTAGATTCAACCTTGCTGCTAGCGATAAAAGAAAATAGCTGAGATGCCAAAATTATTAAGTTTTAGTTAAAGCGGTATCAAACATGCGTCATTGCCGGAAAACGACAAAGACGCTAACATTGTTATTAACCGAAACCGCCTGCGTTGCCCATATTTGGAACAAAAAAACAGGTAACTATGACACAAATCACGGTAAGTGCTTAAATTGTAGAGATATTTCGGACATAATTGTGGTTTTGATAACCTATTGTTTTAGATAACATTTAGAATTCACACAATTAACACTTGATTTGAGCAGTTTCTAGTAAGCATAACCCCTTCTACAATCACCAGATTTTCAAAACCTAACTTTTTTCTATAGACTCGTTAGCAACGGGTAAGAATCAATTAGTGAGGACAGATATGAACCATTTTTCTCAAGACACACGCGATCATGAATGGCTAGACTACTACGACCAATTCCCATATTTTTCACCTGAAAAAGTGCGTGATGGTTGCCATCCACGAATTATGGAACACACGGAATCGCTAGAAAAAGCGATTGTGCTCGTTCACGGCCTCTCCGACTCACCGTACTTCATGACCGAAATTGGTGACTATTTTTTTAACAACCTCGGCTACAACGTTTACATGCCGTTGCTGCATTGCCATGGACTTAAGGAACCGAAGGGAATGGAAGCTGTTGAGCTGGAAGAATGGAAAGCCAACGTCAGCTTCGCACTACAGTCAGCCGCATCCAAAGCCGGGAATGTGTCCATTGGCGGATTGTCCACAGGTGGAACCCTGAGTTTCTACATGGCAGCGACGAGACCATGGATAAAAGGTGAACTGTACCTTTTTTCCGCAGCACTTGATCTTGCAGGGGGGCCGCTTGGATCAGTGGGCGAGCTCAAGGAAAGACTGCTACGCACTCCCTTGGCTAATCTTCTTGACATGAACAAGCCACTGATTGGCGAAAACCCATACAGATACAGCCACGTAGACATCGATGGCGCCCAGGAATTGGCAAGGTTGATCAAGGAAACGGACACCATCATCGGTGAATACAGCAGGAAAAATCCGTTTCCCAAGAGAGTTTTTGCGGCACATCACAGAGTGTGATACGACAGCCGATATCGCAGGCATTGAAGAATTACAAAATGTATCGACTCCAGATCGATTCAACTTCCTTAGAGTCCCGAAACATCTTGGTGTATCTCATGCCAGCCTCGTTTTGAAAGATCCTATTCCAAAACATGGCGAACCTCTGGAAAAACCAAATCCAATGTTCCAAGAAATGATGGAAGCCATTGCGGCATTTTCGGGTAATGGCGAGGGTTGTGAAAATCTCAGTAGTTAACTCCGCCCTTGCAACGGATTTCGGTCGCTTCTATCAGTGAGTCCGGTGGCTTAAAGGCACCAGTATAATTCTTTCAGGCAGGGATGCGTACGATTGAAGTTACGCATCCCACATAGAAGCAATATCCAATTTTTTCAAAGGTGAGCGAAATCTTTATGGCTCAAACAAACAGTTAAACACATATCCCTATGTGTTAGTATGTAACCCTCACTGAAATCTAACAAAAAATACATTGTCAGGAGCTGTACAGTTTTTCCAGGTGATTAAACATGGAAATGCGCGCTTCATCCAACTTGGAGAGCATGTCACGGGTTTTGTCATGACTGTTGGTATTCACAGCGGATACAATCTGTTTACCCATGGCATGTACTTCAGCGTGATATTTTTCAACATCTTTGTATTCAGGAAAGTGCTCGTATTGTTTTCCTTCAGAGCTGTAGAACCATTTTCCGAAGGTACAGTTATGTTCGGTGGTCACTTCTTCAGGCTGCATCTTTTTTTCCCCTTTCATCACTTTCCTGAGAGTGTCCTTAAACATCATGTGAGCCTGTTTAATCTTTACAATGTCAAACTTTGGTTCTCCAATGTTAAAACTATTGACCTGTTCCTGGAGGCGGACAGCGAGGCCGTGCATTTCTCTAACGCTATATTGCACTTCAACTCCATCTTCAGCAGAATGAACCGCGTTAACGCTGACTTTGCTTATATCAGAGGCAATACCGCTAACCACGGTAGTGCTTTGAGCGACGTTTTCATTGATTTCCTGAATGCCTTGAGATGCCTGGGTTATGTTTGAAGAGATTTCTTGTGTGGTTACCGTTTGTTCTTCAACCGCTGTTGCTATGCCAGATACTGTCACGTCGATTTCACCGATAATAGTTGTTATGTCAGCAATTTCTTTTACGGTAATATCGGTAGTATTCTGAATTCCCTCGATTTTAGTTCTGATTTCTTTAGTCGCATCTGCAGTTTGTTTTGCCAGTTCTTTAATTTCGTTGGCAACAACAGCAAAGCCTTTCCCAGCTTCTCCTGCTCGTGCTGCTTCAATAGTCGCGTTCAAGGCGAGCAGATTGGTTTGTTCTGATATGTCCGTAATTACCTCGGTTACCTTGGAAATTTCATCTGCTGCGTTCCCCAGCTTGTTGACATTTTGGGTGGTTGTTTCAGCCTTATTAACCGCATTGGAGGTAATTGACTGCGCCCTTTCTGTGTTTTGGGCTATTTCCTGAACGGTGCTGGAAAGTTCCTCAATAGCGGTCGATATAATATTCATATTTACAGATGCTTCTTCGACAGCGGCAGCGACCGAGTTTGTGTTGGCGCTCATTTCTTCGGCAGCTGTTGCTACCATCCCGGCCTTATCCCTTGTGTAGTCTGCTTTATCAGTCATTGAACCTGAAAGTTCCTGGAGAGATTCAGTTGAAAAAAAGAGTGATTCTGAGCCACTCTTGATATTCAGAATCATTTTCTTCATATTTTCTGAGATCGTATTTATGGAAGTTATCAACCGACCAAGATCATCTTTCTGATGAGTTTCAATAACCCGGGTAAAATTACCGGCAGCTACATCATTTGCAATATCGAGTGATAAAGAAAGGTTCTTGCAGAGAATTTGAGAAATAAAATAAGAAACGCCCATGGATATGACTAAACCGGCGGTAATCAGTGTGCCAATCAGGGAGCTTGGCATAGTAAAACTTGCCGGTGTAAATGCCTTAATTCCGATGAAGCAGCTTACAAGTATTAACGCTGTGGCAATAAGCTGCCCGACCATAATTTTCTGACATAGTGATAGCCTGTTAAACATAATTTATCCTTTGACCTTGGTTATTTGAATTTTTCAAGTAATTTGAGTAGCTTTTTGGGGGGTCATTACCACAATGATTATTGTCTGATAATGACGTGTCGACTCTTGGTATTAGTTATATATATTTTTGATTACTTTCTCGTCGACCATTTCGATCAACCGGATTGAACCAATTTATATGTAAATATGGTGTTAGGATATTATAATAGGTGAAAAGATGTCAAGTAATAGTAGTAATTATTGTTGATAAGATACAGAGTTTGTGACCCATTATTCAGTTTGTGGTGTTTCCTTGTTGTTTTGTACAACCGGGTAATGGCGTCTAAGGGTGCCACCCATCAAAAGTTGGTCTCCTCTTTTTTATACACTCTGTAAAGCCTGCAAAAAGTAGGAGAGGGGGCAAGTCGGCTTTAGACTCATGTCGTAAAATGTTTAATTACAAAATAATGTGCCGGATAAACCGGTGTTCATCACGTTAAGATTGCCATCTTGAAGGTCTCAATATTCCACCAACGCTTCAAGTTTAGAGTCGAGTCGCCCGGGGGAACCTCCCCCCCAGGCTCTCACAGAACTGTACGTGAAACTCTCGCCTCATACAGCTCTTCATGTCCCCTATGCCCCAAGGTTTGCATTACTAGAAGGTTCCTCCCATCTCTGGTTGACCAATAAGTAACTTCAGACATGTTACTCCCTTCGCTCCACCTCCATTACAGAGGCTTCATCACTACTACGAGGTAATCCGCCCCTGTGCTCCGCATTGGTACTTGCATCCTCATGGGTCTTCCACTTGGATTCTTCCCTTAGCATCGGAACGACAGGTTCCCACGTTCCACACGAAAGCCAAGATCATGTTCACGCCACCTTTATGCCGGACACCGCTCGGGCAGTAGACAGGTTTCCCCCGAACTTATCCTGGGATAGAATGGGTCCCAGTTTTGACGACATCCATATACTTTCGACACCTCATTGGTGGCATGCGTTCGTCTCCATGGTCCGTACCTGACCCAGTCTTATGCCGGGCCTTTTCCTTAACGCTTACCACCATGGCTCTTTACCACAGCAGCTTAAGGTGGTTTGAAGCCTGCTCCTGCAAGCCGACTCCGAGGGGCCTACCCTCATCTGTTGTGTAGTTACGAGCAAAAAATGCTTGCTCTCGTGGCACACCTATTCCTGTAAAGCTACTTTTTGAAAAGTGCAGAGCGGTGTGTTGACTTGAAATGAAAGAGAAACAGGAAACACCTTTTGTTGAAGTAGAAGACCGCTCTGATTATCTTCGCAGTGGCAATGTTAAGCCCGATGATCAGTCGCTGGGATTACCACTCAAAATACTTGAGGATTGATTTCATACAAACGCCCATTAGTCTGTGCAAGCCTACCGAGTATCGAAACGATCTGATTTATTTTTGCCAGATTTTTGATTTTAAAAGTTAAAAATGATTTAATAAAATAGTCTTTTGGGGGTCGTAAAGTAGTGCAGTGAAAAGTACGATTTAAACTTAACACTTCCTTATTTATTTACAACACGTCATAAGTGATATTATTTCAAATACTTGGAGTTTAATACATGTTACCTGTTTTGCCAAACCTGCCAACTGAAAACTCCATTTGTTCTGGAAATAGCTTAAGTGACAAGATTGCTGCTGTGATTGGGGGTTTAGTCAATGCAGACGGTGTCATAACAATCAAAGAGATTGAATTGGTAGAGAGTCGACTCAACCAGTTTTTTAACACTGATGGAAATGAACAAATCGAAGCTGGGGTTAAAGTTCTATATCACATACTAAATCCGCCTAAAGACATGGAACAAGCTGTAAAATATATGTGTGATGAGTTTGAAAAGAAAGGTGTGATTGCTAGATGCAAAGAGGAGCTCCTTGCTGCTTTCGCAGATATAATTGATGAAGGAAGGCAGATAGATTGCACTGGTGTAAGACTCCTAGAGGTTCTATTAAAAGAATTAAATATTAGGAATACTGAGCTTGAAAATAGAATCTATGAAATGCAAAATCACTCATCTATCCTAGTGTCTTGTCACATCTCTAATGTTGGATAAAGGCGCTTTAGTTTGATTCGGGCGTCTTCAGTGGTGAACTGCCAATTCACCTTGGCTTTCATTCCGTTTCTATCCGCCTCCCACGCCTTAACC
>JBLHNA010000064.1:0-24364 GCA_047619065.1 Desulforhopalus sp.
TTTGTATCTAATCATGTGCACGCCTTTTTAAAGGAAGATGTGATTTGATGTGCACATTATACCATAAATATTGTGTTTTTAATAGTATTTACATAGTGTTAACACTTTTTGAGTTTAATCTAATTAAGGAAATCGTTTTCAAACTATAAAAACAAACAATTGAGTTTCAAATCAAAAAGTCATGAAAAATTCGGGATAGAGCCAAAAGATCATTCCAGGTAACGAAGTTCGCGGGTCATAGTCGAGAGCGACTCAGGCCCCTGTTCTGTAATAACCACGTCATCTTCTATCCGCGCCCCATTTTGTCCAGGAAGATAGATCCCCGGCTCTACCGTGTAGGTCATCCCCACGTCTAGAGCCTGGCTATTACCATCCCGGATATATGGATCTTCATGGCATTCCAGGCCAATTCCATGACCTGTTCGATGGGTAAAATATTGGCCATAACCACCATTTTCAATGACAGACCGCGTCGCTCGATCCACCTGCTCGCAGGCGACTCCAACACCTCCTGCCAATCGGCCTGCACGGTTTGCCAAACGAACAAGATTATGGATCGTTTTTTCGGTATCACCGAGCTCTCCAATACCAAAGGTTCGGGTTAGATCTGAGGCATAACCATTACAACGAGCCCCCCAATCAATTATAAGCAGATCTCCACTTCGCAGTTTCCGTGCCGATGGCGTGGAGTGGGGGTTCGCACCATTTGGACCCGCTGCCACAATAGGGGAGAATGGCAAAGATGTTTCAGAACCGTGCCGCATGAGTTGCAGAAACAACTCCGCTGCTATTTCCTTTTCATCAACACCAACTCTAATAAGCGGGAGAGTTGCTTCAAGGGCCTCTTCAGCCACCCTTACCGCCTTTTGCATAGCTGCAATCTCATCTGCGCCCTTCACAGCCCGCAGAGCGGCAATAATGGCTGATCCATCAACGAATTCCGCACCGGAAATTGCACTTTTCAAAAGTTCATATTCAAGAACTCTCAGTTGTCTGGGCTCAACGGCGATCTTTTTGCGATCAAGATCCAGATCCACCAGAGCATCTGCAAAAAGCTGTTTCCATGAGTCTGGATCCTCGCCATAGGTGAAACAACGAACGTCATAATCAAGGAGGTCGAGTTTAGCCCGCTCAAGTTCCGGTAGAATTATGGTAGGAGCAACACCTTTTGAAAACACAATGACCACCGGTCTTTCCATAAGGTGGAAGTGCAGACCCGTAAGATAGGTAAGACTCGGTCCCGCATTAACGGCAACGGCATCAACCCCTTGCTCATCCATGAATTGTACCAGCTTTTCTCTACGCATAATCTTCACCATTTTCCTATAACCATCTGAAAGGTTTTAACCGGCCCCACTGTTATATCTTTACATAAGACCAAAGAATTTTGGAATAAAAAGAGAAAGGGAAGGAAAAGCTACAACCACTACCAGAGCGACGAGCATGGCCAAAACCATGGGCCAAACCGCCTTAAAGGTCTCTTCAATCCTGATATCAGCCAACTGTGTTGTCACATAGAGATTGACCGCAACAGGAGGGGTAAACTGGCCTATGGCAAGATTCAAGGTCATCATCACCCCAAACCAGACCGGGTCCCAGCCATAAAGAGCCATGATGGGCATAAAAATTGGAAGAAAGATGAAAAAAATCGATATGGCATCGATTAACATCCCACCAATAAAAATGAGTACATTAATGATAAAGAGGACGACCCACTCATTATCACTGATCCCCATAACCAAACCAGCCATTGAATCAAGGATACCAACAGTGGATCCCGCCCAGGAAAAAAGACCTGCAAAGGCCACAATGAGCATAACAATAGCCGACGTCTCACTGGCATCCACCAGGATGTCATAAATCTTCTTGAAACTGAGGGTTCTGTATATAACGACGCCAAGGAAAAGACTATAAAAAACGGCCACCACAGCGGCTTCAGTAGGGGTAAAGATACCACCGTAGAGGCCACCAAGAATGATAACCGGAGCAAGCAGTCCCCAAAACGCCTCCTTAAAAGATTCTCCTAAAGTTATATCATCCTCACCTTCTTTTTCAGTGCCGTAGCCTCTTTTCCTGGCAATCCAGATTGCGGGGATCAACAGTGACATTCCTGCAAGAAAACCGGGGACAGCACCTGCCGCAAATAGTGCGGGGACTGAGGTGTTGGTGATGGCACCATAGATTATAAGGGCAATGGATGGCGGTACGATAATGGCGGTTGAACCAGCTGCGGCAATAAGAGCTGCACTGTAGCCTTTACTATATCCCTGGGCAAACATTGCCGGAATAAGGATGGCCCCGATAGCGGCGGAATCCGCAGGCCCGGATCCCGAAACACCACCAAAAAAAACGCAGACGCCGATGGCCACAATAGCAAGCCCCCCTTTACGTCTACCCACCATAATATTGGCAAAACGGACGATCCGCAGGGAAATACCGCAGCGCTCAAGGATGAATCCAGCCAGAACAAAGAGTGGAATAGCCAGTAGCGGGAATTTGGCAATACCTGCAAAAAAATTCGGTGCGATAACAGCGGTACCCAGATCGCCTCCCCAGATAACGAGAAAGGATGGCACAGCAATCGCTATCGCAATAGGCACCCCAAGAAGCAAGAGTACAAAGAATCCGACAAAGAGAGCAATACCCATTATCTCTTCCCCTTCATATCTCGCACACTCGCCTGGATTATCCTAAAGACAATCAAACAAGATCCGATTGGAATACAGACTGTGTACAACCACTGAGGAGCCCCAAGGGATTCTGAGGTGATTTCAAGAAATCTTTCATCAATAATTTGCAGATAGCCGAGATACCCAAGGCTGGTAAAGAGGGAAATACCAAGAACAGGGATTGCCACCTGCAGCGCTCTCCGCACAATAAGGGGGAGCTTGTCTTGAAAAAACAGCATACTCAGATGTTTTCGCCTCCTAAAAGCGGAAGCGGTACCAAACATAGTCAACCATACCAGTGCATTGACTTCGAGTTCCTCGGTAAAAGCTAGTGGGTACTGAAACACATAGCGTGTGATAACATTTGCAAAAGCCAGGCAGGCCATCACGGCCAGAAGTGATGCTCCAAGCAACTCTTCAACATGCTCAGAAATCCAGTGAATATTAAACAACGTGTTCTCTCCTTACGACTGCATCAACAGAATGTGATTCTACTTCAAAAAACGGCAGGCACCGGGAAGAACCTGTCTTCCCGGCTACAATACCCTTAACGGGACCCGGCAATAGCAGCTTCTGCCTTTTTGACTAGATCCGCTCCAATAACTTCAGTCCATTTTTCATAGACATCGGTAGTCTTTGCTCTAAACGCTATACGGTCTTCCTGGCTCAGCTCAACTACTTCCATTCCATTTGTACGCAGTGTTTCCAGTGCACTCAGATCAGGTGCAATCAATCCTTTTCGTACAATACCTATCTGATTTGTAGCCGCCTCTATGGCTGCTTTTTGGATAATCTCTTGATCTTCAGGAGTAAAACTTGCCATCACCTTGTTATTTACGGTGAGCATCAATGGATCGATAACATATCGCCAGATGGTCGCGTACTTGTGGAACTGCCAGATTTTCACAGGTATTTCGATGGCCACTACAGGATTTTCCTGACCATCAACCACACCTTGTTGAAAGGCAACCTGGGCATCTCCCCAGTTCATGTTAACCGGATTCGCTCCCAATGCCTTCATAGTTTCTATGAAAATAGGTGTACCGACAACACGAACCTTCAACCCCTCAAGATCAGCTGGAGTCTTGATGGATCGCTTTGAATTTGTGATCTCACGAAAACCATTCTCACCCCAGGCAAGAATAGTGACGCCTTTCTTATGCATCATCTCTGACAACTCCTGTCCAACTTCACCACCAGTCACTGCATCAAGAGCTTTATAATCTGGGAAAAAGAAAGGAAGGTTAAAGAGATTCAAGGGTTTAATGGTTGTAGACCAATTAATTGTGGAAGCAAAACAAAAGTCGGCAACGCCCTGCCGATGCAGGAGGAATTCGTTGGTCTGTTTTCCAGCCATAAGCGCTGAAGAGGTGTAGACTTTAATGTTAATCCTACCATCGGTACGCTCGCGCACCAGATCGGCAAAAGCCGTAGCACCAGCACCCCACGGGAGTTTGGGCCCAACAACGACACTCATCTTATATTCTTTTTTATACTCGGAACCAGCAAGAACAAGGCCGGGAACGAGTACCATGCATGCCAAAAGCGTGAGCAGCAACGAACGGGTTTTCATACTTCCTCCATTAGTGGTGATTTGGAACAATTATAGTTTCACTGAGACACTGTGCTCTCATCCAGACCAGGGTGTTCACAAGGTCAGCATGAAAGTATAGCGAAACCTTCCAGAAGCCTTATAAAATTAGACCACGGCATAATAGAGTATATGGTCTATTCGGTCAACCAGTGTTAGCAGTAACTATTCCGAGATATTTATCGATCTTTTTTAACTATATTTCCCCACAAATTTTTCTGCTTCGATCCATCCTTCATCTGAAAGTATCCTTCAATACAGTGTTTATTTTGAATAGTTTGTATATTTATAACAAATAAATGGACTACATATTTAATTTTTAATTCATTGTAAGGATATACTTCTCAAGTAATTCAACTTCAGTTTTCCACCATACAACTAATGGATTTTTAATATATTTGAAGGGGTACGTATGAGCTGGAAAGACCTGTCAAACAGGACTCTTTATCGGTTTTGGCCTTATCTTGATTCTTCTCACTATTATTGGAGGATTTAGCTGATACGGTTATCAGAAGAAAATCATTGCGGGCGACCCGACTGTTTCCATCAACCTTATTACCTTCTTAAAAGATTGGCTGACCAGCCATATTAAAGGGATAAACACTAACTAGCGTCTCTTCTCCCTTTCACCTATCATTGCGATGTGAGAAAGGGAGAAGAGGACAGCAGTTACATCAGAATGAATTTTTTGGGTTAGGGTATAAGAACAATCTTCCCGCAATTACCGTCCTGCATTACCAGTTCATGGGCAGCAGGGGCATCAGAGAGCCTCAGTTCCTTGCTTATCGTGGGTGACAAGACACCTTCGGCCATCGCCTTGGCCAGAGCCCCATGGGTCTGCACCATTTCCTCTCTCGTTGCATTAAAAAGGGCAAGACCTCTTATATCCGTTTCTTTCCCCATGGTTGCTCTGGGGTCAATTTCAATACGTCCCCGACTACCTATAATGACCACCCGCCCCCCCGGTGCCAGTAAATCAAGGTCCATCTCTAAATTCTTATTGGCCAACATCTCCAAAATAAGATCAAACCCCTTCCCGGATATAGCCTTAAGTATTTCTTTATCGTACCCGGGCGCATTGTGATCAAAAGCCTGAGCCCCAAGGTTTTTAACAAGCTCGCATCCGGACTGAGAGCCCGCGGTGCCGAATACTTCAAGACCGAAACCTTTGGCCAGCTGCACCGCCGCCTGACCAACAGATCCACTGGCACCATGAACCAACACCCGGTCACCCTTTTTCGCTCCCCCCCGAATAAACAGACCGCGCCAGGCCGTTGCAGCAGGAACGCCTAAGGCCGCACCCTGGGCAAATGAAAGATTCTCGGGTAAAAAGAAAACGTCCGCCATGTTACACATAGCTTTCTCCGCGTAGGCACCGGTTACAGTGGCCGCACTATATACCCTGTCACCCACCTTAGGAGTTTTCACACCAGCTCCGCAGGCCTCTACAATACCGGCAACGTTTCCTCCTGGTGTATAGGGTAAATCAGGAAGTTTAGGGTATGTACCTGCTCGAATATATGTTTCGACCGGATTCACCCCTATGGCCTTAACCGCTATCAACACCTGCCCCTCACCGGGTTCACTCAGCTCACAGTCAATAACCTTCATGACCTCAGGGCCTCCAAATTCACTTACGACTACAGCCTTCATAGTTACCTCCGAGTATATAGGATATCTTTGTTATGTAATGGAAAAATGATACCGTGTGGATTGATGCTAAACTTCTCCAGACTTAAGATCCACACTTGGGAAACCTGCATGATGAGGAGCTGTTAGAAATATAATCTTTGACTGGAAGAATTTAGATCATGACAGGGCACGACTAACCCACATTTCTCATGAACATTGTGTGAATTATTAAAATAATCGGGAATTCCAACACACTATATTCCGTTTTATTCACAGTTGAAATTCACACAATGTTCACCAAAGACCAGCCGATCTCACCGTGTCTCCGTCGTCGCTGAAGCACTGTACATAATTTACTATGGTCCATTGCTTCGATCCTAGGATACCCTGCAACTTCAACTGGTGAGAAATCCGGGCTACCCGCATTTCTCATCACTAAAGTTTTCTGCTGATCAAGACACGGAGCACTCGACTGTACTTTTGTACCTCAAGTGCTCTGTAACGATGCAGCAGCGGAAAAATCTTGTGACCCGGAGGGTGAGCTTTTCGATATGAAGCGAAATACACACTGCACTTGAGTCCATTGGATTGCCCCTGTGAAATTAGAAATTTAGGCTATTTATCGAAAAGTTCATGAGAAATACGGGCTCAACTGGCTCAACTTACGCGCCCTATTCTTTTGCTTTTTTCCAGCTTTTTTCCTGACCCCGAATCAGACGACCAATATTTTCATGATGTTTTATCCAGATAAGTAGAGCCACAAGGGATGCTGCAATAATGGAGGTTTTTGATGCTCCAAGTAAATATAACCACAAGGGGATCAATCCAGAGGCCAAGAGAGAACCAACCGAAACAAAACCACTCAAAGCAACAGAACCGAGAAAAACCAAGAGACTGATACCTATTGCAGCAGGTGAAAGGTAAAGAAACACTCCAAGCCCTGTGGCAACTCCCTTACCACCCTGAAATTTGAGGTACAGCGGAAACATATGTCCCACAACTGCCATCACTCCTGTGATAACCACAATCAGTTCCTTTGATTCACTTTCGGGTAATATCTTAGCTGCAAGTACCATTGGAACAATAGCCTTTAGCAGGTCACAAACAAGGGTCAAAAAACCAAGTTTTTTGCCCAAAACACGGCTTACGTTGGTGGCCCCAATGTTTTGACTTCCTTCTTTACGAACATCAGATCCAACCATCTTACCAATCACGAGACCAAAGGGGATCGATCCGAGTAAATAACCAATTACAGGAAATAATATTTGCATAGTGTATCGTAGAATATAATTTTTAATTGATGACAGACAGTGATAAACAGTAAAAAAAACTACCCCACTCAGGTTAAAATAACAACAGCCAATACATACTATCAAAAGCAAAGAGGCCGTTGAATCAACTATTCAACGGCCTCTCACTCCACGGGTGCTAACCCGGATTTCTCACCACGGCCTTACTCGTCCTTACCACGGTGTTTTTCAAATTGCCTACGCAGACGGGAGGAAATATCCTCTCCCCTATAGGAGACAATAGTGACAGGAGATTTACGGAACATTTTCTCCGCCACGGAACCGGTGAAAATGTGTCTGATATCTTTGCTCTTTACTCCCATAACGACCATATCAATATTGCGATCTACCACAAGTTTTAACAATTCGTGTGTGGGATCGCCGATACAGAAGGTGTAGGTCACCTTATCATCTGGCAGGCTTAATTTTTCCAGAAGGGTGCCTAACACTTCTAATCTCTCTTTTTTTATGGTTTCAACGTAGTGCTCTACATCCACCTTATATCCATAGGAGGTAATCTTATCAACTGCTTCAAGATTTCTTTCATTTATGACATTGGCCACAATAAGTTCTGCACCAGTACACGTAGCAAGGTCCGCTGCATAGTTCAATATTCCCTTGGAATATTTAGAAAAAGCTATAGGCACCAATATTTTTTTTACCATCAGCTGCTCTCCAGTATGTCTGCCATACCAGTTAAATTCACAGAGTACCTAAATCTTGCGTGTCATCTTCAGCAGGTAAGCCTAGACTCCGGACTTGGCGATTGCAATATTTAGGTAGAAAATTGGGAAAGTCTACCTTGATAGACTGCCCCGTATTAAGTTATGCTGTTGCCGCTTCCAGCTCCGCTGCTCTTCCTTTCTGCAAACGCCAGATAAGTGCAAGAAGAAGGAATGCAGGAATAAACATCAGCTGTTTACTCGGACGATCTGCCGGCATCTGGATGCTGATAATTTCCTGATCAAAGTCGATCTTGGCCTTTTCGGCAAGGCTGCCAAAACCAACGATATCTACAATGACCTTTCCGTCTTCATCCCGTGTCTCAAAACCCAGGCCACTCAGTTTCTCAGCACCGCTGGCTTCATCACCAACGTTTAACATAACGGTAATCTGGTAATCATCACCATTCATGTTCACGCCTTTCAACTTTAAACGGAGCTGAGAGCCGGGATCGAGTGTATCCAGCACCTGTACAAGTTCTGTTGGGGACTCATCTGTGAGAGGTGGATACAATTTATCCCAGAAATAACCTGGTCTAAAAAGGGTGAATGCAATGAGGAGCAGCGCAATGGTCTCCCACCAGCGAGACTTGGTAACAAACCAACCCTGGGTCGCAGCCGCAAAAACCAGCATTGCGATGACAGCCCCAACAACAACGACTATCAGATGGAACCAGCTTTCAACACCAATCATTAACAGTTCGGTGTTAAAGATAAAAATAAAGGGCAGAATTGCAGTACGAATATCGTAGGTAAAGCCTTGAATCCCCGTACGGATGGGATCTCCTCCGGAGATCCCTGCAGCCGCAAAAGCTGCAAGCCCTACTGGTGGCGTGTCATCGGCTAAAATTCCAAAATAGAAGACAAAGAGATGAACCGCGATAAGCGGAACGATGAGTCCATTCTGAGCGCCAAGACTTACAATAACTGGAGCCATAAGGGTTGAAACAACAATATAGTTTGCAGTGGTAGGGAGCCCCATTCCTAAAATGAGACTGATAACCGCGGTAAAAACAAGGATCAACATCAGGTTACCGCCGGAAATAAACTCCACAAATTCGGTCATAACAAGACCAATTCCGGTAAGGGTAACTGTTCCGACCACGATACCGGCAGCGGCTGTAGCGACACCGATACCGATCATGTTCCTACCACCGGAAACCATTCCCAGTACCATTTCATTCCAACCTCTGGAAAAACCGTACTCAGTTCCCTGCAGTTTGCGAAAGAAACCCTTTAAAGGATGCTGGGTAAGGACAATCACCATCAGAAGCAACGTAGCATAGAAAGCCGACAATGCAGGGGAGAGTCTCTCAACCACCAGACACCACATCAAAACAACAATGGGCAACAGATAATACAAACCAGCCTGAGCCGTTGGTCCTAAGTCAGGCAGTTCTTCGATTTCAGTGGTTAATTCCAGCTCAGGGACTTTACAGGCAAGGTAGATAAGCCCCAGATACGAAACCATAAGCAGAACACAAATAATCCAGATAGCACTATCACCTGCAAAGGTTTTAATCCAACCAAGGCCATAGTAGGTTGCTCCACCTATCACGATAAGACCGAGAACCACAGAAACAAAGGTGAGAAGTGACTGCGCAAAGGTCTTGGTTTTTTTCCTTTTAAGCCCCTTGAGATCCATCTTACACGCTTCCAGATGGACGATATAGACAAGAGCGATATAAGAGATAATGGCGGGAAGAAAAGCGTGTTTTATTACTTCAATATAGGAAATACCGACATACTCAACCATCAAAAATGCAGCGGCTCCCATCACAGGGGGGGTGAGCTGACCGTTTGTAGATGAAGCAACTTCAACCGCTCCCGCTTTTTCAGCGGAAAATCCAACTTTTTTCATCAAAGGAATGGTAAAGGTTCCAGTGGTCACCACATTGGCAATGGAAGATCCCGAAACAAGCCCTGTCATGGCAGATGAAACCACCGCGGCCTTGGCAGGCCCGCCCTTTAAATGTCCAAGACCTGCGAAGGCCGTTCTGATAAAATAGTTTCCAGCTCCCGCCGACTCAAGCAACGAACCAAAGAGAACAAACATGAACACCATTCCAGTGGAAACACCAAGTGCCACACCATACACACCCTCTGTTGTCAGCCAATAGTGTGACATTCCCTTAACAAGGCTGGCTCCCTGATGGGCAATAACCGCCGGCATATAGGAGCCTGCAAAGGTGTAGGTGATAAAAACAGCAGCAACCACCATAAGAGGAGGCCCAAGTGCCCTTCTCGTCGCTTCCAAAAGGAAGATAAGTCCAACCACCGAAACAACCAGATCAATTGTAGTCGGTTTTCCCGGTCTCTCTGCCAATTCTGCATAGAACATAAAAATGTAGGCTGCACAAAATGCGGCAATAAAGGCCATAATCCAATCCTGATACGGAATATGCCTTCTAGGAGACGTCTTAAAGGTAGGAAAAGCGGTGTAGGCCAGAAACACAGCAAAAGCGAGATGAATAGACCTGGCTTCAGTATCATTGATCACAAAGAAATTCAGCATAAAAGGCAGGGGAGACGCGTACCAGAGCTGAAAAATTGCCCAAATTAAGGGGACAAAGAAAAGAACATTTCTGGGAATTGCCCCCTGGGGATTACGGCGGCCTGTATCAACTTCTGCAACCAGATCCTCCACTTTATCTCCGGGAACCGGGTTTTCTGTTGCTGTTGTCATATCAACACATTCTCCTGTTAATCTTGGGGCATTTCTGACGATCAGCCGAAAAAGGCATAACTTCCCCTTTGACTTATCGACTCAACTATTGGGTGCTTATCGGTAAAACTGAAAAGAGGAAGAGTCTTCTCCCTGTTCAGCCAACCTAATACTCATATATGGGGGAACCTGAACGTTATAGCTCCATGGCGACATGCGAAGGCGAAATATTTGACTAAAATTCCAACTACATTTTCACTACATTTCCCTTAAATTGTCAAGGTCTTTCAGGCGTTAAAGAAGCAAAGGTCTTTATCCTCAACCACGATTTCTGGCTAAAAGATACGGACAGAACACAAAATCAATTCATGCTATTGGATCATCATTACACTTCGCAGAACCAGCTATTAACATTAGCCATTACTGTGCTTATTCTTGTATCGTAGCGGAAAAAAAGCTGCTATGGTACAATGTTGTGGTTTTTAACAGCAAAAATCAAACAACCCCGGTAAACATAAGCGACAAGGTACTGCGCCTGCACGAGATTTATTCATAAAACATGAGAAACACCTCAACTTCGAATGGATTTCTCCGGTGCTAATAACCCGCACATAAAAACAACAAGACAATGAGTATTCTAAAAATATATCAATACCCCGAACATGTCCTGCGTAAGGAAACAAAAAAAGTGACGCAGTTTGATGAGAATCTGGCCCAACTGGTAGTCGACATGGGTGAAACCATGTACGAAGCTCCAGGAATAGGCCTTGCCGCACCTCAGGTTGGTAAATCACTGAAATTGATTGTGGTGGACATCTCCAAAGACCCGGATGGCGAAAAAGAGTTTATGGCCATGGTCAACCCGGAGATTATCGACCATGATGGTAGACAGGTGGATGAAGAAGGCTGTCTCAGTGTCCCTGAACTCACCGCTAACGTGGACCGCTATAAAAAAATAACCGTCTCCTTTCAGGATCTTGAGGGCAATCCAAAAAAACTCACAACCGAAGATCGATTTGCGGTGGTACTACAACACGAAATTGATCACATAAACGGCATTCTCTTCCTTGACCATTTATCCACTTTGAAGAGAAGCCTCTATAAGAAAAAAGTTAAAAAATGGCTCAAAGAGTAGGAGAAAAGATGTCGACGCAACCGCTACGCATTATTTTCATGGGTACCCCTGATTTCGCAGCAGCTACCCTACAGGCACTTATTGATGGCCCAGATGATGTAATCGCCGTGGTCACCCAACCCGACAGAGCCAAAGGCAGAGGAAAGAAACTCACTCCCCCTCCGACAAAAGTTATTGCCGAAGAAGCGGGGATTCCCGTACTACAGCCAACAAAAATTAAGACAGAAGAATTCCGTAATGGTCTGCTCACCTACCAGCCCGATCTCTTTGTGGTTGCAGCATATGGTCGAATTCTTCCTCCATCAATACTGGAACTGGCACCTCTGGGCTGCATTAATGTGCACGGCTCCCTTCTCCCCAAATATCGTGGAGCAGCGCCCATTCAATGGGCTGTCATCAATAGAGACAAAGAAGTCGGTGTCACAATTATCCAGATGAACGAGGGTATGGATACCGGCGACATACTTCTCAAACGATCCATAGAAGCAGCTGAGGACGAGACAGCAGGATCTCTTTTTGTAAAGCTTGCTCAACTTGGCAGTGAGACTCTCTTAAAAGCGGTTAAGGGGTTAAAAGACGGCACAGTCATTCCTATTCCCCAAAACCACGAAGAGGCAACCAGTGCTCCAATGTTTACCAAAGATGACGGTTGCATCAATTGGCAAAAAGATGCAGGGGAACTCGAAGGCCTCATTCGAGGGCTCGATCCATGGCCCACCGCATTTTGCTTTTTAGACGGTAAAAGATTGCGCCTTTTCAGCCCTGAAGTTGTACACAAAGACTCCGACCATGAGCCAGGAGTCGTCATCCAGGCTGATAAACGTGGTATCCTCGTCGCCTGCGGCACGAATTGCCTTTTAGTCCGTGAAATACAACCTGAAGGCAAGAAACGCATGTCTGTTGAGGCCTTTCTCTGTGGCTGCGACCTTCAACCCGGAACTGAACTTTTCTAGTCCTCATTTCTCATGAATATTTTTCCGTGAAGTCATCGTTGCAGCCCAATTGCAGTAGATTATTACAGCTGCATGGGCTGCGCCTCGATCCGCGAAAAACTTTGGTGGTGAGAAATGCGGGCTAGCCATAAATCTACGGCAAGGTTATGACAAATAAAACAGCGTACCTGGATTGCTTCTCCGGTATCAGTGGAGACATGCTCTTAGGTGCGCTTCTTCACTGTGGCATCGATAAAGACTCTCTTCTTGGGCAACTTGAAAGACTCCAGCTCCCAGGGCTTGAATTCACAGTTTGCGATCACAAAGATTGTTCCATCAGCGCCTGCAGGGTCTCCGTTGACCAGAGCAAACGTCAGGATCTCCGAACCCTGCCCACCATAAACAAGTTACTCGAAAGCAGTGGGTTGAGTTCGACTGTCGTTTCCCGCTCTCTTGATATCTTTAATCTCTTGGGTAAAGCCGAAGCAAAGGTTCATGGAATTGAGCTGGACAAAGTCCACTTCCATGAGGTTGGAGCTCTGGACACCATTGTTGACATTGTTGGCAGCGTTATCGGCTTTGAACATCTCGGAATCAATAGGATTATCTGTTCACCTCTACCCAGTGGCCACGGTTTTGTTGACTGTGATCACGGACGACTCCCCCTGCCTGCTCCCGCCGTATGCGAACTTCTAAGAGGAGTACCAACCTACGGTGTTGATCTGGCCCAGGAACTTGTCACCCCAACAGGGGCCGCTCTTGCCTGTGGACTCAGTGATGGTTTTGGGCCTCTACCTGCCATGACAGTTGAGTCCGTTGGCTACGGCGCTGGCAGTCAAACTCTCACCAACGGGCAACCGAATCTCTTACGTCTCATCATTGGAATCGAACAGGTTGCCCGAGAACTACAGGACGTTGAAATTATTGAGACCAACCTCGACGACTGGCGCAGCGAAGGATTCCCCTATCTGTGCGAACTCCTCTTTAAAAGAGGCGCTCTTGACGTAACACTCACCCCGATACAGATGAAAAAAGGGCGCCCTGGCTACACCCTGCAAGTCATCAGCACTCCCGCCTTCAGACATCAGATCCAGGAAACAATTTTTAGTGAAACCTCGGCCATTGGCCTTCGTTTTCGAACAGAATCACGGCGAACCCTTAAGCGAGAACAAATTACGGTAGAGACTCCCTGGGGCACGATTACGGCCAAAGAAGTAACCGGAACAGACCGGGTTACTGTCTATCCCGAATACGAAGAATGCAGGAAAATTGCTGACAAATACAAGGTATCACTCCAGGAAGTCTACCATCAGGTCCAAACATACAAGGATATACACAGATGAATCAACTGATCATGGCCCTTGCCACCGGACTCTACTCTGGTAAAATGAAAAAAGCCCCAGGTACATGGGGATCCCTTGCCGCCTTTGTACCCTGGTTTTTCATTAAAGATCTGCCTCTGAGCACGTACTTGTTTGTGCTTATTGGTGTCTTTGTTCTCGGTTTTTTTGTCTCAGGATCAGCTGAAAAAATCCTCGACAGCCCCGATGCAGGGTGCATCGTTATTGATGAATTTCTCGGGATGTTTATCACCCTACTTGCCGCTCCTTCCCACCCCGCAGCCTGGATACTTGGCTTTGTTCTTTTCAGGACTTTTGATATCTTCAAACCCTTCCCCGTATCTTGGTTTGACCAGCGTATCCATGGTGGTATTGGTATCATGATGGACGATGTTGTGGCTGGGATATATGCCCTATGTTCCTTGCATCTTATCTGGAATATTGGTAGCTACCTGCTGGGCTAGACTAGCCCCGCCTGGTTGATAGCTACAGAGTCTTTACAAAAAAAGCCCCCTGTCTTGTACAACAAGACAGGGGCTTTTTTTTTGATCTTACCTAAATCTTTATAAATTATCTGTCTTTTCTAACACGACCACAGACAATTTGTAAGAGGCAACGATTACCACAACCCAACCTATGAGTAACACTGCATTCATCATAATTAACTCCTATTAATATGCCTTTTTATCACTGAGATCATCCGCATCAATCTTTCTAAAATCCATCACATGCCACACATAGGCAACATAACCAACGACCCCGGGGATCACCATAGCCACATAAGTCATAGCCGTCAGAGTGTAATGACTAGACGATGCGTTATAGATGGTCAGACTTGATTGCAAATCTACTTTTGATGGATAGAAGGCTGTTCCATTAAAGGCGGCGGTAAAGAGAATAGCCAGCCCCACGAGAACAGTTCCAGGACCACCGAACCAGATACCACTGGTACCATTGCCAAGACCGGTTCTGGTAACGCCGATAATAACCATTACCAAACCGACCAAAAGAAATCCTAAAACAATTGGCATGGCAAGAAGATTACCGATGTACTTATTTGCCACCATGGAAACAACGCCATTGGCATCCGTTCCAAAACCATCAAAAAAGACAAGACCTGCAACAATATAGAGTAAGAACGGCAAAGAGCAGAGAAAACTCATGAGACATGCCTTTCTAAGACGCGTTTCCAACTCAGGAACACCGTTAAAATTAATATTATTTACAAGGTACATCGCCCCAAGTGCTCTGGCGTTGAATACCAGAAAGAGGCCCATGGAGAGGTTAAACAGAGAAAATGCAGCCTCAACCCCACGTAATTCAGAGGTCCAGGTAACGCTGTTGTACTCATTTAAAATGAAATTAGAACCGGTGAAAAATGTACCGATTGCTGCTCCTATAAGAAGCACTCCAACCGACCCGTTTATGAATAAAAACAACTCATATGTCTTTGCGCCAAGAAAGTTATTTGGCTTTTTGCGATATTCGTAACTTACCGCCTGGACAATAAAGGTGAAGAGAATCAGCATCCACACCCAGTAGGCACCGCCGAAACTTGTTGCGTAAAACAGTGGAAAGGCCGCAAAAAGTGCCCCACCAAAGAGAACCAGCGTGGTAAAGGTCAATTCCCACTTACGTCCCAGGGAATTGATAACCAGAGATTTTTCAGTTTCACTTTTTGCCACCTGCCAAAGCAAAGTCTGCCCACCCTGAACAAAGGTGAGAAAGAGAAAAAGAGACCCTACCAGGGAACAGATCATCCACCAGATCTGCTGTAATGTTGCTAAATCGAGATTTCCGATCATATCAGACGCCCTCCGGACCAATTTGGATTTGTTTGAGCATAATCTTAACCTCTGCAATCAATAAAATGGTGAAGAGTGCAAGGAAGATAAAAAAGGTTGCTGCCACATGTCCTGATGCAATATTAGTGGCTGCCATTTTAACCGGCAGCATATCTTGAATTGCCCACGGCTGACGACCCACTTCTGCAACAACCCAACCAAATTCCGACGAGAGTAGCATAATAAAAAAAGACGCAACTCCAAATACCTGGAGCACTTTTTGATCAACAAGAGTGCCTTTCAAGGTAGAACGAAGAAAAAGCACCATCAGGAGCAAAAATGCTGATCCTGCATAAACCATATAGTGAAACGAGTAGTAGGCGGTGGCAACCGGAGGTACGATATCTTCCGGCTTATCCAGATAACCAAAGCCCATATACGGCTGGTTCTCAGTAAAACGTGCCAGAGTTTCAGCTTTTACTGTCTCATCTCCTGCTTTCACTGCCGCCTTATAGGCTGCAAGATCGGCAATAGCGAGCTTACCCTTGGCCATCTTATCAGCGGTAGGCATAATCCCTTCCGCCTCATTACCATAGACAAGATCTTTAATTCCAGGGACAAAAGCATTGAGCTCTCGCTTCGCCATAAGTGACAAGCCTTTTGGCAAGCTAATTTCAAAGGCAAAAGGTTCCTGTCCATCTCCGACCTTCTTACCACTGGTGAGAACACCCAGGGCAACAATATCAGCACCCTTGGACCCTTCATAGAGCCCTTCATAGGCTGCCATTTTCATTGGCTGCCACCTGCCATTGGCAAAAGCGGATTCATCACCGGTCACAGCGGTTGCGATACCTGCAAGCAGACCAAAAACCGAGGCTACAGCGATGGACTTCTTTGCCATATCTATATGTCTGCCTTTGAGTAAATACCAGGAAGAAACAGCTATGACAAAACAGGATCCAACAACAAAACTTGAAGTTGTTGTGTGGGTGAATTTAGCAACTGCCACTGGAGAGAGGATCACTTCCCAAATATCCTGCATCTCAAATCGTGCTGAATCGGGATTGAATGCCATGCCAACGGGTCGTTGCATCCAACCATTGGCGACCAGAATCCAGAGCGCAGAGAGATTTGAACCAATGGCAACCATCCAGGTAGAAAACAGATGAAATCCCTTAGAAGCGCGGTCCCAACCAAAAAACATTACTGCAAAAAATGTTGCTTCCAGGAAAAATGCGACAATACCCTCTATTGCAAGAGGAGCACCAAAGATATCACCAACCATCCAGGAATAGTTTGACCAGTTGGTCCCAAACTCAAACTCCATGATAATCCCGGTCGCAACACCAATCGCAAAATTGATACCGAACAGGGTCATCCAGAATTTTGTTAGATTTTTCCATTCCTGTTTTCCAGTGCGCACATAAATTGTTTCAAAAAACGCACACAGAAACGATAGTCCCAAAGTAATCGGGACAAACAGCCAGTGATACATCACGGTCAGAGTAAACTGTGCCCTCGCCCAGTTCACTGTGCCTAGATCTATTTCACCCATTACAACACCCTCCCTCGTTAATTATTTTTCACCGATCCCGTCAGCTGTTCGATGACATGGTCGGCCCTTTGTTGATCATTAGAAAAATTGCTTTTAAGATAATTGGGGAAAAAAAATATTTTTAAAACGGCAAACATCACAAATAGTTTTATCAAAATAATTTTCCACAGCGTCTTACCAACGGTCATTCGCCTAAAACCGTCACGATAAAACCTATACACCCGTAACGGATAATTCAATTTCATGAACTTGTCCCTTAATTATGTTGAGATCAGAACATCCATTCCTCAATCATTATACCAATCCACAGAGCAAAGCACAGCACTAGCTCTTTTACTACCATACAAGCATTTAAAATACTTATAGGTTACACATATTGTCAAGAATAATTATCATTAGCATGACTTCTTGATTATAAAAACACCTCAGTCACACTGATTACTCATTCAGAAGAAAAACGAAGTGAAAATTGTTGAAGTAATGGGCCACGTTTTGCCGGCCCTTTAGCCCGCATTTCTCATGAACGTTTCGATAAATAGCCTGAAATGCTAATTTCAAAGGGTAAATCTAATAGACTGCAAAATCAGTGTGTATTTCGCTGTATATCGAAAAGCTCACCCTCCGGGTCACAAGATTTTTCCGCTGCTGCATCGTTACTGAGCACTTGAGGTACAAAAGTACAGTCGAGTGCTCCGTGTCTTGATCAGCAAAAAACTTTAGTGATGAGAAATACGGGCCCGAATTTCTCATGACTTTTTGATTTGGAAATCAATTGTTTGTTTTTATAGTTTAAAAATGACTTCCTTAATTAACAGGGTGTTTTTCGTTTCAAATCAAAAAGTTCACCCTTCGGGCCAACAGATTTATCCGCAGATGCTTTGTTACCGAGCATTTGCAGGTAGCGAAGACTCCGGTAGATTATTACAACTTCATGCCCGGTGTCTCGACCTGCGAAAAACTTTGTTGGTGAGAAATCCGGGTTAGATTCGAAAATTAATTTTCCCTGTTTAGTAAATTTTTTTCGCGACTCCAAAAGAACTGCAGGCGATAGCTGGTGGTAGTGGGAGATAATCTGTCTTTTTAAGGATTTTTTCTACGAATTTACTCCAGGCTCACAGCAGGGCTACGACTTTTACGTGGTATAAACAGGACACCATTCCTGATGTATACTATGAAGACATTTCGACGTATTATCGAAGGTATTGTTTGTGAGAGGTACTGCAACATAAAACGTATATTATGTTGTAATTATTCTGCTAAAAAATCGACCGAGACGGAGGAGGGCATGGCTAGGAATAGAATCCTTCAATTAAAAATCCAGAAAAGTTGATGGCGTCGTAAAAAATCCGATCTACGTCGTTGTGGGTTTGGATCGAACTCTCAACATACCACATGTATTGTTGAGAATACGATCCAAACACCACGCCTAGTATATCAGCCCTTTTTCATAGCCATCAAAAGACTTCGAATTAACTTTTAACGGCCTGCCTAGCTCCGCCAAATTCATTCAATGCGCCGAGAGTTTCACCAATAACATTCGCAAAGTCGGGCTGCTGGAAAAGTTCCATGTACTCTCCTTCCAGCAGCTTTATCCATAAATTGTAATAGGTTTTCGGCTTTTCATCCAAAGCCCCCGCTTGAGTCATCTCTGTTATTTTTTCCTGAAGACTTTTGAGTGACTTTTCAACCGGTAGATACAGTACATGCAAAAATTCCGTCAACACCAACTGAAAAGTGTTATATTTGTCGATCGCCAGAAGCAACCTTTCCTGATGAAAGCGACCAAGGCCAATTTGAGGAACCTTCAGGTATTTGCTGAATTCTTTTTTATACGTTTCAGATATATCTCTGATCAACTCGCTATCCAATTGCTGAATATCGGCTGAGGAGAGATCCGCCCCCGCTTTTTGATCCAGTCACCAGTCTTTACCTGCACAATGGTAAAGCTCTCCAAGCATGCCTGGGTAAAACCAGAGGCGATGTCTGGTGTTATCTCCATGGCTTTTTGAAAATGTTGCAACGCCGTGGGTTCACTCACCGCTCCCATGAGGGTTTGCCACATCTTGAGTGTTGCCTGTACCGAATCAGCGCCCCGAGCGCCTCCCTTATTTTCATTCGCAGATGCTTCTGTATCAGCCGCGTGAAACACATCAACCCATGGTTTAAAAAGAGACAACCAATGTTTCCAATCTATGGAATCAGTATTCTGTTCGGTGACAGTATCACTATTACCCATCATGAAATACCTCGTTTGTGTGTACAGAAATGTATTCTATCGTTGCTAAAGACTTTGCCTACCCCATCGCCAATGCAAAGAATGATGACGTGGCAAAGAGTCGTTTCAACGTTCCTGGATGGCTATCCTTTGGCACTCAATCGCAGGCCACCGTGGATGTAATAGACATCACCAGCCAAGGATGCAACCTCCTCGGGCTCAATCAAGCGACCAATGGGCACCTGGGCGATTACTTTTTTCTAATACTTTTGGGGGCATCGCTTTCACCATTGGGGTTCCGACATATCCTGGTGCCACAGCCACACATCGAATTTTATTGGCGAGCCCTCTGCGGAAAAACTCCGCAGTAATGACTTTTGGCATCACAGACATGGCGGCCTTGGTAGAAGAGTAATTAATTTGACCGGCAGTTCCCTGAGAGCCTGTGGATGAGATAAGACAGATCAGCCCCTTACAACCATTGTTGATCATTCTTTCGGCACATTCTCGCACCGTTAAAAAGACCCCGGTCAGGTTGATATCGACAACCATTTGGAATTCCCCCAAGCTCATCTTTTTCTTAACCTTGCCGGTCTCCCGGTCGGGGGAGACCATCATAGCGTCTTTGGTGATGCCAGCAAAAGGCGCTACCAGATTGATCGCACCAAATTTTTCAATGGCTGTATCAGCCAATCTGGCACAGTCCTCTTCGTTGGTAACATTGCATAGAACAGTTACCACTTCACCCTGCAACTGCTTAGATGCGATCGCCAGAGCCTCTTCAGAAACATCCCCGACAACAACTTTTCCGCCCTTTTGCAACCAATATTTGGCCATCTCAAGACCTATACCGCTAGCACCACCGGTGACCACAGCAACAGAGCCCTTAATTTTGAGCATATTTACTCCTCCGTCTCTTGTGTAGGTGAGAAATGCTTGAACACACTGTATCCATTTCCCAATAATTCTGCCCTTACCCAAACTGCACCCCGATTCCTGCCTACAGTCAAAGGCTTCGGCAAATTCAGAGATAATAACTTCTTCCATGACCTGCATTTTCATGAGGAATACATCTGAAGTTCATCTTCTAAAAGAACAACTGTTACTCTAAGATTTCACAATTATCGAAATTCAGGTATTTGTATCTCAGAGGATTGAGGACAGTAGCCTTCACCCAGATTGGCAAAGATTTTTGAGGTTAAGTAGTCTTCGCCCCCCCCTCTGGTCCTTCAAAAATTTATTCATCTTGAAGACCAGCTCGTCAGCATCACATGGTTTCTGAAGAAAATCATTGGCACCGAAACGAAGTGCTTCTCTCTTACTTGCCATATTTTCATGGCCTGTGAGGATGAAGACACCAATATCAACATTATCTTTTCGGATTTCTTTCAGGAGTTCTATCCCGCTGATACCTGGCATTTCCAGATCGGTTATCACTATGTCGAAACCAGGACTGGTATGGATTTCGCTTAAAGCATCTTCCCCGTTGAGGACGGGTGTAACTGTAAAATTATTTTTTCCCAGGTAGTTGCCAAGAGACATAAGAATAGCTTGTTCATCATCAACAAGCAGGACTGATTTTTTAATCATGTAAAAAACCTCTCTCGGGAAATATGTAAGAAATGCAATTGACAAAGAACAGTGGCGAGACTCAACCCAAACAGTCTTTTCGCGGCAACAATGCTCTTTGCTATTACCTTTATCTCTGTCATTTTTATGGTTGGCTATCTTTTATTTCGGCAATTAAAGATTGACCACCCCGCAAGAACCTCTAACCTCCATCGCTAAGTTAAAATCTTCTTATTGGAGTCGTGAATTTTTTCTGTTATTTCGACAAATCACTCCTATAACGTACGGGTCTGTAATAAATGTTTTACAAATTTCCGTTTGGCGTTTTGGTAGTCTTCTGCGCTGTAATGATTAACATTCTCTTCTATATCAAATAAACTTTCATAGTAAGACACAAGGTTTTCTATCCCGTTCGCAGGCTTTAGATTCTTCTCTTTCTTTTTAGGTTTCGCGATTCTTTTTGCTAAAATCTGCATCGAAATCCTCCTATTGATGACACCTCTAGAAATTTCATTCTCAGAATTAATGGATGTCTCCGACGTCAGCATTCCTTCAGTTGGATGTAATAACTTTAGTGTACGTCGAATAATAAGTTTTTCCGTTCCAGATCGAGGCATGTATCCACCGTTACTCCCGCTTACCGGAGTTAGTAATTCACCACAACCACATAGTCGATATCGGAGTCTACAAATACTTCCGAGGATTCAACTTCTGAAAGAACGAAGCGATAAGGCGAAAAGACCAGTACTCGAATAGCGAGATAGGTCGTAGTATTACAATCACTCCGTAAAGGTGAGGTACCAAAAGATTATGGGGGAAGGTCACAACCTTTTATCCTGTCACTCACTCCTAAACACGGGGATAGAGAGCCGCTGATATTTCGCAGAATTTTCAACCACAATATCAGCAGCTCTGTTTTGTCAAAGCTTAAAGACTTGATCTGCTGCCGGCCCTTTAGCTCCGACTACAATATCAAACCGTACTCGCGCCCCCTCTGTCAGCGACTTGAAGCCATCAACCTGAATTGCAGAATGGTGTACAAATACATCTCCGCCACCTTCCTGCTCAATAAAACCATAGCCTTTTGCATCATTAAACCACTTTACTGTTCCTTCTGGCATTGCTCACACTCCTGTTGAATGAATGGAAAACACTGAAACCTAATGCTATATCACAAATATTAATGACCACCGGCGTGTTGACGCCCCCCATAATGACAACGCCTTATGCCTTGGTCCTGTGTGATTGTCGTTTTGTTTTACCAATAGCTGATTGTAGTTTTGAAATTTGTTAGCCTCCTAATGCAATCTCCCCCCCCATTATAAGTGACATAAAAACCTCAAATTTCGATGGCAAAATAGATACGCACATCTCCAATATGAAGATCTTTTACGACATCATCATAAGTCTCGAAATCCCCTGCGACAGTAAAACCTAGCAACATGCCTGGATAAAGTGTCAATGAAATACAGGAAGATATCAACCCTGCAATTAACCGAACAATGCGGTATATAAACACCGCATTACGGGATGGAAGTCAGGAATTTTCTAAGGTTTTTCTTCTGGTTTTTTATCCTCAGTTTTTCCCTGATATTTTCTTTGTTGCATTTACAATCATGATGGTAGCAGAAAGAAGGATAGCTTAGAGTTTATGAAACGAGGAAAAAGGCAGGCAACACTCCAGCAACATATGGAGAAACATATTTTTTTCGTCAAGGAAAGTAGTGGCACTACTTAGTTAGGTAAAAAATGAAGCACATTTGAATCTTGCGCCCTTGACTCTCGCCAAGGAAATGTCATAAAATTAACTGTACGTAACATTCACATCCATTGATATAGGAAGAAGCCAAACTTATCGCGAGGCAGGGACGGGAAGCTACGGGGTTAAAAAGTTGGCCGGATTTCCGATTTCATGTGGGGGGGAGGGGGATAGGCCAGATTTTTTATGCTTTTAAGGGGGTGAAAGGAGCCCAAAAACAATCGAGTTTGATAATGGAGGACAGCCATGAGGTTACAGCCAAAACAAATCATGTGTGCGGTTGATTTTTCTGAGTCCACTCGTCAGATCCTTGCCTACAGCGTTGCTTTGTGTAAGGAGTTTCATGCAAAGCTGTTTTTGGTCCACATTGTCGACGATATGACCACTTCTTCCATAGATAGTGAAATCGCGATTGGCAATGAAATACTTCAGAAACGACACATCTCTAAGGCGCAGGAATCCCTTGAATTCCTGGTGAAAAACATGACAATAGAATATGAAATTGTCATCGACTGCGGAAACGCCGCCAATACAATCAGCCAGCTTGCGTTGAAAAAACACGTAGACATGGTCATCACAGCCAGCCACGGGAAATCGGGCTTTGAACGATTATTAATAGGTTCCGTTACAGAGAAACTGATAAAAATCATCCACTGCCCTCTGTTGGTAATACGAACCAAGGGGCATGATTTCATTTCTCAAGATAGCCCGAAAATGAAATTGAAAAAAATTCTAGTGGGATGTGACTTTTCAGCCGATTCCAAACTCGCTTTTGACTATGGCCTCAGCTTAGCACAGGAATTCCAAGCGGATCTCTTCCTCGCACATGTAATCAAACCAACCGAACATATCACCTTGAACCCCTCCGACTATATCAATGTTTTACCCGGTAATTATCATGTTTGGGGTACTGCTGACTATTTTGAGATCCAGCAAAAAGTGACGGAAGAAAATCGAGAAAAAATGAATACACTCCACCGTCGCCTGGAAAAACAACTCCATTTAATGGTACCAGAAGAGTGCCAGGCCTGGTGCACTCCCCACGCCACTCTACTTACGGGAGAACCCTACAGAGAGTTGCTCAAGTACGCCAAGGAGTATGGGATCGATATGATTGTATTAGGTACTCGTGGCCATACACTTTGGGAAAAACTCATGGTCGGCTCCACCACGGAGCGGGTTCTCCGCGAAGCTCCCTGTCCAGTCTTGACAGTTCGACCAATGGAAGCAGCAAACAAATAAACCACATACCTGGCGCTCAATTCAAATAAATTTGCGGCGAGATCCATTGATGGAGTTGTTGCAAAATTGTGCAAAACAAAAAACTATTTTGTCCTCCCCCATTACTCTGGCCCAGAGAATATTTAACGACCATTTCAGCATCGAGTAGGGTGAAGTGAGTTAATTATACTCACTTCATCCCTCTCACAGAACCGTACGTACGGGCCTCGTATACGGCTCTTGTTTATTTTCCTTCAAATTGAAACAGAAATTCCGGTTTTAACAG
>JBLHNA010000065.1:0-24031 GCA_047619065.1 Desulforhopalus sp.
TACCAATGGCTGCACGGGTTGTTAATAAGGTAGGCCTTGAGGCCAACCCTCAAAACCACCTGATCATGCACGCCATGGGCGCAAATGTATCCGGTGTAATTGGGTCTGCCGTTGCAGCTGGCGTATTGCTCGCCCTTCTGAAATAGCCCGAATTTCTCATGACTTTTTGATTTGAAACTTAATTGTTTGTTTTTATAATTTAAAAATGACTTCCTTAATTAACAGGGTGTTTTTCGTTTCAAATCAAAAAGTTCACCCTTCGGGCCAACAGATTTATCCGCAGCTGCTTCGTTACCGAGCATTTGCAGGTAGCGAAGACTCCGGTAGATTATTACAGCTTCATGCCCGGTGTCTCGACCTGCGAAAAACTTTGTTGGTGAGAAATCCGGGATAGATCTCGTCATTACAATAAAAAGGGCCAGTCACTTCCGTGACTGGCCCTTTTTTATTTCTCCCTACTCACTTTACATATCAAAACGGAAACTATTAGTGAGGAGAAACTCACCCAAAAAGTTCACGAAATATTGAATTGAACTAGTGTCTGTCCAGAGATGGAATTTTTTGTTCTAAATCGAGGCGCTGGAGAAATTTTACCACAGGCATATAGTTAATATTCCGAGGATAAAATTTATCCAGCAACGAAGAGTTAGGGCAAAAAAGCCATTTGTGGATAAACACTAGCTGACGCGATTAATTTTGGGAGGTGTTCTCTCGATGGTTCTCTTATAATTCAAGGCAGGTAAACCAAAGCCCATGGCGTAACCAAGCTCATGAGACTCGGGAATCCCCAGTCGTTTTTTAAGAGACGGCACAAGATCAGAGATAACAAGTGTCGCAAGACCATTCCAAATCGTTCCGACCCCACTTGCCTGGGCATACAGATCAAAGGTACATAGAGCAATAAGAGGATCCTGAACAGTTCCAGCACACTCTTTGTCAGCTGATACGATGAGCAGATGTGGAGCTCCTCGAAAAAGAATATCTTTTCCAGTCTTTCTCCAGGCCACTATGATATCTACGAACATCTCCATCCCTTCGGGAAGTTTATCGTCTTGTATAAGCTTTTCAAGTCCCGCAAACGCCTCTTCTCTCAGATCGTAGATGATACCTTTGTCATCAATCAGCGTATACAAAAGCTTGCGATCATTATGGGCACTTGGAGCATGGGAGGCAACTGTTACCAGTTTATCGATGATTGCGGGATCAACATTTTCATCTTGATAATTTCGAACCGAACGTCGCCCTTTTATGAGCATTTCAAGAGCTTCAGGTTTTGCTATCGAGGTCTTTTCAAGCACTACCCCCTCTTCTGGCTCGTACCCAAGTATGGAAACAGACCCCTCACTACAGACAGCCACACAGTGCATACAGCCGATACAAAATTCTGCCAAATCTTCTGAGATAGTTGGTAAATTTGTATCCATGCTGATAATCATGGCCGGACAGTCACTGGCGCATTGGCCACAGCTTATACAGGTTTCTTCATTGATGGTAAAGTCGAGCATCTATTTCCTCAAAAATTTTTAACTTACAGTTTTAGTAACGATTTCTTTGTCAAAGTAATTAACAGACATTCCCGCGTCCACCACGATGGTTTGACAATTTATTCCCGATGATCTTTCAGACAACAGAAATGCCGCAGTATTAGATGCTTCCTGGGTCGTCAGTGCCTTCTTTCGTAATATGGCTTTTTCAGCGTACAAATAACTATCTATATAACCTGGAATTCCAGCAGATGCAGAGGTCTTTAGTAGTGACGGAGCCACCGCATTAAAGCGTACTCTCGAAAACTCGGAAAACGATTTTGCCAGAAAACAGAGCGATGAATCGAGGGCCGCCTTTATTGGCGCCATGTAGCCATAGTTCTCAGCGGCCATCTTGGTCGTGGAAATCGTAATTGTCACGACAGATGCGTCTTCTGCCAGCAGATCCTTAAAATGGTTGGCAATGCTGATAAACGAAAAACAAGAAATATTGACAGCCTGGAGAAAATCATCCTTTCTTGTCTCATGAAAAGGCTTCATCCCCTCAGTATAGTTGGCAAAGGCAATAGAATGAACAATACCCGCTATCTTTTCTCCACTGCCGCCCAGATCCTTTTCAATCTCAGCCTTAACACGAATAATGTTTTCTTCGTCTTCTACATCGCAAATATAAACAGGTGAATCTGGAAAGAGTTTTTTGGCATTTTTCACCCGCTCCTCAGAGCGCACCACGTGGATAACCTTGGCACCCTGCTCAACCAGGGTTTTTCCTACAGCACATGCCACGGACTTTTTATTTGCCAGACCAAAGATGATATATTTTTTATTTTCTACTTGGAGAAAGTTCATATTTTTTCACGTACTACTTTTGTTTTTTCAGATCAAAGATTATTTGAGAAACTGCCTCGAGCTGGTCAATTAGAACGTATATACCAACCCAAAGGAAAACATCAGACAATACATCAGCGAAAGACGCGCAGTACTGGCCAACAATTCGTTAAGGTTCGTTCCAAGATCACATTCAACTTTTAGCATTAAAGACCGAGCCATGGGTAAGGTGGTTATAGGCAACAGGATAAATCCATCCGCCATTCCAAAAACGAGCATACATACCGGAACCACATAACTTGCTATAATCAGAATCTTATATTCTATAATGGTCCGATAACGACCCAGCATCACGGCAAGAGTTCGCTTCCCCGCCTTCTTATCTGTATCGATGTCACGCAGGTTATTTACAACCATGATAGCCGTGATAAGAAGCCCGGGAGGAATTGCCGCCAAAACAGCCACCGTCGTCAGATCTTTTGCCTGAATATAGTATGTTCCGCCAACCGCTACCAGACCAAAAAATATAAAGACAAAGATTTCACCTAGACCATTAGAAGCAATGGGGAACGGACCACCACTATAGGCAAGGGCTGCGAGAACAGAAAAAATGCCCACAAGTATAATTGGCAAACCACCCACAACCCCTAGATACGTAAATACCAGAGCAGCAAGGACAAGACAGATTATCATGCCCCTCTTCACCTCTTCAGGGGCAATAAGTCCACTCTGGGTTACACGAACAGGGCCCTGACGCTCGTCAGAATCTATATTATTTTTAAAATCAAAATAGTCATTTGCAAGATTTACCCCGATCTGCAGCAGCATTGCACCTAAGAAACAGCCAAGTGCGGGTAGAACAAGAAAATGGTCGTCCGCCAGCGCAACGGCCGTACCCACCGCCACAGGTCCCACTGCAGCGGGTAATGTTTTAGGGCGGATTGCCAGCCACCAGAGTTGAAATCGAGAGAGTGTTTTGTATTCCTGTTCGTGCATAGCTATCGTGTATTTTTCTGTTAAAACTTACTGAATAAAAAGGTGCTTACTCACCTTACGTTCAATGGAATAAATGGCGAAATAGAGAAGAACCCCAAGAAGCCCCATCCCCATAATACCAGCATACATTTCTTCGTAGAGGAGTACCTGATAGGTTTCAATGACAATATAGTAGCCTAAACCGTAACTGGTGAGGGATTGCTCCGCGATAAAAAGAACAGCCACAGCTGTGCCAACAGAGACCCTCAGAGCGGTCAGAACTCCTGGCAGTGATGCAGGTAAATACACATACCGGAAAAGTGCCCTGCGACCAGCACCCAGCGACTTGACAGATAGTATCAATTCTTTTCGAAGCCCGGAGGCCTCATCTCGTACCACCACAAGAATCTGAAAGAAAATAATTATTGCAATCAGGGTAATTTTTGAAAAATCACTGATCCCCATGAGAACATAAATAACAGGGAGAAAGATAATTTTAGGGATCGGATAGATTATGGCTATAAGGGGCCCCACCACCCGATCAATCTTTGGCATCTGTCCAAGAAGAAGGCCAAGGGGAGCGGCAAACATTGTGGCGAGAACAACCGCAGCCAGTACACGTCCCGATGAGGCAAGAAAATGCAGTCCAAGCTCGCCACACATGTCATGGAGAAAAAGCGGCACCACAGCCACAGGAGAGGGAAGAATGGGCTGATCAACAACAATTGACAGAAGCTGCCAAATGGCAAACAGCATCAGGACCCCGGTCAGGGTGGATAAAAATGTCGCCTTGTTTTTCATCCTCTCGCACCGTGTACAGAGGCTCTAGAGGAAGAATCCCGTTGTCCTGCCAGCAGGTCGTATAATTCACTACATTTTTCGCGAAACTCAGGGCTGTTTCTCTCATCTTTTGCCCCGAGCAAATGATTGTCTATGACCATCGGCTGGCTGTTACAGTTTTCAGAGAGTACCAGGATTTTTTCTCCAAGAACCACGGCCTCTTCAATATCGTGGGTTACCGTCAAAGATGTAAGCCCGGACTCTCTATGAAAACTGTTCATAACCTTTTGTAATTCTTCACGGATGGGAGCATCGAGGGCTGAAAAGGGTTCATCCATCAGCAGTAAATCCGGCTCCAGTACCAAGGTTCTGGCGATTGCAGCCCGCTGTCTCTGTCCCCGGGACAATTGGGCCGGATACATATCCCTTAGCTGATCAATCCCGAGCCAGCTGAGCCAATGCTTCACACGACTCTCTTCTTTCTCGTGGTCAAATTCCATATCAATGGGAGAGTGCTTACCATCGGCGCCATAGAAATGGCGAATTTTCTGGCCAAGTTCCGTGTTTTCATAGATCGTAGCCCATGGAAGTAAACCATGATCCTGTAACACCAGTCCCGTTGACGGTCTGGGTCGGTGAATCTTCTCACCACCCACCCGAACGACTCCCCCTTGGGGCATTTTAAGGCCTGCCAGAAGAAAAAGTAGTGTTGTCTTGCCACAGCCAGAAGGCCCGATGACAGTCCAAGCCTCGCCGCGCTCAATATGGATGTTAAAATCTTTAAAAATATAACCTCCGTCCCCATGGGCGAAACGGAGGTTTTCAGTTGAAATCATCTGCGTACCAATTACTTGGGTAAGAAATCAGAAATAACAGATTCTTCATAGACAAGTGGAGCGTCAAGAAGATCTTTCTCCACCATCCAGGTCATCACATCATCCCATTGTGCCATAGTGGGCAGGGTTTTAATGGGCATTGGCGGAATGGCAAACTCTCCTTGAATATTTTTAGGGACACGGATTTTTTTCAGCATTAAGGCTTCATAGGCTGCAGGATCCTGGTTGAGGTCCTGCGATGCACGATCCCAGGCAACCATAAAGCCTTTTACCAACTCGGTTTTGTTTGTAAGGGAGTCGGTTGAAAACGTGATAACACTGGCGCTCACATCTCTTTTCCTGATATCACTCACCACCTCAATGGCGCCCGCTTTTATGGCCGCAGCTCCTAAGGGATCGGGTAGGGTAACCGCTTTTAACTGTCCCTGTAAAAGCAACTGAAGACGTTCGGGTAGAACCGGCACTGACTTATAGACAATCTCCTCACCCGTGAGACCACCAGCGGTCAAAAGCCTGGTAGAAATATATTCAATCACCGTATTTTTTGAGATACCAATGGGCACACCAGCAAGATCCGCAACGGTTGTAATCCCACTTCCGGGTGCTGCCAAAATCCTAAAAAGTGGATTGTCACCAATGGGCGCGCGAGCAACAGAGATGATTTTAACCTGGTTTTTATCCCTGTTAAAGTTCGCAGCACCAGAGATTTCATTGATCATTCCATCAACCTTCCCAGCCTGCATCAACTGGTCACGCTCCACGGCACTCCCGACAGACAGAGGTTCAACCTCCACTCCCAACTCTTTGAAATACCCCTTTTCCAGGGCAACATAGACAGGAAGCACATCCGGAATGGGTAATAAGGCCAGACGAAGCACCCCTTTATTATCACCGCCCAAGGAACTCATTGGAGAAATAAAAGAGATCAATAACAGGGACATCCATAAAAATGACAGTTTTCTTAACATATCACTCACTCATACTATTGGTTTAAATCCCTCAATCTAGTAAATAGAGGGGGCTGATATGGACACAGGATAGTATTTACATCCTGTTTACGCTATGTTCAAAACACATAGACTCTTTCTTAACGATAAACTCAATATTCCTGCAACGTTAAAAACATGCAAAAATATATAATTGGCATTGATACAGGTGGAACATACACCGATGCGGTACTTCTCGATACACATTCCAGTACAATTATCGCCACTGCCAAAAAGCCAACCACCCATTATGACCTATCTGTAGCAACCGGTGAAGCCCTTGCAGAGCTGTTAAAGACAAGCGGCGCCACCCCCAATCAGATTGACAGAGTAGTCCTCTCTTCAACCCTTGCCACCAACTCTGTGGTTGAAAACAAAGGTGCACGAGTCGCTATTATCGTCATTGGTTATGTAAAACACTTTCGCCTTCCGGTTAAAGCAGTAGTTTTCGTCAAGGGTGGTCACAATATTCTAGGCGAGGAAGAAGAGTCTCTAGATATTGAATATCTGGTCGAACTCATTGAAGGGTTGAAAACCGAGGTTGATGCCTATGGTATCTGTTCAGCAATGTCTATGAAGAACCCCGCCCATGAAATGGTTGCAGAAAAAGCGATCAGTATGCTTGACCCTAAACCAGTCTTCTGCTCACACCGCATAAGTGATCTTGCCGGTATGGAACAACGGGCGGCAACGGCTGGACTACATGCGAAGCTCATGCCCGTCATGGAAGAATTCATTGCTGGAGTCTGCCAGGCAATGGATACACTTCAACTGAACTGCCCAGTTCTGGTCATCGGTGGTAATGGGCAACCTATAGACTGCAAAAAAGCAACCCAGGAAGCTGGACTCACCGTGGCAAGTGGCCCGGCATGTACAGCATACTTTGGTGCCAACCACAGTGAAACCTCTGCCAACTGCCTGGTCATTGATGTGGGAGGAACCACAACGGATATTGCCATGATTGAAAATGGCCAGCCGGTCATGAGTCTGGATGGGTGTCAAATCGGCAGATGGAAAACCCATGTTGAGGCCATCGACATGCACACCGGAGGCATTGGTGGTGACAGCCATGTCTCAATTGATAATAAAGGCGTAATATCAATAGGTCCTGCCCGGGTAACCCCCCTTGCAATGGCAAACAATCTTTCTCCACTGAGCAATTGGCTTGGAGCCGGCAACAATGATAAACTTATCACCCTACGGCCTGATACCACAGGTAAACTCCCGAAAAATGATCTAACCACACTTCTGACACAACATGGTCAGCTGACCCCGGCTACAATACAACAAAAAACTGGTCTTGGCGGTATCCCTTTAGATAAACAACTAGAACAACTTACAAGGCAGCAGTTAATCTTTGAATGTGGTTTTACTCCCACCGACGCCCTTCATGTTCTTGGAAAAATCGATATAGGTGACGGCGCTATCGCTTTAGAGGCCGCCGAGATCTTAGGATTTGCCACCGGAATGGAGCCGCAACAATTTGCCCAGACTGTGCTTGATAAAACCCGGGAGCAGATCGAAAACCTGATCCTCGATTACGTGGCAAAACACTATTGGGGGAACTCTCTCACCTCCTTTATCTCAACGAGGAACAACCATCCTGTTTTAGGGGTTGATTTCTCCATCAGAATTCCCCTGATCGGTATTGGCGCCGCCGCACGTTTCCTGTTGCCGGAGGTTGCTAAAAACCTTAAAACCACTATCTTTTTCCCAGAACTTTGTGAAGTTGGCAACGCCATTGGTGCTGCAATGATTGGGCTGAAAGAACAACTCTAACCCCGATAACGGGATACGATATGAGAAAAGCTGAAACATGAAAATTCTCTGTGTCGCCGACACCGTCACACAATCCCTTCTGGAGCCAAACCCAGGGGGGCCTGCCATTGAAAAAATTGATCTGGTTATCGCCTGTGGAGATCTGCCACCTGAGTATCTCACCTCCCTTAGAAACCGTTATAACGCACCACTCTACTATGTTCTGGGTAACCATGATCTTCGTTACCAGAGTTCTCCTCCAGTGGGATGCGCCCATATAGACCGACGCATTGTCAACTTTTCCGGCTTAACCCTCTGCGGGTTTTCCGGCTCGAGGTGGTATAATGGCGGTATGAATCAGCACACCGAAAAACGGATGACCGGATTTATCAAGAGGATGCGTTTTCAATTTTGGCGTAATAAGGGTGTTGATATTATTATAACCCATGCTCCTCCGCGTTTTATTCATGACGCTGAAGACCTCTGTCACCGTGGCTTTCGAATTTTTCGTTGGTTTTTAGACAAATATAAGCCACGCTACTTTCTCCACGGTCATATTCATGCCCATTTTGAGAATGACTCCGAAAGAATCAGTTCCATCAACTCAACCTCGGTAATTAACTGTTATGGCTACTATATTCTCGAAATATAAGCCGCTGAAGTTCTTAAGAAACCTGGTTACAGGTGAGCGGGAACCGGAAACTGAGAACTCCTGCAACTTCAACGTAAGACAGGAAAAAGAAAAGGCGTATGAGGCTGTTGAACGGGGAACACTCATGGTTCCCCTTGAAAAAATAGTCGGCAGCGTCGGCAGATACCACGATTTTGACAACCAGTTCAAAACCCAACACTCAAAGAGAGATGAACGCCTCCATGGTATACTAAAAGCCCTGCGCGAGGGTAAAAACCTTCCACCCATTGCCTTGTATCAGATAAAAGAAGATTTCTTTATCCTTGATGGTCATCACAGATTTAAGGCTGCAAGAGAACTCGGTCACACACATATTCGCTCTCGTATTGTAGAGTTACTTCCCAGTAAAAATACGTTTGAAAACAATCTCTACAACGAAAAAATTCAATTCAGAGATAAAGCCGGTCTGGCAGACAGTATAGACCTCACCGAACCGGGACAATTTAACCATCTGGAATGGCAAATTACAGAGCACCAAAAATATCTCTCAGTAAAAAATAATGCCAACACCACCTTTAAAGAGGCCGCAGCAGACTGGTACTCATCGATCTACAAGCCACTCCATAGCCTTGTCAAAAACAGTCATCTGGTACAATCGTTCCCCCGAAGAACCGTAGACGATCTTTACCTGTATATATCGGTTCACCAGTGGGAAAAGGGAAAAAAAAGAAAGTATGGTATTGGAGTAGATAAACTTATTCCCACCGATATGGAGGCATTCAGAGAGAAAATGTCAACGCATAAAGAGCAAGAATACCCTGAGATGAAGCGTGAGATTACTGTATTTGTTCTCTTGAATATTGAAGGAAAATACGAACAACAGATTATTGACAAACTCCTGGCCCTCAATGAGGTGCAGGAGGTTCACGCCATCCACGGATCCATTGATATATTAACCAAGATCATCTTAATGCGGGATCTCCTCTCGTCGGATGCGGAGCTGATCTCCCAATTTATTCAATCAACCATCCGCCAGTGGAAGGGTGTTGTTTCCTCTCAAACGTTGATACCGGGAATATCGCGGGTCAAAGCGGACGATCGTTGCCATATATAAAAATGGATTTGGGAAATTGTCTGAAATTTATGTGATTGGGGTTCGTCCTGTCGGATTACAATAAAGTTTGAGCAAAAATTTTATCGTGAGAAGTATTGGTGCGTATATTGTTGTGGTGTCGAGCACAAATCCTACCAGTTTTCACAAAGGGAATACTTGAGGTAATCTGGAATTATCTTTGCCTTTAGGATGCTCCATTTCGAGTGGTATTTCACGGTATGATCAAGTATGACGTGTACAGGAAAAAGGTAATGGTTTAGAAATTTATGAAACTAGAGAGCTTCGAGATGGCAATGATAAAGACCAACAACAGTAGGGTACAAAAAAACACCATCTGTTTCGGCGGAAGTTTCGGTCATCAATTTTTTTAAGATTATCACATCAAGAGACATCCAGAACTTTTCGGATCAACCTAGCAATATCCCTGGTAGCAAGTGGTTTTAACGCAAACTCTTTTATGCCTATGGATTTCGCTTCTCCCTCCGACATAATAGTGGAGTAGCCAGTGCAGAGGATAATGGGAATATCAGGACGAATCTGCAGCATTCTTCTACTAAGATCGCTACCTGTCATACCAGGCATAGTCTGGTCCGTAATAACAAGATCAAACTGATCAGACTGATTTTGAAAAGTTTCTAATGCGATCAGGCTACTATTTCTAACTGTAACCTGGTAGCCAAGCCTTTCGAGTATATCTTTGCCCAACTCGGCAAGTACTTCCTCATCGTCTATGAAAAGGATTCGTTCTCTGCCAACTGGAATCTGTTCAAAACCTTCGATCTCAGGTAGTACCTTTTTCTCAATGACAGGCAAAAACACATGAAAAGCTGTACCTTCGCCAAGTTCACTGTAAAGTGAGATAAATCCTCCATAGCTTTTCGCAATCCCATGGACAATTGAAAGTCCCATCCCGGTACCCTTGCCAGTCTCTTTAGTTGTGAAATATGGATTGAAAATTTTATCTTTAATGGCTGGTGCTATCCCTGGGCCTGAGTCACATATCGATAATTGAATAAATGCACCATCTTCGACATTTGGCTCGTGGACAAGGTCTTCATTGCTGAGAGTCACCTCTTTTAATGAAATATCTAATTTGCCGCCAGTCTCTTCCATGGCATGAAATGCATTGGTACATAGGTTTATCAGTATTTGATGGATTTGGGTTGGGTTGGCAAAGATAAAGCCGGTTGTGTAGGCGATATTTTGACTAATCTCAATGGTTGTTGGTATCGACGGACGAAGCATTTCTATAGCCTTATTCACAATATTTGCAGGTTGCAAAGGAATACTTTTGGTTTCGTCCTGGCGACTGAAAGTAAGTATCTGTTGAACCAGACCCTTAGCTCTGTTGCCTGCTTCCAACACCTCACTTAAATATCTTGCCACAGTTGAGCCAGGTTGACAATCATCTCTTGCCATTTCAGTATAACCGAGGATTGCCGCTAAAATATTGTTGAAATCATGAGCTATACCACCTGCTAGAGTACCGATGGCTTCCATTTTTTGTGACTGTTTAAGCTTGTTTTCCAGTTCAACCCGCTCCTTGGCAGCAATTATATCGTTGGTTATATCGCGGGAAATGCCAAGGAGGAACAATGGGTTGTGATTGTCATTCAGGATCGGGATTTTCTTGGTATGAAGATGTCGTTTACCAAAGGATGTCTGTATCTGTTCGGACGGGATATCCAAGAGCTCTTTACTGGCTAGAACTTCCCTGTCTTTGGCTGTGAAGAAATCAGCCTCTTCCTGGCCAAAAAAGTCATAATCATTTTTGCCAATAACATTTTCAGCTGATTGCCCCAAAATTGCTTCACCCGCCTGGTTGATACTGACAAATGTCAAATCTTTAGCATCTTTTACGAAAACCATGTCAGGGAGATTATGCAGAACAGACTTTAAAAAGTTTCTACTGGCTTTCAATTCCTCTTCTGCTTTCTGCCTGCGACCTATGTTTACCAGAAGAAAGAAGATCAGAGCGCAGAGTATTCCGAAGGTGAAAAGAGCAGAGAAAATATAATTTTTAAATTCTTCATAGATTGACGGGGGGTTATTCACGATTACAGAATCATGAGGCAGTCGGGATTCCGAGATGTCCAAACGAACCAATTCTTGATGATCAAATGTTGGGATATTTTCACCAGTTAAATATTGATCAGTACCACTTATCAATTTGCCAGCTAGAAGGCGGGAGCCAAGCACGGCAGCTTGGCCCCCTTGAGTTTTGCCACTGGTTACTATCCCACCCAGTATGCCATCCTGCATGTAGACGTCTTCCATACTGATGATCGCGTAATCACCAAGGGATCTCAGGCGCTGAATGACTGTTCCTATGGAAAGCAGTTGATTGCCCTTGTCCTGAAAACCGCCTATGGTTGTAAGAACAAGAACTGTGTTGGATGTTGTCCTTATAAGTTTTTCAATCTGATTCAGGTCTCTATCCGCGATAAAGTTCAGATCATATTCGAGATGGTCTAACGCCGCAGCACCAAGAATTTGCCGGTATATGGCCTGGTAGGTTGCTGAGTTATCACCGACAAATGTCACCTTTTCAATGCCAGGGAATAGTTTTTTGATAAGCTGAAGATTGGCTTTTATATCTTTTACTTCAAAAACCCCGTAGGTATCTGTTGATGGAAATTTGTTAATAAGGTTGGTGTCATTTACTCCACAGAACACCACAGGGACCGCGGGAAATATTCTGCTTTTGTTGTCTGTGATGAACTTCAGTGCATTATCATCAGTTAAAAAAATGATATCTGGTTGAAAACCGGAGTACTTGGTTTGAAGATAGTTAACGAAAAACTCTTGGTAATCGAGTGAAAATCGAACTCTCTTGGTATCAAGATACTCTGTTGAAAAGCTTATGTCGCTTTCCGGGGACATGCTTCGCAGGGTTTCAACTATCCCGCTATTTTCAAGTTTAGTCCAGGGGTATTCCTGGTGATAGGAGTGGAGGACAAAAGCGTTAACCTCTGAAGCTCGTACAAACTCTGGCTGAAAGAGTAGTAAGATAAACAGCACGAGTTTGAATAGTACACTTGCTCTGGCCATAATTAGGATGATCTTTTCTTAATGTTGCTGTACCAGCTTCTCAATACTAAAAGCATCACTTTTTGCTTTATTGTTCAAGCAACCTGGGGCGCAGGTAGCAGCATGAATAGGGGGTGTTTCAGAATACCCTTAAATTCCATATTGCTCCAGATAATATTGATGGAACAATATGGAATTTAGGGATGGGTACATAAAAACTGTTCAGGAATCTCTGGTCAAGGTAAAGCTCAAGGGATTGAAAGAACTCTTTTTCAGCCAAACATGGGAGGCAATCCCGAACGAGGCAGGCTTGGAACAATGCATATTTTGGCATCAATGCGGCAATTGGAAATGTGCCCGTCGTTTTGTTGCTGCACGTCAAGAGCGGAAAGACGAGAAGAAAGGCGGTAATGGTCAATTATTCGAAGTTAAAGAATATGATTTCTTCTGCTATGTGACCACCGAAGAATTAACATGCTGGCAAACCCATAAATCCTATGGTCAGCGGGCCACCTGCGAAACCTGGATAGAAGAGTCCAAAAATCAGATGGCACTTGGTCAGATAAAGATGGATGTTTTTTGGGGAAGCAGCGCCATATTCCAATGCTCAATACTAGCATACAATACTGTTCGTTGGATTGCATTACCAAAGGGTTTTAGATACTACCGTCGTGCAGCTGAACTTGGAAATCTAAGTGCAATGTGTGACCTTGGGCTGATGTTGCTAAATGGTGATGTTGAAGCCATGGAGTACCTTGATAGTTGGTTTACCTGTAAAAAAGCGTGACTGGATATGATATTTCATCACTATTGCTTGAAATGGAGCAACTTTGTATGGAGGCATGACTCAAGAGATACAGGAAACACCTCAAGTTTTAAGGAAAGACAGAACGATTTACCTTAGAATTGGCAATGTCAAATTAAACGTTTATTTTGCTGAAAATGATATAATATTTTTGTTCTTATGATTGGTTTTTCCTGAAATATTCAGGATAGTACCCCGCAGCTATGGAAATCCTGAAGCAGAGGTTGCCAGACAGGTCCGGAACAGCTATCTTGAAGCAGGCAAGAAACCATTCTGTCGGTTTGCCAACCTATGAGACTAACCAGAAGAGATGGATAAAAATGATACAGATAAAAAAACACCGGACAGCATCGAACCCGATTCTTTAAACGATAACTCTCTTTATTTATGGTTTATATTCTCGCCGTATCCGACGAAAACGAACTCTACGACAATCCGGTCGATTTTCCCCGGATTGACATGCTTCTCTCCTGTGGCGACCTGTCACCCCATTATCTTGGATTTCTCATAGATAAATACATGCCGGCAATTCGAATCATGGTACACGGCAATCATGACGAAATTTTTTTTGTGGCCGACCAGAATCCTGTGAATCTGCAGTATTCCGAAATTTTCAGCGGCATGTTTTCCATTGTCCAGGGTATTCATACGCTCCAGCACAACGAGTACCCTTTTCTTGAACAGGATCTTGTTATTGCTGGCTTCAGCGGGATCTCGGCGCACGGTAACCCGCCTTTTTATTTCAGTGACTCTTCTTTGCTGCGGTTTAAGGCAAGCCTTCTGATGCAGAAGTACTTATCATCCTTTTCCGGAGTGGATATTATGTTGACCCACGCTCCACCCGACTTTGGTTTGATAACCAACGTCAGTAGCGACCATAAACCATCTGAAGAGCTCGCATCACTGAAGAATATCCTAGATCCAAAGCTTTGGCTGTATGGCCATATTCATCGCCGGTATACCAGCGCCGATCTTGACTTTCTTGTTGAGGACGGGGCGCCGCTGAACCTGGTCAACGCCTGCCCATATAAATACATCTCATATGATCAAAAAACAGGTAAAGTTATATTATTAAATAGTGGTGAATAAATCATTTCCTTTTTAATTGCCCATCTGATAATTACATTTAGAAAAAAGAGGGATTGAACAACCATTTTCTCAGCAGGGTCAATGTAATGAAAGGTGTTTTGTATAACAAAGTTCCTCGAGATGAATACAGCAGGGCGAGGGGAAAGGGCAGGCTCGAAGTATTCTTCAATACACTCCTAAGACAAGATGGACGAATTCCTACACTGGAAAAGGCACTTGCCCCGTATACTCACGAGTTCGAGAAAAAGCCGTACTGGGAAGGTTTTGTTCGGCCTCACCATATAATCGGCACCATTAATGTAGACCGCCACTATTGTTTTTCCAAAAGCTACTATCCCCTGCCGGATTTTGATTCAGGTGATTTCGCCTACAAATGGACAAGGGTACTCTCGGATACCAGCAAATGGCTCGACTACCCGATTAACTGCTATGAATTCCTCCACAACTATTATGTGAAAGAGGGTAATAAGCGGGTCAGCGTTTCTCGGTATCTCAATCTTCCAGGCATAAAGGCCAACATCACCCGTATCATCCCCTTGAATCTTGAGCGAGAGGAGGTTCGCTGCTACCATGAATTTCTCTCTTACGAACGCCAGACGGGTATCGGCTGGTTATGGTTCACCTATGAAGGAGCATTTGCCGAGTTGTCCAACCTGATGAACAAACACAACCTCAATCATCAAGAGCTGAAGGAATCCGTTGTCTTTCCCTATTTCAAAATGACCGGTAACTATAGCGGCCCCCATGATCCTCTGATCGACTATCTGTCAGATTTTCCAGGAAAGTATGCCTCACGAAAATATCAGGAAAAAACCTTTAAACATGTCATGCTGATGCGAAAACAAAAACAGAAAAAAAATTCATGACAAGTTCTGGTTGCGAAAACACTCTTGTATGACTCTGAAGAACCACCATTACGGGTTTTACCTCCTCAGCATATATATTATAGATCCAAATCTGCCACCTCTTGATTCCATTTACAAGAAGAAGGCTAAGCAGAACTTTTCTCAAAACGGTTAACCTTGCCACTGTATTTCTCTTAAAGTTCAACTTTTGCCAAAAAAACCGGGAGTATAGGTATAAACACCTATTTGAAAACTTCAAAAATCATGATTTAGTGAAAGTAATTCATTTTTTGAGGGATGAGAGGATTCAGGAAAAATATTTTACCCCATTGGGATGTAATTATGTGAGAATAATGTATGCCTTTCTGCTTATCGGCCCGTATTATTGAGATGCTTGGATTTTTCCATGTTATCAATTACAATGTATGAGAAACGTCCGAAACGTATACCCACGGCATAGGCTACAAGTCCTTACCTTTGCAGCAGAGATTCCTCCTTCGATTTCGGCATAAGCAAGTCTTTGCAATAATAAGCTGTTTTGTCTGGACACTCAGACTTCAAGTCGAAGTATCAAATGATACCTCGGCACTATAACTAAATGGTTCCCAAGGGAAGGGACCCAGTACAAAGGAGTATTTCAAGATGGCTGAAGGTACAGTAAAGTGGTTTAACGATGCAAAAGGTTTTGGTTTTATTGAGATGGACGGTGGTAAGGATTTATTTGTTCATCATTCCGCAATTAAGTCCGAGGGTTTTAAGTCCCTTGAGGAAGGCGCAAGGGTGACTTTCGATGTTGTCGACGGCCCAAAAGGACCTGCCGCAGAGAACGTTGTTCAACTGTAATAACTCCTTGATATCTACCATTGCAAAGACCCAGTAATTTACTGGGTCTTTTTTCGTTAAACATGAAGCGTTCATAAAGACAGAATATTGGCCAGAACAAACTATTCATTTGAAAAGGGCCAGAAAGAAGAAAAATGGCAGAAATAGGAACAACAAAGTCATTTGCACAAAAACATTTACATGCCCAGATCTCAAGGGTCGATAAGATATGATGAGAAGAACTATTCATGAATGGAGAAATTGGCTCCTAGAATATATCGGCGATGAAAAGTATGAATTGTCCCAAAAAGATAATTTATCGGTTCACACGGTTGTTGCTAAGAATGCCATGGACGCGGAAAATCAATGTCAACAGATCATTAAAAATACGAAAGAACAAGTGACCTGACAGTCCTTGATGTCCATTCTCATTTGTAGCGGAAATCTCTATCTGTTACTGTAAGATACTGCACGATCCTGTCGTGGCATCAGGTGGCTTGCCTGACATGTTTCTTGAAGCGATAAGCGAACATAATCTGGAAACATCTTTTAATATGAGGCTCATATTAAAAGTCAGGTGAAATGGTCTAACCTTCTTCCTGTACACATGGGTTGCTTATCATTTTTAATTGAGTACATTGCTTTTTAATTTTCTAAAATAAAGGTGTTTTTTTGCAAACGATAGTAAAAAAATGGTTCCGTGATAAAGCTTCAGGACGTCTCGAAAACGGAAGTGGCCCAGACATAATAGTGCGCAAGGCCGACCTTGTTAACTGTCAATTCTTGAAAGTTGGTGCAACCGTTCAGTTTGAATGTCACCTAGAAAAACAAGGATTAATCGCTAAAAGAGTCAAGCTTCTGGCTCAGAACAAACCGAACAACCCTAAAAATACAAACCGTGATGTCAAGAAATTTCCTTTTGGTGTGATGACTTGAATTGTATTCAATGATGAAGTACGTGCTTCGGCAATCCTTAGTTATAATACTAAGATGAATGATGGAGAAAAGACTGGAACGGGGTGACAAAATTTATTAGTAAGTGCAAAATAATAGTCATGTTTCAGGAGGGTTGATGGATGAGAAGATTACGCAAGAGCAGGCTGTCACACAACAGTTACGCATTATTTTTAAGGCGGTGCAGGCTCATTCAAAGACTGTAGAAAAAGTCTGTGGTCTGAGTAGTGCTCAGCTGTGGATGTTGTACGAAGTATCAGAGGCCCCTGGAGTAAAGGTTTCGCAGTTGGCAAAGACTCTTGTCATTCATCCATCGACCTGCTCCAACATGTTGGATAAGCTCGAGGCAAAAGAGCTTATTTCCCGTGATCGGAGTAAAACGGATCAACGTTCGGTGCATCTTTTTATGACTGATATGGGGAAGGTGCTTTTAAAAAATGCTCCAGTACCACCGCAGGGTAAACTCAGTGAAGCTCTTGAGCGACTCTCTGTGGAACAGATCAAAAAATTGCAGTGTGGTCTTGAAGATCTCATCACCGGTTTGAATGTAAAGGATGATAATCAGGGCTTAACTCCTATACCTATTGAGTGATGTAGATTTTTGGTAGGTATAGTGGTTGGTTAAACATTTGAAAATGAGGCTTTTGCTGTGCTGTCGAAAGTGCTTTATGATGCAATCCCAGGCAATTGGGGTCATTTAAATTTGCCTGTTGCACATTTCGGGGGGATGGGCAAAAAAACCAGTTTGAGGACGCTTAGAATCGGGTTTCTGCAGTAGGTTCAATGTATCACTCAAACTTTGATTTAAAAGCTTCAAAATCAAGCCGGAGATTCTGCAATTGCTGATGCAGGTTGTCTATTTGCTCTTGAAGATCGCCAGTGCTGTTATTTTCTTTCCGGACAATTACTGTTTCAACTTTCGCCTGGGGTACTGTCTCAACGATAGCCTCATCCAGGTCTCCACTTAAAAGATGTGTATAGCGAGATTCTTTACGGCCCGGTAGTCGGGGCAGCTTTTTGACTAGTTCCATGTCTTCAAGGATGGAGATAGTTTCCTGCACCTCATCAAGGCTGTTAAAAGCATACAGGCGTTCTGTTCGTCCACGGATTTCACCAATGGTCTGGGGACCCCGCACCAAAAGGATACAGATGACGGCTTCTTCACGGCCTATGAATTTCAGCTCTTTTGAGAAAACCTGTTCGTATTTTGGAACTCGGCTTACGTTGCTTTGCCTGACCAATTTCCTTTCCTGTAAACCGTTTAATGCGTAAGTAACCGTTTCTTCGTCAAACGATACTACTGGATTTCTGTTGGACTTCTGGTTGCAGGCATTTGTTAAAGCGTTGAGTGAAAGAGGATAGTAATCAGGCGTTGCCATTTCCTTTTCCATCAAACATCCAAGCAATCGAACCTCGTTATCAGTAAGTAAAATATCCATATTTTTCACCATTATGTTGTATGACGTTTGATCAGATCTAATGAAGTGTTTCTCTAGGACTCTCCAGTTCATCTCATACATTTATACAACCTGTAATTTTTTTTGCATATAAGTATGTTGGGTGAACTAAAGTCTATAAACGCTACGATCGGTAGACTGGAAATACGTTATAAGGGGGCTGAAGCCCAGTGGTACGAAAACATACGCTAAGGAGAGCCGATTCACGCTCTGGCCAGAGAAATAAACCGTGTCGTGATGGAGTGTGATCCAGAGGGAAATGGCATAAACCTACAATTGATGCAACATATCGGTCCAATTACCTGGGACAACATTATATTGTATGGGGAGTATTTGTTAGATCAGAATCTAATTGTGCTCTAAATTTTCCTCAGCGTGTATTTTCGCACGAATCTGGGTGGTATTGCTTTAATGATCGAGTTTTTCACAGGTCATCTATTTATTTACAACACGGTTTGAGCCACAACACAAAGTGTATGTGTTATTGCTTCTCGCCAGAATATCATAATAGTTTCTTATTGATTTAAGATTTACTCCTTATCATTTTCCGCCTGTGAATTCCCCGGATCATTACTTTCAAGATCATTTACTAGCTCATCAAAACTGGACTGAATGTCTTCTGCTTCTTCATCTGCAGCAGCTTCTATTTCCGTTAGGTTAACGTCAGGGTTTAAAGACGCAGTCAATGGACTTGTTGTTGCCATTACAACAAAATCACCTTGCTCCTCTATCTCGATTTCCGTTCGCTGAGTTGAACGCCAAATAGCAAAAACAGCAACAGAACTTAACATTCCACTTAAACTTCCATAAAAAGCCTGTGGCCCTAATGTATCCATGGCAAAAGCAGTAAAGGGAGCCCCGATTGCAGCCCCTATAGCACTCAACAACACGAGCGTACCACTGGCAGCAACCATTTGGGTTGGTGTTAAGTAATCATTAGTATGCACACAACAAAGAGAATACAAAGGCATTGTCAAACCCCCTACAGTTGCGACAATTGTATAAAACAACCAGCCTTGTCCTGTAAATTTCATCGCAATAAATGAAACTATCGCCCCCCCCACACAGCTAGAAATGATAACGTTGATTGGCCCAAAGCGGTCTGAAAGCCAACCCAATGGATATTGGAAAAGAAAACCACCAAGAATAAGTGTACCCATAAAAAAGGACACACCTTTAACCGACAAACCAATGTCGGTAGCGTAAACAGCCCCCATCCCAAAGAATGTTCCTATCGTCATTCCAGTGACAAACATACCAAATACACCGAGAGGAGAAACCCGATAAAGGTTCAAGATACCAATGTCTTCCCACACATCAATTTCTGGTGCTCGGGCTGTTGATAAAAGTATCGGAATCACAGCCAAACTGATTAGAAGAGACACCAACACAAATAACTCAAAACTAGAGGGGTGAGCAATGTTAAGCAGCATTTGACCACCTGCCATCCCACCTAGTGAGACTAGCATGTAAAAGCTTAACAATTTCCCACGTGTACTATTTTCAGATGCTTCGTTAAGCCAGCTTTCAACAACAATAAAAATTCCGGCATAGGCAAAACCCGTGACAAAACGCATTGTCCACCAGACCCAGGGAGTTACGAAAATAGCTTGAACAAGGATTGAGGTGGATGCTAGTGATGCCAAAGCACCGAATGTACGAACATGACCAACTCGGCCAACCATTTTAGGCACTACATTACAACCGGCAATGAGTCCAATAAAATAACCGGACATTACCACACCAGTAATAGTACTCCCAAAACCTTCGATGGAAGCACGTACCCCGAGAAGGGTTGCTTGCAAACCATTGCCCAACATGATCAGTCCCATGCCAAGAAACAGAGCCCAGCTATTAGTAATAATACTCAACATCTTTGTCTGTTTAGGAGGCATGCTCAATTGAAAGTTTTAGATGGATTTAGCCACAGGTTCGCAAATTTAAAAACAGAAAATCTGTGGGGGATATCAGTAAAACTCCTTATATCAAAGGGATTGGAAAAGCAATAACTAAAGAAAGAATAGATGAGGCTAGCCCGGAGTAGCACCAACCTCGACGTGGACCGGTTTACAACACTCTTTTAAGCAATTATTAATCTACAGGCTGTTGAACTACTTTTTGTACAGCTTCAATCGCTACCTAAAATAGGTTTTGAGGCATTCTTACTTTTTTTGGCTGCCTTTTTTTCTTTTGCGGTCATAGCTGGTTTCTTTTTACTTTCTTTGTTGCTCTTTTTTTCTTTGGCCATGTTGTTTACTCCTCATGATAGATGAATTTTATCAGAAACACTCACTGTCGTGCCTGATGAGGTAAAATTGCAATAGGGGTGGCTGATCGTTATCTCCCGTTTTTCAATTTCTTTTCACTCCTCGTTCACCTAGGAGTTTTTCAAGGTGAACAAGGTGATTGAAATCTTCGGCAAGTAAAATAACAGCAAAGTCACCAGTGTTTTCTAATGCGTTGCAGTTATACGGAAAAACAGAATTTTTCTTTGTTCCGTCGTAGATGATATCCTGCAGGCGACCGATAAGTTCAACAAATGAACAAGGATTCGTCTTAATCTTAATGAATTTCCAGTAATCGACCATCTCTCCCTTTTTTTCAAGATTATCCACAATGAGTCGCACATATGTAGAACCGTTAAAGCGGGCATTGTTTTCAACCGGAAAGATACCATCAACTGTAACGATATAGTCGATACCAAGCACTCCCCTGTATCCATACTCGGTCATATGTTGAACGATCTTCTGGGATGTCTGGCTAATATATTTTTTAAGACGAGCTGATTGAGGAAGACCGTATTGAGTACCAACATGCACCATACCCCTCTCGCATATTTGATCAGTTATCCCCAGATGACCAATATCTCCACTTCTGTCTATGACCCACTGATCCCCGGGACTGGAGATAACACCTAAAAAAGGCTCAATAATGACCATTTTCTCACCAGTGAAAGCGATTTTTTCATACAACTCCGGGAGATCCTTGCCATCAGTCTTATATAATGACATGCCAGATTCTCCAACGGTACCGCGAATAATGACCTGTTTATGGCTTCTGAGATAAAGGTTAATTACCCGGACCATATCACTTGCATTAGTGCTATCCTCAGGATTCATAGTAAAAGAGTGCCCAGTCACTACGGGAATGTCTAACTCCTGACAGATGGTCTTGAATTCTGATTTATCGTTGTACTTTAATGTTCCGGCCCCGGTTGCCCCAAAGAGTTCGGCACCAATTCTTGCGGCAGCCTCAGCTTCCATCTTCCCAGAATACCAGGGGACGTAGATAGGCTTTCGACCTGTTTCTTCAATGATCTCTAAAATTGGTTCTGGGTGTTTGACGATACGCTCAGAAAGTGACAGATCTCTCGATGACTCCTTATATTCGACGACATGGCCCGGCCCTAAATCGTGTGAGCGGAGCCATGTGTAATACTGATTGTCCAGTCTTCCGCGAAGCACTACTACGTCATTTTCAGAAGCCCCTGCCAAGGCTCTTTCACATTTGGATTGTATGGAGCAATCACGGCGAGGAAATTGTGCAAAATTATCTGCACCAAAAATTACCAGTTCATCTGCATTATTTGAAATATGCTGTCTAAGCAAAGAGGAGCTTGTCATAATATATGTAATTAAATGAATTTAAATTAGTGCCTCACTCCTGAAAGCCTGTCATAAAAACAAGAAATCTGGAGTGTGCATTGAAATTAGAAAATTAAAACGACCACCAGATATCGAACGAAGAGAGACCTTCGAGGCAATTACACCCCTCAGGTAAGCGGCAGACTCCGAGGGGGCGCTGTACAGAGTCCCGGCTTACTTCCTGTTTACCGGGGTTAGTGTTTCGATTGCTTAGCTGAGTGACCACTGCCAACAAAATATGACGGAGGTCATCACCGAATATGCAATGAGTACGTAATACCAGCGGCCTGAAAATTTAGGTGTCTTTATGGGTGCAACATTCAACACTCCCAGTAACATAAGCAGTATATAAAGAACGATGGAAAACCCAGTGTGACTGAACAAGCCACTAAAGAGAAAAGTAAAAACCAGGATAATTGCGTTATTATCGAGGGGGAAACCCATATAGGTTGATTTATTTACCAGCCCGAAAACATTGAAATAACTTAAGCGAATAACACCCGTGGCAACAATGATAAAAGCGCCGGGGATAAACCAGGGGCTAAAATGGCCCCAACTCAAAAGAACGATGGCCGGACAGATCCCAAAACTCACAATATCTATCAGAGAGTCAAGTTGAGCACCATAGAGTCCTTGAACTTCCGTTCGTCCTTTCATTCGTCTTGCAAGTAGGCCGTCGCTCCAATCGAAAAAGACCGCCCAAATGAGACCGATCATCGCACCATGAAACTGACCAATAAGAGCGAAATATATAGCCAACATGGTGCACAGAAGACCTATCAGGGAACAGATATTTGGAAGATCCGCTGCATATGAGATTATTGTCTTTTGAGAGGAAACCAATGGTTCATCCTGATTACTTACCGAATTGAGTGATGATTCGTCTTTCATAATGACTCATCCGATATAATAATGCTGCGTAGTGCTTCAACCAAACGCAGATTTTCGGGTTGGGTTCGGCTTGCTATACGGACATAACGATCCGATTCCGGCATCGTCTTGCCTTCGCAGTGCTTGATGTAAATATTGTGCCTGGTAAATAATTTCTCAGTTACTTTGGGTGCAGACGCACAGCTATCAGGCAACCTACAAAAAATATAATTGGCATCAGGCGGATAAACGATCATACCAGGAATTTTTTGGAGCTCCAGGTAAAACTGATCCCTATCCTCCATTACCTTATTGCAGCTTTGCCTGAATCTCTGTTTATACTGGGGTGCAAGGCGTAAAAATTCTTCGGCAAAACCATTAATATTCCAGATATGTATCCCTTGGCGAACCTGATCTAAAAAATCAACATTTGCGGTGAGCATATAACCAATTCGAATACCGCAAATGCCATATGCCTTACTCATGCTCTTGAAAATTGCTAGATTAGGATACTCTTCAATTTCATTTTCAAGGGTTTTCTGATCGCCGTTTCTGGCAAAATCAATAAACGATTCATCAACGATCAGCATACAGTCGTGATCAGCAAGTTTTTGGGTTAGGCGAATGAGCTGATCTTTCGGGACCAATAGTGAAGTCGGGTTATTCGGTGAAACCACTACCGCGAGCCGCGCTTCATTACGAATAGCTTCTGCAGCAAACTTGTCCACATCCAGTTGAAAGGAGGGTGGATCAATGGCAAACTGAGTTACATTACCCGCTGGTGCAGCATTGACATACTCATTAAATGATGGAACCGGCACAATCATTTTCAATCCGAGCCCGGCAATTATTTTAATGAGCTCTGCTGCACCATTGCCAACGACTATGCGCTCAGGCGGCTGGTTAATCAAGTCACCCACAAGGATTGCTAGATCCTTCTGAGCAATTGGATAATTCAACACCAGTTGACGGAGGTTTTTGGTTAGGTGACTGAAGAAATCTTCTGGCGGGAAGTAGAGGTTATAAAGGTAGTTATGATCTACAAAATCATGCCGCCAATAGCCACCATGTTGTTTTGATATATATTCGTAACGCTCTTGAGGTGTTGTGTGTATTTGAGTCA
>JBLHNA010000066.1:0-20696 GCA_047619065.1 Desulforhopalus sp.
TTTTTTATCTCAGATGCTTGTCAAGGTATATTTTACCTTAATCACAATTTTAATTTTAAAATGTTTACGAAGAGTTCTTTTATAAACTACACCATTGCTGGGTTTCCGGGCCGTCCGGGAATTGCTGATATCCTATCAGTACCTCTACTTGATCTTATTCCTGTAAATCGCTGATCATAACTTTAGGAAAAAAAACTCCATTTCTTTAAAAGTGAATGAAAGATAGTACGCTGGTATCTGTCGCCCTGCTCCCAAGGCAGCCAAACTAACATTAACACCTATCAAAGAAGTAAAGTTCAAATTCATTCTGAAACTGTTTAAGAAATGGGTACACCTGCCTTATCAACCTTGCGACAACAAAGAGAGTGACAAAGGGCCTACCACACAAAGAGGCAATATGGCGCTATCCCCTATGAATACTGGTGGGCGAGGCGGGATTCGAACCTGCCACTGTGCCTATAATTGTCTTATATCACAATAGAAATCAAACAGGTGTGATACGTGTGTGTTACACGGTACAATAAATTCAATTCAATCTGTTGCACTTATGGTACTACTCCAGCATTACCCCAATACAAACAAATAGGATTACCGATAAACGATATCGGTAGAAAGGAAGTAACTTTTGCGAATTGTCAATCTGTGGGGATTGATAAACAATAAAGCTTGCATATTTAAGGATGATCTAGATTTAACTGAGATATCCCCATTCGATTTTTGAACTCAGTCTCACGAAGGGGGCTGGGCTCTCATTTTTGACTAGGCAACTCTCTTTTGACCTTGCCGTTTGCCAAATCAGTGTAAAACAATTTAATCTCTTCAGGATCAGTGACCTCTCTCAAACTGGCGGGTAACCTATGCGATGACTCATTTTGGTAATACACCTTATAAAGCTTTCCAGGCTCAGCTTCAAACGTGATGTCTACTGTATTACTTTCTTTTTGTGGGGCATGGCCGTTCCAAGCTCTTATTTTGTATGTGTGTGGTCCTATCACTTCTATGTTTCTATGGCAAAGGGTAACTACTGGAACTGTGGCATAAAAGTTTTGCCCATCTACTGAACAAATAAAAAGACCTTTGGGGGTAGTAACAAACGCTATCTCACTTGGGTCGAGGGGATCCCCTTCGTACATCTTCTGGACTGTTCCTGCACAGGATGACAATAAAACTGTAAGGAACACCGGAAAAAGAAATTTGAGCGTAATGGATTTCATCGTTTTAATTTTCACTTATTTTCCTGTTGTTGATAAATTGTCCGAAGTGGACATCACTACATTATTAGATCAGGACCTCGACCTTGGGAAACCACTGATACCCGATGAACATTGCCAAATCAAGCTGATTTCAATTTGATTGGAATAGCTTATTTAAAAAAAATTGGTACATCTATCAACTCAAAACTACTAAGGGTACATGTTATATTTGATTCTGTTAGGCATAAGGGCAGATACTTTCGTATCAATCACCCTGCTCCCAAGGCAGGCGCGCCAACTCTATACACCTTAAAAAAAGGGCCTTGACGGTGTTTGTTTTCCGTATAGTAGCAGGAAATGCGATACGATATTACCCAAACCGCCACCAACACCCGCCACCACCTAAGACATCTTTTTAAGATGGCATAGAATATCAATGAGAACTGTCTCCAATCATTCATATTGCCGAGCACATACTCTTTTTGTATAAGTTTACATAAACAATTTTATATACATACAATACAACGATTCGTTAATTTCAAGGCATTCACATGGAAATAGAGACAGGTACAATATCTAGCTGGAATGAAGAAAAAGGGTTTGGTTTTATAACGCCGGCCTCCGGTAATAAATCAATATTTTTCCATATAAATAATTATAGCTATCGTCATAAACGCCCATTTCAAAACCTAAAAGTTCAATACTATGCATCATCAGATCCTAGAGGCCGAAAGTGTGCTATCGATGTTGCTCCTTTAAAAGGACATAAAAATAACGGTAGAGAACTGAAACAAAAGTTTTCATCAACAGTCTTAGTTAGTGTCTTCTCCTTTATTCTTTATTATCTCTTTGATTCACGTCTCATTCCGATTGAAATTATCTGCTTATATGCAATCATGAGCATGGTAACGATTTTAATGTACGCAAAAGACAAAAATGCTGCTCAATGTGACAAGTGGCGTACGCCTGAAAATATTCTACACACCCTGTCACTTCTTGGCGGTTGGCCAGGAGCAACTTTATCACAAAGCTTCTTAAGGCATAAATCTTCTAAATTATCTTTTAGAGTTCTCTATTGGGTAACGGCAATTGCTAATTGTTGTTTCCTATTTTGGTTGATTACTTTAGAGGGTCGGCTATGGGTGAAAGCTTTAATCAGGAAAATATACATTCTCATTAGTCGTGTGCTTCAGTTGCTAAACTAAAACGGCAGAGGACGCAGGATTCTAACCTCTGAGCAACGGATTAGAAGTCGGTTATTTATTGTAATATATTTAGCTACTTACAAATAAAGAAGTACGCAATTATTTAAAGTACCTATTCTCCATTTCTGAATCTGGTTACCTCAAAAAAAAGATGATCTGGAAGCATCTCTTACGAGCGCCAACTTGAAACGTGTTAGGCTTTTGCCATATTGAGAACCGAAGATCCACAGGAAGCACCTTAACCTGACTGATTTTTCAACCATTTAATATTGGCAATGCGAATCTCAAATCCAAGCTTCGATCGACAGTCAGTTACTATCAATCACTATGCCTAACGCTCATCCAGAAGTGAATAGAAAAAATAATCTGGAATAATCTGGGGCTTCAGAATGTTATTTTATTGTCAGGACTTTTTGGGTTTTCCTAAATTTTTATGGAGTGAAAACCACTTTCTTTGTTGCTAGGTTCTTGGGACAACTCGTTAAGTGAATTCACAGTAATATTTTCAACCTTTGGTAGAGGTCAATTTGGTATAGATTCAGCCTGTCAATCTTAGAATAACGACTTGAATATTGATCAGCCGTATCGGCCCGGAGATGGTTTATGAAATATCTGGGATCTTGATGTGTTGGGAAAGAGGGTACTTGGAATTTGTCGTTATTGACTCAACATAACTGAAACTGATTCATCTAAGTCGACGGCGAACATCCCAAAATGGAACTCTTGCAGCTAGTTCAAGGTTAGGGCTTTATTTTACTCTGCAAAGTTGACTGCCTATGCCCAAAATATTATCTATCAGACTTTGGTCCCCACCTGGTTGGTCTTTTCGATATCCACTATTTTAGTGTCACCAATATAATCTCTCAGCTCAACACTATCTATAAAGGATATTTTTTTGATAATTTGAGCCATTTTTTGCAAGTTATTGATTATTCCCTGTAGCTCTATATGGGTTTCTGTCGTAGAATCAAATTCTTCTTGTAATAGCTGGCTATTTCCTAAAACTACATGTAGCGGTGTATTGAGCTCATGAGCAACGGTACCGGCCATCGCCTTGACGCCTTCGATCTTTTCCCTCATCCGTGCCTTCTCGCGGTCACGCAATGTTCCTACCAATACGGCCACTACTATAAAAAAGATCATCTCTATTGACTTATCTAAGTCATCTGGTGAAAAGCTATTCCACCTCAAAATCACAAAAGGCATATAACTAGCAACAATACTAAAAGAAGTGATCAGTCCGCCCCGTAAACCAAACCAAAATCCGCCTAAAATCAGCGGAAGAAAATAGAGCTCCCGGTAAACAATATGATGATATATCTGGCTGTACTGAGTTGAGAAATGGAGGGATGCTATAGCCCCCACCAGTATCACTATGAAAAGGATTTTTATATTTGATGTGTTAAACACGCTGTTTTTCCTCCCGAACGTATCGAGGTTTCCATTGATCATTTATAAGTCATCGCAGTCATTTGGTTTTTTGGAATAAACGGTCTGCATCTTTCTGCTGAAACCCTCGCTGTATGATTTTATCCGCGGTAGACTTTATATCATATGGAATTCGTTTAGCTTCTAAGCTGTTTAGGACGGAATCCCAAATTACATATCCCGCTCTTGAGTCACCGTCTCTAGGCTGCCCCACGCTACCTACGTTGACGATGTAACGAACGTTTCCAGCAAGATTAATAGGAAGATCATTCAACTCGTGGAAGCCTACTGTTTTACCATCATAGCTAATTAAGATCAGTTTATGCGTATGACCAGCAAAGGCTATTGTATTGTGGTATGATTTAAAAATATTTTCTATATCGCGATTAGACAAGTAATTCAGGTACGTTTCACATGAATTTGGAGGGCACCCGTGCACAAAAAGTGCCTTATTAAAGACTCGAAAATCTGGAAGTTTCCGAAGGTATGAAAGTAATGCGGATGTTAAAAGCTTCAGAGTTTGTTCAATAGATTTACGAGCACCATTTTCTAAAAAAAACTGGAATGTCTTGTCCAATGCTGCCCGTTCGTGGTTTCCAAGAATTTTTAAAATGTTTCGCTTTTTAATTAGTTCCAGAACCTTTTCTGGGTCCGGGCCATAGCCAATGCTATCTCCCAGATTCACAATACGGTCAATGTCAGAATAGTCGATATCCCCCAAAACATTTTCGAAAGCTGCAAGATTTCCATGGATATCTGACATCACTGCTATTCTCATCGGCAATCCCCTGAAGTTAGATCAGTTTTCGGATATAACTGTCTGAACTGTCCTGAAGCCAACTTCCTCAAAACCTTCCCATGGGAAACGGGATATCACCGATGGTGGAGAGTTTTCTTTTTTGGGAGGGCTCTCAGCTTGTACATGGGCCTCCAAGGAGCCAACAACAATAAAATGATTGTCTTGTAACTTATCTCTTGAAGTACTGGAAAAAGTTCGAAGCGCCCATTCGGCGATGCCCGTGTTTAGAGCACGAATACCGAATTCATTTTGTTCAAAGAATGTTGCAGGCGGGGTTTTTCGCGATGTGTTGACGGTGCTTCTTGAGATTTCACTATCGGTTTGATCCTTTTGGCCGGTAATTAAGTTATCCTTAGACCAAGCACTTTCCATCATGTTGTTCATCATGTCTTCCATATTCCTTGATTCCGAACCTATAGTTGTGGCAGCTGCTCCGTTCAAACTAGATTGAGGTCTGGCAGCTCCTTTTATAGTTACATAGAGCCATTCCGTTTCGTTCGGTAATCGTCTGCCGAAAAAGCTGGCAAAAGCAGTTGCCCCAAATCCGGTCACACGAAGAACAGGTCTGGAAGCGTAAGCAGAGTCAACTACATGAAACACTTCATTTTGGTATTTAATCGGTTCATAGCTTTCATACACTTCACCTAAAAGGTACCAATTCGCACCGTCACCCTTTACAACATCATTTTCCAGTTTGATTCTGGATAAATTGTGATTCAGGAATTCAACAAACTGCTGATTGGTTACCAGGAATTCATCCATGTAAAACGAGGCTATCTCAACCTGCTGGCCTGAGACCGATTCTAAAGTTGTCGGCAGGACAAGCCTACCTTTCGGTATAAGGTGCTGTTCCCCCATGTGTTCTTTGTTTTCACTATTGCTTGCCACATTAGCTGTTAACCCTTTACCGTCTTTTTTTAGTTGAATAATTTCCTGTGGATGTTTGCTGCTTACAGGTTGGCCTGTACCACCAAAAATATGCCAGAGGGTCATGAGTGCAACTGATAGTGTTGCTGTGGTAATGCCCACCCAAATCCACTTTGGATTTAAAAAGAACTTAGAGTTTTGTTGTTTTTCGGTGGTTTGTGATTGTTTTTCTACAGATTCCTCATCTAATAGTTCAATAAGTTGATTTTGTAGATCTGTTACTGACTTTGTTCTTTCAGCAATCTTCTCTTCTGTGGCTCCGGCAATGATTCGATCCAGTCGTTCAAAAAAAGAAGATTCAGTTTGTGAAAGATGAGCACTATGAAATGGAATAGTCTTGGTCTTTATTTTTCCGTCAATCACCTCATACAGTATCTTTCCAAGTGAATAGACGTCCGATCTGTGATCAGCTCTCTTAAAATCAAGGAAATGTTCTGGGGACATGTAGTGAGGCGAACCTTTTACCGCGATAGAGTGGGTTATCGGCTTTGACCGGTGTGACCTCACTAACCCAAAGTCTGCTATCTTTGGGGTGTCGCGATCCATCAGGATGTTTTCTGGTTTCAGGTCTCGATGTACGAGACCAATATCATGCAAGGCTTGAACGCCTGAGAGTATCGGCAAAAAAAACTTTAGAATCCATTCCTTGAGAGCATCCGTTTCGGGATAAAAACCTTCCTCGGACATCGTTGCCCGCAAAGTTCCTCCCGGTATATATTCCATGGCGATATATTCGACCGGTGTATCAACACCGCACATTTCTACGGTAATGGAATTGTGATCATAGACCTGTATGACATTTGGGTGACTAATCTGTGCCATTGATTGCACTTCCCGCCTAAACCGTTGAGCTAAAGTTTCGACATCTTCGTCACCATTGTCAGTAGCTTGGAGCCATTCTCTTGAAATAACCTTTATCGCGACCTCGCGATTAAGGTTATTCTGATGGGCTCGATACACCTCGCCCATTCCTCCCCTATCAATGAATTCAAGAATGACCCATTTCTGATCAAGTACATCGCCGGTTTTCAATGTGTCTTTGCAGGTTGCCATCATTTGTTTAAGTGGTAATCTAGCTTAATCGGTTTGCTAGCTCTTGGCGTGACTAGCTGTAATTAAGGGTGAATACTCATGTATGGATAGAACTTCGAAAAGATCAATGAGGCACGGTTTCAAATGATGTGTTGAGATGCGCCACTAAACCTTCAGTATTTCATGCATACGGCGATATTCTTCCTGGGTGATTTCTCCTTTTGCTAATCTATTTTTTAGAATCCCAAGAGAGTCATTTTTATCAGATGTGGCCTTTGAGGTTGGGAGAAATGACCTAACGATTTTAAACAATAAATAAATGACGAGTATAAAAATCAGTAAACTGAGCAGGCCCCCAAAAGGACCAAATCCCATAAAAATTTTACCGATACCATACGGCCCTCCCCCCATCCAACTATTACAATTCCACATCATCAGCCCATAGTTTTGAATTTAAAAACAATTGAAGAAGGGGAACTTTAGTTCCCTTTCAACGTTTACTGCTCGATTACCACCACCAAACACCGTAATAGCCATCATTCATCATTCCGGGGCCTCGCATATGATTCCCGTACATGCGACCACCACCATAGCAATAGCCACGAGATTTTTCTTCAAGAACCAGCTGATTACTGGGTCTGCAGATTTTGCATCTTGCCCATCATTTTAATCCGTAACTCAAGCATATTTTTTTCTATATTGGCCAAATCCTTTGGAGTGGTTGCTGGGTTACGCATGGCTTCCCCGTAGGCAAAGCGCAAATCCATCATTTCTTTGCGAAGTTCAGTGGTCTGATTCATGAAATCCTGTTGCTCACCAGGTGTCATCTTGTTCATCATGGCTCCACCCATCATGCCATTGCAGCCCATTCCGTCCCAGTTACCTTGATTTCCACCCATCATCCCCTGGCCCTGCATGCCCATCATACCACTCTGCATACCTCCACCCATCTGTTGCCGTGGTTGCGTAGTACCACTGGTCTGGGCAAAAGCGGGACCTGCAAAAAGTCCGAGTACTAGAATTGATGCGATTACGATTTTATTTATTTCTTTTTTCATTGTTGGATCTCCAGTTATGGTTTTCTCCTTCCAGGGAGTAATAAAGACAGACTCCTTGCCTGCCTTTATCTCCCGTAAGTCTCTTGACTCTGTATGGCGTTTCCGTTCATATAGAGTTTCTGATGTCCCATCCTGTTTCCGTTCATGTTCTGGGGACCAGGGATTGTCTGGTTGTGCCAATTGTCATTATAGTTTCGGTGCATGCCATAGTGACCACATCCTGTGAAAAGGATTGCCGCTGTAAATATCAACACAATTAAAATTGCTGCTTTTCATTTCTTTTCCTCTTCGGTGGGGTTACACGATCATTTCAAATGCACCCGCTAGTCGAACGACACATCATCAGCTCATAGTTCTGAATTTAAAAACAATTGTTAAAGGGGGGCTAAAGTTCCCCTTTAACGTTTGCTGCCCGATTACCAACGACAACCATTGTAGTGTCCATCGTTCATCATTCCGGGGCCTCGCATATGATTCTCGTGCATACGACCACTACCACTACCATAACCATAGCCACGAGATTTATCTTCAAGAGCCAGCTGATTAGTTGCTATGTTTTTAGACAATTCACGAACACGCTTGCTGTCGGGGTTTGGTCCGGCCACTATAGCAGCTAGTTCTGTCTGATCCGCTGCGATTGCGAGCCTGACCCCTTTTGTTTCATCGAGAAATTTCTGGCTTGCAGCATCTGTAGCACCTGATCCGTACATCATACCATGACCATTATCCATCATAGGGCCCATGTTGTTCCATGCCGATGCATTCAGTGCTGAAAAACCAATTATGATTGTCAATGTTGCCACTGCTGCAATAAGTTTATTTTTCATTTTTACTGTCTCCTGGTGTCTTGTGAGACTGGATTGTCTCATTTCGTTGTTTGCAATCTTAACCTTGCAGTAACTATGCCATAAGATGAGTCATGAATAATAATACATGATTACAGTATGATACAGAAAAAACTCTGTCATACCAGGAAATGATTTCTTGTTTGACGCATCACGAGTGATTAATTATTAGACAGTCAGCGCGAGAAACGTTTGATTTTTAACCACTCTGTTATTCCGGTTTTACTGAAAGGAAAAGGTATGTTGCAAAGGTTTAGTCGATATTTTGGTAATGTTTCTGCTTGGTTAGTTATTGGGATGAGCGGAATATTGGTTGTTGTTGTGCTGAGCCTTGCAATGATGAATTACAACCGAGAAAAAGAATATATGGTTAAAATCCTGAGTGAGAAAGGAGCGTCACTTATTCGAGCTTTTGAAGCGGGCGCTCGGACGGGAATGATGGGCGAATTTGGCACATCGCCTCGACTTGATACTTTGATACGGGAAATGGCAATGCAGCCGGACATTCTCTATATCTCTATTGTAGATTCATCCGGTATAATATTAGCCCATAACATCACAGGTAAAATCGGTGAAGAGTTTCTCGCCTCTGATCGCTTTAAAAGCCTTGAAGCAACGTCAGAAGTCAAATGGCGAGCTGTTAAAAATGTTGATTCAGCTAAAGCTTTTGAGGTGTACAAGCTCTTTTTGCCGGTATTGCCTAAACCAAACCGAACACAGATGATGCAACAAAGAGGGAAGATGATGCAAACCCGCATGAGGGCTTGGTGTGACCCCCTATGGATGAAAGGTCTACATGAGGATAAACTGCTTGACCCTAATGAACGCCCCATAATTATTATTGGAATGGATATCGCACCTTTTGAAGAAGCAAATCATGAGGATATCAAATTCACAGCTGTTATCTCTGGAATACTTTTACTTTTAGGAATGGCGGGTGTTGTTTCGCTTTTCTGGGCTCAAAACTATACAAGATCAAGACGATTACTGAGGAATGTCAGTGCTTTTTCTTCTGAAATGATCGCTAATCTACCTGAAGGGATTATTTTCACAGACAATGCTTTTAAAGTTCACTACATTAACCGGATTGCCTCGAAACTGCTTGGTGTTGATATTCGCGAGGCTGTAGGCCTTCATTCAGATGCCATATTACCCGCAAATATTAGCGCAATGAGTACATCTACGACTAATGGTGAGGTTGTCGAAACCGAAACAGAGATTAGACAAATTGATGGCAAAGTGATACCCCTATCAGTAATTGCTACCAAAGTAATTACCGAAGATGGGACATTTGTCGGGCTCATGTACATTCTCAAAGACTTAACTCTACTCAAACAGCTGCAACTCGAAATTCAAAGAAAAGATAAATTAGCGGTGATCGGGAATTTGGCTGCTGGTGTAGCACACGAAGTGCGTAATCCCTTAAGTTCCATTAAAGGATATGCTACATATTTCAAAAGTTTATTCTCTGAAGATAGCGAAAATAGAAAAGCTGCAGAAATACTCGTAAATGAAACAGAAAGGCTCAACCGGGTAATAACAGAGTTACTTGAAATGTCGAGACCATCTGACATTAAGCCTCAACAAACTGATCTGCGGTCACTTATCAACACGACCATTCGACTTATGCAACCAGACGCAGAAACAGTCTCGAAAGTTACAATCACTTCAGAAATCGCTGATACGGTACAGCAAATATTCGTTGACCCTGACCGATTCACTCAGGTTTTAATGAACATCTACTTAAATAGCATACAAGCAATGCCGGAAGGCGGGCTGTTGCATACCCAAGTGATTAAAGTCCACAATCAGGTAGTAATAACCATATCCGATACAGGTACAGGACTTTCAGATGAGACAAAGAGCAATATGTTCAACCCCTATTTTACAACTAAAACAACAGGCACGGGTTTAGGACTCCCAATAGTACAAAGGATTGTCGAAGCCCATAATGGTGTGATAACGGTCAATTCCGAGCAAGGAAAAGGTACCTCTGTCACAATTACTTTACCAAATACGTTATAGATAAAAATTGTTATGAAAGGTGAAATATTAATCGTTGACGACGACAAAGCACATCTGTCAATGCTCACGACGGTACTCAATGGATGGGGATATCAAACCACTGAGGCTGTGGATGGGGCCGAAGCCATTCTTGCTGTACGCAACGAACCATTTGATTGCATTCTTATGGATGTTCGCATGGCAAACATAGGTGGGATCGAAGCATTAGCAGAAATTAAAACGCTTAACCCGGCCATTCCTATCATAATTATGACAGCTTACTCTTCAGTGGGGACAGCTGTTGAAGCCATGAAGTTAGGGGCATATGATTATTTAACCAAACCACTAAACTTTGATGATCTTAAGCTCACTCTCGAGAGATCTCTTGAGCATTCAGCTCTAAGAAAAGAGAATAAATCTCTAAAACAATTGCTGGCATCCAGTGACGAACTTACATCTATCATTGGCTCAAGCCCGTCGATGGTAGAACTAAAAAAAATGATCCAGACTATTGCTCCATCTGAGGCTACAATCCTTATCCTGGGACCAAGTGGAACGGGGAAAGAGTTGATTGCCAAAGCGGTTCATGGCTGTAGCAACAGAAATAGTAAACCTCTTGTTACTGTCAACTGTGCAGCTCTTACCGACACACTTTTGGAATCTGAATTATTTGGGCATGAAAAAGGCTCATTTACCGGAGCAGATAAGAGACGAGAAGGCCGTTTCATGCAGGCAAATAAAGGAACCATTTTTCTTGATGAGATTGGGGAAGTTCCCCTTCCCATGCAAGCCAAACTCTTGAGGGCTATTCAGGACCGTGAGATTCAGCGAGTCGGAAGTGATAGTGTCTTGTATGCAGATGTGCGAATAATCGCTGCGACAAATAGGCAATTGCTGGAAAATGTGAAAGAAGGAACATTTCGTGAAGATCTCTACTACCGTCTCAATGTTGTTACTTTAGAAGTACCTCCATTATGCGACCGACCTGATGATATCCCGATATTAGCAAAACACTTTCTAGATAAGCTTTCGAAGAAGAACAGAAAAAGCATTGTTAACTTTACTCCTTTGGCAATGGATTACTTTACCAGATATGACTGGCCGGGGAATGTTCGCGAGTTGGAAAATGCTGTGGAACGAGCTGTAGTTTTGTGTAATGGAAATTATATATCAGAGCGAGAGTTGCCTCCTTCGATAACGAAGTCCTTCGATGACATTGATTTTACAAGCGACCTATCGAAAGGAATGGCAGGTTTACCTCTCGAAGAGATCGAAAAAGAAGCCATAACCCAAACACTTCATAAAACTTCGGGAAACAAAAGCGAAGCTGCGAAACAGCTCAATATCACCAGAACCACATTGAATAATAAAATCAAGAAGTACGATATTCACACCAATTAACAGTCATATAGTGTGATATGTTTTGTCAGCACCATTAATAGCTGCACTGTTTTTAGAGGTAATAGTATAGGTTTTTTTTATTTCAGATTTGTGGTGTGATTTTTTTGAATGAAACCTGATGTCGTACAACCTTCTTCACAACCACATGTAGGCATATCCTGTTGATGCTCATTATGATCGGAATCTAACGTGGAACAGTCAGAGGAAGAACAGCCACAGTCACCTATCGGGATACTGAACCAACCTTTCACAATTTTGAAAAGTGGTTTTACTGATAATGCCAGTAACAATAAGGTGGAAGTCATCATTAACCATTCTGGGATAATATCCGCCGCCTGGCCGACAATAGCCACAGCTGATATCCCCAGAGAAAAATATACCAAGTCAACGATCAATCCACCGATTACGGCGACGACTGAGATGGAGAGTAGATACAGAGCCGTTGCGCGTTTCCCGATTAGACCGAACAAAACCGTGAGAGAGGTAACATTGGTCGCAGGTCCAACCAGTAAGAAAACCAAGGCTGCCCCAGGGCTGACTCCTTTCAGTATAAATGCTGCTGCAATGGGAGTAGATGCGGTAGCACAAATATAGAGAGGTATACCGAAGACGAGCATCAACAGCATGGACGAAAATCCACCGCCCAAATATCGACTGAACATGTCTTCCGGTACCAGAGCAGTGATCACCCCGGCCACCACTATACCAATGAAAAACCAGCCGGCAATGTCACCCCACAGATCTGTGGCCGCATATTTAATACCTACACGGAGCTTTTCGAGAGAACTATGGTGTTTTGTATGGGTTTCCGGTGGGCATTCGTCTCCATCGCAACAGTTATCGATTGGGCAGGAAAGATCGGCATCAGCATTTTCAATCGATGTGGGTGGGTTAAGCATATTCACGCTGATACCGGCGACAAAGGCTGAAAGAAAGGCGGCAACTGGTCGGGCAACAGTCATGATAGGATCAAGCAGCGCCCAGGTGATTGAAATAGAATCTACACCTGACTCGGGCGTGGAGATGAGAAAAGCCGTGGTAGCGCCGTTATTGGCTCCCTGTCTTTTCAAAGAAGCTGCCGCTGGTAGAACTCCACATGAGCAAAGTGGAATGGGAATGCCCAAAAGAGCAGCCTTGAAGACTGAACTGAACCGCCCAGAGCCTAAATGGGACGCAACATAGGCCGGTGAAAGAAAGACCTTGAGCAGGCCACCGACCAGCAGTCCAAAAAGAATATATAAGGAAGCCTGTTGTAAGAGATCCCAAGAGGCCTGAAGAGTGTTAATTAGAAAAGTTTGCATGTTCATCACACATATTTTGATGCTATTCTCATAAAAAATAGAGGACTGATACACTAGCTACTCATGGATATGTTCCAAAGCCAGTTGGAACAATAGACTGACATGTTCATCGACGAGTCGATAATAGAGGATAGCCCCTTCGCGTCTTGATGCTACAAGTGTTAAAATTCTAAGATTGCGCAATTGATGGCTAACAGCAGATTCACTGATCTTGAGGAATGCCGCAATGTCACAGACGCACATCTCTGACTCCTTCAAAGCCCACAAAATCCGCAACCTAGTGGGATCCCCCATTGTCTTGAACAATCTTGCGAGCTCCTCAACATCAATGTCTGGCAATTGATTCGAATTAGCTTGAACAACCCGCTCCTCATGAATACAGCGACAACCACACAATTCACTTTCGACCGTTTGCAACTGCATCTCTTTCCCTCTCTTATTGGGTGTGTACATATGAGCATGTGTTCATATATACATACTATAACAACATTAATGTTTTCCACAAGGATCCACGAAATAAAGAGAAATAGCAAAGACAACCTGCTTGAAAACTCTGTTCCGGATTAGTAAATGGCGCTGTCTGTTTTTTTAAGCAAATAAATAAATATTTTAAGGAGAAAAGATATCCATTGGCAAGCCTCGGTTTAGTAACGCACTTCAGGGATTAAGGCTGTTCCTGATAATTTTCACCTGAAATTTTACTAAGAACATGCCCGAAATGGAGCATTTCTGCATTTAGGAAAACCAAAGAAAATTTGCCAGAAAAGTAGCAGGAAATGGAGCATTTAAAATTATTGATGCTTCACAGAGAATCAACCGAGGCAATTGCTTCATTGTTGACCATCACCGGCGTTGATACTACTTTCATATCAGTGCTGGTGGATTAGGTAGAGATTGCCAGATCACACCTTTCAAAAAGCTATTAGGACTCAAACTTGAGATGCTTCCTGTCCATTTCGGAAATACCTCCTTATGAAGGTAAATTGAACCGGATTTTAGTGCCGAAAATGGCAGTAGAAAGGCCATTTGCGGTATGAGTTAACCTTACCAGAATTTTTTGCAAAACATTAAACTGCTCCTGCAGCCTCTATCTTTCTGCTCGTTTTCAACTGATACAGGGGCACCTTCTTCCTTTTTCTTTTTTCTCGTTGATACTGCAATATTGCCAAGCAGAGCGCCTCTCCACACCCTTTGTGTTAGAAGCATGACGCTGAACCGACCAATGACCTGGGAAAAGGAGCTATATTGGGGTGAAGATATAGAGATGAAGACCTACCTGTCTGCCTGAGTCTTGACAGGAATAAGGTGAATTTGCAGATTTTCTTAAATGGTTAACACTGCCAATACTAGCCTCCAGATCCTTAAATATACTTATCTGTAACACCATTTTTTGTTATGTTACCCGGAAGTAAAGCGGTAAAAATACTTGCATTGAATAACACAATATAATTTGCTAATATAGCGTAATATCTATAGTTTGTGTGTAGCATCTCAAAGGACTGAGCGCACATTATGGCTGACTTTACTCAGTCTTCCTAATAATTACTGGTTATATTAAAGAAATGAGCATACCTGAGAAAGATCAAAAGATATTGTGGGGTAAATCAGCAGGAAGATGCTCGATGCCTCATTGTAGGAAATCTCTCACAATTGAAGCTTCAGAAAAGGTAGCATCAAAAAATATTCTAATTGGTCAAAATTGTCATATTGTTGCTGAATCTAAAGACGGGCCAAGGGGAGAAAGTATTCTGGGTGAAAAGGATAGGAATAGATATCCAAATTTAATATTGCTATGTGTAAATCATCATACTGAAATAGATCAAGATCCCGATTCATGGCCTCTTGAGTACCTTCATCAAATAAAAGCAGACCATGAGATTTGGGTTGAGACTCAATTAGCACAAAATGAAGACTCTATCCCTTCTAGAATATATTCTAATTTAATTAATTCAATAACAAACAACCTGCTCCTCTCGCATTGGCACTATTTCGCTGACCATGCAGTGAGGTTTTTGTTAAGTGAAGAGTTTGTTGATGGTGCTAATCATTTGTTTACCATAGTGCATAAAACTATCTGGCCGGGAGTACATCCTGAATTAGAAGAGTCCATTAAAAACCTAAACGATAGAGTAAGCAGTTATGTTAGCCTTTTCGTAGAAAAAGCAACTTTGCGCAAAAGAGACGAGAATGATGTTGGGTACTTTGTTGAAGACATGTGGTGGAAGAGGCAATGGCGTGAAGACTACCACGTATACGCTGAAGCATCAAAGTTATGGGAGCGTAAATGCCTTTCTATGCTTTTCAATATCGTTGTTGCTCTCAATGAATATGCTGACAGTGTCAGAAGATTTGTAAACCCATCATATTTTATTTACGAAGGTAAATTTATTATCGATGACTCAATGGGTGTTATGAGTGAAATGGTTCCTGCTATTCACATCCCAAAAGAATACATAGATATTGAAAATATTAAATGATCAATATAACGACTAAGGATAGATCGTGGATCGCTGCGCGATCACGATCTATCCTTAGCCGTTACACACCGTTCCGCTGAGCTCCACTTGGACTCGCTGAAGCTCGCCGGTGAACTCTACTTTGTACCATAAAAATGAATAATTATGACAAATATTTATCTAATAAAACGATCAAAAATAAGATATTCAGATAATAAATTTCCTCTTTTAAATACTGTTCCACCTGTTTGGCATGTCCCCCTTACTTCAGGAATTATCGCTGACGCAAAGCTGCTTAATTCTAACCAAATAATAGAAGTAACAATTTCAAACCATCCAATAGCATCAGAGTTGCATACATCGCTTGTCAAAAATGAACCAGAAAATTTTGACTCATTTACAAAAGAGGAACAAAATGCTCTATGTAAAATCACTAAACTTTTGGGTGAGGCAAGTGATAAAGTATTAGGACTTATAAAGTATCACTTTAATCATCAAGATCTTTCAGAAGAACTGACCAGAGGAAAAGAAATCAAATGGTCGGTAGATTATAAATCTTGGAGAAAATTACCTGAAGGTGTGGCATCAATCTCATTATCTATTCATCGCGCAAAGCTAACACCAACGAAAATAAATAATATCCAAAAGTCTCTAGATGCAAACATCACACCTTTAACTGCTATGCGCCATTTACATCGCGCACATAAAGAGCTTCAACCTCACCACAAATGGATAGAAGCCACAATAGCAGCCGAATTAGCCGTCAAAGAAGTGTTAATTAGAGCCAACCCAGAATTAGAAACCATCTTACTTGAATTACCTTCACCGCCTCTCACAAAATTGTATGGAACAATATTAGAAAGGTATTTAGGAGAGAGATCTCCCTTCGTGAGTAAAATTGGTAGAGGCGTAGAAGTAAGAAATAGGTTAGTTCATAGACCAAATGAAGAGAGAATTGATTTAAAAAGTGCTTTTGATTACGTTGATACTATTGAAGCGGCCATATTCCATCTTTTAACAATTATCTATCCTGAAGACAGGCTTCTTCAAGAAACATCAAAAAAGCTACATCAAACTAAATAAAATGCACAACCAGGCGTTTCACCATCGCTCCACTACGTTCCGCTGGACGCGCTGAAGCGCGCCGGTGAACTTCACGTTAACCACACAAAAAAAAGATCACTATGGAGCAACTAAGAGAAAAACTTATTGCATCTCTTCATTTGGACAAGGATGCTAAGAAATATTTCGAAGACCATGTTGATGATTCAAATCTACTTCTAAAGCTATGTAGTATCTGTGCTCCACATGATGAGTATTCAAATGATCCAAGAATGGCAGCTGCTTATTACATTTCACAGTTTTCGGCAGAATTGCTTGTTGAAGTATTACCTCTATTGTTGGTTTTAGTGACTGTTCCTTCAAACGAAGGAGAAGACATGAACGGCAATATCGCCAATCACCTATTAAATGCGATAGATAAAAGCAAACATCTATACAATGCAACAATCTATCAAAACCTAGATGAATTAGCTTTAGAGTACGGAATAGAAAATAATGGTTATCGGGATAGGAACGGCCATCACTGACCGTCCCTCCCACACCACCCGGCATACGGATCGCGTACCAAGGCGGTTCGGCTGATCTGGGCAGGAGAACCGGGAAGATATAGCTTGAGGTTATGACTGAAGTACCTATTCTGCAATGCAATTATCACCCATTTGACCCTACTCATCCGCCACTCGCCTTTCCGGGAGTTACCCGTTTTGACAGCATGGTATTTATAGATGCCTCGCTTCAATAGTTGCCGGACACGAGTTCGCGGGTTCTTCCACTGTTTCCAGAGGATTGCCCGCAGCCTTCGCATGATCCAGCCGTTAATTGAGCGAAATATACTGTTACTTTGAGTGATAGAGTAGTAGTTCCACCACCCGCGCAGGTACAAGTTGAGATCATAGATTATCTGGTGAATCGACCGACCTGTATTCCGGCCTGTCAGTTTTCGCACTTTCTCTTTGAATCGTTTTATTGATTTCGAGTGAATACGCACTCTGGTATCCCCACGCTTACTCGTAAAGCTCAGTCCGAGAAAGCACATCCACCACGGGTGGGTGAGTTGGCTTTTCTCCTCATTCACTTTTAATCTGAGTCTGCGGTTGACGAAACGAGATACATTTGTCATTACTCGTCTTGCTGCCCGTTTGCTTTTAACGAAGATGATAAAATCGTCGGCATACCGGGCGAAGCGCAGGTTTCGCTGTTCAAGCTCATGGTCGAGCTCATCCAATACTATATTCGAAAGCAACGGGGAAAGAGGGCCTCCTTGTGGGGTTCCTTCTTCCGATACCTCAAATAAACCACCGATCATTACACCGGCGGTAAGAAATGCACGTATCAGTTTTAGCAATCTTTTATCATGCACTTTGGTAGCGAGTCGGCTTAAGAGCCTGTCATGATTGACTCTATCAAAGAACTTCGATAGATCCATATCAACAACGTGTCTGTAGCCCTCTTCCACATACCTCTTCACTTGATGGATCGCGTCATGCTGACATCTCCCGGGACGAAAACCATAACTTGAGCCAGAAAACAGAGGTTCCCAGATCTGCTGGAGTACCTGACCTACTGCTTGTTGGACTAAACGGTCCAGTACAGTAGGGATACCGAGCAAACGGACTCCTCCTTGCGGTTTCTGAATTTCCTTTCTTCTCACAGGAAATGGCTTGTACGTACCGTTTAGCAGCTCCTCTTTTATTTGCGGCCAGTATCTCCTCATATAGCTTGGAAGCTGGTCGACCGTCATTCCGTCGACCCCTGGTGCTCCTCTGTTCGACCGGACCCGTTTGAGCGCCCGTTGCATATTCTCCCGCTCACAGATTATCTCCATGAGCTTACTGCCTCCCGTCGAGGGATCGGACAAATACGACGCTATGGTCATTTCAGGCGACTGCTGCGCTATGATCATAAGTACATACCTCCTACTGCCTCTCTCATTTATCCCCACCATTCGGATGGGGCCACCGTTCAGGCCTTCATTAGTTCTGACACCTCTCGGCTTTTCTATTCACCGAGCTCGTTTTACTAACTACTACGCCCTCTGCTGACTTCTCCCATGGAATAGGAGTCGGTTACCCGACCCTCAGCTAATTTCAGTCGCACGCGACTTCCTGAAGCACATGAGAGATCTCCCGGGGTGAACACACGTCTTTCTGTGCGTGGACGCCGAGTATACGCCCCTGGCCCTTATAAGATGGATAGAGGACTTCGTCTTGTGTTGCAGACTCGTCCCAGCCAGATTCGCCTAACTCGATTTCTGTACGTCATCCCGCACATTCGCGCTACCCTGCCGTAGCAGAGCTGCCTCCTTCAAGGATCCGTCACCGAATACCCGTTGCAATAGCGCTACACCCTTCGCCTCCATCAGGCTGGGTCTGGGACTTGCCTAACATTATTGATAATGCTATGTTAAACGCACCCTTAAGAACGTGTGCCGTGCCCGGCACACAACCAAACACTCCAGTGGATTTGCTGAGGGCGGCGGTATTTTGAAGTGAAGAAGTGCTAAGTATTTTAAAGGTTAATCGCACATATAGCTTTAGATACGCAAACCACTGAGTTCAACGTTATGTGTGGAAAAGGAGAAGTGGAATTTTGACAAAAGTCAGAGTAATAGCCTGCGTTTATGATACTTGGAAGCGTGGTAATGATATTGAAAATGTCCTAGTTTATTCTCCAAGTTTTTCAGACACTATAAGCTCTGAGTTAAAATTACCGCCATCAGGTCTTGCTTTTATTTCAACGAATTTAGAAGAAATAAATTACATCGCAAAATTTAGAAAATCAGGCAGAGTTGCCACGAAAATAGATAGGCTATCCTTTACGGATGTTACAGAACTCTCAAGCTCTATTAACATCAGTAACTTAATTGAGTTAGTCCCAAACCGATTTAATAAACACATAGAAAAACAAATTTCAGCAGGGATAAATAATATTTCTCCCGGAGTTTATTCTGCCATTATTAATGTTGTTCTTAAGAACTATCCGGATATAGCAGAAGAAATTGAGAGATTTGCCTCTGAACTAAAATCGATTCAAACACCTTATAAAGGAAATAGTGCTGAGACTATAGCATTTGAAAAAGATGCAATAAGTTTGGCACTAAGAGTAAGTGGTTTTTCGAATAATGATCTTCCTTCATGGAAACAAGAAAGTGACTCAGCGCCATTCTTAAATGGATTTCAAAATGTTGTAATTCGTGAAGATCCTATGGTTATTCATGACTCTCAAGTGTTTGGGGAGTGGAGCAAAATAAAACAATATATTGTCGGTGCCGCAGAATTTACTAAAGGCAACAACAAGTTAACTATAATGAACGCAAACCGTCACAAGATTGAAGAAAATCTTGGGGTTGATTTAATCATTTATCATCATAAATTTAAATCCTATTTATTAATTCAATACAAAAGGATGACTAAAGACGGAGACACTCTTTCATACAGACCTAATGACAAATCATACAAAAGTGAAATATCTCGTATGGTCAAATTTCAAGAGAAGGAAGTGAAAGATAAACAGGGGTATATAGATGACTATAGGCTTAACAATGAATTCTATTATTTTAAATTATGCCCAGCACAAATCACAAATCCGTTATCAACTGAGATGATTAAGGGTATGTATTTTCCCCTTTCCTTTTGGCAAATCTTACTAAAAGCAAAGGAGACTGAAGGGGTAAGAACTGGAAGAATTATAAATTATAAAAATACTCATCGCTACATTAACAATACTCTGTTTGTCGAACTTGTACAAAATGGTTGGCTTGGTAGTAAACTTGACAGAACTGAGTTGATAACGAGTCAAATCACTAGCGCAATCAAAGGAAAGAGGTCTGTAATATTAGCCAGTTACGAACCGGAAACCACATAACGAATAAGGATAGATTGTGATCGCGCAGCGATCCACAATCTTATCCATGGTTGAACAAGCCCGGGGTAATAGCAAGGAAATATCTTTTCCAAAGGATTTTTCTATAAGTGCAACCGAACGG
>JBLHNA010000067.1:0-20220 GCA_047619065.1 Desulforhopalus sp.
TTTATTGTTTTCTCCATGACCTGCCTCCTTGATTTTGGCTCTGAGTTGTTGGTTGTTGCTTTCAACTTAACCCACGTTGGCAAGGTAGGCAGGTCTATTTCGCCAACGTGTTAACCATCATATCTAGAAGGACTATCCCTTGCGGAGTGTTACCCTTTTACTTTGATCCAATAGTCGCTTTGGTACGGGGCTCTGCTTTCTCCACATATTTAAAAAACATGGGGAAGGCCACAAAAAAGGCCACGCAGATAAGGTACTCAATCCCCTTTATGTGGGAATAGAAGTCAACCAGAGTGTGCAGTGGTGTGATCATTCCTGATGCCACCAGATAGTGGCGTATAAGTTCCGTTACCTGCCAGTCAACCCTGTGAAGCCCGCCTGCAAGTGCTGCAAGTGCCCATAGGCCAAAAAAACCACCCACCGCAACCATTGCAAATGTCGCAGCCTTATTTGTTTCATGAGTTCGCATTATCTCCTCCATATTCTATAGTTATATTCCCGTAATTGCGGTTATATAACCGCGCAACACGTTAAGAGGACCTGCGTTGACGACAGCAGAGACAAGACTGCATAAGGCCCATGTTCCTATGAGTGCACAAATCACTACACCTGTCCTCAGTCCAAGAGTCAGTATTTCATCACTGGTATCAGTTGTAATGTTTTCTTTTGTGATAATTGAGCTTTTCATGATGGCCTCCGTTTTTGATGTTGTCCTGCTGTGGTCTATTTACCAAGGTTATCATTAGAAAAGCAGTAATCGTGCCAGCTATTTTAGAATAATATTAAACACTAAATATTAATCGGTAGAACCTTCAGGTCTGGCAAATCTCTGTAAATACACGCTAAATATCTCTGTTCAAGAAGGTTGCACATGGAGTTGTGGAAAAGGGATGAACTGGAGTGGCGGGGATTGGGTTTGCAATACTACACTTCTGCATTGCTGTTGTATAACCTGCGATACAGGTTATGCAACAGTTTCGGTGCTATGATTTGCAAGTGGTAAGTGGGGTCGGAGCAGAAGAACAATCAATATTTTATACGCTGAAGTTCAACACAATAGGTGTTGGCATTGCCTAGCAGGGCCTTTGCCTCGGATGCAAGCGCCTGGTTCTTTGATCATTACGTTTCAGATCTGATACGTTGCCCCTGCTCTGAGCACCGAGGTCTCTGAATTGAGTTCATTCTTAAATCTATCTATTGCATAATCGCATGTGTCATGTGCTGAAAGGAATACATACTTTGGGTTTATGGCATTTATATTGTCTATAGTGTCCTTCAAATCATCGTCTGTGATTCGTTTCCAAGGAGGTTTTCCCGTTCCCAATATCATTTGTACCTTAATGCCTAGTTTCTGAAAGGGGCTATCGGTTACAGGGAAGTGCAGGCCGCCACCAATGGCGTATATTGGTTCGTCAGACAGCTGTTTAACCATCTCAAGGATAACTTCAATGGTTGGATGACCGCATCCCGTAAATACAACTAACCCTTTATTTTTTAGACGGGCAACAATAGCTTGTTCTTCAGTCCAGCCCATTAGGAAAAGACTTCTTGTCAAAGGACCGGTTGTGGCAACTCCTGCCGCTAGCATCTGTGCTCCCTCAACGACTTCAGTTTGTCCTCCCCCTGCATCTGCTTCGGCAGGTAAAAAACAAGTGAGTTTTTGAGTTCCTCCAATCTCTTGTGGAACAGTTACATTTTTTTCTCGAACCGCCTTGATGCCACCCATGTGGTCTGGATGGAAATGTGAAATCGCGACAGCATCCACTTGGTCCATTTTGAAATGTAATTTTTTTGCGTTATGCGCCAAAGATGGGTCTTCCGGGCCATAGCCTACATCGAAAAGCAAAGAGCCAAGATCGGTCTTTATCAGATAGGACACCCCAGGAGCACTAAGAAAGTCTTTATCCGCTTTTTGTTCTACAAGAACAGTGAGTTCAAATTTCTCAAGTTGAGGTAGTTCTAAAGGTCTAGCACGTTCGATTCGTTCTTTATTAATTCTCAGTGATTTCGTGATGTCATGTTTATAGTGACGATTTCTGACGAACAGCCAGGGGAAAAGAACAGGGGAGAGCAAACCAATTATAGGCCACCAGGCCGGAGAAATGCGATAAGACATTTTCATGCTTATTACCTATTATCCCTGATTTTAAACGCAGCACAGAATATAGGATTCTGTCACATAACACCTAAATCTTGCATGCGCAAAGTACAGAAAAAACAATTTATCGCCGTGATACAGCATGTTGCATTCATGGGAATGAGTGTAGAAACTCATTTTTGCATGAGCACAATTTACTGTTATTTGCTACCCTTCGGGATTACAATTGCAAAATTTAGATAACAAGTAATTCTGTAGTTTATGTAGAGCATGCATAAGTGTATGCCTACACAGTGATGACATAGTCACTCAACGATCCAGCGACTATTCTAAACGTTTAACGTACCACTAAAAGTTCCTAACAAAAAGAGTGAATGTCATTTGACCCTTATATGCGTGGTCAGGTAAACTATTGCAGTCGTATTGTGTGGTAGGTGTTTGGTCAATCCATATCAGGCATATCTAATTGGCCATGGAACAGAGCAGGGGATACGAGAAGGACTATCCCCTGCAGAGTGTTACCTCTTACGTTGATCTAATAGTGGTTTTGGTGCGGGGCTCGACTTTCTCCACATATTTAAAAAACATGGGGAAGGCCACGAAGAAGGCTACGCAGATAAGGTACTCAATCCCCTTTATGTGGGAATAGAAGTCAACCAGAGTGTGCAGTGGTGTGATCATTCCTGATGCCATCAGATAGTGGCGGATAAGTTCCGTTACCTGCCAATCAACCCTGTGAAGCCCACCTACAAGTGCTGCAAGTGCCCATAGGCCAAAAAATCCACCCACCGCAACCATTGCAAATGTTACAGCCTTATTTGTTTCGTGAGTTTGCATTGTCTCCTCCCGATTCTAAAGTTATAATCCTGTGATTGCAGTTATATAACCGCGTAACACGGCAAGAGGACCTGCGTTGACCAATGCAGCGACAAGAGCGCATAGGGCCCATGTTCCTACGAGTGCACAAATCACTGCTCCTGTCCTCAGTCCAAGAACCAGTATTTCATCAGTGGTGTCAGTAGTAATGTTTTCTTTTGTGATAATTGAGCTTTTCATGATGGCCTCCGTCTCTGATATTGTACTGCTGTGGTCCGTCTCTTTAGTGCCTTATTTCAAAAAAACCTGTAGTTAACAGTAGAAAAGCAGTAATCGTGCCAGCTATTTTAGAATACTCTTAAGCATGAAGTATTGTTCAACTGGAAGTTGTGTGGCTGCTAACATGCTGTAATAACTAGGTTAAAAAATTGGGAAAGAAAGGTCGCACATGGATTTCTGAAAAAGGGAGAAGGTGGAGTGGGAGGGGATTGGCTTTGCAATACTACACTTCTGCATTGCTGTTGTATAACCTGCGATACAGGTTATACAACAGTTTTGGTTCATGAAATATGCAGGTTAGGATTTGTCCTCCTCCCAGTCAAACACAATGGGAAGTCGGTAGACGATAAAGCGGTAGGTAATAAAATATATGGCATAGATGGTTATCGTCACCCAGATTTCTTTCCAGTGAGGGATCTCCTGGTACATCTGGTAGTTAAAACAGACAATTGCTACGTTGAGTCTGTTCCATACGATGCCTATAACTGTAATAAAGCCTGCTATGCGTGCTACTTTTACATTATTGCTGCGAATGGCTTTGGCAAACATGACCATCGGCAATATCACCCCTACTGTAATTTCCAGGATGTAGTAGAGTCCCCATCCGCTGAGTAATTGTTCCCATTCATTATCATGGGCAATGGCCACGAGTTTAATAATCAGATAGGTAAACATGGCGTAGCTGGCCCCTTTTGCAAGGCCCAGTGTAATACGATCAAGATCGTTTAAAAACTTTTCACCACATCTCCAACTCATATAGCGATGTATGAGGGTGGAGCTGACGATAACCATTGCCAGGCCGCCGAAGATTGCTGAACAGAAAAAGTGAATCCATTGGAAGTCAATGGACATCCACAGCGGATGTATCTTGGTCGGTGCATACGTAAAGAGTGCCCCCAATGCCCCCTGGTGAAGGGTGGATAGGATAATTCCCGCGATGGTGAGGCCAAGGCTGATACGCTTGATGTATTGGACCCATCCCGGACGATTCAACCATAAAAACAGTGCCGGGAGGAGTTCCGCGATTTGCACTGAGAGATAGGTTGCAACGTGCCAGGCCACCAAAAAAAGGACTGCGGCGGGGCCAAAGGAAACAAACATCGGATAGGCCAGGCGCCAGGGCATTCCGAGGTCAACCTCGAGGTAAACCACAGCAAAGAAATAACCGAGTAGACCGTTGAGTAGGGCGAGGCGTTCTATGGAATGGAAGTCCTGACGACCAAAGATGACGACGGTTGTACCAAGAAGAAAGCCCGACGCGGAGAGGGGTACCATGGCAAAGAGGCCAAAGCCGAGGAAAAGCCCCCATGGGTAATCATTGGATGCATGGGTTATCATGGAGAGGCCAAAGATATAACGTTGGCCCAAAAAGAACAACCCGACGGCAATAATGACAAACAGAATCCGGTTGAGCCAGCTGGAAGTGACTTTTTGCCTATAATCAGCAAAAGGTAGGCCTAGAAAAAGCTGTTCTTTGATCTTCCAGGTTGAACCATTCGGCTTTACTGAACCTGTGATTGGGAGATGGGGGAGGTCGGTTGCTATGTTCTTCATCGTTTTTCCTCCTCGCTGACTTCGCTGCTGGTTTCTGTTTGTATATCTTTTCTGGTTGCCAGCAGGTGGAACCCCGTAAATAAGGCGGGCCAGATTGTGAGCACCATGGGCACGATGGCAAGGAAATTTTTCACTGCATCAAGTACCGGCTCATCGGAAATATCTGTGTTAAATCCGATTGTATCAAAGGCAACAGGTGACAGGTAAAGCCAGGAGGTGCCGCCCGCTTCAAATTCGCCATAGATATGATCCTGATAGAGATCCGGCTTTTTATCTATTCGTCTCCGTGCTTTTTTTATAAGTACGTCACGTTTCCCGAAAAGTAGCGCCTCCTGGGGACAGGCTTCTACGCAGGCGGGAGGTTTGCCGTATTTTAATCTGGTATCGTAGCAGAATATACATTTCATTATTCGTGGGTGCAGGCCACTGGAGTATTTAAAGGTTGGGATATAAAAGGGACATGCGATCATACAGGTCCTGCATCCAACGCAGACATCTGGATTATAGACAACGGCTCCCTCAGGTGTTTTTGTGTATGCATTGACGAAACAGGAGGTGAGACAAGCTGGTTCAAGACAATGGTTACACTGCACCTTTTTAAATAAGGGGTGGTCTTGTCCTGGAAAATCATAGCGCTGCACCACCGTATATGCCGTTTCGTCGGTGCGTCTCTGTAACCCGTGTTCGCCTAGCTCAAATACGGATTGGTCGGTAAAAGGATTTTCCGGCTCTGGAAGGCCCTGTTCTTTGTTGCAAGCGGCTTCACAGCTTCTGCAACCGATACAGCGGGTAAGATCGACAAGAACACCATAGCTATCAGGATATTTTTTAATATTATGGGCCTGGCTCGGTCTTGGCCGCTGCAGCAGAGAGAGTAACGTTCCTGCAAGGCCGCCTTTTAAAAGTGATCTTCTGTGAATATTTATACCCATGGCTATCTCCTAAATAAGTAGGGCTTGTGATCTAAATACGGCTGGTGATCTAATTTTTAACCTGAAAAAACTCTTTCCCTTTTATTGTGAACCCATGGCAGTCCTGACAATCAGTTGGTCCGTCGTCTGCTACGTGGCAGTTCCGGCAGAGCAGATGCCAGGTTGCCTTGAGTGCTGGGGTGTCAATATGGTATTGAGCTCTGGCTATGGAAGCAGAATCTTGTGAGGCTTCATAGCTATTGGGAGAGTGGCAACTGGAACACGGACTTTTACCTCCAATGGGTCTTCCGCTGTGACAGGTAGTGCAGTTACCGTTATCTTCAGCGTTGTCACTGGCATGATGACAGCGATTACAGTCATATATTTCTGAGTGCATGAGGTGGTCAAAGCTAACCGGTTGGTACAGATCTGAAATGAGGTTGATTACCACCTCGTCAGGGGGGGATTCAGAAGCCCCGCTGATCGAAGAAAAGAGAGTGAAACCCAGAAAATATATAAGTAGTATTGTTAGATACACAGGTCTTTTGTTCATAGTTCTGGTTCCTCCTGATGTGTAGATGGGCCGTGTGTTGATAAAACTTCATGGTCGTTAGTTTCTGAATTCGTTTGCTGATCACGGTTTAGGTAACAGGCGATAATGATATCGACCTCTTCGCCGTCCACCGTCTCGTGAACGAGCAGTATCTCGGCCAGCTCATGGATGAGTTTATTATGCTGGCGCAGTAAGGCCTCTGTCTCGCTGTAGCAGTCACGAATGATACGCCTGATTTCCAGGTCGATTTCTCTTGATGTCTTTTCACTACGAGGAGGGCAATGGTCGCTTTCTTGCCTGGTGTGATAGACTGTTGCACCCATGGCAGCACTCATCCCCCATTCACAAACGATTTTTTGAGCTATCTCCGTTGCAGCATTAATGTCATTTGCAGCCCCGGTTGAAAGTTGGTTGAAGACGACTTCTTCTGAAATCCGTCCTCCAAGGAGCACCTTTATTCGGTTGAGCAGGTAGATAAGGGAGTAGGTGTAATGTTCTTCATAGGGGATTTGTTGGGTAAGCCCTAAGGCCTGTCCCCTTGGAATGATTGTGATCTTATGGAGCCTATCTGTTTCCGGGAGCAGAGATGCGACAATGGCGTGGCCCGCCTCGTGGTAGGCAATAATCCGGCGTTCATTGTCACTGATCATTCCATTTTTACGCTCAAGCCCCATAATGATTTTATCCTTTGCTTCTTCAAAATCGACGAGTTCAACGGCGCTTCTCTCTTTTCGCGCTGCAATAAGGGCGGCCTCATTGACGAGGTTGGCAATATCAGCGCCACTGAATCCAGGGATTCCCTGGGCGATATGGGCGAGATTAATGCCGGTTGCTGTGGTCACATGGCGGGTGTGAACGTCCAGAACCTTGATCCTGCCCTTAAGGTTAGGTAGGGACACCGTGAGCTGCCGGTCAAACCGGCCAGGCCGAAGGAGTGCAGGGTCGAGTATATCCGGCCGGTTGGTCGCACCTATGATAATGACAGTGGCATCGTGGCCGGAAAAGCCGTCCATCTCAACGAGAAGGGCGTTAAGGGTTTGTTCACGTTCTTCATGGGAACCGTTGGTTCCGCCGCTTCTTTTGCCGCCGATGGCATCAATTTCATCAATGAAAACGATGCAGGGAGCCGTTTTCTTGGCAATTTGAAATAACTCACGCACCCTTGAGGCACCAACACCGGCAAACATCTCAACAAAATCTGAGCCACCGATAGAGTAGAATGGTACGGATGCTTCTCCTGCGAGAGCGCGTGCCAAGAGAGTCTTTCCTGTACCGGGAGGTCCCTGGAGCAGGACGCCGCTTGGGATACGGCCGCCTAGGCGGTTGTATTTTTCGTGATTCTTGAGAAAGTCTATAATCTCAACAAGTTCTTCTCTGACTTCATCAATACCCGCCACATCCTCAAAGGTTTTTTTGTCCGTTGCCTTGTTGTTTTCCTGCAGAGGAAATTTCCCTGCAAAGTCATTTTTTATGCGCGACTTACGGGTAAGCAGTCTCCAGAGAAAAGTAAGTATGAAAAACCACAGGATGATTGGATAAAGGGGTGAAAACTGGTCAGGTGGGGCCTTGGTTGTCAACAAAACATCTGAATATAATAGCAGAGGCATAAGAGCCGGGACGTCTGGGCAGTAGGTGATAAACGTACGGCCGTTTCTATCCTGTCCCAGGATCTCACCGTTTCTCAGTTCGACAGTCTCTATGCTGTTTTCTTCAAGATCGCTAATAAAGGTTGTATAGGGCCTGGTGGGTGGAGTTGTCTCAAGCAACCAGACGTTGTAGCCAAGAAGGGCGAATAGGGAAAGACCGATAAGGATGAGACTTGATTGAAACTTACTATTCATCACGCCCCTCCAGGTGTCGTTGCTGGAGTGTGTTGGGGGGGAACTGTTTCAGCCACCATGATTCCAGTGAGTAAATGATCGAGTATTGCCAGTCGATTATTCCATGTCGCTGTATTGTGGCGAAAGCAGAATTCGTCGAGATAGTCCTGTAAGTATTTTGGGTCAGTAGCCCCACGGTAGAGAAAGCTCATCCATTGCTGTAGTTCATTAAATAGTGCTGTTGCATCCTCATTTTCACTGTTGGTGATGTGTAGTTGGTAGACGTGTTCAATAGTGGTGAGCTTGCGGAGAATAGATTTTGAACCGGTGATGCTTGCGCCTCTAGTTACTGCTTGTAATATGAAGTCTGGCAGTGTGGTCGCAGATGTATCTGGAAATGAACGCAACCGTATTCTGCCCTGCTGGTTTGTGTGCTTTGGTGTATCCATGAGGCAGGCTATCCTGGAAATATATTTATATGAGGACTTGTTGTTGTTTCCTGTTGTGGTGGCGATGATGTGTACAGGTCCATTCAGACGTGCCGATTCGGCAATAGCTGCTGCTTTTCTCATTTTTTTCAGCCAGTTCCATGCGGTCTGATAGGTTGCTATCTGAAATGAATTTTGTAGTGACCGGGCGCTGATTCCTTTTGTGGAAAAGCAAAATTGTGCAGCCACCTGCATCCATTCGGCTAAGCTCTTTTTACTGCCATGCATGAGAGTGTTGGCTGTAATGGAACTCTGTTTCCTGCAGTATCTACAGACAACGGTATGGGCCGGAGCTATTTCTTTTTGGTGTCTGTTACAGAAGGGACAGCAAAACCCGGTCGGCCAGCGTTTGTGGAAGAGGTAAGAGATACAGTCTTGATCCGTTGCGAACAGTGTGTTGTAGGAATCCATATATCTCTCCTTTTTTCTCCTAACTCGGCGTTGCTCTTAAAATTTAATCCTCGGAGGTAAGCAAAGACTCCGATATTAGTTATATGCCTCTGGTTAAATTCATCGAGCGCCTAGATTTAGAAGAAAAATCCTGAGTTATTAGCAGACACGAGCTGATACCTATCTCTTTTAGTCATTGAATAGCATATGCAGTGCCAGGTTTTTCTTTATCTGGAGAGTATTGCAGGATAGAACGGTGATGGCTGTTATGCTTTGATATTATTGTTAAAAATTAATTGTATGTGGTTGGGGGAGGCCATGGGGAGTTGAGACAGGTTATCATTGAGAACTGTTGTACCACAGAACTGTTGCAACAGATCTGTGGTTTTTGAGCTGGCTCTACCCCGAATTTCTCATGTCTTTTTGATTTGAAACTCAATAGTTTGTTTTTATAGTTTAAAAATGATTTCCTTAATTAACAGGGTGTTTTTCGTTTCAAATCAAAAAGCTTACCCTTCGGGCCAACAGATTTATCCGCAGCTGCTTCGTTACCGAGCATTTGCAGTAGATTATTACAGCCTCATGCCCGGTGTCTCGACCTGCGAAAAACTTTGTTGGTGAAAAATCCGGGCTACAAGTGAAGACTGTGGAGATCAATATGAAGTTCATGGATTTTTCGGTATAGGGTTGTCCTATCTATATTGAGAATACGAGCAGCTTTGGCCTTATTGCCTCCTGATTTTCTAAGAGCTTCAATAATATTGTTTTTTATCTCTGTGGGTGTCGTAGATTGGGTGTTCTGGTCTGATTCTGTGGGAGGAACAGGTAGGGCTCCGACAAGAAAATCGTTGAGGGTGGTGGCCCTGGAATTGCCAGAGGTTTCCCCGGCAACGATGTCTTCCGGGAGCTGAGAAGAGGATATTGTTGTTCCGGGGCAGAGGACACAGGCGCGCTCAATGGTGTGTTCGAGTTGCCTGACATTACCTGGCCAGGAATAGTTGCAGAGGGTTGTAAGCGCCTGGTCGGATATACCTGTGATGTTTTTTTTAAGCTGGGTCCTGAACCGATGGATAAATTGATTTACCAGCAGGGGAATATCCCCGTGCCTGGCATGTAGAGGTGGCAGAGCGATGTCGATGATGAGAAGTCTGAAGTAGAGGTCCTCTCTAAAGGTGCCGCTGGTGACCTTGTCTTTAAGATTGGCATTAGTGGCCGCGATAACGCGGACATCCACATGGAGTTCCTTGTCCCCTCCCACCGGGTAGTAGGTCCTTTCCTGGAGAAAACGAAGCAGGCGTAGCTGCATCATTTGGGAGATATCACCAATCTCGTCAAGAAAAAGAGTGCCACCATTTGCCTGAAAAATACGACCTTTTCTGTCTTCAGTAGCCCCGGTAAATGCTCCTTTTTTATGACCAAAGAGTTCACTCTCGAGCAGGTTGTCTGCTATGGCCGAGCAGTCAACCTTGATAAGGGGCTTGTTTTTCCTCGAGCTTTCTAGGTGGAGGGCAGAGGCCACAAGTTCTTTTCCTGTGCCACTTGCACCTGTTATCAGGACAGAGGTATCGACCTTGCCGATATTTCTCACAAGGGTAAAGATTTCCTGCATGGCAGGGCTGGCACCTATCATTTTATGCAAATGATTACTGCTTCCCTGCTGTTTTTTCTTTTTATAGGTTATATCGCGCAGCACGAGTACAGCACCTGTGGTGGACTGGTCAATTTTTGAAATGCTTTTCAGAGGGGAAACGCAGATGCTGAGAAGTTTTTTTTCATTTTGCAGGTGACATTCCAGTCGTTTATCTGTGACTGCAGCACCTGTTGCTAAAACATCTGCTGTTAATGTGCAGAGCGCGCTGAGATCTGTTTGACTAAAACATTCATTGAGTCTGGAGCCGGGTTCTAATTTGGTTTTACTTCCGGGCAAGAGATTGAACGTGGAGTGGTTAATCTCTCCAATGATGAGGTCTGTATCCACCGATATAATGGTATCTGACACACTGGTGAAAATTGTTTTTAGCATGGTCCGATATTCGTCTCTTGCGGCATCAGCCTTACTTTTTTCCTGTTCCAGTTGGTATTGTCGCAGCGCCAAACGGGCAGTTTTTAGAAGAGTTTCTTTTTCAACTGGTTTGGAGAGGTAGTCAAAGGCGCCGAGACGGACAGCATCCGCTGCGGTTTCCACATGGGGAAAGCCGGTGATGATTACCACAGGACAGGCAACGCCCATTTCATTGAATTGTTGCAGCAGGTCGATACCCGAGCGACTTTCAAGGACGATGTCACAGATGATGAGATCAAATGGTCCTGAGCTTACGGCGGTGACAGCCTCGTCATAACTGGCAACAGCCTGAACCTTGCCGTAACCAGCACGGGTAAGGAAAATACGAAAGGTGTTCCGAAGACTCACTTCGTCATCGACTATGAGTATTGAAATTTGGGTATTGTCTTGTGTCATAGCTTGTAGTCCTTCAGTGTGCAGGAAACTATTCCGTATAATTCATGAAATATGGGGGCTATTTGTAGGTATTCATATCTCTAAAAACAACCACAGCTCCAGTGAGCATGCCGCGGTCCTCTATGGGGGTACTGACGTATTCCACAGGGAAGCTGGATCCGTTTTTACACCAGAAGACATCGCCTGTGTTGTAATGGACCTTACCGTCTTTATATGCTTGATAGATTGGGCAATCTTCTTCGCGGTGTTCCGTGCCATCCGAATGGGTGTGGTGGATTCTGCTGTGGTGGGTCAAGCCAAGAAGTTCGTCTTGATCCCAACCGAGCATCAGTGACGCTGCCAGGTTCATAAAAATGACTCTGCCTCTTTTGTCTAACCCAAGAATACCTTCTCCGGCTGAGTCGAGAATAAGTTTTTGTTGTTTTTGCAATTCACGGATCTCTTCAACGGCCTGGGTGTGTTCGGCTATCTCGCGGTTGAGAGCCCCATTGGCAACCTGCAGGTCGTAGATCTTTTCCTCACTTGTTCGTTTTAACTGTTCCTGGAGGGTTGCATTTTTTTCTCGTTCATAGCCAAGCTTATCCCTGAGCTTTTCTGTGCTTTGTATTAAACGGCCAAGGGTGAGTTGAAGGGTGACCAGGATGACTACAAAAAAGAGAATAAAGAGAAAGAGCAGGGCTGTAGCTTGACCTGGATTGCTGCAATTCTCTCCGCTTTTGGCGACGAGGGCCGCGAGAACTGCAAAAATGATACATTCGCCTGCGATCATAAGTTGAGGAGCGATTCTTTTTATCATGGCGTCTACTCGGGGGTAATGGGTAAGTCTATGGTGAATTTGGTCCATTCTCCAGGTTTGCTCTGAACACGGATTATGCCACCGTGGTCTCTGATGAGACCGTGGCTGATACTGAGACCAAGTCCTGTGCCTTCGCCCTTTGGTTTTGTTGAAAAAAAAGGATCGAATAATCTATTTCTGATTTCCGGGATAATGCCTATGCCTGTGTCTGTAAAAGTGAGACGGACAAAATCGCCCTCTTTTTTATTTAAGAGACGTGCTGATATATCAATCTTCTTTTCTTTACACGGTTCTGGGAATCTGCTGTTTACTGCATGCCTGGCATTGCTGATGATATTGAGCACTACCTGCTGTAGCTGCTGCTCATTGCATTTGAGTGGTGGGATTCCCACCTCGATATCTATGGTGCAGGTGATACCTTCTTTTTTTAGAAGGTGGCTGACGAGCTGAACGCTGCTTTCTAAAATTTTGGTGACGTCGGAGCAGGTGGGGATCTCTTCACGACGTCTGGCAAAGTCGAGTAGGTTTGAGACAATACCGGCGATACGTTTTCCCTCGCTGATGATATTTTGAAGACTTTCGGCAGCTTCCGGGTCCTCAGGTTCATCAAGAATGATCTGGGCGTAGTTGATGATGCCGTTGATAGGGTTGTTTATTTCGTGGGCCACTCCTGAGGCGAGTTCCCCAATGGCCGCAAGCTGGGCAACACGAATTGCTTCTGCACGCACAACTTCTTCCTCGGTGAGGTTTCTTGCAAGCAGGAGTGTCGCGTTTACCTCGCCGTTCTCTTCAACAAGTGGGCTCACTGTAAGCATATAGATCCCGTGGAAACCGTGGAGTTCTGTCTCTGAAATCTGGGTCTTTTGGAGGCCGATTAATTGCTCTAAGGGACATTGGACCAAATCTCCGTGACCGCAGTGAAGTATATCGCAGACATTTTTCCCGATGACCTCATCCCGGCTCTTTTTTGCAGCTGCAAATGTTGCGGGGTTCGCTTCAACAATAGTGTTGTCGCGCGCAACAAGCAGGGCAGGGTCCTGCATGGCGATGAAAATTTTTTCCCAGCGGGCGGTGAACATATTAAGTTGTTGCCCGGCAAAGAGGTTCTCGGTTTCATCGATCCCGAGCATTACCAGACCTACCTGGCCGGTTTCAATGTTGTGACGGATAGAACCATGCCAGCTGATGTATCTTTGGGAGCCTGATTTTGTTAAAAGTGGAGCCATAAAATTAATATTGTTTTGGGTTCCCTGAAGGATTTTTGAGAAGGTCTTTTGGAACTGGAGTCGGTTTTCCGGGGTTACCATTACATCAACCCAATATTTTTCAATAATCTCCTGCTCACGGTATCCTGTGATCTCTTCTGCTCTTTTATTAAATGAGAGTATGGTGCCGCAGGGCCTGATGGTCACCATCAGCGCCTGTATGGTGTCAACAATCTCCTTGTTGAAGTCTCTTTCGCTTTTCAGCTTGAGTGTGGTGTCCTGGGAGTAAATGGCCAAGGCAAGGTCGTCCATCACATTGGAGATAAATTCACCTTTAAGTTCATCAAGGTTGAACTCTTCCTGGCAGTGCATGGCAATAAAACCGTACCGACGATTTTGATATGCGATGGGCCAGATAGCACAATGGGGTGGCCAGAATTTGCTGTTCACATCGCTATCGTCATTAAGATGAAGATAACAGGGAGATGTGAAGTCTGTCAGTTTGCAGCTGTAGCGTTCTATGAGAATTGCGGCAAGTTGGTGTTGTTTTGCTCTATGGTGAGGTGTTGGTGCAGGGGTGGAGGCAAAGGGGATGAGACAGCAATTATCCACATCAATATCTCCTGCCCATACATAGTGACAGCCAAAAGCGTCAGAGAGTATAGTGCAGCAGTGTTGAAAAATTAGTGATCTATCCTGATCTTCCGGGTCCTGAAGGCTCTGCTCCCTGATTGCGGTGAGCAATCGGTTACGGTTCTGAAACAGGTGGAGCGCTTCAACATCTTTTTTAGAAATGGAATTTGCCATTGTGCATCCCTCCATCGTGTGGAAATAGCACCAGTTAACAGTACCCGGAGGTGACCTTTTGAGTCACGAAAAGTCTGCCATTTCATCCTGATATGTTACATATGTAGATCTTTTTTAGCCTAACATAATACAGCTTATTAATAAAGGGATTGAAGAGCTACTCTGGAAGAGTTTTGGTATCAGAATGGGTGAAATATTTTTGTGGTTACGGGGGAACAACCTCTCGTGAAGAAGATTTTGTTTCTGTATTTGTCTGTTTTGTTATAGTACCTTGCTGGGTTTATAAAGGGATTTTTTATAGTACGTTTGTAACTGACGGAGATACAGGTATGAAATATTCAGAAGCACGCCAGGGTCGAGTTTTTATTGTCCGCCTTGAAGACGGTGAAATAGTCCATGAAGTAATCGAAAAATTCGCTGTGGATCACAATATATCTGCCGCATCTCTGATTGTGGTGGGTGGAGCCGATGATGGTAGCACACTTGTTGTGGGGCCCGAGTCAGACAGGGATTTACCACTACAGCCAATGCAACGCGTATTGAAGAACGCCCATGAAGTGGCAGGGACCGGAACACTATTTTGTGACTCGGAGGGAACCCCTCTGTTGCACATGCATATGGCTTGCGGCAGACAGGATGAAACCATTACAGGTTGCATTCGTTCCGGTGTCAAAGTGTGGCGCATTATGGAGGTGATTATTCAGGAACTTCTGGACACCGAAGCCAAGAGGGTTATGGAAGCTCCACTCGATTTGAAACTGTTACATCCATAGCGATTTGTATGAATATCAAAAAAGCGGTTCTTGCCCTCATTAATCTTTGTATTAATAAAGAATATCGGCGCCTTAGTTTTATTTCGATTTTTGATCCGGGCTATTATCTCAGTCTACGGGGTAAATCGATTGTAGACGATTTGAACTCGCTGTGGACCGATGTGAAAAACGGTAAGGACAAGACAATAGTAAGGCAAAGGAGGGGGGCAGATTGGAGTCAGCAGGCGGATCCTCATCCTCTTTTTGATACCAGCTATTATCTGTTACACTATTTCCCCAAAGGGTTGGATGAAATTCCTTTCGTTCATTATCTGCACACTGGTTGGAAGAACGGGTTTCGACCCGGACCGTTTTTTGATCCGGAGATCTATGCAGCTTGGAGTGGTTGGACCCCTGCTGATGGCGATCCACTCAGCCATTATAGTCGGCATGGTCAAAAACAGGCAAAGAGTCCTGGGCTAAATTTTGATTTTGACTTCTATTCTGACAAAAACCCAAATCTTTCCGGGGTTGAGCATGAGCTAATAAGACACTATAAACTCCACGGGGCACCAAGTGGCAAAAGCCCTCTGCCACTATTTGACCCGCAGTTTTATCTTGGGCAGCTTGCACCAACGGAGGACATTGTTTTTGATCCCCTCTCACACTATCTGAGTACAGCCAATAGCTCAGTACTTTGCCCAGGAAAGTTGTTTGATCCGGATTTTTATATTGGTCAGTGTGGCAAAGACCTTACACGGGCTGATGCACTTACCCACTATGTGACCCGCGGGGTATTTGAGGGTGTCTATTGTCATTCGCGAGTAGCGTCTCTCACCTGTACGCCAGTTATCTCCATTCTCGTACCGGTCTATAATCCAGATCCTGCTGTTTTGAGGAATTGTATCAGGTCTGTTCTTTACCAGGCATATCCGCACTGGGAACTCTGCCTGGCTGATGATTGCAGCTCTCGCGAGGATGTTCGTCCACTGCTTGAGGAGTGGGCGGAAAAAGATTCTCGCATAAAGGTAACATTTCTTACTGCAAACGCAGGGATTGCGCGAGCGACTAATGAGGCTGCACTGCTCGCATCCGGCAAATATTTAGGATTTTTGGATAATGATGACGAGCTGACGGTGGATTGTCTGCTTGAAGTTGTCGAGGTAATAAATGATCAAGATGCCGATCTGGTATATACCGACGAAGATTTGATCGGCAATAATGGCAGGACCCTTTCTGTTTTTCGCAAACCCGACTTTAATCCAGGGCTGTTGTTTTCTCATAATTACATAACCCACTTTGTGACGGTGAAAAGGTCTCTCTTTGAAGAGGTGGGGGGGCTTGATTCAAAATATGATGGGGCTCAGGATTTTGATCTGATGCTTAAACTTTCAGAAGTGTCTGGAAACATAGTTCATATTCCCCGTGTCCTGTATCACTGGAGAGCCTCTGAAAGTTCAACGAGCATTAATCATGGGGAAAAAAACTATGCCAATGAAGCGGGACGGCTGGCACTGGAGGCGGCTGTTGGCAGGCGTCAACTACCCTATAAGGTAGCCAATACGGAACTGAACTTTTTTTATCATCTTCTCTCTGATCATAATGTTGCAACGGGATTTACTGTGTTGATCTGGGGGGTTGAGATGGCAGAACTTGATCCTGATTTCCTACATTCTCTTGGGGTGGGCTTTGGTGATGTAAGAGTTGAGTATGTTTTCATAGCAAATACAGATAATAAAACCCAATTTTCAAGTGTTCTTGAAGGGTTACCCCAGACAACCTGGACCATTTGTACTCCCGGCGAAAATGAAACAAAAGCCCTGTTATTACACAGGTTGATCAGTAAATCCACCGGGGAATATGTCATTTTAGTTGATGGTGCGGTTAAAAAACTGAGTATAAACTGGCTAGTGGAGTTGTCGAGTCCCTTTGTTCAGCCTGATGTCGCTATGGTGTGCGGTCGGACAACCTATAATGGAGGCGACGGGGCCTCATATCTTCTACCGGATATTGTTAATAATAGTGCGACCTATTTCCAGGAGTTCCTCCATTCCAGCGCCAGACATATGGCGGGGCTTCATTGTCCTCAGGATATCAGCTGCGGAGGATGGGATCTTACCATGATACGGAAAGAGGCGTATACTGCAGTTGGAGGGTTCTTCTGGGAACAATTTCCAGAAATCTTTGCAATGGCGGATCTCAGTGTGCTGTTTCGTGGGTCTGGGAAAAGAGTAATTTACACACCCTTTGCAGTGGGCGATAAGGAGGTTGAGTCCCTTTGCCGTGGCGTAGAAGATTCCGAGGAAATGAGGCAGGAAAAACATCGATTTCAGAGTTCCTTGCAAGAACGAACTATTTCAATTGATCATTTTTATAACAGGGGCTTGCTGGTGGATCATGGAGTTGATGAAAGCAGTTATCTGCAGTGGCTAAAAGAATAGGTCAGGCTGCGCGCGCTTGATAAAGATCAGCCCGTACCATGGAGTTCCTTGTAAATTGTGGTTGCCAGCAATTCGACGGTATAGGGCTTTTTAAGATAGGTACCAGCTCCAAGTTCCTGTGCCTTTTTCACTCTGGAAGTCTCAGAAAACCCGCTGACTATGATGGCTTTTTGTTTGGGATTAGATGATTTAATCGCTTCGTAGGTTGACAATCCGTCATATTCTCCTGCCATTATCATATCAAGTACGAGAAGGTCATATGTTGTCTTTTTGCACATTGCGATGGCCTCAATGCCGGAAGCAGCGACATCCGCCTGGTAGCCGAGGTTATCGAGGATGCCATGGGTGAGGGCGCGCTGTTCTTCTAAGTCATCAACGACCAAAATTTGTTCACCACTTCCTACAAAGTCACGCAAGGTGCTTTTTGTCTGTTCAAGAACCAGTTCGTCTGTGCTGGGAATATATACTGTAAATGTTGTTCCCTGGGCTGGTTTGCTTTTTATGTCGATATAACCATCGTGGTCTTTTATGGTTCCCCAGACAACCGCCATGCCGAGCCCGGTTCCGCTACGGCCCATGATTTTACTGGTATAAAAAGGTTCAAAAATACGGTTGATCTCACCCGTTGACATACCAATACCTGTGTCGGAAATGACGAGTGTTGCGAATTTTCCTGGTGGGATGATTTCATAGCCTGCGTATTCTTTTGTGAGAACAACTTCTTTTGTGGAAATTGTTAAGACGCCCCCCTCGGCCATTGCTTCAACGCCATTGGTGAAAAAATTCATTAAAATCTTGGAGAGGTGGACAGTGGATCCTTTAATATTGGAGAGTGTATCGTCGAGGTTTAACAGATATTCCACACCAGACGCTGATTTGGTAATAGAGCGGTGTTCTGGGCTGGTCAGAAACTCTCTGATAATTATGTTAATATTGGTGATGACCTGGTTACCAACTCCGCGCCTTGCGAGGGTGAGTAAATCCTGAACGATTGTTGCTGCGCGTTCCCCCGATCTTTTGATGGTTTGCAACGGGGTTGTCATCGGATCATCTGGGCTTTTGCCAATCAGCAGCATATCAGGATAACTGACAAGGCCGGATAGGATGTTGTTAAGGTCATGGGCGACGCCACCGGCAAGCATACCAATTGCTTCCATTTTCTGGGCATTTTTTAGTCGGTTTTGCAGTTCTACCTGATCAGTAACGTCATGGATATCCAATACATATCCTTCAAGGTTACCTGCCCCTGAATAGTATGGGCTGAGGGTGAGGTTCCAATAAAAATTATTAGAATGTCCTGCCCGGGGACGTGTCTGAAGTTGTACCGTCTCCCCATGCAGGCAGCTTGCCACAGCTTCTTTTAATTCAAGAGTGAAAAAATCTTCACCCAGAAAATCTACAATAGATGTACCAGTAAGTGATTCTGGAGTCTTCTCGGCAATTGACCTATACGACTCATTGGTAAATATGTGGTTGTTTTCCCTGTCAATAAGAGCAATAGCGTCACTTGAAGCCTCGATGACCCTGGCAAATCTCTGTAAGCTTTCCTCCGCTTTTTTGCGTTCTGATATTTGGTCAATAAGTTCTTTATTTGCCAGTTGTAACTCTGTCGTTCGGTTACGGACCTGAAGGCGGAAAAGAATTACAGTCACAGTGAGAAAAAACGCAATACCTGTTGCTATGTAGAGTGAGGGCAAAAGCCATCGTGGGCTTTCATTTTTGGTGTCCAAGATAAGCCACTTGTTGACTGTTTGGTAATAAATAGAAGATTTGTCGGCTTTGAACTTGTTGATATAGGTATCAATAGTATGGGATAAGTTCTGGTGTTTACCCTTAGGAAGAGCGAAACGCAACTCAATTGGATTAAAGAGAACGGAGGTGCCCTTTACCGAGTATGTGAGCTTGTTTTTTTCACCATAGAGTCTGTTGACTACAGCTACATCGGCAACACCTGCCTGGAGCATTTCAAAGGTGGTTGCATACTCATCAGTTTCGAAAAAACGGCACTCGATGTTGAAATCTTTCAATAATTCTTGCAGGGCAAAAAAATGAATATCCCCAGCTTTGACACCAATGATTTTGTCTTGTAAGTCGAGAAGAGAGTGTATTACTAGCTTTTCTGCAGTGTAGAGTTCTGCCCAGTTGGCCATCACCGTTGCGTAATTATAATCGATGAATTGCTCTCTCTGTTTTGAGTAGGCGACGGAAGGAAGCAGGTCTATGCTCCCATCTTTTACTTGGTCGAGCAGCTCGGTAAAATGCCCTTCTTGGTAGCTTATTTCCCAGCCTTCTTTTCTCGCGATCTCCTCTAGTATATCGATGAAAATTCCAGCAGGTTGGCCACTGTCATCAACGAAAATGGTTGGTTTATTATTGTAGACTCCTACCGTTATGGGAGTGTTGGCAAAGACTGACTGGACTGCAATGGTGCAATATAGAATAACAAGACAGAAGAGTACTGTGCGAGTTCGTGTGGCTAAACTGATGATCTTATTATGTGCGCACATTTTTTAGAATAACCGTTTTGAGGTAGGGCGTACTTTCAACTTATTTCACAACTGTACTCAGTCTTCCTGAATTCTATCCTGCATATTTCCTGTAATCGTTACGGTCACGGTGAAAAAAAAATGATTTTTCAAGGTATCCTTAAATATATGACTTAAGAGGTGGAATAGTCAAATTTCACTGTAATAATTATACTATTTGATACAAATATTTAAAGAAAATTTGTAACTATTCAGAGTAATTAATTAACAACACTGTGATTTTTTCCTTGACATGGTTTTGCTTACTTTTTTGAAAAACATAAATGGTGGTGCAGTTTGCTGTATCGGTCGAAAGTAGATCCTGTG
>JBLHNA010000068.1:0-18763 GCA_047619065.1 Desulforhopalus sp.
CTACTTTTGTATCTAATCATGTGCACGCCTTTTTAAAGGAAGATGTGATTTGATGTGCACATTATACCATAAATATTGTGTTTTTAATAGTATTTACATAGTGTTAACACTTTTTGAGTTTAATCTAGTTAAGCATTTACACTATTGAAAGAGGATGACGAGGAGATGGTCAAGATGCATTGTATTTTGCTATGAAGTTAAATAATTGATAAGGGGGGTGGCCTGGATGCAATGGAAGGTTTTTGAAATATACTCAGTTGAAACAGGAACATAAGGAGAGAAGTGCATGTTTCGCATTAAGGTCAAAGTTGACTCCTAATTTTGACTCCGAATTACTGTTCTGATATCTGGAGCAGGTGAAAACTTGGGTGCCAGGTGTTGTCTATGTGTCCAGGCAGCACTTGAGAATTCCATGGTCCAGATAGTCACCATGATTCTCATAATCATGGGTGGCGTGGTTTCACTAAAAGGGAGCTACGTTTTCGCATTTCTCTGCTTAGTGGAGGGGATTTAACTGAATACGGTGAGAAGCAGAACAGTAACAAACTGAAATTACGAATCCGATATTTTTTCTAACTGCACTATATAGTAGCTACGCCTTTTTTGTAGGCCTGCGAAAAACAGTTCCGTGTTTGCCTAGCGGCCCATTCACCTGCAAGAGAGTATGATTTTTCAGAGGAACTTTTTTAAAATCAGGTAGTATCGGTTTATTTTGGGTCAGTAGTGTTATCACCTTTATGTCTCTTGATAAAGCCGTCACCGTAATGTTTGAGCTCAGCGATTGATTCCTTGATATCGTCCAAGGCCCGATGGCTGTTTTCCTTGTGAAATTCTGCTAGCTCTGGAGCCCAACGTTTTGCCAACTCTTTGATGGTACTGACATCGATGTTTCGATAGTGAAAATAATGTTCCATCTCAGGCATGTCGCGGGCAAGAAAGTGGCGATCGTGGTGAACGGAGTTACCGCACATCGGAGAGATCCGATATTCTACCCACCGGCGAATAAAATCCAGTGATTCCAGCTCTGCCTGCCGACAGGTATAGGTGCTCTGGCGGGACAGTTCGATCAGCCCGGATTGTTGATGTTGCGTTGTATTCCATGAGTCCATTGCATTTAGCACATCTTCTGGTTGATGGATGGCGATGACCGGGCCTTTGGCAAGAATATCCAGCTGGGAATTGGTGACGATCATCGCCACCTCTAGAATCTTATCCGTAAATGGATCTAACCCTGTCATTTCAAGGTCGATCCATACTAGATTGCCACTGTCTTTCATAGAAACCTGATCCTTTCAGAAAATTCGAATATACGTCAGATAACACCTGTCTATTAATAGTACTAGAATTTTACACCATTTTCTTGTCAATGTATCATTTTTATGACAATTTCTGTAAATCTATTCTCTATACCTCCAGGCTATTCCCTGGCTTTGCAGGTAATTACTGTTGGCCAAGTCGGGTTCAAGTTATTGAGCCGTTGTTCTTCTCTTGTCTCCCCGACATCCTCACGTTCAATTGTATCTTGCCAGCCGCTCCAGGCTGGAATTCCCAGGTCATTACGAAGTATCAATAGGGCCGCACCTTTTTTTATCCGTGTCGCAATAATAGCCAGTTGACCTTGGACAGTTACCCTTGATCCAGAGACCTCTATAACGTCTCCTGGTATAATCGGGTCATCCAACCGCTCAATATACCAGCCAGGGCCCAGGTGGACCGAAAGGGTCTCCTCGCGCGGTTGTTTTCTGCACCTCTCTGGCTGATTGCTCCAATTCTTCATCCCCTGGTGTCTCTTTGGTCTGAACCCTTGTCATGACGGCCGCCAGAAAATAAGATTCATCTCAGCAGGAATAACTGCTTCTCGGTGATAGGCTATAATACGCTGAGTAAAGTCGGTGGCAGGCCGCTCTGTTACAATTTTGCCATAATAGTGGTACCCATTGACACTGCCAGGGATACCGGCGCGGCGCTCCATCTTTTGTTCTACCGGATCATCGCTATTCGCCGGATCTGCGAACAGTTGCACTTGCACAAGGTCCGGTACAATTCCCCCAAGATAAACCTGGACGTCGAAGGACAAGCCATCGCTTTCTTCATGCACTTCGAGGTTACCCCAGTGCATTCCTTGCCAATGTTTTCGCAAGGTCAATTCCCAGTTTTTTAGTTCTCCGGCCAGCTGCCCATCATCGGCGACCCGCCGTCCATAGGCTGTGGCGGCAGGAATGTACATTTTTTCCACATATTCCTTCATCATGCGGTTGGTGCTGAAATTTGGGGCGAGATGCATCATGCTTGCCCTCATGCGGGTGATCCATGAGTGAGGGATTCCTGCTGAATCGCGCTCATAAAACTCAGGAACAACCTCTTCTTCCAGCAGCCGGTAGAGCTCATCTGCTTCAGCAGCATCCCAGCCCGGTTCCGGATGTTCATTCCCGTCTCCCAGAGACCACCCGACCTCCTCATCATATGCCTCAGACCACCAGCCATCCAGCTCGGAGATATTCAACCCACCGTTGACGAGCACCTTCATACCACTTGTGCCGCAGGCCTCCCATGGTCTTCGCGGGGTATTGATCCACACATCAACACCCTGCACCATCTCCTGTGCCAGGGTCATATCGTAATCTTCCAGAAAAACAGCATGGGTACGGACTTCCGGTCTTTTAACGAATTGAGCCCATTGCTGAATCAACAGTTTGCCGGTTTCATCCTCTGGATGGGCTTTACCGGCAACAATCAGCTGAACAGGATACTGCACGCTGGTGAGCAGACGCACCAACCGCTCCGGATCATGCAGTAATAGGTTGGGGCGTTTATATTCAGCAAAGCGGCGGGCAAAACCGAGAATGAGGATATTGGGGTCCAGGGTGCGACCCGCCTGGGCAATAGTCTCTGCGTCTTCGCCTCTCTGGCCCAGCTGTCTGGATAGGCGTGTGCGAGCATAGTTGACGAGGTCTGCTCGCTCCTCCCCGACGAATGACCATAAAGTCTCGTCACTTAGGTTTTCAAGGATTGCTTGGGCCAGAATACCCGGATCATCTCTCCAGCGTTCCTTACCTGCAGCCTGGGTCCATGCCTCATCGGCCCAGGGGGAATCCCAGGAGGGGACGTGAACCCCATTGGTGATGTGTGTGACCGGTACCTCTCTTTCCGGCCAGCGAGGATAGAGGTTTTGAAAGATGCGGCGGCTGACACTACCGTGCAGCCTGCTGACCCCGTTGGTCATTCCACAAGTTCGCAAGGCCAGATACGCCATATTAAAAGGTTCTTCTTGATCTTCAGGGTTCAGCTTTCCCAGAGCGCTCAGAGCCTTCGGGGTGATGCCCAGGTGCTCGGCATATCGGCCACTGTATTTCAGGAGCAAGGCCTGGGAAAAAGTATCAAAACCAGCAGCAACCGGGGTGTGGGTGGTGAAAATATTTCCACCGCGAGTGGCCCATAGCGCCTGCCAGAAATCGACATTATGTCTCCCCATGAATTGCCGGGCTCGTTCCAGGGTTACGAATGCGGCGTGTCCCTCGTTAAGGTGACAAACGTCGATCTCCGTGCCTAATGTGTCAAGTAGCCGCCAGCCGCCAACGCCCAATGCTATTTCTTGGGCTAGACGCATCTCATGGGTGCCGCCATAGAGTTTGCTCGTGATACCCCGGTCGCTCGGGCTGTTGAGCTGATGATTGCTGTCCAGCAAATAGAGGGGAACCCGGCCGACAATCGCTTTCCAGACCCGAAAACGCACGGGACGTCCTGGGAAATGGAGAGTCACATGAAGCCAGGAACCGGATACAGTGACCACCGGCTGGATGGGCAGGGTAGTCGGGTCATTGTAAGGGTACACATCATGTTGCCAGCCGTCATTGTCGAGCATCTGCCGAAAATACCCTTCCTGGTACAACAGGCCAATGCCGATCACCGGCACTCCCAGGTCGCTGGCTGCCTTGAGGTAGTCTCCGGCGAGAATACCAAGTCCTCCGGCGTAGAGCGGTAGCGACTCAGCCAGGCCAAACTCCATGCTGAAATAGGCGATTCCTCGCAACCCTGCATCCGGGTAGGTCGTGTTATACCAGCCGGTCTGACTGCAGTAGGTTTCTCGATCGTTAGCCAGGTGTTCCACCATCTCCCTGAAGTGGAGGTCTTTTGCCAGTTCTTCCAACCGATTCAGGGGAATGTTTTGCAAAATAGCATAGGGATTTTCAAGCTGCTCCCAGGTGAGCGGATCCATGGCCTTCCACAGTGCGTCGCCGGCATGGCTCCAGGTCCAGCGCAAATCTGTCGCCAGGTCTGCTAAAATTTCCAGACCATGAGGTAGTTTCCGCACCCTATAGTCATGGTCATTCATGATCGGTCAGCCCCTTTTTTAACGTCCGATTCATCTTTTACCAGGCTGTTTTCCATTTCAGCGATTCTGCCCGTGATCTTCATCACCGAGTCGGGAATGAGAGAAATCGAATCGATCCCTTCCCTCACCAGGAATTCGGCGAATTCAGGATAGTCGCTTGGTGCCTGACCACATATACCGCAATGGCAATGGTTACGCTTTGCTCCTCGGATGGCCATGGCGATTATCTTCATCACTCCGGCATCCCTTTCATCGAAATCGTGGGCGACCAGGGCCGAATCGCGGTCAACTCCCAGGGTCAATTGGGTCAGATCATTAGAGCCGATGGAAAAGCCGTCAAACAGCTTGCTGAACTCATCGATAAGCAGAACGTTGTTGGGGATTTCGCACATGACATAGACCTCAAGACCATTTTCTCCCCGTACCAGACCGTGTTTCGCCATCTCGGCGAGGACTTTTTCCGCTTCATCAATCCGTCGGCAGAAGGGAATCATGATAATCAGATTTGTGAGTCCCATATCAGCTCGTACCCGTTTCATTGCCAGGCATTCAAGGGCAAAACCCTCCCGGTATTTATCATCGTAGTACCGGGAGGCCCCACGAAAACCTATCATCGGATTCTCTTCTTCCGGCTCGAAATATTGGCCTCCCAGAAGGCTTGCATATTCATTGGTTTTAAAATCGCTCATCCGCACGACAACGGGTTTTGGATAAAAAGCGGCGGCAATGGTCCCAACACCTTGGGCCAGTTTTTCGACAAAGTAGTCCTTTTTGTTTTTGTAACCAAAGGTCAGCGTATTGATTGTTTCCTTCACGCTCTCATCAGTTATCCTTTCAGGATGGACCAGAGCCATGGGATGGATTTTGATAAAGCTGTTGATAATAAATTCCATGCGCGCTAGACCGACTCCGTCATTTGGGATTTTAGACAAGGAAAATGCCATATCTGGATTAGCAAGATTGATCATGATCTTTGTTTTCGGCCGCTTTGAATCCTGGGGATTGACGATATCAACATGGAAGGGGAGCAGTCCCTCGTAGACCGTGCCTTCGTCACCCTCTGCACAGCATACCGTCACTTCTTGTCCGGTCAGGATATTTTCCGTAGCATCCTCGGAGCCGACCACAGCAGGGAGGCCAAGTTCGCGGCTAACTATAGCGGCATGGCAGGTTCTTCCACCCTTGTTTGTTACTATAGCTGCGGCAGTTTTCATCACTGGCTCCCAATCGGGCATGGTGGTTTCACTTACAAGTACCTCTCCAGGTTGAAATGAAGAAAGGTGGGTCACATCATCTATCCTCCGGGCTTTACCACTGGCAATCTTTTCACCCACGCTCTTGCCTCTGGCCAACACGGGGCCTTTTCGATCCAGATGATGTATCTCAAGTGTATCCATGGCTTTTTGAGATTCAACTGTTTCTGGCCTGGCCTGAACAATGAATAACTCTTCGCTTATTCCACTTTTTGCCCATTCTATATCCATGGGTCGGGCCATGCCTGCTTTCATTGAGTAATGGCTTTCGATGGTTATCGCCTGCTGTGCTAGACGAAGGATATCATCATCGCCCAGGCAAAACCGTCTGCGTTCCTGCTCGGATACCTCTATATTTTGAGTGAGGACCTTTGACCCGGATTGCCCATAGATCATTTTGATTTTTTTCTCGCCAAGATTTTTTCTGATGATTGCTCTGTGGCCTTTTAGAAATGTCGGTTTGAAGACATAATATTCATCCGGGTTAACAGCCCCCTGGACAATATTTTCCCCCAGGCCGTAACAGGCGGTGATAAAAACCACGTCACGGAAGCCAGTTTCTGTGTCAAGGGTAAACATCACGCCGCTTGTGGCCAGATCAGATCGGACCATCTTCATAATACCTATGGACAGGGCTACCTTAAAATGATCGAAGCCATTGTCTATACGATAGGAGATGGCGCGGTCGGTAAAGAGTGAGGCAAAACAGTTGCTGCATGCATCTTTCAGCGCATCATAGCCACTGACATTAAGGTATGTCTCCTGTTGGCCGGCAAACGAGGCAGTGGGTAGATCTTCTGCGGTAGCTGAACTCCGAATGGCAACATGGGTTTCAGGACCATACTGTTCGCAGAGCTCGTCGTAGGCGTCCTTGATCTCGGACCAGAAATCATCTGGAATTCCGGCAGCGACAATAAGCTTACGGGCTTTTTCACCTCGAACTGCAAGATTATCTACATCTGACTTTTCCAGGCCGGTCATGATCTGTTTAAGTTCGTCGAGTATTGCGGCAGAGTTGATCACATGCCAGTAAGCCGCAGCTGTTGTGGCAAAACCATTTGGAATTTTGACTCCTTGTGGCGTAAGTTCACGGTACATTTCACCTAATGAGGCATTTTTGCCGCCAACCATAGGGATGTCAGCAAGCGTAATATCTTTAAACCAGCGAATATATCCGGGGTTTTGTTGCATGTGTATACCCTCCTTATCCATCAAAGGATTTAATTTTTACGAGTGTATCAACAATTGATTTTGCATAAACTGCGCCAGCATTAAATTATTATGTGTAACATTTTTAGTTATGAAATATTAATGGCTTATCTTCTCTATTGGTTGTGTTTAAGACAATGTAAACTTCAAATTTTTTCATATTGGATTTGCAAAATTTTGCAGATCACTATTGGAGGGAGATATACAATCAGCTTCTGAATAACTGAATGGAGTCGGTATGTTCCTGATATGTAAAGGGATTCATTGCTAAGTGTTCGTCTGGTATAATAAATGCAAAATGATAAATGAAGGAAAAAAATGATGGCTTTTGGGGCTAAGAAGGGGGGCTTTCCAACGAAGTTGTATTCTTTCAGCTTTAGTGCTTTGGTCCAGAACTCCTGTCATAAAAAAACAAGAAATCTACAGAGTGTATTGAAATTACAAACTTGAAGATATCTCGAGATAGCAAGCGTAGAGAAGACCTGCGAGGCACTTAAACCCCGGAGGTAAGCGATAGAATCCAGGTAAGCGATAGACTCCGGGCGAGTACTGAAAAGAGTCCCGCTTATTTTTCCGTTTACCGGGGTAAGATGGAGCAAAACTCATTCAGGAGGATATATCATGGACAACTTTAAAAAAATTTTACTCCCTGTAGATGGTTCAATGAATTCCAGAAGAGCCATGGCAAATGCCATCAAACTGTCTGCAATCATGGACGCTGATATTTTACTTCTCTATATAACCGGTGGGATTCCTCAGTTTATCAAAGGCAAACCACGAGAAGAAGTTGAGAAAGCACAGAAGGAAGAAGCAGATCAGATACTTGCTCCATACAAGGCGTCCCTCGACGAAAACAAGGTGAAGTATAGTGCTAGGTTCGTGCCAGGATTTACGATCTGGGACACAATCTGTCAAGTCGCTCTGGATGAAGAATGTGATATCATGGTCATGGGATCACGAGGACGGGGGGATTGGGAAGGTGCAATGCTCGGGAGTGTTACCCATCGAGTACTTGCACATTGTACTATTCCGGTACTCGTCGTACGGTAAATTCTGCAGGAAGGGATGAAATGCTTTAATGCCTTACACTCCTCAAGGCGCATTAAACGTGATCCCGGCTTTCTTCCCGTTTACCGGGGGAGCTAACCCTGATTTCTCACCAACAAAGTTTTTCGCAGGTCGAGACACCGGGCATGAAGCTGTAATTTGCTACTGCAAATGCTCGGTAACGAAGTATCTGCGGATAAATCTGTTGGCCCGAAGGCTAAACAGTGAATCTCGATCACCCAATGGACTTGAATGGAAATATGTCCACTTTCGTTCCGAAACTGATAAGAGAGTTCTGTCAAGCAGCCGGCCAATCCTTCAGTTACAACCTGAAGAGAAATCTCTATATCTGGTTTGGCATACTGTGGGGGCTACCCGTCCCCGTAGTGACGATCCTGATACAGATCCATTTTCTCGAAAAAGCAGGATCCCAAGAGCTTTTTCTGGATATTTTACGTTTCCCTGCGCAATGGTTTTTTCTGGCTCATCCACTGTTGTTTGGGCTTGTTTTCGGTATTCTTGGAACCATCAGGAGTGATAAGGATAGGGAGCTCAAAAAGGCAATCAAAAATCTCAAGAAACAGTCCTTCCATGATCCTTTAACTGGACTGAAAAACCGTCGATTTTTTGTCCACAACTACCATGATGAATGCGCCCGAAGTCTCAGGAGAAAAGAAGCAATTTTTCTTCTCTTTCTCGATATTGATAACTTCAAGATGGTTAATGACACTTATGGACACCACCTTGGAGACGTTGTGCTGAAAGAATTGGGCAAGTACCTCAGTAGAAAATGTCGTCCCTATGACATTCCTGTTCGCTGGGGAGGAGAGGAGTTTCTTATTTTCCTCAGAGCCACGGACGAAACTGCCGCCGTTTTGTATACCGAGCGTATCCGTCTCGGAATCGAATCCGGATTAAGCCCTGCTATATCATTCCCTATCACTGTTTCAATTGGGGTGGCCCAATATGAAGACAACGATACCCTCGATCAATTATGTGACCGGGCAGACCGGGCCCTGTACCATGCGAAGCAAACAGGGAAAAACCGAGTAATTTCCTGGGGTGCACTGCAAAGGGATAAGCAAGCTGAAAACGATATATATCCAAAAGGGTCAAACGGTTAAGCGGAGTCAGATTGAGCTAAGATTTGGTAAAGAGGTCTGTAGAGAATATACGTAGAAGTCATTTAATAGGAGTACGCTGTTTGTCCGAAATTGGGAGGGTCTCATTTCCACAAGATAGACGCAGGCGGCTTTGGACATGTGAGAGGCCCTGGCCGGTTTCAAAAAAGGCGAATATGACGATATCTCGGTGCGATCAGAAGTTCCTTCTGGTGGGCAGGGTGGGCGAAGTGGACAAGGACGGGGTATGGATGGCTTTTGTGTTATGCCGATGCAGGAGGCTTTTGCTATTCCTGATTTCATCGTTACAGCCACGGGAGATAAAAATATAGTTGATCTCCCACATTTTGAAGTGATGAAGGATGGCTGTATCCTTGCAAATATTGTTTATCCAGTCCCTGATGAAATTGACCAGATGAAGATCAATGTAATGAAGATATCCATTGATACACTTACTGAAGAACAGGAGAAATATTTAACCTCGTGGCAGGAAGGCACCTGACAATTTATGACGACATCGATTGAAATCATTGGTACAGAATCGCTAGGGGTGCGCGGCTTGAGTTGTTTGGTTAAGGCTGGAAAAAGGCGGATTGTCATTGATCCGGGTGTGGCCTTGGGATACATACGTCATGGTTTACTTCCTCATCCACTGCAGGTGGCCGAGGGTGAACGGGTGCGGCAACGGATTATCAAGGCATTGACGGAGGCAACGGATGTTGTGTTCAGTCATTTCCATGGCGATCATATTCCTCTTAAGGAGGCGAATCCATATCAGCTGGCAATTCGGCATCTCCCTGTAAATTTTCCAAACATTTGCTATTGGAGTAAATCACTCGATTCTCTTAGAGAGAAAATGAAACAGCGCGCCCAAGGTTTACAACAGTTTCTGGGGTCTAATTTCCATGTCGCAGAGGGCTGCTCGACCGGTCCCATGACCTTTTCAAAAGCTGTGCCCCATGGTGGTGGGACCAAAGGTTGCAGGCAGGCCACCGTTATGATGACTCGAATTGAGGTGGGCGATAAAGTTTTCCTGCATACTTAGGATATTCAGTTGTTGGATGCAACAACCGTTGATCTGATCATTTCCTTACGGCCAGATATAGTTTTGGCGGCCGGGCCACCTCTTTATATTAAGGCGCTTTCCGATGAATTGCGTACAGCTGCATGGGAAAACGGCCTGCGTTTGGCTGCTAATGTGGATATCCTTATCCTTGATCATCACCTGATGCGTGACCGGCAGGGGCCTGCCTGGTTGGAAGCCCTTTCAGTTAAAGCGGGTAAACAGATCTATTGCGCAGCTGATTTTATGGGTAGAAATCGCCTCCTCCTTGAGGCCGGGAGGCCAGAACTTTATGACACAATGTCCGTGCCGGCGCACTGGCATGAAGAGTATGAAAAGGGATTGATAAATGCTCAAGAATGGATTCATCAAACATGATGGAGTCGAAAAAATCTTCACCGAAAGTCTGCTCCAGATCGCGAACTGTCGGCGGACAATATAGTTTGTCCAGAATGAGCAAGTTATTCTATGTTTATACAAGACAAAGCCAAACCTGCCGGAAGACAGGGACGGAAAGCCACGGATCTTATATGATAGCCGAGCTACCTTCAAAAAATGTAGCTCTATTTTTTTGTTTTCTTAACATGTATTTACTAACAGGAAATTGTTGTCAACGCACCCTGAAACCCATTACAAAAAAGAGGTGAAAGATGTCTGAGAGAATACTAATACCATTGGATGGCTCTAAATTAGGCGAAGCCGCTCTTTCCTATGTTGATAAACTGATCTCTAGATTGGCCCCAGATGAGAAGATTGAAATCACCCTGTTTCATGTCATTACAACAGTCACACACGCACCCCATATGCCTGCAGTGGGGGGGGGGGTAGTTTCGGTTCCATATAACGTGGAAGAGCTCGCCGAAATGAAGGATGAGGCAACAGATTATCTCAACAAAGTAAGTGACGGCCTGCGAAATGAACAAGTTACCGTTATTTGTAAAGTTTCAGTGAGTGAAAAGCCGGCAGAGGAGATTATTAAGGCCGAAGTAGAAGTCAATGCCGACTTGGTGGCCATGTCAACGCATGGAAGGAGCGGCATTTCTCGTTTTGCTTTTGGAAGCGTTGCTGACAAAGTACTGCGAGGAGGTAGTGTACCAGTGTTAATGGTGAGAGTGAGTGAACCGAGCCTATGGGAAAAGGTTTCGTTAACAACAGGGAGCACTTCATGAAACATTCGATATCGGATATCTGATACGTTTTACTTAAATATTTTCACTTGAATTTATGCTCCTTCTAAATCAAATAATTCTGCTGTAGAGGGAGCGAATTAAACAGGAAGAAATATTTAGAAATTACTGATGTTTCCAGAGAGTCAACAGGGATAGTTGCTGCATTTCTGGACATACCAGGCGTTGATATTACTTTCCTTCACGTAACTGTTATACAAAATAGTCAAACTTTATTGTCACCAGCTAAAACTTTAAAAATGGAGAAAACACCATGAGTGAAGTGAATGCTAATGCAAAATTAGGAATGGGTTGGTTGCCGGACTATCCTGATTTTAGGGACCACACGGTAGAACACAAAGAAGTTTCAACTAGGCTTAAATCATTAGGGCAAAAGTCTGTGAAAGCAATGCTTACAAAAGTAGGAGTGGCAAAACCAGCAAAAGTAAAGCTACCAGCTTCTGTGGATTTAAGGGCATGGTGCTCTCCAATCGAAAATCAGGGTTCAATTGGTTCATGTACAGCAAACGCCGGCGTTGGAATAGTAGAGTATTTTGAGAGAAGGGCGTTTGGAAAACATATTGATGCATCCAGACTCTTCCTTTATAAAACAACGCGAAACATGTCACACTGGACAAGGAGACACTGGGGCTTTACTTCGGACAACAATGGGGGCACTGGTGCTGTTTGGAGTACCGCCAGAAGAGTATTGGCAATATGTAATTGCTGATTTTGACAAAGAACCATCAGCCTTCTGCTATGCCTTTGCCCGAAATTATCAGGCGATTAGCTACTACCGTCTTGACCCGCCGGGTACTTCCGCAAATGTGCTGTTGGATCGGATTAAGCTCTTTCTGTCCGCAGGTCTTCCCTCTATGTTCGGGTTTACGGTCTATAATTCCATCGGACAGGCTGCAGCAACCGGAAAGATACCGTTCCCAACCCGTGGTGAGAGGATCGATGGTGGTCATGCCATCGTTGCAGTTGGTTACGATGACAAAATGAAAATTAATAACAGCAATTCAGGAGCTGTAGAAACCACAGGAGCCATACTCATTAGAAACTCTTGGGGAACAGGATGGGGGCCCCATGGGAGGTTACCTTTGGCTACCCTATGAGTATGTATTGAAAAGGCTGGCTGTTGATTGGTGGTCGCTGTTAAAGACTGAATGGGTTGAGACAGGAAACTTCAAGCCTTGAATCAGTAGTGTTTAGGGCTAAAATTATTGCAAAGCAAAACAGTCGCTTTACGAGGATTACGCGAATAGCCACGCAACCTGGGGGCCTACCGTTAGGGGGGGGGATTGAACTGTCCCAAAAACCTATCAACATAAAAAGGTGTTTTGTCCCTCACGAAAACAAGTTTTTCCTGGCAAGACAACGGCATTTAAAGATCCCAGATTATGCTTGATTGTATCGCCAGCTTTCACATGGATGTCGTTAAAGTGGATGAGGTCAGGGCGGATATTGAGGCAGCAGTGAGGGGGTACCTTCTGTATCTATGGTCGTTTCTGAGTAGTTGTAGGTGAGTAATATAGATTCATACTGAGTAATAAAGTATCATACTGAACGAGCGTTCGAATTTCATTTTGAAGAATCTCGTTCAGTATGAGGTTTTTCCTTCATTGTTGTTGTTTTCTCGAATGGAGCTGTTTAAAATCTAAGTGATTTCTTGTATATAATTGTGCTTTAGCTCATCCCCTGCTTTTGGTGATGTACAGTAGAGGCTGGCCCGTATTTCTCACCAGTTGAAGTTGCAGGGTATCCTAGGATCGAAGCAATGGACCATAGTAAATTATGTACATTGCTTCAGCGACGACGGAGACACAGTGAGATCGGCTGGCCTTTGGTGAACATTGTGTGAATTTCAACTGTGAATAAAACGGAATATAGTGTGTTGGAATTCCCGATTGTTTAAATAATTCACACAATGTTCATGAGAAATGCGGGTTAGTCGGGTAACGGTATAATGCTTGGATACCTGCTGCAATTGATAATCAAAGGAGATATGAGAAAATGATGAGTAAATTATTTGTTGTATTCATGATAAGCCTGACGTCTTTTCTTGGGCCGAGTGCTTATGCCTCAGAGATAGAAAATGGTTTTTTACATTATACTTGGGGTGATAGCTCATCAAAATATACTGATTTGTCAATATTGGGGGAAAAAGGAGAGGTGAGTTATTACAGCAAACCAGGAGAAGAGTATGCAATCGGCAATGTAACGATAGATAAAATTATATACGGATTCCACAAAGACCATCTTTTTGGTGTATACCTCAACATAAACTCCATTGAGGTATACGACAAATTATTTAATCACATGAAATCTCAGTATGGTCTGCCCGCAACAAAACTAACAGCTGCCGGCCAGTCAGTTTTTAAATGGAAACAGCAGGATGTCACTATAAAACTGAAATTAAATAAGCCTAAGCAAAAAATGAAGCTGTCATTCTACTATCGGCCAATTTCCAGCAAGCTTAACACGACGCAATGGGAAGAGCTCGACACCTCTTCATTTCGTTTTGTCCCTATTGAGAAGGATAAAAAACCGGAGAAATTTATTCTCTTTGAATTTTAACGAGAGCATGGATCCAACGGCAAAGACGAAATCTCCAACGGATTGATATCGCAATGATGAGGTCGGGCCCACATTAAGTAAAAATAGGTTTCTGAACCTAAATAAAGGTTTGGAGTATTTTGCCCCTTGTTGACTTCAGGCTGGATCAGTCTTGTCCGAGAAAAGTTGATTGTTGTGGTCTCGAGCACGAATCCTAACAGTTCTTTCAAAGGGAACACGAAAGAGAATCTGGAATTATCAATAATTTGGACTGCTCCTTTTAATACAAGTTTTTTGGTAAATGTCTTCCATTAAATATTAGTGGTGTTTCTAGTTCTGTTTTGATACAGGTAATAGAGAACCTACACTTGAAACTTTAAAGATTTTCTACAGGAGTATTTGGATATGGATCAGAAGGTTGAGCATGAAAGATCATTTCGTATGCCAATTAAAGCAGAAATCATTTGTAGTGTGAATGGAGACGAATTCCAAGGTAAAATACGTGATATGAGTTCAACCGGTTTTTTTATGGAAACAACCACCTGCCCACCTACAGGATCAAAATGCAATATACATATTTGTCTAAATGGTTCTCATAGTCGCCTTATAATTGATAAATTAGGTGGCATAATCATACGTAGTGATGCTCATGGTGTAGCCATTGAATTGGATTCCCGACTAGAGTGGGTTGCCTTAATTCCTATTTATTTTCAATAAGACTAGGAAAAACTAATGGGTTGAGCACCAGCAGTTCTTAAGACTAAAACATCAAAGTACGATAATTTCACATTACATAGTAGTCCTTTCCCCCTCAGCTTTTGGTACAACCAAAATTATGCAATCGATGTGGTAGTAAACTTAGCCCGGATTTCTCACCAACAAAGTTTTTCGCAGGTCGAGACACCGGGCATGAAGCTGTAATAATCTACCGGAGTCTTCGCTACCTGCAAATGCTCGGTAACGAAGCATCTGCGGATAAATCTGTTGGCCCGAAGGGTGAACTTTTTGATTTGAAACGAAAAACACCCTGTTAATTAAGGAAGTCATTTTTAAAGTATAAAAACAAACAATTGAGTTTCAAATCAAAAAGTCATGAGAAATTCGGGTTAGGAGCTGTTTGCCACCTTGCTGTTGATGACCTGAGTAGGCTTAAATTGTTACGTATACAAACAGAGCATCAATATTTTCTGAGCAAAATAGTCTCACTCAAGGCTGGAGTACTTGAGTACAAGCCCTCCCCCCCTGGATAGAATCTAACGCTTCCAATCGAGTAGATGGTTAAATGCTTTTGAAAGGATTTCATTGCCTTTTCAACTTCCGTGATCTCTTGACTCGGATGCCAGGTCCTTTATTTAGACATAGTCTGCAATATGTGGTTTGAATCAAATCCTGCCGCAGAAATCAAGGTCGAATCGCCCTAACGTAACCTTTATGCTTTATCGCTTTCACATACTTGAACTCCGGACTACATAACACGTAGGATTCCCAATGTCCTAGAACAGGTTCCTGCTCCACTGAGACCGTCCAGTATTCACCCCGATGATTCATAACACAATCGCCATTTTTCTTCCAAAAACACATCTGAAAAAGGTTGTATAATTCGTGTGTCGTTGGTAATCGCCAATCTTCATGCCCACCTAGTTTCAAATCAGCTGCATACTGTTCTGATTCTGCTGCCGAAGCAAATGGACCGGCCTTATTCTCCTGCCACATCTTCCCGGATTTGATCTCTTGACATATACCCTCACTCTTGATCAGAAACAACTCACCTTTTTGGTTAACATTCGAATCTGATCCACTCGGCGTGGTTGCACAACCACCAATCATAACGGCATACAACAGAACAAAAAGGATAATCGCATTGCTCTTCATAGTCGTACCTCATAAAAATTGAATGATGAAGCTTATTGTACTCACGACCTAGTAACGCTCGAACAATCTAGCAAGATAGATGTTTTACAGAATGAGGCATGCAAGATGTTTGCCCTTATAGTTATTCGTAATACCAAACCTCCCACGATCAAGTGTTACTATGTGGTGGTAATTTCCAACACACTGACACCGCAAAATTTTTTTTAAATGTAGGAGAAAAGCTGGAGGAATTTAGAGTAGAGGTATTAGTAGGGATCATTGATCGCCGGCACTTTTCGGTCTAAAATCCAGTCATCCTTCTGACAACATTCTCAAAACCGATCCTTGACGGAGCTACCTTCAGTGGTAAAAATTAATCTATCGGTGTTCAATGACGAAAAGAATAACCAAATAACTGATTAATTTAAAAGGAAAACCAGGGTTGTTACGTATACAAAATGGTCAAACTATATTGTTTGCCGACATGAACGCAGAGAGACCTTCGAACCACTTACACCCCTCAGGTAAGCAATAGAATCCGAGGGGGTACTGAACAGAGTCCCGGCTTGTTTCCAGTTTACCGAGGTTAGAGAAAAAATGGAAATAAGTGTCAGGATTGACATATGGGTACTTGTGTCTGGTTAGAACATCTATATGTCAATCCTGACCCTAACAACCCCTAACCTATTCACATGTAGAACCAGTCAAACTAGCCGTGTCCCACGGAAGAAATATCTAACACCTTGCCTTAACCGTTTTAATTGATTTAGATGAATTTCTGAGATGTTACAGCAGGTACGATGGAGCAAGTTGGTAATTGGAAAGATGGTTTTTTAGTTACTGCTTGCATTACTGAGTGTGCTGGTTTCGCAGAAACGAGGTGAGTGGTCGATGGAGGTGGAACGCATCGAGGGCCTCGACTTAGAAAAAATCTCTCATCTATGGACAGACACTAACTAAGAGGAGCAGAATATGAAATGGATGCAGTTTTTTACCCCTGTGGCTTCTATCAACTGGGAAGAAGCTCATGAGCTGGTTGCTGATCACAACGGCGATGTTATTTTTCTTGATGTCCGTCAGCCGCGGGAGTATGAAGGCGGCCATCTACCTGGTGCGAAATTACTGCCACTTGGTGATCTGGATAACCGTCTGGGAGAACTCGACAAGGATAAACCTATTGTCATATACTGAGCCATTGGTGGGCGCAGCCGTGTTGCTGCGCAAATGCTTTCTGGCAAGGGATTCAGTAAGATATATAACCTTTCAGGTGGGATTAAGGCCTGGGAAAAAGAAGTAGCCATTGGGTCCGAGGATACAGGCCTGCACCTTTTTTCCGGGGAGGCAAGCGCCGAGGAGGTTATTGTCACCGGCTTTGGTTTGGAAATGGGCTTGCGAGATTTCTATCTGTCGATGGAGTCAAAAGTTTCCAGCGAAGAGGCAAGGAGTCTTTTTGGTAAACTTGCTGCCATTGAGCTCAATCATGAGGCGCGACTGGTAGACCTTTACAAGCAAGTCACCGGCAATGAACTCACGCTAGAGGAGTTTGCCCAAAAAATCGCCGCGCCGAGCATGGAAGGTGGATTGACCACCGAAGATTATCTCGAGCGTTATAAAATTGATCAGGAATCGGAACTTGAGATACTTTCTCTCGCGATGGCGATTGAAGCACAGGCTCTGGATCTTTATTCGAGAGCGGCAGAAAACAGTAAAGATGATGCAACCCGCCGGGTCTTGCAACAGATTGCGGCTGATGAGCGCAGTCATATAGCCAGGCTGGCAAATTATATAGATGAACCGGAGGCAATGACATGAAAAAGCAGCTTCTTCTTATTGGGGGAGGGCATGCCCACATGGTTACCCTGGCCAAGCTGCACACCTTTATTGACAAAGGTTTTGATGTAACAGTAATCCAACCTTCTGATTATCATTATTACAGTGGCATGGGACCGGGAATGCTCGGAGGAACGTACAAAGCCGACGATATCCGCTTTGCTACCCGCAGGATGGTTGAGGCCAGCGGTGGGCGATTCATTCTGGGCAAGGCCTATAGTATTGATCCCGTCAAACAACTTGTCTGTCTTGAAGGAACAGATGAGGAAATCCCTTATGATGTGCTTTCCTGCAATGCTGGTTCGTATGTACCCCGGGATATTCTAGGGGCACAAACAGCAAATGTTTTTACTCCAAAACCTATTGAGGAGCTGCAGGCGGCCATGGAGAAAATCCTGGCTCTTTGCGCACAAAGAACTGTGTCCATTGGAGTTGTCGGCAGTGGCCCTTCTTCCATCGAAATTGCCGGAAATATCCATCAACTTTGCCGGGGCAACGTAGCCAATATGCCCAAAGTTCAATTGTTTAGTGGGCGCACTTTCATGTCTGGAAAACCAGAAAGAGTTCGCAGTCTCGCCAGAAAAATACTTGAGCGAAAAGGGATAGAGATAATCGAGAGCGGATATGTTCAGACAATAGAAAATGATACTATAATTCTGGAAAATGGAACTGCTTATCAAGCAGATATTGTTTTTCCGGCAGTAGGGGTCAGGCCCTCTCAGATTTTCGCCCGGTCTGACCTACCGGTTGGACCGGATGGAGGTTTGCGGGTAAATGAATATCTGCAATCAACAGCTTATCCAAATATCTTCGGCGGTGGTGATTGTATCTATTTTGAAAGCGAGCCACTCGACAAGGTCGGAGTGTATGCAGTGCGACAGAACCCGGTGCTCTATAACAATCTACTGGCGAGTCTTGAGGGTGGTGCTTTAGAAAAGTTTACCCCGGGAGGTACGTATCTGCTTATCTACAATCTTGGCGACGGAGAAGGGGTTCTCTCCAAATGGTCCATCACTTTTTCTGGTAAGGTCGCGTTTTTCATTAAAGACTATATTGATCGCAAGTTCATAAAGGAATTTCAGTGAAAAAAACTGCCTGAAGTGGTCCGATTCGGGTTGTTTGATATCGGATTCTTCGCTTACCTGCGAGCATTTTTTTAAATAACGAAGAGTTTGGGCAGGTAAGCAAAGAATCCGAGAGGGTATTCTCGGACAGCCTCCTGATATGGTTAACACTGTCAACAGTAAACAATAGTTCATTGCCTCTTTTTTACTGGATACCAGTTTTTGCTACGAGGTTAATTAATATCTTTCAACTCATGGTCAGAGGCG
>JBLHNA010000069.1:0-18515 GCA_047619065.1 Desulforhopalus sp.
CCGTTCGGTTGCACTTATAGAAAAATCCTTTGGAAAAGATATTTCCTTGCTATTACCCCGGGCTTGTTCAACCATGGATAAGATTGTGGATCGCTGCGCGATCACAATCTATCCTTATTCGTTATGTCGTGAGGGCGGGTTACAAGCCGAGGGGGGGATGATAATCGGTTTCAAAGTGACGTGATTCGTGAATCAAGTGCCACAAAAGCCGTTGTTTTGAATCATCCCGTTCTTGTCCTGGCCGAGGTCTGCATAATCAAAAGTGGACAAATTTACGGTCAAGCGTAAATTCACCTACATAAATCTACAAATACAGCTTTACGTAAGAAGACAACTGCTCAACTGGGCAATGCAGTTTTAATCCATTCTCTCAGGTTATCTTACATCTTGCCTGACGATCACCTCTACCAGCACACCCAACAAAAAGATAGAGTTTTTTGCTATCATAACAAGCAGATACCTCTTGTTTGTTTTTTCAAAAAAAACTTGACTTTGTGTTTTTCGGTATGATACTAAAAAATAATGAGGGAGAAACATTGTATCAGCCTTCATGTAAATTAATCAGCATTCAGAAGTAAAGCAGTTGCAGTTCACAGTAAGAAGTACAGAAGTTGGAGTTCGCAGTCAGAAGTACGGAAGTTGCAGTTCGCAGTGAGAAGTACAGAAGTTGGAGTTCGCAGTAAGAAGTACAGCAGTTGTAGTCCGCAGTGAGAAGTACAGCAGTTGCAGTTCGCGGTAAGAAGTACAGCAGTTGCAGTTGGCAGCAAGAAGTTCTGAAGTTGTAGTTCGCAGTCAGAAGTATAGATGTTGAAGTTCGCAGTGAGAAGTACGGCAGTTCACAGTAAGAAGTACAGCAGTTGCAGTTCGCAGTCAGAAGTACAGAAGTTGTAGTCCGCAGTCAGAAGTACAGCAGTTGCAGTCAGAAGTACGGAAGTTGCAGTTCGCGGCAAGAAGTACAGCAGTTGCAGTTCGCAGTAAAAAGTACGGCAGTTGCAGTTCACAGTAAGAAGTACAGCAGTTGCAGTTCGCAGTCAGAAGTACAGCAGTTGCAGTTCACAGTAAGAAGTACAGCAGTTGCAGTTCGCAGTCAGAAGTACAGCAGTTGCAGTCAGAAGTACGGAAGTTGCAGTTCGCGGCAAGAAGTACAGCAGTTGCAGTTCGCAATAAGAAGTACGGCAGTTGCAGTCCGCAGTGATAAGTACGAAAGTTGCAGCTGAAGTTTGTTAACCATGAAAACAATTAAGGTAGAAGGAGGATACTTAAAAAGTAGTTAAAAGTCGTTTTGAATAAAAGGAATATTTAGTGATTATAACATTTGAAGATCAAAAACGAGACAGGACTTAAATTTTTCCTGTCTCGTTTTTTTTTAGAACCAGTGTGAAAAAAAAATCAAGCATCATCAACATCTTTAACCATCGTAAAAAAACCTTTTAAAGCAAAAGGCCTATCAAATGTTACTCCATTTCGGATGAACTGGACGTAAGAAAACACTTTCCTTATCAGGCCGTCAATTTTGCTGCCAAAGCAATTTCATATTTTGGCCTGGGCTGCAACAATCCGACAATACACAACAGTACCTTTTTGGATTGAAAAGCCACAAAAGCCATAGGTTTGATTCATCCCGTTCTTGTCCTGGATGAGGTCTGCACAATCAAAAGTGGACAAATTTACGGTCAAGCGTGAATCCGGTTGTGGGCTATTTGGGCGTAGCTGCTTTATCCAGCATGTTTTGATCTATAGATATCATGGTTAACACTTAGGCAAAAAAAGACCTGCCTACCTTGTCAGCGTGGATTAAGTTGAATGAAATATCAATCAACCCAGAGCCAAAACCAAGGAGGCAGGTCATGGAGAAAAAGATAAAGAATGTAGGCTTAGATGTCCACAAAAACTCGATATCGATTGGAATTGCTGATGATGGGCGTGATGGCGAAGTTAGATATTACGGTAAAATTGATAACGATATGAATCAACTAGATAAAGTCATTCGTAAACTAGTATCGAAAGGAGCGGTGCTCCGATTTGTATACGAAGCAGGACCTTGCGGATATGGAATTTACCGTTATCTGACCAACAATAATATTGATTGTGTTGTCATTGCACCCTCAAAAATTCCGCAACAAAGTGGCAACCGTATAAAAACTGACAGAAGAGATTGCCTTTCTTTAGCCAGGCTGCATCGGGCAGGTGAACTGACCGTTGTATATGTACCTACTCCTGAAGATGAGGCTTTGCGAGATTTAGTACGGGCTCGGATTGATGCAACCCGTGCACTTCGGGTAGCCAAGCAGCAACTCGGAGCCTTCCTGCTTAGGCATGATATGGTATTTTCTGGAAAAACAAAGTGGACAAAGACGTATTTCGTCTGGTTGTCTTCTGTGACGATGGCACATTCCGCTCAGCTAATCGTCCTTCAAGAATATATAGACACGGTAACAGACTGTACCGATCGTGTTCATCGATTGACAGAACAGATTCGCCTGCAGTCTCGCAAAAGTGGTCGGCATGAATTGATCCAAGCTCTACAGGCCATGCGCGGGATATCTCTTATTGTCGCAGCAACAATAGCTTCTGAACTTGGGGATCTTACTCGCTTTGAAACACCGGGAAAACTCATGGCTTTTCTAGGGCTCATACCATCGGAACATTCAAGTGGTGATAAAGTAAAAAAAGGATCGATTACGAAAACAGGAAACAGGCATGTGCGCTGTGCTTTGGTGGAGGCCGCACATGCTTACCGATTTTCTGCAAGAAAAAGTAGGGCTATCCGTAAACGACAAGAAGAGTTACCCAAAGGAGTGATAGATATCTCATGGAAAGCTCAATGTCGTCTTTGCGAACGTTACCAGTATTTGATGGCCAAAGGGAAGAAAGTGAATGTTACTAAAACGGCTATTGCCAGAGAGATCGCAGGCTTTTCCTGGGCTATAGCAAAAGAACTCCAAAAGGCAGTTTGACTTTTGATCATCGGTAGCATTGATTGGTTGGGGTATCAAGGTCTAGCCCTACGGGTGCTTCGTTCCTCGCAACCTTGATACCCCAACCAATCAATGCTCAACCTGAAAGTGGCGATGCGGAGGAGCACCTCCGGCAGGGCTCAAACAAAGGAGCTAAACAAGATAACTCAATGCATTTTTAATAATATATAGCCCAAGGAGGATTATTGAGAAATTAATAAAGTTTTTCCAGTTCATTGCCAGGGGCGCGGTCACGGAATGGAGAATCCTCGACTCTCCTACAGGAATAAGTATAACAGCCGAAACTCCCGATTATAGATAGAGGCAGCTCCACGACGAATCCAATTCATTCGGTACCCAACCCGCGCATATCAGATCGATCTACCGTCGTTACACTATGACCCCGTCTCTGGTTATGAACTGGAATATGTCAATTAACTTCGTTGCAAGCATTGATACTTCAATGAAAAAACGGCAATGGATTCTTGTTTTGTATTGACAGTGTTAACCATATCAGGAGATATCTTAACTTGGTGAACTAACGGTTCATAATAACCGGCGGCGACGCGAACTTGGGTGACCTACCGCTATTTGGTTTTGCATTTCTAATTTGCATAGACGTATATTCCGTCAGGTTGATTAAATCGTTAGGTGCTTTCAATGATTATTTCTTGAAAAATATGACAAACAATAGTCAAAAATGATTAAGAAACTACCTAGCGATGAAAATGACAAGAACATATAGTAATTGAAGTTTTCGACCGGCGAACTGCCGCCCCATGTTGCTAGGTTTTCACCAAGTCTTACTTGGGCTGATGCCAGTATGAAACCAACACCTAGTAAACATATTATAAGTCTAAATTTTTCGTTTGAAAAAACACCGCCTATTCCGTGCGCGACTTTTGCTAGGTAATACGAAATGAGGATTACTAAGCCTGCAAATAGTAATTGGACAATATATGAAACGATTACCTCTGACATTGACTACATTTACCTCTTCAATTTTTTGGACCTAACTAAGAGCGTTTTATCATTTGTCCCGCCAAGAAAACACCGCAATCATCCTCAAAATGCCTGATCTTCGTCAACGGCAAAGAACCTGGAAAGAAAGAGCGGGATGATTGATAAAATGTTGTTGGACCGAGCCTCTGCTTACGAAGAAATGACCTGAAAAAGCCCTCTATGGGGTTTGTTTTCAAGCTGTTGTTTTGCAAGAAGAAATTCAAGATGAATGAAAATCTTCATTGTGCCGTTGTTTACAACTTTCGGCTTGCTGAGTAGATCTTTATTCTAGCAAAGGAGTGACGTGACAGCAATGTCTTTTCCGCGGAAGCGGTTCAGTTCAACAAGGGGCTTACCGGTTACTGGGTAACATGACAAAATTAGTGTTACCCGTTTTTAATTTCCTGCCAGCGAAAATGACAAATACCACAACAGTGTCAGCCCGTCTGCAAGATAGCAACTGACTATACGTCACAAATCAGCTTGACTGAGTGTTAACATATTTCCACTATGTTTCTTGGTCGATAGATTTGCTGACTCTATTCCGGTAAAGACCTGGTAAAACAACTATAATCAGAAATAGTAATTTCATAATCCTGATTTTTAATTATGTCAGCGATCAATTGGTGGTCTCGCCTGCTGTTACCTCGGCAATACGTCTGGTCATTCTCTTCTATTCCCGAAAGAAGCTTTTCAATACTCTCTTTGTTAAATTCATTAATGCATGGTTCAAGAAACTTTGTGAAGATTGCACCTGCACCATTAAAACTTGGGCTCCTTCGGTAAAGGTTTATCGCGATACAATGTAATTCTGGTAAACATTGCACGTCTCTTGCGGTATCAATCAAGTAGGCCCATTCTTCCGTGGTGAGATTGAACAATTGATTATGTTCAAATTTTCCAAGATCAATGAGATGCTTCTTCATATTTGTACTGAGAAATATAGCTTTAGAAAAGAGGTTCGCATTTTTCTTTGCAAAATTTTCAATGAGTATTTTGGCTGGTTCATTAAGTTCTTGATAAATTGCAATATGCTCAGAGATAAACGTTATTAGGGCAGAGATTGCAAAAAATTCCGTTGAGATACTGCTGAACTCTGGATAATTTTGAATACAATTGCGAAACCTTTCCTGATTCCTAATATAGAGCAAAGCCAAAGCTCTAACATTGATATCTCGGTTTGCATTTGTATCAGAGTTGGACAGACAGAAACAAAATTTCCATAATGTTTTGAACAACTCTTCCTCTGTCGAAGGACGCAAGTTATTATAATATTTATTTTCAAGGTATGGTTGTAGTGATTTTTTATCAGGTAACAATTCCTTTTTTTCTGCGAGATCAGGTAACAATTCCTTTTTTTCTGCGAGATCAGGTAACAATTCCTTTTTTTCTGCGAGATCAGTTACCAATTGGTTAATAATTTTTTTTGTGAAAATAGGAGGTTTAAGAAGTACAGCTTCTAAGGCATTGCGAATGTGGGATCTTACCGTTTCTTTATTAGGGGCATAGAGGATGTTTGTCTCACTTAGAACTGGATGAGCCGAGAGGTGTCTCATCCCCTGTAAAGCTAATAAATTTTGATAATCACCGATTTCTAAAAGGTTTGTTTTTTTGCGAATATCCTCAAGCAATTTCTTTTCCCAGTTAGAACTCGTAGGGCTATTTTCCTGCTGTTCCCTTATAGACTTTAAGATTTTCTCAGCTGTTTCGTCTTGGTATAAATCACTGAGTGTTTGTAGTTTAAAAACAAAATCTGATATGACTACTGACCAAAGCATAACCACCGCTGAACGGTAGTTTTCATTAATAAATGAACCTAACACTTCTGCAAAATACTCTCGTGATCTTTTGTCATCGATTCTTTCAGAAGCCAATTCTATCGAAAATTCGTACATGGTTACCTCTTGTTGCTGCATAAAAATGTTGTGTAAATAGCACTTCGTTATTTCACCCCTGATCTGCGTGGGGTTATTAAGTTAGGAGAGATCTGTTCGTGACTCTTCTGTTAATTTCATAGTCCACATATTTCCACTAGATCATAACCGAAAGAAGCTGTGACAGACAGGAAGTTTTTTTGACAATTTCCTTCGGCAACGACAAGTCAAAATCCATAGGAGAGATCTTTACTTTGAACGGTTTAATAACCGGACCGTGTGTTGTTTACGGGTCCGTGTTTATTAGTTGGTTAGACATTTTATGCTAAATCCTTTGATAACTGAACAAGGACAGTTGATAAATCATCTAAACAATAAAGATCAATGTTTGGGTGTAACCCTGACATCATATGTCTTTGAATATGCTTTGTTTCTTCTTTATACGAGAGACCTGCAATTACGGCTCCTTTTACTTTGTGGATTTTGTCTTCTGTAATATCAAGATGTTCCAATATTGCACCGGAGTGTTTTCTAAATTCTTCCAACCAATCTACAACTTGACCATAGGCATGGGTAAGGTTTGCAGTTTGGTGACCATCTTTTTTAAACAATTTCATGCTAGGTCGTTCAAGTTCAATAAAGATAAGTTCCCCTGTTGTTGTTAAAACAACAAAATCAGTTTCATACTTTCCTAAAATACTAGGTTTAATAAATATTTTCTTCCCATTAAAACTTGATAGAATAACAAGATTTTTCTCAATAAATTTCTGTACTACATTCTCATTTGCTTCTTTTTCTAATAATTGGTTAAACTGAGTCGTTACTTTTACAATTTGGCTGTGAGAATATTTTCTTGTATATGATAAACCACCTTTAACAGTCATCAAACTATTCCTGAGCAGTTCATGGAGACTTTCTTTTAAGTATTTTAGATTATAAGTTGTTTTGTTACACTTGCAGGTAAACTGGTCAGGAAGATCATGTTGCCATAAATACCCTTCCTTTTCCGATTTATTATCTTTTTCAATACCAGAATAAGCCTTTAATGAATCTAGACAATGTTTACAGGTTGCCCACATTCTGACTGATCTGGAAGACGTTGGATCTGACTTTATCGCATTGATTTCTGAATTTGAGAGGGGTTCAGATTTATCATAATTAAAAAGGACTCGCCCAACAGTGTGTACTTTGTTGTTATATGTTGCATATACGTAATAATCACCAGGTTCTTTGATGCTGCCATCAAGTTGTATTGGAATGAACTGCCACTCAAGATCAACAGCGGGGAGCATAACACCACCTTCTCTTTCTATTTCTTCAGAGGTTGGGGGAATAACTGGGGTTTTGGGTTGATCTGCATCTTTCACTGTATGTATTGTGAAATGACCGACTTGCTCGTCATTTTTAGATTTCATTTCAATAAATATTTCTTCTTCTTTTTCCGATCTTAGGATCGATTCATGGACGATGAATAACCAAATTAGACCTTTTCCTGGCCAAGGATAAAAAGGGTATGTTTTAGAAACTGATAGACCGAATATATCTATCGGTCCAAAAGGAAATGTTATTGTTCCATATTCAACATGATCCCCTAAACCTAGAAAACTAATAGGTGAAACTGTTTCATTCATATAAATCATGCCTTTATTATTTGTAGTTCGTCAGTCTAAAAATCTGTTGTCTAGTTCTCTAACTATCTCCACATTTCAGACTGTCTTGACAAGTCTAAATTACTCAGGGAAGGATGTTTCTAACTGGTTAACCTGAATTATGGTGGTGTTGTCTAGAGACTTGCTATCCTTCTCTTTTTCAATTTGTCTTCATCAATGCCTCTGGATCTCGTTTCTCTAAAGTCAACATATTTCCACTAGATCTTAACCAGAACACACCCAACATTTGTGAAATCAGGTTCAAAGTAGTGTCTTGTGTCGGTTAATATTTCAACGCGAAATGATGTTATCTGATTTCATCTGTGGGTGCAAGAAATGGTTATGGCGTGAGGACGGGTTACAGGCCGAGTGGGGATGATGACAAACGGTTTCAAAGTGAGGCAATTCTTGAATCAATTGCCACAAAAGCCGCTGTTTTGATGCAGTCCTCCAGGGCAACCTGCGGGGTAAAACTACCTAGTTTTTTTGCAAGGATGGATTTCGTGCACATTAAATGAATCAAACCGCTCTGGATGGGCTATTTGATTCAGTCACACCGGTGTCCACCGCTGCCTTCAACTCTTTCCCTACCTTAAAGAAAGGGAGTTTTTTAGCCTTTACGGTTGTTTCCTTGCCAGTTTTCGGGTTCCTGCCAGTATATGCGTTGTAGTTTCTGACAGTAAAGCTACCGAAGCCCCTGATCTCAACATTATCACAATTAACCAGTGTTTCTGTGATAGCATCAAGGATGGTACTGACAATGTCTAATGCTGTTGCAACAGAGCACTTCAATTCTATGGCCAATGCTTCACTCAACTCCGATTTGGTCATACTCCACTCCCTCTATGTTTTTCAGTACTTAAACGTTTTTATCTCATTATTATCTTACCCCTAATTATTCTAAAAAACGACACTTTGTGGGAGTCCCTCCATCATTTGCCCCCAAAATCCCTACTCCAATCAAAAACTCGTTTCGGTGCTATTAGTGGTTAGATCGTGACGGTGTTTATCACCCACTAGCCATAAAAGCCGTTGTTTTGATGCAGCCCGTTCTGGTCCTGGCTGAGATCTGCACAATCAAAAGTAGACAAATTTAAGGTCAAGCGTGAATCTGGTTGGGGGATATTGGTAAGAAAGTACTATCAACGCCTGGATTATCCGGAAATGGAGTAACGTTTCGATAACCTGCCGCAAAGTGCGTAACTCAATGATGGATAAGCCAAAAAACTCATGCCTATAAAAGAAACTCGCTAAAACGCCAATGTTTTGCGGTCAAAGTTGATTGGCTTGTTGGATTTTATTTTTCTCTAATATTGCCATAGCGTTATCAAGTTTTAATAGTGATTCTTCATATAAAATTTGTGCTATAAAATATTCTCTTAGTTCTTCACACTTTTCGGTAAATGGGTTGATGTATTGCTTCGCTATTTCAATAGCATCTGAGTAATTCTCAAAAATACTCAATTTTATATTATCTTCAATTTCAAACTCGGAGATATGATGTTTGTTTTCGTTTAAAAGTCTTACAAGTGTAAGAAGTGCTAAATCAGTTTTTGCAGACACTGCCTCTGATATACCAATTTTTTCTTGGAAAAGTTGTATCATGCGCTCTTGTATGTAAGCTAACCTTTCGTATGGTTCTTGACATTCTATCTTTTCTTCAGGCCCATAGAGTGTTTCTTTAAAAGGAAATGAGTCATGCATTGCTTGTAGTGCTAGATCTATTGCAAGGTTGCACTCTGTGTCGAAAAATAATTGATGATCATAAATGAGCTGTTTGAATTTGATGTACTCTTCATTTGGTACTGGTTCCATAAATGAGTCTTCTGGGTCGAATGCTACCCGAAACCATTCATCTTTTGTCTTTGCTAATTGACTTGATATTTCAGCAAAAGCTTTACGTTGATGATCAAAAAATAATGATGTCCTCAAATTATATAATTCACGATCGTGTTTAATAGATTGCAGCTTTAGATTTAGTTCTGATTTGTGAGTTTCTAGTTTTTGTGAATACTCATGCCGGATTGATTGTTGAAGTCTTTCAGTAATCCAACTACGGGAAATCCATATCAAAGCGGCTCCAGCTACACCACCAGAAAATATGCTAGTAATGATTGTTTCCATATATTTCCTTTTTGAATCTCCAACGAGTCTGTAGAAAAAAGTCAAAATCTAGAGATATTGCCAGTTTTCTAACATTCCGGGTTAAGTGATTTCAGCACGTTACATATTGTCAAAATTTCTGATTTAAAGAAAATATACCTTTTTCTACAGGCTCAACGTTTAGCTAAGGGGCGGCGTGCATTCCACCACGAAGCTGGATTAAATTATTGATTTTTATTTTACTTTTAAACTTCTAAAACAGCATAACCTCACGCCGTCCCTCTTGAGCGCCGGGTTATGATCTTTTTAATACTCTGTATTTCTTGGGCCTTTACTAGTATTAATTTCATTTGCCATACCTGAAATTTTTTCATGTTTAGATGAAAAAACTTCAATAAGAATATAATTAACAATTTCATATGCATCTAAAAGGTCTTTTTTAGTTATTCTAACAGACGAATGGCTTCCAGCGTTACCTAGCCACTTTACTGCAGTTAGAACACTTTTCAATTTACTGTATTTCTCAGGAATTTTAGTAATTCTAGTATGCAGAGAAATAAACTTATTGGTTTCAGTTGATGATGCTATTCCCCAGCTGTCCATTAGCAATTCAATACATATTCTCACTTGGTTTAGCGCAGCATCGTAGTTACAGAAAAAGAGTTCGAAAGATTTACTTAGAGCTAAGTTAATATCTTTGGGAACATTATTAGATAATGGAAACAGGTTAACGTTTGGAAAGAAATATTTTGGTTTATAAAAAATTGGATATTGTTGCACAGGGTAACCTTCATTGTCGTGAGAAATTTCAATGTCATGAAAACCTTCTCCTGTGCAAGCTACATGCTCATTGCACCCATTATTTGTGCAATGAAAAAGACAAGAAAACACATATGAATATTCCATTTGATGGCAATCGGGTCTTTCAAGCATGAGTTGAGTCTCAGAAGACTCATGAGCATGAAATGAATTCTTTTTTAATACTAAAACCCTATTGCATTTCGGACAATTCCAGTTTGCATTGTTCTTTTTTGTAAATGTATTAGAAATCTCTATTTTATCCATAGCAGATATTTGTTGATTCATCATAACGCCGCGCTCTGCGGGAATTTAGGAGGGCTATCGAGTAAATTTTTCGTAGTAGCGCCTTGTTATGTATCTTCAAGGTTTACTCCGAACTTCTTGACCCTTCTTTTGTTGATTTCGCTCTCAGAGGCAATTCTTCGTAGTGCCTTTGTAGCTCTATTAGCAATCTCATTTTGTTGATCACTAGCATTTCGAAACTGGCCGAATTTCAAACACGTAGTCACAAAAGATGAGAGGTGGCGACCAGCCTTAGATTTAAATAGATCGTAGTAATAATCGACAGATGTGTTTGCTAACACCACTTCGTCTCTTTGGTTCCATCCACTTTGGCCAGCAATCCGGTCTAAGACTTGTTTCGCTGTCTCGGTAGTAGCTGACTGATTATATGTATCGTTAAATTTATCTATAACCTCCTGATCCCTAATGTCGCCAAAGAAGTTATTCTCCTTCATGTTAAAGAGCTCAGTTTCGTCTTTTCTACTTTTTATGTATATGTCAATTATTTCGGATGCTTTATCCTCTTCACCTAATTCCCTAAACAATGAAACAGTGCCGTTTAAATTCCCGGGTGTTATATATTTACAGTTTTCCTTAAAGCTTTCATACAGCCCATTAATAACCTCACCGGCGTTATTATTGAAAGTATCGTGATAGAGCCGCCAAGCTTCCGAGAAAGACCCCTGGGATTTAGATGCGACAATTTCCTGGTTTTTAGTAGATGCTTTTTCTTTGAAATATTCTTCTACGAAATAACCTGTCTTGACAGCTTCTGCCAACTGTAAATCTAACTCATCAGTAAGCTGATAACCGTATGCTTGTAGGGTAGTTTGCCATTTCTTCTCTTGTTCACTGACTTCTTCATCCCCTATACCAAGAAGCGTATAGCCCTTACCAGTTATAAACTCTAAAGGTGGTATTTCCTCATTTGAATTTGAGCAGAAATAACTCCATGCATAAAGCACAAGCGAATGTATGACTTGATCTGATATTTCCGGCTCAAACTCTTCTGTTAGAGGTAAAGATAGAGTAACCAATCGCTCAATTTTCTTAAGTATACGAATATTTCGAATCCCAAGGCTTGTAGTCAACTCTCTTAGCCTAGAATGTCTGGGCGTTTCGTCAGAGTAAGCTATTGATGCACACTCTTCTGGATCTGGTGCAAATGCAAGCTCAATATCGATTACCTTTTCACGGTATTTTTCATAATCTTCGAGACCATCTTCTCCGTCATTAAGAAGCAACACTACCTTACATTTCTTTTGCTCTTTTAGTAGTGATACCAATCCTAAAACATCCTTTATTTCTAGGCCATTTCCTTTTCTTTCTAAATCATCGATACAGATAATGGTGCTATTTAGTGACAAGAAAGAGATGGTCTCTATTGCAGGACTGAATGACTTAACTATTGGAGCACCCTTTAAAAAATTAAAAGATTGCCTTCCAAATGATTCGATTAGGCTCGCAGTATTATTCTTGAAAGTTTCAATACTAGCCTCAGTACCGATAATTTCTCTCTTAACGACATTTTCAAAAATTGAATATTTAAAAGCTTCTAGTGAGTTGATTCCAAAGAGGGAGACATAAGAGTAGCGTTCAAGGTTTATTTTATTTTTAGAACTAGCATCTTTAAGAAACTTCTTCCAACTAAAGGTCTTTCCAACTCCCCACTCACCTTTGATAGCCATAACCTCAGGTTCATCTGAGGATAAAAACTGAAAGACTTGATTTTTGATCACTTCTACCGACATTGATATTCCTTCAGAAATGCATAACAAGTTATTCTCTGGTTTCCTTAAAGTTCCAAAACAGAGAAGGATGTTGATAATGTAAAATCAACAAGGTAGTTTATTTTCTGCCACATATCATCCAAGATTTACTGGATATCAAGTTAACCGGATAGCATTCATGTAGCCCAACATTTGTGAAACCAGGTTCAAAGTAGTGTCTTGTGTCGCTTAATATTTCAACGCGAAATGATGTTATCTGATTTTGTCATTGGGTGCAATAAATGGTTATGGCGTGAGGACGGGTTACAGGCCGAGTGGAGATGGTGATAACCGGTTTCAAAATCAGGCGATTCATGAATCAGGAGCCATTATTTTGATGCACATTCCCTTCTCTGTGCAATAAATGATATCAAAATATACATAAATATATTTTATGATATCGGATTGTGTCGGTACTATCTCTTATTGGCTTAAAGTAAATTCTAATTCACTATTCTTGGGCTTGTAGGCTGGAGAGGTAGGTTTAACTTTCACTTGCCGTTGTTTTGATGCAGCCCGTTCTTGTCTTGACTGAAGTCTGAACAATCAAAAGTGGACAAATTTGCGGTCAAGCGAGAATCTGGCTGGGGGATATTGGAGGAAAGTAGTATCGAACAAGGAGAGTAATTGAAATGGAGTAACCACTTAACTCATCCTTGTTCCTTCGTGGTTTTCGTTAATAGCAAAATTCTTTTTGCAGCTATACGTATATCCGTGAGTGTTGACGGTTTGATTAAATGCTCAATACCATGCTTATTAAAATATTCTAAACGCCCATGGTCAAGGGTTCCTGTCATGAATAAGAACCTACCTTTCAGATATGGTTTCTTTTGTATTGCCTCACTATAAAAGCTCAAACCATTTTTTATGGGCATGTCGATGTCGGATATAATGAGGTCAAAATCAACATCGTTGATTCTTGATATTCCTTCTTCTCCATTATATGCAACATGAATCTCCCCTTCATCAACCAGTAACCTCTTTAAAAGTTTGGTAATAGGGATTTCGTCATCAACGATGAGAATGTAATCTTTTACCACTTGAACAAGAATAGTTGCCATCCAGTGTCCTTTTAGAAAAAAAACGTTTTTTCAAGTATTTAATTGTAGTCTATGAGGACCATTATGTAAATGGACGTAAACAATTGGCTCAGATAACACTTGTTGAACAACTTCATGACAACTGCCAGACAACCTACAAGATAATAACTTAGTGCATGTTGTCAGGGTTTGGTGTTGATACCACAACACAATCGATAGGAGCCAGAGTATATCACCTATCTGGATTATGTTTTGTTACGTGGAGTCCGCTGTTATCGGACACGGACGCTACCGTACTTTTGCAGCTGTTTTGATGCAGTCCTCCAGGGCAACCTGCGGGGTAAACCTCCTTACTCCTTTTTGTCCCTTGCTGTGATTCCTGGTCTCGCCACAACCGTGCACATTCCCTTCTCTGTGCAATAAATGATATCAAAATATACATAAATATATTTTATGGTATCGTTTTGTGCCGGTACTATCTCTTATTGGTTTAAAGCAAATTCTAATTCACTATTCTTGGCCGTGTAGGCTGCCAGAGGTAAGTTTAACTTTCACTTGCCGTTGGTTTGATGCAGCCCGTTCTGGTCCTGGCTGAGATCTGCACAATCAAAAGTAGACAAATTTAAGGTCAAGCGTGAATCTGGTTAGGGAATATTGGAGGAAAGTACTATCTTATATCGGCTACTCCATAAATGGAGCAACAAATTAGTCAATGGTGTCCTTGTATATTCCTAACAACATTAAGGCAAGAACTGCAAGTGTAGATCTTCTCAAAGATCTGGAAGTATATCACTTTTCTAATCGTTACTCTTATACAAGATTATCAGGAATCATCTCAAGTGCGGCCGGGTGGGCAAGGTCGTATAATCAAGCGGGTGGAAATCCCGTCCCGGAAGGTAGGCCAACCACCGGGTAGCGAGGCCTTGGAGACTTTATGGTAACGTAAAGTTTTAAGCGTAGGATTGCGAGCAGATAGGCCGTAAGGTTGAAGGGATTGAGCCCCGAAATATTCCATGCTGGAAGGACGACATTGTTTGAGAAATGGAAGTCAATACAGTCATCACTACTAATGGCAAAGTGGTGCCTGCTTCCCGGGGTCTGTGACCATGGCATGTTTAACATTGTGATTATACGGGAACCCGGGAGGCCCTGTGTTTCTTTCAGAGTAATGAGAGTATGCCGGACAACGAAATTTCATCACATAGCAAGAAAACCTGTGATTTCATGTGAGGAGCCGGTCTACTCGACAGGTGTAAATTTTTCCTGGTTCCGTGGGGGCATGCTGCAATCAAAGGAATAATTACTTGCGCTTGCCAATAGCCATATAGTGGAACAGTGAGCGTTTCGACAGAGGCAGTGGCAAAGGATAGGTCTGATTGACGTAACGCATATCTTCGATAGTGTAAAACGCGTTTGGATTGTATTGTTTGATGATGGAAATGATCTTGGCCAGATTTCTTCGTTTGGTGATGCTGAAGATCAGCTTCACCGGTCCAGATTCGCCTTGTGCGTCGACGCTGGTTACGCCATAACCAGCTTTCCAGAGAACATTGACAAGTTCATCAGCTTCTTTCATGGTTATGATTCTAATCAAAAGGTTGCCAAGAGCAATCCTTTCCTCGAGGACTACCCCGACATAATTTCCTGCCCCAAAGCCACAGGCAAAGGCAATATATGTCTGCCAAGAATGGAGGTTCTGCATAACCTGGGTTATCGCTATCAGCCAGATAAGGGATTCGAAGAAACCCAGCATTGCCGCAAAATACTTTAGGCCTTTGGAGACAAAGATGATCCGCAGGGTTCCAATCGACACATCAATAATGCGAGCCAGAAAGACCAGCAGCGGCAGAATTATATATAAAAACATTGTGCTTTCAGTAAATGGCATTTTTTCACCTCAGTTTTGTAAAGAATTAACGACGACTTTGGACCATAATACTTGATTGGATATAATTTGCTACACTCCAAGTATCGGCAAAGAATGCCTGCTTTTTGACCGATTGCACGGAATTTCAATTAAAGATTGACCAGGAACATAATCCAGATGTCTTATTGATTTTGATCAAACGACCAGTAAGAGATTGTTCCTCATCTCGGTGATGCTCTGTAAGTTATCAATAATTTAGAATGCTCCTTTTCGGACACGTTTTTTAGGGATGAGCACTGACAAGCTGATCTGGATTAACATTTTTCCAGAGAAGGTAAGCCTTCCCAATGCCTCAAAATGTCCCAGAAATGGAGTAACTGCATAGAAGAGTTTACCAAAGAATCTTCCAATGACAGGCAGCCTAGCGATTTACAGATTCCTTGGCTCTTTTCGGTCCCAAGGTTTCCCAATATTACTCCATTGTTAGTTTTGTTCTCGAGTGATATTGGTTGCTGATTTCTTGCGTGAATCATGTTAGGCAGAGAGCCATATACCACAACGCTATCGGTAGGAATCAGAGTATATTACCTCTCTGGATTATAGTTTGTTAATTGGAGTACGCTGTATCTGAAACGGAGGCAATCGTACATTTTACATGCTAGCCGTAATTTTGATTCAGCCTGTTTTGGGCCTCGCTGGGGTTGGTCCAATCAAAAGTGGACAAATTTGCGGTCAAGCGTGAATCTGGTTGGGGGATATTGGTAAGAAAGTACTATCAGCCATTCGACTTTTCTAAAATGGAGCAATTGTCTCGGTTGATAATCTGTTTGTATCTTTGTCTAGTAGCATTATCGCCTTCAACACCGCGAAAATATAAAGGAGAGGGGTGTGGTTATTTCTTCTTAAGTGACTTCTTGATCTTTTTTTTGTTGCTAGCGATCGCACTTTTAACCTGATTCTTCAACTTGTCGATCTCCTTCTCGTACTTCTTAATCTTCTGCTCCAACTTTTCCAGCTTCTTCGCGCTCTCCTTCTTGGTCTTCTCGATATTCTTCCCCAGCTCCTCCGTCGTCATTTCCTTCCAATTTTTCTCCACCATTTCATACTCCTTCATTTTTATTTTTTGGGTGGTAAAACTCCTACTTTTTTTGCGAGGATGGATTTCGTGTGCACGAAATCCATCCGCCATGGTTGTACTATACCATCTCAACCGTTATTAACTTCGTCACCTAATGCTTTTCCAGATTTGAATTTAACCACCGTTTTTGCTGCTATATCTATTTCTTTTCCTGTTTGAGGATTTCTACCTTTTCTTGCTTCTCTCCTTGATGTTGAGAAAGATCCAAAGCCAATTAGGGAAACGCTTTCCTCATTCTTTAGGGCCTGGGTTATTCCGGCCAAAACACCACTTAAAGCTGCCCCTGCTTGAGTCTTTGTGATTCCGGCTGCATTTGATGTGTATTCCACAAGTTCTTTTTTGTTCATTTCTTCCTCTTCGTTTTAATATCAATTCAAAATCAGGTTGGGAACTTCGGTTTCGATCGCGCAAGACCTCGCATCGTAACCTGATGGAGCCTATCTTTCATCCAGAATCTGCTTCAGCTCATCGTTGGTTATTCGGGAATACTGCAAAGAAAAGGAAGCGTTCTTGTGTCCCAACTGCCGTTGCACCGCCGCCACATTACCGGTTTTCTCCATAATGAACACCCCCATACCGTGCCGGGCCGAGTGAGGTGTCTTGTCTTTATCCACCCCGGCAAAATCCCGAACCTGATTCCACACCGTATTGATAACCTTAGGGGTTAAGCGACCGTCCCCATGGGGATTTGTTGCTGGAGAGAGAAAAAGGGCATGGGATTGCCATTTTTCCTGATCTCCTGTCCTCTCCTGTTCCAGGTAGTCGTTGATCGCAGCCATCCCCTGCTTACTGATTGGATATGGCTGAACACTACCGCCCTTCTCTACTGCCGATAAAATTCGCCGGTCAAAATCAATATCCGCCAGGTTCAAGCTGGTTATCGCATTTCGGCGCATCCCGGTTTCAATAAGGGCGTAAATGATGGCTCTATTCCGGTAAGGCCGATAATTCTTTCTCTGGGGTGGGTTTGCCCCACCATTACGGTGCCGATCCCGGGAGCGACCGCCGACAAGAAGAAGCTGATCGGCTGCATCGAGAATCCGGTTCCGCTCTTGCTTGGTTAAGGCCCGTTCTATCTCCAACTGGTTGCCAACCGAGAGCATCTTGATTTTTTCCATTGGCTGGCCCAAAGGAAACGGCCGGTGCTTGTGAATCCACTTGGCGAAGGTTTTCAGATGGGCACTCATTCGGTTGATGGTCCGATCCGACCACTTCCGTGAACCGTCATCTTTCATTGTGTTCTGCAGGGCAGTTAAAAAGTCCCTGGCGACCCGGGGCGACCAGCTCAAGCGAGAGGTGCTGCCTAATTCCAGCTCCATGAAACTCAGGAACAAGGAAAAATCTCTGTGTTGCTCTTTTTGTGAGCGAGGCGAAGTGGTCGCCTGGGTGGCAAAATAGATGGCCGACCAGCGGTGCAAATCATCCTCTGTTTCGGTTATTGGCACCGGCATATTCTTAGGTGTAGCTATTTGTACGGCTTTTGGGCTCACTATTAATACCTCCAGAATAGGTTTACTGACAAAACACTACACCTAAGATACCTTTTGTGTAGTCTTTTGTCAGTAACGATAATAATAGGTTCTGTTGTAAACTTGACTGGGCATTGGCAACCTGCGGGGTAAATCTACCGACTTTTTTATGTAGGGATGGTTTCTGCCAAATGTTTCAATCCATTTTGCCGGGCTTTCTTACCTCTTGCCTGACAAATAAATCTTAACTAGAACAGACGATTCGGAGCCAAAATTCAAGATCTTCTCCGGTTTGAATTAACAGGAAACATGTCAACTTGGTGTGTCCAACTATGGTTTAGTGTTGGCATTGCAAAGCTTCGACCAGATCCTGCACGATACGGCCGTGGTATCTGGCGCACGGCCTGACAACTATTAATAGTCAGTTAGTATTTTGCACGCTGCCTGACAATCTCTTTGAAGTGATCTGCAAAAAAATCTGGAACAATCTTCTTTTTAAAATGTGCTCTAGAGGTAGCTTTTAGCACCTGTTTCAATTTGACAAGACTACTTGCATCTAACTAT
>JBLHNA010000070.1:0-18241 GCA_047619065.1 Desulforhopalus sp.
TGTGTTCATGGCCAGTGGTTTATTAGATCTCGACTTAAGTGGTGGTACTTTGGGTAATACCTGGTGTAGAGGTTTAAGGAGCTCCTTTTGCGTTGGAGCAATATGCCAAACAGAGTAACGTTTTAATTCATTGTCAAGATGATAATGCTCCAAGTAGTCAAAATTATATTCTTTTTATATGCAAGTTTCTAACCGGATACTACTGACTCTGGTTAGAGTTATGATTGTTTTGATTGCCAGCTCGAATATTTAATAATGGGATAAGCTCTCCGGGGTTACTACTGCATCTATGAATCCAATTGAGTTGTTCTTCCGCTGTATCAAGTTGCAGGGTGTGTTGGGGAAAGGATGATAGGAATTTTAATAAAAAAAAAAGATTATCTTACCTTTACAAGGTGCTCTATTTCACGAATGTTTCGTGTACGATACTACTTTCTTTTATCATAATCCGGATAAAGTGATTTTACAGATTTTGATATTTTTCCTCCATTCACTCTAGCTATATTTATGATATCCTCCCTGAGATTTGATGAAATCGACAGGTGATTGTCCTTTTCTCTTGGCAACCATCACGCTGTTATGTTTATTATTTTTCCAGTCCCAGTAATTTCTGATATATCAGTAGATTGCGCAGGTGATTGTGTAGTTTGCATTTGTGACATGCTCGAAACGGTCTTAGCAATCAAATCCCCGGCCAACTCGGTTTGTTGCTGGGCTGATTTGAGGATGGACAGGCCGGCTGGTAATGCTGAGTTACTTCCTTCTGGTATCTGCATAACAAATGCCTCTTGAAATAATTTTGGTATCAATAAGCAAAAGTTTAAGAGACGGTGAAGACGAAGTCAATGAGCTTTAATATATTTTCAAGGCGAAAGGAGTATGAATGCTAAAACGTTAGCTCGGTCACCGAAAGCCGGACTCTCTTACCCAGGGCTGAGAATCAACACGAAACACCATTTTTGCGTGACAATAAAATTTCATGGAATTATCTGGAATATAGAGTTGGCGTCATCATTTTTTATTAAAATGGCCGATCTCTTTGCGTTACAACTTCAGTTGGGAATCTGTTCCAACACTTCAGCGCAAGAGCAATTCTACGATATCAGATAAAAATGAAGAATGGATGAAGATGGGGAGTACGGCAAACCACGTAGACTACACTCAATAATCCAAAAGAACTATTGAGCGTGGTCTATGTGGTAGCAGCCATGTGAAATCAGGGCTTAGAGAATAGACATATCAGTTAGGATTTTAATTCCTACATTTCAGCACCCCAGTTTTGAATGTTTTGCTCAGTGAGCATCGATGTAATCTTGCAATTGGTCATGCCATTCTACTGTGTCATAGATTTGCGGTTCAGTAGGTTCACCCATTAATAGATCCATTAAGTGCCTAGGCGTTTTACCACCAATATAAAATGATTTAATGCAGGAGACGCAGTAGACACAAACATCATCGCAGGGCATAGAATCAGCCCGCTTTTTCATATGATTATGAACTTTAGCCAGAGGAATTTTCGGGTAGAAATCATCTCCACAACATACAGATTTGGTGCCACTCAGCTTCGTTTCGATAAGGTCAAAATTCATTTTCCCAAGTAAATTACGTACAGCCTGATGAACCTGCGGTTTTGTTCGCACAGGACAAGGATCGTGGATAGACAATTGCAAACCTCTGTAATCGGGGTACGGAAAGGAATCCAGACTATCGATTATTTCCCACAAAGATATAGTTGAGATTTCTTCATACAGACTACTGAATCGTCTGTCGCAACCAGCACATACATTTATTATAATAGATCCTTTTTCAAGTTGCGGATCATGTTGACAACATATCTTGTGCATATGCGTTTCTCTATAATTTTGGTTCAAGAAACGTATGATTTTATTTTCCAGTTCGGGTTTGTAAATGCTTAAAGCACAACCCGGGTTAAAGTAGGTTTTAATGGTCATATTGTCTTTATCTTATCAGTTAAATGAGTTGGTTTCTTCAAACTCTAAAAGTTGTTGTTTTATAGCAAGTCCATGGGCAAAACCGGTGAGTTTTCCACTCGCACCAATTACTCTATGGCATGGAACCAGCAAGGGAATGGGATTCTTGCTGTTTGCATTACCAACAGCCCTGCTCGCTTTTTTGTTTCCGATATCTTCGGCAAGTTCTCCATAGGTTCTTGTCTCACCCATGGGGATCTCACATAGGGCTCTCCACACCTTCTTCTGGAATTCGGTTCCTTCTAGTTTCAATGGGATGGTAAATTGTTTCAGTTCCCCTCGACAGTACGCCTCAATTTGTTTTCTCGCGCCATCAAACATCGCATCATCTAATTGCCAGTGGTCACTGATACTGAATTGTCTTTTACCTTCACCGGTATCAAGATGAAGTTGCTGAATCCCATCGCTGTCGCCAACCAGTATTATGTCACAAAATAATGTTTTAAAAATAGTATAATAAAGCATAGTTACTCCTTCTTTTTTAGACTGTTCCACAAACATAAGGTCGCATATGTTCGATATGGGCGCCAAAGCTCCCCTCGCTCCAGTATTTCGTTTTTGGACGGAAGAGTATCGTTGATAGTTAGTGCTTTGATCACCACCAGATCGTTATACGGAAAGCAGTCCATCATGCCCAAACCTCGCATTGCCACGTAATGTGCTGTCCAATCACCAATGCCCTTCAATGCTGTAAACTTACTTTGAAATGTTTCAAATGATTGATTAATTGATATATCAATGACCTTGTCCAAAACAGCACGGGTAACTGTTTTCAGCGTCTCTTGGCGAGTCTTTGTGATCCCTATGTCCCCTATCTCCAGTCCCATAAGCTCGTCAGAAAAAGGAAAGAAGTAATCGAGTCCTGATGGAAATTCAGAAGTGGTTTCAATGCTCGCCTCATGAACTATTCGACCAACTAAAGTGGTTGCAGCCTGTACTGAGATCTGCTGACCCAATATAGCACGAACAACGGCCTCAAAGGGGTCAAAAGCAACAGGCAGTCTGGGGACATGACCATCTACCATTCCAGTGGAGAGATGTTTGTCCGTTGAAAATCTCGCATTGATCGCTGAGAAATCAGTATCAACATCAAACATTTTGCGTACTCTATTATAGATGGTCATGTAACAACGCAAGTCACTTGCGTCGATTGTGAGTTCCAGGCAACCATCTTTTGAATTATTTGCTACCACAAAGAATCCTGAAGAGCTCTCGGTTCGAAATGTCCTGCTATAGCTGGATGTAGTAACATTTTCCACACCCTTAATCGCCCGCTTTCTTAAAAATGAGAGGATCGAATCAAAATCAAAAGGCTTTTTATAGTTGATTCGTAAAGATGCACCTCTGTTCTTTGTGTCTTTTGCTTTACTTCGTAACGCTGAAGGCGGCGTTGCAAAAGTAGCCTTGAACACATCGTTGAACTGACGTAATGACCCAAAACCGGAGGCAAAGGCAACATCAGTGATCGATTTTTCTGAGTAAAGCAGCATTTTTTTAGCAAAAAGGACTTTATGATATCGATCGATTTTCCCAGGGCTCAAACCAAGATTATCGATGAAGAGTTTGCGTAAATGCCTCCCAGACAGAGATAGACTCGAGGCTAAATCCTGTATTGAATGTTCATGTAGATACCCGTCATAAATCATTTCAAGTGCTTCCTTAACCACAAGTGTACCGGACGGATTACCGTTATAATAATCTGTGGCAATATCAGGTCTGCACCTCAAACATGGTCTGAAACCGTTATCCAAGGCATCAAACACTGTGTTAAAATATTGCACGTTCTCTTCTTTCGCGACCCGTGAGGAGCAGGAAGGACGACAGAATATCCCCGTCGTTTGCACACCAAAGAAAAATTTACCATCAAAGTTTTTATCTCTTAATATTCTGGCTTTGCTCAATAGTTCATTCATAATGGTTTACATTATATGTTTTCAGAGCATTCTTGCTAGCGGATTTCGGCTATGACATTGAAAGATTCTGCTCGAAAGCGACACGTTATGGATATGGCAGGAAACGCAGGTAGCAGATATCCGAGGACAAACCTGGGAGTTGTAGTGACCTCTTGTGTATTTCCACAGCAGAAGAGATCCGTCAGTTACTCCGAGAGGTATGGGCAATCCAACACCAGACCCAGTAGTGAATGTGTTGTTGCAAAGAAAAGTTTATTGACTTTGTCGATGAGTTGTCATGACAAAAGAGAATACGCTGAATAGCTTTAAAAAGATACGCAGTGGAAGGAGTGGAACTCATGAAGAAAACAAGCCTTGATGATTTTTTGAAGGAAAAATCATCAAGGCTTGCTCATTGATACAAAACGTAACCGGCTGATTTTATGCTATTTGAGCCAGGGCTTACCAACCGGCAGAATAGCTCTACCAAAAACTTGGGCATAAATCGCTGCAGCCATCATGTACAACGCGCCACCTGCACAAAGAAACAGAATAATCGTCGTGATTGTCAAGACTCCCTTCATGCCAGCAAGGAAGACAAGGTCCAATCCAATGAAACCGAGCAAAAGAGTCGTAAAGGTGAACGCCATCGCGGTATGAATTCGCATCGCGCCTACCCACATGATTGCAGTGTATATGGTATATCCAAGGAGGAATAATCCTATGTCATGGTTCGTAATCTTCAGGTGATGCCATTCCGGCGGTACAGCATCAGCCAAGAACCAGATCGCGCCCAAGGCCATCCAGAAGGCCCCATAGGAACAAAAGGCGCTATAGCCGAAGTTGTTACCGACTTTGAATTCCTGTAATCCCGCCATAAGTTGCATAAGCCCGCCGACAAACATCGCTGCACAGAAGACTGTTCCCGTACCACCCCATCCCATATTATGAAACTGTAAGAGTATAGTGGTTATACCAAAACCTGCCAAACCTACAACTGCCGGATTTCCTTTAGGGGTTTCATCAGCCATGTCATTCTCCTTAATGATGTTATTTTCTTATCCCACTTTATGTGAGATGCATTTATCTACCCGTTGATGTCTAGAAGACCTCTAGCCCGAATTTCTCATGACTTTTTGATTTGAAACTCAATTGTTTGTTTTTATGGTTTAAAAATGACTTCCTTAATTAACAGGGTGTTTTTCGTTTCAAATCAAAAAGTTCACCCTTCGGGCCATCAGATTTATCCGCAGCTACTTCGTTACCGAGCATTTGCAGGTAGCGAAGACTCCGGTAGATTATTACAGCTTCATGCCCGGTGTCTCGACCTCCGAAAAACTTTGTTGGTGAGAAATCCGGGCTAAGACTTTTGCTGTTCACAGGGGTCTCATGCTTACAGGTGGGGGGGCAAGGCTGTATTTCAACAGTTTTCACTACCATTAACGCACCAATTGTCCCCCATTGAATTGCATCTATAGAGACTTACATTGTCTGTTATGGAAGCACTGAAGACAATAGCGGGTAGGCTGTAACAAACAACGAACAGGCGCCGGGCAGTATTTCCTCAATTGAAAGAATACACTGCATCAATAATAATATTAATAGATGTGATAACTGGAGGATGTTATGAAAGGTCAAGTAATCGCACAAGAATTTAATAAAATGGCATGGGTAAGTGATAAAAAAGGTTCTCAATATGCCTGTTACCTTAATAGCGACAGAAAGGTCAAAAGCAAAGATGAACTTACGGAGAAAGAACAAGAAAGCTGTATGAATCTTAATAGCGTATTAGGTGATAGCTGGTAAAATTATCACATACAGACCAACACCCTCTGTTAAAAGATATTAACAGAGGGTGTTTTTTTTATAGTACAAGATCTCCGATTACAAATGACTTAAACTGTAACCTGAGAAAACCATGAAATTTTTCACGATCTCTGCGACCATACTCTAATGCTACTTTCTGGCCTTTTCCGGAATAACCTGGAGCCCCAAAATCTTCGGAGGTGTAACATTTAATATACGGTTATAATTCGCTACGAACCGAACATTGTACTGAGACTTAGCGTTTTACAACCATATAGTCCAGACTCCAACCCCAGGCAAAGATTTCGCTTGAGATTGAAGATCTGTTTACCTACAACTTATTCATTTGTAATACATTCAGCGGGACAGGAGGCTATAGCCTCGTCAACACAATCAGAACCTGCATCCGCACCATCAAGGACATAGGCCTTCCCTTCGTCATCATTAAAAGCGAATACACTGGGGCATACTTCAACACACGCTTCACAACCGATACATTCTTCCTGGTCTATTACAACTTGCTCTGCCATGGTTTTCTCCCTTTAGAGATAATTATTATAATACATTGTTCGTACAACAATTTGATCAAATTGGAGGAGCGATAGTCACGAGGATTCTCATCTTTGTCGTAGCCCTCACTCCATGGGGTTCACGTATTTCCGAAATCAGAATGTCACCTACTTTTGCTGGTATCTCAGCATCGGCCTCTGCCAGAAAAAAGCCCTCACCTTCCAGTACCTGAATTGATAATTCTCCGTCAAGATCATGGGAATGAACGGGAAAAGTCACCCCTTCATCAAGATTGAAGTTAATTATTTTAAAATTCTCAGAGTCCTCCACGAGAAAGAATCGTTTCATGGCCTTTGGGGTATACTCGTTTGTTTCAGATAATTTAAGAACTTTCATACCTTCCCTCTTTATGTAATTTGAGACTAATGGAGTTCCTCACTCCAGAGTCATGTTTTTTAGGTTCGTCTTCCTTTAAAGCAATAGGTATGCCATTTATTTATTAATGGGTTTACAGTATGTTAGATACAGTGTTATACTTTTCACAACACTCACACGTTGCCAAGCAGACAACAATGTTGTACTTTTAACAACTATGGATAAACTCGATACCCTCGCAGCTATTGCTCGTAACCTCACCGCCACGCTCAGTGCTGAAGACCGCTACCAACGCCTTCTGGAAGCACTACACATAGCAATTCCTTATGACGCAGCCGCCCTGTTTCGAGTACAGGGAGAGTCTCTTATTCCTCTTGCCTCGCGGGGGCTCACTCCCGATGCGATGGGGCGTGAATATTCAAGGCTCAATCATCCTCGCCTGGACATGATCTGTAACTCCCGCGAACCCATTTTATTCTCAAAGGACAGCTCACTTCCTGACCCTTTTGACGGCCTGCTATCTGTAGCTCCCAGAACAACACATCATATCCATGCCTGTTTAGGCTGCCCTCTTTATGTTGATGGACTCCTTGTTGGGGTGCTCACGGCAGATGCACTTACTCCAAACACCTTTGACCATCTTCCGCAAGAATACCTTAATGTTATCGGACTCATGGCCGGAGCCCAAATGCAGACGGTGGACTTACTGACAGCCCTTGAAAAAAAAGCAAAGCGGCAAGGGCAACTGGCAAGTGACCTCATGGCGGATATTCATTCCCACCGAGGACAAAAAATACTCGGCAAGAGTAGCGTCATAGAAGAACTGCGCCAGGAGATTGAGCTCCTGGCAAAATCAGAGTATACAAGCCTAGTTTTAGGAGAAACCGGCGTCGGAAAAGAGCTCGTCACACGAGCTATTCACAATGGTTCAAAGCGACGGGATAAACCACTGCTCTACCTTAACTGTGCAGCACTTCCTGACTCTCTTGCCGAGAGCGAACTCTTTGGCCATACAAAAGGCGCATTTACGGGTGCTGTAAGTGATCGTACCGGCAAATTTGAGCTTGCCGATGAAGGCACACTGTTTTTAGACGAAATTGGTGAATTGTCCCTTGAGATACAGGCTAAAATATTGCGGGTAATCCAGGAAGGTGAGGTACAAAGAGTTGGTTCCGAACGGATGATTATCGTCGATGTACGGCTACTTGCCGCAACAAACAGGGATCTTGAGCTTGAAGTTGGAGCTGGCCGATTCAGAGCTGATCTGTACCACCGTCTCAATGTTTATCCTCTGAGGGTGCCCCCGCTACGGGAAAGAAAGGAAGACATACCGATACTCGCTGGTTTTTTTGCGGAACGATCCATGACCAAGCTCGGACTGAGTAACATCCGCATCAGCGAAGGAGCATTAAAACTTCTTTCCCGTTACAGCTGGCCGGGCAATGTCAGAGAACTGGAAAACATCATTTCCCGCTCTGTACTTAAGGCCTCAAAAAACGTTGGTGATGCCGATTTCATTACAATCACCCCAAACCACCTGGCCGGCGACCTGGGATCGACAATATACACCAATCCAGTAATCAGCAGCTACCAGGCTCCGTTACCTGAAAAAATATCATTAAGAGAAGAAGTCAAATCCTTTCAGACAAAACTCGTCCAGGAAGCCCTTCAAAAAAATTCCGGAAGTTGGGCTGGAGCCGCCCGTGACCTTGATATGAACCGAAGCAACCTGCACAATCTTGCAACACGTCTGGGCTTACGACAAAAAAATCAACCGTGATCAGAGGTCGTCCTTTTTTCGGAAATCATCGGCACTGATATTATACCTGCGAATTATTTTTTGTGGTGCAGTCCTTGAAGGACCCGATATTTCAGCACCTTTAGTTACGTTACCCTCAGTTTCCTTCAACAGACGTAGTTTACTCTGAACAGAAATTGGGAGATCCCCCACCTCATCCAGACAGATGGTCCCCCCTGTAAGAAATTATCTAAATCTTTTGTAAAATAAATGTACCCCAGCAAATGATACCTATCGTCACGAAATTTCAATCCAGTTTTTAAACACCCGATCATTTACCCTGAACTCTTCATAAGATATCGCTGTCTGGCAATGGATTTCATCAAACTGACCATCTTTTTTCCTTACTTCTTCGACAAAAGAAAACACATCCTGATACATGAAATCTGGATGAAACTGCACTCCCCAGATGGGCTTACCTTTGATCTGAAATCCATGAATCGCACATCTGTTAGAGCTTGCTGTAATTTCAAACTGTTTACCAAGCCCAAAAACCTCATCATAATGAAATACACCAGATTTAAGGGAATCAATATTTCTAAAAATAGGATTATTGGAAAGTGTTATATCCGTCCATCCAAGTTCCGGTGTTGATGATTTCCGGACATGCTCTTTACCGAGCACATGTCTGACCAGAAACTGATGTCCAAAACAGACACCTAGGATGGATTTTTCGTCGGATATGAAACGATGAATGATTGCATCAAGATCAGGATACCATTCCTTTTCATCAGTAGCACTTTCCGTAGACCCAGATATCAACAGATGGGTATAATGATCAAATCTGTCAAACTTTCTGAGGTCATTTAAATAGATGGTGTCATAGGGTGTGTCGAGGTTTAGGAAAGCCTCGGTAATTCTTTTGTCAAAACTGGTTTTCTTTGAGGTTTCAAAGAGTAGATTCAAGATAAGAATATTTTTTTTCTGCATTTGACACTGCCTTTACAAAAATTAAATTTTACTCGTTGTTTACTGCGCAACGTTTACACATACGGAATATACAAGCACGCAACATAAGATTTTTTTTGTAAAGTGGCACCTTAACTTTGGCTAATAGCAAGTTTAACCCCAAAGCACACAAACAGAGTTCCCACAAAACGGTTCAGCAATTTTGTCATTGCTGCTGTTCCACGAATCCTTGCAACTATACTTGATGATACCCAAGCGACAAAAATATTCCAAAGAGTTCCATTAAAATTGAATACAATGCCGAGGAAAAGCAGAGCAACACTTTTGTTTTCCGCACCAGCCGCAATAAATTGAGGCAAAAAGGCCAAAAAGAATAATGCCACTTTGGGGTTCAGAGCATTGGTGAGGAATCCTTGCCAAAATATTGTCCTGAGCTTTGTTTTGGGCAAAGCTTGTATCTCATTGACTGTCTCTTGTTTTCTTCGAAACATCGTTATTCCGATGTAAACAAGATATGCAGCACCAAGATATTTGACTATTGTAAACGCTGTTGCAGATGCGGTAATAATCGCTGAGATACCAACCGTTGCAGCAATGACGTGCACAATACATCCAGCGCCTATTCCCAGGGCTGCAATGGTGCCGCCTCGAAATCCTTGAGTACTTGAGCGACCAACAATATAGAGTATGTCAGCACCTGGAGTTATATTGAGCAAAAGCCCCGACACAACAAAAAGCAGCAAGTTTTCAGTTCCAAACATTGTAGTGCCTTACTCCAGAAAACCTGTCATAAAAGACAAGAAAGCTGGAGACTCTTTTAAAATTAGATATTTAACATAACAACCAGATAGCGATCACAGAGAAACCTTCGGCGCACTTATACCCATCAGGGGGTACTGAACGGAGTCCCGTTTATTTTCCATTTTACCGGGGTTCGTTCCAATGTTGCTTTAAAGTTAAAAGATCGAGGTGTTGTCCTCGTCATGAATTATTTATACCATCGGTACAGGCCATATACCATTTAATATAAACATTTAGCATCTCTGATCCTTACGGACCATCGAGCGAGTCAATCACTACTAAATGCATTTCAAGTAAATGGTAACAAATTTCCAAGTGCCGGAAAAACAAGAGATAAAACGTCAATCAAAACATCATTTTGAATGAGCTATCGGCGGAAAATAGCGTTTACATGTCACAATAGAGTTCGTCCATCTTGAACGGTTGAGACAACCAGAATGGAAGGTACCAGTTGTCCAGAAGGTATAAAATGGAGCAGCTCTTTGTGAGGAGTAGAAAGATCATAGCCACAATTATCAATTACCGGGTTTGACCATCCTTTCCACGTGAGGCTACGAAGAAGACTCGTCAGAAGTTCAAGGAATTACTCAACCCACGAATTCAGGGTACAGCTTGGTTGCGCAATCTGGGCAGATACTATGGCTGAATTGAGCTTTTGAGTGCTCGCTGATGTATTTCTCCACCTGACTCCAATATCCTTTATCATCACGGATTTGCTTGCAAGAGGCACATATCGGGATAAAGCCTCGAAGTACTTTTATCTCGGTTATATCCTGAGCCACGCAAATGTAACCTTGTACTTCATCATTTTTGTCACGCAAAATACTGCTTGAGAAGAGAACCGGAGTGAGTTTCCCTTCCTTGGCTATATAGTTTGACTCTATCGCTTTCACCGAAAAATCAGACCCTGAGAGGCGCATCGCTTCTTCAAGAGGAATTTCCAAAACTTCACCTATGGTCTTCCCAATTAACTCCTCACTATTGTAGCCAAGAAGACTCAATGTTTCCTGGTTAACGGTTTGAACCTTGTAATTCTCGTCCGTTATGATGAGACTGTTGAGCATATTCTCAAGGATATAATCCACATATTCTTTACTGACCGTAGTGCGTCGCAGTTCATCCATCATCTGGTTAAAAGCTAATGAAAGTTGACCAATCTCATCTTGCGATGAAATATCGACATGCTGGCTTTCATCAATTGACGATTTCTGTCTGATTTGCTCTATAGCCCCTATGAAATTGGCAACCGGCTTGCTGACCCAATGATAAAGAAGTCCAATCAACAGCAAACAGCCTATTACAAAAGAGAGAAAAGTGATAGCGACAGAGTATCCAATTAGTTTCCAGGTTTTTGCTCTAATATGATTTACGGGGAAGCCTGTCCTGATGAAAGCAATAACTTCATTCCTACTACCATAAACAGGTGTAAAAAAATCATAATACTCTTCACCTGATTCAGTTGTTTCTATTATATTTTCAATTCCTTTCTTAATCGTTGTCAGTACGACATCGTTGGTCAAATGTTGATTGTGATAAGAGGAGTCGTTGTGAAACAGAATTTCACCCTCAAGATCGACAACCATTGCATAAGAAATAGCCTGATGCTTCGTCACTGCTTCTCTGCACATTACCTCGAACCCTATGAGTTGGTTTAAAGGAATGTGCAATTTCAGAAGCCGATCAAGTTGGGATTTCAGAGTTTCGGCGATTACAATTACCTCTGATTTTCTGGAAGACAAATATTCGTTGGAAAAATACCTGGTAGTAACCACGGTATTCACCCCCATAGCTATGAATAAAATGGCTATAGAGATTGCTACGATTTTGTTTTTTATACTCACTTGCTATCCCATTTAAATTCCGTAACGACTTCACTCGTCAGGAGGATATCCGCCTCAACATTGATACCGAGTTTCTTTGCCCTCGCAAGGCTTAACACAGGCTCTCCTTTCACGGATGGAGCCATGGTCAGGCTTGCAGGTGAAATACCATCGTGGAGAATTCGATATGCAAGAATTCCGGCAGCCAAGCCTTGCTCGTAGCCTGAAACAGTAACACTGCAAAGCGTTCCGTAGGAAATGCGGTCCTTCCAAAAACTAAAATCGGGAAGGTTGCTGTTTTCGGCAGTCCATCGAAGCACATCGGTATAGGGGACAGGCTTGCCATCTTCGTCTTTGAAACCAAATATCCCCAACAGGGCTATTGCGTCTACTTCTGTCTGTAACTCCTGAACCAGCTGTTTATATTCCTTGAAGGACCCAATGACACTCCATCTGGTGACATTGATATCTTTGAGTTGCGGTAATTTGGCCAGCATCCTCCCTCCCACCCCTTCCCAGGTCGGGGCATCATCAAAAATAACCGCTATCTTCCTGACACTCGGTACAATTTTCTGGAGCAGTTTTACCGTCTCGATGAAATGCTCCTGCTCCATGACCCCTGTTACGTTCTTGCTTCCAAGAAAGCCATATTGTATGGGATTAATATTTACGCCGCTAAAGACGAAAGGAGTCGCACTATTTACATAGTGTTTAACAATATGCTTTTGGGCAGCATCGTCATTGGTGTAAACCAGGTCCGGCTTCCAGGTATTGATGATTTCCCGAGCCTTCATGGCGACTTCCTCCATGGACTCTTTCGAGCTTTTTCGTTTGGCATCCATCTGTAACACCTTGTATTCAACGTCCAGGTCCTTCAACGCATATTTGAAGCCGTTAAATTGGTCATCTGTCCATTTCCAAGGAGAGTGGTAGCTCATTATGTGAAGAACTTTGAATTGCCTGCCCTCCTGAGCGAAGGCCTCTCCACAAAAAAGAACAGACAGGAGAAGAATCATAATTCCATACAATTTTAACATGCCTGTGGCTACAGTTACCAACCAGGCGGGGAAATGGTTCATCATAGACGACCTCTCAATAATAATTTCACGTGTCAGCTACATGCTGCCATCGTGCCTCGCAGCGCAAGGTGATCATTTCTTTCAAAGCACTGTAAAGGCAGTAAAACACTTAGAGACTGAAGTTTATCATATTGGGAGGGGGGAATTACACTTTTTTTTACCGCAGCAACTATAACAATTAGTGAACCAAGTAAAAACAACAAACAGTAAATTTAAGCCATATCTCGACGACCTGGCGGCCAGGATTCCACAGCTGATATTAATTATATTGCCAATCTAAACCCATACCACATTGGCATAAAGTCAATCCACACGCGGACCTTAAGGGGGGGGGGGCGTTCTTTTGCAACTAACGCCATACTTCTCCAACTTGTCATGCAACCAAAATCCCAAATAACCAGCCTCATAAGCTACTACTATCTCATGGCCAGAGTAGCATTTCAGTAATGCCTCAAAGTTCTTCCATGAACCTGGGCGACTGCCACTGGACATTTCAATTTCAAATGTCCTGATTATTACATGCCAGGTACGTTTGTGGAGATCAATACCAACAAAGGTAATTTCACTTTTGTCTGAATCTTTTCGCTTTTCCCTATTAGGCCTCTTCAGTTAAAGTTACTTTGGCACTACGGATATAATAGAATCATTCCACGGATTGACGAAACGAAGACCGGGCCTATTTACATCGTAGTTACTACTGTATATACGTACCTTGACCGTTCGCCTTTTGGGATCGTTTATATCGAAAATAATGTAACCTACGAAGTAGACATGTTCCCTGAATAGTTAATACCCATCGACCGAAGTTCAAAGAGAGACAACAATGCAGATCTCACTGATTCAGCAGGACGTAGCCGTAGCTGACAAAAACACCAATTTCAAGACCGTAACACGTCTCGTAGAAGAAGCTGTTTCCATGTCTCCCGCTCCAGACCTGATTGTCTTACCAGAACTCTGGTCCACTGGATATGCACTAGAGGACCTGGTTCATCTGGCAAGTGAGGAGGGAGAGGAAGAGGCCCATTTTTTAGGTGAACTCGCCTTTAAACACAAGGTCTGGTTTGCAGGAGGTTCGGTAGCCGCAAAGACAAAAGAAGGTATCACCAACCGCGCACAAATTATCGATCGCAACGGCAATCTAAAACAGACCTACGACAAGATCCACCTTGTACCAATGCTCCGAGAAGACAAGTTTCTTACCGCTGGAAACAAGATCTGTCTTTATCAGATAGAAGGTATAACTTTTGGCTTTGCCATCTGCTATGACATTCGCTTTGGCCAATTTATGCACAAGCTTGCCCTTGAGGGGGCGGAGGCCTTAATTGTTTCCGCTCAATGGCCTCTCGTCCGGCTCAATCACTGGCAAACACTACTCCAGGCCCGTGCCATCGAAAACCAATACTATGTACTTGCTGCAAACAATTCGTCAAAGGGAGAACCCGATTTTGCTGGTCACTCAGCGGCTTATGGTCCTGATGGAAGTATAATTTGCCAACTTGAACGGGAGCAAAGTGTCGCCCAGTTGATGATTGAACCAGCAATCGTACAAAAAGTGCGCCAGGAAATTCCAGTCTTTTCTGACCGACGCCCTGAACTCTATCAGTAGATATTAATTTATCTTTTTATAAATAAGAGCGTTGAAGAAGCTCTAGAGGTGACTTATTCTTGAAGCAAAGAATACGCTATCTCAAATACTCTCATTCGATTGTGGCTACTTTTCTCAACATAAAGGACACCAAAAATGAAAACTGTACAATTTGCAAACGGCGATCAAATGCCTATCTTCGGCCTTGGAACCTGGAAGTCCGCTCCTGGTGAAGTATACACTGCAGTCAAGGAAGCTTTGCGTTTAGGCTATCGACATATTGATTGCGCCCTTATCTATGGCAATGAGAAAGAGATCGGTCAGGCTCTCACCGAATCTTTTAATGATGGAATCGTCACCCGCGAGCAGCTATGGATCACCTCAAAACTCTGGAACAACTCCCATGCACCGGAAGATGTACAACCGGCCATTGAAAAAACGCTTGCTGACCTGCAAATAGACTATCTGGACCTATATCTCATCCACTGGCCTGTGGTCCTGAAAAAAGGTGTCATCTTCCATGAATCGCACAAAGATCTCGTAGCTCTTGCTGACATGCCAATCGATGCAACATGGTCTGCGATGGAACAACTTGTGGACAAGGGACTCTGCAAACACATCGGTGTATCAAACTTTAGTGTAAAAAAACTACAGGCTCTCTTGGAAACCGCAAAGCAGCCACCTGAAATGAATCAGATCGAACTCCATCCGTACCTCCAACAACCCGCCATGGTTGAGTTTTGCAAATCCAATAACATTCATCTCACCGCCTACGCCCCACTGGGATCAGCTGACAGGCCTGATCGACTGAAAGAAGAAAACGAGCCCATTCTTCTTGAAGACCCCACAATTGGAGCCATTGCAAAAAGACACAACGCGACTCCAGCTCAACTGCTCATCAGCTGGGCCATACACCGCGAAACAGTTGTCATACCAAAATCTGTTAATCCTGCACGTATCAAACAAAACATGGGTGCTCTTGACGTGAATCTTTCAAAAGAGGACATGGCTGAGATTGAAAAACTCAACAAGGATCGTCGTTATGTGAGCGGCAGCTTTTGGGCAATCGAAGGGAGCCCTTACACCCTTGAAAACCTTTGGGATGAGTAAGTATCAACAGATATCTCACTTGGTAAAGTAGAACAAGTCTCCCCCTTTTAGGCCGAGAGGCTCCTAACCCGAATTTCTCATGACTTTTTGATTTGAAACTCAATTGTTTGTTTTTATGGTTTAAAAATGACTTTCTTAATTAACAGGGGGTTTTTCGTTTCAAATCAAAAAGTTCACCCTTCGGGCCAACAGATTTATCCGCAGCTGCTTCGTTACCGAGCATTTGCAGTAGATTATTACAGCTTCATGCCCAGTGTCTCGACCTGCGAAAAACTTTGTTGGTGAGAAATCCGGGCTAAGTCGCTAATTTAGTGTGCTCCAGCAACAATTTGCTGGAGCCGCTGTCATCTCATTACCTTTGATCCGATGAGGAATATTTTTTTCTTTCAGGCAATTATCCTTGCAGCCGGCACCTCCTCTCGAATGGGTCAGCCAAAGCAACTGCTTATGTTAGATCACTCTTGCCTGCTTGATCATACCATTGAGGCCGTACACGGCTGTGGGATACCACGACCAATTCTTGTTCTGGGCGCCTTTAAAGATAAAATAATGGAGCAAGCCAAGCTGGCTGATAGTTGCGAAATAGTCATAAACGAGGACTACGTGTCGGGTCAAGCAAGCAGCCTTAAACATGGAGTGAGCAATATCTCTTGCAAGTGTGATGCTGTAATTTTTCTTCTTTGTGACCAACCGATGGTACGTAGCCACCTGCTCTGTCAGATGATGGACGAATTTATCAAAACAACACCTGATATTCTCTACCCTACCTATCAAAACCAAAGAGGCAATCCGGTGATCATCAGCAATAGATTATTCCCACGATTGATGGAGGCAAAAGGGGACAAAGGCGCCCGCTTTCTCTTTGCGGATGCAGGCCTCAACATCAACGCCTATCCGGTGAACGACCCCGCCGTTGTCATGGATATTGACACACCTGAAGACTACGAATTGATCTTAGGAAAACAAAACCGAAAACAGTGAATACTTTTTCTACAAAGCCAGTTACTGAATATTCAAGGCAGCCTTCTTTTTTATAGATTCATCCCTTCCCTCTTCAATAATCTCTTGGATTCTCTGTTCGTAATCATCAGGAAAATAATAATACTGAGCTCCGTTGTCGTATAAATCACCCAAGAGCCCCCTTTCCTCTGGAGTCCCATGAAAGAGAAGCAGTAAAAGAAGGTCATTACTGACCCAGGGGTGGCTATACCAGGAACTGTGAGAACCTCCAATATTTAAAGCTTTGGAGTCTCCAACGTTAAGCACATCAAAAAAAGGCGTCCTAAGAGCCTCGACCAACATTTGCTCCTCTTCATCAGTAATATCATTTCTGTTTGGGCGTCCGAGCCTTGAAACACCATTCTGATATGCGGCAAGGCGAAGCACAGAATCGTTTTGATTGAGATTAATCGTGGTTCTGTAAACAATATCTCTAAATTGTAAATATTGTTCACAAAAAGCATCAAAGTCCATATCCGGAGCAGCGAAGTACACTTCGCCTAACCTGAGTCTTTCTTTCAACACCTCAGTATCTTCATCCGCATACTGCTGTCGCAGGTAGGCAAGACCCGGCACAACAACCTGAGTACCTGCACTATAGGCTAAAATATTAATATTTCTAGCTTTTGTGTGCGCTGCCAGTAGGGCTATCAATTTGGCAAAGGCTGGAACCGTCTTTTTGGCGTGAAGAACATCCGTTTTGTATTTGAATAGATTTTCGGCCGAAGGCCATGAAAAGGAGAGAACAACAGAATTGTGTCCTGTGTAATGATACAGTTGAGCGCCCTGTGCCGTGGCTCGATAAAAATTACTATTTGCGCCATGTACATATATCAGCAAATCTTTATCAAAGGCCCTATCCAGGGCCCTATTGATCGCATCAAAAAAGCCTTCACCCGACGATGATATCTTCGTAATATCATCGTCATCATCGTACTCTGTCCTCTCGCGGGCATAGATCTGACGCAAGAGCAATTTCTTTTCCCTTTCATGGGAAAGTGATAATCGGTGCAACTCTTCCCATGAGGTCCCTTCCTCACCCACACTATGCACAACGAGCCCTAACCTTAGAGTATCGGAAGGGAAAATTGTATAACCAACAGAACCTCCAGGGCGCTCAAACGGCAGCCTGTTCGTTGCGTAGATAGTATAAAGAAGATTGTCGTCCTTATTATCCTTTGTAAAGTCAAAAAACTCGGAATCTTCAGTTAGACTAACAGGAGGGGGCATAAGATACACTTTAGGCTGACAGCCGTTAAGCAGTATCAAAAACACCCCAATTAAATAATGGTAGTTCATGGTATACTCCCCAACTGTTTTTAAGCCGCCGTGACTTTACTCATTCGCTCTACTTCATCTTTATAGTACAATATATATCCTATGAATATCTGCAATGTGCCTGAGGTAAAATGTACAATACGCGCCTTAGTTTGAACAAATGAGCCTCTTGCAAAAGTCTTTCACTCCAAAGCACAAAGATTAAAGGAAAAGAACAATCAGGCGTTTGTAACATGCTGAATAGATAAAGCTTCACCGCATTTTCTGTTATAATTTATTTGCGAAGTA
>JBLHNA010000071.1:0-17904 GCA_047619065.1 Desulforhopalus sp.
TCTTTTCTTACCTCTGTTTTTGGGCAGTTCAATGTTTAGCTACTTTAAAAGAAACAATACAGAGAAGTAGTATCTTTGTTACGTTTAAAGTAGCTGGCCAAGACACTATTTTTTGAGGAATCTCTAAGTAGTAATCAAATAAGGAGACGACAATGGAACGGGTGGTGATTGTAAGCGGAGTTCGTACGGCGGTTGGAAGCTTTGGAGGTGCGTTAAAAGATGTACCTGCCATACAGTTGGGATCGACGGTAATAAAAGAAGTCTTGAGGCGCGCAGGTGTCAGGCCAACGGTCAGTGACCTTATGCAGGCGGGAAAGCCGGAAACGCTCAAAGATCAGGGACAGATAGCCATTGAAACCAGTGCGGATGACTGGGACAGGGAGGCGAAACAACTTACAATCGACGAAGTCATTATGGGCAATGTACTTCAGACGGGGCAGGGACAAAATCCAGCCCGCCAGGCCATGATCCATGCAGGGATCCCTAAGGAGACACCAGCCTTTACCATCAATAAGGTATGTGGTTCAGGTCTAAAAGCCATTACCCTGGCCGCGACCTCGATTATGGCCGGACAGGCAGAGGTGGTCATTGCCGGTGGCATGGAAAATATGAGTATGGTACCCATGGCCCTGCCAAAAGCCAGATGGGGACACAGGATGGAGGTGACAGGTAAGGGTGAAGTTACCGATCTCATGGTCTTTGATGGACTCTATGAAATATTCTACGGCTACCATATGGGTATTACCGCCGAAAACATTGCAAAAAAATATGGTATCAGCCGCGAGGAACAAGATGAACTCAGTGTCCTGAGTCACCAGAGAGCTCGCAAGGCCATTGAGGAAAACATCTTCAAAGATGAAATTGTGCCGATTATTATTAAAAGTCGAAAAGGCGATATCGTCTTTGACACCGATGAACGACCGATGGAGACCAGTCTTGAAAAAATGGCCAAGCTCCGACCGGTCTTTGTAAAAGATGGTTCGGTAACGGCTGGAAATGCCTCCGGGCTCAATGACGCAGCAGCTGCCGTGCTCATGATGTCTGCCTCAAAGGCAGAAGAACTCGGTCTAAAGCCGCTCATTGAAATCACCGCATTTTCTTCTGGGGGACTTGATCCGGCGTATATGGGCCTTGGCCCGGTACCGGCAATAAAAGACGCTCTCAGAAAAGCCGATCTGACGATTGGTGAAATCGATATGATCGAACTCAATGAAGCCTTCGCCGCACAGGCCATTGCCTGCATGAGAGAATTGAATATTCCCACCGCGTTTCCCAACCAGTTAGGGAGTGGTATCTCCATTGGTCATCCAATCGGTTGTACCGGCGCTCGACAGGTCGTGACTGGCATGCATCAGATGCAGAAGGAAGGGCTGAAGAGAGGATTGTTTAGTATGTGTATTGGCGGTGGTATGGGTATGGCCATGATCGCCGAGCGGGTAGAATAAAAAACTGAAAAAGCCAACCTCTTCTATTCTGGATGGGGTTGGCGATATCCTCATTTCGATACAAATCTGACAGGTTTCGCCATGGTCATTGGTCAACCTGTACTGCCTGCGGCGACTTGGAATCCTTTGCTAACTCAATGAATTGTCCTGTGACCTCGGCGATATTGTAGAGAGATGTCAATTGTTGGCTTGGGATTGGTTCACTGGAACCTGGTATACGATGGCGAATTTGTTCCAATATGTCGATTATCGGATAAATTTTAGAAATTTTTCCTGAATGTATGGACATGCTGGTTTCCTGTAATGCTTCAACTATGTCATTTGCCAGGTGAGCTATCTCCGGAGAGAGAGATATATGTTGATCACGGTGCACACCAAAAGCTGAAATGTAAGCGAGTAAAGCATGGTTGAGGTACGTTGAAGTAAAAGCCTGTTCCCTGAATTGTTGTCTGTTTCGTGGTTCAAACTGCATGTTATGCCAGGCAAGTACCAGCGCATTATCAGCACGATGTGCTTCTCTGCGTGCGATTCGATACGGCAGGTCATCTTCTCCTGTTGATTGAAGGTACTCTTTTAAAATCGCCTGTAAGTATGAGGTGTTTTTTGAAATTGCCTCGGTGAGAAGAGTCGGTAAACGTTGGTACTGCCAATTGGGCCAAAGAAAACGTGCAGAGATAATAGCCAGAACCGAACCAATAAGAGTATCAACCAGCCGGGGAAACATGACAGCTAAACCTTCACCTTGCAATAAATTGAATGCACACAAAACAAAAATGGTTACAAAAATGACGGAAACCGAATAGTTACGGAGCTGCCAGAGAAAAAACACATAGGCTGACAATAGTAAAAGGAGAAGCTGTCCCGGAACTGTTGGCAATATTTGGACAATGATTACCCCACCAATAACACCGAGAATAGTGCCTAAAATACGTTGATACAATCGTTGTCGTGTATCACTATATGATGGCTGGCAAACAAAGAGACTCGTTAAAATGATCCATTCACCCTTGGCAATACTAAAAAACTCAGAAATAGCAAATCCAGTGAGAAAACAGAGGGCCAACCTAAGAGCATGCCGCAGACGTGGGTTTTGCCAGTTGAGCATTACTTTTGCCCGTTGCATAATTGATCGCTTGTCTTTTCTCAGTTTTGGTGTCAGAAGGCGTTGGTTGTCTTCATGTAAATTTTGTAGTGAAACGTGAGAAAGAGAGAGGTTGCGAACTATCATCGATAGCGGATGGTCAGGGGCAATTTCATGTTTTTTTAACTGATCGTTTAAAGAATCAACCATCCAACCTAATGATATCGGGTGGTTGTAGGGCACTCCGACAAGTAAGCTGTCCGCAAATTTTCTGCAAGCATGTGAATATAGCAGTAAAGTATGTCCTGTTCCTTCCAATAACACCCTGTGGGCCTGGTTACTGCTGAGTAGATCGTATCGGTCATGACTGGAGGCCGCTCTCTCGTGAAGGTTCTGCAGCAGCATGAAATAACGAAGGTAAGGGTTTAAGTTTTTATTATCTTTAGTGGAATCTCCGTAAGTGTTGAGCACCTCTTTACAACTATCCAATGCGCCGACCACCTGCACATTTAACAGGGCAAGCTGGTTACGAATTTCTCCCTGTCTTATTTTGTCACTCGGGAATAATTCGGCCTTAACCTCAAGGTATTTTGAAAGGGCGACAAAGCCACGGGCCAGATGCTCATCCAATGCGCGCCACGGATAGCGACAGAGTAAATAAAATGAAAATAAACCATAGAACAATGCACCGGTAGACAAAAGTATCGGCTGCCAATACCAGGCAGGACTCATTGAGGTACTGAGCATTGTGTACAGTCCGACCAACTGGGCGCCAAAGGTTATGCCGCGATAACGTTCTCCCAGGCCACCAATCAGCACAAAGGCGATGGTAGAGGTAAAAAGACCAAATCCCAGCAGAACTGGATACGGACTGAGTAGTTCAACTGACAGACTAGATACTGCAAAGCTTATTACTTTGAGTGCCAGTGACTTCATTCGCCCCTTCGGGTGATCGTCAGTCTCTGAAAGAGCTCCAGCCAAGGCACCTAAAGCGAGGGTTATGGCAAAAAATGACTGACCCACCAAGGCAAGAGGTACAGCAAGCACACCAATGGCTATGGTGGCCTTGATTGCCCTAAACCGGTCAGGAGAGGTTCGGAAATAATGCCAGAGCGGTTTCTGCCATGAAAATATCTGTTTTTTTAAGGAAGTATTCATTCGATCAACAATTTCTAACAGCCACCTTTAGGGTCGTTCATTATCTCAGATTCCGCCAACTCGTTTAGTCTCATGGCATCAGCTGCTCTTTACAGGCATTCTGCAGGTCTCTCTGGCGGATTGTGATCAAATTGGTCATAGGGTGGCCAGTCGAAATGTTAGAAATGCCTAAAAATATTATAGGAATCAAAGCAACTTTCATTCCAGTAAATGAATTGAAAGATTATTTCTGGAAATTCAGCTCATTAAGAATTGACCAAGGAAAGGGGACGACGTTCGAAAAGGGAAAAATTTGAAGGTCTAACATATCAGAACTAATTCCAAAAAATTCGCAGGAAATGGAGCCGTCTGAATTATTGGTGTTGCCATCAACCGTTCAACTAGCCACACTCTTTTGTCATTTTCCCAATTTGGTCAGACTTAATTGTAACTGGTCAAACACTATTGTCCGCGACAATCAGGGCACCAGTTAATTGAGCTACAATCCCTCATTTTACCTTTTTGCAGTGTTGGTTAAAAACACCCAAAATGATTTTTATCACTCTCGAGGCAGTTCACAATAAAGTAAATAAAAACGCAGAAGGTTACGTTTTTGTAGTGACCTTACTACCACTTTGTAATATGAAACTAACGTTCATTGAGAACTGACCTGTTAAGAAGAGGGGAGGGGCCTTGTTCGATTATCTGGCGCAGTTTTTGCTAGCTACTCTGCGGCCTACTAGTCTTTTTTTAAAATAATCTTAGTTGAGAGGTGCATGATGAAGTTGAAAGCTATTTGTGGTGTTGTAATGATCTCCCTGGTTGCTCTGTTGAGTATGCCTGGTGCAGTTTTCGCAGAAAAAATTAAGGTTGCGGGTATTTACACCCAGCCAATCCAGCAGAAATGGGACGCATGTCTGCATAAGGCTCTACTTAAACTTGCCGAGGCCGGCGAGATTGAGTACGTCTATTCCGAGAAAGTCTCTAATACTGACTATATCCGCGTGTTGCGGGAATATTCAGAGGCCGGAGTCAAACTTGTCGTTGGTGAAGCCTTCGGTATTTCAAGAGATGTCCGGAAGGTCGCTGACGACTACCCGGAGGTAGCTTACTTGATGGGGGATTCATTCGGACCCTATGGAGCAAACATGTCCGTTTTTGACAACTTCATCCATGAACCCTGTTACCTCATGGGCATGTTGGCTGGGACGATGACCAAAACCAATAAGATCGGTATGGTTGGTGGATATCCAATCGGAGAAGTTAATCGGTTGTTCAACGCTTTTATAGCCGGCGCCAGATCCGTTAATCCCAAGGTTGAATTTAAAGTATCTTTTATCGGCTCCTGGTATGATCCACCCAAAGCAAAAGAATTTGCCTTTGCCCAGGTAGAGGCCGGTGTTGATGTGCTTTATGCCGAGCGGGCCGGAGTTGTTGATTCCGCTCGAGAGAAGGGTATTATTGCTTTTGGTAACGTCAATGACATGAATAAAGAAGAAAATGGAACCGATGTTGTTGTTGCTTCTGCCTTGTGGAGTATGGATCCGGCAATCAGCCACGCTGTTGAACGTGTTAAGGCAGGAACCTTCAAGGCTGAGGATTACCGTAATTTTACCATGATGGCCAAAGGTGGTTCTTCTCTTTCTCCATTCTATGAATTTGAGACGAAAATCCCAGCTGAAATACTGACAGAAATTGGAAAGGTTTCCACGGCTATCACTTCTGGTACTATTACGATAGAGATAGACGACAGCGAACCTAAATCCACCTTTTAAAAAGAGTAACAACCAGGAACAGTAGTCCATCTCTTCAATCCCCATAGAGGGGAGCGGAAGATGGGCTTTTTCGTTATGGCAGATATGGCCTTAGAACAAACTGTATTGCAGCTCACAGGAATTACCAAAACCTTTGGTAAGCTCATAGCCAACGAGAATATTTCACTCTCTCTTCAAGCCGGTGAAATTCTCGCCCTTCTCGGCGAAAATGGTGCCGGTAAGACGACGCTGATGAATATTCTTTTTGGCCACTATGTCGCTGACAGTGGTCATATTGAGGTTTTGGGTAAGCCACTGACTCCCGGTTCACCCAATGCAGCTCTGGAACATGGCGTTGGCATGGTACATCAGCATTTCACCCTGGCTGATAACATGACGGTGTTGGACAATATCACTCTGGGTACAGAACCACTGTTTGCTTTAAAGAGGGGGAGCCGGGCTGCGCGTAAAAAGATACATAGCCTAGTTGAGAGATTTGGTCTTGAGGTCGATCCCGGTGTCCTGGTAAAAAAACTCTCTGTTGGCGAACGTCAGCGTGTTGAAATCCTCAAAGCCCTCTACCGGGACAGTCGTATTCTGATCCTTGATGAACCCACCGCGGTTCTGACACCACAAGAGAGTGAGAATTTATTTGTTACCCTGAAACTGCTAGCAGGGCAGGGGCTGGCGGTAATTTTTATCAGTCATAAACTCAAAGAAGTAATCGGCGCCAGCGACAGGTGTTGTGTGCTTCGTCATGGCCGGGTTGTTTTTGAATCCAAAACATCTGAAACTTCGGCAGAAAAGCTTGCTGCAGCGATGGTTGGCGGAGAAATCCCAAAAACAATCAAGGTCGTTCAAGAGCCAGGAGCTGAAATCTTCAGGCTCGAGAAAATCAGCATTTCAGGACAGGACGGAACGACCTATCTCGATGGTATCGATCTTAGTCTGCAGGAGGGCGAGATTCTTGGCATCGCCGGGGTAGCAGGTAACGGACAATCCCATCTGGCGGACCTTGTATCCGGCATGCTCTCTCCTGATTCTGGACAATTATTTCTGGCGGGAGAGCAGTTAAAGAAACTTACCCCTGGCATGATGGTGGCAAAAGGTGTCGGCAGGATCCCCCAGGACAGAACCACCACCGGCCTCGTCGGGGATATGACCATCCAGGAGAACATGGTGCTGGAAAACTATAAAGACCGGGACTATTCATCATTTGGTCTGCTTCGATTTAAAAATCTCAAAAAACGGGCTGTGGATTTGATTGATCAATTTGATATTCGTTGCCCCGGCCCATCTGCCACCACCAGACAGCTGTCGGGCGGCAACATGCAAAAGCTCATCCTGGCACGCGTTCTTGCTGAAAACCCGAAAATTATTCTGGCCTGTCAACCGACCTGGGGCCTTGACGTGGGTGCGGCAACCTTTGTTCATAACCAGTTGCTGGCAGCCAAAAAGCGGGGTGCGGCTATACTTCTTGTGTCAGAAGATCTGGATGAGTTGCTCGGTATCGCAGACCGGATACACGTTATCTACCATGGCCGATTGACCCCTGCGGTGCGTCCTGAAGATACCGATATTGGTGCCTTTGGATTGGCTATGAGTGGCCATGCTGACATTATTGCCCAGCGGCTACCCGCCAAAGATTCAGCCAGAAAAGCCGGGGAGGCCGTACAGTGAGAATAGAAGCTCGGGAAAATGTCTCATGGCTTACCAAGCTCGTTGCTCCCGCTCTTGCCGCAATTGTTGCCATGGTGGTGTGTGCTGTGCTGATTCTATGGACCGGTGCCTCGCCGGTGGAGGCCTATGGCCTGCTCATTTCAGGAGCATTGGGCAGCAAGTTTGCCCTGTCTGAAACCTTGACCCGCGCCACCCCACTAATTTTCACCGGCCTTGCTGCGGCCCTCGCCTTCAGGGCCAAGCTATGGAATATTGGTGCCGAAGGCCAGCTGTATATTGGTGCCTGCATGGCCACCTGGCTGGGGACTGGGATGTTTGATGTTCCGCCCATGGTCATGGTGCCGGTATTGTTTTTGGCTGGAGGCCTGGCCGGGGGACTCTTTCTCCTTGGTCCAACATTGCTGAAGACCAAACTCGGAGTGGACGAGGTGGTTACCACCTTGCTGTTAAATTTTATAGTGTTGTTATTTGTCAATTGGCTTGTCTTTGGGCCGTGGAAAGACCCCATGGCCATGGGCTGGCCCCAAGCGGCTCCAGTTGTCGACTCGGCGGTCCTTGGCCAGATAATTCCTAAAACACGTATGCACTGGGGTTTTGGCATTGCTCTTTTCTGCGCACTTCTGAGCTGGATTCTGGTACGCTTTACCAGCTGGGGCTATGAAATCCGGGCGGTGGGGTTGAATCAGCACGCCAGCCGATTTGCAGGAATCCCGGTTGACAAGGTCGTGGTTCGGACAGCACTTATTTCCGGAGGATTGGCTGGTTTTGCCGGGGTGTCTGAGCTTTGTGGTTTACGAGGCTATCTGACCTTGGATCTGTCACCTGGCTTTGGCTATTCCGGTATTGTGGTGGCGATGCTTGCCGCTCTGCATCCACTCGGTGTTGTCTTGTCAGCTTTTTTTGTCGCGGTAATTTCCATTGGTGCGGATTCCATGAGTCGGTCTTTGAATATTTCTAATTATATTTCTGAAGTTGCCACCGCCATTTCACTCTTGGCGGTGTTGGCCTCAATGTTTTTCAGTCAATATAAAATTCGCTGGAGGTAGGAAAATGGATATACTCACCTTCCTCTTTGAAACGGGGTTTTGGATAGCAACAGTACGTATGGCAACACCTTTAATATTTGGCACCCTGGGGGAACTTATCTGCGAGAGGGCCGGGGTCGTCAATCTCGGCATTGAAGGCATAATGGCCGCGGGCTGCATGTCTGGCTGGATGTGGGTCTACCTCGGTGGCGATCTCTGGACAGGGGTGATGTTTGCCGCATTTGTCGGAGCGGTTTTTGGGCTGCTGCACGCTCTTTTTACCGTTCACTGGGGCTTGTCTCAGCATGTGACGGGCCTTGGTATTACCATGCTGGCCTCTGCACTGTCGTCCTTTGTTTTTAGAATGATGTTGCCCAGTGCGACTACTCCCCCGAAAATTATTCCCTTTCAGTCACTTGATATCCCTGTATTGTCAGATATCCCATTTGTGGGCGAGATACTGTTTAGTCAATCCCCACTCACCTTGCTGGCCCTAGTGATGATAGTTCTGGTCTCCTACGTGATCTATCGAACCCCATTGGGGCTCGCCCTCTGCATGACTGGTGAAAACCCAATGGCCGTTGAATCACAGGGATTATCGGTTGTGGCCATTCGTACCTGTGCCGTCATGACAGGCTCCGCCCTCATGGCTGTCGGAGGCGCTTTTCTCACTCTCTCAGCTTTTGACGCATACTATATTGGGATGGTAAATGGACGGGGGTGGATCTGTATTGCTCTGGTCGTTTTTTCTTCCTGGAAACCCGGAAAGGCCCTCCTGGGTGCCATGCTTTTTGCTGCTTTTGACGCCTTGCAAATGCGTGTTCAGCAACAATCATCCAGCATCGTGTCATACCAGTTTTATCTCATGATGCCGTATGTCTTTTCTATAATTGCTCTTATTGTAATGTCCCGAAAAGCGTCCTATCCCAAGGCACTTCTCATACCCTTTCGGCACGGGGAACGCTAATCCGATGCCCAAAAAAATAACGTGGCCAGGTTATTAGGTAATGGCTCCTGTGGAGATGAATGATGTTTGATCTTATGATTCGAAATGCCAGACTGACCGATGAGGCAGACCTCGTGGATATCGGTATTACGGGCGAAACTATTATCGAAGTTAAAGCCGCCCTTAGTGGAGAAGCTGTAGAGACAATTGATGCCGCCGGACAACTGGTGATTCCCCCCTTTGTGGACAGCCATTTCCATATGGATGCCACACTTTCTCTGGGATTGCCGCGATTGAATACTACTGGCACTCTGCTCGAAGGGATTAAAATATGGGGCGAACTTAAGCCAGATCTTACAGCAGAAGCACTCAAAAAAAGGGCCCTCCAATTATTGCACTGGTCCATTGCCCGTGGGACACTGGCCATCAGAACCCACGTTGATGTGACTGACCCCTCACTTCTGGCGGTGGACGTACTTCTTGAAGTGCGTGAGGAGATGAAGCAATGGGTAGATATCCAACTTGTAGCCTTTCCTCAGGATGGTGTGTTGCGTGCTCCAAATGGTAAGCAACTCTTACTAAAGGCCCTTGATAAGGGAGTGGATGTGGTGGGAGGTATTCCCCACTTCGAACGGACCATGGATGAGGGGCGGGAGTCTGTGAAATGGTTGTGCGAGGTTGCCAAAGAACGTGGACTCATGGTTGATATGCACTGTGATGAAAGTGACGATCCTCTCTCGCGACATGTGGAAACCCTTGCCTATGAAACAAACAGGCTCGGCCTCGGAGACAGGGTTACAGGTTCACATCTTACCAGCATGCATTCGATGGACAATTATTATGTGAGTAAACTCCTGCCATTGATTGCGGAATCGGGAATGAATGCGGTTTGCAATCCGCTCATTAACATCCATTTGCAGGGGCGACACGATACCTATCCCAAGCGAAGAGGTTTGACCAGAGTGCCTGAGCTCCTGGCGGCCGGAGTGAATGTGGCTTTCGGCCATGATGACATTATGGACCCCTGGTACCCGATGGGCAGTCATGACATGCTGGAAGTTGCACACATGGGGGCACACTGTTTACAGATGATGGGAACAAGTCAGTTAGAGACAGTTTTTGAGATGGTGACTTCCAGAGGTGCCAAGGTGCTTAAACTTGAGAACTATGGAATAGAAGCTGGTTGTGCGGCTAACCTAATTATTTTGCAGGCAAAAAACAGTATTGATGCTATCCGCTTGAGGCCAGCCAGACTTTATGTCATAAGCCGGGGAAAGGTAGTGGCAACAACATCACCTGTGGTTTCTGAAGTACGACTGGGTCAGGAAAGCAGGGAGATTGATTTTACCTTGTAAGCGCCTCGCTTACCTGGTCAAAATTGAGGAATTTTCAAAAAAACAAGCACAGCCATGATGGTTGATAGCAGGACGCTATCAACCATGTTCTCTCACCATCATAGCTTTTCGCTGACAAGACAAAATGAGTAAAAGGGATACTCAGCACCTTGATCCATTCGGATATATCAGGAGGTGGTCGTATTTTCAGGTAGGGTAATGTTTAGTTCCAGCACCTCATAATCTCCTTCCTTGTCCAGCTGTACTTTTACCGCACCATCTTCAACCTTAATATATTTGCGTACTACCAAAAGCAGCTCTTCTTTCATCATGGGCAAATAGTCCGGCCCATTGCGGGTTAACCGTTCTCTCGCAACAATAATCTGCAGTCGATCTTTAGCGACCGTTGCTGAAGTTTTCCGGTTACTACGGAAGTAATCTAAAAAACGCATTTGTTAGCTCCTGAAAAGACGAAGTTTTTGGAAAAAACCCTTTTTTTCAACTTCTAGGAATCGATGTATAATGTCTTCACCTAGTAACCTACCCACGGCATCATCGTAAGCCCGGCCTGCGTTACTGTCCTCGTTAAGAATTACTGGCTGACCTGAATTGGAGGCCGAAAGGACAGTTTGTGATTCCGGAATAACACCCAATAGTGGGATGGCCAGAATTTCCTCGACATCTTCGACGCTGAGCATTTCACCTTTCAAAACCCTTGAAGGTTCGTACCGAGTCAACAACAAATGCTCCTTCACCGGGTCCAGGCCCTTTTCTGCGCGGAGGGTTTTACTTGCCAGCAGACCAAGGATGCGGTCGGAGTCCCGAACCGATGAAACCTCAGGATTCGTCACCACTACAGCCTCGTCGGCAAAATACATAGCCATGAAGGCGCCCCGTTCGATACCGGCCGGAGAGTCGCAAATTATATAATCGAAACTTTCAGAAAGCTCCGTTATGACCCTTTCCACTCCTTCGATATCAAGGGTGTCCTTGTCGCGGGTCTGCGAGGCGGGCAGGATGTACAGGTTATCTACCCGCTTATCTTTTATCATCGATTGATTGAGGTTCGACTCCTTGCGGATAACATTGATGAAGTCGTAAACCACCCTCCGTTCGCACCCCATTATCAAATCCAGATTACGAAGACCAACATCAAAGTCGATTACGACCGTCTTATAGCCTCTCATAGCTAGGCCTGTGCCGATTGCAGCGCTGGTAGTGGTTTTACCAACGCCTCCTTTTCCAGATGTAATTACGATAACTTTTGCCATCGTCTTTCCTCCGAACTGAATGTTATGTGAAATATTAAATAATTGTATGGAATGAACAAATTAGGACACTACCTGTTGAAAATCACAATGATTCAATCTGCAGTTGTTCCTGATCCAGAAAAATCTGGACAGCCGTTTTTCGCTTGTCGGCGGGCAACTCATCGTTAGTGACGTAAAAGCCTGCAATGGCAACCAGATCAGCCTGGAGGTCATGACAGAATATCCTGGCCTTTTCATCACCCTGGACACCAGCGAGCGCACGACCCCGCAGTGTTCCATAGACATGGATATGGCCGTCAGCCAAGATCTCAGCCCCTGTGTTGACAGAGGCCAGCACAATCAAGTCACCACCCTGGGCATAGACCTTCTGCCCCGATCGTACCGGTTGATGTATCACCTTGGTTAAAGGCTGCATCGGTGGTGGAGGCACTATCGTTTGTGGTTGTTCTGGCTTTTCCTGCCGAGGTTCGGGGGCTTGGCGCTCCGTTCCACTAGAAGGCCAAATCGCGATGCCCTGAGCCCTCGCTGCATATTCCAGTGAGGTGGGAGCCCCGGTTATTCCAACGGGAACAAAGTTATGACCTCTTAGTAGCCTGTTGGCGCTGTCAAGCCAGTCAATATCGACTTCTTCGTTGATGTTTTTAAAGTCTAGCATTACCGGTGCATTTCGAAAAAATGCTGGGGCTTGATGTGCCTTGTCCCGGAGTTGCTGGTTAAGGTCTCCTATGTCGCTGCTGTACAATTCCAGCACTGTGAGAGGGATTACTCTTGCCTTTAGTGCCGCCGTTTTCTTTGTGGCTCCTTCTTTACTAAGTGTCGTCATTTCCTGCCTTTCAAATACTTTATTCATTTGCATCTGAGTACAAACGAAACTTGATGGGATAACGACAGATTCTTAGATCGTCCCCTCAAGATTTTGAGCCGAATTGCCAATTTAACCTACAATTGGTATTTGATTCAAGGATTATATTGCGTGATGCAAAGTGCTGTAATTATGTCAGAGGATGCATGATTAGGGAAGGGGGTGAAACCGTTATATAATCATCTAAACAGCCGAGTATCGGCAACTCATTAATCTTTTGGTCAAAGACATGGTGACTCCCAAAACGGAGAAGATTTGGCCAGGCAGCGGAGGCAATTGTACCTCCTGTCACGGTCCAGACTGTACGCGACCTGATAGAGGAAAACAATTCTTAGCCCGGATTTCTCACCAAAAAAGTCATGAGAAATTCGGGTTAGGTCGGTTGGCATAAACAATACCAGCGAGGAGCAATATGCTTCCCACTATTGTGATTCCGTTGGGTGTTTCCTGAAAGATAAGCAAAGCCAGCAAGGTTGCCCCAATAGGTTCGGCAATGACGACAACAGAGACGGAAGCGGCGGAGAGGTAACCAAGCGCCCAGTTATATGAAGAATGGCCAATGAGCTGAGCGAAAAAGGCCATTAGTACCATGATGAGGTAGGCAACAGCTGAATATCCAAAAAGGTCATGGCCACCCGCAAGGGCCATTATAATCAGAAAGCAAGCGGCTGTGGAGTAGACAATTGCAGTATAACACAGCAAAGACATGCCAAAGCGCAACCGACGCCCAATGATCAGGTAGGCAGAAGCGGCAATTGCACCAATAAGCGCCAGGCCATTACCAAGCATGGGATTGGATTGATTGCTGAATTCAGTGAGGCTGAACTGGAGACGACCATCTGCAAAAGAGACGACATCGGCCACACCAATAAACACACTTCCAACCATGGCCAGGGCGATGCCGATTTTCAATGGGCGTGACAATTGCTCTCCCAGTAGATGAGGGGCTGCCAACCCAACCCAGAGTGGAGCTGTTGTTACCAGCACCGTCGAGCTGGCCACCGATGTATACGCCAATGAGCTGATCCAACTGGCAAAATGTAGAGACAGCATAAAACCGGAAAGAATCGCCAGCCCCCAGGAAAGCCTGGACATTTGCTTGATCTCTGAGCGCCGACGCGTTAATGCCAGTGGCAATAAAATGGCTGAAGCCAGCGCCACTCGCCATGCAGCAATCACTATCGATGGCATGTCCTGTCCTTGTGCTAATCGAACTAAAATAGATCCTGATGAAATTCCTATTACTCCGAAAATTAACACGATCATTGGGGAAAAGGGGGGAGGTGTATCAGTTTTCATCGATTACTTTATTCCGAACAAGTTATTGCTGTGTAGCATCATTGGTGGACATTGGTGGACATTGGTTGTCTATAAAAATGACCTAATTTTTTGTCTTTTCTCGACCATGGCCAGAAAAGCATCGCTGCCAAGGGGACGGCCATTCTTTTCATGCAGATAAAACAAATCCGCTTCATTCTCTGGCCTGGTTTCGGCAAGAAATTCCGACCATTGCCTCTCAACTCGTTCAAGTAACGGTTTTGCATGCACTAATGAATCATCACTCTTCATGATATGCGCCCGTGCACTGCTCCACTTCCAATCTTCCGGTTGGTCAACATAGTCTCTTTTGACCGGATTAATCTCGATATAGCGGGCGCAGGCTATGAGATATTGTTCATCTAACAGATGTGATGCATATCGCGCCTGCCAAAATTGTCCACTGCTCCCCGTTCGGCGGTTTATATACTTTGTGTATCGGCTGTGAGCTGCTCTGAAGCAGTTGGATAATGAATTCGTTTCTTTTGGAATGGCGATGAAATGAACATGGTCCGGCATCAGGCAGTAGGACCATATTTCCACACCATGACGACGGGTGCAGTCAGACATTATCTCCAGATAAACACCATAATCTTCATTGGTCAAAAACGTTTTACGGCCCTGCAATCCGCGCTGGATCGCATGATGAGGCAATCCAGGTATTATTGTTCTTTTCATATTCTTCCAATTAAGATTGATGGGAGATATTTTGACTTCCATTTTGCTGGTGTACAATACAATATAAACCTGAGATCATTTTGGTTTTAATCAGATATTGGATGTGGCAATATTAACGTTGAAGTGAGCGGGGCTGCCCAAAGCCATTTGTCAAACTTTACCCCCTTTTTTATCACTTCATCACGGTCCCTTAGTTTCCGCCCAGCGTCTAATCTCTTTTACTATCCTCTCAGGATCAGGAGCGTTGCTCAATAGCATTTTTTTAAATAATTCGTAGTACCTGATTTGAATAAAATCAAATTGGCAGCCAATCCCGTCAGCATTAGAATGAATGACCCGGCAGGTAAATTGAACCTGCCCCAACAGTGTAAGACTCATATACTCATTAGGCCGCACTCGCGGTATATGATCAAGCTTGATAAAAGCACCAGAAAAACTTAAATTCAGGGTATGGCCTTCCAGCACTAATTGATGACGAGGTAGCTCTATTTTCACTTTAAAATTCAGGGAAAGTCGAAGATGTTTTCTACGCTCTTCTCTCATAATTTATTAACCTTCTAAAGGGAGAGATGGTGTCCTTCATTTCTGTGAAAAGTCAATATAGCTATGTTTTCTGTAAAACACACCCGTCACCTTTTATACATTAGAGCGTAAAAGGGATTGATATAGTGATAATTTCATATTCACCACCTTTCTCTTCAACACCAATTTTTGTTATTTTTCGTTTGATATTGGCGAATTTTTCGAGTTTCTTATCCACAAGTATTTGAAGATCATGTGACAAATATTCAGCGTTAACAACACCTGGATTATTTTTTTCATACTCAAGAGCAGTGAGTTGTATATGTTCCGAAATCTGTTCTTGTGGGTAGAGAGAAATGTTCCAAGCGATTACTGCCATAAAGGCACGGTTTCTGGCCTCGTCTATGTTAGACGCAAGTAAAATATAGTCATCTGCTGTTTTAGTGAACGCCCTTGAAACATCAGATTCTTTTGTTTTTTTTCTTTTCATAGTTTCTTTCAATAGGAGAGATCTTGAGTGCCTTATTTTAAAATCGGAATAATTCTCTAAAAGACTTTATGATATTGTCAGCAATCAGTTGGTGCCCTCTTTGGTTGGGGTGTAGGCCGTCGTCAAGGAAGAGAGTACTATCAGCTTTCTGATCATTGATTAGGAAAGGTTGGTGTAAATCAACCACAGGTATTTCGCTGTCGGTTGCGTACGTATTAAGTGTATTGACCAGATCAGGCAGCATCTCTACCAATCGCTCATAACCTTGAAGCGGAGGGGAAAAATCAGCTTTTTGAGCAGACTCTACAACAACAGGCATCGGCAGACCAATAATAGGTGTAATGTTATGGTATCGCGCCTGAAAACACATTGAAAATATGTTCCCCATGATTGTTTTTACCTCCCAATCCCACCACAGATCATTTGTTCCGCCCATAATAAACACGTAGTCGGGTTTACATTGTATTACTTCTGGGTAAAACCGGGAAAGCATTCCTTGTGTAGTGTCACCTCCGATACCGAAATTTGAAACGTTTAGAGTCAATGCGTTTCCCACAAGGGATGGCCAGGTGTGCCCTGTGACAAGGTCCGCTCCTTCGGTAAGGCTGTCTCCCATACAGGCTAGTCTTTTCATTTTAGTCCCCTTCATAATCTATATTGCAAGTATATTGATCTCGAACATCGTGCCCCTAAGTCAGATCTTGAAATGTAATGTTTTTGCTTCAGATATCGGTCGACAACATAACTTCACTCTATCAGGACTGATCCATAGATATTTGGACTTATGAGAAACGAGACTTGAAACAGGGCCATGGCGAAGTTATCCGGTGTCAGGGTCTGAATATACAAATGACTGAAAAGTGGCTTCTAAGAACGGAGAGAGACACTTTTGAAAGAAATTATTTTATAAAACCATAGTGTTGACTTGGTTCGACCCCATTCTTAGAAATAAGGAGGTGCCAGTAAGCGTGGTTTTGCGAACGGATTTGAATTTTTTATTAGATCAGTTTTTCTATTTCTTGTGCTAACTCAAAATCCTGTTTCGATATTCCTTTTGCCACATGCGTAGTCAGATATATTTCCACCTTATTATATACATTGGACCATTCAGGGTGATGGTTTGCCCTTTCTGCGATTATTGCCACTTGAGTCATAAAACCAAAAGCCGAAACAAAACTTTTGAACTTGAACTCTTTGTATAGCTTCCCATCTTTAATTTCCCATGACTTTTCACAATCACTATTAAGCGATTTCAATGATACATTAATAACATCTTGACTGAATCGTTCTACCATGTTGTCCCTCAGTTTGCTTATTGTAACTATTATCATAGTACCTATAAATCCGTTTTCGCGAAAAGCAATAATATCATAGACTTAAGGGTCTAGCGTTGAGTTCATGTTCGGTTTCCCAGGCAACTTTTTGTTATCGTCTGTATAAATAAGTAACATGTCCTTAGCCCGGATTTCTCATGACTTTTTGATTTGAAACTCAATTGTTTGTTTTTATAGTTTTAAAATGACTTCCTTAATTATCAGGGTGTTTTTCGTTTCAAATCAAAAAGTTCACCCTTCGGGCCAACAGATTTACCCGCAGATGCTTCGTTACCGAGCATTTGCAGTAGATTATTACAGCTTCATGCCCGGTGTCTCGACCTGCGAAAAACTTTGTTGGTGAGAAATCCGGGTTAGCATCTGATCTCACATGCTCAGGACTTTTCGAAGATTGTATTTCTTTGGTATGTTCTGATTTGGATTCATATGAAATATTGCTCAATAATACTACAGAAATGCTTAAAGGACAAAACAACATAAAGAAGCTATTACGTAGTGATTGATAACCAGCGTTAATTAACGGGTGTGTGCTGTTATTAAAAACGGCAAAAATCCCAGACTATCGCTGGAGATTCTGGAACAATCTTTGCCACTAAAAAGTCAAACTCGATAGATATCATGACCCTGTAAACTCTGACAAAATGAACATTTATCAAGCATTCCCTTGAGGTGGAAGTCTCAGATTAATTGCCGAATTTACGCAAAAAAGCCAACGGCGGACTTGACCCCTTTAAAGGGACAACTGCGTCCTGAGAAAAGTGCATACCGTTCGGTTGCACTTATAGAAAAATCCTTTGGAAAAGATATTTCCTTGCTATTACCCCGGGCTTGTTCAACCATGGATAAGATTGTGGATCGCTGCGCGATCACAATCTATCCTTATTCGTTACCTACATTATTTACAGTTACTCCCGGCCAGGTTGCATAAGTCATCAAAAATTGTATTTTGCCTGAACCGAAGAACCTGAGTTAAAAAAACAGACATAACTTGAGTTAATTCTCCAGTCATGAGTGGTTTTCACATCTAT
>JBLHNA010000072.1:0-17366 GCA_047619065.1 Desulforhopalus sp.
TCTTTTCTTACCTCTGTTTTTGGGCAGTTCAATGTTTAGCTACTTTAAAAGAAACAATACAGAGAAGTAGTATCTTTGTTACGTTTAAAGTAGCTGGCCAAGACACTATTTTTTGAGGAATCTCTAACTAGTGTCTGTCCATAAATGGCCCTTTTTCCCTAACTCGTCGTTGCTCTCAAAATTGAATTTTATGAGATATTTTCTGGCACGAAATATGCTATTTTTTTATATAGGTACAACAAATACAGTTCTCTTTACGATTTGATGGTCAGGTTGACAGACTCGACAGCTGGATCTGTCTGACTTTGATGCACCTTCAGCTGCAAAAATTCTCATCTTGTATCTGCAATTATTTACAGATTTAAGATGAAGTAAGGTTTAAAAAATCTACTAATTTTCGTCTAAATTGGGAGATGTTGAGACATGAAATTTCAAAACATCGAAATGTTCTTACAAGTCGTCTTTTGGAACGGGAGGGTAATGTTGCAGTATCTGACGCCAGCCTCCATCATTTCAAACAATTTAAAAGCCGGTTCGAACCTTTGAAAAAGTTAACCGAGGAAATACATATCCGTATTAACACACAGTTACCTGTTAAAGTGAACATGATGGAAATTTTTCCCATGAATATAGCCAGTTTACAATGGAATTACAGGAGAATCTAAAACGAGACCATAATAACCTGAAGACTCAATTAGTATCTTAAAAAACCTTTGCGGAGCAAGAATAACATGATGCACCGTAAGACAGTAGGGCTGGTTCTTGGCAGCGGATCTTCCCGCGGTTGGGCCCACATCGGTACCATTGAAGCGCTGAAGGAGGCAAATATCCCCATTGATTTCATTGCCGGATGCAGCGTCGGTGCCTATGTCGGTGCACTTTACGCGAGTGGCAGCATGGGGAGCCTCAAGGAGTTTCTTCTCCGGATGAACGGCAAAAAGATCTTTTCCTATTTCGACGTCGTTTTCCCCCGGTCGGGTCTTCTGAATGGTGCCAGGCGGGTCCATGAACTTTTCTCAATGCACACTGGGGTGCAAACCTTCGCCGAACTCGGCATTCCGCTCGTGATGGTGGCAACGGATCTCGAGCTGGGTGAAAAAGTCGTCATCAATTCCGGCGACATCTTCGAGGGTCTCAAGGCTACCATGTCGTGTCCTGGACTTTTTGCACCGGTGCGCGTCAAAGACCGCTGGTTGGTGGACGGTGGACTGGTCGATCCCGTGCCGGTTGGGGTTGCGCGGGCCATGGGAGCAGAAATTGTCATTGCGGTTGACCTCAATAGCAGGATTGTTTCTCGCAGTGTGCAATTACCTTCATCCCACCAGGAGAAAGAAAAATGCCTGCCTTCAAAGACGCCTAATGGGAGTCCTGATACCCGTAATGAACTGGCACAAAAGATGGCTGACTACTACGAAAATATCGAAAACAGTTTCAAGCTCAAAGCCAACGAGTTCTTACAGCGGGAGTACCCTTCCCCGGACATCATCGAAACCGTAATGACCTCCATCGGCATCATGCAGGAGCGTATAACCCGCATCAACCTGGCCGTGGATCGACCTGATATTCTTATCCAACCGCGCCTTGGAGATCTGAAAATGATGAACTTCGATCAGGTGGAACACGCCATTGAGGAAGGGTACACCGGGGTCCAGGAAAAGCTCGAAGACATCCACACCCTGCTTATGGAACCGCCTTAACCCGAATTTCTCATCAATAAAGTTTTTCGTAGGTCAAGACACAAGCCACGCTGCTGTAATAAAATACCGCAAGTGGTTTGTAACGCAGACTTTGCGGAAAAATCTATTGACCCGAAGGGTGATTTTTTTGATTTAAAATGAAAAACACCCTGTTGTTCAACTAAGTTATTATTTATGTGTAATATCAAAAGGTTGAGCTTTAAATAAAAAAAGATCATGAGAATTTCGGGCTAACTAGCCGTATCACGGTATCCGTCACCTCAGCCTCTATGTCAAAAAAAACACGACCACTACTTTTATGCCAAAGGGAGGGAATAGATACAGTTCCGGACGAATTAACCTTCGAAGAGGTTAATGAAACCATCGAGGTTTTCAAGGTAATTCAGAAAATCGTGATCGACGCCATTCACGTTTCCGGCGGTGATCACCACCATGGAGTTGGCTGAAGAAATAATCAAGGAGTTACCCATGAGAACAGACAAGCTCACTAGCAAATTCCAACTTCCGCTGTCCGATGCGCAAAGTCTTGCGGTCGGCAGAGATCATCAGTTTATTGAGCCGACCCACCTAATGCTGGCATTACTAAATCAGGAAGGAGGGACAGTGCGGCCGTTGCTGGCCCAGGCCGGTGTAGATGTTAATCAGCTCCGTTCCGGGGTTGGAGAGGCCGCCGCCACCCTGTCCCATCGTTACATTACCGACCGGCAATTGCCAGACAAAGCTATCGATCTGATCGATGAAGGGGCGTCGCATTTGCGTATGGAAATAGATTCCATGCCGGAAGAAATGGACCGTCTCGACAGGCGCCTTATCCAGCTCAAGATCGAACAAGAGGCCTTGAAAAAAGAGAAGGATAAAGCATCCCAAAAAAGATTATCCGATCTTAAAGAGGAAATAAGCCGTCTTGAACGTGAGTTCTCTGACCTGGAAGAGGTGTGGAAAGCAGAAAAGGCTGCTATTCAAGGAACAACTCATATTAAAGAAGCCCTTGACCGGGCCAGAGTCGAACTTGACGTGGCACGTCGTGCCAACGATCTTACCCGGATGTCCGAATTGACCTACGGCACTATTCCTGATCTGGAAAAACAGTTGGAGATGGCAACCCAGGTGGAAAACCAGGAAATGCGTCTCTTGAAAACCCGGGTAACAGAAGAGGAGATCGCCCAGGTGGTCGCAAAATGGACCGGGATTCCTGTGTCCAAACTTCTGGAAGGTGAACGGGAGAAACTGTTGCATATGGAAGAGGCTCTCCATCAAAGGGTGGTGGGCCAGGATGAGGCGGTGAGTGTTGTGACTAGCGCCATTCAACACAGCCGCGCAGGGTTCAGCGATCCTAACCGGCCTAACGGGTCCTTCCTTTTCCTCGGACCCACTGGGGTCGGCAAGACGGAACTGTGCAAGGCATTGGCCGAGTTTCTGTTTGATACCGAGGGTGCGATGGTTCGGGTGGATATGAAGAAGGCGGATACCTAACGGAATTGGTTCGCCGGAAACCGTACTCGGTCATTCTCCTTGATGAAATAGAAAAAGCCCATCCAGATGTCTTCAACATTCTGTTACAGGTGCTTGATGATGGACGGTTGACAGACGGCCATGGTCGCACAGTGGATTTTCGCAACACGATAGTGGTTATGACATCAAATCTCGCTTCGCATCTTATACAGGAAAAAGCGGGCAGCGAGAGTTATGAGGAAATGAAAAGTGCGGTTCTGGAAATTGTCGGTCAGCATTTCCGTCCGGAGTTCATTAACCGGCTCGACGAGATAGTTGTCTTTCATCCTCTTAGTCGGGAACAGCTCCGGGTCATTGCCGGCATCCAGGTCGATCTGTTCCGCAACCGCCTGGAGGATACCGGCCTGAAACTTGAAATCACCAGTGACGCCCTGGATGTACTGGCAGAGGCGGGATTTGATCAGGTCTTCGGTGCCCGACCTTTGAAAAGAGCGATTCGCCATCAACTGGAACAGCCACTGGCGCGAAAAGTTCTGTCGGGCGAATATGTGCCCGGAAATATTGTCTCGGTTGACGTCCGGGACGGCGAACTGATATTCCGATGATAAAGAGAAGAAACATTGATCAACCTGCAGTGCTTGTTAGCGACTTGTAATGATAAGACTGCCTGGAGAAAAGGGAGGACAATGTGAATAAAGAGAAGGTAAACGAAGGTCTTCAAGATGACTCTGAAATTGCAGTTGATCTTGCAGACGGTTCCAAAGCCCCTGGGGATGATTTAGGGAGGGAGCAAAAAAGGGTAAGATTATCGGAATTGATCTGGGTACCACCAACTCATGTGTCGCAATTATCGACGGGGGCGAACCAAAGGTAATTGCCAACGCTGAAGGAAACAGAACAACCCCCATCAACTGCTGCTTTTAATGACAATGAAGAGCGCTTAGTAGGCCAGGTCGCCAAGCGTCAAGCAGTAACCAATCCAACGCGTACTCTGTATGCGATAAAAAGCCTCATCGGTCGTAAGTTTACTGATACAGGGGTAAAACGTTCTATCGAGGTATGTCCATTTAAAATTGTCTAAGGTGCCAACGGCAGCGAGAGTGAGAGCTCCAACTATTTATCACCCGATTGGAGCTGAGAACAGTGGCTGAAAAAATCTTGATGGTGATCTTTTGAAACGTTTAGCTACAGGCCCATGGAATTGGATTAATAGCCACATTATTGAGCTGTTTCGTCATCTAAGACTCTCCTACCTGCCGCCGCTGATGGTTTACATGGCAGCAGGCATTTCTGGATTAACCGGCATTGTCGGAACATTTTTTGTGAAGGATTATCTTGGCCTATCTGCAGAATTTATGGCGATGCTCGGTTTCTGGGCTGGGGTTCCCTGGGTTCTGAAGATGCCTTTGGGCCATCTGGTGGATCTGATCTGGCGATGGAAATCGTTCCTCGTTTTTTTCGGAGCCACACTCATTGGCGCCAGCCTTGCTATCATGCTCGTTTTAATCAGTTCACCATCACTCATCACCCCTTACATGACTATTAAGGCCTGGTTTGTTTTCTCTGCCCTTCTCGCTCCGATCGGTTATGTGGTCCAGGATGTTGTTGCAGATGCCATGACCGTTGAAGCCGTGCCAACGGCTGATGATCAAGGCACTGCATTTGACAGCAAAACAGTCAAGCTGATGCATACTACAATGCAGACTCTCGGACGGGTCGCTATCGTAGGCGGCGGCCTTGCCGTTTCACTTATAAACATACTTCTGTTTAATGATGTAAACAGCATGGTTGAAGAGCAGAAAATAGCTGTTTATGTGCAAATCTACAAGTTGGCCATGATAATCCCGTTCATTTCAATATGTGGTGTCATACTGGCTGAAATACTGAAACGATCGAGAGTGAGAAAATCACTTAAACGAGGCATCAAACAAGAGGGGCAATACAAGCCGGAAGGCATTAGCATAAACAAGGTAAAACCCAATTGGTGGATTCTTGGCGGGAGTTTGACATTTGTCATTTTCACTCTGATGATGGGTTTAATGCATGTCCCATACAACCAGGAAATTATTTTTGCCGGATCAATGGCAATCGTACTCTTTCTGATGAATAAACTGATGAAAGAATTGAGTTCTTCTGCCCGTAGCACTCTGGTAGGAACTGCAATCGTCATTTTTGTGTTTCGGGCCCTTCCTGGTCCAGGGGCTGGAGCTTCCTGGTGGCAAATTGATGAGTTGGGTTTCGATCAGCAATTTATGTCATTGTTGTCTTTGATTGGCAGCAGTCTAACCCTGGTTGGGATGTTTATCTTTCGTCGTTTCATGGCGGAGAAGTCAATTTTTTACGTCGTTGGGTTTCTTACTGTTGTGGGTTCTTTATTGAGCCTTCCGATTATCGGCATGTTCTATGGACTTCACGAATGGACCTCAAGACTCACCCATGGCTTTGTTGATGCACGGTTTATTGCAGTTGTCGATACAGCTATTGAATCACCTCTGGGCCAGGTTGCCATGATACCAATGCTGGCCTGGATTGCCAATAGTGCACCTGCCCATCTCAAAGCGACCTTTTTTGCCGTAATGGCCTCTTTTACCAACCTGGCCCTTTCATTGAGCAGCCTCGGAACCAAATATCTTAACCAGTTCCTCATCATAAGTCGTGAAGTTATAGATCCACTGACCGGTAATACGATCAACCCTGCAGACTATTCAGAGTTGGGTATCCTTTTGCTTATCGTAACAAGCCTTGGCCTTATCCTTCCTCTCGGTACCATTTTTTTGGTAAATCGTTTTTCATTGCGAAGTCACTGACGACTTATCGAGATTGCAATAACTATATCTATATGTGATTGCCCCGAGCCATATGGTACCGTCCACCGACACCATCAATGGATGGGCATCCGGTTCTTTTCTGTACAATGCCCTTACCGCACTCCCTTTCTTGATCCAATGTTTGCCAAGTTCAGCGGTAAAATCACCTCCACTGGCTATGCGAGTTATTATTCCATTTCCCCCCATCTCCAGTAATGATAAAACCTTCAACATCGACTACAGCAACATGACAGCCCTAAAGCTGAACAAATAAAGGACCGGAACCAGCCATTTATTTTCTGACAGAAACCTTTGTCCCTCCGGTAAGTTCCATTGCCATAAATCTTGCAAGTTCACTCCGACCGGCTTCTATCTCGGCAATGGTCCCTGACGCACCCGGGCTAAACTCTGTTATTTTCCTGCCATCAACTATGATACTCATAATGTAGGCAGACAATATAGTTTGACCGGTTACAATAAAGTCTGAACAAAACGGGAAAATGACAATAAATTTTGACCATTTTATATAACTGTTGCTGCTGACATGAAAGTATCGACACCAACAATTGTCTAAAATGGAACACCTCTCTCGGTTGATGGTCTGGAAACATCTGCTGTCTCAAGCTTCGGTTAAGTTGTTAGGTATAGGTTGATTTTCCAAAGGTCAAAACCACCTTTTTTTATTGCTAAATTTTTGAGACACTTTGTGAATTACGTATATAAAAAAGAAAGCTAAAAGCGACAGAAAGCTGCGCCTGGAATACATTTGAGAGGGCCATATTAAGTGGGCTTCATACTGAAAAAGGAAATTGATGCCAAAAATCAATACCTCAAATAGTATATAGAAGGGAGATACCCCGCCTGATTCCTGACAGATTGCCCAGATCTGCCGCGTTTTCTTCCCGTCTCTTGCCCGGGGGCTTTTCCACTGAAGACCGTAGGCACCGGATCACAACCCATTGCAGCCCCATACCTCTTCTGTATAAGTGCCCCGGCTAACCTCCTGAAATTTCACTTCCATTCTCAGCTTTTTTTATGATATCATCTGTATGAAGTTCTGGAGGCAGAGCAGTGACTCATTCTAACCGTTCATACACCGAAACCGAGAATGTGATGAATCGAAATTGGATAATCCGAACACTTTTCCTCTGTCTCTTCATCCCGCTGTTCCTTGTCCCCGGAAGGGCCTCCTCCAGACCAAACGTCCCCCTCAAGAACATCCTCGTCCTGCATTCCTACCACAAGGGCCTGGGATGGACGGACAGCATCACCCGCGGCATCGAATCGACCCTGGCGAAAGGTTCAATTTCTTATGAACTTTTTTACGAATTTCTTGATTCGAAAAGGGTAACTGATGATCAGCACATCAAGAATCTCGTGCAACTCCTCAAACACAAGTATGCCGGCCTCCATTTTGACGCGATCATTCTCAGTGACGACTTCGCCTTCTCTTTCATGCTGCAGTATCATGACGAACTGTTTACCGGAACACCTGTCGTTTTTTGCGGGGTCAATTATTTTAGAGACAGCATGATCGAAAACCGGCCATACATTACCGGCGTGGTCGAGTCTTACAGCCTCAAGGGGACTGTAGACGGGGCCCTGCTTATCAACCCTGCCATCAAGACTGTCTATGCGATTGACGACGACACGATCACCGGCAAGGCCAACAAAAAACTACTGGATGAGCTGATTCCTGAATATCGCGGCAGACTGGAAATCACTTACAGCGGACAACAGACGATGGCTGAAATACAGAAAGCCTGCGCATCCCTGCCGCTCAACACCATGGTACTGCTGATGAGCTTCACCCAAGATTCGGCAGGCGAAATCTTTTCCCTGGAGCGTAGCGCCGATCTGACATCTCAGTATTGCACTAGCCCGGTCTACAGTTTCTGGGATTTCCATCTGCATCATGGTGTCATTGGCGGCAAGCTGACCACCGGGCTATCTCATGGCGAGAAGGCAGCGGAATTGGTACTGCGTATCCTGGCGGGCGAATCTGTCACATCCATCCCTGTAGTGAAAGAAAGCCCGAACCGCTACATTTTCGACTACACTGTTCTACAGAGATTCGGTATACCGCTGACCAGACTGCCTGCCGATTCGACTGTCATCAACCAGCCCCCATCATTCTATACACAATACAAATCAATCTTCTGGCAGGTTTTAGTGCTCATCGCCCTACTCATGACTGTCATTTGCGTGATCAGTTTCAACCTCATCAAACGCCGATCCGCCGAGACAGCATTGAAAAGAAGCGAAGAACGTCTGCGGGCAATTTTCCAGGCTGCTGAAACCGTCTCGTTTATCATTACCGATGCTACTGATCCTGTCCCACTAATTCTCGAGTTTAGCCCCGGTTCTGAAAAGATTTTCGGTTTCAGAAGAGACGAGATCATCGGCACACCTGTATCTGTAATACATCTGCCGGAAGATATAGAGACGTTTCCCGCGGCCCACAGGCAAATGCGCGATGGCCACCAGGGCTTTTCCGGCGAAGTGACGCTTATTCGAAAAACCGGTGAACAGTTTCCCGCCCTGTTTTCAACCCACCCTCTTCTTGATGAACAGGGCAGAATGTGGGCGGCCCTCGGCGTCAGCATCGATATCAGTGCCCAGAAGCACACGGAGATGGCTCTGCGCCAAAGTACGGAGCGATTTCAAGAGCTTTCCGAACTGCTGCCGGAGACTATTTACGAACTGGATTTCTCAGGCACAGTCCTATTCATCAACAAGAGCGGAATGGAGCAGTTTGGTTTCACCCCTGACGATCTGGTGCAAGGCATCAACGCATTCGATTACTTTGTCACAGAGGAAAAAGACAAACTCAGGCAGAACATGGAACGCCTCTTACGTGGTGAACATGTCGGCTTGAACGAATACAACGTGCATGATAAGACCGGCAAGGTTTTCCCGGTCATTACCCGCTCTGCCTTGATTTATCACGAGAGCAAGCCGGTTGGTATTCGCGGTTTTCTCATTGATATCAGCGACAGGAAACGGCTTGAAGAAAATTTCCATAATGCCCAGAAGATGGAATCTATCGGAACCCTGGCTGGCGGCATTGCCCACGATTTCAACAATCTCCTGATGGGAATCCAGGGCCATACTTCACTCCTCCTTCAGGACCTGGCTGAAGGCAACCCTTTGCGCAAACAGCTGCTCAGCATCGAAGACTATGTCAAAAGTGCTTCGAGCCTGACCGCTCAGCTTCTTGGCTTTGCCCGTTCCGGAAAATACCAGCTTAAGGCAACGGATATCAACGAGATGATCAGTAAAACATCAGAGATGTTTGGCCGGACGAAAAAAGAATTGACGATAGTTCTTTCTCTGCAGGAAGATCTTCTGGCGGCTACTGTTGACCGCAATCAAATCGAGCAGGTCCTCCTCAACCTCTATGTCAACGCCTGGCAGGCCATGCCGGATGGCGGCAGACTGGATATATCAACCTGCAACAGCACCGTCAGCGCAGAAGAGGCCCCGGCGCTCTCTCTCCCTCCCGGCAGGTATATTCAACTTACAGCAACCGACAACGGTACTGGCATTGACGAGGAAATCAGGCCGAAGATCTTTGAACCCTTCGTTACAACCAAGGCACGGGGGCGTGGCACTGGGCTGGGCCTGGCCTCGGCCTACGGCATTATCAGAAACCACCAGGGCACGATTGCCGTCCGGAGCAAAAAGGGAGAGGGCTCCTCGTTTTCCATCTACCTGCCGGCAACCGACAATCAGCCGGAAAAAGAGACGCTGGTGACAGAGTCACCTCTCATGGGCAAGGGGACCATCCTGTTGGTGGATGATGAACCGATGATCATTGATGTGGGTTCCGCCATGCTGACCCATCTTGGTTACATTGTACATACGGCGGGCAGCGGCCGGGAGGCCATAGACTTCTACAGCGCGCGCACTACCGAGATTGACCTGATAATTTTAGATATGATCATGCCCGAGTTGAGTGGAGAAGAGACCTTCAGTCGATTGCTGATCATCAACCCGGCGGTCAGAGTTCTGCTTTCCAGTGGCTACAGCCTTGACGGACAGGCTGAAAATATATTGGCTGCTGGTTGCTGTGGGTTCATCCAGAAACCATTTAACATAAACCAATTTTCACAAAAAATCAGAACGATACTTGACGAACCTCAAAGGCTTTGAAGTCGAACTGTGCAGGGGCCTCTAAAACAGCCTATCTCGACTAATTATTTTTGCCACAAGACAATAAAATGTCCTCTCGCCATATTCTTGAACTGATCTATTCAACGCCGGTGTCAACATTGTTACAGATAATCTTTGCTGTTAACTTCGGAGAGCATGTTAGGAACCACGACTGATAGCACAACAGTCTCTATTTCTGCTGGTAGCATAATACTTTTTCCTTATCAACACCAAGGGTCTATGTCGTTTCTGCCCGCTTGGCATACCACAACATATTCTGTAAGTAAGAGCTGTTTTAGCTTAATCACCGGGGACAAGCTGCAGGTTGAGGGAAAAAACATCATATTTCATTTCGCACTTATTATACCAGCCGATGAATAATCATAATATTTCCATACATATCAGGAACATATTGTTTTCTGGAATTTACTCATGTGCTGCTTGAACATCACACTCCAAATGCCCATGGGGTAGTGTCTCCTCCTGGGATTCCTCCTGGGCAAATGAGACCTTATTTTGTGAAAATCTTTTGAATATCTGCTTTTTTCCCCACAACAACCACTTGGTCATTTTCAATAAATTTCTCTTCCGGACTATTGATCACATGTGAACGGTTCCCCTCTCTTTTTAAAAGCAGTGCTGTTACATTGTATTTTTGACGAAGGTTGAGATCTTTCAGAGATTTACCCGCCAATTGTTTATCTATGCAAATTTCAGCAAGTTCTTCATTTTCATCAAGGGCAATGCATTCCAGGATATTTGGCATAGCAATTTTTTCAGAAAGATGGATGGCCGCCTGTTTTTCTGGAAGAACAACTTCATCTACCCCTATTTTCAGTAGAATTTCCTGCTGGATTTCAGTTGAGGCTCTCGCTATTATATATTTTACATTGAGCCTTTTGAGATGAGTGACCCCCAGCACAAGCTGTTCGAAATGACTGCCGATCCCCAATATGACAAGGTCAAATTCAGCAATGTCCAACTCCCTGAGTGCTTCTTCATCTGTGACGTCAGCGACAACTGCGCCTGTAACATAGTCCTTAATACGATCAACTTCGGTAGGATTCAGGTCAGCAGCCAATATATGATTTCCTTTTTTCTCTAGCTGAATCGCTATCTCATGGCCAAAAACACCAAGCCCAATTACGGCGATATCTTTCATGGTTTATCCTAAGATTATTTTTTCAACTGGATACTCAACATGGCTCGTTTTTTTAGCTCTGAGCAGCATAAGCACTAGGACAGCTGGTCCAATACGACCGCCAAGCATTGCCACAATCAGAATTATTTTCCCCGGCGCACTAAGCTGTGGGGTAATTCCCATCGATAAACCTACCGTACCGATCGCCGAAGTCATTTCAAACAAAGTGCTCAAAAAATCCATCTCTTCAAAATAAAGTAGAAAACCAACTCCAACGCAGAGAAACAGAAGATACGTTATGCCCACCGTACAGGCATGAAAGACATCTTTTCCCGGCAAACAACGGCCAAAAAACACCAGCTTCTCTCTGCCCCGGATGGTGTTATACGCCATGGAGCCGATTACCCAGAAAGTCGTCAATTTTATGCCACCGCCGGTGGAACCGGGAGCAGCGCCAATAATCATCAAGACAATTAATACTAAAAGACTTGCCGTCTTGAGGTCGCCGATCATAATGGTGTTGAATCCCGCAGTACGCGCAGTAATCGATTGAAACAAGGCATCAAGTAAAGAAAGCTCTCCATGCTCCGCTAAGCTGAGCATGGCGGCACCGGAAACCATACAAGTGACTGTCGCAGTCACCACAATCTTGGTATGTACGGTTAAACGGTCTTTCCTCTTGATATATTCCAGACAGTCGAAAACGACGTAATAACCTATGCCACCCATGATTATGAGAATCATGGTGACTATCTGGACCATTGAATTGGAGTTTTGCAGGCTTGAGTCAAAAGGGGAAAAACCGGCATTACAGAATGCGGAAATTGCATGAAACTGGCCATAGTATATGCTGGCAGGTAATGAAAAACCATCAAGATAAAAACCGATTAACAGAAAAAGAAACCCTGCTGTTTCTGTAATCAGCGTAACCTTTACAACAGTCTTTAGCACGCCCTCTATATTAGTCAAATTCGGTGATACAGACAGCTGGGTCGCCATCATTCGATTTTTAAAATCAAGCTCTCCCCGAAAAAAAAGAATAAAACTCGCGGTAAAGGTCATGATTCCGATAGCGCCGACTTGAATAAGAATGAGTATGATTATTTGGCCGGGTAAATTAAAACCGGAAGTGGGAAGGGTCGTCAGTCCGGTCACACAAACAGCAGATGTAGAGATAAACAGGGCATCAAGAAAAGACACTCCATGAGAGTGGTGTACCAAAGGCGATTTAAGAGCAACCGTCCCAGCTGCAATCAGCACGACATAGGTCTGGAAAATGAGCAGTTCGTGATTTTGATTCTTCTCTTCAGGTATCATACCCTGCTTTCTCCGTCACCCTGGCGATTTCATCACCGCTGAGCACTTCTTTTTCCTGCAAAAGTTCAGCCAGTGTCAAGGGTGGATCTTTTTTTCGTTAATTCGGCGGGAAAACAAGCTCCATGCCAGTAAGAGTAGCCCAAAAGGGATGACCCCGTTTGCCAAAAAGTTACCGAGCCAATTACTGGACTGGCTGACGGAATTTAGATCTTCCACGGCATCATCGGCTATTTCAGACGCCGTGGCCTTCAAATGGGCTATCAACCATTCCAACCTTTATTGCGCGGTTTCCTAATCTATTTGCCCCTCGTGTGCAGCATTCGGTGATATTAATTTCTATAGGGATTCATTATTAACACAGGACAGTGGGCTCGTTTCAAGACACGTTCTGCCACACTTCCCAACATGATCTTTTCTAGTCCCTTTGCACCATGAGTACTGATGATGATCAAATCTGAGTCTTTTTCTTTGGCACACTCAATAATCTTATCAACTGGGTCTCCCCTAACAACCTCCCCGGTGCATCCAACGCACTTCTCTTTGTTGTCTGTAATAATATTTGCCATTTTTTCTTTTGCTTTCATTTGAAGATTTTCTTCGCATTGCTGAGCGTACGGAATGCCAAACATGGCATCCCCCGGATAGAAATTGATAACATGGATGAAATGAGCGGTCGCTGACAATTTATCTGCCATATAGATGGCATAATCAACCAAGCGATCAGTGGCTTTTAAGAAATCAACCGGAACAACAATTTTATTAGTTTCTTTCATTTTTGATACCCCTTGTCAATTATTTAACTCCATAGCAAAATTAAATGAATTTCGCCCCCCTTTCGTGCCATCCCTTTTCAATAGTGTCACTACCCTAATGTAGCACGAACTATGCCATACGAGACATCTCATATTAGCTACGATAAGTCTCGCGAGACCTTTCGGAATGAGGCCGTTATAGAGATAACGATCAGTTTATTGTATCTCACTCAAAACATATCAAAAATGAATTCCACGAGATATTTTCTGACACGAAATATGCTCAATCTTCATATAGAATTATTAGATGGATAAATTGAAGAATCTTTTTATTAGAGGGAACAGGCCATGTCCTCTATCGCACTATTTCCAAGGATGTCTACAGTTGATTAAGGTATTACTGGTGAGTTGTTGGTTGAAAAGTAAGCGTAAATTAAACATGAGGCTTTTTAAGAAAACACCAGCCATGCTAGAGAAAAACAGGACACAAATCTTTGGAACACATATCTATTTTTTTCTCAGTAATGAGGTACACACAGGCGTCAACGCTCGGGGGGTGATAAAAGGTCCCCCTGCCTGAACGGATTGCATCAAGGGCCTTGTCTACGCCAAGCGATGCGCGGTAAGGGCGGTGGGATGACATAGCTTCAACCACGTCTGCTACTGCGAGAATCTTAGCTTCCATGAGGATGTCTTTGTCACTGAGAGCCCGGGGATAGCCCGAGCCATCCAGATGTTCGTGGTGTTGATAGACGATTTCCGCCACCGGCCATGGAAAATGAATATTTTTTAATATTTCATACCCTACCTCGGTGTGGCATCTTATGACGGCTGTCTCCTCTTTAGTAAGTTTGGTTGGTTTGGCAAGATATTCTGACGGCAGGGTAATCTTGCCGATATCGTGCAGCAGGGCCGCAATGTGAAGCCCCTCGAGTTGAGGCTCCGGGAGTCCAATTTCTTTGGCAATCGCACATGCCAGGAGGTCAACCCGCATTTGGTGGCCGGCGGTATAGGGGTCCCGTTTTTCAGCGGTGGAAGCCAGCGATGTGACTGTTTCTTCCAAACTTTCGTGCAGATCATCCCGGCTTTTCTTCAGCGCTTCCATGGCGACTTTTCTTTCAGTGATGTCCCGCGCAATACCCCGGTATCCCAAGAAAATATTCTGATCATTGAAAATCGGTACCGCATTGTTTTCCAGCACAACTATCTGGCCATTTTTTCCCAGGCAGGTATTCTCTATATTAAGAGGCATTTGCTCGCGAAGCAGTTTTCTATATGTTGCATTAAACGTTTTTGCCTGCTGGGGAGAGACTATATCCATCAGGGTTTTATTTATTATTTCTTCCGGCAGGTAGCCCAGCAGGTCTTTTACTCTGGGACTTGAATAGGTATATCTGCCGTCACAATCGGATTCCCAAATCCAGTCACTGGTGGTCTCGATCAGGTTGCGGTAGCGTTCTTTACTCTCCTCAAGCGACTTTAACAGAATTTCCCTCTCCATAAAAACCCCTAATCGCTCTCGATCAGCTATCATGGTCTGGCGGATAGAGTAGAAGGACAACAGCGAGACAACCAGTAAAATACCCATCGACATGGCGGTGAGTTTAGTCCGAATTTCAGAAATCTCAGCATAGACATCATCAATATACACGCCAGTGCCAATAATCCACCCCCAAGGCTCAAAGAGTTTGATATAGGAAGTCTTCGGAGACATTTTATCTGGATCGTCCTTCCACTGCCACAGGTAGTCAACATACCCTGCTCCCTGTTGCTGCATCTTCTTGACAAATTCAACGAAAAGGTATTTGCCGTTTATGTCCTTAAAATCGGCAATATTCTCGCCCTCCAGATCAGCACGGTACGGGTGCATTATCATCCGCGGCACCATGTCGTTAATCCAGAAATAATCTTTTCCCTCAGGGCCATAACGAAGTTTACTAATTCGCAGAACGGCCCGTTTTTGAGCCTCAGCTTTGGATAATTCACCTGAGATTTCTCGTTCATGGTACGTTCCGATTAAACTCCAGGTCGTCTCCGTAAGTTCTCGGATCATTTCCTTCTTCCTGGCAAAAAAGCTTTCCTCAAGCTGGGGCAGGAGAACGAAGAAAATGATAAAAACAAAGAGGAGGATAGTGAAGAAAACCGGCAAGGCTATGCGCCGTGAAGTTTTGTTGGACAACTCTCTTATTGTCTTTTCAAGCATGGTGACGCCCAGTATCTGAGTAGTTCAACATTCCTAATGCCATACTGCCTATCAAGGCCCGGAGGATAGTGACAGACCTATCCTCACTTCAGAGCCCCGAAGGCACCTTACTTAGACAGGCGTTTAGCAATACGGTTGTAGGTTTCTTTCAGCTCTTCGCCTACTATTTTCGACTTAGCAATGTATTCCTCAGAAGTTTCCACAGCATCATCGGCTATATCCGAGGCCTTGGCCTTCACTTGGTGCCATTTTTTTTCTGCCTCTTCGAACTCTTCTCTCGCCTCCATTGAGGCAAGGTGGATTTTAAGGTTTATCTCATCCCGATCCGTCTTCAGTTTTTCAACCAGTTTTTTAAAGCTCTCTTTTATTTCCATAATGCCTCACCTTATTGTTTTTTACCCAGACCGCCTCGAGTAACCAGCCACCCAGTCCGATGATTTAAGAACCTGTAGTGAACCACATTCATTAATGCTGATTTTTGTAAGGATTCATTATCAGTACAGGACAATGAGCCCTCTTCAGAACACGTCCTGCCACACTGCCCAGCATGATCTTTTTCAATCCCCTAAAGCCATGAGTGCTGATGATGATCAAATTTGCGTCCTTTTCTGCGCCTACTTCTACAATTTTTTCCACAGGATCTCCAGTAACCACTTCCCCGGTGCATCCAGCACAGCTTTCACTATTGTCTTTAATAAGATTTGATATTTTTTCTTTTGCTTTCGTCAGAAGGAATTCTTCGCAGTCATCAACATACGGGACATCCAACAAAGGGTCACCTGTATAGAAATTGACAAATTGGAGTATATTAATGACATGGATGAAATGAATGGGCGCTGATAGTTTTCCTGCCATATAGACCGCATACTTAACCAGGCTTTCAGTTGCTTCTGAAAAATCAACAGGCACAATAATTTTATCAGTTTCTTTCATTTTTGACCCTCTTCGCTCATTTTCACCAGAAGCCACATTAGCATCATGTGATAGCTCTCCTATCTTTTAGAAGCATGAACTATGCCATACTAGAACTCCATGAGAACAACAACGAATTGAATCAATCGGATAGATAGTTCCCCGCACCGAGGGCTATCAAAAAACGAGGCAAAAAAACATCCACAATCATGATATGGATGCTTTCAGTTAGACTGATTTCTTCTTCAAGAAAGATTGGTCTGATAGTTCTCTCTATGATTTATTTGTAACGGTTGAAAGGCGCAACCATTGCCTAATCACCGAAGAAATCATTGGTTGCTTTCACCAAACATCTTTTTATATACCGAAGAGCCTAAAGAATCGTCTCAGGCTTAGCCAGAACAGAAGCCTGTTTTTTTATGCACTCTCAGTTACAAATTTTCTCATATTAAAGTGCAATTATTTGCAGATACACTTCGTTTATGATCTCTAAGTGGTTTAGTCACCTGAGTGAGCAAAAATTTTCAGATTGGAAAAAAATCAGACATAAATTAAATCGACCTGGTAATCACAAACGGTTAACCTAAACAGTTAAGGAGTTCGTTCAGCCGTTTTAGAGTATATGTTCTTGCTTAGAATTTGAGCCATCCACGAACCTGGAGGGTTCTTTATTTTCAGAAATCGTCAAACTTTTATTGTCCCCCGGAAAAACTTGGCGGCTACCTAACAGATAGGGACTTCTCTAAGGGGATATTGTCAAAGTTAAGATGGTAAACGCATCATCTTCAAAATAAGGAACATATTTTGTAACTATTCAGAGTAATTAATTAACAACACTGTGATTTTTTCCTTGACATGGTTTTGCTTACTTTTTTGAAAAACATAAATGGTGGTGCAGTTTGCTGTATCGGTCGAAAGTAGATCCTGTGC
>JBLHNA010000073.1:0-16791 GCA_047619065.1 Desulforhopalus sp.
CAGGTTAATATCTAGAAAACAGGATGCGACTGCCATATCAACCTCTTTTTTCTAGTGGAGGAAGAGCCATTCTCTGGCTCTTCCTTTTTTTTTGCAAAACCATACAAAAGCCTTTTCCTTAACTGTAACGGCTTGCAAACATAAACAGTCAAGCTCGCAAACAGGTTGCAAATGAGCTCAAATTAACTGCAAACGAGCTCACGTTATTGCCAATGGGCTCACAATAGTTGCAAATAAGGATACGAGGTTCTTCAAGCCCCCCTGTGTCCCACGTTGAACAAACCAGGAGTTTTACCCCGCAGGTCACCAGTATTTTGACTCAGAACACCAAAAGTTGACAAATTTACGGTCGTAGCGTCAGAGAATATACAGTCTCATTCTAATAGGTGAAAAGAGTTGTTTCTCCATTGATTCTTCGTCAATCTTCTCCTGGTTGACTCCAGCGTACTATCAATCAGCGTATGTCTTCAAAATGGAGCAACTTCTGGGTAGAGTTTTTACTTGATTTGAAGATGTTCCCGTTTGAGGATTCACAGGAAACATCATTACATGGCGAAACTACTTTCACAGTAGTATTGCCAATGAACATATTAAAAATCAAGCGGGCTCTTGGCTTCTTTTTTGGTGGTGCTTTTGACGGTGTGCGTATAGATCATAGTAGTTTTTATATCACTATGCCCCATCAGCTCCTGGATCGTCCGAATGTCATAATTAGCCTGTAGCAAATGGCTTGCAAAACTATGTCTAAAAGTATGGGAAGTCACTCTTTTGGGTATCTTTGAACGTCTAACCGCACTTCTCAGTGCTTTTTGCAATACTGTGTCGTGAACATGGTAACGTCTATTTTGTTTCGTTGCAGATACATGAGTCAGCTCTTTAGCAGGAAAAAACCATTGCCAAACCAAATCTTTTGAAGCATTTACATATTTTTTCTCTAACTGATTGACCAAGAACACGCCATCATAACCACCATTGCAATCAGCATCATGTTGCCTAATTACTTCATCTAATTGTAACTGTAGATCTTCCATTAAAACTTCAGGAAGTGGCATTGTTCTATCTTTTTTGCCTTTTCCATCATGAATGGTCAAAATTTCCATATCAAAATTGAAATTTTGAACTCGAAGGGATAAGCATTCAGAAATTCTTAGTCCGCATCCATACATCAATTTGATGATGAGGTTGTATGGGCTATTCAGGTTCTCTATTATTTTATCAATCTCTGGCCGTGATAGGACAACTGGAATATAGGGTTTCCTCTTTGCTCTCACAATACCATCTACTTTACCAAATTCTTTCCCAAAGACGTTACGAAATAGAAACAGCAAAGAGTTAAAAGCTAGATTTTGACTTGATGCTGAAACACCCTCCTCAACTGCTAGAAATGTTAAGAACAACTTTACATCGGCAACATCAAGCAGTTGAGGATCTTTACTTTTTAAATAATTTTGAAATTTACGCGTCCAATGAGTGTATGATTTTAGGGTCTTTATAGAATAATGCCTGATTTTAATCGCGTTTTCCAGTTCCTGATATACCCCTGTCCAGTCATTACTCACTATCTTCAATTGGGCACTTCTATCCTCCTTAGATTTTGACATTCCAACAAATAGTCGACGTTCGTCAGCTCTTGGTTGCTTATACAGGCTTTTTTTGTTATGCATTATTGAAATATCTGGAGATAACATTCCGTTATTTTGTGGATTTCCATCAACGGAAGCCGATTTTATCGGTGCTTGCATATCCCAGAATAACTCAACAGAATGGCGTGCTTGCTTTCTAAGTTGCTCTGATTGTTTTTTGTCCTCCAACTTTTTTATAAATAAGTGAAGACTATCTTTCTCAGATGGTAGATGTCTATATTTAGAGCAAAAATCTAGGTAAAATCGAAACCATTTAAGGTAATAGGGGTGTTTTTCAGATTGAATGCCTCGGTTTTCAATAAATTGTATGTAATCAATAATCAGGCTGTTCGGTAATTTTTTCATGGAGTGTTATCTATGTCTGTCTATCATGCTTTTTTAGGTGGTTATACAGTTAGAAAATGATAGCACAGACAAAAACGCTCTGTCAATGTGTGAGGGAATCCAGAGTTATACAGACCTGTATAATAACTTGTTGGGTCCGGCTATTCGCGCACCCAACTATTTATTGCACTCGGACAGGCTACGCCTTGCAGGTGAACTGGCTTAAAAGCAACCCCAAAAAATAAACATGAAAACATTCAACGCTCCTGCGATTTGTATCAACCCTTCATGCAACACAATTTTCCCATCAGGTTTTGGCTTTGGCGGAACATCCCAGTACATCGGTTGCATTTCTGGCCCTTGCCCTCGATGCGGCGGTAACGGAAAAATTCCAGACGGTTTGTATAAAATAATAAATGACAACATATACGCAGAAATAAAAAATGTCGCAGATTTAAACCTAATAAACAGGGCTTTAGAACTAATCAGGAGCGACATATGCTCAAACAAGTCACACAAAGAAATTAAAAGAAACATTACAGAAAAAGTGCCAGAGTTAGCTTGTTTGTGGGACCTGATCCCAAGAACGAGGATGGAGGCATACACTATTATCGGAATAATAATGGCCACCCTAACAGCATTCCTAGCACCTTCAAGTTGTTCAAAAAGCAATGAAGAGCATAAATCTGAAGTCTTTAATCAAGCTGTTCAGAATGTTTATCACTACGAGAACGTGACGCACATCTATAGCCAACCTGATACCCATACAAAACAGACAAAATAACCACTGCACATATACTCAATATTTTGATCACCATAACAAATATCAATTGTTAATTTTACCCCAACCAGCAGTTTCACACAGGCAAGCTGGTGAACTGCGCGTTAGAACTGAATATCAGATATGGCAAAAGTTAAAAAGAAACTGACGGTAGCGCAAAAGAAAGCGAAAGCTGAAAGACAAAAAAAGTATATGTGGGTTTTCATGAACGGTAAGCAGGTGCGAGTCAAGCGCCCAGAAATGATCGATGGAATACCCAAAGATGAATGGATTGAGCAGAATGCTAGCCCAATCTGGCTTCATCAAAATGAGATGTGGGATGTGTTGCATGCAAGAGATATGGAAGAGCTAGTAAATATTGAAGAGGATAGGCCCCCATTTTAACGGGTAAACATTTCTGCGTAGCTGTTATAACAAAAGTATAAACCAGACCCAAAAAGCGTTACTATAGCCATCTCGAAGCTCTCTAGTTTCATAAATTTCTAAACCATTACCTTATTCCTGTCCATGACCGATGTTGAAAAATCGGTCTTCAACTCTATATCTTCCCCAAAATATTAGTCCATTTCCATGATCATTGGAGGGACCACCATCGTTCTTCCAACACAAAAACAAGTGGTAAAACACTCTGTCAGGTAATATTGCCGTATCACCGAAAATAAAGAAAAGAGGAAGACGGTGGCGTTTATATCACCATGAAAAGGGGCTTTAGGATAGACGTTTCAGAGGCAGTTTAATGTTCTGCGGAAATTACTGATAAGGTTAAATCATACCTCAAATAGCCTGTCTGCTGCCGTTTTCGGCACTAAAAACCGGTTCAATTTACCTTCAGCAGGAGTTATTTCCGAAATGGACAGGAATAGTGTAAATTTGCAGAATTGCTTAAATGGTTAACATTGCCAATACTAGGCTCTGCCATCGTGATATCGTGTGACCCTGTAACCTCTCATGGATAAGCTCTAATCTCAAGTTGCTTTTTTGTTGTTAGGTTTTTGAGGCACCTTCTTGTTTGTCTCCGCAGTAGACATATACAGTCAGGGAATTGCCTGGATTTTCATACCTTGGAAGTGGTAATATTAATACACTTTCACCACACCTATAAGCCTGCCGTTATTGATAGTATTGATTAATATTGGCCTTTCCGCTTTTCCATCTGCATCAATACTGATTTTCCCAAACATACCTTCAAAATCTCTGGTACTGCGAAGCATTCTATTGATACATGACCTGTCATTCTGCTTATTGCATCTATTCATTGCTGACAACATGATTGAAGTGCCTTCAGCACCCTGTACAGCCAGGCCAGTACCTGGTGTGTTAAATAATTTTTGGTAATTGCGTATGATGGTTTTACCGTAGCCTGTCGGTGGAATGGTGTAACTGTATGGGTCGGTTGCAAGCATACCATTCACTAAATCCAGATTGTCGGAATGCTGCAGAAGTAGTGTCGCCTGAAGCCCATCACTGCCGACCAACAACGGGTGGTAGTCTATCTGTTGGAGGATTTGAGCGATTGAAATCACATGTTCCGCATCCAAAGGGACATAGAGAAACTTAATCTTCTTATGTTGTAGGAATTCCAGTCCGGCCAATAATTTCTTGGGATCATTATTGAGAGGGAGTTTTTGACATATTCCACCCGTAGAGGTGAATTTGGCGTCAAACTGTCTAGCTAAATATTCAGAGTGTGGATTTTTTTCATCAATTATCACTCCGACACGCTCTGCAAGGAGTTCATCTCTCACATATAAGGCAGCAACCGACGCCTGAAAATGATCGTCAAAAAGGAGCTGACTGATAAAGCTGCTGTTTTTTGTTATGTCAGGGTGTGTTGACATGACGGCAAAAATCGGGATTGCTAGGGTATCAGCCATTTCGACGAGAGATAGCACTACTTCAGAGGCAGACATAATGATAACAGAAGAAATAGTATCGTCTTCAACCAGTTTAAGCAGTGCCTTTCGGGCGAGTTCTGGTTGATTGCGATCATCCTCAACTACAATTTCGACCAGGCTGCCATTATCCAGAAAAGGCTGCAGCTTCAGTGCTGTCTTGACGCCGTACAAGCCTTTTTCCCCCCACGCCTTATCCGATCCGGTCATTGGACCAATAACACCAATTTTGACTGATTTACCAGTAACTGGTCCTCGTTTAGCTTTTTCGCAACCAGGAATAACCACGAAAATGACGAAAATAATGGACAGCAGGGTGTATGTTTTCATGGTATCAAGGGATATATGTTAATTTTGCCCTGATGATCAGGTCTTCAGGGAAATTCTTTTTCACTTTACGTTTAAATTCATTCAAGTCGCTTCTGTACAGCTGCTCACGTGTGAGCACTTCGACAGTTAGAATTTTTTTGCGACCAGTTTTAACCAAGTTGGCATCCTGGACAATAAGATACTTGCCGTTTATGTAGAAACGCTCGATCTGCCAACTTTTTTCAAAAGCGATCTTTTCCGTAATACTCTGATAAGCCATAAACAATGGAATCGAGACAGTGAATAAAGAAAAGCAAACGACAAGCAGGCCACGTTTTCCTCGTACCACTCCAGAGAACCCTAAAACCCGAAAGGTAATTGTCGCGGCCATAACGATACCGATCAAATTTGTCAGAAAAAGCAGAAACGCTTGGCTGAAGAAATACAGATCTAAACGGCCGATACCTATCCCGGCAGTTGCGAGAGGAGGAACAAGGGCCACCGCTATAGCTACTCCAGCCAGACTTTGTAGAATCTCCTTGTATGATTTTGTATATGCCCCTGCTATCCCGGCGGCGATAGCTACGATAAGGTCAAGGACAGTTGGGTTGAGGCGTCCCTGCATTTCATTTGTCATTGGCTGGTAGGGTGATAAAAGGGTTATGACAGCTGCCGTAATTATCGCCAGAACTATTCCGATAAAGACTTTCCATAGGGATTGCCTGACCATGTTTCTGTCCATCCGAAGAATCCCCATGGCCAGAGCAATAATAGGTGCCATAAGCGGGGCCAACAGCATTGCACCTATGATAACGGAGGAACTGTTCATATTAAGGCCAACAGTTGCCAGAATGGTACTCAAAACCATCAGCACCAGATAGATAGAGTTCAGGCGGGCGTCATCTCTGAGGGCAATAAACAGCTCTTTAAAGCGGTCCTCAGATGCGTAGGTGAAAAACGGTATCCTTTTATTACGTGCCTTGAGGATTTCTTTGCCAACAGGAAGAGATTTCGTAATATATTTCTCACTGCCAGGTGCACTACGATTGTTCTCCAGCACAAGATCTTTACCATGATTCATTTTTATTGCTTCAGGTATAACACGGCAATCGACTGGTATTTTCCCCCCTTTTTCACCATCGATATAAACATTCATCTCATTTTCTGATTCCAAATTGATGTGGGGGCTTTTAATAAAACCGATTGAATCGGGAACAGTACTTGATATCTTTCCTGTTAATATCTGAAACCAAAGACGAAAATAATCAATAAACGATATAGGTGCGACGACAACCATAGACACTAAGCCATCGGTAAATGAACTGTCATGGGTAACCATGCGGGATGCGAAATTGTGAGCAGGATTTGTAAACAGAATACAACCGCAGGCAGCTGTTGAAAGCTTTGCGCTGTTTTTCCCCTCCGTTTTAATAGAAAAAGGTAGAAGGCGAAGAGAAATCAGATCCTTAAGGCCATTGTAAAGCAATCTTATTTTGCTTGATTCTTCAGGATTGTCCACCAGTGGAATGCGACCGATACTTGCCTTAAAGAGTACTATTTGATCGTTGCACAGTACTATATCAAGGTTTCTCGGATCACTGCGTAAAGCGAGAAAGACTGCCTCTGTTAGGTCCCTTGGCAAACCATAATTTTTAATAAGAGATGTCTGAGATGGCAACGGAATCAATCCAAGGCTGAACTGATACTCCATTGCAAGGTGCATGACTTTTTTAATAAAGTGGATTGGAGCACAGACAACGACATGTTGACAATTCTGAAAATACTCCTTTTCAGAGCCCAGGACGACCTCAATCGGTATAGGGGTAATATCGACCCCGTGAGGGATCTGCATAATTTTTGCAACAAAGTCCTGCCCTTCTTTAGAGTAGACAAAAAGTGCAGATGATGCATAGTCGGCCATGATTATTCCTCAGCTGTTTTGCTAACTCCATTAAAATCTGAACTCTATAGATTTGCTGGCGCAAAAATTAAGGCCAGGACAGATGGCCTGATAAGGCTGAAATACGACCTGATAGATTTAAACATTATTTCACTTATGGAATCGAAATTAGGGAACTCATCAAAGCTAGTAGACTCCCGAGTACCAATATCATACACTAGCCCTCCATTTTCAGTCAAACCAGTAAGGTAGATCCGAATTTTGCAATCAGCGGATATTGCTCCCCATGATTTTTCATGTTTCGCTGTAATTAAGCAGATGAGGGCTGAAGCGCGAATGTTGTATCTACGGGAAATGGCACCATTGGCAAGATTAGAGGTCAGCGCGGCAAGCACTAGCACCGCTGTTTTGGATCTTGTCATATGCAACTCCTATTGTAGGAACATTGTTTCGAGACCGAAAAGCTGACCTTGCCGTAGGCCATGTTTACATTCTGCTGTAGCGGAGGCACTCAAGCACCGTCCGCTACAATCATTTTATTAACTGTTTTACCCTGCTGTCATTTTACTCAACTAATTCAGGATCACCCGGCATCCAGGTCCTGTCGAACCAGGGGTCGAGCGGACCATAGAGGCGGAGGATGGTGTTCCATCCCTTGCCCGGGACGGTTTGGATCCAGTTGTTCTCCTGACCTTCGGGAGCCTTCGGTCCGAAGTAGATGTCATAGGAGCCATCCGCATTCTGCTTCAGGCCCTTCTTGTTGTTGTCAATGCCCGGAAAGCGCTCGTCGGTCTGCAGCATGCCGCGGGTCTGATTGTCGTAGATGGTGAAGGACCAGAAGTCCTTCGCCGGGACGTCTTTGGGCACGTTGATCTTGTAGGTCTTGCTGCCATCGAGAGCATTGCCGTCCTCGTCGAGGTAGGCGATGGCATACTGCGATCCCTTACCAATAAGCTTCAAAGACATGGCGGGGGTGATTCCAGTGGCGTAGAAGTGCATGTAGACGCGTGAATCCAGAAGTCGCTCGCCATCCAGCAGGAAATCGTAACGTTTCTCCACGAAGGGATTGGTCCACATCCGCTTGCCGGGAAAGAGGTAGTGCCGCTGATCCCTCGGTCGGGCCGTCAAAGCCCGAGAGGTCACCGACCCGATCGCGGCCGCGTCAGTAAGGATCTTCTTCATCCGTGCGTCGGGCTTGAACTCCTGACCCTTCTTGATGCCGATTGAGGCGAGCAGACCGCGGGTCTCCACGTCGAGCCCTTCAAGAGGCTCAGCTTGAATGGTCGCGTTGAGCTCCTCCCAGTACCCGAAGTCCATGCGGTGGATCGTGTTGTGGAACTTGCCCGAGGCGTTGACGAAGGTCATCGCTGGCGGATTCTCCTTCTTCGAGAGCGGGTAGATCTTGAAGATTTTCTTGGTTGTATCAACAGCTGGTTTCGTCGAGCCGTCCACCTGGAAACCGCGCCAGATCACCCAGTTTCCGTAGGTGCTGGTCTTCGCGACGTGATAGCCTTCCGGCACATCGCCATCGTAGCCGGGAGGCAGGATCAGGAACTTACCTCCCTTGCTCTTGTCTGGACCGAGTCTGCCGAAATCGATCACATACTTGAACCATGCATCATTGAGAAAGCCGAGGACATCGGGGGGCGTTTCAATCACCATTGGCCCGTCACCAAGCTCCAGCCAGCTCGACATGTAGACATTGGTGGTGTTTGGAGTCAGCCACAATGCCTTGGAGTCCATCAACTCTTCGAAAAGAACGGCCGTGGTGTTGGCGGGACCGAACTCCAGAAGCGCCTTCTTCAAAGCATACATCGAGGCGATCGGCAAACCGTTCAGGAACGCCTCCGTGGCACGATTTAGATCGAGGTTATCGTAAACCTTCTGAGTCGTTTCCGCGTCAGGCACACCATCGACGGAGGTCAGGGTTCCGAGGGAGGTCTCCAGTTTGTCAGGGGTCGCTATCCCAGGCGGGATCTCTGTGGTCATCTTCATTTTGGCCGGTTCTTTCGCCCAACCGAAACCGGCTGCCAACAACACAGTCACCACTACCACTGTCATCATCTTTTTCATCTTACTTTTCCTCCAGTTTTTCTGCTGTTTGGTCTGGCTTTATTTCACCAGCTCAATATTGTTTAACACAAAGCTGCCGTCAAACAGTCCCGGCTCGGGACCGTAGAAACGTGAGAGCAGGAAGAAGCGCCGTTTCGGGTCTGTGGGTAGCCAGTTGCTCTCCTTGCCCTTGGGTGGTCTCGGTCCAAAATAGATATCCACCGAACCATCGGCGTTCTTCGTGACCTCCTTCATGGTGGAGTCGATGCTGCTCTTGTCCATGTTGCGAATGTAGGAAGCCGTCTCCAGGTCATAGGTAGTGATGGCCCAGAAATCGCGAACTGGTACGTCAGGTGGCATGACCAGCTTGTAGTTCTTGCCGCCGTCCAGCCACACGCCATCCGCTGTTTCCGCACAGTCAAGGTAGAAAGTCGAGGTGCCGTAGTTCTTAATGCTGGTGATGATCGCGTAAAAGAGCGCTCCCCGGGGATGATAATCGTAGTAGGAAGGGAACTCGTATCTCCACTCCGTCTCCCCTGCGCCGGTAGGAACCAGCTGCGACCACTTCTTGCCCTCCCACATCCAGGGATTTAGGTCACGATGATATTGCTCAATCATGAACTGGAGCGCTTCAGGACCAGCCTGATCAAACATTGACCGCAGCTTCGCGTTAGGCTTGTAAGGTTCCCCCTTCTTGATGCCAATGCGGGCCAGCAACCCCATCATGGCGAGATCCCGATCCAGGACGACCTCCTCCTCGATCATCTCGTGGATCTCCCGGTAGATGCTCCCATCGAGTTTGGGCGTCATTTCGAGCAGCTTGCCATAGAGGTCGACGAACTTCATCTCCGGCGGATTGTCGGCTTTAGCCAGGGGGTAGATCTTGAGCTGTTTCGTGAGCGCGGCCGCCTTGGCCAGGTTCTCCGGGGTGGCACCGCCCGCCATGATCGGGCGCAGCGCCGTCCAACCATAGTAGGTCTCCTGCTCGTAAACCAAAGCGTTTGGAAGGAGTTTGCCGTCATAGTTTGGCGGCACTAGCAGGTACTTCGCTCCACGGCCTCCATCACGGCCTTTGGCGCCCACATCGTCCAGCGGCCGCTGCCAGGCGTCCATAATCGTCCCGAAGATTCCGACTCCCTCCGCAGAAGGCGGCATCTCGACCACAACGGGCCCGTCTTTGAAGTTCCAGTAGGTCAAAATATAGGGCGTCGTGTTATTCGGCGTAGCTGTCTGGAACCTCCAGTCCTGGAGTTTCGAAAAATAGCCGACATCATTCGGGGCCACCCCTGCGTATGCAAGTGCATCCCGGTAGAACTTGAAGTTCATGAGCGGCATAGCCCACACTGCGGCATCAATCGCGCGATGGTAGGTCATGCGGTCATGCACATTTGCTTTCTGCAGATCGAACTTCTCCGCCGCCAGCGCCGTAATCGGCAGCAGCATGGCCAAAATCAATGTGAGTAATGATTTTGTTTTCATTTTCGACACCTCCATGTCTCTCTACTTATTAAAATCGTACACAGGGATATCATCCCTACGCATTCATTCTACTTAAGTTAAAGGGGAAACATACGTCTCCCCACCGAGAACCTTGTCAACTGCCTGACTCAATTATCTTCATAGCTTTTCATTCTTTATGATTTGTGTCAGCTCATCTTCTAACGCGCTGACAAGTTCCACGTATTCATTTCGACGGGAAGCTGCTTCATCAGCCCTTGATTTCTGCCAATATCTTTGTGCTTTGAGACAGGTCAGGTAATCATCATAAATATCCCTGAAGATTTCATTTTTTATGTACTGCTTTTCTATGATAGATCGATTATTGTAGAACTTTTCAGTAATTTGCAGGTCCATGGCCACAATCTCGAAAATTTAATAAATAATAAAGATATCGGTTAGGGAAAAAATTATTTCTTTTAACAATCTTTATTATAAGGAGATGACATTTCATTTACACCCTACGTTGTAGTACTATATATATAAATCAGGTGGTGTAATTACCTTATAACATGTAACAAATGTTAATTTTCCCGCTATCTTTTATGTTCTCATTTATCTGCCCCTTACAGAAGTTAAGTGAATTTTATGGACGATCACTTTGTTCCTGAATCTCAAATAATAGAAGAACAACTTCACCTGATTCTTTCCAGTCCTCAATTCAAGGCCACTCCTAGACTAAAAAGTTTTCTCCAGTTTATTGTTGAAAAAACACTTGCAGGGCAGGCGGATGAAATAAAAGGCTATTCCATCGCTACCAATGTTTTTGGCAGAAAAGAAAATTTCAATCAGTCAATAGATCCAATCGTGAGTGTCGAGGCTCGTCGCTTGCGACGAGCGTTAGAACGCTATTATTTGGTCGCCGGCATGCATGACCCTGTTTTGATCGATATCCCTAAGGGGGGCTTTGTCCCGACTTTTCGTTCGCAATCCTTATTGCAACCGGACATCCCTGGTACAAAAACAACACTCGATAATGAGAGCAATGGAGACAGGTGGCCAACGGTCCTTATCCGTCCGTTCCAAAATTATTCCAACGATACCGACCAGGATTTTGTGGCCGAAGGATTCACAACAGAGTTGGCTGTCGAACTGGCTCGGCATCAGGATCTCAAAGTTCTGATGAAACCTTCTGGTTCTGAGGGAGAATCAATCAAAGAGCCTCCAGCGCGTTTTATAATTGAGGGCAGTTTGCGTTGCAGGCAGAAAGAGCTCAGGGTAGCTGCCCATCTTTCAGATAAAAATACAGGCAGCCAGATATGGGGAGAAGTTTACCACTGCGACCTGGAGACGATCGATCTTTTCGCTTTTCAGGAGGAAGTTGCACAGAGCATTGCAGCTACAATATCCGAACAAGAGGGATTCATAGTGAAAACCCTCTCTCTGGAATCGCGAAACAAACCGCCGGCAGAAATGGAGACTTATGAGGCTATTCATAAATTTTACAAATTCGAAACAATGTACTCTCCAGAGACATTCCATAATGCTTTGAAAGCCTTGGAACATGCATCCAAAAACGATCCCGGGTGCCCTCAGGTCTGGGCGTATCTAGGAGGTCTTTATACTGAGAACTACGGTCTGGAATTGGTTGATATGGAAACACCAATCGAAAAAGGCATAAAATATATTGAAAAAGCAATTCAGATGGCACCCTCAAACCAATTGTTCCGGGTATGGATGGCAGAAGCCCGTCTATTTAACAATCAGCTCCCAGAGGGATTGTCGGAAGCCAAAAAAGCGTTGGCCTTAAATCCAAATTCACTTATTTATTTAGATACGATAGGTTATGGACTGGCACTCCTTGGGAACTGGAAACAAGGGTGTGATCTAATCCGAAAAGCGTTAGGGCTAAATCCGTATATTCGCTCCTATAACTATTACATTTTGTGTTGGGACTGGCTCCTGAAAAAAGAATATGAAAAGGCCTACGCTGAGACTTTTAGATTCAGGCTTCCCGACTTGTTTTGGGATCCACTTAATCGAGCCACTACTTTAGCTCATTTAGATCGAAGAGGAGAGGCAAACCAGAATATAAAAGAAGTTTTAAAGCTGAAGCCCGACTTTCATGCGTGTGGCCGAAAATTAATTAAGTACGCTATAAAGTCTGAAGAATTATTTGAATGTATTACTGAAGGCCTGAAAAAAGCTGGCCTGGAGTTAGATTGACGCAGCAATAAATTATGTTGAACAATCCATGAGTTGTTTTCAATCACTCGTTGAGAATTTAAACCGGCCCATCTAATATTCTATTTCCCCATCAATTGTTACATACAGGGCAAGTACGATTTGCACTGGCAACCTCAACTGAATCTGAGTTTTTCTAAGTTGAGATGTATCGTAATTCAGGTAAGAGAATGATCTTATCTCATTCTATGGGATTGGAAGGAAGCGGTCAAATAGGGTTGGCAGTGGTAAGGGCTCATTGTGCGCGGCTCTGCTCAAAATTCCTGAGCACGTAATTTCAGTAGCGAATCGTTCAGTTTAATATTGCCAATTCAAAGATAATCTTTTTTGTCTCTCCCTATAACGAGAGGTGTTTCCTGTATCTCTTACATTTCAAGTCAACACACCGCTCTGCCCTTTTCAAACAGTACATGTACAGGAATTATGTTGCGAGTTTAAATGGTTAACATTGCCAATACTAGCCTCTGCCATTGTGATATCTCACTTTTTGAGGAAGAGTAGTGGCAGGAGAGGAAAGTGGCTTAAATGCGGCTCCACTTTATTGTGGCACTACGAACCCACCTAGTGCACCAAGACCAATTTTTTCGCCTGTTTTCATCACCGTGTTAATTGCCGCAGCTGCATACGCTAGTTGAGAATTATTTGCACATGCTTCACTTATTCCTTTGGCTCCTTGCTTCAGCACTTCTATTTTACTTATAATTTTCTTGCCATTTTCTTTTCAATTACAACCTCTCCATCCTCTTCTTTAGTTAAGAAAACATGAGTTTCTTTTTTGAAATAATGCCAATGAATTAGATAAATCAAACCTGGATAGACTATTATAGAGAGCAACAAGAACCGTTGCCAATCGAAGACCTTTTTTAACACAAGATGTGCGCAATAATCATTTGATTCTACTTCTGAGTAGCCTCGTATTTTATACTGGGAAATGTAATCTATTAATGGTCTGTAGGCGGATGTATAATCTTCTGTTAGAGTGTCTAGTTTATCTTTACCTCTGTTTAATTTTCTTTCTCCAGTCTCATAAAAATAATTTTCTATACGGATGTCCAGCTTTTTTAATTTGCCATTGACTTCATTTACATTTTTTATTTTCCTTTTGCTATCAGTTCTTTCTAAGAAGTTATCCTCTTTGTATTTTTTGCAATAAATAAATAATGCAGAAAAATATTCAAATATGTTTGACGAAAAGGGCCATTGAGTGTCTATCGAACCAAGGCGACTGTCATAATAAAAAAAATCCGTAACGTTACCAGCAGTGTTTGTAATCCAACCAGATCCAGTTTTTGAAACACTCATATTCACAATCTCACTAACAATTATTTTTGAGTTAATTGTTTTATCATTTTTAAAGGTAATATAGGAAAATATCTGGGAAACACCTCTATACTTAGTTAATGAACAGTAGATGTTTTTGTCTGTGACTAATATGAAATTATCAAAAGATTTGTATATGAACACTTGCTTCTCATATTTTGTTGAAAAATCAGGGAATTGCTTTGAAATGTATTTTTCATTCAATTTTGCTTCACTGGAATCATCTCCCAATCGAAATTGATCTCCAATTTTTATGCCATTAGTTGGACCTAATGTCATTTTTCCTTCATCTGATGTAAGAAAGTTCCTAATCAATATCACGCTCATGTTTTCCTCACTGGTTAATCTAGTACTATTGGCATCGCTGCATAATTGAAAATTGCTCTCAGAATCTCTTAAATAACCTCTATTAAGTCTTCCGCCCAACTGGAGACAGCCTAGGCTTAGTAAAAGCACACCCATTAAGTACGTTAAGGAATTGTCAACTTAGCTTGTGTGCCGACTAATCAGGTTTCGTCCTAATATGAGCAAGTTAGATCCATTCATATGAAAATTTGGAGAGGAGGTAATAGAAATAAATATCCTGACAAAGTTAATGATAAGTGGGAAACTTTAGAAGAGTAAAGGATTGTGGGCGTCTTCAAATATTTATTGAATTGATTTGATTAAACTGTTCATCAATCTTACCGTGAAATTTGTCTGCACTATCTTGTGATGCTTTGATTGCGCCTAAGTAGAGTTTATTATATAGCGTCAACATCATTGATTGCTTGATTATTGGTGAATATTGGTTTTCGGCAGATGTGAGAAATACATTTCTAATCTCATTTTCTGTAGTGCGTAAGTCATTAGCAATTGACTCTGTTTTTGTATCTAAGGCTGTTTTAAAACTCTCAACCTTTTGGTTAATGTATTTCTCTTTGTTGTTTTTAATTGATGAAACCTTGCGAAGCATAGCGTAGCCGAATGCTACTATACCAAAGCCTGTTAATGTAATAGGCAAACCTATAGTTCCGACGACAGATAATCCAGCGCTAGCCAACGCTGCTGTTCCACCTGTGAGCATATGGCCACCAAGTAAACCTGCAGCCAATTTTTCGCCATCTTTCATTGATTTGTTAATCATTGACGAAACGTGTATCAACCTACTGTTCTGTGAACAAACTTTTGATAAATCTTCAGCACCATCCATAATCAATGGAATCTTTTTGGATATATCGTCTCTATTCTCTTCACTAAATGACTCTAGATCCTTTTTCCAAGTATCAATTTTATTTTCAAATCGACCTTTAACAGGTGAAAAATGTTTGTTTGCTATTTTAGGAACAATTAGCTCATCAAAAGTTTCCCAATTCTTTTTATCTGCATAGCCAGTATCACCGAACGATTCTACTAATCTCCTAACTTCATTGGATAAATCTGTGACTGCAGCGTTTTTTGCTTCTTCAAATTGTTCTTCAATACTTTGCATAAAAGTCCTGCAATCTGTATTAACTGCATCCAATCTCTTTTGAACAGATACGATTAATTCTTCTGATATATTTGCAATTGCAAGGCAGTTTTTATCAAGCAAACTTAAAACCTGTTCGGAGGGCATTTGTTGATTAACTTTTTCAAAGAACTCAGCACATCTGACTTTGGTAAAATCCTTTAGTTTATTAAATTGTTGTTTACTATTTTCCCTATACCTTTTGTTATTGGTATCATCAGATAGCACATCTTGAATGGCAGAAATTAGCTTTGATAACCCTGATTTATCAGAATCAATCTTATACTTTCCCTGAGTACTTAATTCCATCGCAAGCTTTGCATTTATACCTATCGGTCCTAGCAGCTTAATATTGGGAGAATATTCAACCACACCTTGAACCCAATTTTTTGCTTGTGTTAAAACTTCATCTACCTCTTCATCAGTCTCAATACGATCTATATGCGTTACTACAATGATCATGTTTACAGTTCTTCCGCTATCAAGCAGTTCTTTTAAATAAAATTTATCAGTAGCTTTATTCAAAGCGGACGCATTCAATGTAAATATTACACAATCAGCTGATAGGCTTTCTTCAATAGAAAATTCATTTCTGACTAAAATTGAGTCATTTAATCCTGGAGTATCTATCAGAATAGCACCATTTTTTAACAAGGGTATTTTCGAGGTAAAAGTTATTTCTTTTACAAGATGAGTGTACTTACCCTGAATTGAGATGTAATTTTCAAGGTCATCAGTAGACCTTATATTATTGATCTCACCACCAGGATTATATATACCGCTTGTTTTTATAAGTTGAACTTTCTCCAATAAATCTCTTTCACTTACACCATTTGAATCTTTTTTTAGAGAATCCTCTATCCTCTTAGCCTGTTCAGAGGTCATCCATTGTCCTTTGAAGTCAGGACGTTTTGAATACTGCAATTTTAAAATAGCTCCAGTGGTAGGAAAGCTTCCTTTAACTCGACTAGCCTTTTCACCAAGTACAGCGTTAAATATTGAGCTTTTTCCATTTTTCATTTCACCACATATCACTATCTTAAAAGGATGATTTTCGATTTGCGAAACAAAATCGTGTACTCTAGCCATTAATTCTTCATCATCCATAGACCAGCCTAGCTGCTGGATGGTACTTAATGTATTCACCAACTCTCGATTAAGTTCACTCGTAGTGGAAGTTAAAGGAACTATCGAATTGCTTTCATTATTTTTTTTGAATTTAGACGCAATATCAAAGATGTCAAAAATGCCATCTTTTGTTACTTCAATATTCTCTAGTGTCATGTCATGTGTTAAATGTTAGTTTAATATGGTATGGTTAAAAGAAACGGAGAGGACCATGCCCAAAATCAAATACCGATTTGTATTAACTCAAGAAGAACGTGATGAACTTGAAGCCA
>JBLHNA010000074.1:0-15788 GCA_047619065.1 Desulforhopalus sp.
ATACGAAATGAAGCTAATCAGCAGTCTGCTACAGAGAAACCTATTCAACAACATCGAAAGCGGAAGAAGAAACGCCCAAAGCGATTGAAAAAATCATATGCAAAATCTTAACCGGACATCACTGAGTCGATAAATAAAACAGATTTCAATATCGTAATCCTGCTTACATAAGAGACACAAGAACAGGACGTTCGTCATAAAGAGAAAATGGAGAAAACAATACGGCTCTCACGATTAACACAAATATCGCTTCCCTTAATGCGCAAAGAAATCTTGGTATTTCACAACGCGACCTGAATACTTCTATGGAGAGGTTATCATCTGGGCTCAGAATTAATAGCGCAAAAGATGATGCTGCTGGGCTTGCTATCTCAGACAGGATGATATTGCAGATTAAGGGTTTAGATCAAGCTGCAAGAAGCGCAAACGATATTATTTTACTTGCTCAAACTGCAGAAGGTGCACTTCAAGAAAGTACAAATATCCTCCAGCGTATTCGAGAACTTGCTGTACAATCAGCGAATGATACAAATAGTATTTCTGATAGGGCTTCGCTTGACGCGGAAGTGCTTCAGCTTAAAGAAGAGCTCGATCGAATAGCTGAATCCACGGAGTTTAATGGGCGAACGGTGATTGATGGTAGTATGGCTGAAGGAACTGGAGATGCCGGTACTTTTCAGGTTGGTCCTAATGCTGATGACAACCAGACTATTACCTTTAATATAGAAAGTGCGAGAGCGTCTTCTCTAGGAGAGGAGGTAGGATATGTCGAGTATGTCGCTGGTTCGCAGCATCTGTAGTTACTCAAGGTGTTACGCTTACCGTATCAAATACAGGAACTGCGGCTACAGCTATTGATCTAGTTTTTGCAAATGCGACCGCTGCGGGTGGGTCCGACACAGTTTCAGTGAACACTGCAACCAGTACAATAACAGTATCTATGGCGTTGACTGGTACTACGGCGTCGGGAATAATGACTGCTGATGAGGTGGTTGCCCTAGTGAACGGAGATTCCGCGATATCAGGCCTAGTAGCTGCTTCTGCAACAACAGGAACCGCAACGGTTGCAACTGCTGCCTCTGCGGCATTAGCTGGTGGCATAACTGAAGTAGAAGCAGCAGGAACTACAACAGTTGATAACCTCTCCGTTGCGACTCGAACTCAGGCGGTTGTAACTATAGCGAGTGTAGATGCTGGACTTGAGGAGGTCTTGGAGCAGTGCAGAACCGATTTGAATCGACGATTGCAAATTTAAATAATGTATCTGAAAATATATCTGCGGCTCGATCTCGAATACTAAATGCTGATATTGCAATGGAAACTTCAGCAATGACTAAAAGCAATATTCTTCAACAGGCGGGCGTGCCAGTCTTAAGCCAAGCAAATCAAACACCGTAAATGGTATTGCCACTTTTATAAGGGTAATTAACTATTTGTAATGAGATCAATAGTTTGAATGGCAATCATTGGAAATCACCTATGGCTAAAATGCTACTTTGTAAAATGAATAGCATTTTTTTTTGGATTATTAGTAAATTAAAAGTTAAGAATTCAGGTCTTTCTATTTTGGGGTGTGATTTAATTTCTTCTATAAAAAGGCAAAAAAATGGACAGCATATTATCACTTATCGATCGAGATGATGAATTATTTACCCAAGATATGTTGAGTTTTCAAAGTCAAGTTGATCTTATGGTGTCTAAAAGCTCTTTTCTCGTCATTGGTGGTGCAGGTTCTATTGGGCAAGCAGTGACCAGGGAGCTTTTTAAAAGAGATCCTCAAAAGTTGCATGTAGTAGATATTAATGAAAACAATCTAGTTGAATTGGTACGAGATATTCGTAGTTCATTTGGATATATCGCTGGAGATTTTAGGACTTTTGCACTGGATATAGGGACTGTAGAGTTCGATGCTTTGATTAATTCAGGTGAAGGGTATGATTATTTTCTAAACTTGTCAGCATTAAAACATGTTCGCAGTGAGAAGGATCCATATACGCTTATGCGAATGATTAACACTAATATAATAAATACTGAAAAAACTATGCTTCAAGCTATTGCTTGTGGAGCTAAAAAATATTTTTGCGTTTCTACTGATAAAGCCGCCAATCCTGCTAATTTGATGGGCGCTTCTAAGTGTATTATGGAAAAATATTTAATGCGTACAAGTCTTGATATCAAGGTATCTACAGCTCGATTCGCTAATGTTGCTTTTTCTGATGGGTCGTTATTGTATAGTTTTAATCAACGTCTTTCCAAGCGTCAGCCAATTGTAGCTCCATACGATATTAAGCGTTATTTTGTTACTCCAAAGGAATCTGGTGTATTATGTTTAATGTCATGTCTACTTGGTGAAAATCGAGACATATTTTTTCCCAATAGTGACACTTTAAATCTCATAACTTTTTCAGATATCGCTGTTAAATATTTAAAACAACATGGTTATGCCCCCCATCTTTGTGCTTCAGAGGAAGAGGCTCGGGATCTGATCAATAGTCTACCAGACAGTGGGAAGTGGCCATGTTTGTTTACAAAGAGTGATACCACAGGTGAAAAAGATTTCGAGGAGTTTTATACTAATGAAGAACTGGTGGATGTAAATCGCTTTGAAGAAATAGGAGTTATTAAAAATGAACCAAACTTCGATTCTAAATTATTAGATACGTTTAAAGCTCAAATCGATTCGATGAGAAGGGCGGGGACGTGGGATAAAAAGGAAATTATTAAACTCATTTTTCAAGTGATTCCTGATTTTGATTATTTGGAAAAAGGAAAATATTTAGATGGTAAAATGTAGAGAGTAATATGATCGATCAAATCATAGAATTCATACGGGATACATACAAAACTAATGATTTTATTCCACTGCATGCACCGGTATTCAGCGGGAATGAACTCCAATACGTCTCAAAAACCATAAAAAGTACATTCGTTTCAAGTGTGGGCCATTATGTTGAGAATTTTGAAAGAGAACTGGAGACATATACTGGATCAAAAAAGGTAGTTGCAACCGTTAATGGAACCGCTGCGCTTCATACCGCACTATATCTAGCTGGTGTACGTCCCCGTGATTTAGTTATCACACAGGCATTAACTTTTGTTGCGACCTGTAACGTTTTGCACCATCTTGGTGCGCGACCCCTGTTTATTGATGTCTCTAAGGTAAGTTTAGGCCTTAGTCCTCAAGCGGTTGATGAATACCTTGAAGAAGAAGGAGTAATTGATAATTCAGGCGAATGTTACCACAAGAAGACTGGACAGAAAATTAAGGCCGTTGTTCCGATGCATACTTTTGGTCACCCGGTCGAATTAGATGAACTGGTAGCAGTTTGTGAAAAGTGGAATCTTATTCTGGTCGAGGATTCGGCTGAAAGTTTAGGCTCTTTTTATAAAAAACGACACACAGGAACTTATGGAGCGTATGGTGCTCTTAGCTTTAATGGCAATAAAGTCATAACGACCGGAGGAGGTGGTGCAATTCTATGTCCTTCTGATGACGCTGGTTTTCGAGCTAAGCACATCACGACAACAGCGAAGATAGCTCACCCCTATGAATACGACCATGATGAAGCAGGATTTAACTATCGTATGCCAAATTTGAACGCTGCTCTAGGATGCGCCCAGATGGAAAACTTATCAAAATTTGTCTCTAAAAAACGTAATCTTGCATCTAAGTATAAAGAGTATTTTAACAAAACGTTGCTTGAGTTTGTTGAGGAGCCCAATTACGCTGAATCTAACTATTGGTTGAATGCTGTTATCTGTCCAGATGCAGATATTAGAAATCAAATATTGGAAAAAACTAATGCTAATGGTGTGATGACGAGGCCTGTTTGGAAACTGATGAATAGATTGCCTATGTATGATGGAGATTTGAGAGGTGATCTCGTAAATTCGGAATGGTTACAGGATCGATTATTAAATCTGCCTAGCTCTCCTGTATAAAAATCAAATTAATATAAAATCATCCATTAAAAAATCTTGTTTAGCAGTTGAACCTAAAATTTCATCCCACTGCATTGGGCAAATCCCTGTACCTGGTCTCTTTGTTGTAATCTTTTCTTCTGTTAAAACTTCCCCTTTTTTAATAGGAACTTTTGCGACTATACTCTTTCTGGCAATAGTAATGTTGTTATGTTCAGAGGGTGAAATACTTTTAACTCCATTGCCAAGTGCGATTTCAATATTTCTTATAGCTCTGACCATGTTTTTTAATTCTTCAGGGTCTAAAGACGCTTTGTGATCAGGCCCTGGTAGGGCTATGTCAGTAGTGAAGTGCTTTTCTATAACACTTGCGCCCATAGCAACGGCTGCAATTGGTATAGTGGTTCCAAGTGTATGGTCTGAGTAACCAATGTGGATACCAGGGAATGCTGAAAAAATTGTTTGCATTGCCCTTAAGTTGACGTCTTCTAAGGGGGTCGGGTATTCTGTATTGCAATGAAGGACAGTAATGAGTGATCGTTGTGTACCTGATGACTCTAATATTGAAAGTGCCTGTTCAATTTCACCTAGATTTGACATGCCTGTTGATAGAATAACTTGTTTCTTTAGTTTTCCGATCTCTCTTAAGTAAGGTAGATTGGTTATTTCACCAGATGGAATTTTAAAAATATTCATTCCAATTTTGTTGAGATACGAAATGCTTTCAATGTCAAATGGTGTAGACAAAAATAAGATTTCTTTTGCATCACAGTAGTTTTTAATTTTCGAGAATCCATTGTAATCGATATGGAATCGGTTGATCATTTCGATTTGAGATTCATCTATGCCAGTATTTTTGATTTGATACTCAGCCATTTTAGCATTTTTGCTGATCATTGATTCTGGAGACTTGACTGTTTGGAACTTAACCGCATCAACCCCTGCTTCTTTTGCGCAATCCACGAGTTTATACGCTAGGTTTAGATCACCATTATGGTTAACGCCAGCTTCGCCTATAATAAAAACTTTTTCTGTCATAGTTGTTCAAATAGATAGATAGTTAAACTGCATCAGTTAGATTTTGGATGTGATTTGTGTCATTACACACAAACTCTTATCTTATTGATGTAGAGTGAAAGGAATATCATAAAAGATTTTTTGAGTCCCTTGGTTCAAGTCAAATGATTTTAAAGAATTCTTGATTTTTTCTGAAACATTTCCCATGCCATATGGTGATGTCACTGTTGATAAACATTTTTGAAATTCAGAAGAGAGGGCGAGGCGAATGGAAGCTGTAATTGCCTGCGAATTTGCAATACAATCTAATACAGAAGATGCTTTGAGCCGCCCTTTTTGACGATTCCCAATGTTAACAGTGGGTTTTTTAAAACTAGGAACCTCTGAAAGTCCACTGGAAGAATTACCAATAACTAGAGTTATATGTTGAAGAGCGCTAAGATATCTCTTTTGCCCAAGCGAAGTGAAGTATATGCATCTTGAGCTGTTTGTTTTGACATATTGGTTGATTTTTTTGTAGATAATGTGGGCCGAAGGGTCGGAATTGTTACCCGTAAATATTATACGGGCATCAGGAAATTCATCTAGAGCATCTAAAAGAGAGGAGATAGATGCCTCTGTACTGTCTAGATTGTATGTTTCTGGGTGAAAAGTAACAAGAAAGTTCAGGGTGGACAATTTGAAATCTATGGACTTTTCAAAATCATTTTTTTCTAGTAATTGAGTTTTGGTCAAATGATCAAGTCCTGGAGCACCATAGTTTAATACGCGATCCGGGTGTTCTCCTAATTGAATAACCCTCATTCTATACTCATTTGCTGCAACAAAATGGAGGTGCGACATTTTAGTTATAGAATGTCTGATAGCTTCATCAAAAGCTCCCTCGGTGGTTTCACCTCCGTGTATATGTGCGATCGGAACATTGAGGATGAGAGCCGTCTGTGCTGCAGCCAACATTTCAAACCTATCTCCTAAAATTACAATAACATCAGGTGTGAGATCTGATAGGGCATCTGAAAACCCAATAATTCCTAATCCGAGTGACTTTGCTGTTCCGGAAGGAGTGTCACTTGAAAGAAGTAGTTCCACTTTTTTATCTATTTTGAATCCATCTTTTTCAATATCCTTGAATGTCTCACCAAAAGATGGACAGAGATGACTACCTGTGACGATAAGTTGAAGGATAAGTTCTTCATCAGCTTCAATCTCTTTTAATAACCAGTAGAGAAGTCCATACTCGGCACGTGTTCCTGTTATAACGCATATTTTTTTTCTCATTGTATTTGCGAAATCGCCTTCTTTTGCGAATGAAATATGGAAGCAAGGCTTAAGTAAACCTTTAAGGTAAATGTTACAATTTATTATACAAGAGAGGAGTAAAAATACACAGTGTTAAGAAGATATGAATAAGAAATGTGAGTTATTTCTGTGTTTTTAAGAGGATTACATTGGATTCTATTTTATTTGAAAGTGTGCAATAGAGTTTATTGGAACATGGTTTTATGAGGGGGGCTTGTCTAACATAGATGGAATTGATAAAATGCACAAAGACTCATAAATAATTATTTTTAGTAAGGTTTTTCAGTCGTAATGTCGATAAACATAATAGCATAGTAAGAAACAAAATATATAATGGTTATAGGGAGGTTCATTCAGTTTTGAAAAGCTCAAAAAAAAAGCAAATTTGTATCGTTGGCTCTGGTGGATTTGCCATGGAAACACTTTGTTGTTTTTTGGATAGCATGAAGATTCCAATCTCTGATCATTCAAAGAATTTTAGGTTTATGATCGCCGATAATGATCCTAATGAAGCCGATGTTTTAGGCGTTCCCGTCATTAAACAATCTACTTTTGACCCAACCCTGTATAAGACAATCGTTGCCATTGGGGACCCCAGAAAAAGACAACAGGTTGTCAAAGAGTTACCAAAGGATACTGAATATATTTCAATTATTCATCCCAGCGCAGTTATCTCTAAATGGGTCCAGATAGGTGAAGGGGCTATAGTCACAGCAGGGACAATATTGACATGTAATATAACGATCGGTAGTCATGCTCAGTTAAATTTACATACAACAATTGGCCATGGATGCAAAATTGGAGATTATTTTACTACAGCGCCTGCCACAAATATAAGTGGGGACTGCAGTGTGGGGGATTGTGTCAGTATGGGTACAAATTCTTCCATTCGACAAGGTTTAGATATTTGTGACAATGTTACTATAGGCATGGGCAGTGTCGTTGTAAAAAGTATTATTGATCAGGGCGTATACGTTGGCGCTCCTGCAAAGTTACTGAACAGGCAAGTGTAGGGTACATAAATTGTATCATGAACACAAAATACAATTAAAAGTTCCATAGTTAGACATTGCTCAACAAGATCAATCTATACGTTATGGGTGGCATATGAATCCATCTTGGGAAAAGATATTAATTAGATCAGAAGACACTATACGACACTCTCTGGAAATCCTTAATACAGAAGCACTGCAGGTGGCTCTGGTTGTAGATGATGAACGTCGTCTACTTGGTATTGTTACAGATGGAGATATCCGTAGAGGGCTATTACGTAAATTGACCTTGGAAGCCTCTGTTTACGAAGTAATGAACACAAATCCAATTAGCGTTGGGGCGGAATTCACAAAACTTGCATTAATTGATTTGATGGAAAAACATGCAATTTTGGCCATTCCTGTTGTCAAGGATGGTATTGTGGTTGGGTTAGAAACGCTAAAAGATGCATTGATTAAGCCATCCCATGATAACCCAATTTTTTTAATGGCAGGAGGATTCGGAACGAGGTTAAGACCCTTGACAGAAAATTGCCCGAAGCCGATGTTAAGGGTAGGGGGGAGGCCAATGCTTGAGATTGTTCTGCTCAGTTTTATAAGAGCTGGATTTAAAAACTTTTATATTTCTGTACATTTTAAGCCGGACAAGATTCGAGATTATTTTGGTGATGGTAGTCGGTGGAAAGTCAATATTTCGTATGTTTGTGAAGATGCTCCACTTGGTACAGGGGGGGCACTGGGGCTTCTACCTAAAGATATGCCGAATCTTCCAATAATTATGATGAATGCAGATGTGCTCACAAAAGTGCATTTTGAAAGTCTGCTTTCATTTCATAATAAAAATCTGGCAGGCGCCACTATGTGTGTCACTGAATATGACCATCAGATCCCTTATGGGGTAATAACTGGTAAGGGAAATAAGATAGTCAATATGGTTGAAAAACCCATTCAGAGATTTTTTGTAAATGCAGGTATTTATGTCGTGAGTCAGGAAATAGCTCGATCGGTACCTATGAATAGAGTTGTAGATATGCCCACCCTTCTTAAGGAAGAAATGAAACATTCTCAAAATATTCTCATGTTTCCAATTCACGAATATTGGTTAGACATCGGGAGAATGGATGATTTCAACCGTGCTCAGGCTGATGTCTTTAGTATGGATGTGTAGATATGATTGACGGAAAAAACGTACTTGCCCTGATTCCCGCAAGAGGTGGTAGTAAACGTCTTCCAAATAAAAATACCATACCTCTAAACGGGAAACCTCTTATTGGTTGGACTATTGAAGCAGCAGTTCAATCGCAATATGTTGATCGGGTGGTTGTCAGTACTGATAGTGAGAATATAGCCGAAGTATCGGTAAATTATGGAGCTGATATTCCTTTTATGCGTCCTTCCGAATTGTCAAAAGATACCACTAGTACCAATAGTGTTATCTTGCACGCATTGGATAGTTTGAAAAGTTTGGATTTTCAAATTCTTTTGTTGTTACAGCCGACATCACCGTTAAGGCAGTGTCACCACATCAATGAATCTTTAAAATTACTCATTGAAAAAAATGTGCAAGGAGTGGTTTCTGTTTCTGAGTGTTCTCATTCGCCATTATGGGCCAATGTCTTACCAGATGACAACAAGATGGGGAGTTTCATTAGGGCAGAGGTGTTAGGTAAGCGCAGCCAGGACTTACCGAAACACTATAGTATCAATGGAGCGATTTACGCATATACCGTAAAGTCACTGTTAAGTAATAATGGAATTTTCTATTCAAACGAAGTTGTAGCCTATAAAATGAGTCATCTGTTTTCGGTGGATGTTGATGAAATGGTTGACTTAAAATATGCTAAATTCTTAATGAATCAGTGTAATCTAGAGAATTGTAATTCAAACATGATTAGAGGAAAGGGAACCAACAATGAAATTTTATGATTACTGAAAGTTTAATTTTCAAAATTATTATTTTTATAAAAACCCTGTTGAAACATTAGATTTTGTATTGGATAGTGTGATGTATAACAGGTTACCCGATAGGGTGTTTTATTACGTGGCTTGAGTTAATACCCCGTCCGCTTGCGGCGGGGTTGTTTATTGTGACAGGATATTAGATGACCAAAATTGACGAACTGAAAAAGCTAGCGCCTGATGATCGGACCAAGTGCTTAGAACGAACTTATAAGAAAAACAAAAAATTTTTCTCCGAAAAACACCCTGATATAGCCAAACTTCTGTATCCAGGCGCAATGAATCCATTCCATATTCATGTATCGGGTGATTTTCTTACTATTACAAATACCGAGACTGGGGAGTTATGTCATCCTGAAGTGGGATTAGATCGTTTTTCTGAAATGCTTGGAGACTGGACCAACAAAGCCTGGATTGACCTTATTGAGGGTAGGGTTGTTTCTAAAAAGGATTATGGGAAATATTCGCAGTTTAGTCTCAGGTTCCAGAAGAGTGTGATCTGTCGATTCCCTGGATTATTATCACGTATGAATGAGCGAGCGATTAATTTGCCGGTTCTACCAAACGGGAAACGCTTTTCCAATCCGGTTGTATTTGCTGGGATTTTTCACGGTTTGCATATTGACCATTATTTAAGTTGTACACAGTTACGAAATGTTGCATTTGTGGAGCCAGATTGCGCACGTTTTGCTTTGTCCTGTTACTTTCTTGATTATCAAGTTTTGGATGAACGTTTTAATGGATTGATTCTTCATGTGGGGGGAAATGTACCACAAAGTTTTATCTCAACCTTTGTGGATAGAGGGAGTGTTTCCGGGGCGGTTTGGGTGCGCATATTGAAGGGATACGCTTCTGACAAGTTTGAGCGTTTGATACGGCAAGTGCGCCTTGAGGTACGCAAACCATATGATGTGTGGGTGCCGCTGGAGGTGGAAATAGAAGCTTTATGTAACGCTGTTAAAAATATGCGAGCGGGTGATCGAGTTTATGACGGAGTAAAGAAACTGTCAGGATGTAGTCGGATCGCAGTTGTTGGCGCCGGACCATCATTGAGTAATGATCTTGATTGGCTGACACAGAATCAGAATCAAATTGTTGTGTTTGCCGCGCATAGTGCTGTGTCTGCCTTGAAAAATGCGGGGATCATTCCCGATTTTCAATTTACTCTCGATATCGGTTTTTATGATCAAGATATCTTTGATCGATTACAGCTCGATCCCTCAATACCGATCGTCACTCTTGTAAGCGATCAGCCAAACAAATTTGCTCACTTTAATGAAGTTTTAAGGATGCCGGAAGCTGGCGGTGTTTATTCTATTCATTTTAATCGGACGGTTCCCTTTCTTTCTCCGACCACCGGGAATATGGCCCTTGGCTTTGCTTGCCACTGCAGACCTGAAGAAATTTATTTGTTTGGCTTGGATTTTGGTTATCGACAGGCCACAGAGACTCATGTTGCAAAAGGTTCGGCTTATGTGACTGAAGAGCAGCATGGATCTATATTGGGCTCTGGCCACTTGCAAGTGGAGACAAACTTTAAGGATGCAGAGGATGTTTATACACAGTCCTATTTCAATTTTGCACGTATATTGGCACAAAAGCCGATTATTGCTGCTTCTGGGCAGGTTAGAGTTTTCAACTGCTCTGACGGGGTGCGTATTGATGGTGCGGTCCCGTGTTGTTCCAGCGAGATTAAACTGCGTGAGTACGATAAATCGCAGGATGTAGATATGATCCGATCGATGTTCGTTCCGGCAAAAGAGGGTGTTCATTGGGAGGCGCTGTCCTTAGATGGGGCGGTTCAACTTGCAGCATGCAAAAAAGCAATGTTACAAGTGATTAAGATGAAAAAATTCAACTGGGTGAAGTTTTCAGAAAAAGTAGATAATTTTAATGCACTGACTGTGAAGCGGTTACCAAACAATATTGCACAGAACCTTGATGGTCGTGTTGTTCCTTATTTGGCCTTTGTCAAAGATCTGCTTATTAACTGGTACAAGTTGTTGTGTTTTACCAACTCTGAGACCGAGTGGCAGCAAGTCTATGAGGAGGGATATGCCCAGTTGGGCTCTCTTATTGATGAACTCGAATGGCCTGATGAATTGAAGTAGATTTTTAGGAAGGTGTAATATATTTAAAAAAAAATGAAAAAAAACTAAAGGTATCTGCAGACCCTACCGAAGAGAAATATGAAGAGGAAATTTAACGCCAAGGAGGTAATAAAAAGACGCGATCCTCGAAAACGTACATAGGCAATAAACTAAAAAAGGGCATGGAAGCCCGCTAACTTATCAAGGAAGAATATCATGGCTATAACAATTAACACTAACTCAGCATCCCTCAACGCTCAACGTAACCTCGGAAAATCCCAAGGCGATTTGAACAACTCTATGCAGCGCCTTTCATCTGGTTTGCGTATTAATAGTGCCAAAGATGATGCTGCTGGTCTCGCAATCTCTGATCGTATGACTTCGCAGATTACTGGACTTAATCAGGCGGCAAGAAATGCAAACGATGGTATATCTCTTGCTCAAACTGCTGAAGGTGCATTGCAGGAAAGTACTAATATTCTGCAGCGTATTCGTGAGCTGGCTGTTCAGTCATCCAACGATACTAACAGCACTTCTGACCGTTCCTCCTTAAATGATGAGGTCACGCAACTGAAGGCAGAGCTTGATCGTATTGCTGAAACCACCGAATTCAACGGAACTAAAGTTATCGATGGTTCAATGAGTAATGCAGTCTTTCAGGTTGGTGCCAATTCAGGTGCTAACCAGACAATCTCTTTCGGGATTACCAGTGCGAAAGGTGCAGATCTAGGGCAGGCAGGTGTCGAGGCAGTCGCGCTGACGCAAGCTGAAGGGTCCTGGAACGGTTTTGCTATGACAGCTCAGACAGGGACAGGTTCTACTGGAAATGCCCCTTTAAGTGTTGTCGTTACCCAAGGTACTGGAGCACTAGCTGCGACACAAACTGGTAATACTATTTCGATTTCGCTTAGTACTGCTGCTGCTAATAACTCCGTAACTGCCATTGGTACTGCGATTGAGGGTTTGGCGTCAAATCTCAATGTGGATGTTTCTGGTGCAGCTGCGGTAACTACCTCATCTAGCGGATCGCTTTCAATGACTGGTGGCTTTGACCAGATAACAACCACCAGTGTTGATGAAATTTCCGTATCGTCCAGAGATTCCGCTATTGGTGCAATCAAGAGTGTCGATCAGGCTCTCGCTGATGTTGATACTATCCGTGGTGGTCTCGGTGCGGTCCAGAATCGATTCGAGTCGACCATCTCCAACCTGCAGAATGTCTCAGAGAACCTGTCTTCGGCTCGTTCTCGGATTCTCGATGCTGATATCGCTCAGGAAACCTCCGCGATGACAAAGAATAACATCTTACAGCAGGCAGGTGTCTCAATTCTGTCCCAGGCAAATCAAGCGCCACAACTTGCGCTGTCACTGCTCGGCTAAACTAAAACTTAACCTGGGAGCTGGAAGTTTCAGCTCCCAGCTCATAGTATAGCCTTAGTGTAATGTGATTTATGAGGAAATAGGAGTATATCATGCAAGTTGAAGCAATGAACGTAACAGGCACCCCTTTGCAGCAGTCTCCACGGTCGAGCGACAGTATTGATAGCGGGCGCAAAAATCTTGAGAAAGGTGATGTCGAACCTAAAGAAGTTGGCTCAATAAGGGAAAACTCTGTTCAGCCAGAAGAAATACTGAATAAAATTAAAGCTCTCGCGGAAGATGGACTCTACAGTGTACGTTTTGAAAGTAACTCAGAATTTGACGCCATGGTTGTTAAGGTTGTGGACAATGAGACTGATGAGGTGATACGGCAGGTTCCTGCGGAAGAAGTGCTAGGAATGAAGGCCAGCCTCGCAGAGTTTCGTGGCCAATTGGTCGATACCGTCAAATAAATTGTTACTTTAGTTTATTCAGTTAGTTAATTTCCCCCCCAAAAAAAAATTGCCGAGGTTTTGATATGGCAGAAATAAGTTTTGGCGGCCTCGCAACAGGTTTGCCTACTGAAGATATAGTCGAAGGACTCATGGCTGCTGAACGGGCCCCTCTTGATAGACTAGAAAAAGAAGAGGCATATCAGACCTTAAAGTTGGAGGCCTATGGCGAGTTTAATGATAAACTCAAGACGCTTCGAGAGGCTGTGGGTGATCTTAACTTAACGAGTGAGGTCAGGCTTACAGAAACACGTCTTAGTTCAGAAGAAAAAATCACTGCATCTTCGGATGGGGCACAAGTTGGAAGTTACGATATTGCTGTAGCTCAGCTCGCACAAATGCAAAAAGATGTGAGTTCAGCTTTTAGTTCCCAGAGTGAAGCTGTCCTTGGCACAGGGTCGTTTACCATTGGAGACGAAGTCATTAGCGTTGACAGTTCTAATAATAGTCTCCAAGGATTGATGGAAGCAATTAATGCTGTATCGGATGACACTGGAGTATCAGCTACCATTATCAATGATGGTGGAGAGAGTGACAATTATCACCTGGTCTTTACAGGAGAAGATGCATCCACATCATTTACTATAGCTAGTAATCTTATTGATACCTCCGGGAATGCAGTTGATTTCAGCGCCTCTCGTGTTAGAGATGCTCAACAAGCTATTGCCTATGTTGATGGCATTGAAGTCGTCAGCAACAGTAATACCCTTTCTAATGTTATCTCGGGTGTGACTATAAATCTCAATGAAGTGAGTGAAGTAATTACGCCTGCTGCAGATGGTAATCCAGCAACATATGCTACTACAACCTTAAACGTTGAGCCGGATACCGAATCTCTCAAAGAGAAAATCACAACATTCGTCACTGCGTATAATGGTGTGATGGAATGGATCCAGTCCGCATACGATGAGGATAGTTATAATACAGAAAGTTCGTCTGCAAGTGAGAGTAGTGATTCGGATGATGAATCGACCGATTCCAGTGACAAAACGCTTGCCTATCTTTTGCGTGGGGATTCCTCGATCAATGGCGTGAAAAGGAACCTGCAAAATACCCTTGCAAGTGTGATGGATACAGGCGGATCATTAAGAATTCTGAGTGAAATTGGGATCTCAACTCAGGTTGATGGATCTCTAGATATGAATAGCTCAAAGATTGACAAGGCCCTTGAAGAAAACTTTAATGATATAGTAAATCTTTTTGCCGGCAATAGTGCATCAGACGGAGTTATGAAAAAAATCAACAGCTACTTAGTTGAGACGACATCTTCGGCTGATGGCCTGTATGCGAACAAGGAAGATTCGTATGATTCGAAAATTGAAAGACTCGACACTCAGATGGGTCTGAAAGAGAGTATGCTTGAAAAAATTGAGGCGAGAATACGCGCACAATTCACAGCTATGGAACTTCTTGTTAGTGAATTAAATAGTATTGGAGATTACTTGACGCAAAATCTCAATTTTTCATCTAATTCGTAACAGGAGAAGTCAATGAACACTTACAACATGAACCAGTATTATCAAACCCAGGTTAGTACCGCTTCTCCCGAGCAAATTTTAATTATGCTCTACGATGGTGCTATACGTTTTACCAGACAAGCCATTATTGGTGTTGAAGAAGGAAAACCTGAAATGCGTCGACATGGTATTTCAAAATCTCTGGCGATTATTTCAGAATTTGCGAGAACATTGGATCATAAAATTGGGAGTCATTTTGCTGAAGATCTTGATGCTCTTTACAATTTTATGATTAATGAACTTACTGAAGCAAATATAGGTAATGATGTAGAAAAACTAAAAGTAGTTGAAACACTCCTTGTCGATTTGCGAGGAACATGGGCAGAAGCAATTGAATTGAATAAAAAGCAAATGGCGACAGCGGTAGCAGTAAGTCAGGCGCCGAATGTTCAACATGGTTCATTTTCTGTATCTCGTTAGATTCAGGGGACATTGAGAGATGAGTAAAGAGATGGCGGATATTGATATTTTTCAAAAATCATGCTTAAAAACACAGGAAATGATTGATCTCATGGTAGTACTACAAGAGGCATTGAGCGCTTCTCGAACAGGAATCCTGGCCGATGGAGGAAAACAACTTCATATCCTCCAAAAAGAGATTAAAGAAATCGATCTGGCAATTGAAAAACGTCTTGGAAATGGATCTCCCTTATCTACTGCAGAGAATCATGCTTTAGCCGAAAAAACAAAACTACGAAAAGAGATCTTGAAATTAAATCAGATCTTAATACCTAAAATAACAAATATAAAGTCTACCCTGGCAAGTGAAATGTCATCATTGAAAAAAGGTAGGACGGCGCTTAAGGGGTATGGAGACAACTCCATAAATGGTGGCAAACTTATTAATAAGTCGTGGTAGTCTTCTGAAATAAAAATAGGTGAATCCTTTAACTTTCCAATAGAAAACCCATCAAGGCAATAAGGTTACCTTGATGGGTTTTTATTTTTATTTCTTTTGGGCTTTAGAATAACAAACTTGTCTCAGGCTGCGTCCTTTCCTGGAAGTGGGGTCTTGGTAGTGTAATCGGATTTTTCCAAAATGATCTGTATTGCACGGTTGTTTTTAGGTGAAAAAAGTATTGGTGCCGCAAGATTTAAAGTGATTTTTTGATCAGGAGGGAC
>JBLHNA010000075.1:0-13924 GCA_047619065.1 Desulforhopalus sp.
AGGTTAAGGCGTGGGAGGCGGATAGAAACGGAATGAAAGCCAAGGTGAATTGGCAGTTCACCACTGAAGACGCCCGAATCAAACTAAAGCGCCTTTATCCAACACTAGAGATGTGACAAGACACTAGCCCGTATTTCTCATCACTAAAGTTTTTTGCTGATCAAGACACGGAGCACACGACTGTACTTTTGTACCTCAAGTGCTCAGTAACGATGCAGCAGCGGAAAAATCTTGTGACCCGGAGGGTGAAATTTTCGATATACAGCGAAATACACACTGCTTTTGAATCCATTGGATTTACGCTGTAAAATTAAAAAATAAGCTATTTATCGAAAAGTTCATGAGAAATCCGGGCTAGAGTTGTCTCTTGTAAGCAAGCACGATAATTTTCCTTCGAATACTCCTATTAAAAAGATATGTTGACAAATTTAGCGTCAACGTATCTTTTTAGTTTGTGTATAAATTAGGAAGAAGGAAGAATTAATGCAGAAAAATACCAAACTGACAGCAAGCCAGGAAGATTACCTTGAGGCAATTTATCAAATATCAGTTGAGAAAATGGCGGCTCGAGCAAAGGATATTTCTACATTCCTCGGGGTAAAGGCATCTTCTGTGACAGGTGCACTTAAGAATTTAAGCTCGCTTGGCCTGGTAAATTATGCGCCATATGATCTCATAACCCTTACTGAGGAAGGGAAAAAAGTTGCACAGGATATTGTGTATCGTCACGACGCGTTGCAAAGATTTCTAGTCAATGTGCTTGGCGTTGATGACAAAGAAGCCGACGAGGCCGCCTGTAAAATGGAACATTCTGTTCCGAAAAATATTGTTGATCGATTTATACAATATGCCGAGTATGTAGATCGTTGTCCGAAGGGGAATATTACCTGGGATTCCGGTTTTGGTTATTACTGCAAACATGGTTGCACCAAAGAAGAAAGCTGCTCTCATTGTCAGGATGGTTGTGAGAGAAAATAACAGCAGTTATTTTCAGCCTCCTCAAAGGTGTCAAACTGAGCCAAAGCAATATGATTTAGAGCTTAACCCGAATTTCTCATGACTCTTTGATTTGAAACTCAATTGTTTGTTTTTATAGTTTAAAAATGACGTCCTTAATTAACAGGGTGTTTTTCGTTTCAAATCAAAAAGTTCACCCTTCGGGCCAACAGATTTATCCGCAGCTGCTTCGTTACCGAGCATTTGCAGGTAGCGAAGACTCCGGTAGGTTATTACAGCTTCATGCCCGGTGTCTCGACCTGCGAAAAACTTTGTTGGTGAGAAATCCGGGTTAAGGTGCTTGTTTCATTGGAATGTGAATCCCGAGAGCCTCACGAACCTTTTCAGCCAACAACTGGGTAGTAAATGGTTTTTGAATAAAAATATTTTTACCATCAATGATATCACCAGTATAGCCAGACATGTAGACAACTTTGAGTTGAGGGATCTTTTCACACATTTGGCTGTGGAGTTTTTTGCCATTCATGTCTGGCATCATCACATCTGTTAATAGCAAATCTATGTTTTGATCTGCTTGCTCTAAAATTGAAAGCGCTTCTCCACCATTCCCAGCTGATATAACGTTGTACCCATACTGCTGTAAAATAGTCTGAGCAATTTCTCTAACCTGTTTATTGTCTTCAACGAGAAGTATATTCTCATTTCCTAAAAGTTCTTGGTGAAGAGTCCTTTTTATGGGTTCTTTCTCTATGGTTTGATCTGATATAGGTAAATATACTTTAAAAGTAGTTCCAATGTCAGGCTCACTATAAACCCAGATGGTGCCATTGTGTTGTTTTACTATTCCGTAAACTGTAGCTAACCCAAGGCCTGTTCCCATTTCTCCTTTTGTTGAAAAAAACGGTTCAAAAATATTTTCAACAGTTTTGCTGTCCATTCCACAACCAGTATCACTGAATCGAATCATGACATATTCGCCGGGCACTACCTCCTGGTGTGTATTGCAAAAATTTTCATCAAATATAAAAGTAGAGGTTTCTACGGTGAGATGGCCACCATCAGCCATTGAGTCCGCTGCGTTAATGACCAAATTCATGATGACTTGTTCTATCTGGCCAATATCCGCATTAATTAGACTGATATCTTCAGAAAGTATCCATTCTATGGAGATATTTGCTGGGATAGTATGTTTGAGAAGTCTTTTGTACTCACTGAGAATATTGTTAACATTAACAGATGTGATTTCGAGTGTCTGTTTCCTGCTGAACGCAAGTAGCTGCTTTACCAGATCTCTCGCTCCACAACCTGCTTTGGTAATCTGTTCAAGTTGAGATATCTGTTTCTGTGACAGAGTGTTGTCGCCCTTTAACAACTCGCTGTACCCTAATATTGGAGAGAGTAGGTTGTTAAGGTCGTGGGCAATGCCTCCAGCAAGGCGCCCGATAGATTCTAACTTACGCACCTGTACAAGTTGTCGTTCAAGTTTGTCTTTTTCTGACTGTACCCTGTTGTGTTCCGTTGTATCAAGAAGTGCAATTCTCGCTCCTTGTACCTGTTTTTCGCTGTCTACTATCAGGTGAGCGGTGAGTAGAACATCAAGCTGTTCACCATCTTTTCTGATGAATTGGTAGGGGGTATCCTTCAAAAAACCTGTGGCATAAAGTTGTTTAATGTAGTCACTCGATTCTGCCGTTAATAGGGTTGTAGATGACGTTCCTATCACCTCATCTCTATTGTACTTTAAGGTGTCTAACCATAACTGGTTAACTTGTGTAATTAGGCCTTCATTGTCAATAGTTTGCAACATTACTGGTGCTTGTTGGTAGAGTTGCTGGAACCACATTACACTCTCTTTCAATTCAATCGCATTTCTACGCTTAATTTTGATATTTGTTACGAGGAATATAATAGTGACCAGCAAGGCGCTAATCATAAAAAAGACAGCCCAAATTTGAATCTTGTATTCTGAATAGAGGGAGAAATCTCTATATTTTATAATATTACCTTCAGGTAACATTGATTCTTCAATACCATATTTTCTCAATTGATTATGGTTAAATACACCTCTATTGCTGCCTGTAGAGTTTACAGGAATTGAATCTGCGCTTGTGCCATTTAAAACTTTTTTGCCAATGTTAGCAATTGCCACGCCTTCTAGGTACCCACTTATGACTATTCCACCGATCACATGCTGATGTATATTGAATTCAGCAAGGCAATAGACTGGAACCTTTGCAAATTTTGTGAGAGATTTCCCCATTTCTTCATAGGTAGAAGATAAACCATTTTTGTCAGCAAAATAGACTCCTAACAATGCGACAGTTGTTGGACTTAATTGGGATATTTCACTTTGCAATTCTAGTAAAGTGAGATTGGCCGAGTATCGAAATTTAATGTTTGCTGGATAATCAGCGACCGCTTTTTGTATATTGGTTGTCCAGGCTCTCCCTGTTTTTAGAAAATCGTTTATTATGAATATTTCAGTAGTATCAGGGTGGAATTGACGAATTAATTCAATTGTCTCAACGACAGTTATTCTTTCTTCTACTCCAGTAAATTGTTTAAGCCCTGTTAGTTGGCTGGGTTCGTAATCGTTTACACCACAAAATATAACTGGGACATCCGGGAAAAGTGAATCCCGTTTTTCACGGAGAAAATCATAGGCATTATTATCTGATGCAAGGATAAGTGAAATATTTGTGTCTTGATATTTTACGTGGAGATATTGATTAAAAGCCTCATTGTATTGTTTGGAAAAAAAATGCTTGGTGTCCATGTTTTCTATGTGGACATTGTATCTGCTCTGATCTGGCTGGAATGAATCAAGGATACCTTTAGTGATGCCTTTAACCCAATTCATTTCTTGGTTGTATGAGTTGAGTAGCAGTATGTCGACAGGCTTACTGTCTATTGTTGTTGTGTTAGCAAAAAGATAAGCGGTTGTTGGAAATAGAATACTGAAGAAAAGTGTGATGCAAAGAATCATTTTCACGTTAATTTCCACTGCTCCAATTAATAATCCGGCTGGAAATAGAATTGAGCTGCGGATTGTGTTGCTGGATGCTTGAAATATTATTCATCGACTTGTGATCGATAAGTAACGATTATCTGTCTTTAGGGAACATTTCAAGTGATTACCATGAATGAGTTACTGGTGAGTAATAAAGCCGGTTGGGCAGTCCGACAGATTTATGGATTGCTTAATTAAATGCCATACAATTATTATTATCAAGCATATTTCGTATTGGCCGTCTCTTTTTAGTACTGCAAATACGAAGATGCAGGCAGGATTATTGCTGACATCCATCAGGAAAAAACGATACATTGTCAGAACAACTCGGTTGCTAGACCGCCTGCAAGGTACACAACAATATCCCTCCCAAACACTTCTCACCTGAATTTTCAGGTCGATTTCATTGTACGCCGACATCTTCAAAATCTCTTTTTTAAAGCTTTAGAGTTAGTCTGGGCTAAGAAATTATTGACAGCCTAGGTATGGGAGAGTACGCTGGCATTAAGTTAGTAGAAACTAACAAATGTCGCCATTCCTAATAATGTTTTGAGGTAATGGTTGAAAAGTAAATTGAGTAAGAAGAATCCCCACATTAAAGGTGTCGTATGCAATGTCATTTTAGGAACAAGAGAGGAGCCGTCGCCCCATGTTCTTTCCCTCTGGCCTGTGCTGCTGAAGGTGAATCTGTGAAAATTGTTGGTATTCGAGGTGGAGGTAATCTCGTCGAGAGATTGATCAGTATGGGAATTCACGTTGAGGATCAGATAGAGGTCGTCCAAAGACAGGATAAGGGAGCTGTTCTGATTTCAAGAGATGGTAGTCGTTATGCTCTTGGGGGAGGAATGGCCCATAAAATAAATGTAATCAGGTGTTAGAATGAAGAAAACATTAGCGGAATTTGTGGTGGGAGAGTCTGGAAAAGTTCTTGGGTTTGCCAAGGGAAGTATTTCATATCGTCAAAAATTGCTTTCAATGGGGCTTATAAAAGGAACGGATTTTAAGGTTACACGGGTCGCTCCCATGGGTGATCCGGTTGAAATTATTGTCAGGGATTATAAACTCAGTTTGAGAAAGCAGGAAGCGGGTGCGTTAATCGTCGAGGGAGTGTTGTGATGAATGAGATAAGGATAGGGGTCGTTGGTAATCCTAACTGTGGTAAGACAACACTTTTTAACAGTCTGACTGGTGCAAAACAGAGGGTGGGCAATTGGCCTGGGGTCACTGTTGATAGAAAAGAAGGGCACTATCAGAATAATGGCACGAAAGTACATGTTGTTGATACACCGGGAATTTATTCTCTAGCTGCGACCTCTTTGGATGAAGAGGTCACAAGGGACTTTGTCCTGAGTGGTGAGGCGGATCTTATCGTCAATATTGTCGACGCATCGAACCTTGAGCGTAATCTGTACTTGACCAGCCAGCTTCTTGAGATGCGCGTACCAATACTTTTGGTTCTTAACATGATGGATATGGCCGGCGAGCGTCAATTGAAGATTGATGTTGCTGGATTGCAAAAAAGATTAGGCTGTCCTGTCGTCTCTATGGTTGCGGCAAAGGATCAGGGTTTAGATAACTTGAAGTCTGCGATTCAAATTCTTGGAGCAGATCCAAGGCTACCCATGGCAAATGTGAATTACCCGGAAATAATTGAGCAGCCGAGGGTAGAGTTGTCTCATTTACTTACAACTCTTGCTACTGCGAAGGTGATTGATGCAAAATGGTTAGCACTGAAGCTTCTTGAGGGTGATGAAGTTGTTGAAATGATGGTTGAACCCGTTATTGTGGCGCGTGCTCGCGGATTTCAGCAGCAGATTGAAGAAAGTGAAGATGAGGATGCCGATATTCTCATCGCTTCAGCCAGGTATGGATTTATTTCTGAGCTTATAGATAAGGTCGTAGAGCGCACAGGTCAGATGGGAGCAACCCTTTCGGATAAGATTGATAACATAGTTTTGAGTAGACTCTTTGGAGTCCCGATCTTTTTTCTGGCGATGTATATGATGTTTATGTTCACCATAAATCTTGGTGGGGCCTTTATCGATTTCTTTGATCAGTTGACAGGGACGATTTTTGTGGATGGCCTGGCAACACTCATGGCGTATGTGTCGGCACCTGATTGGCTAATTACCGTTGTTGCCGGTGGAATTGGTGGTGGAATCCAGACCATGGCTACTTTTATTCCCCCCATTGGGTTTATGTTTCTGTTCCTCTCTTTTTTAGAGGATTCCGGTTACATGGCAAGAGCCGCTTTTGTAATGGATAGATTTATGCGGTTTATTGGCCTGCCTGGAAAGGCCTTTGTGCCAATGCTTGTTGGTTTTGGCTGTAACGTTCCGGCCATTATGGCCACAAGGACACTTGAAAGCGATCGCGACAGAAAACTCACCATAATGATGAACCCATTTATGTCCTGTGGTGCACGTCTACCTGTGTATGCACTTTTTGCAGCTGCCTTTTTTCCTGTGGGTGGGCAGAATCTTGTTTTCCTTCTTTACCTCATTGGGATTGGATTTGCCGTTGTAACCGGTTTGATTCTCAAAAAGACCGTGCTTCAGGGTGAGATCACACCATTTGTTATGGAACTTCCGCCCTATCATTTGCCCACTCTAAAATCTGTTTTGCTCAGGGCATATGATCGTCTTACGGCCTTCTTGTTTAAAGCGGGGAAGGTGTTGATCCCTGTGATTATGATACTGTCATTTTTAAATTCTCTTGGAACAGATGGAACCTTTGGCAATGAGGACAGTGAAAAATCCGCGCTGGCTTCAATAAGCAAGACAATCACTCCTGTCTTGTATCCTTTAGGAGTAACGAGTGAAAACTGGCCTGCGACAGTGGGTGTCTTTACTGGAATATTTGCAAAAGAAGCTGTTGTTGGAACCCTCGATGCCCTATATGCCGGAATTGATACACAGGTTGATGGCTCAAATGAAGAGGAAGAAAATAGTTATAGTTTTGTAGCTGGGATAAAAGAAGCATTTCTCACCATTCCTGCAAATCTAATGGATCTTGCGGGTACAATTACTGATCCTCTTGGGCTCTCAGTAGGAGATATCAGTGATACTGGTACTGCCGCAGAGGCACAGGAGGTAAGTGAGGCGACCTTTGGTTCCATGGTCAATCTGTTTGGTTCAAAAAGTGCAGCATTTGCCTATTTACTCTTTATCCTGCTCTACTTCCCCTGTAGTGCGGCTATTGCAGCCATATACAGGGAAACTAATCTGGGCTGGACGGCATTTGCAGGATTCTGGACCACTTTTCTCGCCTATGTTGCATCTACCGGGTTTTATCAGATCGTCAATTTTATGAGCCATCCAGGTTATTCGATGTTGGTTCTTGGTGTCGATATTTTGGGTGTTGCGGCCGTGATCATGGTACTTCAGGCCTTGAGCCTGAGAACAAAGAAACCGGGTGCCGTTGTGAATGCTGTCAGCGCATAATGACTACCTGAATGGAGAATACAATGGATCTTATTAAACTAAAAAATTACCTTCGTGAGCGTAAGCTTGTCCCCCTGCAGGATGTTGCAATGCATTTCAGGGTTGATGTGGATGCCGTCCGACCCATGCTTGAGGTATGGGTAAATAAGGGAAAAGCCAAAAGACATAAAAACAATATCGGCTGTCAGAAGGGCTGTGGCAAATGCGATCCCGCTTCAATTGAAACCTATGAATGGATAAGTAAATAAAATATCGGAAAACGTTGTTTTAAAGCCCAGCAAACCACAATTTGTTGGGCGTTTTTTTTTGAATTGTGTCTCTTCTTATTTTTGATCTTGGTTCAACAGTACCTATAAGTCGTGCTCGAAGAGGTCTTGGATACTGTGTAGGAGGTGAACTCCTTTGAGTAGTGTAACCACTGGAAAATTCGTAGCTCTGTTTAGGGACCCAGATTTGTATTGAATTTTGTAGTAAGTTTTTCTATATGTTTCTATTGACAGAAACAATACCATGAGATCAAAAAAAGAACTTATACAGATGATTGCTGGGATCTCTGAAGAGGCTGAGATGGAGGGACTTCTCTCTGAACTTCTGACAACCCAGGAATTGAAGAATATCACCATGAGATGGCAGATCTTAAAAGAGCTGTATCTGGGGGAGCCTCAAAGGGCAATTGCTGCACGTCACAGGATAAGTCTGTGTAAAATCACTCGAGGGTCAAAACAGCTGAAAAAGAAAGATTCCGTTACAAGAAAGTTACTGAATAAATTTTACGAGGGAGAAAAAACGATGAGCTCAGATGTGAAAGATATCGCCATGCCGGATGATAAAGGTTTTTTCGGAGAGTACGGTGGCAGTTTTATTCCTCCCGTTCTTGAAAGTATCCTTACAGAGATTAAAGACGCATATCTTGAGATCATCAAAGACCCGAGTTTTCATGAAGAATTAAACATGCTCTATCGGGATTTTGTGGGCCGGCCAAGTCCTATTTTTCATTTGAAAAATATGTCGGAAAAAATTGGTGGAGCTCAGATTTACCTGAAAAGAGAAGATCTTAATCATACTGGTGCCCATAAGATCAATCACTGTCTGGGTGAAGCGCTTCTCTGTAAAAAAATGGGCAAAAGGAAAATTATTGCAGAGACCGGTGCGGGGCAGCACGGGGTTGCATTGGCAACAGCGGCGGTGTTAGTTGGTCTCGAGTGCGACATCTATATGGGTGAGATCGACATCGTCAAAGAATATCCCAATGTTATTCGCATGAAGATCCTTGGCGCAAACGTTATTCCTGTTGATCGTGGAACGAAGACTCTTAAAGATGCTGTCGATGCAGCTTTTGAGGCCTACCTTGAGGATCCCGTTAACCAATTATATGCAATCGGTTCTGTTGTGGGACCCCATCCCTTTCCTATGATGGTGCGGGACTTCCAGGCTGTTGTCGGAAATGAAGCGAAGGCACAGTTTATGGAAAATATTGGGAAGCTCCCGGATAATCTCGTTGCCTGTGTTGGTGGTGGTTCAAATGCTATCGGATTATTTCAGGCATTTCTTGAAGACAGTGAGGTTGCAATGCACGGAGTAGAACCTTCAGGGCGAGGTTTCGCTGTAGGTGATCATGCTGCAACGCTCTCTAAAGGAACGCCAGGAGTCATCCATGGTTTTAAGTGTTATCTGCTCCAGGATGAGGCGGGTGAGCCACAGCCAGTCTATTCTGTTGCCAGTGGGCTTGATTATCCTGGTGTCGGTCCTCAACATAGTTTGTTGAAAGATATCGGTAGGGTGAAGTATGTTACTGCCAGCGATACAGAGGCTATTGATGCATTTTTTCAGCTTTCAAGGACAGAGGGCATCATTCCAGCCATTGAAAGTGCCCATGCCATGGCCTATGCGGTGAAACTGGCAAAAGATCTTAGTCCAGACCAAACCATTCTGGTAAATCTCTCAGGACGTGGAGATAAGGACATTGATTTTGTCGTTGAGCAGTACGGAAAAGATTACGGACTGTAGGACGTTTTTCCAAAGTAAGTCACGTTTTATACAAAACCCTCCTCCCGAAATGACAAACGGAGGAGGTTTTTTGTTTGGAGTCAGATCCTTACAAAATCCTCAGTACATAGTTTGTAATTCAGGATTTACAGTACCCATAATTTGACCACGGATAAATTGACGTGTTTGTCTTCAAGCCTTTCTCACAAGAAGGCTTGCATTGCAGATGCAGGCAATACTTACATCTGTATTTATTGTAGAGATGTAATCAGACACCTGGCTATGATCCCACTGTTCAACGCCTATGGTCTGTAGGGTTTCGTTGCTAATTGAAGTGACAAGGGCGATCTGGATCCGTTGTAACTTAGCCATCATCGCAAGTGCAGTCCCTCCATTGCCTTCATAGTTTTCTGCAAGCATCTCAAACGCTGTTTCAAAGGAGCCCTTCTTAAACCAAGGTAAAAAGGTTGTCGATCCGATACCATCCCTGCATTCACAGTAGACAATGAGAAGGCCCCCATCTTTTACAAATAGAGCACTGTTATGGATTGCCTTGTGCGCCTGGATGAAGTTTATGTTTTTTGGATAACCGCCGCAGGAGGCGATCACAGTGTCGAACTGTTCCGAGGCGATCTCGCAGCAGCTGCCTTGTAATTTGCAGGCCTGGCCGAAGAGTTCTCTGCCTGAGCCAACCAGCAGATCGCAGAGTTCACCGTGGGAATCGATTAGGCCGTGGATACTTACATGGGCGGGAAGACTCTCTTCGACCTCAAACAGGTCATCCGCAAGTGGGTTGTTGTGGAGATTTCCAGGCTGACAACCGGCTGAAAGTATTTTCTTGTCAGCATCAAGGAAGAGGCTGTGGTTTTCGTATATTGCCTCTTTCTCGCCGCATCCTGGGAAGATGAATTTCCTGCCTCCCCCGTATCCTGCCCACGTAAAAAAGAACGCAATCGTTCTATAAAGAGTCCACTATTGATGGTCTTCTCTGGATCTGTAACTCCCTGTTGCAAGACGTGGTTTGGGAGGAAGAGAGGGAGCTTTTCACTTCCGTATCCAATGTATTCTACGGGTAATTTCATATCTTATATTGTAGCTGGTTGTGTAGATTGAGTTTCATCTCTGGTTGTCTGCTTGCAGCTTCAACCCATGTCGCAAATTTCCCGTCAAATCCCACTTTTTTCATGAGTGTAATGGTGATGCCGGTGGATGCGGTGTTTGCAACAGCTGATCCGGAGATTGTTTCTGTAAGACCGGAGGCACAAACAACAACAAGGCCTAGGCCACCAAACGGGGTAAACATGAAAACAAAGGTAGACGAAATACGTGCAATGTTACCAAAAATACCATAGTCACCATAGATGGATCGAAATAGTATGGTTTCGTAACTGAGCCCACTAAATCTAAACACTCCGTTTAACATCTCGCCCCCCCCCCCCCCTCCTTGCATAGATCGCGTCTTCCATGGATATGAGATAGATTACTGAGCTTGCATAGGAGAGCGAACCCGGCATAATGTAAAGCATTTTGCCAGAGACTTGGCAGTACGGTGATGATATTGAAATAGATGTGCATAAGTGAGATACCTATTTCAAGTATAAAAATAGTCTTTGACAGAAGATCTGATCTGTCAGATGTAAATAACGCACTATTTTCAAAAAATACTCTCCGGGGCAGGATTGTTTTAGTGGCAGTGCTCTGCCCCTGCAGAAGGTTCCTGCAGGCACAAGAGGCAAAACGTGGGGCTAAACGTCGTATACAGGTAGATAAACGTTCAGGGTAAAACAGGTTTACTTAACAATGAGTGTTTCAGGAACATTGAGGCCAATTTCCTTGTAATAGCTTAGAGCGCCTGGGTGTAGTGGGATCGCTAGGCCTGCGAGGGCTTTTTCTTTGCTCATTGCCTTGGTGGCCTTATGGATAGCATTGAGGAATGGAAGGTTTTCGTAGAGCGTTTTGGTTATCTGGTACACAGTTTCTTCGTCAATATCGCTACGAACTGCTAAAAAGTTGGGCTGGGCAATTGTTGTGATGGCATCTTTTAGTCCTGGGTAGGCATCTGCAGGAATTACATACGGCGTCCAGAGTCCAAGGCCACCGTCCGCTTTTTTAGCTTGTTCTTCCGTAAAACCAAGCAGGGTAACTTTGTCACCCATGGATGCGAGTGCTCTTGTAACCGCACTGGCTGGAACACCTGCCGGGGTACCCATTCCGGCAATTTGTCCATTTTGTAGAGCCTCTGCACTAGGACCATAACCCACGTGGACGAGATCGTAATCCTTTTCAACATCCGCTCCGAGATTACTGAGGATGACGCTGTTTGAGCCAATGGTTCCAGAATTTTTCTTTCCAAGAGAAATTGTTTCACCTTGTAGAGCAACCATGTCACTGATGGTACCGGTTTTTGCGTGCTTTGAGAGGATTGTAAAGTGTTCTACATTTTGCCATAGCATACTGACAGAGCGGAGTTCTTTCTGAGGTCCGTCTTGGGCGAGAGGTCCCTTGCCATTCCATGCGTAGTATCCATAGAGTCCCTGGATGATCGCAAATTGAACTTCGTTTTCACGGAGCAGCTTAATATTTTCACTTGACCCGGCAGAGTTGATGGCTGACATACCAATTTTTAGAGTGGGCTGGAGCTTTACCTTTATGAGTGTTGAGATAGCAACGCCCACGGGATAGTATGTTCCTCCAGTGGAGGCTGTTGCGAGAAGAAAGTTCTTACTTTCCTGTGCCTGGAGGTGAGCTGCGGAAAAAAGACCGAGACAAAGGGCCGCCGTGGCGGCAATATGCTTGAGGTGTGAAGAGATTTGCATTGTAGCTCCCTATGTGAATGTTTTTTCGGGGAAAGGATAAACTTCGAAGATTATGAGATAGTTGAGTCATTGACGCAATAACAAGATTACCATTTTTAATGTTCGCATGCGATGTGCGTAGTCATTATAGGGTATTTTTTAATAAAGATCATCCTGAGTAAGGATGTTGTAGGAGAGTGTGCTGAGGGAAAAAACTTGACCTGCTATTAATAATTAATTACATTTAGCATTGATTATTAACTGTAAAGGGGTGGCTTATGCAGCTTCGAATGACCAACCAGCGGGAGATGATACTTCGCGAATTAGTGAAGAACAAACAACATCTCACTGCTGATGAACTATACGATATTGTAAAGAAGGTGATGCCTCGCATCAGTCTTGCAACTGTGTACAGAAATCTGGAAATACTCTCCGAAGCTGGAATTATTGGAAAACTTGAGATAAGTGGTCGTCAAAAGAGATTTGATTATGACCCAGAAGACCATGATCATATATATTGTGTTGTATGTCATCGTGTGGACAATCTAAATATCGAGAGAACAGGTGATGAGGTACAGAAACTGGAATCAGTTGAGGGGTATTCTGTCACCGGGTATCGCCTTGAAATAATCGGAATCTGCGAGAGTTGTCAAAAAAAAGAAAAAACAAAGGAGACAAAGAAATGAGTGAAGTCGCAGGTGAAGCAAAGAAGATTTTAGAGGCCGTTGCAAAAATTGATTCACCCTGTGGGACCAAAGATATCGTGGAGGCTACAGGGATTGATAAAAAAGTGGTTACTAAAGAAATAACAGCATTAAAGAAAAAAGGCCTATTGGATAGTCCAGCGCGTTGTAAGCATGGTATCACAGATGAGGGGAAAGCATCGCTTGGTTAGTCTTGGCCTAAAGGGGTCCTAAAACTTTACTTTTCAAGGTAAGGTGTTGATAATATATGATATTGTCTCGGTAATGTTACCGGTTGCCATTTGCCGTGTGACCGATCCATAGTTGTTTTTTGCAAAAAGGATATCAGGGTGAGGTAAGTGACTCTCCCTCTACTTTATTAGTAGTATGAAAAGATCTTCGGTTATTTTTATGAGAGCCCCCCTTTTGCCCCCTGGGTAAGGTCGTGGATTGCTACTCTCTCGGTCTATCCACATTCGTTCGTTTTTAATTTATTGAGTAGTTGCTTTAAGCCAGATGCTGTAATCAAGAAAGAGTTTCTAAGAACAGCTGAACTCCAAGCTAGTGTCCAAATAATCTTATTTAAAATTTCTTCTGATGTTTGTCCTGAAGAATGTTTCTCTAAAACTCTCCTTTCACTGCCATCTGGATAAACTTTCTCTATATGGGACCAGTACCTAGTGTTTCCAATATAGCTTGGATGAGCGATATCGCACAAATAGTCATATGTGTCTTGCACTTCTTTAGCATTAGGATGTTAGAAACTTTTTTTTTGTAACCCAGAATGTTTTTCTGTGTCAGATGCTCTTCTGGATCTCCATATCTGGTACCCCATATCATCTTGACAACTTTTTCCTCCAATCCTTGCGAGACAACGACAGATTGCTTAGGAAAGGAAATCTGTTTAAATTGAAGTTCAAGCTCATTAAAGGGTGTTGAAAAGAATTGCCAAACACGATGGAAAGACAATGAGTTAATGCATAAAAGCCTCTATAATGGATGGAAACTCCTACCAAAGAGAATTCAATCCAAAACGGAGGCTTTATGCAC
>JBLHNA010000076.1:0-13223 GCA_047619065.1 Desulforhopalus sp.
CAGGTTAATATCTAGAAAACAGGATGCGACTGCCATATCAACCTCTTTTTTCTAGTGGAGGAAGAGCCATTCTCTGGCTCTTCCTTTTTTTTTGCAAAACCATACAAAAGCCTTTTCCTTAACTGTAGCGGCTCGCAAACAGGTTGCAAATGAGCTCAGATTGCATGCAAATAAGATAGGGGTGGGGCTCACAATAAATACCAATGGGCTCAAATTAACTGCAAACGAGCTCACGTTATAGCCTATGAGCTCACAATAGTTGCAAATAAGGATACGAGGTTCTTCAAGGCCCCCTGCCTGTGTCCCACGTTGAACAAACCAGGAGTTTTACCCCGCAGGTCACCAGTATTTTGACTCAGAACACCAAAAGTTGACAAATTTACGGTCGTAGCGTCAGAGAATATACAGTCTCATTCTAATAGGTGAAAAGAGTTGTTTCTCCATTGATTCTTCGTCAATTTTCTCCTGGTTTACTCCAGCGTACTATCAATCAGCGTATGTCTTCAAAATGGAGCAACTTCTGGGTAGAGTTTTTACTTGATTTGAAGATGTTCCCGTTTGAGGATTAACAGGAATAATGTGAATTTGCAGATTTGCTTAAATGTTTAATATTGCCAATACTAGCCTTTGCAACAGTGACATTGTGTTTATTCAGAGCCTCTCATGTTTGCTATTGTTGAAACTTACATAAGCAATCAGAACTACAAAAACATGACTTGACTGACTGTCTACTTTAATGGGGAAAGATCAATCCATGATGTCAGCTATGGTTGGTATAGCTTTTTTTATTATTATGCGGTCCTTGTGCCTTGGTGCAGAAACTGTATTAAGTGGCTACAAAACGATTTCTCCCACCTTCTTTAGCTTTATATAGACTACTGTCTGCTAGTTTAAATAGTTCATCCATCGACGGTTTTGTTTTTGAAGCATGATGTTTCACACCGATACTAACAGTCATTTTGATGGATTGTCCTTCAAAAACAAATGGGGTGTCGGCAAGGTAGGAGCAGATACGGTCGGCGATTGACTCAGCGGTTATTTGGTCGACTCTTGAAAGTAAAACTGCAAATTCTTCACCGCCAATCCTGGCAAATATATCTGAATCACGTAAAGCTGAACGTGCGCACTTAACAAAATGCATAAGTGCTGCATCTCCAGCTATGTGGCCATAGTTGTCATTGATATTTTTGAAATAATCAAGATCCAGGAGAAGAAGAGCACATTCTGTTCCATGTGTCTCAAAGAGTGTGGTTGCCGCAGGATAAAGGGCGCGTCTATTAACAAGCCCTGTGAGCGAGTCTGTGTCCGCAGCTTTTTGGAGGAGAATTGCCTGTTGTTCAAGTTGTTGATTCAGAGTTGTTACCTCGGTAATGTCGTGCATTACACCCAGTAAAAAATGTGTTCCATCTGCGCTTGTTTGACGAATTTTCCGAGTGATAGTTTCTCGATTTCCTCTGGCCGGATCAACAACGATCTCATAAGCTTCATCAAGTTCACCGGTGGAGAGAACCTTTAGGTCTCCTCCATTGCATTGGGCTGCTTGTCTGTCAGGGAAGAGTTCGCGATCGAGTTTGCCATGCAATTTTTCACGCTTAACGCTGAATAATTCTTCAAAGGCACGGTTCACCCAGATGTATCGGGTTTTAGCATCTTTTACTAAAATTGGGTTAGGCAAGGCGTCAAGGATGTCGATTGCAATGTTGTCGATGATTTTCATATCTTTCCAGTGTGAGATTGTATGAGATGAAACATGTGCTTCATCCTCTTAATTGCAGAGACTCGTAAATTGAACTCTATCTCAAAAGTATACATTTTTTTTTTTAGTATTGGAAAGAGATGAATTTTATTTTGTTATCCTCCTTTTAAAAAAGAGAATCTCTTATTGTTTGAATAATAATTGTTAATCGAATTTTTGTCGGAGTTTTTTAGCTTTAATATCATATTTATTCTCTAAGCTTATTTCATTTAATCCACACATTACTAGCTGTTGCTCTTTTATTTTCGTCAGAAGTTAATCTTGTTCCTGAGAGAGAAGACACGCCTATTTCTCCGATATCGTTTAAAATGAAGTAACGGCAAAGAAGAGTTTACCAAAGAGCAGTTAACCTCAATAATTAGTACCTGAGTTTAACATTGCCAGGACGAAGTTAATCTGTTTTATCACTTGCTCCAACTTGAGGTGCTTCCTGTTTATACCGCACCCCTCACCTTGAGTGTTGCTTCATTTTCAGGATATTCCGTGAACGATAATATTTTCGTATTGATGCTTGAACAAGCGGGATATTGGTAATGGATAATCCTGGTCCAGGTCATGATCCAGTATCAAATTTGAGAAGTCTATCATTCCTGGCTGCTCCCACCCTTAACGCCTATTTCCGCACGAATGTGCACAGTACCCCAAGTCTAAATAAACCCCTTATAGTACATTTTCGCCCAATTGAGGTTCAAAGACCTAAACCTCCCCCGGTTTTTTTCACTCTCAGATACTCTCGCTGGTTTTAGAGTACGTGAGCAGAGTTTATGCCGTCAAATGCAACCGTCAGGCAATATTCCAAATCCTATGCGGATTTCGTACCTTTATGAAAGATGACCCCACCTACATAGGCACAAACCGCTTCGGGCATTTTGGGGGTCAGTTCCACCTTCTTTTCCGCATGGTGAAACGTAAGGCTGGGTCCTTTCAAAAGTCGATAGATGGCGGTTTTCGGAAGAAGTTCGATTTCCATGAAGCTCCCTCGGATAGTCAGACAAAACCGAAACAGGGTACAGCGATCGGGTATTTTCGGATTGAAGGAGATCTTCCCGTTGTAATCCCGCATGCCGGCATAACCGTACACCAGCACCATCCATGCCGCGCCGATGGATGCGATATGGCAGCCATGCCCAATATTGCCACCGATATCGGCCAGATCCATCAAGACCGCATACCGGCCATATTCTTCCGCCTTTCGATGGAGGCCGATCTCGGAGGCCATAATGCTCTGAATGCCGACGGAAAGGGAAGAGTCACCGGTGGTGAGACGATCGTAATAATTAAAGTTCCGCTCTTTTTCTTCCTTGGAAAATTCATCGCCCAGCAGAAACAGGGCCAGGACCAAATCGGTTTGCTTGATCACCCGGTGACGGTAGATCACCAGCGGATGATAATGGAGGAGAAGGGGAAAGTTTTCCGGGGGCGTTCCGTTGATATCCCACTCATTTTTTTCTAAAAAATTGTCATCCTGGGGATGAATCCCAAGTTTCTCATCATAGGGAATATACATATTATCGGCGGCCCGCCGCCACTCCTCGACCTCGGTATATTTTAGACCTGTTTTGTCCAGTAGTCTCTGGTAGATTCCAATATCTGCCAGGTGAAGGTCATCAACGGTCGCGGCGGCAAACCACAGATTCTCCCGGGCCATCAGGTTGGTATAGGTGTTGTTGTCCACGACGGCATTATACTCATCCGGCCCAGTTACCCCATGGATGCAGAATTGTCCGTTTTTTCGTTTCGAAAAAAAACCGAGATCCAGCCACAATCGAGCAGTCTCCACCAGCATTTCCGCGCCTTCACGATGAAGAAATTCGATATCTCCGGTTACCTCCACATACTTTTTCAGACCGAACATAATGTCAGCGTTGATATGGTATTGGGCGGTACCGGCAGCATAATAGGCGGAGGCTTCATCTCCATTGATGGTCCGCCAGGGGAAAAGGGCGCCTTTTTGATTGACGTCCCGGGCACGCTGTCTCGCCTGGTCTAGCATACTGTGCCGGAATTTGAGGAGGTTTTTAGCAATTCGGGGATTGGTGTAGATGAGAAAAGGGAGCACATATATTTCGATGTCCCAGAAATAATGCCCCTCGTATCCGCCACCGGTCAGACCTTTGGCCGGGATTCCGGTTCCCTCGGCCCGGCTCGATGACTGACACAGCTGAAACAGATTCCAGCGGGTCGCCTGCTGCCATTCTTCGGTGGAACGACCGCGTCCTCTTCGTCTCTCAGTTACCGCCATTTGGACATCACAGACCCGCCAGTAATTCTCCAGAAAATGTTTCTGTGAATTCAGGATCGCCTGGAAGCCATTTCCTTTTGCACGAGTCAGAGTCCGTTTGGCCCGCTTGCACATATCCTCGGGAGCCGTCTTCCGCGAGGTATGGAAACTCATCCATTTGGTGATCCGGACGGGAACGTCCGACTGCGCTTCCAGGGAGAAGACGACTCTGCCGTCATCATCGGAAGCTTCGTTCTCCCAGGTGATGGGATTCTCGGTTTCGACGGTATGATCGAAGCCGCATCCCAGGGTCATCAGACTGTTCTGTGTTCTAAATCCGAGGATAATATGAAGATCCTTTGCTATTTTCGCTTGAGGGTTCAATACTTTTTCCCTAAAAACCCGAGTATCCCTGGGATCTCCGTCGGTGCCACGGATGGTGCGGTGGGGCGTGATTTCAGATAAGATCACCACCGGTGCATCACTGTTCAACACAGTCACTTCATACTGAATAGCCGCCAAATGTCGATGTTCAAAGGATACCAGCCGTGTCGATTTGATTGACACCATCTTGCCCGACGACATTTTCCACAGAATATTGCGTGTAAGGGTACCTTCTTTCATGTCGAGTGTACGCGTAAAATTTTTCAGGTCGGCGGTCGGCAGAAAGAAGGGTTCATCGTCGACAAACAGTCGAATAATTTTGAGGTCATGAAGGTTGACGATGGTCTGACCGGTTTTGGCAAAGCCGTATGCCTTTTCGGCGTATACGATAGGCCAGCTTTCATAAAAACCATTGATCAAATTTCCGTGACTATAGAAGGGGTCTCCTTCTTCGAAAGTACCACGCATGCCGAGATAGCCGTTGCTCAAGGCGAAGATAGTCTCCATCTGGCCGATAAAATCGGGGTAGAACTCTTTTTCGATAATTTTCCATTCATCGCCCGGATAAATATAGCGAGGCGGATTGAGCCGTTCTCGGTGAAGCATGATAACATCTCCATATTTTCTCCGCTTCTTTTGGAGAGAAAGAATGCAGGTTAATTTTTGTGCCGAGCGCAAACTATACGATGAGGGTCCTTAGGTTGGTAACTACAATATCAGCGCCGTTTTTCCGAAGCGCCTCAGCATCCCCCTTACGCGCCACTCCGACTACCAGGCCGAAATTGCCCAGACGTCCCGCCTGTACCCCTGAAATGGCGTCTTCCACTACCACCGACCGATCTGGAGAAACCCCGAGCCGTTCCGCCGCTTTTAGAAAGGCGTCTGGAGCAGGTTTACCGCTGATTTGAAGCTGTTCGACCGTGATTCCGTCCACCCGAACGTCGAAAAATTCTTCAATATTCGCTGCCTTCAACACGGCTTGACAATTTTTGCTGGAGGATACGACGGCGGTATTTAGGCCTTCGGCACGAACATGACGGACCAGAGCCATGCCGTCCTCCAGGATATCAACGCCTTTTTCCCGTAAGACAGCCATGAACATGTCATCTTTGCGGTTACCCAGTCCCCAGATGGTTGCCTCGCCAAAGAAAGCATCGGGACCGCCGAAGGGCAGTTGAATACGCCGCGATTTCAGAAAACTGCTCACACCTTCTTGACGCAATTTTCCGTCCACATATCGGTTGTAATCGGATACGATGTCGAAAGGGATAAAAAGCTGGCCGGTATTGCGAGCGTGCTCACTCAGAAAATCGTCGAACATCTTTTTCCAGCAGGCTGCATGGACGTTGGCGGTTTTTGTGATGACACCGTCCAAATCGAACAGCACCGCATCAAAGAGAGTTTTGGTAATGGAAGTCGGGGGCATGGCATTCTCCCAGCGCAAGGCATCTTATTCATAAATCCTCGCACTTTTCATTTGGATCAGCGGGCGCATTTGAACAGAAAGTTACTATTTCGCAGTATGCGACTTATAACATAATGTATTTATTGTATTATCATTTCAACATGGTTCCCTGTTATTTTACTTTTCCGCGAGGTTGGTTTGTAAAATCAATAGAAACAGTGGGACAAGATGAGTTGAAGAAAGATCTATATTTTCAATAACATGTCCTGTATGTATTTTGAGGTTGAGCGGGAGGAAAAATCAAAACCGTACCTGTCTGTTCAAATCCACCTGCTGGCCCATCTCGCCTATTGGGGGTAACCCCTACATTGACGCTACCAAGTATTAAACTTGTTCTCATCAGGTGTTATTGAGCCGCAAATTCTCCCGACGGTTGCTCCTACTACCATAAATTATATCATAAATAGTCTGTGGATACCAATCTGGAGAGGTCGAAAACGCGGTTGAAATAGCGATTTTTCCACGGACTTGTCTGAAATGATACTGAGTGGTGCGAATGTTGAGGTTACCTACCCCATCAAGATGAATTCACAACCGGTGATTACGAGGAAATCATGAATAAAGACAGCTGACTAAGCCTTGTTTTCAATGCCATCCTGTACTGGAATACCTTAAAAATCAACGACATTGCGAATAACTTGAGGGCTATGGCACTGTATTTTATGCAGCCGTTTAACAAAACGGTTGCATAAATGGAGTATTAAAGAGCAGCGAGGCCTTCAACCAATTCCGATGGGCCTAAATTTTTCTGAAATCTCATACTCGCCGAGATCTTTTTGTATTTTGACTACGAATCCTTGCTTTTTCGCAAGGGCCAGCATATTCCTGTTCTCTTTCATGACAATGCCATGAATATGCTTCAATCCCCGTTCCTGCTCATGTTCAACGTAGGCAGCAATATCTTTTCGGCTGATATTCTCTATGTCTGTTTTTCTCTCGATGTTCAGAAATGACAAAAAAACATGAAGAGTAAGATCGGTCTGGCTGATCGTGCTGATTGTAAGATTCCGACGATATTTATCGTGTAAATGCTCAATAACGTGTTCATAGCCAGGTAGGGCGCTCTTTTCAAGCTTGGCTACAGCTCGATTAAGAACTCGACGGCGCTTGCTGGGCCGGTAAACATACATCGCTCCAGCAGAGAGGGCAAATAGCGTTCGCACAGATTCTGCTTTCGAATCTGCATGATCGTCCAGTGGAACAATAAATGAGTGTTGTGAGGATTGTACAGAATCAAGCCAGTCAGTGGGGTAAAAACTTTCAAACAAATTTTGTGAGACGGTCATCTTTTCCTCCTTCTTCTTATGAAAAAACAGGATGTTGATAACCTTAGTGTAGCATGTTATTGGCCATTATTTTATTACGTATATACAGGAAACATATCAAGTTAGAGCCCCACCGTATTTTTGAGAGATGTTACTTGGCAGCCAAATCTTTTAAAGATAGTAATAATCGCTACGAAATTAAATTATTGTCAGGTCGTTACGTATACACTGATAGTGTCATTGTTACCAAAGATACGATTACATTTGAAAACAAAAAAAGTTTGGTTGTTTCAGTTAATAGAGATGAAATTTTTTCTCTGAAAAAACTGAAGTAGTTATGTATAACATTGGACGAGATAGCAGCGACGATTGAGAAAGTGCCAGTTTTACTACCAGGATTCAATAAAGAATATAGGGCCGGATGCTATGCTATGTCAGGGAAAGATAACTGAATGGAATGATGAAAAAGGATTTGGGTTTGCCGTACCTGACGAGGGAGGCAGGAAGATTTTCGTCCACATTAAATCTTTTGTCAAGCGGCCAAGAAGACCTGTTGTAAATGATGTTGTAACTTACATGTTAAAAACTGACGAAAGGGGAAGATTGCAAGCAGGAAAAGTTTCTTTTTATGTGAAACCAGTTACGGTTAGTACGTATTTTTTGAAAAATATTCTATCTATTTTTCTAGCGATTATGTTTCTCTCTTTTGTCGCATTATCGGCATATTACGAGAAATTACCATTGATGTCGATAGTCTATTGTTTTACTATTTCTGGGATTACTTTCCTTGTCTATTCTTTTGATAAATCCTCTGCAAAAGACGGTGGATGGCCAGGTGCTTTAATTGCCCAGGTGTTGATTCGTCATAAGTCTAAAAAACACTCTTTCAGAATTGTCTTCTGGGTAACGGTTGGTTTGAATTGCATTTTTCTTTTCTTAGTTTTCATCAGTACAGCTTAAACATTTTAATACTTTCCCATTGTTTATTATAGACTAGAAATTCCCGTTTTTTTCCCAGTAACGTGTAAATCCCTATATTTGTTGGTAGGCTTGGGGTTCGCCTCCCGTGGTCGAAAAATGTTTTCAAACTAAAGTCATTCCAAAAATCAGACTCTCGCATTCTTCTGACTCTGAATTAGTATGAAATGAGATCCATTGGCAACCATTTACATTTAAGCAAAACAGCAATCAAAGGCTATTCCTGTACACGTAATACGTGATCATAGCCAAAATACTACCTGAAATGGAGCACTCTGAAGACAGGGGTTATTCCAGAAAATCGCGGAGACTAATTGGTATGTCGATTGTCAGAATGAATCGAAGCCTTGAAATTTCAGATGTCAGATTGAATGTCGGTTTCCACACAACTATTGTCATCATATTATAACTTTAGCGTGTCATTTTGCTCTTTATACTAAGTGTTAAGTAGGCCGTATAGTGTTACCGGTATGCCTCTTTGATAATTTCGGCATAGTTGTACAGATCTAAATGCTACTGAAAAGATGGTGTTAATAAGTCGCTTACATCCAGTGAATCAGAATATCGGTAGTAAAAAGGGTAAAATCGCGGCATGAATGGAATTGTCGGGGTGTGTTTGGGGAAACATGGGCAGTGCCCCTAATGCAATTTCTACACTGTGACTTAATGAAAGTACAGTGGTGAGCGGAAGTAGGAGGCAGCTCTGAGAATGGGCACCGTAGGCAAGCTCGTCGGAAGAGTTGGCTTCTACTGGATTGAATTACTGCAAGGATGCCAAGTTAATTTTTGAAAATGATCCGATGAGGTGAAAAGTATATTGAAACCTACAGCGGTAGGTTTCAGATTAGTATTCGTCTAATCGGATCATACACACTATATCGCTCAATATTGGCCTGAAACATCCCTATTCACAAGAGCCAAGCAAAACCATTAACAGAGTCCATATCGACTTTAGTGAAGGGAGACCGTTTGAAAATGGTCAAACTTATGTTGCTTTAAGCAGACGTCGGACTAGTGGTAGGATATCCTTTTCTACTCCACTGGAAACATCTAACATCAAAGTTAACTCGATGGTCGGGGGCTACTACAATTTGAAATACGAATATTTAGTGTTTGACCTTGATGGAACCATAAGTGATCCAAAAGATGGAATTGTAAGATCACTGAATTTTGCTCTCTCGGCTCACGGTTTTCCGAGTCAAGATGAGTATGAGCTTTCTACTTATATTGGTCCACCGCTAGACAGTACATTTAAGGCTATCACTAAATCCGATAACACTGAGCTCATTTCGTCGTTGATAACCAAATATCGAGTGCGTTACTCAGATGTAGGCTTTTCTGAGAATGTTCTCTACGACGGCATTCCTGAGGCCCTTGAGCAGCTTTCTACAAATCCTGGCATCACGTTGGGTATTTGCACATCTAAGCGTACTGACTTCGCTGCACGAATACTTGAATATTTCGGCCTAAGCCATTTTTTTAGCTTCGTGAGTGGAGGGGATGTGGGTATAGAGAAGTGGCAACAACTACAGTCGCTCTGCGAACAAGGAGTAATCAGTCAAAACTCGCTAATGATTGGTGATCGTTATGTTGACCTAACCGCTGCCCATAGGAACGGGCTGCGCTCAGCCGGTGTCCTTTGGGGGTATGGTTCGCTCACTGAATTAAAACAACATGATCCTGCGCATATCCTTTCAAGTCCGTGCGAGCTTGCAGCACTTGCTGCATAAGAAGGCAAGCCGTGACCGTTGCGCGCCTATGACGCTCCACTGGACTCGCTGCTGCGCTGGTCGCCTGTAATGGTAGTTATATTTTCCGCTCTATTTTGCGCAATATCAACTGTTGAGTACTTTCTCAATCATTATCTTCGACGTGGTGTAGTGTGTTATCGGAGGCGAATGCAGGATGGCAGACTGTACGGGTAGCGCCTTAGAATGCCAGAACCTGATCAGTTAGAAGGAGTACTTTGTCAATGGTAATTGAGTTACTTCTATGTTGTTTTTTAGCCGTTCAAAATTTACCATCGCAATTTTTGCGTCTTTGTTCGGTGTTTTTCGAGTCTTTTTCAAAAACCCATGCAATAACACAATGTCGTTTTCTGGTATTTTTACAAACATTACTCGGGCTGACTCTTTACCACAATCTACGCGAAGCTTATAAATAGTTCCTTTATAGCCCCATATCTTAGGATTCAGAATTTTCAAGCTGTTGCAAATATAAATATCATTAAGTTCAGTATACGCATGGAATTTCCTACATATGGCAGCTGCGAGTTTGTCAGAAATCGTGTTCAAAAATACTTCAAACCCTGATAATCCATCATATTCTTGTATACTTAGTATCTTCATGGGGCAAATGGTGTTGGTCTGAGGAGGTGAGTAATTATATGTAAATATGTCCGGTTGTTGCTTGGAATTTGTACTAATCAACAAGAATTAATGCGACATGTTTCTAATCGCAATGAGCCCGTAGCCCCTAAAGTCATGTGAGCGAGCGATTAGAAGGGAATGGTTCGGACTGTACAAAAATAATTAACCGGAACATTGACGTATCTCGAAAATAAGCTTGCTCAGCTCAACCCTGTTAAAGGGTTTCATGATAAAGCCGGCCAAACCTTTACCTACCATATTGGCCATATCTACGTTACGGGCAAACCCAGAAACCATGATCACCTTTGCCTCAGGGTTTATCGTTAGAATTTCTTGAAAAGCTTCACGACCGTTCATGACCGGCATGACCATATCGAGAATTACCAGATCTATCGTTTTCCATTTCTCTTTATAGATATTTACTCCTTCAAGCCCATTTTTCGCCTGAAGAACAGTATATCCCATATTTTCCACAAGAAGTGATGATGTTGCCCTGATTATTTCTTCATCATCGATGACGAGAATGGTCCCCTGACCACGAACCACATCGAGCTTTCTTTCCGGGACTGAAAAAGCGGCCTCTGAATCTACAGGAATACAAAGGTGAAAAATTGTACCTTTTCCCACCTCACTGTAAAGCCTGATATCCCCCCGGTGATCCTTAACCATACCGTAGACCGCCGCGAGCCCAAGGCCCGTTCCCTTGCCAACATCTTTTGTTGTGTAAAACGGCTCAAAAATGCGTGTCTGCACTTCAGCTGGAATTCCTATTCCTGTATCGGCAATGGAAACCTGGATATAATTTCCTGGAGTAAGATTTTGATCGACCCTACAATATTCTTCATCAAAATCCGTGTTGCTTGTAGTGATATGCAATTCTCCGCCATCCGGCATGGCATCCCGTGCGTTAACACAAAGATTAAGAATACCGCTCTGTAGTTGTGACGGGTCACCAGAGACCATTGTTTCTCTGGCATTTAAAGCCGTGGTAATAATAATACGCTTGTCTATGCTTCGTTCAAGAATGGCTACAACATCGTTAATAATTTCATTCAGGTTAACAGCCGTTGATATATGCGAACCTTTTCTGCTGAACGCCAGAAGCTTCCTGGTTAGCCCAGCGGCTCTTTCGGTTGCATTCTTAATAATGTCAATGTATTTCATGGCCGATGCGTTTTCGGCAAGTTTAATTTCAAGAAGTTCTGAAGCGCCATTTATGCCGGCCAGCATGTTGTTGAAATCGTGGGCCACACCCCCTGCGAGCTGGCCGATTGCATCCATCTTGTGTCCGTGCCTGACTTCCATTTCCAGCTCATATTCTTTGGTCACATCGTCAATTCGGATAACCGCACCTTCCACCCCGTTAGAAATGAGCGGATAGAAGGTCATGTCTTCATAGTGCATGCCCTTCTCACCTGGATGTGGATTCCTGAATATCCGTCTTATTTTCTTTTCTGTGATGGCCTGCTTGATAGTCTCCATCTGGTCAGACATTTCCGGGAACACCTTCGGGAGGGCCTCACCGTAGGCAGTCTCCGCACTAACTCCGGTGTTTTTTTCAGCTGTCTTGTTCCACTGGGTTACTTTTCCTTCAGAGTCAACTCCGATGAGTACCGACGGCATCGAATCGATGATGTTGGAGAGATAATTTCGTAACCCCTTCAGTTCCTCATCTACCTTCTTTCTAGCATCCACCATTTGATTCGCAGAATGCGCGAGCAATTTAAATTCTGAAAAGTAAACCGCATCATCATCAATTGAAATAGATTGTGTTGATGCCTGTTGAAAAAACCGGGTAAAGACAGCTATATGGTCTGTTGTTTTGGCGGAAAGATATCTAAGGATGAAGCCTAAAATGATGAGTAAGAACACAAGTAAAGTCATACTAAACAGAATGTTCTTAATTATTTGTCCAATCAGGTTTTTCCGTTCAACCTCAATGGCAGCGTTGATAGAATCGACATAAACCCCTGCCCCCACTGTCCACTCCCAATCTTTTACAGACTGGGTATGGCCTATTTTCGAAGCCCCCAAGCCTGTAGATGGTCTAATTTTCCCTACATATTCCAGAAAACCACCACCATCCCGTTGACTGATACGAATCAACTCACCTACGATTTCGACACCATATTGATCGGCTGTGTCTTGGAGTACATTCTTTCCAATAGTTTCCGTCATATAATGGGCCAGTATTTTACCATTGAAATCATAGACAAAGATATAACCATCCTGGCCAAAACGAACTGTATTTATCCACTCAAGTGTTTCTTGCTGAACATCCCGTTGAAAATCCTCTATGTATTCCCCGGTCCCAATCCACCAATCGTAAGGTTCGAAGTGTTTGCTGAACCCGATTTTTTCGTACATTTTTTTTTCATCACCTGGTTTATACCAGTGCCAGCGTTGAAATCCCTCACCTTTTTCGCGAATCATCTTTGCAGTTTTCTGAATATTATAATCGCCCTTACTATCTTTTAAATTCCAGAGATTCTTCCCTTCTAAATGGGGTGAAAAAGGAAGTAGTATATTGTTTCCCTCCAGGTCATATATAAAAAAATAACCTCGCCCTTTATTGAAAAGCATCGGACGAAGAGCCTCTTTTATCATTTCTTGTATTTCTCTATCACTCTTCACTCCGTTATATGAATTGTATATGCCATGTAACTATTCAGCGTGTTGTTTTTGTCACCAAAAACTAATCGACAAAATCAGGTGATTTCCCATTGAACAACAAATCTAATGCAACCGTTGAGCTAATGTCCTGCTTGCGACAAGAGGATATATA
>JBLHNA010000077.1:0-12640 GCA_047619065.1 Desulforhopalus sp.
TTATCGTGCCTCGTTTGCCTTCCTTAGACCCAACGTCACTGCCCCCTCAAACCCTGGGTGAGGAAACATCTATGGAAACTGTTGTGGGTGAATAATAAAGTTTTACCCCAAGTAATATAGATTCATCGTTAATAACAAAACACCATACTGGGAAATTGCTTAGTGTGGTGTTTTTTGTTGTTATTTGATTTTGCAGAACGTGAAATCAACGAGTTGACTAATTTCGAGTATGATACTTTATTATTCAATTTTTCAGTGGCAAATGGACTGAGCGTTCGTTCAGTATGAAACTATAGTTCAAAACGTGGAATTTCACGCTACCTGTAATCAATAGGTTACGTCATTTTTGGTATGACACTTTATTACTCGTCTACACCACCATTTAACCAACTGAAATGTAATGACATTTATTTACCCCGTGTAACCTTGGGAATACAGACGCTTTATGGATTATCAAAAATCCCTCCTCCTGAACAATTCTGATTCTACGCTGATTAGCTACCCTCAGTTAGTACCTTAGTCAAGCGTTCTTCAAAATGCACAACCCAACACGTGAATGCATTACTTCTACTGTGTTTTCATGTTCACCAGTAACTATTACTATTTTCCAATCAACATGTTAGCCCTAAATGACCACAACCATTTTTTGTCCTTGAGTGACAATATATGTCACAATGTAACACAAACGACATTGCCATCACTTCATTCAAGAACTGTTAATTGACTGATATTATGGACAATAAATACACAAACAACATTCTCCCTGAAATGGCCTCTTATTTGCTTCAAGACTAAAAAATATTATTTGGAGGGAGACCGAGTGATTAGTGAAAAAATGATAAAAACATCAATATATCAAGAGGGATATACCTTGGTAGAAGTGATACTTGTTGGAGTTGTTATTGGTATAGTTATTGCGATATCAGTCCCCAACTTCTTATCTCCATAGATGAAAAGGATTTATTCACTATTTACTTGCGTCTAAGATAAACAAGATAGTCACAATCTTTTAAAACGATTCTTAAAAATAAAGCAAAACAAGTGGATAACTTATGGCAATTACTAAAGCTGTCTTAGCGCAACAGATATATGAAAATCACGACAAAATAACCAAAGTTCAAGCAACAGAAGCAGTTGAAGCTTTCCTTAGAATTTCAAAAAACGCTCTAATTAACGGTTCAGGTCTTCTTTTGACTGGATTCGGTAAATTCAATATTAAAGACAAGAACGCACGAAAAGGGCGTAATCCTGCGACAGGAGACGATCTCCTCCTAGAGGAACGCAGAGTTGTGACCTTTAAAGCGTCCGGGATTTTAAAAGCGAAAGTTAATGAATCAAAATAGCAAAACGCCAAATTGCAACTAACTTTAAACCATCTTTTGAAGCCTCTAGGACGCACCGTGACACATGCGTGACACATCCTAAACCGTTCGAACGTTAAAGTGACCTATAGGGGTGTAACTTAATAGGTCTACCTCGAAACCATAAGGTGTCTCAAAAACCTAACAACGCAACAAGGTCGTGTTGATCTTTTTAAAAGCAAGGTTTACCTGACACAAAGAAGAAATTTACAAATCCTAGATTTTTCCAGAACATTAAAACCATAGCCTTTTCATCATATAATTCTCAGAGGACCCTTTTAAATCCAACGAGAGGAGGTTAAATGATGAAAGTCAATCAAGCAGTGTATTACCACCTGGAGTACCACAAGGCCAATTCACAACCAAACACTCAGAGATGTGTTTAGTATGTCTTGGGAAAGTTCTACGATCAGTTTCAAGAGAGAGTTCTTGCCTCGGTGTCTCAGGAGGATGTCCTTTCCTTTTTAACGAAGCTTACCTTTAGCCGTAGACAGACAACTAAGCGGAACAGATATTCAGTCCTTCACTCTTTCTACAATTTCACGATCAACACATCGCTGCCGGACCTGGAAAACCCTTGCAGCAACTCCGTAATCAAGAAAATCTTTTAAAAGCCACACCCTATCCAGGCGAAGATTCTCGACAAAGACAAGATTGATGAGATAATTTTTCGCACCACTAATGCGAGGAACAGATTAATGCTGGAGTTGATGGCTAGGGCTGGCATGAGAATCAGCGAGGTTCTCAACCTCACACCAGGTGACATTGAGGAGCGTAAACTTATACTCCAAAAACCAAAAAGCGGTATTCGTGGCGAGGTGGTCTATGTCCCCAGTAAACTTCAACGTCGACTACATGATTATATCCGAGACAATGTAATTGCTTCCGATGAAAGAGTTTTCCCCATCTCTTACAGCACATCATGGTCCATGGTTAAGAGTGCAGGCAAAATGGTGGAGATAAATTTGCGACCACATGATTTGAGAAGGCACGCTGCCACATACGCTTCAAGGGCAGGAACCCCACTGGAGATTGTAAGCAAGGTGATTTTACGGCATGCTGACTTGTCGACCACCCAAAGATATCTTGGTAACGTGAGCGATGTTGAAGCAATTCGATGGATTGAGAATCTGCATGGGTGATCACAAAGGGCGGCACCTAAAAGGCTCCGCCCTTATTCCATTTCCAATAGTCAAACAATTATCTGGAACCATCTTGGATCTGAGAATGCTTTTTTTCTTGTCAGGATATCGTTGATTCCCTAAAGGTCAAAAATACCTTTTTATATTGTTAGGGATTGATGACAACTTCTCCATGACCTTCACAGGAATAGTCTTAAAATGCAGGTGCATCAAGTTGATTAAGATTGCCATTGGAACAGTTGACTCGGCATCAATCCTGCGAAGAATTGAAAATTAAAAATCTGAGGGGCTTTTGACCTCTTTAATAGTAACGCTCTTTACTGTATGCGTATAAATCAAGGTTGTCCTTACGTCGCTGTGGCCAAGTAATTCTTGAATAGTGCGGATATCATAATTGGCTTGCAATAAGTGGCTGGCAGATAGCGAACGAAGTGAGACCTTCGAAACTGTGACGAAACGTATGTGAGGTAACTCGCTTGGGAATCTTTGCTTTCTGTAAAAGTCCAACAGACGGCACTTTTTGGGTGAAGTTAAAAAGACTGATGGTACAGCATGCCGAATAGTTGGCAACGCATTTGTCTATGATTCTAAAACAACGATGTTTGTTAAAAAAGAAGAGATAAGAACCACGATTATTGATTTGGCTGAAAGCGGATATGTCGTCAATGTGATAAACAGGGATGTGGATCTTACCAAAATGTTTTACAAATATGATACCAGTAAAGGATTAGTCCTGACTGACGGAAAAGGATATTCGCTTAACATTAACGAGTTTGGACTACGGTCTTAACCCGTGTAGGTGATACCTAGCATAGGTAGGTTAAACAGCCATTAAACACCAATAGACAGCAGCTCAAAATCAAACCTGCCGACGGTCTCTCTCAATAAAGAGTTGACCGCCGGCTCATGACCGCCGCGCTCACGGACCGCTCGTTGAAAATAATCCCATAACTGATCGCGAAAATCGGGATGAGCACATTTTCAAATTTGACCGCCGAACTTCAGCCAGTTTCAGAAGTCGTGTCAGCATAGGCGGGGTTTGAGCAGAGTGTTTATTATCCGCAGAATATAATTCTGCTCAGTTGCTAAAGTTTGGTCAATTATCTATTAACAAAAAATGATTTCAGACATTTTTTCCACCGATTGGTGACATTTCTCGCCAAGAACCCCCTCGTTCGTCGCGTTTAGCATGCTGTTTAAAGAGACAATATAAGATTTTTCCGCTCTTATGATATCTGTAAGAATCTCTTGGCTATAAACAAAAGTGTCATGGGACATGATATCCGTGAAAAAGAGAACAGTGCTTTTTCCCGCTTCTATGGCAAATTGAATAATGTCCTTAATATCATGGTACTGGGAAATCCATTTTTGGGCTTCCGCCCTACCTGGATAAATCATCCCCTCTGAAATAACTTTGAGATAGCGTGTGACTGTATCATCAAACAGATATAAAGAATCATTGGGAAAACCGCCCATTCTTTCGTTAAGCTCCTTATACATAATTCGAAACGTGCTTAAATGCTCAATTTCTCTATTGGCCAGTTCATTAAATAGTTTTTTTGTTTCGTCATCTGTTGATGCTTCTGCTGCTGCCCTGTAAAAATCGGAGCCATCAGTTTCGATGTCACATGCGATCTTCGCTATCTCCAGGGCTGTCAACGTCTCTTTTGTTGCCATGATACATTCCTTTTACATTTGATTTTCATAAAGTTTAAACTCTACCGATCCCATCGACAGTTGATGCGCCTAATACTGGGGCTGGTTACCAATCCCATGGCCCATCACCTCCAGTGTGTCACTAACCACCACAAATGCCTGGGGGTCTATCTGGCGGATGAGTTGTTTTATTCGTGATAAGTCTCGGAGATTGACCACGGTATAAAGGACCTTTTCTTCCTGCCCCGAATAGGCGCCCTGACCTCGCAAAATCGTCACGCCCCGCTTGGTCTCCTCCATAATTCCTTGGGATATCGCATCTCCGAGATTGGATACGACCATCACCGCCTTTCTTTGACTCAAACCAGTGACCACCAGATTGAGGATGCGGGCGGATACGTAAATATAAATCAAGGTATAAAGCACTTTTTCCAGGGTATGTGAAACAACAGCACTTCTATGTAGGGTATTCATTAGTACTTCCATGTATTCCTCCATTATTTTTCAATGGATTCCGACTGCGCTGTTTCTAATTTCTGCCTTTTTAAGGTCAACTTCCCGGGACAGCATTTTGTGAATGACGACGATTACTTCGTAAAGACCGCTTTCCAGATCGCCGATAAAGCGAGGATGGAACTTATGGGCTTTCACCAGTAAAGACCCATCGTTGGTCGGTAAAATCAAAATCATGGGTATATCCTCAAAAAAGTGCCGGATAGACACTAGAGCCATCAGATCCATTTGATCAGCGACAGCTAACACAATGATCACCCCCTGAGTTGGCATATAACGAAGTCTGGTGCAGAGGCGTGTCAGGGACGTAAACGGCGTGAACCGGGAAAACGAAGCCTGAAGCGCTTCCTCGAAATGTGCTGCGATATATTTATTCCGAAAGAAAATAATCTCCATGTAACCTTACCTCATTGAAGTGTTGAACTGTCTATTGCACAATGTGCATCAACTGTGCCAGAAATCATTAGTCCGGAGGTCTTCATCTGTTCAGGCGAGTCACGGGGCAAAAAGAGAACATTGCCTGCTAATCCAACGATGGAGATCATCGAATGGTGGCACTTTTTTCCTGATGTGCGGGAAAGTTTACTGCCGGGCAGTAATAATCAGAGGGATTCCGGGAAAGTTATAAATATCTATCGATAGTGTGCTTTTTCAGGATGGCGTATAGGCTCGCACTTTACGCGTCTTTCCTTCATCACTTCCTCAATGTCACGATAGCTTGGCCTGTACCCTCCAAGAGGATCGCCGTCGCTTTGATCATCCAGGAACCCGACGCCCAGAAGATGAGATTCATCTCAGTCGAAATGAACGCTTCCAGGTGAGAGGGGGTTATACCTTTGCAAGTCATACACAAAACAACACAAAAAAGGGGCTGAACCTCAGACATGAGGCACCCCCTATTTTTTGGAACAACTGGAACAGTCAAACTGTTAGTTAATGAGCCTCCTCGCGGCAGGATAATTATCCAGCAAAACCAGTGTAAGCTCAAGCGCTTGCCGATATTCGAGTAACTTTCCCTTAATCAAACGATACAACTCACCCAACTGATCTTCAAAGATGTCACTGAGCAAGCCACTCTTGTTGAACATGATAACATTTTGTTTTTTATTCAAATCGAGAGAGCAACAGGGATTAAAAGCTACAGCCAGCTCAATATTTGGCCTGCGTATGTCATAGTTCTTTGAGAGATCATCTATAAGCTTTTCAGCCTGGGGCTGGGTGAAGTGATGTGACTTTGCATTTGAATTGACAGCAACCGTGAAATACCAAACTTTACGTTGTTCATCGAGGTTGACAAAATAATTTACCAGCTCGACATGTGCCTTATCCTTTGTTGTTTCAAATCGCTTTTGTTCCAATGAATGCATTGACATTTGTGACTCCTTTTACTTACTTAAACATGTTAAAAGTGGATATATGAGAAGAAAAAGCTCATTACGGTGGCCAATTCTCCATTATTTTTTCATTTCATATTATGTGCATTTCCATACTCGCCTGGACGTATTATGCCTGGATGGGGTATTATCATCCTGCAAGTGCATCCAAAGCCCTTTATCCGGTATGATGACCAACTCCTTCGGATATCACGGTCAATTCTCTCTAAACAATCGTCACACCCTTCGTTTTCCAGATCTTGGATGCATCTCTTTGCAATACACGTTGCTTAAAACGTGCCATTTTTTCCAACAAACTGAAGCAATAAAAGATACTTTGCAACCCGTCTTTCCCGGTCGCTTTATCGTTCTTCTGTACCAGCACGGTTCCTGCTATATATTTGGGCATTCGATATCAGAACAACGACCAAAGGAGCCTGAATACATCTATTGATCCTCTCGAAATACTACGTGACTGATATTGGGGCGGATTACCAATCGCCTGGCCCGCCAGTTCCAGTGTGCCACTGACAACCACACAGGCTAATCGAACGATGAAGATAATCGTATGGTGGCAGTTTTTTCCTGATGTGCGGGAAAGTTTACTGCCAGGCAGGAATAATCCGGGACGTACCGGAATGGTTATGAATGTCTATCGATATTGTGCTTTTTCAGGATGGCGTACAGGCGGGACTGGGAAAGGCCGGATATGCGGGTGGCTTCTTTTATATCGCCGGCGGTCAGATCTATGAGATCGATCAGGTACTGCCGCTCGGCCTGAGTGAATAGAGCTTCACGAAAATCCTGCAGCGGAGGCAGATTTTTAATGTGCGTGTCCTCCTGGCTCTCTTCAATGTGTGGATGAGAATCGCTTATAGATTGGCGAGTCACCTGGATGCGAATTTTGGGTGGCAGATGCTTAGCAAACAAGGTCGGTTCATAGCGGGCTGTAGCCAGGCAACGATCAAGAGTATTAACCAGTTCTCGAATGTTTCCCGGCCAGGTGTAGGCCGCCAGGATGTCAAAAAAGTCAGACGAAAAGCCCTTGGCCGCGATGCCCATACGTTCACAGAGTCGGTCAATGTGGAATCTGGCCAGCGCCTTGATGTCGGCAGGCCGCTCCTTTAACGGTGGCAGGTCGAGTGTAAAAGCGCTGATGCGATAAAGGAGATCTTTACGAAACGTTCCCTCGGTTACCATGGCGTCAAGACTGCGGTTGGTGGCTGCCACAAGACGAAAATCACTTTTTGCTTCTGTTTTACCGCCAACTGGACGAAAGCGATGTTCTTGTAAAACGCGCAAAAAAGCTTTCTGAAGCGATAAGGACAGTTCACCCACCTCGTCGAGAAAAAGCGTTCCCCCATCAGCCTGTCGAATCAATCCCTCACGATCTTTCTCGGCCCCGGTGAAGCTCCCTTTAACATGGCCAAATAACAGGCTTTCCACCAAGGTATCGGGGAGGGCCGCACAATCCACCACCACAAAACTGTTTTTCGCGCGGACACTGTTTTCATGAATGGCCTCAGCGAATAACTCCTTGCCTGTACCGGTCTCCCCGGTAAGCAGTACATTGATATCGCTCTGCGCTGCCTGGGCCACCATATCCAAACAGGAACGTATTTGAGGGCTGTCTCCGATTATGTTCTCCCGTCGAAGAGCCCTCACGAACTCAGAACCAGGAGAGGCTTTCTTTTCGTTTCGGTATTGCAGGGCACGGAAGAGAGAAAGGCGAATAGCCTTGGCCGAGGACGACTTTTCGATGTAATCCCAAGCGCCACTTTTAATCGCTAATTCGGCCCCGTCGGCATCACCATATCCGGTACTGATGATCACTTCAGGTGCCCCGGAAGAAGCTTGGATTTCTGCTAAAGCGTCCAGTCCATTGCCATCAGGCAGTTTGACATCCAGGAACACGAGGTCCACGTCTGTATCATGGACCTTCTCCAGACCTTCCTTCAAAGTTGTAGCACAATCGACTTCATGGTCCATTTTTCGGGCAAGTCGGGATACCACGTAGCAGATATTTTCGTCGTCGTCGATGATGAGGATTTTAGCCATGGGCTCTTTCAATATTAAGGTTCAGTGAGGAGGCTGTATCCAATTCGCGGCGGATCGCGGCGGCCATCTCCGTCTTGGTAACCGGTTTGCTAATAAAGGCCCGAATCCCCATGGCTTTGACCGATTCCGGAGTGAGAACATGGTTAGAAACGGAACCGAAACCGCTGCAAAGAATAATGGGAATATCCGGACGGATCTGTAACATTTCGCCAGCCAGATCAGTACCTTTCATATGAGGCATGGTTTGATCGGTAATGACCAGATCGAACCGATGTGGTGCGGCACGAAAGGTTTCCAGAGCCTCAACGCCTCCGGTAACGGTTACCACCGTATAGCCAAGCCGCTGAAACATTTTTTGTCCAGCATATAGTAGATCCTCTTCATCGTCAACCAAGAGGATCCGCTCGCTTCCTCCAACAACCTGATCGGTTGCGACCTTTGTTGCCATATTACCAGGTCTGTCCGCAAGGGGCAAAAAAACAGTAAAAGTAGATCCTTTTCCTGGCTCACTTTTTACGGCAATAGTCCCATCGTGGCTTTTGACGATGCCGTGAACCACCGACAGCCCCAAGCCTGTGCCGCCTTTTTTAGAGCGGGTGGTAAAAAACGGATCAAAAATACGCTCCATCACCGATTCTTCCATGCCGCAGCCGCTGTCCCTTACCGTCAGTTTCAGGTACCGCCCCGATTGCAACTCTGGGTGAACGCTGGTAGCACCAGCGTCAACATTCACATTGGCCAGACTCACGATCAAAACACCGTCCGAATCCCCCATGGCATGGGTTGCGTTGGCACAAAGATTCATCAGCACCTGATGCATCTGGGTTGCATCGGCCAGAACCAGGCTGGATTCAACAATGAGGTTTGGACGTATTTCGATGCCGGCCGGCAATGATGCGCGCAGAAGGCTGAGACATTCTTTCACGACCTGATCAACTTCTACGGGAAACCGCTGGGGTGCTTCCCTGCGGCTGAAGGTGCGGATTTGTTGAACAAGGCTTTTGCCGCGCAATCCAGCCTTGAGCACATGTGCCAAGTCCTCCCGCACCGGATGATCCGCCGGCAGGTCCTCCAGAGCCAACTCGCTGCAGTTGATTATCGCTCCAAGTATATTATTGAAATCGTGAGCAATACCTCCGGAAAAGGCTCCGATAACCTCCATTTTTTGTGCCTGCTGTAGTTGTTTTTCAAGTTGAGCTTCATGGGTGATGTCACGGAAAATAACCATATGGCCGGTAAGAGTACCGGAGCTATCGCGCACCTTTGAAAGGCTTACATCCATCTCGTAAGTGGTGCCATCTTTTCTGCGGTTGGTAAAGCGGCGGTTCTTTAACGTATCCGTGCGAAGACTATCCGCGATGTCTTGCCAGGTTGCCTGATTTTGTTCATCACAGGTTAAAACACGGATGCTTTGACCTTGCATATCTGGTTTACAAAGCCCGCTGATGCGTTCGAAAGCCGGATTCATATACTGAATCGTACCGTCTATAGTCACCAGTAGCATGCCTTCCTCAGCCTGTTCAACCATGGTTGCAAGTTGCATACGTTCCTTGTATATGCGATTACGTTCGGCCCGCAGTCTGCGAATTGTAATCCCAGCAGACAGATTGGCGGCCAATTCCTCCAGCAGATCAGTTTCTGCAGCATTAAACCCATCCGGTTCTGGGGCATAGATGCAGAGGGCCCCGCGGGTCTTCTCATCAAATTTTAAGGGCAGTGCAATCACGGCGCCATACCCCTGATCAAGCACTTGCTGACGCCAGGGAGCAAAATGCGGATTCGTCTCAATATTCTGAAATACGCAAGTCTCCCCGCTACGAATCGCCTTCCCAACCGGACCACGCCCATTTGCAGTGTCGTTCCAGGTTACGTCCAGTGATGCAAGAAAACCGTCTGGCTCTCCCCAGGATACAAATGGTTGAACACGTTTTTCTGGAGTTTCCTCCGCCATTCCTACCCAGACCATGCGGTACCCGGCGATTTCCACAATGATCCGGCAAACGTCTCGCATCAGATCTGACTCCACCCTTGCATCTATGATAGCTTGGTTACATCTGCTAAGAGCCTTGAGGGCCCGGTCGGCATTGCATAACGATTGCTCCGAGTGCTCAAGCACTGAAATGCTTCGATGGGTCAGTACATAGAGCATCCACGCCGTTACGATCACGTAAAACCAGCCTTTAAGAATTTCCATATACAGTAGGGAATCCTGTTTCCAAACCCACATGGTGAGCAATTTTTCGGAAAACAGCATCCACAGGATCCCGACCGTTGCATAAATCAAAGCGACCTTTAACGGGGTTAGCTTGGTTTTGAGTTGTTTTGATGCGATCGAATGGTTTTTCATATTGTCCTTCATAACGATAACGATAGCTTATTGAATTATAACTTTTTACAGGGTCAGCACGGGGATAGCTACTGCAAATATCATACTCAAATCCGGCAGGATCGATAGCAGCCATTATTGGTCTTGTTGTGTTGATTATTACCACTAGTCGCCAGGGAGATCTTCTGTCCATTCTCAGCGTTACTATTTATGGTACTACACTCGTTATGCTTTATGTCTTCCCAACCATCAACCATAGTCTTCGGGGGAAGGCTAAAAATGTTTTTCAGAAATTAGATTTTCTCTCAATTTACCTGCTTATTGCTGGCACCTATACGCCTTTAACCTTAATTACTCTGAGGAAGACGATGGAGATAATGTTTCATGTTACGTCGAGACTAATGAAGAAAATTTGATAGGACACCACCTGATTTTTCACGCAGATCTCTCCAGGAGCCGACTGACTCTCGTCCTGCCATCACCAACGAATGAGACAATTGAGATCAATTTTCAAATAACAGATCAAAAGTTTCGGGAACTCAGACATGTGCTTACTATAGTTTTGCAGCAAAATTTTAAGTAGACCTCTCCGAGATGGAATTATCTCTGCCTTTAGGATGCTCCATTTCGGGTGGTATTTCACGGTATGATCACGTATGACGTGTACAGGAATAAGCTCAAGTAGATGTACTGATAGGATATTCAGAGCTTCGATGTGGCAATGTTAACACTGAGTTAAGGGGTGGCAAGATTTTATCGCGATTTTTTTTAAATTTATAATTTTTTGATTCAACCTTGAGTTTGGCAAACAGCATAGCCTCTTGCATTCCCTCTTGAACGCCGGGTTAGCCTTTTATGACTTTTGTTTTAGCAATGAAGTCATGTAAACATCGTGATTCTTTACCAAAGATACAACAAATGTTAACCATATTTAAAATTCCACCTACGAATGGAATATAAGGAAACCCAAGGTATGGTATGTATCGCTTTATAATTATTTGTTTGATGGTCGGTAACTCATCATTCAAAGAAACAATTTTAATGTTAAAAAGTTTCTTACCAATGGTTCTACCCTGGCTAATAAGTAATTTTCCGTTAAGAATGAAGAAGGTGAAAACACCTAGTAATGCTAGTATAATGGTAAGTCGTAGAGGTAGTGTTTCGTTAACAACGATATAGTCAAAAGCACCTGAGAAATAAAATATTGGGGAATTTATTACAAGTAACATTAAACCATCAACAAGAGCTGCCCCCAGCCTTTCTTTTCTTGATGCCACATTCGTTTTTAGATCTTCATTATAGCTTTCTCTATGTAGTTGAAAAACTAATATTCCAAAGGCGAGTATTGCAATAAATGATAAAGAGGCAGCAGTAGGATAAGCTGTTATCTGTGTACTTGGGAAGGCATATAATAATATTAAAGAAAGCACTAGGGGGTAAACACCTCCAAATAATAATACGCAAATAGTTATAATAATCCTCATTAAATTAGGGTTATTTTTTGAGTTTTTGCTTGATGCGAAATACCAGAGAAAAGCTGTTATAATTGAAAAACACACATTACACATAATTCCAAAAGTAGGAGCAGGCTCAGGTATTGCGTACCAAAAATAAAGTGTGCCACTAAGACCCAAAAGTGAGGTAAGAAATCCAAGAGCTAAAAACACCCACCTAACGTTAGAAGGGTTAGTATTGGTTTCTTTTGAGATACGTGACGAAGGTCTGAAACACAATATTGAGAGAAGTAATAAACAACCGGTTATTACATAAAGTAATATTGGCGATTTTGAACCTTCATACAGTTCATATGGAAAAGAAAATAAGTAAATTCCTCCGAGAACTAAAGGATAGATACTCAATAGTATCAGTGTCAGTGGTGATAATAGATTCATTTTGTTTTGTTGGCTAACGTTAAGGTAAGCGGCCACCGAATTTGGCACTCGCTCACTTGGATTTAGTTTGTGTTTTCTTGGTGCCGATTCATGCTAGAAATACGGGAACCTAAGGTGGTCCTAGCGAACGCAGTGAGCGGATTAACCGCCTGGTTGTGTGCCGGGCACGGCACACGTTCTTAAGGGTGAGCCTACAGCAATTCCCGGACGGCCCGGAAACCCAGCAATGGTGTAGTTTATAAAAGAACTCTTCGTAAACATTTTAAAATTAAAATTGTGATTAAGGTAAAATATACCTTGACAAGCATCTGAGATAAAA
>JBLHNA010000078.1:0-10967 GCA_047619065.1 Desulforhopalus sp.
GACCACCACGTTGATAGGTCGGGTGTGGAAGTGTAGTAATACATGGAGCTTACCGATACTAATAACCCGTGTGGCTTATCCATATTTTTTGATTGATTTACTACTGATTATTCTACTATTCGATTACCAAGTTTATGTTTGGGTGTTGGAGTGTATTGTTTAGCTCCCCTGCCCTTACAGGTAAAACGTTATGACTGTGTACTAACACAGGCATACAAAAAGTTTTACGGCGGTCATAGCAAAGAGGATCCACCCGTTCCCATTCCGAACACGGAAGTTAAGCTCTTTTGCGCCGATGGTACTGCATGGGCGACTGTGTGGGAGAGTAGGTCATCGCCGTATTTTTACACCAATCCCCAATTAGCATTTATGCTGATTGGGGATTTTTTGTTTTACAGATGTCACAGCAATAAAGATCCACCCGTTCCCATTCCGAACACGAAAGTTAACTCTTTCGGAGTCTCACTTCGTTCGCTTTGACGGAGGTCTCCCTTTGGTCGCTTACCTAGCCGCCGATGGTACTGCATGGCCGCTGCGCTTGAGAGTAGGTCATCGTCGTATTTTTTTTTCCTTTTACATTCTCACCGATTTGCTTATTTTTTCTTATTATCTCTTCGACCTTATCTTCCTATTTTTAAACATGATCCGGCTTGTCTTAGATAAGAATTTTTAAGATCCTTGCAATAGAGCCAGGTTTCTAATATATATTTGTCCAAAGAGATTTCGATAGATTTTTTCATTCCACCGTATTTTCACCTCAGTAGTTTTCAAATTACAGATATAGAGTTAAAACATGAATCAGGACCTCTCCGTTATTGTTCTTGCTGCCGGTAAAGGTACAAGAATGAAATCAGAAAAAGCTAAAGTACTTCACGAAGTATTTTATGCTCCCATGCTTCAACATGTACTTAATAGTGTCAACTCCTTAGCCCCTCAAGAAACCGTTGTTGTAGTCGGACATCAGAGTGATAAGGTTAAAGACCAACTTACTGCGTATAACGTCACTTTTGCAGAACAAACCGAGCAACTCGGTACAGGTCATGCAGTGCTAGCAGCGGAAAACGAATTGGCAGGTTTATCAGGGACTGTGATGATTCTATGTGGTGACACCCCCCTCATTCGCCCTTCTATGCTTACTGATCTCCTTCAACACCATGTAGATCATTTAGCCCAAGTAACCCTTCTTACAACGAAACTAGACAATCCTGCTAACTATGGACGTATTATAAGTGATGATGACGGAAATATACTTGCCATAGTCGAACATAAAGATGCAAATCCAGAGGAACTTCTCATTCAGGAAATTAATGCGGGTATTTACTGTGTAGACAAAGATTTTCTTTTTGCAAGTTTAAAAAATGTGGGTACAAACAATAGCCAGGGCGAAGTCTATCTTACCGATATTGTAAAACTAGCGGTAGAAGAAGGCCTCAAAGTCAAGACGTTCGTTACTCCAGATTCCATTGACGTACTCGGAGTTAATTCACGCCTTGAACTCTCTCAGGCACAGACTGAATTACAATTACGCAGAAATAAGGAACTGATGACACTCGGAATTTCAATGATTAATCCTGAAACAATTCGCATATCATCTGATTCTACTATTCTAGCTGATTGTGTTATTGAACCATGTGTCCATATTCATGGGGCTAGCAATATAGGTCACACAACTGTCATTGAACAATGTGCAGTATTAAAAAATTGCTCAGTTGGCGACGGTGCCATAATAGGTGCCCATAGCTACCTGACTAATACAACGGTATCAAACGGACAAATAATTCCACCTCACACTACTATTTTATAAAATATTTTTTCTATACCATCCATTAAATATTTCGATAAAAGTTTACCCAGACTCACATAAAAAGGAAGATACTATGAGTGATTTAAAAAAGATGTACTCCACAATTCTAGGAGACAGTTTTCCAGCCGATATGACGATCACTTTTGGAGAACAAAAACTTGTCTATAAAAAGAAAACGTGGGGAATAAAAACAGAAGATGGATCTATCGATGTGCGTGGCGTCCGCTATGGGGAAAACCCTGATCAGGAGGCAGCTCTATACGAGCTTGTTAACGGCAACCTCACTCTTGGTGATTGCAAGTTCATTGAGCCCGGCAATGGATTGGTATCCTCAATCAATGTAGAAGACATGTTACAGGTAGGCAAACATCCAGGAAAAATAAACCTCACTGACATTGATAATGGGCTAAACATTATTAAATATTTGATGGTTAAACCCGCTGCAGTCATCCTTAAACACAATAATCCATGTGGTGCAGCCTGGGATAACGACCTCCCTACCGCGTTTAACCGTGCCTTGAGATGTGATCGTATCGCGGCATTTGGTGGGGCTGTAATACTCAACAGGACTTGTGATAAGGTCACGGCTGAGCTGCTTGCCAAAAACTATCTTGAAGTGGTCTGTGCACCAGACTTTGCAGAAGGAAGTTTGGAAATACTGCAAAAGGCAAAGAACCTAAGAATCATTCAAATTGCAGATATTGGAAAACTCTCTGAATTCGAGAGTTTCCGGTTTGTTGATTTTAAGAGCCTCATTGATGGCGGATTAATCGTTCAACAATCTGCCGTTAATTCAATCCGTTCCATTGACCAATTGGCTAATGCCTCAGCAACATGGAAGGGAAAAACCTATACATGCGACCGAGCCCCCAACCAGCGGGAACTCGATGATATGATCTTTGGCTGGGCCATTGAACACGGTGTAACCTCCAACTCTGTTCTCTATGTAAAAGATGGCTGTACTGTTGGAATTGGTACGGGTGAGCAAGACCGTGTTGGAGTGGCCGAAATAGCAGTACAAAAAGCGTATGTAAAATACGCCGACATTGTCTGCTTTGATACCCATGGCATCGGTTATGCTGATCTTGTACTCGCTATTGGTAAAGGTGAGAGAGCTATATCTGAAAAAGAGGCCATTGACGCTAAAGTTCAACAAGATAAGGCCGGACTTCCTGGTTCTGTTATGATCTCAGATGCCTTCTTCCCATTTAGAGATGGAGCAGATGTTGGAATAGCCCAGGGAATTTCGGCAATTCTTCAGGCAGGCGGATCCATGAGAGACTTTGAGACAATTGAAGCCTGCAATGAAGCGGATCCCAAAGTAGCTATGATGTTCACAGGACAACGCTCTTTTAAACATTAAAAAAAGGTCCAGATGAGTTCCATACCAAGAAATGTATGGAGTAACCTCTACAACTCAGGCCTGAAGATTCTTTTATTCTTCAGGCCTGAGTTGCTCTCACTCAACGGTTTATAACACATCCAAAATACTCACATATTGCACTTTTGACTCATGTAATGGACTGCAACTCTTGAGTGCATTCAAGGTCATTTCATGGGGATGGGCTATCCCTATACCAAGGCCCCCTTCTGTCGCAATTTCAACAAGTTTCTCTAATTGCCCACAGATGTGGTCTCGGCTCAACTCATTATCTAAGAATACATGTCGCCTGGCACTCTTGACACCATACCTCTGTGCACTTTCAAGACCAACACTGGCAGATGTTGTGTAACTATCGACAAACAGCAAATCCTTATTCGATAACTCAACCATAAGCCTCTCCATCGCAGGCTTGTCTTCTGTGTACAGAGACCCCATATGATTATTAACACCAACTGCATGGGGCACCTCATCGAGGCACCTTTGTAGTTTTTCAATCTGCATCGCCGAAGAATCATTTAGCATTAGAGCACCTGGACCAGGGTTGAATTCTGACGACTGTGGCTCAAGTGGCAGATGTAAAAATATCGTTTTCCCACTGTTATAGGCAACTTCCTCAAGCTGTTTTGTGTATGGTGCAAAAGGAAGAAAAGAAAAGGTGAGTTGCAGTGGCATCTCAAGCAACTGTTTGCCTATTCCATAGTTATAGCCAATATCGTCTATAATAACGGCGACCATTGGCAAGAACACTTTCCTTTCTTTAATTATGGGTTCAACAACAGGCAAAACTTTTTTTTCAATAAGAACTATTTTATCCTCATTCTGAGGAACAGGGGGATCCGGCTCTTCAAACACGATACTGTTTTTGAGTTGCGGCATTATTTCCTGTGCAAATACAGTACGAAAGAAAATCACATACCCTGCCGTACAGATGGAAAATATAAGCACAAGAAACAGAAACAGAAATAACAACAACCGTCCGAAACTTGGGAACAACCATTGTTTTCTTACAGGTTTTTTTTTACTCCGTCTTGTCGTATTTTTTCGAGGAACCATTCTATCTATTACTTGTCCTTTTCAGAGTAAATTTTCAATGCTGAATTCTGCAGATTACTTATCTCTATTGAGAACAAAATATCCTAACGCCTGTAGAAGGTTGCGTTCAAAAGAAACACTCGAATCAGTAAATATTTCAAGCTCCGTAAAGGCAGTTTTAATTGCCTTTTCTGCATGGGCTCTTGCACCAGAAAAGCCTTCATACTTCTCAATAATATCTATAATATTATGAATAGATACTTTTTCTGATCCTGATTTCATACCCATTAAAGTGGCTTTATCAGTACCGGTCGCTTTATTCATTGCAAGAATGAGAGGCAAGGTCATTTTTCCTTCAGCAAAGTCGTTACCAACAGCTTTACCTGTTTTCTCGGAATCTCCAAGGTAATCCAAAATATCATCAATTATCTGGAAAGCACATCCAAGATTTCTTCCATAACTCCGAAGAGCAGTGATCTCTTTTTTATCAGCACCGGAAAATATAGCTCCGACCTCGCAGGCAGCTGATATGAGAAGACCTGTTTTGCCCATTATCACATTATAGTAATCAATTTCTGACAAGTTATGCTTTTGTGCATTTTGTAACTGCATAAACTCACCGTCAACCATCCCTTTAGTAGCCTTGCAAAAACATGCAAGGCTTAAGGATCCAGCTAATTCAGAGACCATCGCCATTGAATGAGCATGGAGAAAATCACCCGCGAGGATTGCAGCTACTATATCGAACTTTTTATGTACAGCGGGTTTTCCCCTTCTGGTATCGGATCCGTCAATAATGTCATCGTGAAAGAGTGTCGCAGCATGAAGATACTCAAAAGCAATTCCCAGCCTGTAGGAATTGTCAGATCGCATGCCACATAGTCTGGCACAGGCAACAACGAGTAGTGGCCGTATGCGCTTTCCTCCATTAAACAGTCCGTAATGCAACACGCTTTTTAGAAGTGGATCAATATCTCGTTCCATGGATTCGAGATCCATGTGCATATAACGATCAATCTCTGCTGCCTCTTTTTTTACAATTTCCAGCAAATCATTCATATCGATATCTATATTAAAATATTTCAGCCTTATAAGACCTAACCATCATGAAGACGAAAAAATTCTCTAACATCTTTCACTTCACGGGTGATCGGTGCAGGTGGTAAACTTTTCAAAAATGTTTTTCCATATCCCTTTGTATACAATCTGACATCCATAATAGCCACAACTCCAGTGTCGGTAATCGAACGAATTAACCGTCCGACCCCCTGCCTGAGTGAAAGAACGGCCCTGGGCACCTGATACTGAAAAAAGGGGTTACCTCCATCGCTACGCACCTTTTCAATTCGCGTCTGTAAAACAGGATCTGTTGGGACCTCAAAAGGCAGTTTGTCTATAATCACACAGCTTAAGGATTCTCCACTTACATCGACCCCTTCCCAAAAACTTGCAACGGCAATAAGGATACTATTTGTTTCTTTTCTGAAGGTATCAAGAAGTGCGTTTTTTGCCCCACGGCCCTGCACAAGAACCTTGTAATCGAGTTCCTCTTCCAACATATCAGCAAGCCTCACCATTGCCTTAAGACTTGTACAAAGCACAAGGCCGCGTCCTGAGCTCGCCTTGAGTAATTCACAGACGCGGAGGTTCAATGCATCCGGATATCTTTCATCTACTGGCTCAGGAAATGTTCTTTCAGGAACGTACAGTTGGGCATGTTTATCGTAATCAAAGGGGGAACTAAATTGTAGGTACTTGGTCTCATCACCCAGTCCAAGCCTATTTTTTATGTAGGAAAAAGAACCTCCCGTTGAAAGTGTTGCGGAGGTTAAAATACAACAATCAACAGTATTATAAAGATGTTCATCTAGAAGTTTTGAAACTTCAAGAGGCGTTGCAGATAAGGCCACAGATCGCTCTCGTTTCTCATACCATCGTATCATCTGTCCATCATCATCCCCAGAACAAATGGCGATATCACGTAATCGTTCCCCAAGGCCATCACTTCGACTAGCAAACGAGTTCCAACTTTCGCCGTATGGTGATAAACTAATCATCTCTTTTTCAAGATTAGCAAAACCAGTATTGAGTAATTCTACTTCCTCGAGCCAAACCTCAGGGGTGATTTTTTCGATAAATGTGGCAAGATAAAATCTGCCCATTTCTTGCGGAAAGATGGCAGCGAAGTTTTCTCCCCTTTTTCGCAGACCATTTAACATTGGTAATAAGGTATCTGTTTTTTCAGCTGAAAGATCGTTTTTTGCCTGTTGCTCGATATCATTGAGCAGATCAATTAATTGATAATGGCTAAAACTATTAGAAAAAAAGACACTCGCGGTATCTTCAATATGGTGAGCTTCATCAAAAATAACAGCTTCATACCGTGGTAATATTTCTCCATATCCATCTTTTTTTAAAGCAAGATCCGAAAAAAAGAGGTGATGGTTTACGATGAGTAACCGAGCTAAACCAGCCTTTTTCCTCAACTGAGTCACAAAACACTCTGTCCCTTCAGGACAGTTACTCCCCAGGCATTGACTTGATTTCGCAGATATCTTTGACCAGAGATCTCGTTTTTCACCCAACCACACAAGTTCAGCCTTATCCCCAGAATTTGTATTTTTAAGCCATTTGTCAATTTGCTTTAAGGTGGGTTCTTCGGCAGCAGACAGTTGCGGATTAGAACGATACTGATACCAACGATACAAACAGAGATAGTTTTCTCTGCCTTTAACACATACAACAGCCAAATCGTCACCAACTATATCCTTTACCAGTGGAATATCCTTGTAAATGATCTGATCTTGCAGATTTAAAGTAGCCGTCGAGATCACAACCTTCTTCCCAGAAATAACTGCTGGGATGAGATATGCTAATGTCTTACCTATACCTGTCTCAGCCTCAACGACCAGACAGCGGTTAGACAAAGTAGTATCCTTACCACCTGAAGTGAGAGCTTCTTCAATAGCCACAGCCATCTCTCGTTGACCTTCTCGAGGTTCAAAACCCTTTAAAACTTGGGCGAGAATTCCGTTTTTATCAAATATATCATCGATCTGTAACATTTATTCACCAGGTAAAGTAGAAAACCACTATACACCAGAATCATCTCAACCGTAATACGATTTCTACGCAACCTAAAGTCACATAATTATATAACTATCATCATCTATTTTTTTGCGGTAAATACTACTTATGTGCTACAAAGAGTAAAGATGACGTACTTGCGTAAATGAACCCTTTCCTTTACCTGAACTGATGTCATGGTTGAATCCCATTTTTCACAACATCTAAAAACAATAAACCCCACCGAACTCCTGGAACCTGGAGAGGTCGTTGCCGTAGTTGATGATTCTCCGGAAATTACTCTTCTCCTATCTCATTATTTAACTGACCAGGGATTTACCGTTGTGCAGGCAGCAAGCGCTGCTGAATTCCTGAATATTCTACAATTCCAAAAAATAGCGCTCGTTTTACTCGACATTGGCCTTCCTGACCGTGATGGTGACGATCTTCTTAAAGATATTGTCCCCGCGTATCCTGACCTCGGTATAATTATGGTTACAGGCACAACAGATATTGATACTGCTCTTGGTTGCCTTCGCCAAGGAGCCGATGACTACCTTACAAAACCTGTCTCCATTAAAGAATATTCGCGTACAGTTATCAACACACTAAAAAAGAGAAGACTCATTATTAATAATCGTCGTTTTCAAAGAGAGCTGCAAAATACCAATAACCGAATGCAGTTTTTACATCAGCTCAACTATAAAATGAATACCGCCTACCTTAATGCTCGTGAGTTACAGGCCATACTAAAGGCTATTCTTATAGGTATTACAGCAGATGAAGGCCTGCGCTTTAACAGGGCATTTCTCGCGCTTGAAAACGAAGACACCCACCTGTTAGAGGGGCGTATTGCAATTGGTACCTCCTCCAAAACTAAAGCAGGACAGATATGGGAGTCCATTAAGCAACAAGGTATTCAACTCGATGATATTCTCAACAGCGGTCTTGGTGATCAAAACCCTACAGACCCGATCACCAATAATATAATACAAGATCTTCGCATCCCCACAGACGATAGGGAGAACATACTCATATTTTCACTACGTAACAGGAAAACCATAGCTGTTTATGATGGTAAAGCTGATGACTGTGACGTTCAAAATTCTCTCATAGAAAGCCTTCAACAATCGTCTTTTGTTGTTGTACCACTCTATTCACCAAGCAGGTCTTTTGGCGTCATTATTGTAGATAATTTTATTACACAAACTCCAATCACCCCCGCCGATATCTGTGATTTAGAAATTTTTGCCAGTCAGGCGAGTCTCGCCATAGAGCATAGTTACCTCTACGAAGATATGGCAAAAAAGATAGCAGAGCTTGAACTTGTCACCACTGAACTTGAAAAAAATAAAGACCTACTATTGAAGGCGGAGAGATCAATTACCATCAATAGGATTTCCTCACAGCTTTTGCACGCTCTTCGCAACCCAATCACCTCTATAGGAGGTACTGCGCGTCTGCTTACAAGAAAAAGTACTGATCCATATACCACCGATTTTCTTAAAATCATTACCAGCGAAACCGATCGAGTTGAGCAGACTCTGGAAGATCTCTTCAGTTATACAGAAGGAAAAGAATTCCAACATTCTCCCTACCATCTTTATTCAATTATCAGGGAAACAGCCTTTATTTTTTATTCAAAATTTAAAAAATACAACATAGAATACCAACTTCGTTTGGAGGAGAAAGGGCCACAAATCAACCTGAATGAGAACAAAATACGGCAGGTTTTCTCTCATCTTATAAGAAATAGCACCGAGGCAATGGAAAATGGTGGAGTACTAGAGATAGAAGCTGTTGAAAAGGAAGAGAGCGTCATAATAACAATAAGCGACACTGGACCGGGGATTCCTGAGAACCTACTACAAAGGGTAATGGAACCTTTCTACACGACAAAACCCTATGGTAACGGCATGGGCCTCCCGCTCACTAAACAAATTATAGCAGCACACAAGGGAAGTTTTTCCCTAAAAAACAGACAACCACATGGTATCAGAGCAACAGTTTGCCTGCCAAAGGTTTTAGGGATCGTCACGAAATAACCTGGCCATTTATATCCATTTCGTTACGGATTCTTATGCCGTTCCTCGTATTACTCTGGCCATTTTTTTCACAATGGCTTAATCTCGAAACATCGAGACCAGACAAGCAACAAAGGCCAACCCAGAAATACATTTTAGAGTAGAACTTAGTGCTAGAATAAACCATGTTGTATCGAGTTCTTGTGCATTATAAACACTCATTTCAGGAGACATCCCTGCACTAAAATATGCAAAAAGAACCGTCGCAAGTGTCGCGCCAACAACCATACCAAAATTCCGGGCAGTAGCTAAGATTCCAGCAGTTACTCCAATCTTTTCGTCTCCAACCCTTGATAAAACAGAAGCACTATTGGGAGAGAGAAAAATAGACTGGCCCGCTCCCATACCTGCCAGAAGGACAGAAATCCATAGGATCGAACTCATATTTGAGAGTTCTGAAAGCCCAAACAAGGCTCCGCAACTGACCAATAAGCCAAAACTCGTCAGATATTTTGCCCCAATTTTATCATATAGGTGTCCTGCGGTTGGCGACAATAAGATCAAGGTTCCAGGTACAGACATCATTATCACACCTATCTGCTTGCTGGAAAAATGTTGAACATATTCCAGATAAAACGGCACAAGGACAAGTACACTAAACAGGGACAAAAATGATAGTGAAGCTGTAACTATTGCCACCCAGTAATAACGATTTTGAAAGATATGTAGTGGTAAGATTGGATGGGAAGCCCTTTTTTCTACGTATATAAAAAAGACAATGAGGCTTACTAGAGCACAGACTTTTATCATCGTCGATAGTAACATCAACTGGTTAGCATTCTGCAATAGATTTATTGTCAGGATAACAATTCCTACCCAGCACACGCCTCCAGGCCAATCAAATCCATTTGGTCGATGCTGTTTCTTCGGCTTTAATTTTGACCGGAACAGGACAAGACCAACACAGCAACTGACAAGACTCAACAATCCTAGAACAACAAAAATACTCCTCCATGTAAAATGAGTAAGAAGATAACCACAGACCAATGGACCCGTCATCAATCCACATGCTGTTGCAATGCCAACAAGCCCTAGATTTCGGCCCAAATTTCCTACGGGAAAAGATGTCTTGATAATCGCGGGGCCTGAAGACATCATCATTGAAGCACCAAAACCTTGAACAAAACGAGACGCGATAAGTAGTGTAAAGGTTTCTGAAAAGTAACAGAGCCATGCCCCAAATGAAAACACGAGCAGTCCGGCAAGATACACCTTCTCGAATCCTTTGCGATCAGCAATCCGTCCCCAGAACACAAGAGTAATTGTAATGGTGAGCAGATACGTCGTAACAACGAGCTCAACTTCCTCAATTGCCAGACTGAAATGACGCATAATGGTGGGAATGGCAATGTTTACCATTCCGCTGTCCATGGTAGAGAGGAATACACCTCCCATAACAACCAGAAGAGCCAACCAATTGCTGCCCTTTGTATTTGCTTGCTTTAATAGAGTCATACACTCCTTTAAAACCATCGAGTAGGGTGAAGTGAGTTAATTATACTCACTTCATCCCTCTCACAGAACCGTACGTACGGGCCTCGTATACGGCTCTTGTTTATTTTCCTTCAAATTGAAACAGAAATTCCGGTTTTAACAG
>JBLHNA010000079.1:0-10887 GCA_047619065.1 Desulforhopalus sp.
TTAAAAGAATTTTCTTTTAAGGGAGTCGCGCAGCGATTTTTTTAATTCATTGTCAAGATGATAATGCTCCAAGTAGTCAAAATTATATTCTTTTTATATGCAAGTTTCTAACCGGATACTACTGAATCTCTTCATTATGCTGTATGCAATGTACTTCTTTCTTCTCAGTGGTCGAAGTCTCACTGAAAAAATCTTTAGCTATGTGCCTCTTACCCGCCAGGATAAGGACAAAATGGTTGAGGTTGGACTATCTGTAAGCCGGGCCACAATAAAAGGTACTTTGATTATCGGTATCATCCAGGGAACACTTGGCGGTCTTGGCTTTTACTTCGCAGGTGTTGGTTCTTCTGTCTTCTGGGCGGCTGTCATGGCTGTGTTATCCGTTCTTCCAGGAATCGGAGCGATGTTAGTCTGGGGTCCAGCAGTTATTTATCTTTTCATGACTGGTCACATGGTCGAAGGGGGAGGACTGCTTGTCTGGTGTGCTGTTGTGGTTGGTACGGTTGATAATCTACTCAGGCCTATTCTTGTAGGCCGTGATTCACAAATGCCAGATCTTCTTATACTCCTAAGTACACTTGGTGGTATCGCACTGTTTGGTGCATCTGGTCTGGTACTAGGACCGATTCTAGCTGCACTGTTTCTCACCGTTTTGACAATATATAGCGAAGTTTTTGCCGAATGGCTCAAACTCGATGCATTCGAACTAGACGAAAAAACCACTAAGGCTGGTGCAAAGAGATCCGAACCTTTGCCAAAAGAGGTGGAGTAAATGGGTACATCCAATAATTTATCAAACGATATGGAGACACTTCAGCGAGAAGTCGAAGAATTGAAGGAATACAAACGGCAAAAAGAGTTAGAGAAAAAGCAGGAACGGGTTCATTCTGAAGAAATTGATGCTACATCAGACGGAGAATCGAAATCGGAGGTGGCAGATATCTCTGAAAACGAAATTCAAAATATTTCCGATCAACTGGAGACATTTCTCCAAAATGTGGGCACAATTGAGCTTGAACGCCCTGCACTAACCCTGGTAGCCGTCTTCACACTTGGGGCTGTTGTCGGACATTTACTTTCACGGAGATAGAAGGAGCAGGTCATAATGGATCATTTTATGCGGAGTCTCAAAATTTTTTGGCGGTCTGAGCGTTTATTAAGAGAAAATGAATTACGACTGATAACGCAGAAAACTATGTGTCACGCCCTTGCTGGACTTGTCGCTATCTTTGGGCTTGTTATGTTGAGTCTTGCTGTGTTTTTTGCGCTTGCCCCACATATGGGTCAGGCGTTTGCGGCTCTCTCGGTGGCAGGGATTGATCTTCTTATAGCTGTTGCCCTGATTGCCTACGCAGGTAGACTCAAACCACCCACTGAAGCGCTTATGATGAAAGAAATGCGTGATATGGCAATAGGCGACATGGAAAATGAGTTGGTAAAAGCTGAAACGGAATTACTTGGACTCAAAAAAGAAGCACAGCGCTTTCTACGTAATCCTTTTGAAGCTATTCTTCCTCTCGCGATGGGTCCTTTAGTTGATGTGGTTATAAAAGGGATGCGTTCGTCCAGTAAAAAAGATGTGAAAACAACTTCTGATTGAGCTGATAGACTGAGGCGAATAGCCGGCATTGCTCACCATTTTATACAGGTTTAACTCTACGCGTTGATCTAGTTGATGTTTGTTTCGTAGGAGGAAACAAATGATTGGTTTTCTGATATTACTGTTTCACATCTTGGGTCTTATATCCGCTTTTCATGCAGTTATGAGCACTCGAACCTCCCAGGGCGCAATTGCCTGGGTTGTTTCACTTATTACTTTTCCCTACCTTGCATTACCAGCTTACTGGATTCTTGGGCGCAGTCGATTTAACGGTTATGTTAAGGCGCACCAGGCGAGTGGTCATAATATTGAGATCGACAAATTGTTGTTGGAAAAAGAATTGGATCCGTTCCGTGTACCATCTGAGGAAGTAAATAATGCGGCAAGAGCTGCTGAAAAACTGGCAAATATGCCTTATCTACAGGGAAACCATGTGGATTTACTCATTGATGGTGAGGCCACGTTTGATAGCATCGTTGAAGGTATTCAACAGGCAGAAGAATACATTCTATTTCAGTTTTTCATCGTTCATGACGATCAGCTTGGCCGTCGCATAAAAGAACACCTGATCGCTAAAGCTAAAGAGAACGTACGAATTTATTTTCTCTACGATGAAATAGGTAGCCACGATCTACCCAAAACCTATGTGAAAGAGCTGCGTGATGTGGGGATAGAGGTTTGTGACTTCCACACCCGTAAAGGTCCGGGCAATCGGTTTCAGATCAATTTTCGCAATCATTGTAAGGTGGTGGTGATTGATGGCAAAGTTGCCTGGATAGGTGGACATAATGTAGGGGATGAATATTTAGGCAAAGATCCAAAATTTGGCCATTGGCGAGACACCCATATACGGATTGAAGGACCTGTTGTCCTTGAGGCTCAGGCATCTTTTGTGGAGGATTGGTACTGGGCGGCAGGAAAGGTACCACAGTTAAGCTGGAAGCCTATTGCTTCAGCTGACAGCAACCAGCGCGTATTGATAGTGCCAACAGGGCCGGCGGATGAACTTGAAACGGCTACCCTGATGTTTCTTCATGCCATCAATTCTGCAATCTCACGTATATGGATTGCCAGCCCATATTTTGTCCCGGACGAAAGTATTGTCAATGCGCTACAACTTGCCGGTTTGCGTGGAGTTGATGTGCGCATACTCATACCAGATAAACCTGACCATCTTCTCGTGTACCTGGCTGCGTTTTCCTATTTTGATGAAGCCGGCAGCACAGGTGTTCGTTTTTTTCGCTACCTGAAAGGATTTCTCCATGAAAAAGTCATGCTAATTGACGATCAGGTGGCAACAGTTGGTACGGCTAATTTTGACAATAGATCATTCAGACTCAATTTTGAGATCACTGCTATTGTGGCTGATGAGCAGTTTGCAGCAACAGTTGAACAGATGTTTATAGATGATTTTGAAAATTCACGGGAAATACGTCCAGGCGAACTGGATGAAAAGGGCTTCTGGTTCAAGCTTGCAGTGAGACTTGCTCGGTTGACGGCCCCTGTACAGTAATGATGACAGCAGACTGAATATCTCATCGAGATGGAAGAGGTCATGGTGTTAGCAAAAAAAGACTATGCTAATGTGTAAAAGTTGAGATTCTATATAACAGGTTCAATTCCGGGTTTCTGTCAATTATGACATTTTGAAACTCGTTGCTTCTTTCTGTTTCTGATTGAAAAATAATATTAACGTCTGGTATGTCCAGAAATTGAGCAACTATCCCTGTTGACTGCCTTGAATAAATCCGAACCCTTTCTTTTCGTACAAACTGTTATCGTTCCAGCAATGCACGCATGGTTTGTTTTCGAATTTTATCTGCAAAACTTGCATCAATGCTACTTATATTCAATTTTTTAGTTTGAATCTTTTTCTTCATTTGAACACCTCCGTAGAGCATTCTATCCGCTCTTAACTTTGTGTCCATTTTTTCTATTCTTCTTCATCTGGTGTTAGTTTAGTGTACATAGTACAATATACTAACTGTGCAATGAATAAAGAGTAGTCTATGGCCTTTAGTTGAGGAGATAGATCTTTCATGAAAAAAAATGCAATACTTGCAACTCTCGTCCTATTAAGTTGCTTCAATATTGAACATGGAGGAGCGAGTCAATCTCCAAACTCTTTGGCCCCGATAGGTGCAGCCACAGGTGAGAAACAACTCGGAGATATAACTTCGACGTCAGGCGGTCAAGGTATTGTCACCGCAAAGGATGAAACTGACGAGAACTGGTGGTCTCGGCAACCGAAAGAAAAGAAGATGCTCTACACTAATCTCAGCGTTGTCACAGCTATTGGAATATTTGGTCTGGCGACATGGGACGACGATTCAGCTGGCTTCAAAACTGGAAATGAGGGGTGGTTTGGACAAAACACTAAATATGGTGGTTCCGATAAATTTAGCCACTTGTGGTCAACCTATGTCTTCTCGGATGCTCTTACCGGTCTCTACAAGAGTTGGGGATACGCCCCAGAAACGGCGAACAATTATGCCGCACTTTCTTCGTGGACAGTGATGCTCTTTAAGGAACTTGGCGATGGGACAAGTGTAACAAAAGGGTTTTCCTGGGAAGACATGGTGATGAACACCGTTGGCGCTCTGACCAGTGTGTTGATGGCAAGATACCCAGAACTTGATCGTAAAATTGACCTCAGGGTTGAGTATGTTTTCAATTTTCCATTCGACGGTATTTCAGATGATTATTCCAATTATTTTTATTCGATGGTACTAAAGCTCGATGGTTTTGACGCAATGGAAAACACATTTGCCAAATATATTGAGTTTTCCGGAGGGTATTATACCAGGGGATACGAAGACCCAGATGAAGAGAATACCAGATCACTTTTCGTCGGTATTGGTTTCAACTTCTCCAGATTATTCGGCCAGAATGGATGGAAAAAAACAGGCAAAGTACTCGAGTATATTCAGGTTCCCTACACAGTACCTAAAGCATCATATGATCTAGATTAACGATTCAACGTTTTGTGTTCATTGCACAGGTGGGATTGCGCTCACTTGAAAAGAATAGCTCCATTTCACCACAACCTGATGCACGATACTACTTTCGAGTTCTTAGTTCACAGATCATCTATCAAATACTTGAGTTGTGTTAGTGAGCCTCTTGCCTGGCACACTCTCTTCTTGTAAAGTAATACAAAAAGCGTATTCCACAGTTTCTATTAAATCCCTTGATCTCGCCGACTGCGTTGCACACGGCGCTTGTCAGTACCGAGATTATTTCGTCAGGAGATTCGCGCATGACGACTACTAACGGAAGTTCTTCAAGATATTGTACCAGTATCGTGCTGTTTTTGATGGTGTTGGTAATTCCAGCCATCACATCCGCAGACTGCCTTAAAGACAGGTACGGAGAGGTCTACTGTGGTGCTGGGCAATGCGAGGTCGACTACAACGGCATAGTTCTGTGCTCTCGGTATTATGATGGTTACGCAGAGCGTACTTCTGACGGCCAAGTGGTTTGTGGCAAGGGCCAGTGCGTGAAACGCAGTAATGGTTCAGTGTTCTGTTCGACAGAGGTCGGTGGTGCTGTCTTATTAGACAGTAAAGGAAGCGCGCGTTGTTATGGCCAGTGTGAGCCCGCTACCGTAGAAATGTGTGAAAATACTCGTGCTGGCAGTTCAAACACTTAAGGATTTCAGTAACCTGAGATCAGGCTTGGTTGGATCTGTGGTACAACCTTATTTGATATGGCTATCTGCAAACTTTCTGCCTAGACTCGCCCTAGCCCGCATTTCTCATGAACATTGTGTGAATTATTTAAATAATCGGGAATTCCAACACACTATATTCCGTTTTATTCACAGTTGAAATTCACACAATGTTCACCAAAGGCCAGCCGATCTCACTGTGTCTCCGTCGTCGCTGAAGCAATGTACATAATTTACTGTGGTCCATTGCTTCGATCCTAGCCCGCATTTCTCATGAACTTTTCGATAAGTAATCTAATACACTAATTTCACAGGGTAAATCAAACAGAATGCAAAAGCAGTGTGTATTTCGCTGTATATTGAAAAGTTCACCCTCTGGGTCACAAGATTTTTCCGCTGCTGCATCGTTACTGAGCACTTGAGGTACAAAAGTACAGTCGGGTGCTCCGTGTCTTGATCAGCAAAAAACTTTAGTGATGAGAAATACGGGTTAGGATACCCTGTAACTTCAACTGGTGAGAAATACGGGCTAGAGACTCGAAGTAAAATTTGAAGACACTTTCATTCATATCAACTGCCAGGGAGGAGATTTCTAGTAGTGCATCGCATCGTCAGCGTTAGAAATGTAGGTAATTAATAAACCAGTATGGCTGGACCAAATGGTTCAGCAAAAACTCCTGTAGCAGTCAACATCAGACAGAGTGTGTATGCAAAAACGTTTATTTTATCATAAAGTTTTTCTTTTTGGGGTTTAATAGTTATTGGCGAACCGCCCTTACATAACCGGCTTTGCCTGTATAAAATGTTCGGGATGGACCACATTGGTCACCGATTTCCCAAGCTCCAGCATATATCTTTCTTTTATTGTCTGTCAGCCAGTAGGTTCCCTCCATTCTAATTTTTACTGTACCATGTTGTTTTAAATCGAAAATCGAAAACAGTTCAAAGAGCTCCTTCTTGGTGGGAAGCCGCCAATCGTTGAATTCTCCCTGATTTAAATTTTCAAGATAACTGATTGCATCATCTGCCGTTTTGAATCTTTTGGAGCGCTGCAGATGCCATGTTCTTTTATTTGAAGTTTCCTGAAATGTTGTATCAGACAACTGTGTGATAGCAGCTTCTTCACTTAGAGCTGGGAGGGCCATAAAGAAGAGCAGGAATACGGCAAATGCTAAGGCACTAATTTTACGTTTAAGGGCTGATCTGTGACGCATCGTTTTTCTCGCTGTTTGAATTATTTTTATTGAATTGGCACGAGGGCGTACCCTTTATTCTGATAGCCAGTCAAGGAAACAAAGGTATTGCCGACTACCTTTATTCCTGGCAACAACGTACTGTTGTCTACCTTGAACAGGTTAGTTGCTATTGAACATGCTTCTACCTTGATACCGAGTTGAACGAGGTCATCTATGAGAGTTGCCGATTTCTTGAGACTTAGCTGATCTTCTTCGGAAAAGGACCAGGTTTCACTGTTGATCAACCTGACAGATCCCCCGCGAAATGCTAAAACCATATCCGGTTTATGACCCTGGCGACTGATATCGTCATAGGTCATTTTTATAACACTCAGGTATAATTCGAGTTTCTTTGGCGTCGTGAGGTTAATATCGAATAGTGTTTTCGGATTGTTGACGCCGTCGAGCGCCTCGCTATCGTCGTACTGGTTTGAATAGGCGAGGGTTGCCTGACTAAACCATATACAAGTGAGCAGGGTGATAAGTGATTTGATCATTGATACCTTCATATGTTTCTCCTTAAAGTGTAGAGCGAACATTCGTTCTATTGGTTTTCGAAAAAAAATCAGACAGCTACGCCTCTCCAGGCACAATCCCAGCACTCGTCCAGGTATGTTGGGAGAGGGTTTTCAAGAGCATTGTCCAGACGCAAAAAAATAAGTCGAATTGCTCCTCCAAAAATTGTTACTGCCGCTACGTTTGGATCTATATTTCGTATGGTGCCATCTTCAATGCCTTTAGTGACAATATTTTTCATAAGTATAAAAGGCCGTGATGAGCAAACGGGTTTCTCTTCCGGCATGAACTCCTGATGCTTGGCATATAGCATATAATGCATGGTATCAGGTTGCTGTTCTGTAATATTGAAAAGGTATGTTATAACTGCTTTGCAGCGGTCATGGGCTGTCGAATGTGTTGCCATGATGGCAGAAATCACATCGTTCATACTACTTTCAATGTGAGTAAAGATTGCTTTGGCGATAGCCTCTTTGTTTCCGAAATGGTGATAAATCGAACCGATGCTGACCTTTGCCTGTTTCTGGATATCATGGACAGAAGTATTGAAGTAGCCACGCTCAGAAAAGAGCCGTAGCGCCACAGTAAGTATTTGCTCTTTTCGGTCAATTGTAGCTGTTTCACTCATGGAAATTCCTTCTTTAAATATTTAAAACGAACGTTCGTTCTAGAGCATTTAGATCAGAATTTAAGGATTATGTCAAATAGAAAAATACTACAATTATCAATACTGCGGTGTGGTACCTTAGGTGTTTATTTAGGTTTTATGAAATCTAAAGTGTGATTTTAGGGAGTTATGTGTGTCCTGCTGTGTAGCCGTAGTCAAAAATATAATAGACACAGGCCTCCATCAGCTCGGCAATCTGTGCGACGTACTGAACTGCTGGTCGATAATTATATCAAACAGGATGTGTGGGTGATTGGTCATCAATTAAACCGAGAAGAAATTCGTAGAACAGAACGGTATTTTTTCAAAAGTGTTTGACTCGGCAAAAAACTCTCCGAAAATAGTGGCAAATCCGAAAGAACGAAAAATGTTTGGCTTTCTAGCCAAAGACAAAACCTTCAGGAACTACTACAATTCCTTGTTCCGTAACGGTAAATCGGTGTCGGTCCTTGGCTAAATCGTAACCGATTTGCTCTTTAGTCGGGATTTTAACGTTTTTGTCGACTATACAGTTTCGCAACGCGGCATCGGTACCAACGTGAACTCCGGCAAATAGTATTGACCGTTCTACTGTCGATTTGTCTTCAATACAAACACCATCAAACAATACTGAGTTCCTGACGTTACCGCCGGAAATTACAACTCCGCTGGCCAGCATCGAGCTGATGAAAACACCTTCATTTCCAGAAGCCCCAGGAATAATTCTTGCTGGTGGTGTCTGTGGTTGATACGTCCGGATGGGCCAGTCGACCTGATAAAGATTTAACGGAGGAATCGGCTTGAGAAGATCCATATTTGCTTTGTAGTAAGCGTCTATAGTTCCAACGTCGCGCCAGTAGCGATCTTGAGTAACCCTGCCTTTTTCACCGCCAAATTTGTAGGCATACACTTTTCTATTTTGCACTAAGAGTGGCAAAATATCTTTGGCAAAATCATGACCCGAAGCAGGATTGTGCTGATCCTGTGTGACAACCTTCTTTAGTAATTCTGTTGGAAACACATACAAACCCATGGACGCGAGAGTTTTATCGGGATCGGCAGGGAGGGGTGTCGGGTCTTCAGGTTTTTCCTCATAATCGATAATTTGCAGTTGTTTATTAATAATGGCCACACCAAATGCACCTTTTGCTTCTTCGATAGGAACCTCCATACATGCGACGGTGACATCCCCCCCGTGATCCTGATGAAATCTGAGCATTGCCTCGTAGTCCATTCGATAAATATGGTCACCGGAAAGAATCAAGGTATAATCGGTATCGCTGCGTTCCATCAAATTAAGATTCTGGTAAATGGCATCTGCGGTGCCTTCATACCAATGTTCGCCACGATTCATCTGAGCCGGAACGGCCGTGATATATTCCCCCAGTTCGGGATTGAAAATAGACCAACCATCCCTGAGATGCTTATTCAGGGAGTGGGATTTATACTGTGTTAATACCAAAACTTTACGCAATCCAGAGTGCAGGCAATTAGCTAGAGTAAAATCTATAATCCGGTATTTACCACCAAAAGGAACTGAAGGTTTCGAGCGTCTTGACGTGAGAGGAAATAGGCGTGACCCTACGCCACCTGCCAGGATGAAGGTTAATGTCCGATTTTGCATAGCTGTGCTTACCTCATAACTAATCGATATCTTTTATCACTCTTTAATAACTATTTTACACAATGTACCGCGATCTAGCACGTCTATTAAAATTGAAAGTAAAGTGATCTTGCCACATGCAGATATTCGTTTTAGAATTATTACCTTAAAGGGCTGAATCATCTCAAGTCAGGACGACTACCCCTTTCGGGTGACATTAAATTACTCCTTTCAAGCGATGTTTTAATTGATCGAGAAAAGTTTTAATAAAAAGCTAAAGAAACAGACATACAATAATAAAGGTCAAAACACATATGGCGGGCAATATTTTTCCACAGATCATTCCTCTCATGGCGGCAATGGCCCTTCCTTTCCCTGTCATCAAAGCGACAAGGTTATTGCTCGCGGGCAAGCCTGTAGCCCACTCCATTTTTTTTATTTAACCTGGGGTCTTATTTGTTTCCTGGTTCTGAGCACTTCAATAGTATTCAAAGCATACCTTCTATATTCTTACGAAATTATAGAAACGTACACACCTCATGAAGACCTTTCAGGCTGGATGCACATTATTCTGGGCCTATTATTTATGGGGATAGGAATCTAAAAACTTAAATTGGTGGTAGAGCATAAAGAGGTCTCACAGCCCCAAGAATCCCTTGAATTAACGACCGTTTCGATAATTTTGGCCACTTTGAAAATAGAGTTACTTCAAGTGAAGAATGGATTATTATTGTCTCTTGTCATTTATATCCTTCTTAAAAGCCAATTGCCGATTGGCCAATCATTGATAGCTTCGGCAATGATCTCAATCTCCGGCATGATATGTGTTTAGATGCCACTCATTGTATATTTTTGGGCAGGAAGCCAAAGAGACACAATATTAGAGGCATTAAAAATTTGGCTTATAAAGAATAATTCGACACTTATAATATTTATCTATCTGTTTATAGGCATCTCAACCTTGAGTTCAGGTATTGGAGAATTACTACCGGAATTGTTTGAAATTATTTACCAAAGTCTTTCGTCTTAAGGCATTGTCAGGAAAGGGCTAAATGAAAATCTACAGAATACTTTTCGTACTCGTTGCGATCACTTTGGCCGGATGCTCTGCAGTTGGCCCACCCAGCGTGCACCACGATAGATTTGATTATAACAAAGCTCTTTCAGATTCATGGAAAGAACAGACGCTTCTTAATATCGTCAGGCTTCGGTATGCTGACATGCCAATCTTTCTTGACGTTGCTTCAATTGTGAGCGGCTATACTTTGGAAGGGTCGGTAGATCTTTCCGGGATAGTATCTGCTGAGAGCGCAGGTAAAGGTGACTTTCTTAGCCTGGGAACAGGTGGAAAGTTTACAGACCGTCCTACAATAACGTATTCCCCCGTCACTGGAGAAAAATTCCATCAGAGTTTTATGACACCAATTCCACCCAGACTTTTGTTGTATCTTATGGAGTCTGGCTGGTCGGCAGAAATGGTTATGCCCCTGACTGTTGAGGCGATAAATGGCCTGAGAAGCAGAAAGGCTGCAGGTAAACTCACAAGAACTGGTTCACAGGATTTTTACAGAGTCATCCGCCTTATGTCAGAGGTTAAGGAATCTGGCTCAATTGCAT
>JBLHNA010000080.1:0-10214 GCA_047619065.1 Desulforhopalus sp.
TTTCTCACCAACAAAGTTTTTCGCAGGTCGAGACACCGGGCATGAAGCTGTAGTAATCTACCGGAGTCTTCGCTACCTGCAAATGCTCGGTAACGAAGCAGCTGCGGATAAATCTGTTGGCCCAAAGGGTGAACTTTTTGATTTGAAACGAAAAACACCCTGTTAATTAAGGAAGTCATTTTTAAACTATGAAATCATAACAATTGAGTTTCAAATCAAAAAGTCATGAGAAATTCGGGTTAGACCATAATTTTGTAGCTGGTATGTTACACCAGTTGTCGATGTCGGGCCGACATGTCCCTAAATATGCATAATGTAGCCCGTCGTCCACTGACAGAACAGTGCACCTCACCTAAAGTGAAAATCAAGAAGCAGGTACTTCAGAATTCACAATTACAAGCGAGGGCTACTATGAAACGTATGAACAGAAAGAAATCAGAAAAATCTATTGTAAAGAGCCAGGGAAATAAAAAACGGTGGTTACTCAAGTCTCTTTTTGCGATGGTTATATTGTTTATCCTCCCAATAAATGTGATGGCGTCACAACAGCGGTTTGTACTCAATTTTAATGACAGTCATATGCGTGGTTACAAAGGTGAATCGGCAACAATCTTCCTTAAAAAGGCTCTTAAAGACCAATATCCCTGGGTGAGAATATCAGATTTTGAGCTGAAGAAGGTCGTTCTGGTTGCAAAATCGAAAATGGGTAGAGGGGGAGCTGAGCTCCGGGTGGGTAAATGGGCAACAGGTATGAACGAAGTTGGAGGGAACCCAGATTCTTTCCGTGATCGCAACCGGTTTTCTTTTGACAGGGTACGATTCTGGAATCCATCAAAAAACAGCAATGGGCCTTGGCAGATTGGCTTGCGGGGAGACTTTATCGTACGAAAGGTTGTATTGGAAGTCAAAGATCATGGGGCTAGGGATCGTTACAGCAGGTGGAATAGAAATCGCCGGTAAATGGTATTGGTCATAGGCGATACGACACCATCGCAAATTCCAGGTTTTTACGAAGCTGTGAACACTGACAAAGGGATAAAAATTTGGTAACCATTATGCGATGATGACAGGAGATCCTTCCTTTCGTAAAATGGTTACCTTTTGGTGTCAAGTGATTGGTAACCCCAGTATTTCATGAAATATTTGAGCTGAATGGAAATTAATAGACATTACAAAGGTTTATTCGCAGTCGATCTCGACGGAACCCTACTGACAGATGAAAAAAGATTTAACCCAAGAGATCTTACTGCATTACAAAAACTTCGTGATCATGGGTACGCCGTTGCCATAGCTACAGGGCGCTCTGACTATTCCTTTAACAGCCTGATGGAAAAGCTTCAAATACGAGGCAGTAACAATAGTCTTGCCGTTGACTATGTATGTTTTTCTACGGGAGCCGGGCTTATGGAATACCCCGCCGAAATATTGATGAACAGTATCTCGCTCCCTGAAGGTGATGTGTGCACTATTGTCAACCATCTAGAATCAACCCAACTGGATTACATGATCCATCGACCTGTACCTGAGACCCATTACTTCAAATATCGAATGCATGGCGGTGCTAATCCGGATTTTCTAAGACGCCTTGATATATATAGTGAATATGGTTCTCCCCTTACCCAAGAGGGAATGAGCCAGCCCGGAGAGGCCACTGAAGTACTTTGTATTGTTCCAGGCGACAGAGGAAAAAATGTTGCCATGAGTCTTCAGGCAACATTTCCACAGTTTAGTGTAATTAGAGCCACGTCACCTCTTGATGGTGAGTCGAGTTGGATTGAAATCTTTGCGCCTACTGTCTCCAAAAGTAGTTCCATGGCCTGGCTGGCAAAAAGACTTGGAATTTCACGGCAGAACACCTGTGCTGTGGGTAACGACTACAATGATGAAGATCTCCTGAGTTGGGCTGGCAAAAGTTATCTGGTGGACAATGGTCCCGCGAGTCTGAAGAAAATGTTTTCTGTTGTTGCCTCAAACAATGGTGCTGGTACCTGCGAGGCTATCAGCCTGTGGCTCGGAGAAACTTCAGACCGTCAATAAATCTAGAATATTCATTCTTACTCGAGCATCGTATCAAGGGTTCCTTCGGGGATTCCCGGGTCTATGCCTGCTGCTCTGTCTATACGCGCAAGAGACGTCAGGTATGCAAAATAGATTGAGATAAGATCCGCACGGCTTGAAGTGAAGCCGAGCTGGGCGTCGTTGTATTCGATCATATCTCCAAGACCGGCCTGGTACCTGCCTTCAGCAAGTTCGAGATTCCTCTTTGCCAGTTGTGTCGCAAGTCCTGCTATATCAATCGACTCGTAATTTTCAACTGCGCGTAAATGGTTGTTTGTGATGTCCTGAATTATAGAGAGTTCCAGCTCACGCCTTGCGGCGCCCAGTTCGAGCATTCTTGCCTTTGCTTCGGCAATCTTACCTTCAGTTTCAAATCCGGAAAAAATCTCCCAGGTGAGTGTCGCTGCAACCTGCCACTGATCCGTTACACTTTGAAGATCAGTCTCGTAGGTGTCATAGGAGCCGGTGGCGGCCAGCAGTGGCCAATTCTCTCCCCGAACTGTCTTAAGTGAGGCCTCAGCGGCATAGAAGAGTTGATCGACCTGCTGCAGGCCTGGTCGGTGATCAGGTGCCATGGCCAGAAGTTCGGGCAGGTCATAGGAAAGAACCGGGGCTGACGCCGTCAGATTGTCAAGACCCTGTTTATTTTGTGTGGCAACGATGTATGTCCCATTATGAGGCTGAGTACCAATAACCTGTTCAAGTTGAACCCGAGCTGACTTTAGATCGGCCTTTGCACGCAAGAGCTCGAGTCTGCTATTGGCAAGCTCCAGTTCGGCATTGGTAATGTCGATCTGGGTCCGAACTCCGGCCTGGTAAAATTTTTTGGCCCTATAGAGATGTTTTTCATAACTCTCTTTTTTTTCCCGCGCGACATCTATCAGGTATTTTGTTTCCAGGACATTGTAGAAGGATTCCTTAACCAGGAGGATGACATCTTGAAGATATTGTTCAATATTTGAACGAGCGGCTTCTTTTGTGAGTTTACTTGATTCAATGGCTCCTGTGGTCTGGCCAAAATCATAGATGAGTTGGGATGCACTTATCCCGCCATAGACAACATTATCCTCGTCCGTAGGTGAGACATCTTCAATATACATGCGCCCAAGAGAGCCATTAAGCTGTAGGTGGGGCAGGTATCCCGACTGAGCCTGGGTAACCCTGCCGGTGGCCTGCATGTACTGCTGTACACCTATTTCAAGTTGAGGGTTGTTTTTCAGGGCCAGATTAATAAAGTCCTGTAAATACAACTTTTCTGCAGCAAATAGAGGCGATGCACTGAAAATGGACAGACAACATACAAGACAAAAGGATCTGAAAAACATCTATAAACTCCCCAACGGTTGACTGTGAAAATCATCTGATTGTACAGTGAGAACAGACACTGTGAATTGTAATACTGGTTGACTTTTAATCACTGATAACATTAGTGTTTGTTATAGTTTTATTCTAATTTCCTACCACAATGGCTAAGCAAGGTAAAGCTCTCTTTGATTTCTACTACCCATAGGGTTTTTACCTCCAAACTATAGCAGTTTTTTAAAAAGGGGTTATCTCATGTTTTTTCGACGTACCATTGCACTGATTGCGACCGGTTTTTTTCTGTTAGTTGGTTGCAGTGGAGAGAAAGAGGAACAGCAAAAAACCAGGCTAGCCCCCCCGCCAATACCCGTTAATGTGGTGACAGCGGCGATAGAGAACGTTCCCATCTGGATAGAATATACGGGTAAAACAGAGGCCAGCCAGAGGGTTGATGTTCGTGCTAGGGTTGCCGGAAAACTGGAACAAGTCCTTTTTCAGGAAGGGGATCAGGTAGAGAAAGGGCAAAAACTGTTTGTAATTGAAAAGACGACCTATGAGGCTGCTGTTGATCAGGCCAGGGCCAAGAAAGAAAGCGATGAGGCCTCACTAAAGCTTGCCAAGGCCGATGTGGAAAGATACAGGCCGCTGGTCGCAGAAGGTCTTGCTCCCAGGGTGACTCTTGAACAGAATGAGGCCAGGGTAGGAGAGCTTGATGCCGCTATTAAGGCGGATCAGGCGGCGTTGAATGATGCACTTCTTAGCCTAAGTTACACCGATGTCGTTTCTCCAATAGCGGGGAAAATCAGCCGGAAAAATATTGATGCAGGCAACATTGTCGGATTTAGCGACCAGACACTTCTGACAACAGTAATTGCAGATGATCCTATGCACGCCTACTTTAACCCAAATGAAGAGCAGTATCAGCTTGTACAACGATACAAATCGAAAGATAAACTCGATGCGAGGGTGACCGTTCCCAATAACTATAAGAAACTTCTCGATCGTGGTACCTTTCAAGGGGTGGTGGATTTTAACGATAATCGTGTCGATCCGATGACCGGAACGATTACCATGCGGGCAACTGTTGCAAACCCTGACAAACAACTCTTTGAGGGCACTTTTGTCTATGTGGATCTCTTTGTTACAGACCGAGCGGAATTTCTAATGCTGAATCCAGCGGTCATTCAGGAAGATCAGCGAGGCAGTTTTGTCTATGTCGTTGATGAAAATAACAGTGCCAAGAGAGTGGATGTGAAGAGGGGATTCGAAACAAGGCACTACGCGGTTATAGCTAAAGGGCTTGAAGGTGGTGAGCGGGTTATATCAAGTGGCCTGGCTAAGATTCGCCCTGGCACGGTGGTGGCAGCCACCGATGTCACAGCGACAGAGAGTGTTATGGCGAAGATGCAGGAAAATGAAATGATCCCCGAGAAGGAGTAGGCTATGTTGTCGGTTTTCTTTATAAAACGGCCTATCTTTGCAATGGTCATTTCGCTCATCATTGTGATAGCGGGGGTTGTATCGCTTTTTATCCTCCCGGTGCAGGAATACCCTGAGGTGACCCCTCCCACTGTTGTTGTCTCGGCCACCTACACAGGGGCCAATGCCTATACAGTTGAAGAGACGGTCACAAGACCACTTGAAGATAAGATTAATGGCGTCCAGGGCATGATTTACATGCAGTCTTCCAGCTCAAGTTCTGGTGCGAGTAAAATTAATGTTTATTTTGAGCCAGGGTATGACCTTGATATTGCGGCAGTTGATGTGCAAAATAAGGTCTCAATTGCGACGCCACAACTGCCATCGGAAGTGACCCAGCAGGGTGTGGTCGTGGACAAGCAGTCTCCAACCATTGTCTGTTTCGTGGCGCTCACAGGTGGTGAAGAGTATAGCGACAGCTTTCTCAGCAATTATGTAAATATTAATATTCTCGATGAATTACGTCGTATACCCGGGGTTGGTAAGGCGGAGAATATGGGAGAAAAGCGATATGCCATGCGTATCTGGCTTGACCCTGACCGTATCCAGGCTCTGGGCCTTAGTCCCGCCGAAATCATTAGTGCAATTAAATCCCAAAACAGCCAGGCAGCCCTTGGTAAGATAGGTGCGCCTCCTACCTATAAAAACCAACCAACTGAGTTTGTACTCACCACCGAGAGCCGTCTTGAAAATGCAAGTGAGTTTGAAGATATTATCGTCAAATTCAAAGATGACGGTACCCTTGTCTACCTCAAAGATGTGGCGACCATTGAGCTTGGTGCGGAAAACTATAACTGGAACGCAATACTGAATAAAAAACCTGCGGCACTGGTGGGCATCTATCAACTTCCGGGATCTAATGCTCTTGATATAAAGAAAAAAGTTGTCGAAACAATGAAAAATCTGGAGACAAGGTTTCCAGAAGGGGTTGAGTATCAGATTCCCTATGACACGACGCTCTTTGTTGAAGTTGCGATTGAAAATGTGGTGCAAAACCTCGTAATTGCAGTGGCCCTTGTTATCCTCATCGTGTTTGTTTTTCTTGGTTCATGGCGACCAACGATTATTGCGGCAGTGGCTATTCCGGTATCCTTGATAGGTACTTTTGGAATACTAATGGCGGCTGGTTTCTCTATTAACTTTCTTACACTATTTGGGCTTATTCTGGCCATCGGCATTGTTGTGGATGATGTCATTCTGGTGGTTGAAAATGTAGAACGTATCATGATTGATAAACCGGATCTGGCAATTCCTCTTGTGGTCAAAGAGGCGATGCTTCAGCTGATTGGGCCAATTATTGCCACGACCCTTGTGCTGGTGGCGGTTTTTGTGCCGGTCTCTCTCATGCCTGGTCTTACCGGGGCAATTTATCGCCAGTTTGCACTTACCATCTGTTTTGCCGTTCTTATCTCATCCTTAAATGCAATGACCCTTTCTCCGGCTCTGAGTGCGATAGTGATCAGGAGACTGCCGGATGGCCAGGGTAAATTCTTCCTCTTTAGGTTATTTGATAAGCTGTTTGAAAAAATCACTTCCATGTACATGGCGATAGTATCTTTTTTGATCAAGATGCGCTGGCTGGTGGTGATTGCATTTGTTGGACTGCTGTACGGGACCTATTATATATTTGCTGTTACCCCCACCGGTTTTGTACCCGAAGAAGATAAGGGCTCTTTTCTGGTCATGTTCAATCTCAAGCCGGGTACAGCTCTTGGAAGAACAACAGAGGTGAGAAAAGACCTGGAAAATATATTGTTAGATATACCTGGAATTCAAGACCTCGTCGTCATTGACGGTTTTAATATGCTGACTGCAACGTTGGATTCAAGCGCAGGGGCCGGTTTCGTAACTCTTACACCGTGGGCAGAGAGGACTACTCCTGAACTTTCTATCGATGGAATCATTAAGGCTGTAAATATAAAGGCTGCGACGCTTACCGATGCCAATGTCGCAGCTTTTAATCTACCGGGCATTCCGGGGCTTGGAACAGTTGGTGGTTTTGATTTCAGGCTCCAGGATTATTTGGCTGGGGATCTTAACACCTTTGTTGATTACAGCAGTAAACTGATTGCAGCGGCGAATGGGGATCCAAGAATCGCCAGTGCCTATACGACATATTCTCCCAACTACCCCATGATTCATCTCGATATTGATCGCAAGAAGGCGGCGGCTTTAGGAGTGGATGTTTCTGATGTTTTTAAAACCTTACAGGGGTATATGGGATCAATTTATGTCAATGATTTCACTAAATACGGAAAAGTTTTTCGGGTCTTTATCCAGGCGGATAAGAATTTCAGGAGTGAGGCCAATGATATTCAGGCACTTTTTGTGAAAAACTACCAGGGCAAGATGGTTCCATTCGGCTCTGTTGCTAAAATGACGAAGATAATTGGTCCTGCGGATTTACCCCACTACAATATGTATCGCTCCATAACCATTAACGGTTCAGCGGCTCCCGGGTATAGTTCAGGTCAGGCCATGGACGCCATGGCCGAATTGGCGGAAGAAGTACTGCCTGCAGATAAAAGTTATGGCTTTGAATGGTCGGGCATGTCCTACCAGGAGAAACTTGCTGGTAATACCAAAATATTCGTATTTACCTTTGCAATCCTCGTTGTCTATCTGGTCCTTGCCGCACAGTACGAGAGTTGGGTCCTGCCTATGATGATACTCCTGCCTGTACCTCTCGTTATGTTTGGAGCACTTTTTGCTCAAAATATGGCAGGCTTAGATAATAATCTCTTCGCCCAGATCGGTCTTGTCTTGCTTATCGGACTTTCATCTAAGAATGCAATTTTGATAGTGGAAGTGGCAAAGGAGAAAAGAGAAGAGGGGCAATCCATCATAGAATCCGCCATGGCTGCAGCAGGTCTGAGATTCAGAGCAATTATGATGACCATCCTCTCCTTTGTCTTTGGCGTTATACCACTAGCCTTTGCAACAGGCGCAGGAGCCATGACCATGCGATCAATCGGGGTGATCGTCTTAGGTGGGATGGTTGCGGCAACATTTATTAGTACCATGCTGGTTCCTGTGGTATACGTGCTGCTCGAAACTATGCGAGAACAATTTGTTAGTGTTGAAGAGGAAGTTCGAAATCGAAATATGTTCTAAGTAAAAAGAGGGGATGAGAGATGAAGAGATTATCTATGGGGAAAAAGTGTTTGTCTGTAGCCATTGCTCTAGGGGGAGTTGTGGTTTGTTATGGAAGTACGGCAGTTGCAGCGGATGTAACGACAGGTCCTGTAGCAGTAGCACCCGGTAAGACAACCGAGGTAGTGGAGCTTGCTCCTCCAAGTAAAGCGGTTCGTTTTACTTTAGGAGTAGGTGCAGGATATTTAAGTGGAGAGTCCACTGAGTTAGTATATGTGCCAGAGTTAAATAACTATAAACTCAGCGAGCTTACCTGGAAGATCGATAACCTATTCATGGTCGGTGTGAACGGTGTGCTGGAAGTGGGGAGCTGGCTCAGTTTTAACTTTGACGGCTGGTTTAAGGCAACCGATGGTGACGGCACCATGGATGACTATGATTGGTTGGCGCAGGGGTATGATTGGACCCACTGGTCGCACCATGAGGATACAGATGTAACTGATGGTTCAATCATCGACGTAAGCGCCAATTTTGCTTTTTTTAGAGCCCAAAATGCAGTTCTGACAGGCATCGTCGGTTATAAGAGGGATAACTTTGGCTGGGAAGCTCGGGGTGGGGATTACACATATTCCTATGGTGGTTTTCGCGACTATTCTGGGTCATTTGCTGATGGTGAATTGGGAATCAGTTACGAACAAACCATGGAGTCTTTCTACGGAGGCTTAGGCTTTTCCGCTGATTTTAGTAACAGATTCCATCTTGCTGGTCGAGTCATCTATTCACCCTTTGTGCAGGGTGAGGCCACCGATTATCACCATATGCGTAATATTGTGTTCTATGATGACTTTGAAGATGGTGATCTCATTGCCTTTGATCTTTCAGGAACATTTGGCCTTACCGAGAAGCTGGGCCTTGAAGTCGGTTTCCAATACCAGAAGTATGACACCATGCAAGGTGATGGGGAATGGCATTCCAATGGTGAAGTTGGCTACTATGAAGATGGTGCTGGTATGGATCAATCGTCTACAATGATTACGACCTCGCTGCTGTACACTTTCTAACTCTATTGAAAAGACGGGGGAACAGTAACATGTTCCGCCTTTCAGTCATGAAATGGATTTTCTTTACCGCCTCGCTTTATCTGCTCCTTACCTGTTGTGCCAAAAGTTTTGTCACAGCGCAGGTGGTAAGTCACTCAGAGCCCATGGATGAAAAGCTCGCAGCAAAGATACAGTTCCGGGTAGCGGATGGCTATGTCATTGTCGACGGTCAGAGTAGCACGCTTTCCATTGATTATGCAGGCGGATCCCTCTTCAATATGTCAAAAGAGACAGATGTCTGCAAACGATTCGATATTTCAAACACCTACCAGCAGGATGCCTTTCTTGCTGAGCAGATCAAAATCTTTGGGGAAATCAAAGTCGTAGAAGGTGAAAATAATAAGAGTGAGAAGGATTACGTAGATTCTGGATATAAAGTCGTCAATGCTCCACGAGCCCTGTTGCACAGAAAGGTTACAGCTGTCAGATTTGAACAGTTTGGAATCATCTTTACCCCTGGAGCCACTTATTACAGGGTTGATCAGAATCATTCAGGGTTTGAAAAATTGTTGAAGATAGCCCAGCAGAATGGTAGCAAGGCTGGTGTGTTCAATCCTCTCATCAAGCAGCTTGATCTCACCCATCTACTTTGGCGTTTTGGTGGTGTTCCTGTTTCCAAGCGAGATAAGAATGGAGTTGCAGAACTGTTCTTTTCACTGGAATCAGAGCAGATGCTGCGGGACCTGTTACCTCCAGAGTGTCGTTCTCTATAACCCACATATTTAAATGGAATCAAAGTTTGGCCAAGATTGTATTCGTGAGAAACCTTGGTGCGGATACTGTTGTGCTATAGAGTATGAATCCTAACATCTATAATGAAGGGAATGTCAAAGAGAACCTGGAATTATCACCCATTGGCATTAGGGCAAGATGCGTTAGGCAATTGGTCTTCTGCAAATCAGAGCTGAACAGGAAGAAGGTTCACAGTGCCTTTTTTGAACTCGTTTTGTATTGGCAGCGATAAGGTCTTATTGTTGAGGGTCATATACGACTATGCCGTGGTATCTTGCAGGTTGCCTAACATCTCCGAAACCAAGCTGCAGGAGCTATCCGAAGAAGAGATACAGGAATAGGTGTGCCACGAGAGCAAGCAGTTTTTGTTCGTAACTACACAAAAGATGAGGGTAGGCCCCTCGGAGTCGGCTTACAGGAGCAGGCACCAAACCACCTTAAGTTGCTGTG
>JBLHNA010000081.1:0-10049 GCA_047619065.1 Desulforhopalus sp.
CTGTAAATATCCCTTTTTTAGTCCCACACTAATTTAGAAAATTCCAGCTGCTTAGCTCTCAAATATTCCACTGGAGTAAGATTGCCAAGTGACTCATGGGGCCTTTCCAGATTATATTCATTCACCCAGTTGTCAGTGATTTCTTTTACTTCATTGAGAGTATTGAACATGTAGAAACCCAATATTTCATCTCTATATGTCCTATTGAATCTCTATACATATGAATTCTGAGTTGGTTTTCCTTTTTCAATGAATTCTAACGAAACTCCTTTCTTCTCGGTCCATTCCGCCATAGTCAGTGAGACCAGCTCAGGACCGTTATCACATCTGATCTCCGCAGGATATCCCCTCCAGGCAGCTAGTCGTTCAAGCGCACGAGCAACACGCATGGATGGCAAATTTAGATCAACTTCTATCCCTAAGGCTTCACGATTATAATCGTCTACGACATTGAAAGTTCTAAATGTCCGGCCATCAATCAGAGTATCACTCATAAAATCTATTGACCAACACTGGTTTGCTTGAGCAGGAACACAGAGAGGCTGTGGATTACGAGCTGGCAACCTCCGCTTACCTTTGCGCCTAAAATTTAAACCCACTACAATACACTCGATGGATCCGTTTGTGATTTCACCTCAAGCCTTTTCGCCGTATCATTTGATATAATTTAGGGAAACCGTAACGAGGGTATTTTTCAACAAGCTCACTCAAAGTTACTATTACTTCATAGTCACGATTGAGGTCTGGCTGATATTGATACACTGAACGGCTCAATCCTAGAAGCCTACAATTACCACGAACACTCATATCTTGTTTCTCTCAGATAATTGAACAGAGTTCTTTTTCGTGCTGGTTTTATAGCTTTTTTCCCAGAATATCCTTTAGCGCTTCGTTCTCTAGAGACAAGTTGGCGTACATTTGCTTTAATCGGCGATTCTCTGCCTCCAAGTCTTTAAGCTTCTTGACGTCGGAAGCCTCCATGCCACCGTATTTGGCTTTCCAATTGTAATAAGTGGCATTGTTAACACCATAATTCCGGCAGACATCTTGGATTGATAGACTGCTTTTAACTTGCTTTAGAATGTTAATTATCTGATGTTCGGAAAATCGTTTCTTTCGCATAATACCCTCCATGTTTATTGAACTATTATTACGAAATTTTCTTATTGTGCCGGTACTATTATACGGGATGCTTACAAAACTACTGTTGAGCATCAGTACTTTTGCAGAAAGTTTCCGTTCTCCACCACTTTCAGCAGCAACTTGCCCCACGAACTCTACTGAGCCTGCTTACACTTCGACTATAAATGAGGTGTTTAATTATTACTTACTGTTGTCTCATTTTTATTGACATGTTCCTAATCATGCGTCATACTAAAAAGTAAATTTGCATTTTTACTCTAGAAAATTCACAAATGACAAACTTTTCGATTGCTATAGTTATTGTTAACTTTCAAACACCATGGTTGATTGTCGATTGTCTAGAATCACTTCGACATGAACAGTCCGAGCTATTTACAGTAGTTATCGTTGATAACAATTCCAATGACGATTCCGTCCCTATTCTTTCAAAAGAAATATCAAAAAAAGGCTGGGAAACATGGGTTTCACTCCTCCCCTTACCAGAGAATGGTGGGTTTGCATATGGCAATAATGCAGCAATTACCAAGCTTTTAAATAGTGATAATCCACCAGATTATTTCTGGTTATTGAATCCAGACACGATAGTTCATAAAGGGGCATGTATAGAGCTTGTCAATTTTCTTAAAAACCATCCACATGCAGCTGTTGCTGGAAGTCGTTTAGAAGATAGAGATGGAACCTTACAGCTTTCTGCATTCCGTAACCATTCTGTGATCAGCGAACTTCTGTCAGGCATGCGCTTAGGCCTGCTGACTAAGATTTTATCAAAATGGGTCGTAGCTCTAGCTCCTATTTCACACGCTCCATTCAAAACGGATTGGGTTTCTGGTGCATCCATGATGTTACGAAGTGACGGAATTAATTCAATCGGCTTGATGGATGATGGCTATTTTCTATATTACGAAGAAGTCGATTACTGTATCCGTCTTCAGAAAGCTGGCTGGGAGTGCTGGTATGTCCCTTCTAGCAGAGTTGTACACTTGATTGGTGCTTCCACCGGCATGACCGATTACAGAAAAAAGGCTAGTCGTAGATCTACATATTGGTTTGAGTCAAGGAGAAGATTCTTCCTTAAAAATCATGGGTGGATCACCCTTTTTCTAGCCGATAGCTTATGGATACTCGGTTACTCTCTTTTTATGTTGAGACGACAAATACAGAAAAAAGACACCCTTGACCCTCCTCATTTTTTGAGGGATTTTTTCATCAACAGTATTTTTTGCAAAGGAATACGGTTGTAATTTTATCAGCATACAAGTTGATTAAATGAATTAGGCTGGAAGGCTTGCTAAAACACAGTGCCAACGACCTAAATCAAAACAACAATCGAATATAAATACATTTGAGAATCTGATTACCACTAATGTTCAGCTTTTTTTTGGAAGGACACTATTTGTCCAACCAGTAGTGGAGTAATCCCTCTAAATTCACAAAGAGGTTATTCCATGGCTAAAAATAAAGTTCAATTTCAAAAAGGTTTGAGTTTAGGAGCATTTCTTTCGATGTATGGAACAGAACAACAATGTTACGACGGTCTTTTTCGCATACGATGGCCAAAAGAATATATTCGCCATAAATGCGGATGTCAGGGGACCTGCCACATTGAGAGTCGAAAAGTATATCAATGTAATCAATGCCATACACAAAAATCAGTGCTCAGTAATACTATCTTTGGTTCCACTAAACTACCTCTCACTATTTGGTTCCTTGACATTTACTTCATAACACAATCTAAAGACGGTATTTCCTCTCTGAAACTTGGACGTACTCTGGGCATTTCTGCCAATAGTGCCTTACAGATAAAACATAAACTGCAACACACTATGAAACAACGTGATGAACTCATCCCTCTTAGGGGGCTGGTTCTCATCGATGATGCCTATTGCTGTGGAAAAAAGCACGATGGTAAAAGAGGCCGAGGAGCTTCTAGAAAAACACCTTTTGTCGCCGCCATCCAACTGTCAAAAGAGAAATGCCCAATATCTATTTAATTTAATAAGGTCACAGGATTCACTAAAAATGAAATCACTGCTTGGAGCTCAAAACATCTCGTTCCTGATAGTTATGTTTTATCCGATGCTCTAAATTGTTTCCCAGGAATTGAAGATGCAAAATCAAATCATTTTTACATTTCAACCAACAAGCACAAGGAACTATCACGTAAATTATTCAAATGGTTAAACACCGTCCTTGGCAATGTTAAAACCGTTATAAGTAGCGTTTACCATTCGATATGTGACAAACATGTACCTCGATATTTGGTTGAATACTGCTATCGCTTTAATCGAAGGTTTAATATGGGAGGAATGATTCATCTCTCCTTAAACATGCTGTTAATACATCACCGATGCCCAAAAGACTTCTCAAATTGGCTGAAGTGCGATGGTAATCTGAAATTATTTTCCATATTGATATATAGGTTGTATGAAGAATTCCAGAATTGATTACATTGATTTTGCAAAAGGTTTTGCGATCCTTGCGATAGTATTATCTCATTATCTACAGCCATTTTCATCAGGTATTATGGAAAAGGCTATTATGTTCGGGGGGGCAGGAGTTCACTTGTTCTTTTTGTTATCTGGATTTGGATTAGGTTTGTCCTCACAACACCTCAATTATTCAGCGTTTTACAAGAAGCGTCTTGTTAAGATTTATATCCCCTATGTCATAGTTATACTTCTTATATTTTGTTTATCTAATTTATTTGATCTATATTCTCCTACTTCACTATATGCTTTAGGAGGTCATGTATTTCTATATAAAATGTTCGATGAAAGTATAGTGGGTAGTTTTGGTTATCACTTTTGGTTTATTTCCACTATTCTTCAATTGTATCTCGTATTTCCAATCATCATAAAACTAAAAATTTGTACTAGTTCTATGGTTTTTGTAGTATTGGTGATGAGCTTATCGATAGTCTTCTGGTTTGGTTCATCCTTATCAGGATTAGCTGATCAGCGAGTTGTTAATAGTTTCTTTTTGCAATATTTGTGGGAGTTTTCCATGGGTATTGTTTTAGCTGATATGTATATAAAGAATAAGTATCGATTTTGGAAGGTTAATATTGCAATTTCATTTTTACTATGTGTTATAGGTGTGGGTGTCACAGGTGTATTAGCAATAAAGGGTGGAAGAGTTGGCAAGTCATTTAATGATTTATTTTCATTAGTCGGTATTTTTAGCTCGTCTGTTTTATGTTACTGGTTTTTGGAGAACTACTTTAAATATGGAAAAAGATTAATTCTGTTTATAGGGTCAGTTTCATATGAGCTTTACTTATTACACATGGTAGTATTTGTTTTTATGTCAAACGTAGTTCTAAATAGATTATCTATCAATAATAATATTATCATTTCTCTATTACTAATGCTGCCTCTAGCAATATTAATCGCAACATTTTACCACTCAGCACTTATTGAATATGTTTATAAATTTAAAAAGGTCAGAGTGCAGAAGATTTTAGAATAGAATGTAAAAAACCTTACTCTATACCGAATAAGGGGTTATTAATCTGGCGGGAAAACAGATATATGCGACCTAACTTTTAGCTATTAATCCGGCGGGCAATTACACCTACGCCGCGTATTGGATCGATGGGTGCTTAAAGTACTTTGCCACCCTCCCAGGTTTCTTCTGTATCATTCTCATGTGAATTAACACTTTACCTTTCAAATCGGCCTTACTTCTTGAAGGTGATGCTGTGCGTATTCCTGCTTTCAAATCACAGTTCAAATACTCATCTGGGTTCAGATCTGGTGAATATGCCGGGAGATAAAACACCTCTATCTCACTTGAATGTCTTGCTAGCCAAGCTTTCACTAATTTTGCGTGGTGGACCCGTAAATTATCTAAAATCACAAATACCTTTCGCCCAGCATCCTTGATTAATCGTCTCAAAAATCGGAGTAATACTCGAGCATTCATATTTTGCTCATACATCATAAAACGAAGTAGACTGTCAATCAGCGTTCAATATTGACCCCTTATCAGCGTCCAAAACTGACCCCCCAAAAGCCAAAAAATCTGTTGTTCATTTCACCTCTAATTTTTAGTTTGTCTACTAAGGTAGCTCAAGTTTTTTCTTTTGCGAGAATGGGCCAAAGTGTAGTTCGTCGGAGCGAAAGAAAAACCTTGGGCGGCTACCAGCAACAATCCTATTCTCTGTTTTTCAGCCGGTAGCTTTCATTGCCAGTTTCAATGATATCGCAGTGATGTGTTAATCGGTCCAGTAAAGCCGTGGTCATTTTGGCATCGCCAAAAACCTGTGACCATTCGCCAAAGCTTAAATTTGTGGTAATGATGATCGATGTCCGCTCGTACAAAGTGCTGATCAAGTGAAACAGCAACGCTCCACCTGTCTTTGAAAAAGGGAGATAGCCAAGCTCATCCAGCAGAATAAAATCCACCCGTGTCAAACGGCTGGCAAGGTTACCAGCCTTACCCATTTCTTTTTCCTGCTCCAACTTATTCACTAAGTCAATTACTGAAAAGAATTTCCCTCTTCGCCCTTGTTTTACACAGTGGGAAGCAAGGGCTACAGAGAGGTGTGTTTTTCCTGTGCCCGTGCCGCCGATAAATATTAGGTTCCTCACTTGTTCGAGAAAATGCCCATTGTAGAGATCCCGTATCAATGGTTCGTTGACAGATGATTCTGCAAATTTAAATCTCTCCAAGTCTTTTGCCACTGGGAAGCGTGCTATTCCAAGCTGATAGCGGATAGAGCGGACCTTTCGTTCGGCTGTCTCCGCCTGACAGAGATTGCCAATGATCTCCACCATGGGCAGTTGCTGTTTAACACCCCGTGTGACTGTTTCATCAAAGGTACTGGCCATACCGTGTAGCTTCAGCGACTTGAGCTGTTCTATGACTTCACATCGTTGCATGGTACACCTCCTCACGTAAACTGTCATAGCGGCCACAATCTGCGAGTGGTTCCTCTGCCAGCTTGAGTTTTTCGGGTGTACTGACAGGATCAATCGGAGGAGGATCCAGTTCTCTGGTGATGAGGTTAACGACCACCTCACTGCGAACAGTGCCATGAGATAAAGCTTCCCGACATGCTTGATCGGTTATTTCCAGGCCATGGTCTCGGGCTGCAATCAGAATTTCGACAAACTCACGATCTCCTCCCGATCGAGACAGTAACCGTCTCTGCATCTGTTTAATTCCACTGGGTAGTTCCCATTCCTTAAATGGTGCTCCATCGCGTAGAGCACCAGGTTTCCGTTCAAGTAGCCCTAAATAGTGCCATGGGTCATAAATAGTTTTCCCCCGGCCAAAGCATCGGAGGTGTTCACCAACGATCTCACCATTCTTGACTATCTGAATCATATCTGCAGTGGCAAGGACTGTTGCCGGTTGTCCGACAACCTTACTGCTAACACTGTAGTGGTTCCGGTCATAGCTGATCAGCCCGGTACTCGATACCCGGCACTCCCTTTCAGCATAGCCATCAAAGATAGATCGGACAGGAATCAGACTCGGCTGTTCGTCCTGAAAGAGCTCCCAAATAGTGCGTTCCTTCTCTTCTGGATGTTTGCGTTTTTTAGCGATTACAATGCACTGTTCCTCAAGCCAACTATTTAGTTCTGCAAGGTCTTTGAACCTGGGTCTCGGAGTAAATAGCCATTCTCTGATATTCTTTACCTGCTTCTCTACCTGACCCTTTTCCCAACCGGAACCAGGGGTACAAGCAACCGGTTCAACCAGATAATGACTGCACAGCTGAAGAAAACGACGGTTGAATATCCGTTTTTTTCCCTCTAAAACCTTAGTCACTGCAGTCGACATGTTATCGTAGATCCCGCGACGGCATGTACCTCCAAAAAAGGAAAATGCACGATTATGGGCATCAAACACCATCTCCGAACTCTCACGGGGATATGCTGCTATAAATGCCTGACGGCTATGGCTTAATCGGAAGTGGGCAACCTTCACTTTTTGAGCAACTCCACCCAACACCACCATCTCATGACTCCAGTCAAACTGATAGGCATCACCGGGAGAAAAACTCAAAGGAATATAACCCCCTGAGGGTTCCTTACCCTTCTTAGCCCTCCAGATCTTGGTGAAACGCTGAACACTGTCGTAACCTCCCGAGTACCCTTCGGTCTGTAGAAGTTCAAATAGCCGACGGGCAGTCAACCGTCTCTTTCGAGGGCGTTCCCAGTCCGTTTCCAGCAGTTCTTCTATACGTGGAACATATAAACCAAGCTGAGGTTGAGGCTGGATTGCTCGATTGTACGAGTGCTCGGTTGCCCCACTGCGAATAACTTTACGAACGGTATTCTTGGATATTCCCAACTGACGGCTGATCGCCTTTATTCCAAGCCCTTTTACAAAATGATAACGACGTATCTTTGATATTGTCTCCACTACTAGCATCCTCCATTTCCTCCGTGATTTTGTTGTCACGGAGTGGGTAACATAGTGGGGTCAATTTTCGACGCTGTTTTCTACTCCAGAGGGTTCATTATTGCACGCTGATCAACAAGTAGACCTTGATTGTTAACAGCAGAGATCATGTTTAATGAAAACCGCTTCGCATTGATTACTACTGTAGGAGTTTTACCTCTAGGTGCATAACCACGACTATGCTGACAATCGTTTCGAATACCAGTCTCATCTGCCCAGTAAATCTCAGCATTTTCAGACTTAGCTTGTTTTTTGATTTCTGGATAAGTCACATCCAGCCATTGTTGTACCGCTTTGGGATTTCGTTCATAGGCCCTTTTTGTAGGCTTTTGTGGCGTGAAACCCCATCGCTTCATGTAGTCGCCAATAGTGCGGATAGCAATTTGAACTCGCCACATTTGGTAAATAGCCGACTGAATAGCTTTCCTATTCCAAAGTGCAAAAGGTAGTTTTAGTTTCTGAGGATTTTTCTCGATCAGTAACTTTTTAAGGGCAGCCTCTTGCGCCTCCGTAAGCATGCGCTGTTCGACAGATCCACGACCACGTTTTTTCAGTTTGATAGCAGCTTCACCGCCTTCATTCCAAGCACGTATCCATTTACAAACAACTGTATAGTGAACCCCTACTATATCGGCTATTTTTTTCCTCTTTTCACCTTTTTGAAAAAGGCGGATAGCTTGGTTGCGATTATGTTGCAAGGCCTTTTTTGGTAACTTTCTAGAATCATGTTTTTTCATGATCACAACATAACACTTTTCGGCCTATTTGGCCACCAGGTTAATAGGAGAGAGAGTAAGAGACGGTCCCTTAAATTAGGACCAGCCGCTAAGTTTTTTTTCACAGCTCCTCAACCGTGCTAAATTGATGAATTATGAAGAAGTCGATTACTGTCTCAGGGTAAGGAACTCAAACTGGGAATGCTGGTGTGTACCATCTAGCAGAGTTGTGCATTTAATTGACGCTTCATCAGGTTTTTCAGGTTCAAGAAAAGTTTCACCACGCAGACCTGTTTATTGGATCGAATCAAGGCGTAGATTATTCCCTAATTAGCTATTGTAAATTTTATTTACTTCTTGCAGATACAGCTTTTTATATTGGATATACAACATGGAAAATCAGAATCCATTTCTTTAAAAAGAATTATATCTCAACCCCTCATTTTTTAATGGATTTTTTCCATCATAGTATCTATCATAAATATAGTAAAGTACACCTCCTTAATTTCAATCAGGAAACGTCCCAAAAAAGCAAATCATATGATACAATTGGTCGGAGTTGTTGTCATAGGTCGTAATGAAGGCCTTCGTCTACAACAATGCTTACAGAGCATTCTGCAGCAAACAACAAACATTATCTATGTAGACTCAGGCTCGACAGATGGGAGCAGTGCACTTGCTGATTCACTGGACGTACCAGTCATACAACTTGATATGAATATCCCATTCACCGCAGCCAGAGCCCGTAATGAAGGTTTTAAATATATTACAGAAAAAGACTGTGATATAAAATATGTACAATTTATTGATGGTGATTGTGAGCTCTGTGAAAAATGGCTTTCGATTTCAACCCAATATCTTGAAGAAAACATTAACTGCGCTGTAGTCGCCGGAAGACTTAAGGAACGTTTTCCTGGGATGTCTATTTACAATCAACTCTGTGACTTAGAATGGGACACTCCAGTGGGTGAAATTAATTTCTGCGGGGGCATTTTTCTTACACGCGTTAAGTCATTCACAGAGACAAATGGTTTTAATCAAACATTAATTGCAGGTGAAGAACCTGAATTATGCTATAGGCTGAGACAAGATGGGTGGAAATTACATCGCTTAGCTACGATGATGGCTCTGCACGATGCTGAGATGACAAGATTTTCTCAATGGTGGAATCGTGCGAAGCGCAGTGGTTATGCTTATGCAAACGGTTGCTTCCTTCATGGATTTACTAATAAGGAAAAATTCAGACTAAAAGAATGCATAAGGATATGGATTTGGGCACTTTTTATACCTATTATTATTGTATGCACCATGCTGTCAGGGACAAAATGGTGGTTACTATTTTCATCACTATACCTTTTACAATTTGTTAAAAATTATAGTTTATCTATACATCAGACAAAAAACATTAAATTAGCCGTTCTTCTCACTTTTTCTAGAGTTGTCGACAAATTTCCTCAATTCATTGGTCAAGTATCTTTCCTATTCAAACTGCTAAATGGTCACGCATCTACATTAATTGAATATAAATAAGATTCACTCATTAAGGGTGTTGAAAAGAATCACCAAACATGATGTGAAGACAATGACTTAATGCATAAAAGCCTCTATAATGGATGGACACTCCTACCAAAGAGAATTCAACCCAAAACGGAGGCTTCTATGCACCACAAGAATATCAAGGTCAGCATACGAAAACAACTGAAAAAGCAATATCCAAACTGGAGTAGCCTTCCCAAAAAGGTCAAAAAACATATTATCCAAGAGGTGATTGCAGAA
>JBLHNA010000082.1:0-9262 GCA_047619065.1 Desulforhopalus sp.
ACCCCCCAAATTAGTTTTGTTACCCAAAACACCCTCTTGATGTAATTCCAGTGACATAGCTTATTTGGTTCTATATAAACGAATCATTTATAGTCTCAAAAGAACATAGTTACATATCATTCTTTTCCTCGCAATTTCATCACCTTAGGGCTGATTACTATTTACTTTGATTTTGTAACGCAGTTTAGTTACGAAAATTGCGGTAATGCAAACCTTCGTTACTGTTACCGTGACATTTGAGCGTTTTTTCAAATGGAAGCATTTTCGTGGTGAGATAATTTTGGGTTGCGTACGCTGGTATTGTAAGTATGGAATTAGTTACCGTGATCTGGAAGAGATGATGGTGGAGAGGGGTGTTGAAGTAGATCATAGCACCTTGTTTCGTTGGGTTCAACAATATGCCCCCGAAATTGAGAAGCGTATGCGCTGGTACAACGGGTCTGGGCTTGCTGAAAGCTGGTAGGTTGATGAAACATATGTGAAAGTAAAAGGTAAGTGGAAATACCTCTATCGAGCAATCACCAAAAGTGGAAAGACACTTGATTTCAACCTTTCCCACACTCGAAATGCGAAAGCTGCCAAGCGGTTCCTTGGAAAAATACTTCGAAAAATGAAAGAATATGAAAAACCGGCAACGGTCAATACCGATAAGGCTCCCAGCTATGACAGAGCTATCCGGGAGTTAAAGGAGGAGGGCCTTCTTAACGACCAAGTCTTTCACCGTAAGGTTAAGTACCTTAACAACCGGATCGAAGCGGATCATGGGAAATTGAAACGATTGATCAAACCAACTCTAGGTTTTAAATCTATGAAGACAGCCTATGCTACTATCAAAGGGTTTGAAGTCATGAGAATGTTTAAGAAAGGCCAATTCGATATATGGACCCATGACCAAGGTTTGAAAGGAGAGATCCGCCTAATTGGAAGACAATTTGATATCTATTCCGCAGCATAAAATATGTGCTTCTATAAGGGGACTTTCATAAATTGACATTTTTTGCAAAAGAGCCAAAAATCCCCTCTGATATCTGCAGGAGGTTGTCGGTTAGGTAAAGTACGTTGACAAAACTGATACTGATTCTTAATATTAGAATATCCGAAGTTTATTGGAGAAAGGTAACGTTGTTGGTGGGATTAGTTCCTGTTTTTGCTTTCCTGCCGTTTGCTCGCAAAAGCGATTTCTTATCACCAGTACAATCTACATTCCAAAAATGTTTTCCCCAGTATTTTTCCGATAGTTGAGGCAATTCTTCCTAAATATTTTTGGAGGAATGTCTTTTGAAAAAAGCAAACCATATCCCTTACTAATATTTTAGGAGAATATCAGACATATATGTGGACATGATCCTGACTCACATTCCTATTGATTATCTGTATGTTTTTAAAATTCCGAATTTGACGAATTCTGACACTTATCGCAGGAGTTATAACCTTGTAAAGGTATTTCGTTCTCCAAATCAGATGGATTTTTATATCATGCACACTATGGGATGTTTTTCTGTAAGACCTCATGAACTAGAGTTTAATAAAAGTCTTGGACTAAAATCCATATTTTTTGACTAGCGATTGGGACAATAAATCAACTACCATCCAAAGGAGAATCAAAATGTCGACTGTAGTTACACAATCAGGTTTTGCAAAACCTTTCGATGCCGATGGCCAACCGTACCCTAGATTTGAGCAGAATATTCCCGCTCTTCGAAGTTTCTATCTCGCATATGGTGTAGGCGATTCGACACCCCCTGATCGGCACTCTGCGCTAATTGAAATTTTACCTGGAGGACAGTCTGAAGACCTTTCACCTAATGCTGATTTAAGTCCTTCAAATATTCCTGATGGAAGGCTTCATGTCGGCCTACAAGATAAGAACCCAGGAGGTGAAAATTTTTTCTTCGAGACATCCCATGCACTTTTATCAATTCCAGGCGCTCGTAGATTCCAAGTCAGAGATGTCGGAAGTACAGGACTTGCTGTTCGGAAGTTATCTATTCCTAAGAGTGGTCCAGTATTTCCGTCTTATGTTTTTGCTTTAGTCGGTTTCAAACTATTTTTCACAGGCGGACGTGACCACCATCTTGACAGAATCGGAGTGTGGTTTAGAGGTAATGATGAATTGCATGTTGCTATGCGTGATAAAAATGGTGACGATGTTTTTGGTTATTTAGTCGATTTTATTGCCATCCCAACGCCTCTCGCAGGTTTTAATTTATCTACTGGAATTCGACGAGGAAATGCACGCGGCGGGGAACGAATTAGCGTTCCTCGGCCACCAAACACAAATTTCTTGCTAACCGGCTGGGCATTTAATTTTGTAAGAAGTGATCATCATATCCGTGATCTTGGTGTCTTGCGAAGAGGTGATAATATAGATCTATTTTATGGAGATAAAAATGCGGACGATTTATTCGATTGGCGCGTAGAATGGATGCATTTAGGGCAAATGGTGCTTGCTCCCAGTTCTTCAACAATCAGCGTTTGAATTTGACGTAAAGCTAATGAGGTCAGAGTAAAATTAATTATGGTACCTTTTTCTGATACTCTTAAAACCCAGGGTGAAGATTATCGCTCAAACTTCTAGGTACCAGAAGTTTGAGCAACAGTAGTAGTGTCAACTTTAAGAGTTGATGGATGTTCCAAATCTTCGGTAAAGCAATATTACCCGTTCCTCCGAACAAAAGTTTATTAACCGCGGAATTCCGACTCTGCGGAAGACGTTTGGTTGTAACAAGAGGTGCTGCCAACAAATCTGCTCTCCAAGAGTGGGCAAACTTGCATAAAGGTACAACATGCGTCATAGGTTTTCTTTTAACCTGCCGGAGTTTTGTATTTAAAGGCCATTGCCATTCACCCAAAAATAACGGTATTTACAATGAACTAATTAGAGGGAATACAAACTCTATAACATATTTATATTACAGAGAATTACTTTTGTTCATGTGTCGCCTTTCGTACATTTATTTAAAAGGATCCATTTATAATTCAATAGGAGGAAAGAAACATGAGGTTATCCCATTTCATCAGCTACCAATCAGTACGTGCCAATCCTATATATTTTTTGGTTATTATATTAGCGACACTTGCCATGGCTGGTTGCTCTACGGTCAGCATCGATAAGGCAAAACAGCTTGGCGCATTTGGAACGGAGGTCACTGCTAATAGCATGGCAAACATCTTTGTCACCGAGGATGAGTTTCAGCGAGCGATTGATGCAGAAGCATTTTTCCACGGCAGCAACAGTTCTGAGGATTCTCCAGTTTATGCGAATATAATTGAAAAGGCCAATAAAGTTAACAACGAACTTGCGGCACGGACCGTGGTTTTTAATAACTTAGCCAGCGTTTATGACGCTTTTTCCGGCTTGGCGGGGATCGATGCGGCGACTGGAACTGAGACTGCAATCAATGGGCTCGGTTCTGCCATTAACGGTTATGCTGCAGCCGTTGGACAAGCACCACCTATTGCCGAATCGGCTACTGCTGTACTTGCCAGGATTGGCGGAATCATCGCAGCGGAGATACAGAAAAAGCAGATAATCGAAGCTAGCAAGCTGATTCGCCAACACCTGGATGCATTCGCGATACTATTTGAAGGAAAGTTGGTACGAACCCAAATGGTCACCTTTCAAGAGGTCTTGGCCCAAAACCGTGCAACGGCTATTGACTTGCTCTGGAACACGGGTGTGTTTAAGCCCGACTTGGTGCTGAATCAAATGGGTGCGTCTGCCGGACTCACGGCACATAAGGATGCGGCCAAAGTAGTCGCCGCAAACAAAAAGCTAAACAGTGGGCTTAATGAAGTGGTCAGGCAGCGTCTAAATCACAGCAAAGGATTAATCGGACAGAGCTACAATGCCAGCATTAAAGGGGTAAGAGCCTTAATTGCGCAGCACATGAACCTCGAGAAAGGAGAGGATCTTAATCTTACACATTTACGCCAGATTGTTGCTGAATTACAAAGAAGCGCAATTCTTCTCTCCCCACCAACTGCGTAAGCATTAAAATAGACTGGAGGTATACTGAAAATGGCTAAGAAAAAGATGAAAACTATGACAACTTTGAAAAGTATCGTAATAGATGGCTCTCTCAAAGAAGCGGAAGCTTTACAGGCCTTGAGCTTGGCAGCACAGTCTGCTACTGCAGCTCTACCGAAAGCACTGGCGAAATGTAAGACGATTGAGGATGAGCAGAAGGTGATGGCTGATCGCGATACTTGTATGCTGGCGTATTTGATGTGTATGGAGCAATCGTTGAAACGGACTGGTCCTCACTTTGAGGCCATCGCAGCCGATCTCGAAAATGCGGCAAATGAGGTCAATAAAAAGGCCGATAATCTTAAAAATAGTATTGAGGCGATCAATCTCTTTGCTGACATGGTGAGATTGGCCGGGTCTTTAGCATTGGCGTTCGGGTAAATCCGCTTGACAGATCCTAAGGTTGCTCCCTGATAGAAGGGAGTAATCTACAGCGGCCTGGATGCTGTAGCATCAATCTTGAACCATATAAATATCGGCTCTGTTGCAAAAGATCTGAATATATTGTGAAATCATTACATCAAGCAATAGGAGGCAGTATGAGTGGTTTCAAATGGAAGCGTTTCCAAGGTGAGATAATTTTAGGATGTATACGTTGATACTGCAAGTATGGAATAAGTTACCGTGATCTGAAAAAATGATGGTTGAGCGTGGTTGAGGTGGATCATACAACTTTGTTTCGATGGGTCCAGCAATACGCTCCAGAAATATAAAATCGATTACGTTGTTACTATAAGCCATGTTTTGGTGAAAGCTGGAAGCTTGATGAAAAATATGTGAAGGTAAAAAGCCAGTTCGATATATGGACACGTGATCAAGGATTGATCCGCTTAATCGAAAGGCAATTTGATCTCTACTCTGCTGCATAGCGCATGTATTCTAAAGAGATTTATGGTTCATCCGACTAAAGCGTACTTTGTCTCATGATGTGCCATTATTTTGAGCTTAAAAAACTCCATATCTCTGAATCCATACGCTTTTCTCTGGAGAGCATGCAAAACCGGGGGAGGCTAAGCAGCCATGTTAAGTTTTTCATCACTCTTCCCCGAAACCCTGGATGCCAATCCCGGAACATTTGTTCTAACTCTCCGTTGAGTACCCGTGTCCGCATTTGCAAGAGTAAATGGGCTCCCTCAGTGCTCCACTGCATTTGTTGTCGCTTTGTAAAACGTTTGGCGACGACGTAGTTCACAGTAGATTCAACGAAGGCCGTACGGGCTAATGAGAACATAGCTGCGATTTCACCCCGTAGGAATTCCCTTTTAAAAAATGGCACTGGAACATTATGCCATTTTCTTGTCAATTCATCGTTTTACACGACCAATTTCTATGAATCCCATCTATAAAACTTCTGGTTCTCTCATTTTGCGGAAGTTCTTTCGTTCTCATTTCGCCTTATTTTATACAGTTATCTTCTGGATTCGGTCCTTTTTAACCTCTTTTGAATGATTAATATCATGTGAAAACAATGCGTTCTGTAGAACTTCCAGTTCTTTTTTATAAAACGGAAGTTCTACGGGGAGAAATCGCAGCTATGTTTTCATTGGGCCCTCTGTGAGCCAATCAGTAAATACACGCTTGTCATGGGCCGAGATCCGTTGAATACCAAGAAAATTGCGGATTTCTTTACGATGCCGCTTGCCAGAACGCCCTGTAAAATCATATGATTGAATATCTGCCCCTTGCAAATCGAGTTGATTTGCAAGGTACTGTAGGGGAGGGTCTGATATATCCGACCGATTATTCAAAAAACGACCGGTCAATAGATAATGTTTGAGTTGGACGACGAAACCAAGATGATTTCTTGCTGGCTTCGTTTTTAGAAGATTCAATTCATCATGTTTTAGAGACCAAACAGCGACTAACTCATCGGCATTCCAAATTCGTTTCATGGTAGACCTCCTAATAAAGAGTGAAGATCTAGTAAGATACCAATGCTGACTATCTTGTCATGCTAAAAGTTGGCACTTATCACAGCTACCCGGTCGTTGGGCCCAGTTGGGTGGTGAAGACTGAATTCGACGCTTTTACCTGGTTTCCCTGGTACCAAAACCAAGGGTTAACCTGACCCGTTTCCATGGGGTATTCGCCCCGAATAGTAAATATCGAGCACTGGTGACCCCAGCCAAGCGTGGTAAAGGAAAAAAGGTCAAAACTCTAAAAGAAGCACTGGACCAACCCCCTGCCGGGAAACACATGTCTATGACCTGGGCAATGCGTTTGAAAAGGGTGTTCGATATTGAGATTGGTATCTGTAGTGAATGCGGTGGCGACGTAAGAATCATCGCCAGTATCGAAGACCCCGTGGTGATCAGGATGATACTTGCTCATCTGAATAAAAAAATGGCATTAGCTGAAATCAATCTGTTGCCGGATTGTCGTGCTTCGCCAAGCCCATTAATGGATTTGTTGGTTTGAGGGAATGAACCCAACCGTAGCTCTGATTTACCGTTCAAACTGGTAAAGGCAGGACTCTTTTCGCCCGATGGTCGGATATGGCGTCAAACAGTGGCAGAACCCAGTTTTCACCGATCAACTGGCACAATTTTTTGCAGTGAATTGACCGAAATGCTGAAGTAATGCGAAGTTTAGTACATGAGGGATTCTGGCAATATGGCGTTTGAATGTCCTATGCTCTACCCCCTTTTCTTTTGGCACTGGCCAGCTCTAGACCTTGCTCCACAGTATTGCCGCGAAAGAGCTCCATGTCATAGTTAAGGCCAGCGATAGATTGCTTTAGCGTTGGGCTGCTTTTGGTGGCAAACTTATCTGATAGTTTGTCGATTTCCTCAATCAGGCCGGGACCAAAAACCTTGGGCTTCTGATCTTCACGTGACCGCACAACCTCGGTGACTCGGCGTAACACTTTGAGAACCTGATCGCGTAAATATTCATTACCTATGATCAACCTCATAAGCTCGATGGAGTGTTTTCTTAGCAATTTATTGTATCGGTTTCCGGCTTCAGTGCGCATCATCACGTTATCCCGGAAAGCCCGTAAATCATCCAAGAAATCAACCAGATCCGTATTGCTTACAGTTTCCTCCACCAAGCACAGAGAGGAGAGACAGAATTGGATTAACCCTGCGGAGACTTCCGCAATTACGTCGAGGGCATTCGTGTAGGTGGGCTGAAACTCCGTGCCGGTCTCCATCGTGTAGGCGTAGACCTTGCGATTGGCAGAATTGACTATATGGCGACTGTAAGCATAATCTTTTGAGGTGCCGGATACCCCTTGGCCGGTGACGGAATATATAAGTGCGGCTTGTTTTACTGTATAGGAACTGCCGCGCACCATGGCAATGGCATCGCGCATGTCGTTGCCTGCCTCCACAAACCAGCTCTCATCTTCAGCTGAGATATATTCCTTATAAATCGTGTCAGAGAGTGTTCCACGGACATAGTTCCAATTTGGCACCATGAAGTTCTTCGTAGGGTCAGTGCTCTGATTTTCGTCATCGCTCCAGGGATGCAGGATCCACTGGCCATACGAGTGAACATCAATCATATAACCGATGTTGGGGAAGTTATCGAGCATGGATCGGACGTTGCGGGTTTCAGGCTCTGTAAACGTACTGGAGCCTTTGTACTGCGAATAATGACACGGGTTCGAGCTGGCATTCAAGTTGAAGTACCACAGGAAGTCGTAGTTGCGATTGAGGTCTACGCCAAAGCAATTGGAGCCGAAGTTCTCCCGGCGGTTCTTCCGCCACATCGGATCGCCTCCCAGGCTCTCGTCTTTACAGACATGTACCCTCCCATCTGGATTAACCAGGGGGAAAATGAATATATCCAGTGCATTCACAATTAGCTGGATCGTGATAGAGTCATAGGATTTTCCCCCGAAATCGAGACCAGTGCCCAAGGTGTATGACCGGCACAAATTAAACGCTAGAGTGACCAAGAGATCGGGGTTGACGATCTCTCTGGCGTGTACCCCGCCAATGAATAATACGCCGCGCCGGTTGGTACCCGTTCCATTGGCGATTTTGATCGCCCGGCATGTACGGCCTTCAACCGAAGTTTCGGGCAGTTCGATGAGTTGGCAAATGGATGGGTAAGTTGCCACTAAGTATTGAAGGCAGTCCTCAATGCCATTTGCTGAGAGATAACCTGTTGGTGGCATGGTTTTATTCCTCCATTCCCTTGAGCCATTCCGAGAACTCGATGACCTCTTGGAAGGCACGCGTTCTCTTCGATGACTGCTCTTCAACGAGCACCTGACACTCATACTCGACCAATAGACCGATCTGGTCCAAAGTCAGCAGGCCCTCGATAGAGTATTGTTTTTGCTCTGTGAGTTGTCCGGTTTGTAGAAAAAGCACCAACTCAAACTTATCCAGGTCAGTGAACATTCGTTGGTTCGGTGCGAGCACTGTAACAAAGAATTTCTTTGCCATATTTATCACACTCCTTCCTTAGAATATGTTCTCGGTTTTTGTGTTATAGAGTTAAGCCCAATTCATCAGGCTTGTCTCTTTTTCAATAGTTCCATTACATCCCAAGTAGTATATTTTTAACGTCTTCTTTTGCTCTTAATCTTAAATCTTATTTATAATAGCAAATTATTATCCAGAAACTGGATATCATTCATGTTTTCAAATATCATTGGCATATCAATACTTGTTTGTAGGAAAGATATGCATTCCTGCTGAATCCTGCAAATGGGTAATGTTACCCTTTTTAAATTGGTGATAATACCTACAGTGGAACTAGACTTACTTAGATTTCAGCAGACTATTGAACATTAAAGGTAGGTGAAAAATGAAAGGATCGGGTTAATTCCAAAACTTGGAGAATAACCTATCCGTTTTCAATTTTCCGACAGGATATTTGGAATGACCAGGTTAACCATTGAAAAAAGAGGGGAGGTTTAGACTCTTCCTGGTCAGTTTATAAGTGATCTAGCATAAAAAAGATACCAGAAAAGGAGCATCCTTGGACGTTAAAAAAAATCAATATTATTCCCAGAAAACTAACTGCAAATGGAGCACTCTAGATTATTGATGTTTCCAGAGTCTTTCGTGTTCCCTTTGAAAAAACTGTTAGGATTCGTGCTCGATACCACAACAGTGTTAGTCAGATTTTGAATCAAAACATATGATACCCTATGTGTCAGAATAGTTTGCACCTCAATTATTTTTCACATATAACAAATGGGCGAAGTGAGAGTCTCTAGTGTCAAAACGTTACTCAGATGAGTTCAAAGAATCAGCAATCAAAAAGATGATG
>JBLHNA010000083.1:0-8535 GCA_047619065.1 Desulforhopalus sp.
CCTCCTTTCTCGGTTAAAAATTAGAATGAGCATTCTTTATTATGGAGAGTGTTTTTAGAATATGCACCCAATAAATGGGCTTTTTACGGTCTTACTCACCATTATATCTGACTCTACATAATGCCGCAGGCTGTGCAAGGTATATCCTTTGCCCCGCAAATTTGCTTTTGTAAGAAGATTTCTCATGACTTTCCAGGCAGATACATAGCTGATATTTTCTCGTGCAGGGCTGTAGAAGAGGTACTCTTTTTGTTGATTTCTCAGTTGCAACCACTCAACCAGTGCTGCTTCAGCATCGTTACTGAAATAGACGACTCGTCCTTCGAAATTCTTTTCCCCGATGTAGAGCAAGATTTTCTTTTCCGGTAAAATAATATCTGTCACTTTAACGTTGAGCAATTCGCCGATTCGCATCCCTGTCCTTAGTAAAAGTAAGATCATTGCACGGTCTCGTACTTTGCTTATCGCTGCTAATAAAGAATCTATATCTTCTTCAGGAATACTTCTGGGCAGGACTTCTGGTTGTTTGATAAGGATCTTTTTCTCTAAAAGTTCCCTTGGGAGAAGATCTCGTTCAATCATAAACCTGATGAACGCATAGATCACTCGTAAGCGACCAATAATTGTATTGATTTTCATTCCACGATCTTGGTCATACTCAATGTAATCAATGATATTACCATTCGACAACGTAAGGATATTCGATCCTGTTCTTTCGAGGAACTTGTAAAAAAATAGTATGATTTCACCAGAGGCCCTGATGGTATGCACGGATTGATTTATACGATATTTCATTAGAAGGTACTCGATTGCTATATCCGCTCCAGGAAGCCCGGTCTCCATGAGACGGCTTGAAAATCGTTCGAGTACATGACGTCTTTTATTTGTTATAACGCAGGATTGAGGCCTTGGCACGGGATGAGGAAATCCAGGGTGAGGCGGTTTCGCCTTGGATTTCAGGATAGCAGCTTTGTGTCTTTGCAGTACTGTGCTGCTTTCAATGTAGGAAGGAAAATTGTTACGTATACTTTCTTGTCCGATCATTTCTGTCTCCTTGTCTTTTGTTGAAAAAACAGGACATTAATGACCGAACTATAACATTCTTTCGGTTTTAGTTTTTGTTACGTATAAACAGGAAACACCTTAAGCTGAAGGGGAAGACACAACTGCTTACCTTAATCCTGGTAATGTTAAATTTAGTGATCAGTTTCTGAAATTACCCGATCAGGAAGAAGGTGAAGTGATTGGTTTCACTTTGGATCAAGCTTGCCAGTGCACATTTTAGTCCTGCTATCAGTTTTTGGTAAGGTCCAAAATGTGCTAAAAATATTATCGCATATAAGAATGCTGTAATAAAGTTGTATTTCATGATTTCACCCTAGTTTTGCTATTGATTTTTCAAATAATAAAGCAGATTACAAATATGTAGCACAATGGCTTGGGTGTATCGAGGTGGTGTCACGTTGAGTGGAGTTTTACTTTTTTTCCGGTTGCTGTATCTGAAAGGGGGAAGGTGATAGCTGGCATCAAGAGTCTACTATTTCAAGATACTCTGGCCAAGCATCTATATGCTTATCGATTTTAGAAGATCTGTAAAAATAATCGGCACATTCTTTTCGACCTTGCATATAGTGGGCTAAACCTACATAGTAAGACTTCTCTCCCGATCCGTTACTTGCATGTAAGACCTGGTTGAGAATTTCATTGCACTTCGTTGAGTTTTTCTGATGTCGATATAAGAGCGCCAGTTCAACTCCAATTCGAGGGTTGTCTTTTTCCATCTCCCATGCCCGGTCAAGCAATTTCAAAGATGCTTTTTCATTCCTAAGATCTGCTTGAGCGGCTGCCACATCACGGAGAACCCGGGGATTACCTGGAAAACGTTGAAGTCCAATTTTTGAAAATGTATGGAGTGATTCTCTGTCTTCCAACAGGCGAGCCATATCAATTAAATCCTTGACCTCTTCAGCATCTAGCTGATCGTTATACTGTATTTTTGTTGAGGCAATGAAGAGTAAACGACTTGCGTAGCGGTGATCACCTTTGATCAATTGAAGCCTCGCACCGAATCCATAGGTCGTTGCATTGGCCTTACCGCTAGAGAGTTCATTTTCAATAAGGTTCCATGCAATAGCATACTGATGTGACAAAAAACAAGCTGTGCATAGCGCATTCAAGATCTCGGAGCGTTGGTTGAGGTAGTTGATGTTGTCAGAGTGATCAATTGCGGTTAAGGAATTTGAGAAACTGTCCATTGCATCTGAAAATTGACCATTTTTAGCTTGGACAAAGCCAAGTCCAGCCCAACCTCTCGGATCCATAGAATTTACCGAGCATGCGATACGATATACTCTCTCTGCTGCATGAAACCGTTCGAGGGTGAAATAGTCATTGGCCATTATCAGCAATGCACTTCCAGAGTACTTACCGATTTGTGAAAAAATCTCGGCAACCATCACTTCCATGTGTGACAATGCCAGATCAGGATTATGCGCCCGAGATTCTTCAAATCTAGCATAATGTTGCAATGCCTTCATATAAGTGGTGATGCCAATTTCAGGTCTTAAATCCTTCAACTCCTCTGCAAATTCTTCTGCCCCCGGCTCTATAAAACTTGGATGAGGGGATGTCTTAAGAACAGTGTTGAGATGCTGGAAACCATCATTGTAGATTGTGAGATCGATAAATGCGATGTTCTGTAAATCGTTGAACGGAGCCGATCTATGAAACCAATTATCTTTGGGACATGCCAGACAGGGGATGACAGGGTTTTTTTTGCCGAGTCTTTGCCATGTAGCAATCTCTTCAATAACGTATTCTGATTTCCGGGAATGGGGGCTATCAAACAACAGGAAATAATCGGCATTCTTAATGGACTGGATATATTGTTCCCGAAAATTATATCCCGGACGACTGTCTAGTTCATAGCACCAAATGTACACTTGCGGATCTCGTGAAAGATCATTGTAAGTGCGGAGCACAATGGCGCTATCTTGAGATGCGTAACTAAAAAAAAGATTTGTCATCCAGCACATCCTTAAGTGATCGAACTGAATCACAATTTGTGTCGTAACTGAAATTTCCTGTATAGTTCAGCAAAGCGACAGAAATTGCGCAGGGTTACATCGTACATACACGTGTGAAAATACTTCTCCTCGTGATGCTGATATTAGCGTTCCCAGGTTGTTGGTGTATCAATAACTGGTAATATCTTTACTGTTTTGATAGAACTCATGAATCGATCCCATGCGGCCTTGTCTTTTTTCTTTACATATCTGAAAAATGAGGCGTAAGCAGCCGTATTCAAGTATGCATTATAAACCGCAGGATTGTAATCACGTAGTTGGGCTGCTTGACTACGCATGAGTTTGGTCAGGGATTCAACTTCGATTACGCTTGGGTTTTCTAATTCTTCTTGAATCATTTTTATATTTGTTTGCAGCCTTCTGAGCTTGTTTTCCAATTCTTCAATTTCTAACTTCAGGTGGTTTCTATCCGTTTGGCTTGTAGAGGCGTTATATTCTCCAACCTTTTTGTTGTACTCATCGATATCAGCTTCGTAAACGGTATAATCAGTTTGATATTTATTAGATAGACGTTCATGATCAGCAGCAGTGGACTTAAGATTCCAAAAATAGTAGTAGGGGTTAGCTGATATATTAAAAGTACCATCTTTTGCTAGGAAGGCGGGTATCGTTTCCGAATCTGTCAAAACCCAGGATCGCCAACTGTGCCCATCAAGTGATTGCACCAGCTTCACCATTGGAGAGTGACTTGTCTCCTGATTCGGAGAAGATTCCCCCAGACCTAAAATATTATTTTGATTTAATTTAGGCAGATCCCAATTGTTACGCAGGTCGATAAAGAGAATATCAGCTTGTAAGAGACGCAAACCAAGAAGAGTGTCCTTGAATGCTTCATGGTATTGAACATAATAATATTTTTCCGTTTCTGGCCCTTCTCCAAAAAGGCTGACGGCTGCTGTATATTTTGAATCTGCGTATTCTGCAATTGGGATTAATTGCCAGTCCGGTAAATGAACAGTGAAATGTTTTTTATCTAAAGTGACTGTCAGCCTTTGACCATCTTTTTGGGTACTATCGTACTTTAATTTAATATGCTTAAAGTGCACTCCCGGTGTGGGTTGCGCTATTTCCTCAAAATTAACTCCTCCCACTTTACCTACGAATGCGAAACTTCTAAGGCTGCCTTTTGTCGATGCTATGCGTAGAGGGGACGAGGAATATTGCGATACAGAGAATTTTTTACCTTGACCAATCTGCCATTCATTCGCATGTGCTCCGTAGCTGAAAAAGAACAGCGATGCAACCACCAGAACCGATTGTAAACTTCTTGTCAGCAATACTTTCAAATGTTGCAACATAGACTCTAACCTCCGTGATAAGATTGATAATTTAGAGTTAATCAATGTTTATTACAACTAAATGGATATGCCTGTAGAACCATTTTGTTTGAGAATATAGTGGAGTTACATGTCTTGGTACTATGATGGTATTCGCTGAGCGAAACAGCGTGGTTCACGTTTTGGACAGAATCACTTTGGATTGCAATTCATCATTTTGCTATAGTAAAATGATGGAGTGGTAATGCGGGAGAGATCTTCTTCAAGATATCAACGAGTTAAAAAGAAAGAATAATTAAAAACATAACTGTATTTCTCATTGTATGTCAAATAATATATAAGCGATGTTTGCGTTAAGCCGTGTCGGGATGCAACTGAGAGGGGTGGTTGAGATTGCCCTGTGAAACCAGGTTAAAAGGCAATGACACCTTAGCGAGAGATAACTATTGTGGAGCAACAGAGACACACTTAATCACAATGGTAGAGGGTTGTACTGGCAATGTTAAGCATTTAAGCAAAAACGGAAATTGACCTTGTTCCTGTTTATACTGTTTGAAAAGGGCAGAGCGGTGTGTTGACTTGAAATGAAAGAGATACAGGAATTAGCTTAAGTCGTTGGACCTGCTTGCTCATTCTCATAGGCAGTGGAAAGCTCTATCCGGTACTACACGATCCTGTCGTGCTATCGGTTATCGATCCTAACAATACTTTCAGTGGTTGAAGTGGGAGCTATAAATCAACAAAGGTCCTGGTTCATAGATACAGGAACAAGGTCAACCCGGCACTTTAGCTGCTAAGAGGTGCGTTTTCAGGAAGAACGTTAAGATACAATATTTTGGATCAGGTTGAATATTGCCAAAGGAGATCTTTCCCTGTTGTGAACAGTAAAAACAGTATTCTAAACTTACAAGAAACATCTTCAGAGTTGTTCTTGCTTGATAAGTAGCATAACTTAGTGTTCATTTTAGCAGGGCCACTCTTACACCATCAGTTTTTCACTATATTTTGCCAGACCATCTGCTACGTTTCAGCAATAAAAAAAACGCTCCATATATACATATATGACACACCGTGGTAATATATATATAGTCATATTGCTAACTATCTATGTGTCTTGTGGATTGTATCTGGTTAAGTCGACCCCATGACACAATGGGTCAATTGAAATTCGATTCGTTAACACAACAATATCATGAAGAAACTACAAAAATTATTTAGTGCGTTATCGGATAAGAGCCGACTCAGAATAATTGCGGCGTTGAGGGAGTACGAGGAAATGTGCGCCTGTCAGATCGTTGAATTGTTACAACTTACAGGCGCTACAACCTCGAAACATCTGTCAATTCTTATGCAGGCAGGAGTGTTGGATAGCTATAAAGAGGGACGATGGGTTCATTATCGTTTGGATTACTCTAATCATTCCTGTGACCAGGTTATGGCATGGCTCGGGGAGCAACTATACCAGACTGATACCGTTAAGGCCGACCAGCTTGCTTTAAAAGAAATAATGTTAGCTGACCGGGAGGATATTTGCCGGAAGCAGAGAGGTGAGAAGTGTTGTCCTGTTAAGGAGCATTAGTTGCCCTTATTGTCAGTTTGGCGGCTTGATACATGTCGACTTCTTATGAAAACGAAATGCTGTGGAGGCGTCAGGAAACATAAATTTAACAGTATGACAGAGGAGGAATAATTAGACGCCTTGGTCTCGTCATATTTGAGAATCATAGAAAATCAGCAAGTATGCCCTGGAGAATTTAGCTATCCACAAAAATATCGTTAAGGGAGGGAATACCATGACTGGAACTTTCTTCGTTGTCACTCCGGTAAAGTCGTGTGTTAGATGGGTTGGAAACCTGATACTTATTGCGGAGCGTTATCTCTTGGAGATTGCAGTACAAGCAAGCTAGCAGAGTATTTTGCTGACATGGTATTCAGCAAAATACAGCGGTATGCCTAATGTCGGAATATTGGGGACATAATAACGCATCACGGCACAGGTGATTTGAAACTAACATTCAACACTAGACAATTGCAGATACTCTCCAGGCTTCTGTTGGAAAGAACAGAAGAGGATTAATGATCAAGAACATTCATGTGGACTGATAAGGTGAGGAGGCCTAAGCTATGGAAAAAGCGGAATTCAGCCAATACAGAAAGAAAATGGGCAAAACACAGAAGCAACTCGCAGGCTTGTTGGGAATGTCGTTAAAAGCTGTGCACAGTTATGAACAGGGGTTGCGTGCGGTTCCAACTCACATTGAGAGGCATCTCATGTTCCTTTTATTCAATCAGAGGAAGGCAGATAACCAGCTTGTGCCATGCTGGGATCAAAAAGACTGCCAACAGAAAGAAGAGTGCTCGGCGTGGGAATTTCAGAGCGGCCACCTCTGCTGGTATATGTGCGGCACTCTTTGCGGAGGCACAGGCGAGTCAACTTATCAAGAGAAGTTAGATGTTTGTCGTTCCTGCAACATTTTCAAGTCTCTGCTTTAGTGGATAGTAAGTAGTTTGAAGAAAGGTGATAACAGGACAACATTTTCCATTTATAAAAATGGATATGTGGTCAAATTTATACGGGTTTTCGTATGATGACAAATGAAATCAAATACAGGCTGGCCGAATATGTCATTATAGAGCGTGGAGGCATTTTGTTTACTTGGGTGTCACATACCGCTCTGGGGGCGCAACTCAGCGGAAGATGTTTTATTATTGGCAATATTCTCATAATTGGACGTAAGGAGCATAAGGAAGCGGGATTCCTGAAATTAGAGTTCCATGAACAGTTAATGAAATTGCCTACATGGACCAAAACTACATTTTATTGTTTTGTTTCCAGCATTCGGCAAGTCGGGATTGAGCAATGCATTATAAGTAAGTTGATAGAATCTCCATATATTCTAAAAAACGACAAGGGGGCAGTCAAAAAAATAGGTCAGGGCAACTTTAGTCTCGGACGTTATAAGATCACTGTTGAAGGAAACAACCTCATTTTCTGGCAAACCATCGGAGAACTTAATAAAATTATAAGCGGAAAATGCATTACTGAGTCCGATATCCTTTTTATAGGACCAAAAGAAAATGAAACAGGAGAAGGTAAAAGCCGAAGAGACTTTTTTGCAAGTTTGAAGTTATTAACGGAATGGGAAAATACCTTTGCATGGGGTCATTATGGGTCTCTTAAGCATTACAAGGAACCTGAACTCCTAAGACCTTATGATGCTATTTGGAAACCAGAAAAGGGTTCAAGTGTAAACAATATGCTTTCCCCTCAAAGCCAGCAATCCTCAAGTGAAGGGTTTTATGAATTTGCAGTATCAGGCCCAGAGTGGTTAACAAAAACATGGTGTCGTATTGTTGAGTGGAAAACCTGGAGTCGTTTAGTGCCGTTATTTATAGCCGGTGCTTTAATGGTTTTTCGATTTTCTGGTTTCCTAATTGGGAGATGTGTCTCCATATCACTTGGGATAATAAATAGTTTTCGTGCGTATCATAAAAACAGGAGGTAGTTAACATGAAGTGGAATATATTTATTATTTTTTCAGCTTGTGTTTTGTCCATTTTGTTTTTCCATGAAGCTTTTGCCGATCATGACAAAGACCATGAAAAAAAGGATCGCAAATATCTGGCACCCGTAAACAATGGCACATTCAAACAGGAATGCGGGGCCTGTCATTTTGCTTACCAACCAGGTTTGTTGCCTTCCGGTTCCTGGGAAAAAATCCTTTCAAATTTACCCTCTCATTTCGGAGAGGAAGTATCATTAGACCAAGAAGTGAAAAATATCATCAGTGAATACCTCCGTTCAAATGCAGCGGAACATTCGTCAGCCAAACGAGCAAGAAAAATTTTAAAAAGCCTAAGAGAGCAAACGCCGCTACGCATATCGCAAACGCCTTACATCCAAGAAAAACACCACGAATTAGATTCAAGTATTTTCAACAGAGAGTCAATCGGTTCCAAGTCCAATTGTAATGCTTGTCATCCTACTGCGGAGCAAGGCAATTATGATGATAATTTTGTAAAGATTCCAAAATAGAAACGCCACATATCGAATAAGGATAGATTGTGATCGCGCAGCGATCCACAATCTTATCCATGGTTGAACAAGCCCGGGGTAATAGCAAGGAAATATCTTTTCCAAAGGATTTTTCTATAAGTGCAACCGAACGGTA
>JBLHNA010000084.1:0-8071 GCA_047619065.1 Desulforhopalus sp.
TGCAAATCGTTTTACTTCAGATGACTTCATGGTATACTCCTTTCCGTTGTAAGTATCTGGAATTAGATACCTACAGGAAGTATACATGATTTGATGTTTTTTCTGCCGCAGAGCGGCTTCGTTCAACTAATCGATTCATTGCAAATAAATCACTTCGTGTTCTCCGAAGTGGTGAGTTGGAGTAGATATTCAATAACATCCCTGTCCAAAAGAAACTGAACTGAGCACTTATTTCTTCGATCCCCGCATAGATTGGCTACACGTGTTCTTTAAAATATAAAATTGGACATACCAAACTCGCGTGGTCATAATAGAAAGAGTGAGACGTATTTTATTATCATTTCCAGTGACTGACATTCAATGCCCAAAATTACTAAAGAAAAGATTATTATTACCTGCTGCATTTGCTCGATATTGATCACGGTATTTCTAAAATCATCTGTATACGAAATAACCAACCCTGCATGGCACAAGAGCTCTTCTTCGGCTGCTTCAAAACATCCAGTCCATAAGGAAATCAGCGTTCATTTCCACGATCGTCGTCCATTTTATACTCCATATAATAATGAAGCTCGGGGAGTTGTTGCAAATCCTATAGGTCTGGCATTTGCTGAGGCAGATATTCCTTTCCATTGGCAGGAGACTCCACCTAAGCGGCAGTTAGATATTATCAGGCATAACAAAGAGAGAAGCTGTGCAGCCGGGTGGTTCAAGACACCGGAACGAGAAAAATTTGGCCAATACAGTCTCCCGGTTTACCAGGATAAACCTTTTGTTGCAATTACGAGGGCTGACAACCCGCTATTAGGTGAAACTGAAACCTTGGATCGGATCTTCAGAGAAAGAAGGCTTCAGGTCCTCGTAAAGGCTGGCTACTCATATGGACCTTATATCGACGACAGAATCCACCAGCTCAATCCGCGACAAGTATCCACTACTGCTGATAACATGAGCATGATACAGATGATTCAGGCTTACCGGGCTGATTATTATTTTATGACCGAAGAAGAAGCCCTGGACATGCTGTTATTTTCTGGCTTGCAAAGATCATATTTCAAATTGATATATTTCTCCGATATTCCTCAGGGCAATACACGCTATCTCATCTGTTCACAAATGGTTGATGAAGATACAATGAGGCGGCTCAACCAAGCAATCAGACACATCGTCAAAATAGAGGATAGCAACGAATGAATCGACAAAAGCTCCATAGTCGGATTCCGATGTATTCTTTAGTCATCCTCACCCTAATTTTCTGTTTCTTTTCTCTAGGCTTTGAAAAATACGCTGCAGATAGCGCTCAGGCTCGACTTGTAAAACACGCCATGATCGTTGCCGACGACCTCTGGAATTTCAATTCAGAAGGAGCCGTCGAGTATCTCAAACTTGCAGCAGAGAAAGACCATTATGCAACACTCGAGGTGACCAATAACAACGGTGAGCTTTTTCAGTCTATCACCACCACTTTTCCGAATACATTTGAAAAATTCCTCATTGGCCTCCATCTTATTCCAAGGGTTATGCTTATCACACCCGTCCAGTCAAACACTAATATTATTGGCTGGGTTGAAGCTATCTGGATTCCTCATACCCTCTTTGTCCAATTCTATGCCTTATCCTTTCTTTTCATGCTGCACCTTACCATTATGCTTTATTGCCGAATCTCACAAGAAAAGTTGCTACTCGAAGAACGTGTAGTGGAGAGGACGAATGAACTTGCAGAATCCAATAGAATTCTGCAGTTGGAATATCAGGAAAGATACCAGGCAGAAAAGGAACGGGGAAAAATACAAAAACAGCTCGAACAATCCAAAAAAATGGAATCCCTTGGTTTGCTTGCTGGCGGGGTAGCCCATGACCTGAATAACGTTCTCTCCGGTATAGTTAGCTATCCGGATCTCCTTCTACTGGATTTACCCAGCGATAGTCCCCAGCGCAAAACTATCGAGACCATTCGCAGTTCAGGACTACGCGCAGCCGATATTATTCAGGACCTCCTCACCCTGGCTCGGCGAGGAGTCGTGACTAAGCAGCTCATTGATTTGAACGAACTGATCCGGGAATACAGTCACTCACCTGAATATGACAAACTTCTTGATTACCATCCCAACATAGAAGTTATTTTCAATATGGAGGAGCCACTTGCCACAACAATGGGGTCACCAACTGCTTTGAAAAAAGTAATAATGAACTTGGTTTCCAACGGTGCCGAGGCCCAACCCCAAGGAGGATCTATTTCCATCACATCTAGAAATCAGTATCTCGAGACAACCTTAAACGTCTTTAAACCAATTGCTGCCGGGAACTATGTTGTTCTGGAGGTCAGAGATGAAGGAGAAGGAATTGATCCAGAGGATATGCAAAGGATCTTTGAGCCTTTCTATACCAAAAAAGTGATGGGAAGAAGCGGCACAGGCCTTGGGTTAACCGTTGTATGGGGAACAATCGAAGACCATGATGGAACTATCGATATTGGCAGTACTCCAGGTGCCGGCACAACAATCGAAATTTACCTTCCGGTAAGTACAGACATAGCTGCCACATCTGAAGAAGAAATAACACCAACCGAACTGTTTGGTAATTATCAAACAATTCTGGTAGTCGACGACGTAGCTCACCAAAGGGAGATCGCCAGTGCAATACTAACACGCATGCATTATCAGGTTAATGCTGTGGCCAGCGGTGAAGAGGCAATCGTATTCCTTATGGAAAAGAAGGTGGATCTCGTCGTCTTGGATATGATACTGGATGGAGGGATGGATGGACTTGAAACATATAAGCGAATCATCAAGCTGCATCCCGGACAAAAAGCTATTATTGCCAGTGGTTTTTCCGAGACTGACCAGGTTCAAGAAGCTCAGGAACTCGGAGCAGGGAGCTGTATCAGAAAACCATATACCTTACAGCAACTCAGTGATGCTGTATGGAATGAGCTGGCCCCGTCCAAAGGGGATTCTTGTCACTAGCCTCTTGGGGGAAGAAGTCCGTAAAAGAACATTCACTCATCTCGAAAAGACAACCCAAACGATAAGATCCTTATGAGCAACAGTAGTTATGGTCAACATACCGTTATGGTTGATGAGCCGATTATGTTCAGCATTAACCTTAACTCGGGTTTCAAGTATCATAATTACACTCGGTTTCGGTATCAGAGAAACTTTTAAAATTAAGATTCCTTTTGCTCGTTTTCTAACTCTTGCCTAAGAACCTGTGCCAGTTCTCCAAGAGAGAACGGTTTTTTTAAATATTGACCGGCTCCGAGATTTTGACTCTGCTGAACATCGTCAGTTTTAGAAAATCCACTTACAATAACAGACTTTTGCCCAGGATGAATCTCCAGTATTTTTTCATATGTCTCTCTGCCGCTCATACCTGGTGCCATGATCATATCCAGCATTATCAAGTCAACGCTGTTGTTCTTGAGATATTCGATCGCCACTTCTCCACTTGATAAAGCTTTGTGTTTATATCCCAGGATGCCCAGCATTTCACACGATATATCTCTCTGACTCTCTTCGTCATCAACTACCAGAACTGACTCACCATTTGCTCTATAATGTTCGTATGGTATTGCGCTTAACTCTTCTGAGAGTTTTTCTCTGGTAACAGGAAAATACAATTCAAATGTAGTCTGCTGTGGTCCCACGTTTACGTCGATGTAGCCCTTATGATCTTGCATAATGTTCCAGACAACAGCTAGTCCCAACCCTGTTCCGCTTCTGCCCATAGTTTTTTTTGAATAAAAAGGTTCAAAAATCCGTTCCAGATCTTCACTAGAGATACCCGACCCATTGTCACTAACAGAGAGTACAGCATATTCGCCGGCGGCAACATCTTCATACCCACTCAATGGTTCTTCAACATAACGATTACTAGTAGACAGAATCACTGTTCCTCCAGACTCAACTGCTTCGGCAGCATTAGACACAAGATTCATCACAATTTTGCTAATGTGTATAGGAGATCCACTGATGTTGAACAATTTATTATCGAGATTATGTTCAAATGTAACCTGAGTATGAAAAGCACTGAGGTCCTTAAACACCGGTGATTGGAGATAGACTTCTATTTGGGAGTTCAGGTTGAGAGTATGTTTTGATATGGCAACACCTCGTGCAATTGTAAGTAAATCTTCTACAATTGCAGCAGCTCGAACACCTGATTTCTGTACTGTTTTAAGAGGCTTTCTATACTTGCTGTTTTCCGGCAAATCCAAAAGGATTAGCTCAGGATAACTGACAATACCAGACAAAACATTGTTCAGATCATGGGCCACACCACCAGCTAGAAGTCCCAACGATTGCATTTTTCTTGATCTGGCAAGTTGTTCTTCGCTTTTCAGTAAAGCTTCTTTTGTCCTTTTGTACTCGGTGATATCCCTTCCCATGGCGACCGAACCGATGACAGAGCCATCAACGTCAACTAATCTTCTTGAGTACCATGATATTTGTCTTTTCTCTTTATTCTTACAGTGGATGGTGGTTTCGAAATCCTCCAATACTTTGTTTGCCTCTATTATTGCAGCAGCTCTTGATTGTATTTCAGCCCTGTAATCGAAGTCTGGGTAACACAATTCCCAAATTTTATTGTGGCCGATGACCTCTTCTTTGGAGTATCCACTGATACTTTCGGCAGCCTTGTTCCATACAAGGACTTTTCCTTGAGGGTCGAGGACATTTAGCCAAATGCTAGCATCGTCGATTATTATCTCTTGAAACTGATTCAGGCGTTTCAGCTCTCTTTCATTGTTCTTTCGTTCAGTTATATCCTCGAAAGTGCCTTCATAACGTATGATTTCATTTCTTTGATTGTATATTGCCTTGGTGCTGTTTGATACCCATACTACCGAACCATCTTTCCGCTTGGCTTTAAATTCAAATTTTTCGACAATACCGTCTTTAGCAAGAATTTTTTTATAGCGATCTCGATCTTCGTTATGGACACAAAATTGATAACAAGTGCCAGATATAAACGCAGTCAGTTCTTCTGGGGATTCATAACCGAACATTTTTGCAAAAGCTGGATTAACGGTTATAAATTCACCCTTGGGAGTACTTTGGAAGAAACCTTCAACAGCATTTTCAAAAATGCCGCGATACTGCTCCTCACTCCTCTTCAGGGATGAAAGATAATCACGCTGAAGTAGTGTATACAATATGATAATTGGGAGAGTCAGCACTAAAAAGAGAAGAATCACCACACAAGATCGCATCCAATTTCTTAAAAGTAGGGATTTAACATATCCAATGTCATAATCAACACAAGAAAGAAATTTTGCCCCTCCCGCTGACGTCTCTGGCACCATGACCGTTCTAGTAGTACCCCATTGGCCAGTAGCGGTTAAAAATGTTGGTAGCTGAGTCTCAAAAGCCTTGAAATAACTTTCATTAGCCTTTTCGTACAAATAGAAATAATACGTTCCTCTCTTTGTTTCTGGGTCTTCTGTTACATCTGATATGATAAAATAGAGTTTCCCATCTTTTTTGAGAACTGTGTAGGCGTATTTGAATCCAGTCTCTTTTACAAACCTTGTAAATTTCTTAGAAAGATATTGGTCTTCCTCAATTGAAAGCGATTGTGCGTCAACAGCCCTATCATGCAAATCATCAGGTAACATATACTTGAGAGCAACCGCACTCGCCTTCAACTCAGCATCGATATTGGCAAGTATTGCTTTTTTTTGGTATTGATAATCCCAGAGGCCATAGCATATTAAGGTAGTGAGGTAAATCAATAGCGCTATGCAAATGGAGTATTTTTTTGTTGATCGTTTTTTCATGTTCTGTGAGCTATTGATTCAAATTGTTAGAAAAAAAGAGTTTTCTTCTGGCAACATGTGACCGTTATGGGAAGAAAGCTAACTAAGCAATCAAAGTTCTGTAAACCCAAACTCGGCTAGTTTTATTTTTTCGCAATCATTGCTCTGTCTAAGCCAGTCTGGCACATTTGAGTACGTATATATCTTAGCAAATTTATCAGTAACAAAACAACCTCTCGCGCAATACCTGCTGCAGAAAACATTCGATTGACATTACCACAACGAAGATAATCAATTGGTCAACCAGCGCACACAAGCAAGATTGTCGTTGAGCAAGCAGGTACTTCGCCCTTTTGCCTTACAGTTTACCATAGAGAGAAGTGCTTCATGGGTTGGCGCGGGAAGGGAAGTAGGACAGGCAGCCTTCATTGGCGAGCAAAACTCGTCGTCCATTTGGGGACATCGTGTACTGATGGCTGCTTTAAGCGTTGACAGGCCACTTGGGTCACGCTTGAGGTAGCGGTCTAAAGTGATTTTCCCGGCTGTTTGCCTCCTCTATACACAGCATCCGGGTGCAAACGTCGGGCTACAAAAAGTAAAATCCAAGGGTTGTATCATGTTTATCTATGTATTGGAATTGACAACCCACATTCATCTTGTTGACAGATTTTATCATTGCCGATTTTTTTATCGGTGACTTACTCGAATTATCAAGGTTAAATCTGAGTTGGATATTGTCACCTACCTGTAATGACCGTGTCATAACCGTCTTGAAATTCAAACCTCTTTTAGAGATATTTGTAACTTCCATTGAAAACAATTTCCCTGGGACTTCTAATCTATTCAGATCATCTGAATCACGGGCAAATGAACCTGATAGCTGTACTTCTTTTCTGTAAACTTTACGCATTTCACGAATTATTCGAAAGGAACAACTACAGGGGCAGGTAACTTTTAAAATCCAACCACTTGTTTTGAAGTGATCTGCTGCAACTAACTCAGTTCGTTCACATTTTGGGCATTGCAGTGCATACGCACCATCACTTGTTGCAAAAACTCGCTGAGCACTATCTGGATCACCCTCTTTGTTAGACTCAATCAGCATCCGTCCATCAATTAACCTGGTTGCCTCAACAACCTCATGTTCATCTAATATTACCTCTACCTCTTCTAAATCAATGATCTCCTCTGAATGCAACGGAGTGTCTTTTAAGCTATCTTTTGGTGCCGAAACATCTGAGACTCGAAGTATTGAATTACCTGATAAACTTTTGGGTAAGGTTTCAGAGATCAATTGGGCTGAAAGTTTCATTAGCATAATTGTGTTCCGTGGCCATGTCCCTTTTTCGGTTCGAATTAAACCAATAATACCAACGGGGCGATGATCTCGGTAAATGAGTTCACAAGCTATGGAACCGGGAGAAGAGAAACCTGGGTGCCATTTTTTCCAGAGATGGCGTTCTGCAAGATTCAACGAACTGAAATCTTCAGCGATGTACGTTATACCCTTTTGTAGTTTCAGAAGAACAGGATGAATGGTATCAAGAGGTAGGGTAATAATGGATTTAGATATTTTTGAAGTATCTGTTACCTGCCATTTAAACTCTGTAAACATTAGATTACTTACCGGATCGATTCTTGAGACAAATGCATATTGTACAAGTGATACCACTCCAATTTTTTCGAGAACACCGTTGATAGTCTTTTGCCGAGTTTTCCTTTTGGCGGGATGGAATATTTCTGTTATTGAGCCTATGATTTCAAGGATTTTTTCTTTTTCTTCAAATTGTTGCAAAGTTCGGCGACTATCAGTTATGTCTTCTATTTCCACATGAATAGTATCCACAGTTCTGCCATATGTTGCCAGGGGTTTGAGGGTAAGGTGGGTGTTAATGGTCCTATCTTGTTCAGGCTTAAGTTCGACCTCCAGATCTTGTTCTTTAGAAGAGCTCAAGGTCATGTTCCAGCAAGAGAAAAAGAAAGCACGGTCAGTTATATTAACGAAAATTAAAAAAGGTTTACCAAGAAGATCGTCACCTGCAATTTGTAAAATTGAATTGGCAGTTTTATCCACCTTTATAATCAAACCAGTTCGATCAAGTATCAGAGTTCCTAGAAGACGAAGATCTTTGCCGCATTGACCACAAAATTTATATGTGGGTGGGTTGACTGAATCACAGCCTGTACAGACGTTTTTGAGTTTTTGACCACAATCACCGCAGAAGTATTGACCTTCTTTTGAAGTAAATCCACACTGGGAGCATTTCAATTCTTCATTATTCATAATTCTTCTCTAAAAAGACCAGACCGTTA
>JBLHNA010000085.1:0-7658 GCA_047619065.1 Desulforhopalus sp.
TGGCAACAATGGCTTCAAGTTCATCACGTTCTTCTTGAGTTAATACAAATCGGTATTTGATTTTGGGCATGGTCCTCTCCGTTTCTTTTAACCATACCATATTAAACTAACATTTAACACATGACATTACACTAGTACTGATCCGGATGTTGATTGTGTTGTGGTATCAATCGTCATGCGTGACAATGTTCTCGGACGAAATAAGAAATATAATCTGGAAGCATCTTGTACAAGTGGCAAGTCAAATCTTGTTAGGATTTCGGCTTAATGAGAACCGAAGATCCACAGGAATAAGGTAAAGTTCAGTATATATCGATATTGGCAGACATTTGGTTTGGCAACCTTAGGGAAATCACAAGGCAATACGTACTCGTAGACTGTATGCCCACAAGCTATCTTCCTCCTGATTGAGTGCCGGGTCCTTGATATATTGAATAGACGGGGTAACAGCTAGTTCCTTAGTCAATTGATATCGCCAGAACAATTCTGTCGTATACTGGTCATCTGCACCGTCAAACGACGTCTGGTTTGGTTTACCCCAGTTGAGACCTAAACCTATTACACCACGCATTGGAACTGGCTGATAACCGACTCCGACAGTCATTGACTTTTCCAGGAGGCTGCCGCTATCTTCGGTATATCCGCCACGAACAAAGGGCAGCCATTTATCATTGACCCATTGCTGCCAGGAAGCGTTCAGCCCCCAGCCGTCAGGCGTACCGTTTGCCCGCTCGTCAATATGCCAGAAGGTGACATGCACATTATCAAAGTACAACTTGTCCTGTTTAGGAGTAAAACCTACCTCTATCCATTTGAAAAAATCACTGTCGTTGGCCACCGAGTCAAAACCGTCTAAAGGTTGGGTGGGATCGGAGTTGGCATCTGCTATCCCTGCCTGGACATATACTTTACTACCAATCATACCACCCGTTGCAACGCCCAGAGTGGCATCGTTGGGAAGATCCATTGCAGCGGAACCGGTAGAGAAAACAAAGTTATTAAAACCGGTCCATGGGCTGGCAAGAAGGTATACATCGACGAAATCAGTCGCATCAAGAAAGCCGCCGACAAACGCCCATTTTCCTTCGGCAAAATACTGTTTCCAATACAGGTTGGTCAGGCGTGTCTGCTGATCACTGAACGGTGGTTGGAACAACCCCACATACCCGCTCTCAAACCCGAGACCACTGGGGGGGACATCAGTGTAGCTATGACGATTTTCAACCTTCCAGTTCAAGCTCCCTTTGTTTGGGCCTCCGCGGTTCACCAAATCCCAATATCCGAAGAATCGGACCATGCCGCCACTAGCGTTATCTTCACCTGGACTGTCGTTTACACTCATAAAGAGGGCTGAGTAATCAAGGCTCCAGTTAAACCCGGTGCGCTCTGCTATACCGTTCTTCCAGTCATGTATAGGGGCCAGCAACCGCGACTCATAGAATGGGTTGGTTTCACGATCAAGGGTAATCTGGTTTTCCACCTCATCTGTAGAGAGGCGAAGTCTGACAGTATCCTCGGTGGTTGCTCCGGTAGCCAGAGCTGTTGTGGCAAGGGAAAAAAATACCGCAGGTAGCCATTTGAGTATTATAGATTTCATTTCGGTGAAGTTTTGAAGAGGGAAACGGGACGCCGAAGCGCCCCGCTGGTTTAAATTTTACTACAGTGTATTCTTGTAGATCTTGCCATCTTTCATGATGACACGCATGGTCTCAATGCCATCACGATCAGGGGCATCAAACCATTTTTCACTGCCACCTATCACTGTTATGTCTTCAAGCGGATTGCCGTCAACCAATAAGAGGTCGGCATAGGCACCCTCTTCCACTACACCCAGAGGACCTTCAATATACGGGTTCAGTACGTCACCAGAAAGAGCAACAATCTCACCGTTAACCGATGTCATGGATTTAAGAGCAAAGTGATTCCCAAGGAATTTAGCACTTAAAAATATTTCGTGATCCGTCTGCTTTGTACAAGAATCACCAAAACCGACACAATCGGCATTAAAACCAAACTTCGGTTGATATTTATTAACATTATCGATGAAATCCCCAAAAGCCGCCTGTGCAGTAGCTGCTTTGCGGGCTGATGCTGGGCTTGAACTGATAGCTTCGATTTTTCCCAACTCAGGAGAGAAAGCGTGCATATTTGTTGTCATATAGGCACCTTTTTCCTTCATCAGCTCTGCAACATCACCGTCAAACATGAATGTGTGTTCAAGTGTCTTTACACCGTTCTCTAAACAGCGCATAATTGATTTCTTACTGTAGGCATGGGACATAACATACGAGCCATAGGCATCTGCAATCTCCACTGCTGCCTGGATTTCTTCTGCTGAATATGCGTCCAACTGCCATGGATCGAAGGCAGAAGCCACTCCACCGCTTGACATAATCTTAATCTGTGTTGCACCCTGCATAAAATTCTGACGAGCGCCTGTCTTAATCATATCAGTACTGTCTGCAGTAAAAGTCATACCCAATCTGGACCCAGCTGAGTTGGCACCGTAAACAGTCTCGTTGGGTGTGGTAAAGTTTCTAAAATCGGCATGTGAGCCAGTTGGCCCTATAAATGCGCCTGCAGGATAGATACGTGGTCCGACAACTACCCCAGCATCAATGCTTTTTCTCAGCCCAGCTCCCATGCCTCCGGCATCACGCCAGGTTGTAAAACCATCCATCAATGCAGCTTTAGCTTTTGCTGCCGAACGAATGGCAAGTTCTTCCCAATTTCGGTTATTCTCAATATCAGCCAAAGAGGTGCCGTTCATCTGCAAATGGCCATGCCCTTCAATAAGACCTGGCATTAGAGTACGTCCACCACCGTCTATGATATTGACCTTGACTTGTTTCTTCTCAGTCTTTGCATCACCAGTCTTAACGTTGATAGTGTAGGTATTGGAGTCGTACCCCGAAGGAACGTGTATTTTCTTCACTCCGCCACTTGTTACATCAAGTTCATAGGAGCCAGAGGACGGGATATCTTTTGCTATTTTTTTAATCAGGTTGCGAACCACCAGCACATCGTACCCCATTTTTAAGCTGTCGCTCTTTCCATCAAAGATATTTACGTTTTTAAAAAGTGTGATTTCGGCGGGTAAACTATCTTTCGCCTGCACAAATGAAACGAGTATAAAGAATACAAGAACAACTTTGATTCCAATTAATCTTTTCATAGTAATTTTCCCTGTTTTTTTGATAAAATACAAGCCGTTGCAAAGACCTCATTGGTCTGGATAAAGGTCTGTAACAATATAAAGAATGATACAGTTAAATGCCGTTGAGCTGATAGATGCTATATCTAACCCTATATAGGGATAATAACTAACCACAAAAAGGAAAGTAACAATAGATCAGAAATGTGTTAGAGAAGATCATTAGAAAGATATGTGTTGGCAATTTAAAGCTGAGCGCAGACATGAGAATTTGAGCTTCTTCCTGTGGATCTTCGGTTCTCACTAGGCCGAAATCCTAACAAGATTCAGCTTGTCCCTTGCACGAGTTAGTTCCTGACAATCACACGAGATAAGTGCTCCATTTCCTATCGGATACCTGATGGAAATTATCGATATTACAAAGATCCACAATGCTCCTTTTCGAGCAAGCGTTCTTCAGAATACACAACCTATCGCATTCATACCTTAAAAATATTGTGTTTTCATGTTCTCCAGTGACCAACACTACTTTCCAATCAACATGTTAGCTCTAAATGACCACGACCAATTTATGTCTATGAGTGACAATATATGTCACAATGCAGTACAAACTGCATCCTCAACACCTCTACAACCACAGATAACAAATCGATATCATGCGCAATATCCACACAACCAATATTCTATTGAAAGTGGTCTCATATTTGCTTGAAGACTAAAAAAAATAATTTGGGGGAAACCGAGTGACTTGTAAAAAAATGATGAAAACATCAATATATCAAGAGGGATATACCTTGGTAGAAGTGATACTTGTTGGAGTTGTTATTGGTATAATTATTGCGATATCAATCCCCAACTTCTTATCTCAATAGAAAGAATCCATTCACTGTTTACTTGCGTCTAAGGTGAACACGATTAACAGAAAAACGAAATGGTACTCAAACAACAATTTGAGTAATACATGCCTGAAGACAGGATAGTCACAATATTTTAAAACGATTCTAAAGAATAAAGCAAAACAAAAGGATAACTTATGGCAATTACTAAAGCTGACTTAGCGCAACAGATATATGAAAATCACGACAAAATAACCAAAGTTCAAGCGACAGAAGCAGTTGAAGCTTTCCTTAGAATTTCAAAAAACACTCTAATCAACGGTTCAGATCTTCTCTTGAGTGGCTTTGGAAAATTTAATGTGAAAGAGAAAAACTCAAGAAAAGGACGTAATCCCCAAACAGGAGAAGATCTTATTCTGGAGGGCCGCAGGGTTGTGACCTTCAGTCCGTCAGGGATTTTAAGAACAAAAGTGAATGAAACAAAATGACAAGCAACCAAACCGGCTCTTTTGTATCAAAAAATATGAGATAGATACGCTTGATAAGAAAGGAATTGTTCCACACATTACAACCTAAAAGCACGATCTGCTATATAGCAAGGATGCGGAGATATGACTATTCCTGCTTGAGCTACATTGAGGATTGTGCTTATTGCAAACACACCTTTTAATTATTTCTTTTTGTTGGGACGCTGTGTAAGTGCTGACGCTGCTGCTGTTTTTGCCGCTTTTGAAGATTTAGGGTTACTTAGAACTTTACCAGCGGCCGATGCTGCTTTCTTAGATGTTACTTCACTGTTTTTTTGCCATGATCTTTCTCTCTTTTGGAATGCTATTTTTCGAAGAGTCATATCTCTCGCATGCAGCAGTATAAACAATTAGTACATATTGCACATCATGTAGTATGTGAAAACATGCACCATACCACTAGTTTGTAGTGTGTTAAATGTGATTATATGTGAATTTCAGTTATCGAAACAAGGGCCAGTACGAGGACTCTTGATAAGGAGAAGAGTGTGTGGAATATACTAAGAATCAACCAGCCTTCTTTGAATCAAAACATATGAGGTCACATGGGTATAAATAACACTCGTCAGGCATCCAAGGCAATGGCCGTGGCTTTTAAGATAACATCAAAAATGGTTGGAAAATCTGACAGCAGACGAGTTGAGATCCTGGTAACTGCTAAAAAACTGATTGATGCAGCGGAAAACTATATGCTCCTGGAGCGTATGAAATACTCCGCTGGAATTGAATCAAAATAGCTGAGGTTATTTCATCTGTTCCATTACTTCCAAAATCTCCTCTAAGAATTTTCAGAATGTTACTTGCTGAGTTAGAAATGTAATAATGATATTTGACGGGTGTTTTTGTCTTGACATGTGCATCAGTGTGCATGTATAGATGCATGTATGAAATTGCAAAGTGAAATCAAAACGAGCGCAGACCTTCTAGAAGAATTTGCCGAAGCCTATGACGCCAAGTTTTTCAAAACATTGAGTGAACCCGCCCGCATTCAGATTTTAAGATATTTGATGTTGAATGGGCGATCCGATATCGGGTCCATTACAGAAAACATGTCGCAGGACCGGTCTGTAGTTTCGAGACATCTAAATCAAATGCAGGAGGTCGGTATCTTATTCTGTGAAAAAGAGACACGCCATATGTATTACAGCATCAATGCTCAAACATTTGTAGACAAGCTGGAACGGTTTCTAGCGCAAATCAAGAAAAGTATCTCAATATGCTGCCCTCCTGATTGTTGTTCAAAGTAGCAGCATATTTTTTTGCATCTGTGTGTGCATATGTGCACCTTTAAACACTTAAATTGGAGTGAATTGTGGACGCAAAAAATCTGATTACAGAGAACCCTTTATCCATGCCAAAAAACTCTATGCGATCTTATTTGATCATGGCTCTTTCCGGTTTAACAGGCGGTGTTTCCCTAGTTCTTTTTATTTTTTTCCTTTATGTCGGATTACCAAGTTATATGGATTTTGGTCTTGATGCACGCACGAGCCTCTATATCAATACCCTGCTTTGTTTACTGTTTTTCTTGCAGCACAGCTTAATGATTCGCGAAGGGTTTCGTAAATGGTTGTCTGGTCCTATACCTCAAAATTACCATGGAGCTTTCTTTTCAATTTTCTCCGGTTTGTTTTTATTGCTACTCATGTCTTTTTGGCAAAAATCAACATCAATTCAGATTGAGCTTGCCGGAATGTTCTACTGGTTCATACGTTCATTGTTTTTTATAGCCATAGTCGGATTGTTTCTTACCATCCGGTCTTTGAGGTTTTTTGATCTCTTGGGTATACGAGACATGATCTCCTTCTTAAAGGGCAATAGCGCTAAAGGAGTTTTTTTTACAGTGAGGGGGCCTTATCGCTGGGTCCGGCATCCAATCTATTTTTTTTGTCTTCTGATGATCTGGGCGCAAGTCTCTTTGACAACAGATCGACTACTTTTTAACGGGCTTTGGACTGTTTGGATTATCACTGGAACGTTTTTGGAAGAAAGAGATCTAGTTGCCTCCTTCGGAGATGTCTATAGGAACTATCAGCGCAAAGTTCCGGTGCTTGTTCCTTACAAATGGCTCCCCTGGAAGCAGCATCAACACTAATTAATACACAGGAGAACAGATATGCATCAAAATAAAAAAGTTCGAGAGATGTCTTCCACTGTTTATGGAAAAAAACTGGTGAAGAAAACTAAGCGCTCAAATCACGAAGTCAAAAAACGGATGCTCCAACTATCGGCAATGAATTATAATTGCAGTCAAATTATGACGCTCCTTGCTCTAGAACAAGCGGGTTACGATAATACCGATCTAGTTCGTGCCATGTCCGGTCTGGGTGACGGCTGTGGATTTTTAAATGAAACATGCGGTGTTATGACAAGTGCTGCCTGCCTACTTGCCTGGTATGGAGGGAATAAGTCTGGAAATGAGACTGAATCTGACCTGGTGCCTCCCATGCTTCAAGATTTGGGAGAATGGTTTCGACAAAAAACCGCTAATAAATGCAAGGGTACACGCTGCAAAGATATCCTGGGGGATCAGGTGGGCACTCCAACAGGAAAAAAACTATGCGGAGCGTTAATCTTCGAAACACACAACAAAGTAAATGAGATACTGACGTCTTATGGTTTTTCTGGAGCATAGGTATATTCGGCTCGCAATCAACGAAAAAGTGGACTGCTATATTTACAGAAGTCCATATAGATATATATAATTTTCTGGAATTATCACGGAAGGGCATTAAGACGGAATGCGTTAGGCAATTGGTCTTCTGCAAATCAGAGCTGGGAAACACCTCAACCGGAAGAATCTACGAATCGTTTTGAATTGGTAGTTCAAATCTTCAACATGAGTCTGCACACATATGTTGTGGTATCGAGCACAAATCCTAACAATTTCCATGAAGAAAAAACAAAGAGAATCTGGAATTATCTTGGATCGACACTATTTTTTACAAAAAGACCACACCAACCTGACAACCAGTCACTTTGTCCGTTGAAAACCCCATTCATCTTTAGTAATACTCAGTAGTATCCGGTTAGAAACTTGCATATAAAAAGAATATAATTTTGACTACTTGGAGCATTATCATCTTGACAATGAATTAAAAAAATCGCTGCGCGACTCCCTTAAAAGAAAATTCTTTTAAG
>JBLHNA010000086.1:0-7412 GCA_047619065.1 Desulforhopalus sp.
GAAGTTAAGCTCTTTTGCGCCGATGGTACTGCATGGGCGACTGTGTGGGAGAGTAGGTCATCGCCGTATTTTTACACCAATCCCCAATTAGCATTTATGCTGATTGGGGATTTTTTGTTTTAAAGATGTCACAGCAATAAGGATCCACCCGTTCCCATTCCGAACACGAATGACGGAGTCTCGCAAACTCACTTTGACGGAGGTCTCCCTTTGGTCGCGACCTAACGCTCTCGGAGTCTCACTTCGTTCGCTTACCTACCGCCGATGGTAATGCATGGGCGCTGCGCTCGAGAGTAAGTCATCGCCGTATTTTTACATCAATCCCCAATCAACAGAAATGTTGGTTGGGGCTTTTTTTTGCCCTTTTTTCTGGAGGATATGTGCACATTTGCATATGACTACACCAGTCTTCGATTAATTTATGACTGCAGATTGACTACATGATCAACGATCCAGGCATAAAGAATCTTTTACGGTGGTCATAGCAAAGAGGATCCACCCCCTACACTCCTTGCAAATCAATCATGGCAAAGACGTCACAACCATTTATCTGCTCTCTGCCTTTGCTACCCTTCGAGAGTGACAATTCCACCGAATCTCCTTTGTTATTAAAGCGCTGAAGTATATTTATACGTCGTCAGCTTCGCTGCCTCGCATTTCCGGCAGGTAAGCGTAGACTCCGGGCGAGTCAATTGCAAAATTTAGGTATTATGTTTTAGGCAGAGTTATCGTAAACTTTGCACCACCGAGAGCGCTATCGTTTACTCGAATCAAACCGGAATGCCCCTCTATCACCTCTTTTACAAAACTTAACCCCAGACCGAAGCCACTATCTTTAAGTTGATTAGCTCCACGATTAAACTTCTCAAAGACCATCGTTTTTTCAACATCGTCAATCCCCTCTCCACTATCCTCTACAATTAACTCGATAGTTTCCTCTCGTTCTACGACAGAAAGCATTACCTTTGCAGAGACTGGACTAAACTTCACAGCATTGTCCAGTAAATTTAAGATAACCTGTGTTATCAAGGATTCATCTCCTAAGAGCGGACTAACTTTTTGAGGTAGATGGTATGCCATTTCAATATTTTTAGCTGTCGCACTATAGGTGACGCCACTTGCAGCATCAAGAACAACTGTCAATAAATCAAACGGATACTTGTGAATCAGATATTTACCGCTTTCAATACGAGCGATATCGAGAAAATCTCCTATCATTTTTGCAAGACGATTCGATTGATTATGAATTTGTATGGCATAGTCTTTTTCTGGCCCCTCAAGGGATTCTGATAACATCTCCGCAAATCCCATGATGGTTGTAAGTGGAAGTTTGAGTTCATGTGAAACGATGTTCATCACCTCACCTTTCAATCTTTCCAACTCACGTATCTCAGTCACATCTGTAAAACTTGCAAGGATACCAGTAAACCCTAACTCAGAATCCGTTACATTATGTATCACCACCCTATGATGGGCCTTTTTTCCTGCACATATGGTTGAGATATCAACAATACTGTCTACTATTCCAAACTCTAATTGCTGATAGTCGACATTATCCGTATTCTTTTTATTGATTACCATTGTACGACTGATGAAACTTTGAAACTCATCAAGGGTCGGTAAACTTTCTCCGGGATTTATAGTTGTCTTCCACAGGCTCGAAAAACGATTATTGGCCAGTACTATCAGCCCATTTTCCTTTTGCCAGAGGATTAACGGGGGAGTTTCCTCACTCAGGAGATGATTAATAAATCCATTTTGAAGTGCAAGAGCCTGTATACCTCTGTGCATATGTATGATGTGCTTTTGAAAACCAGAGGTTAACGAAAGCTGCGTTCCCGCTTTTGGTATATACGTCAAAGAGGATGGCAGAGTAGTAAATACCGTTTCAACACCATCCACGAGCTGTCTATCCAGCACTTTTATTTCCTTAACCATACCTGCAGTGATTTTTATCCACCAGAAAATTGAATGGCTTATATAGCTCACCAAAAGAACAAAAATTGGAACTCCCAGACTAAGAAAATAATTGAAGTAAAATAATATTCCCGATAGTAGTGTTATAAATAGACCAAACACCAGACATATTAGTGCATTTTGCGTTTCGGTTTTGTGGGGCCATAACCAGACAAGCATCCAAAGGCAAACAAGCCCCAAACTCCAGACAAGCCAGTTCAACTCTTTCAGGAAGCTATTTTCAATTATGTTGTTGAGAATTGTTGCTTGAACTTCAACGCCTGGTATCGGATGTTTTTTACTGAAGGGAGTGATGTGAACATCACCTAGAGCGAGAGCTTGCGATCCTACAAGGACGTATCTATCTTTAAAAAAATTATTGTTATAGTTGCCTTCCAGGACATCGATATAGGGAATATAAAAAAAAGTGAATTCTGGTCCGTAAAAATTTATCAAGCGACTTGATGCAACATCAGTGGTCACTTGGTTACGAAGACTGCTAACCTCCACCATCGCGGCAGCAAGAACCGGAACATCCAATTTATGTAATTGAATACGTCGAACAATACCATCAGTTCCAAGTTCTGTTTCAATGTGTCCGAGTTTTACTTTACCCGTAAAAAGGTTTCCTGGTCTGAGAACGTTGCCCTGATAATTTGAGGCTACAGCCATTACCACAGGAGGTGCGCTGTCAATCGACTCCAAAAATATTTTGTCATCATTATCAGGATGGGAAAAAATAAGATCAAAGCCTATAGCTTTTGCTTCTTTTAACTGCTCAAGCAGAAGACCATGGGAACTTCTGGCAAATGGCCAAGGACCATATTTTGCGAGTGATGCTTCGTCGATACCAACTATTACTATAGACTGACTGGTTTGTTTGATACCCCTCGTCTTAAAAAGTAGATCTAAGCCGATCTCAGACAACCACGGGAAAAAACTCGTTTTAGAAACAACGAGACAGATGCAAATGGTTATGACAACTTCCCAAATCCGTTTATAACCCACCAATCTCATCAACTCCTTAGAGAAGAATAATCCCTAGAAAAAATACCAGGACACCTGCATCCAAAAATCCAAAGGGCGGAGTGTCTATCTTAAGCTTTTGTGCTGGTGTCCACGGGCTTACCTGACCGTCATCAAGCACTCCGCGGACACGTACATAATATGTTGCCGGCTCCATGTACTTCCCATAAGTAAATTCAGACTTTGCAAGGCCCTCCTCCGAAACAAGAAGCTCTGTGAAGTCTTTATTTTTACCCACCTGAAGATCGTATACAATACCTTCGCCCATGGTGGCCCATCGAAGATTCATCCCGTCCTTACTCGAACCTTCCAGTGTCCCCAACTCAGCCTTCTTTTGAACTTTCCAGCTATCAACCAGCGAATAAAGTGATCTAAATTCATCAGAGGCTATGGCTTGGACACGTACATAATATGTTCCCGGCTCAAGATTGTCGGTCACATAACTCGTATCTTTTTGAATGAAATCGACCATTGGCGCATTAAAATCACTCTCTTTGGCCAGCTGTAAATGATAACTGGAATCACCTTCTGCTTGTAGCCATTTCTTTTCAATTGTTGTTTCAAAAGTAGCCTTACCATTGAGCGAAGAGACAAAGATAGGGGCTCCAGGAATTGTCCTTACCTCAAAGGTGAATCGGGAAGCAGGCAGGCTTTCGTAACTTTCTGAATCAATCGCGGTCAGAAATCCAAAATAGATTCCATCGGGTAACGCGAGAAGAGTAAAAACACTTCCTGGCTTTGCAAGCTTTTCTAAGATTGTATTATTTCCGTTTTCATCAGCTGTAATACGAAGACGATACTGACTGACAGCTGGGTCTACAGGTGCATCAATTTTAACAGGAAGCATCTTGACGATATCAGAAACAGCTGGAGTAACTGGAATTGCCGGCAGAGGTCTTGCCGGTATGGGGCTAAGCCCCTTAGCAACCTTTGTTCCTTCACCCTTTTTAAGAAAGAGACCTCCTGACTCACCCTTAACACTCACAACCCCCTTTAGGGTCTCCACTATATTAACTTTCTCATCTGTTACTTTAAGACGAAATTCTGTTCCCCTGACACCCGTCACAGAAACCGGAGTACGTGTTGTAAACGTTTCATTTACTTCCAGTTGCTTTTTGACCTCATGGGTGATTCTACCTTTTTCGAGAAAGAATTCAGCCTTTAAACTGTTATCCGTCAATCTCACAAGGTAGGTTAAAGTAAATTTAGAGCCACTGGAGATACGTGTGTATTTATTATCCGGGAAAACGAGATGGGTAAAGCCGTCATCCTCAGTAACGAGAGTTTGACCTGGATAAATAAAATCCCCTTTCATCACCTGTTTCAATTTTTTACCGTTTGAAACTATAAAAACACCACCAATGACAGAGGCGACCTTAGCTGACAATTTTTCAGCCTTAAGAAGTTCTATCGGCGCATAAAGAACATCACCAGCAGAGATGATATAAGGAGCTTTGAGATTATTAATTTTAGCAATTTCTTTCCAATGATACTCGGAGGTACAAAATTGACGGGTAATCGTAATCAGATTGGTTCCTTTTTGTATCTTTAAAGGAATTAATGTTTCGGCATAGAGGTATGAATGCGATAAAAGCACACAGAATATCAATACTATTTTGAATCGAGCCCCTAACATTACACGGCCAGTTTGAATTTGCTGATCACGTCTACTGTATCCCATAACTATGCACACCTATAATAGCAGGGAAACAACAGCATTGAGCTTATGCCTCAATGAGCTTGTAACCTACTCCTGCTACGGTTTCTATTTTTACACTCGTAAGTAAATGTTTCGCCATTTTCTTTCTCATATTGGCGATATGCATCACGAGCGCTTTTGTTTCGACATCACCTTTATATCCCAAAACATCATGGAGCAACGTCCCATGACTTACAACTTGTGTTTTCTTCCGCGCGAGATAGTACAATAAATCAAATTCAGTTTTAGTGAACTGAACCAAAGACCCATCAACTATATGTATCTCTCTGGCCGATGGATTAATCTCCAGAGTGCCAATACATAGCTTGTCTTCAATCACACCTTCTTTAGCCTCTGCCACCCTTCGGAGAACTGTTTTAATACGTGCCAGCAGTTCTTTTGTGCTGAAGGGTTTCGTCATATAGTCATCTGCACCACAATCAAGCCCTGTGACCTTATCGTCAACAGTGCTCTTATCTGTGAGCATGATAGCAGGAGTCTTGTCACCACTGTCTCGAAGCAATGAAAGAGCTGTTAATCCATCAACATATGGCATTACTACATCCAGAATAAGGATGTCAGGATGAAATGTATTTACTCTCTCTAGAACATTTTTACCACTCTTCTCAACCAAAACTCTGGCACCATTCTGTTCAAAAAAACTTCGTAATAGAGTGACAATACCGGTGTCATCTTCTGCAACTAATATCGAGACACCATCAAGCTCTTTTTTATCCATTATTTCCTGTCTTTATTTTCTAATGGTTAATAACATTACAACCTTAAACGATAAACTATTTTTATACCATTACGGTTGATTATCAGCATCCTCAAACTTACTGAGTAGTTTTCTAGCGGCATCCAACGCAGAATCAAAACCAAGACTTATATCGTTACTTTCTTGAACTATATCTCTCAGAACAGTTAAGGACCTCCTGGACGCCCTAATGTGATCACTGGAACATATTTTAGTCGCCAGTCGCTCTCTTATCATGCAGGGAAGGTTCGTTCTTTGTTCAAGGATTTCCAGGAATAAAGTCTCAATATTAGGACCATCGAGTAACACCAGCAAATCTATGAGTTGCTCCTTCACATCGTCATTAATAGTTTGAAATGCAGTAACCAATCTAGCACTCACATCTTTACCACCGAGGGCCACGGTGCAATGTAACACTTCAGACTGAACCCTCGAATCAGGGTGACAAAGAAAAGGACGTGCAAACGAATATAGATCCGAGTCTCTCAGGGTCCCAAGTAGTATCATACTATTTCGAACCACATACCACGGCTGTCTGTCTTTAAGTTTTCCAATCAAGACCGGAAGCACACCTTCACTTTCTTCAGGTATCATTTCAAGTAGTGCGAGACGTGTTTCTTTTTTGCTACATTTGAAAAGACTGGTGATCATGGCTTCAGAAGAATGTGGAGCCAGTGCTTTTAACAAACCTCCTGTTACTTTACGACTTGGCTCTTTCGATTCAAGGAAACAGTGCATTAGGGATTGAATAGCTTCTTGATCTGCGATTTCACTATGAAGTTTACTTACCTTTTTTTTGAATTCTATATCAGCAGAAACGCTACTACAATTAACGTCATAAGACACAGTGACCAGAGGTTCGGCTTCACGCCATAATTGCAAAGACAACATTTTTTTTATAACAGAGCCAATCTGGACAAATATTTGATCATAAATCTTGTGATATTCTTGCTCTCCACCTATCCAGCCGGAAATAATCGTCGCTACGATTTGAAAATAATCTTTATCTCTTTGGCCTCGTAACAACTTCGTAAATTCTGTTACAACCCCTAAGGCTTTAACTCTTAAAGAATTTTTTTTATGCTCTACGACACACGTTCCTATTTTTTCTAAAATGTTCGCTATAATAGCTTTATGGCCTAGACCCAATAGTCGGTTCAGATATTGCTGCAGGTCTCTACAAAACGAATCCTCTTCCAAAACATCATAATACCCTTTTCCCAGATCATATATTTTATGCTGAAAACACAGTAGATTCAGTTTGTTAACGTTACAGACATACATTTCTCATCTATCCTCACTGTAATTTTTTTAAGTTGCAGTATGTAAGCGGCTTTTCATAACCCTTCCTGGCAATAGGTAAGAAGGTTAGCTTGTTTTTGAATTGACACCTGCGAGTTACGCCCCTCTCTGAACCAAACTAGATATTTCTCTAACCCCGGTAAACGGGAAATAAGTCATGACTCAGTTCAGTACCCCCTAGGAGTCTATCGCTTACCTGAGGGGTATAAGCACCTAAAGACAAATTATTTTCTTAGATAAAAACAAGAGAACAATTTGTAAGGTCCTAAACTGATCACAAAAAATGATACGTAGAAGCTTCATGTCATTTGCAAATGTTCAAATTAGATGAAATCATTAGATAAAAATTTGATTCTCAGAAAACCTGCTAGCAAATTCATTAATCAGGAACCAATGACAAGACTTCTAAACAAAGGACAGTAAGTTATCAATACGTTACCCTTAATGTTTACTAAATTATTACCCCAAATTATCTTACAGGTCAGAGACTACTGGCTAGGTTGAATCCTTTTCAACCGAGCAGAAATGCTTCTTATAAAAGAAGTCACTAGTGTCTTGTCACATCTCTAATGTTGGATAAAGGCGCTTTAGTTTGATTCGGGCGTCTTCAGTGGTGAACTGCCAATTCACCTTGGCTTTCATTCCGTTTCTATCCGCCTCCCACGCCTTAAC
>JBLHNA010000087.1:0-7332 GCA_047619065.1 Desulforhopalus sp.
ATAGATGTGAAAACCACTCATGACTGGAGAATTAACTCAAGTTATGTCTGTTTTTTTAACTCAGGTTCTTCGGTTCAGGCAAAATACAATTTTTGATGACTTATGCAACCTGGCCGGGAGTAACTGGCCTCATTACCTTCTGTAAAATCGTCTACATAAAGAGAAACAACCTCACTTCTAACACAGTATCCCTAAGTTAGAAGTGAGGTGAGACAATAAAGGTATTTTCTCTACTCTAGCAAGGACTTCAACTAGGCAGAATTTCTCATGACTTTTTGATTTAAAACTCAATTGTTTGTTTTTATGGTTTAAAAATGACTTTCTTAATTAACAGGGTGTTTTTCGTTTCAAATCAAAAAGTTCACCCTTCGGGCCTACAGATTTATCCGCAGCTGCTTCGTTACCGAGCATTTGAGTAGATTATTACAGCTTCATGCCCGGTGTCTCGACCTGCGAAAAACTTTGTTGGTGAGAAATCCGGGCTAGGCCGTCAGTGAAAAATCTTTTCCAGCAAACTGGATATTTTCAACAGTTGGATTCATTGGAGCCACGGCATGAACCCCACCACAGCTTGGGCATGAGCCAACATACGTTTGCAGGGAGAATGTTACCCCACATCCCTGACAGCTTGATTCAAGCGGACCTTGTGCAATAGGCTGATCTCGAACAGTACCACCATGCGCATTACAAACAAATTCAACCAACTCTCTACCCTTTGCAAAAGGTCCTGCACCACTACCACCATCACCGCATCCACATCCAGACATCTCGAATCCCTCCTGAAAAGATTTATTTAACATGCTATTTTCTATAACTAGTGTCTGTCCATAGATGGAAGATTTTTTTCTAAATCGAGGCGCTCGATGAATTTAACCACAGGCATATATTTGATATCTCGGAGTCTCGTGACTCGCTTACCGGAGGATTAAATTTTGAGAGCAACGACGAGTTAGGGAAAAAGGGCCATTTATGGACAGACACTAACAGTGTAGGAAGATACCCTGGAAGCTAAATGAGGGAAATGATCTAGATCAATTTAACAAGGCAAATACACACTGCCTCAGCTATTCCCAGCCCAACACAAAATCGGGCAAGAATCACTTTTTCCTCATAGCGTCCTGGAATCACCCATGCGCCCAACACTTAAAGGCATCATGCACAGTGGCTCAACTGGTATTTTGCTAAACATGTTTATATAGGTGCTGAATTTCAGGCACAACACTCCATTTGTCAGTCGTACCATTTTTCGCACCCTGAACCGTTCTGTGATAGAAATCCGCTTTAGCGTTAGTGACGAAGCGGAATAGGATTATATTCCAACAATGAACGATACAAATCCTCCATATTCTCAATTTGAAATTCGTGAAACTTACTACGAACCTTCTCCCAGAGTGATCTCTTGGTTTTAAAATGTTTCCAGGCTGCCTGGAATAAAGGGCAGCATAATTGCAAAATCTGATCAACCAGAAAAGCCAGCATCATAAGATTCACAAACACTTCGCTTAAGTATTTTTTTCCAAGTCCGAAATTATGATCAAAATGATATCCTTGATTTTTCAAGGTGTTGAACGTCTCGTGGTGAGTGGGCCGGAGGAATCTCACCTCCAGCCTCTCGCAGAACGGTGCGTGAACCTCTCAATTCACACCGCTCCCTCCGAGCAATTTGCTCAATGAACCTAGCTGCTCGTATCTTATGACCTTTCAGCTTCTTATATTTCTTCATCGCCCAAGCCACCAACGTTTTGTTGAAGTGTCTGAAAACAGGGTACATTGCCGACCGAGAAAACTTCCCATAATACGTTAGCCACCCCCGAAGGACCGGGTTATAGTACTGGGATATTTCCGCTAAACTCAGCTCCGTTCGATTTCGATAATTCAGCTTACGAGTCCTATGCCGCATCGCTTTGACAGCATTATTGCTGACCGCTGGCGTAAAGTTAATAAACAGACTGTTACGTTTGCGGTTCAGCGCCTTTCGAGGACGAAAAGTGTACCCCAGAAAATCAAATTCTGTGATCGGGTAGTCCTTTCTTCGGCTGCTATCCTTACAATATGCGATTTTGGTCTTTTCAGGATGCATCTCAAGATGACACTCCGCAAACCTTTCATCAAGTGCTGACTCAATTGCTAGCGCTTGGCTTTCAGTTCTGCAATGTACCAATCCATCGTCCGCATACCGACACCATGGGTTTCCTGGAAACATTTTCGTCATCCAGACATCAAATGTATAATGTAAAAACAGATTGGCTAATATTGGGCTAACTACCCCACCTTGTGGAGTACCCTGAGTACGCGCTAACAAAGTGCCGTCAGCAAGCTGCAACGGTGCTGTCAACCACCTTTTGATATACAATATAGCCCATCCACATTTGACGTGCATCTCGACTGCTCTAAGTAGCAGTGTGTGATCAATGTTGTCAAACAGTCCTTTGATATCAAACTCCAGAACCCAATTATACCTCCAGCACCGTTTCCTCGTAACCCCAATTGCATCCAAGGCCGATCTTCCAGGCCTGTAGCCGTAGGAATCTGGCAGAAACTTTGCCTCAATCTCAGGTTCTATCTCCTGCTTAACAACCATTTGCGCCACACGATCTGCTACGGTCGGCACACCTAAGATGCGTTCCCCGCCACTCTTTTTGGGAATGGCAACCGCTTTTACTGGTGGTGGAAAGTAACTGCCAGAGGACATTCGATTCCAGATCTTGTATAGATTCCCTTTCAGATCTTCTTCAAACATCTTCAATGACTGACCGTCCGCACCAGCTGATCCAGCATTGGCTTTTACCGCTTGATACGCTTTGTACACATGCCATTTGTCAATGGTAAATGGTTTTGTTCCACTCATTCGTCTCCTCCTGTTCCCAGTTGAACGATAAATGCAACGGCTTGACTCGATCCCTTCGCTCCGACCGCATTACCGATCTTCCACGCTACTACGAATCGATCCGCCCCAGTGCTCCGTATCGGTACTCTCGCCTCATGGCTTCTACCACTTGTGCTTCTCCCTATACATCGGAACGACTGGTTCCCGCAGTTCCATACAAAAGCCTGAAATAGATTCACGCCTCCTATACGCCGGCCGCCACTTGCCCAGTAGTCAGGTAACTGGCAAGCTCGTCCCAGAAGATGGAAACGCCCCTGGTTTTGACGACAATTCTTTGGTTTACGACGCGTCATCGGAAGGTTCACTTTCGTTCGTCTCTCTATTCCCTACCTGCTCGAGGTATATCCTCGACACTTTGCCCCCAACGCTCACTACCGACAGCTCTTAACCGCAGCAGCTTGGGGTGGTTTGAGCCCCGCTCCTGAAAGCCGAACTCGAGGGGCCTACCCTCATCTTTCGTATAGCTTCGCCACAGCTTGTTAGTTCATAACAAAAACCTCCTTGCTGTGCGCCTGCGGCACACTTTCAATCTTCCATCTGGCCCGGGCACCTCTCATAAACTGATATACATTTTCCTCGCTAACAGTAAGATTGGTTATCCAACTGAAATGTTGAGTCCTGCCCGTCTTGCTGTTTTTTCCCAATACTCAATAAAAGTTACCAGTTTGTCCTGATTTGTCTTATTGAGAGGTGTGTTATAAACGATACGAAAACAATGAGTTAAATGATCATCCCCTTTGTCCGTAATTGTAAATTCAGTTGTGTCTTCAACCGCGGCGGCACTATCAACATATTGGAATAAAAATTTATGGTCGCCCTGCTTAGCACCGAGAATATACTTGAAATTATACTTTTCCATGTCTTTAATGTGAGGTCCGTTGGAGCTTAACCCATCCTCATTAATTATAAATTTCAGATGTGGATGCTCCTGACGCAGCTTACCGAGTAAGCATCGTACAGCATTACGCTCACAGTCCATTTTGGTCTCGCCATCTTGTCTTCTGATGGTTTCTGGGGCTAATGCAATTACCTCTTTCATGTCAGGATGAACCATAGCAGCGCCAACCATTTGTAAATGGTAGGTTATTACCCCGGTCTTTTTATTACATTTTTTCAGGCAGGCATCTGAATGCAGGTTTTTAGAAGAAAAATACCCAGTACCATCAAGATTCAATAGATAACTTCCTTCCATAAATACATATTTTTCAAGTACTTTACCCCGTTGGAGTTGCCTAAACGCATCTTGAAAAAGTGGTCGTAGGTCGTTTGGATCGACCCCATCGAGAATGTCCCTGATCTGTCACATGGGATACTGTCCATACCGTATATTGTCATCAAGTTGTGAGGACCACGAAATCTGCGTTCATCAAAAGCGAGTAAAGAAGGATCTTTGAGTGAAAACACTGCGAAACCTGCCATCAGCGAGTTACTAAGGGAATGCGTCACTGTACCCAAACGATGATCACGAATACCTGCAAACCCGGTTCGCATCGTGTTGAGCAGAGCATCTCCATTCAGGTGTTTACGCATATTGATTTCTTGGGTTCTGGTCATTTTACGCTTGCATGCTTTTTTTACTGCCTTAATGTAGTTTGACATAAAATTCCTTTTGTATGTGATTGTTTTCTCTTACAAAAAGACGTTTCATGGCGCGGTTTCATGTCAAGTGAAAAGTTACCGTAGTCGAATTTATTTTCTACAATGTTTACGAAGGCTCCTTTAAAAAATTACGCTATTACAGCGTTTCAGAGATGGTTGGGAATTGCTGAACGAAACTAAAGCTGATCGCTTACTTAGACTACGAGAGCGAAAAAAAGAATTGTTGAATAATAATGAGAAGTATTCCTCTTTCATTAAAGATTTAACAGGAGATAATACTCAAGGTTTTGGCAAAAGGATTTTCAACCTAATTGATGAAAAGATTGAAACAGAGTTAGCCCTACCAGACCGTACTATTACAAATAGTATCGAATTAAAATTAACTTATAGAGACATTAGTGACCAGTTTATGCCGGAAGATGATTTCAAGTATAATGTTCCTGATAATGTACCATTTAAAGGAGATAATCTTGAACAGGCCTTAAAGAAAAACTCAAAATATTTTTTCTAATCAAACGCTCCACATGGATTACTGAAACTGCCCGGCAACCAGTGAGCTTACCGTTATGGATAGAGCATAAAAAATAATAAAAAAGGTATGAGGTTAAGCCTAATCATGTAAAATGGTACTATTTTATTTGTTGTCATTATATCAGCTATTTTCGGTAGAAAAAAAATACTCTACGGTGTTCTTGCTGGGGTACTATTAAGTATAACGCTATTTTTCATATTTCAGTCATTTTCAATCAAATCCTTTTCGACTGAATTAATTTATGGGGTTCTTACCAGTACATTATGTTCTTGCATGGCAAAGATATTGTTACCGGGATTAAAAGGTGGTGATCATAATAAAAGCCCAACTTATTTTGGTGGCGGAGATAAGTGCAGTGGAATGAGTGGCGGTTTTATACAAACCGATGAAGATATCAAAGCTAAACGAGAGAATGAAAGAAAAATTCCATAACCCAGTCAGTAAACACCGCTCGTTCCACACTCGGACTCGCTAAATCGCACCGATGAACTTAACATTATGCATGAAAAAAAAACAATAATATGAATGAAAGCAGTCCTTACAGTACTCCAGAAGCAGAACTCGAAAAGATTAAAGAACCTTTGTCAGATATTGATATATTAAATATTTTATCCAAAGAAGGCTATGAAGTAGAAAATAACAAAGATGATGAGGTCGTGATCAAACTCCCACATTTTTCAAAAGCTATCGTTTTTCAAAACAAAAGCACAGATGATATATTAATAAAATTTGGTAAACTGAAAAGAGAAATTGCATTACCGTTGGAGGTTATCGTGAGCCTAATTATGATTTATTTGCAATGGGAACATAAGTTTTTAGTATATGGATTTGTCGCTGTAATAATGTATAATTTCTATCGTTTTAAAATTTCAAGCAACCATCTAAATATAATAAAAGAAATAATAGATAAAGCATAACAAACCAATAAACACGGACCCGCAAACAACGCGCTGGCGGTTATCGCAACGTTGAGTTATAAAAATTAAAAATGTGCTACTTCTTATATATCTCGACCAATAGGAACCAAGACTTAGCCACACACAATAATGAATTGATAAAATTTGAAAAATTGAGGCCAAAGACGCAGAGATTCCCAAAGAAATTTTGTGCTATCAAAACATTTGGTATGTTGGATCAGCAAACGGTCGGACCATGTTTTAAAACCTCGTGGCGGCTCTTCTTCTTTCAAAGCGCTTCTCACAATAAATGCCGAAAAAGGTGTGCCGTAACTTCAACAATATCGAAAACAAATAGCACGGTGCGGCAGAATTGGGAGCAGGGCTGTGTCTTATTTTCAGGTGGATAGATGAGATTTAAAGGAAAAGTTATCAAGTGGCAAAACGATAAAGGTTTCGGGTTCATTGAACCAATCAATGGGATGTTAGATTTATTCTTTCACGAGATTTTTTTGCTCAACCAATCCAGAAGACCAGTTGTTGGAGATGAAGTCTCTTTTGAAATAACTACAAACCCTGAAGGAAAACAAAGAGCGGAGAGGATTTTGTTTCGAGGAGAACGGGACCCGAGGAAATCGGATAAATTTTTTGATGTTTTTTACTCGAGCTTGTCCTGCGTATTTTTAATTTGTATTGGCGGTCTAGTTTTTTTAAAAAAATTAGATCCTATTATATTGATTTTGTATTTGTTATTAAGCCTCATTGCATTTTTACTTTATCGACAGGATAAGATTAAAGCAAAAAATGACGAATGGAGAACGCCGGAAAATAAACTCCACTTTTTCAGTTTAATTGGAGGGTGGCCAGGTGCTCTCATTGCACAAAGACGGCTCCGTCACAAATCAAGAAAGCAATCCTTTCTGGTAGTATTCTATATCACTGTTGTTCTAAATATTTCTGCCATTTCGTTCTACTCTTATTTGGGATCGAATTTTTTAAGCTACGATTTGATCCTTCATAAATTCAATCAGCTTACCCATGAATTCTCAAAAAAATCTCAAAACAAGCCTAACCAAAAACAAAAAGGACCTGTTTATAGTTGGACAAATAAAGAAGGGAAAACAGTTTATTCAAATGTAGGTTTTCCGTCAGATGAAACATACCGTGACGGGAGAATTGAGAGGAAATGATGAAAACTGGAAAAACAATCGGAGTCGGACCACGTTTTTTTTGATGGTATCGCGCATGTATTCCTGGGAATTCCGGAGACACGATACTTAATTTCAACAAGAAAATGCACCCGGTGCGACCTGAAAGTCGCCTCTTTTATTGCTGACCGCTGAGTCAGCCTGCCGTTTCGTCGGCAGTTTTCTATCCCGGCATGCATAGCTGGTAACGGCTTTGTGTGAAGCCCGGGT
>JBLHNA010000088.1:0-7281 GCA_047619065.1 Desulforhopalus sp.
TTAAGGCGTGGGAGGCGGATAGAAACGGAATGAAAGCCAAGGTGAATTGGCAGTTCACCACTGAAGACGCCCGAATCAAACTAAAGCGCCTTTATCCAACATTAGAGATGTGACAAGACACTAGTGTCTATCCATAGATGAGAGATTTTTTTTTCTAAATCGAGGACCTCGATGAATTTAACCACAGGCATATAATTGATATTCCGAGGATTAAATTTTGAGAGCGACGACGAGTTAGGGAAAAAGGGCCATTTCTGGACAGACACTAACTAAAAGGAACCCGTCATGGACAAAAAAACCAAAATTATGGCTTGTATTGATCTTTCAGAATATTCTCTGATGACCCTTCAGTATGCAGTTAAACTGGCTAAAGGGCTCAAAGGAGAAATACTTGTATACAACGTGATCCAGGATCATGATTTTAAATTTTATGATATAGCAAGCGTCTATCTTGTGGAACCAATAACCCTGGAAGAAAATATTAGAAAAACTCGAAAAGAAAGAAACCTCAAACTCAAAGAATTCGTTAAAACTGAGTTCTTTGGAGATAAATCTTTAATGAGTTTTAAAATCGATGTCGGGGTGCCTTTTGAATGCATTCTGAAGGCCATTGATTCAGAAGATATTGATCTCGTTGTTATGGCAAATAAGGGGAGGGGAAACATCTCAGGAATACTTTTTGGCAGTGCCGCCGAGAAGGTTTTCAGGCATTCTCCGGTTCCGGTGGTCAGCGTAAGAGAAAGGGAGAATTTCAAACGGTAAGGGCCGCACCATTTTGTAAAAACGACTGATCAGGGAAAAAGAGGAGTTGTTTTCGTCTCTCGTTGTAGAGATTTTATACTATGAATAAAATCAGAACGGTAGAATGCAAAAATGAAGACCTTGATAGTCTTTACAGGTCTCTTCTTTTGAGAGATGTGAGCACTGAAGATCTTCACTGCATTGTTGATACAGCCTCACGAAAGGTCGTTGACTCAGGTGAATACGTATACAGACAGGGGGAAAGGCAATATTATTTTTACCTTGTCGCGAGCGGGGAGGTGGAGCTGACTCTGCATCTGAGTAATGGTGCAGAGGCGATTGTCGGACATATCCAGCCTGGCGGGCATTTTGGTGAGACATCACTCATTACCAATGAATGCCATAGTATCAATGCCAGGGCGCTGACGGATCTTGTTCTTTTGTGTTTTGAGGCTGAAAGTTTTCATACCTTACTTCTGCAAAATAAGGTTATAGGTCGGCAACTGCTTACAGCTCTCGCCCATCGTCTGCGGGTTTCCTTTCAGGACCATGCGACCGGCCTGACAATGTTCCGCCGTTCCAGGGTTTCCTCTGAAGAACATATTGATCATGCCTTTTTTTTCTCCACAACGGAACATCCCAAGGGTGAGAATGTTTCTCTGATTGAAAATAATGGCAATAGATGTTCCCCCTCAACCATTCAGGGGCAAATGGTAAAGGCGGCGAGGAGGTTTAGAGACAGCCTTGCTCCAGTGCTTCTGACGGGTGAAAGTGGTTCCGGAAGAGGGATGGTTGCCTATGAAATATGCCGAAGCAGTGGCAATGGAAGTGGTGGCTATATTGAAATGGATCTTCGTGATACAGATTTTGAGCAACTCGATTTTGAGCTTTTTGGTGCTGAATTCGATACGAGTGAATTCTCACAAATTAATCAGCTTGGCCTTTTTAAGAGAATGCAGGGTGGTACCGTCGTTTTTTACAATGCCGAAGAGATGACGCCGGATTTGCAGCAAAAAATGGCTGACTTCTTGGTCAATGGGGCGTGTAATAATTCTGTTGGCACAGGGGGCCAGGCCTGGCGTACCAGGGTCATCTTTGTTTGTCGTGATGTCGCTGGAAGAATGGACGGTCGTACAAGGCTGGGTCCTGCACTGTATAAACTAGTTGAAAACAATCAGTTTCATGTGGCACCACTCCGAGAGCATCGCCGGGACATTCCGCGACTGGTCAATTATTATCTCAAACGCTTTAGTTCTCAGTATGGGAAGACCATAACTGAAGTGGATGCCCAGACCATGGGGATGTTTATGAACTATGACTGGCCGGGAAATCTGACGGAGCTGGCCAGTGTCCTGCGGCGGGCTGTTATCATTGGCCGGACAAATGAACCGCTAAACAATCAAATTCCCCTGGGGATGCCAAAATCTGAGGGTAAGTGGGAATTCAACCTTCTTCGTTTTCAACCCGTTCGCAGTTTTTTCTCAAGCCGTCTTTTCCCTGTATTACCAAGAATAATTGTCGGTATTTTTTTCTTCATTGTTCTGGCTACCCTGTTTTTTGGGCCCGCAAATCCAGAAAAAAATATCGGAATTACTCTCAGTTGGATTGTGGGCTGGCCGCTCATGCTATTCTCTTTCTTTTTTCTGGCGCGAACGTGGTGTAGTATCTGTGGACTGTCGGTGCCGGGGTGGCTGGCTCAATTCATTGTAAAGCCAGAACGTAAGACGCCTGCCTGGATCAAGAAATACTCCGGCTGGATAATGGCCTGGCTTTGTATTTTCCTGTTCAGTATAGAAATTTGCTGGAACGCCTACGCCTCACCCAGGCTTACTGGCGGGATCATTTTTACGATTATGCTGGGATCTCTATTGGTTAGTATGCTGTATAAGCGGAGGGTCTGGTGTCGCTATATATGTCCTCTGGGGGCAATTAACGCACTCTTTGCCATGCCATCCATTCTGGAATTGCGGGCCAACACACATGTTTGCATGAACCAATGCGTCGATCATCTCTGTTATAGCGGTGACAGTAGTTCTGCCGGTTGTCCCATGTTTCGTCATCCATTTCTGGTGGATAATAATCGTGATTGCATTTTATGCGGCCAATGCATCAAAAACTGTACATTAAATTCTATCCATCTCAATCTGCGTCTGGCTCCTCAGGAATTGTGGAATCAGCAGTTACCAAGGCTTGCAGACAGCTTCCTGGTGGTAAGTCTTGCCGCTATATTTTATCCCTTCACTGTAAATCAAAAATATCCTGCGGCAATGGATTATTTTGCCGACTGCCTCCATGATCTTGGCTTTTCATACAGCCTGCCTTTTGCCAATATGGTCTTTTTCTTTTTGACCATCCTGGTGTTTTTAGGAGCTTATGGGTTGTTCACCTATGTTGTTTCACGGATTGCTGAAATCGACTGGTCAAAAACCGCCGCCACCCTTGGTTACGGTATGATTCCGCTGGTTCTCGGTGCCTTTATGGCGGCGCATCTTGAAATACTTGTAAACGGACTGTGGTTGTTGCCGGCAAATCTTTATGATGTCTTTTCCATTGGACACTCCTATCAACCTGGCAGAGTGATAAGTGAAGACGCGACCTATGTACTCCAGGTCATAACAGTCGTCGGTGGTTTACTTGCCACACTGTACGCAACGCAAAGAATACTCAGGAAATTATTTGAAGCTAGCCACTATGCACCTAGAATCTTTGTACTTCTTGGCCTTGTATTGTCACTTCTTGCCATTGCCTATCTCCCATTTGTATAGTTGTGGGAGAGGTTATAAATGCATACCCCAGATATTTTCTATAAAGTGCTCATAAAGATAAAAATGATATGATATGTAGAATATTAGATTAGACAGTTGATAACTGTCAGGGCTACGTTTGCGCGCTAAAAACGTAATAATGATTGCTGTCGGCATTGACGAAATGAATCAGCTGATCGACTTTTTACGTCTGATGGGCGATCTTATTTCTCAATATATTGGATCGTAATTTCCTTCAATAGGGTGTAGAAAGTGCGGTGTAGTGCGACAAAGTAGTACTGCTTTCTTTGGGAAGTGTGTCATAATAAGAATTGTATTCTTTAAGTATTGTCAAAATATTGGGTTTTGGATTGATATCTTCAGTTGGTTTTAACCGGGCCTTAAATGGTTTGCAGGAATGGAGTGCTGTATGAGAATTACCAGAAAAGTGTTTACCGATTTAGGTCTATTCATGTTGGCCTTCGGTTTTTCAATTGGATTCGTTTTTCCCTTTTTTGTTACTTTGCTAGGGGTTCCGAAAGAATACACTTTGACAGTTCCTTTTTTCGCTTCTTGCATTTCTGCCGGGCTCATAGCTGGGGTGGTAAATTTTGGTTTAGCCAGGAAAATAGTTGGAGATCGTTTGGCAACCCTTAGTCGAGTGGGCCAAAAAATGACCAATCTCGCAAAAAATTATGCGTGAAGGAACGAGGCAGAATCCAGAAGGATCAGATATCTCAAATGAATTTACCGAAGATATCTGTGGACAAGCCGACTGTCATATCGTTGTGGATTCAGATGATGTTTTTGGTGAGAGCGCCCATGCTTTTAATCTGTTGGCAGAAACTCTACGTCAGACCATATCCACTGAAAGGGCGGCTCGTTCTTTTACAAACACGTTAACCACCTGTTTAGATCTTGAGCCCCTCGCAGAGAAAGCTCTTCAAAAAATTATTATTTACTCCGGATCGGAGGGCGGTTTGTTAGCCATAGAGCAGCAAGGAACTCTAGATGTAGTTTCTAGTCGTGGTATAAGCAATTCGGATGAAGTCATTCAAAGCGAATATGTCGCTGAGGTTCTGCGAACAGGAAAACTCAAATTAATCAGTATGCCCGAAGCAGAGAATGTGGTTGTAGACCATATTGTGGGTCAGCATCAGGCCAAGCATGTTCTTGTAAATCCTGTTTTATATAAAGGTGTTTGCCTGGGCGTTTTTATTCTGGTTTCACCAAGTAAATACAGTGAAGAAATTTTACACAGGCTGGAAATTCTGGGAACCGGTTTAGGCTTGGCGTTAAACAACTCCCTTACCCATGGTCGAATGCGGATGCTCGCTATTCTCGACCCCCTGACTGAAATCTACAATCGTGGTTTTGGCGTGAAACGATTACACGAAGAATATACCCGTTCAATTCGTGCTGATTCACCACTTGGGGTGATCATATTTGATATAGATGACTTTAAAGCAGTCAATGACACCTATGGACACATGGCAGGTGATAGGGTTTTGATAAGTGTTGTGAAAATGTCGAGGGCTATGTTGCGTGAAGGAGATATCTTAATTCGCTATGGTGGTGAGGAGTTTATGGTCGTCTTGCCTGGGGCTTCATTAGAAGATGTAAGGCAGGTTGGTGAGCGTATTCGTCGTGCAGTTCAGGACATGACCATTATGGAAGGCGAAATCTCTATCAAGGTTACGGTCAGCCTTGGCGGAGTGTCTCATCCTGAGCTCAATGTATCTCATCAGGATGTATTGATTCGTCATGCTGACGCATCACTCTATTACGCGAAAAATTCAGGGAAAAATAAGATAGAGATGGACAGAACGTCTTCTGAGTCACTTGTTAAAATGTAATCTGCCAACAGGGTGGAGATGTGGTCTTCAATTCTTGATAGAATCCGGTATTAAAAAAAACGTAATGCCTGAATGCACGGGTTGCCTTCAATTGCAATTGAAGGCAACTCTAGAAAATTTATGTCTCGGTGAAAAATCGGGGACTCAATTCTTCAAGACCCAAGGTCTTGAGTATTTCCTGCAAACGTTCAGTGGGACGGCGACGCGGGAGGTCTTTGTACGTGGCGATAATCAATTCATTTTTCATAGAGTGCTCCCAGCCGACGAGTTCGGTGACCGTAACCTGATAGCCGTGAGCTTCAAGCTGTAGACAACGAAGTACATTTGTGACAAGGCTACCGAATTCGCGTGTATGGAGCGAATGCCGCCAGATTTCGGTCAAGCTGTTGCTGGCCAGGGACTTTTGTTTGTTTTTCCGCAACAGCGCTGCAACTTCGGCCTGGCAACAAGGCACCACGACGATGAATTTTGCCTGTTTCTTCAAGGCAAAACGGATGGCATCATCGGTGGCGGTATCACAGGCATGTAATGCAGTCACCACATCCACCCGTGCAGGTAGGGCGTCAGAGTCAATGGAATCAGCGACTGATGATTTCAAAAACGACATACCGGGAAAATTCAGTCGAGCTGCCAGGGCTTGTGATTTTAAAACAAGCTCTTCCCGTGTTTCGATGCCGAAAATATGGGATCCGTTACTCTGATCTTTGAAAAACAAGTCGTATAGGATGAACCCCAGGTACGATTTACCCGCCCCATGATCGACCAAAGAGATCTCGGAATTATCCTCTAGGACTGCCTTTAGGAGTGGCTCAATAAATTGAAAGAGGTGATATACCTGCTTGAGTTTGCGTCTGCTGTCCTGATTCATCTTTCCGTCGCGGGTGAGGATATGCAACTCTTTCAGCAGCTCTATTGATTGGCCTGGTCGTATTTCGTGTTTTTCTTGTATCAAAACCTATGAACCTATATTCTGTTAAATTTATCGGCTATGGCGGGAGTGAGGCCATATACCATATTAGGTCAAAAATCGCTTGGGTAAGACAGATACTACTCCCAGAGTTCCTGAATCAACTCTCGGCTCAGATCCAGATATTTGAGGTTCATATTCGGATCATTGCAGAAAACTTCCAAGGTAATGGTACTATTGTAACCTATTGCCTTTAATGAATTCACTGCATTTTGCCAATTCACGGTTCCTACACCCAAGGGCATATGATCATCAGACCTGGATCGGTTGTCAGAAAAGTGAACATGCTGGATGTGTTCTCCCAGTTCTCCGCAGAAAACCTCATGGTTATCGATACCGAAGTTTGAGTGTCCGAAATCGAGATGCAGCTTTAAGCCCGGCACTTCCGTTAGTAATTTTTTAAAGGTGGAAACTCGGTCAAAAGGGGCTTTATAATTTTCCAATACCAGTGTTAGCCCATATGATGCAGCCATTTCAACAATGGGTTGTAATGCCTCTATATGGAATGAGACCAGATCTTTTCTCATGGCTGGCGGACAAAGATAGCAGGGATGGATATTCATGACTTTTGCTCCCAAGGCGGAAAATATCCCTGCACATCGCTCCAGTTCCTTAAGGCAAGCTTCTCGGACTCCCTGGATTGGATACGCATGTGGAAGGCAGGGGTCGGTGTGCCCTGTGATAGATAAGCCATAGGAATCAAGGATCGGCTGCAATTGAGCAATATCAATGTTGGTGGCGTTAGGGCCTTCGATGGTTAAATCCAAAAAGTCGAAACCGGCCTTGCCGCAGAACGTTGCCTCATAATAGACTGATTTTGACGGGTTGTTCATTATTCCTATATTCATTCAGTAGTATCCGGTTAGAAACTTGCATATAAAAAGAATATAATTTTGACTACTTGGAGCATTATCATCTTGACAATGAATTAAAAAAATCGCTGCGCGACTCCCTTAAAAGAAAATTCTTTTAA
>JBLHNA010000089.1:0-6983 GCA_047619065.1 Desulforhopalus sp.
CATCATCTTTTTGATTGCTGATTCTTTGAACTCATCTGAGTAACGTTTTGACACTAGAGACTCTCACTTCGCCCATTTGTTATATGTGAAAAATAATTGAGGTGCAAACTATTCTGACACATAGGGTTTCAGTCCTGCCAAGTTCGAGGAAATGGTGATACGAAAGAAAGCAGCTTAAGAGAAGTGTCCATTATTTGCTGACCACCTCAAACCAGCACGTGCCGGTATTGCTGGAATTTCAGTCCGCGAATTTAAACCCACCTACTTGTCGTAGGTGGTCGTTTAGTCTGGTATGAAATGAAGATTCTACAATCTCTAACGTACTTGATGATTTAAAATTCTAAAAATATCATAACATTAGATTTGGTCTTCAGATTGTTACTTTTCTTCTTCCGCATTGACAATGGTGTTCCTGCCAAGGCTTTTGGCTTCATAAAGACAATCGTCTACTCGGGATAATAACTGACCTGGAGTCTCGTTATCTTTGTATTGCCCGATACCAAAGCTCACGGTAATTGTTTTATCGATACCAAAATTGAAAGATTCGATGCTATTTTTTAAATTATTGGTGAGCTGTCCTGCACCTGAGTGATTTGTATTTGGAAGAACAATGAGAAATTCCTCTCCTCCCCAGCGACCAAAATGGTCAGCATTTCGTATCGATTTTTTTACAAGAGCCGTCATCTGCTGTAAAACAGCATCGCCCGTAAGATGGCCAAATGTATCGTTTATGGATTTGAAAAAATCAATATCGAAAAATACAATTGTTAGCGGCTCCTCTGTTAGTTGTGCTCTTTTGATTTCTATTTCCAGGTGCTTTTCTATGGACTTTCTGTTGAACACCTTCGTGAGATGATCCATCGTTGATGAATAGTGAAGTTTCACATTGAGAGCTTTAAGTTTTCTGGTGTACTTCCCCAATGTGAATTGGCGCCAAAGCAATAAAAGAAAGATAATGGAAAATCCGGTTACAATTTTCAGAATAAGTGATCGATTTAAAAACTGATTTGAAACCTCGATGTCAAACCAGTTTCTATATAAGCCAATCTTTTCCTTTTCCGTGAGAGATGCAACTCCTTTGCTGAAAACAGACAACAGCAGTTCATTATCTTTTCTCACTCCTAGTTTCATTTGGTTCTCTTGGGGGACTGAGCCAACTATTTTTACGTTTTCTAGGGCAAGGGTTTCTATTGTATTTACAATGGCGGGTAAACCATCAATTGTAGCAAATACTTTTTGTTCACTGACGAGCTTTAATGCTTCTTGGGTGTTTTCAACTTCGATAATTTGGATTTCAGGGTGGTTCGCACGAACATATTCGGTAATGAAAAAGTAGGCCTGTAATGCTACCTTCTTGCCATACAACTGGGAGTAATCTCCAATGAATGAGGCATCGTCCCGAGTGGCTATCACTGTGGCAAAATTAAAATATGGTTGGGTGAAATTAATGTAGGCTTGTGAAGCCTCTGTTTCATTCATCAGAGGAATAATGTCACACTGGCCATCTTGTATAAAATGCAATGTTTGTTCCCATGTCTTTGTTGGCACAAGTTTCAGTGTCGTGCCGATGCGCAGGGAGATTTTGTTGATTAGATCGGCAGATAAACCGCTGTGTTCACCATTTTTAGTTATGAAATCAAGAGGTGGCCAAGAGGGATCAACGCATATTTGGACAGTATTGTTCTCGTAGATATATTCCTTTTCAGGAATGGTGAGATTCACCATGCTTTGTTCATAGATTTCATGAACCTGGAGAAGCCACTTCTGCCTGATTTCATTTAGCTCATCACCTGAAATTGCATTTAACCCTTTCTGGATGATCGAGTGTAAAGTGTCATTTTCATGGGTGGTAGCTATGGTCAAATTACTGATGAAAGGTTCCTCGTTGACCTGGAATGCCAATCGTACATCTGACACCATTCTTTGAGAAATAATGTAATCCACAACACCAATTTCTTCCATGAAAGCATCTGCTTTTCCTGAGTGAATTGCTTCTATGCACTCAAGAATGTCCCGAACAGGAAGAACTTTGACTTCTGGGTGGTATTTGGGAAGATTAATTTCAATATCGAAGCCCGCAGGAACGGCAATGGTTTTATCCTTAAGGTCATTGAAATCAAAAAAATTACTATCATTCTGTTTATTGGTGAAAACGCCTGTCAAGCTTTTCGCGTATGGAGTCGTAAACTTGAACATTTTCTGTCTTTCGGGCAAATCAATGATGTTGAGCATAACATCAAGTTGTCCGGCACCCATCATATCGATAAATTCATCCCAGCTGGGACCTGAGACATAGTCGATTTTCAATCCCGTTATTTCAGCAACTCGGTTCATTACATCGATGCTGATCCCCTGAGGTTTGGCATTTTCAGAGAAGTTGAATGGGGGCCAATCTGTTTCATTGTGGACTTTGACAATGCTGTTACGATCCAAATACACCTGTTCTTCATTGCTAAACTCTATTGCATTGGCATTTGAAAAGAAGAATAACAGTAAGAGAATTGATCGGTAAAAGAGTGACGAGAGACTGAGGTCGTAGATATTAAATCGCATATGCTAAAACTGTTGAGAACAGGGTTTATGTTTGGGAATCGTTTATGTTCAAATGAGGTTGTTTGTCGATTATTTCAGATTGTCCTTTTTGCTAAAGTATCTCAGCTGTACTGCCCATAATCTTTTTCATATGGAAACAATTTGAAAGCGTAATAATATCAGTTCTATCATAACGGAACAGAACAGTTACTTATTCGACCTAAAGAGTCCGCTCAGGTTTTGGAAAAAGTAGTTTTGAATCTTCTTTGTGGATTTAACCTCAGTACATCGTTCTAAATGATAATAGCGATTTGTGGAAGGGATGACGAGGGAACCACGAACGTACTGGTCTGCTCAAGGGGTAGACTGACTACTTGATTACGTCTTTTTTGTTTAGCTTGATAGAGGGCCTCGTCAGCGGCTTATTTCGGGTTTACCCGTGGGAGTAACCTGTTAGCATCATATTTTACCCACGACTACACTGATTGATGATTAGTTTTCTATCTACGTCGTCTCAGTTGCCAAGTTGGGTATATTGATCAGTTCCATAAAGAACATGAAAATCAACAACTAAGACAAAATAAAAAGTGGAAGGAGGCATATGAAAAATCGAGGAAAAACCAAATTTCAGATCAATCTTCGACAACATTTGCGGGAGCGGGGTGTTAAAGACGACCTTGTTCACCTTATTTGTGAGATAGCTGAAGCATCCAATTATATTATAAACTCGATCCGAACTGGAGATTTAGGTGTCGCCGGAACATCAAATCTCTATGGTGAAGAACAGCTGGCTCTAGATGTGCTTGCAGATCGAATTATGACAAAACGTCTCCTGCATTCTGGTGTAGTGGGCAATGTTTTGTCAGAAGAAGCCGAGGATATCATCTGTTTGTCAGCTGACTGTAGTGGTCGTTATTCTGTAGCTTTTGATCCGCTGGATGGGTCCTCACTTGTCGACGTAAATCTTGCCGTTGGCACAATAGTATCCATATTTGAAGGCTGTAATCTTTTATTGCCCGGCAGGAAACAGGTCGCTGCCATGTATATACTTTATGGACCACGTACTACTTTGGTCTACAGCACTGGGGAAGGGGTTCATGAATTTGGGATGAATCAGTTGATGGAGTACACTCTTATCAAGGAAGATTTACACATCAGACAGCAGGCAAACATATACTCTCCCGGCGGATTGCGGAATCTATTTACGCAAGAGATAGAAAGTTATGTCCGGGACCTAGAAAGACGCGGTTGCAAGCTCCGCTACAGTGGGGGATTTGTTCCAGATATTAACCAAGTACTTAAAAAGGGTTCTGGGATATTCCTCTATCCTCACCTAAAGGGACACCCCAATGGCAAACTTCGCCTCTCTTTTGAGTTAAATCCCATGGCCTTCCTGGTGGAACAGGCAGATGGTGCAGCCTCCGATGGGCATGGTCCAATTCTAGACCGATTACCCCAAGATAAAGATGATCGATCACCGGTTTTCATTGGTTGTAAGGAGGAGGTTGCACTCGCTGAAGAATATATTGCCAATCTGGCAAATTAGTCCACTTCCATCTCTTCTGAATAGGTGCCAAAACGTGCAGCTCCATTACATTTGGCTCTATGCAGGAGAGTTTGCTGGGCAAGTCCTCGATTCGACTCTTTTCCCTGCCAGGTCAATAGTGTTTTTTCCTGAAGAGCCCTGCCATAGGAAAAGCTCAGTTCCCAGGGCACGTCACCAAGGCGATTCATACTATTTAAGTGTGCTGTGGCCAACTCTGAACTCTGTCCTCCAGAGAGAAAAGCAATACCTGGAACTGCTGCAGGAATAGTTCGTTTGAAACAGCGGATTGTAGCTTTGGCAACGGTATCGATGCTTGCCTGGTCCGGGCAGTCAATTCCTGACGTTACCATGCTCGGCTTCAAGATCATACCTTCCAGCAATACTCCATGAGAAATAAGCTCAGAAAACACCTGTCGTAGAGCCTTTTCCATGACCCTTTCACAACGGCCAATGTCATGGCCACCGTTTATCAAAACTTCTGGTTCGACAATGGGAACCAGATCGTGTTCCTGACAGATGGCAGCAAATCGAGCAAGACTATGGGCGTTGACTTTTAAAGAGAGTGGTGTTGGTTTATGCGTCGCAATACTGAGAACAGCGCGCCATTTCGCGAACCGCGCGCCAAGTTGTCTATAATCCTCAAGCCGTGTTTCAAGTCCATCTAGGCCTCTCGTGGCATTTTCTTCTTTCGTCCCCGGAATAGTTGTAAGTCCCAGATCAACTTTAATACCGGGAATGATACCTCGATCGGCCAATAGACTGGGAAAGGGCTTCCCCGCAAGGCCTTGTTGGCGGATGGTTTCATCAAAGAGAATAACACCACTGATGTGTTCCTCAATGCCAGGTGCTGTGAAAAGCAGGTCTCGATAGTTTCTTCGCGCCTCTTCCGTTGACTTAACATTAATGGAACTCAATCTTTTCTCGATGGTTGGGGAACTTTCATCTGCAGCTAAAATCCCTTTACCTCTAACCACCATAGCTTGTGCCGTCGATTCAAGTATTTGATTGTTCATATCTGTCAAATCTCCCGATTAAATGGAAAACATCAGATCCAGGTGCTACTGCACCACTTCTGTGTTTAGTGAGAATGTTGTAATGTCAGAAAATGTAGGTTTGGACATTGGAGCCACTTGCAAAACTGCCTTTGCGCTTAATATTTTATCCTCCGATAAGCATAGACTTCGAAATATTATGTATATGCCTGTGGTAAAATTATTCACATGCCTCAATCTTGAACGAAAATTCTACTTTTGCAAAAGGCTCATTGGAAATAGATAAGTTTGGCTCTTTCCGATACAGCAATCACAATGTGTTTTTCTCCTTATTCAGGCCGATATTGCGCCTGATGTGTATGTTACAATGTGGTGCCACATAATGGAGAAGTCAAATAAACAGGAAGATACTCAGGGAAAAGCAAGGTAGGGACAGAATCTGTCCAGCAGTTTTATGCTATAGCTTGAAAGGGTTGGCTTGCTAGGGTATTTCAAGGTGTCCAAATCAATTTCGACAAAGTAGCGAGTATCATCATTTTGAGTCCGATTCATTACCATATCTCCGTTTTATCACTAAGCCAATTGAAACTTCTTCGACTACCCGTACCACTACGAAAGTATAATCTGTCATCAGGCTTTTAAGAAATGGAGCAGCTTTTCCACTATTTCGATGGATGTTTTTACTGTGGTATCATACAAATATCCTAACGATAACTTCGATGGTTAAATCGGACAATCTGTGCAATAATCATGGAAAGGCTCAGGTTCATAGATACAGGAAGAAGGTATAAATCAGGTGGAAATGCGTTCTCAAGAGATTCACACTACCAATATCAACACCGATACGAAAGTACTCCACGTAACAAAACAAAATCCAGGTAAATGATATACTCTGGTTATTAACGTTCTGTTTTTTCTATAAAAGAAAACGGAGGCGATGATGACCACAGAAAATTATTTCAACAAGGATTTTGGGCACAACGAGCATGTATTTCTTGAATCACCCTTGAACGAGGTTGCTCCCGATTTAAAACGTCAAACCTTTCAGCGCTGCTGCCTTCGTGTTGAGGCAAGCGGTGTTACCGGTTCAGAGTTGCTTGTTGAATATCTTTTCGGCAAGTACATCAAGAACCATTCACACCATAGTGTTCGTAGATCATGTTCCGTTGTACTGTCTTTTCTTCGTTTTCTTGAAACCATTAATCTAACGATACATGGCCTAACGCATTATGGAATCGGCGGTTTTGTTGAATTTGAACAAGCTCGTGGGCTCAAGACTCTCTCAATTATCAATAACCTTGAAGCCGTTAATACTTTCCTCTCTTTTCTGGTTAAACAAAAAGTCCTACCACACGAAATAAGACAGCATAAAATCAAACTGAAAAAACCTGAAGCTTTGCCCCGTGCAATCCCAAGAGAGGACGTGCAGCTCCTTTTGGCAGTGACCAATGTGGATATCGATCGAGCTTTAATACTATTACTTTTAAGAACAGGTATGCGGATTGGTGAACTTCTCAAGGTGAAAGTTCAGGATATTATTTTTCGAGAGCAAAAGGTTCTGATTTACCAGGGAGAAAAGAACTACCAAGGTCGAGTTGTTTATTACAGCAAAGATGCAGATAAAGCTCTGCAGCGATGGTTAATCCAGAGGACAAATAACTCAGAGTATCTTTTTGCCAATCAACAAGGAAAGCCAATTAGCTATACCACTGCTCACAAAATAATGAAAAAAACCCTTCAACGTGCACAGCTTGAAGGGAAGAAATATTCCCTTCACAGCCTGCGACATTATGTAGAGTCAGATATAATGGGGAGTAAAGCCGCCAAAATACGATTAATTGGGTCTGAATACCCGAAACACTCTCCATAATAAATGTTGTTCATCCTATTTTAAAACAAGAAAGGCGATTTTT
>JBLHNA010000090.1:0-6947 GCA_047619065.1 Desulforhopalus sp.
TTTATTGTTTTCTCCATGACCTGCCTCCTTGATTTTGGCTCTGAGTTGTTGGTTGTTGCTTTCAACTTAACCCACGTTGGCAAGGTAGGCAGGTCTATTTCGCCAACGTGTTAACCATCATATCTAGTACCATGAAACAAAAATCCCCCCTCCCCTTCTGTTCATCACTTATTTCTCTTTTTAGTCAATGGCTGATCATGGGGAATATTCTCCATAATTGGCGTTTTCTCAAAATGATCCAAGTTGATTGATTTTGCTTCAGAATGACGACTAAACATGACCAGTGCCAGGGAATCGAGCAAAGTAGAAAGGTTGGTTTGCTGGGGCAGCTCTTCCGCTACTTGATGGCCCAACAGAGGCATTATGTCAATTGTTACAGGCAGAACATACTCAAATGCGTCTTGAATGCCTGTCATGAGCTCTTTATCGTGTCGTTGTTCATCCCAGTGCGAGTATTGTGTGCCCGGGCCGTAGTCGGTCTCAACACGCATATCCTCTAATGCGGCAATTTTATTGATTGCATCCCGGGAAAATACACCGGTTGATTTACTATACAGAGCATCCCATTCATCCCAGCCAAATCCCAGGGAATGACCGATTTCATGGACAATGGTTCCTGATATTCGATTTTTGCTAAATGTTGAGAGATACTTGGTATTGAACTCTACCTTGCCATACATTGCACCATCGTACTGATACGGCTGATATGCCCTTGCAATGACCAGACTGTTAGCGGTAAAAATACCTAGTCGAATAACTATTGAAGAATGTGGAATGACAAATCTGTTCCAAAAGTTGCACGCTACCCTGGCAGCAGCTTTCAACTTTCCATCCAAATCTGAAACGATCTTGTAGGTGATAAGAGTTGACTGGATCTTTTTAGTGAGAATTTCAAGCGACTCTCTCAGATGCGGCAAGGCTTCATAGATTGCCTGGACCCGTGCTATCTCGTCAGGTCGTAACGCACGCCCTTGAATCTGAATGCTTGCTGCTTCCTGGGTAAGTTCTTCTATGATCTGTACCAACTTTTCCATGTGTCACCCTCCTGAAAATTTTGTGATCATTTGATTTTCTTCCAACACCTCTTGATTGTATTCATTATTATAAGATTCTGGGGGAAGCACATCTGAACAGAACATCGCTCAAACTTCTAATCACCCCCTATGCAACGGTTCTGCACAATTCCTACTGCCTCCTGCAGTTGCCGTAAAGGTACTCCAGCCTTTAGAGGCAGCGCTTTCAAATCCATTTGTTGGCCTTTTTCATCTAGAGCTTTTCGAGACATATCCTCCAACCAGTCTGCTGTTTTTTGTCTTAAAGTGTTTTTTGTTCAAATGCTCCAGATGGCAATTGTACGCTGTATGTTCTGTAACCGTGCTCTACCCTCTGTCATTATCAGGCCTTGGCTTTTAAAGAGACGTGACTACTTTTACGGATATCCCGACACCACCCCAAAACACCTTCGTGAACGTATCAACTTTCATATTTGATTTGCAATTGCAGAAATTGCAGAGAAATAAGCAGCAACAAGATTATCTCTATTTTCTTGTGCCATTTTTAAATCCTTGTTGTTATCAATAAAAAAAGGTTCAGCAATAATGCACGGTGCATCAGTGTTCATCAATAAATATCCGCCACGATCTTCTGCTGCTTTCGGTTTTACACCTCGATTGGGTAGATCCAATACTTGTACCAGATGTTCGTTTAGAATCTCAGCGTAACGCTGTCCTTTTGTTGAACGATGGTAGTAGAGTACTTCCGTCCCTGATACCTTCGCATCAAATGCGTTACAGTGAAGGCTTATTATGAAATCAGGATGAAGCTCATTTATATCGCCAGGGAGAGTGTTATAGGTTCTCCGATATATTCTCTGAATAGACACTCCCGTAGCTTCACGTTCAATCTCCTGAGCAAGACGGTCATTGAAATAAAATTCTGTTACTCCGGATGTTTTGTTAATCGCACCAGGTGACGATTTCTTGTGGCCAATTACTAAAGCACAAAGTTTCATAGGATTCCCTCCGTTACAGCTGATCCTCGCTAAACCTGCGTCCAAAATAGACGTTCCCTCTCGGCGCATTGCAAGGCCTCATGCTTCGAGTTGGAGTTCTAGTAAACTGTTGTCAAGATACAACCCAGATTGCTTCTTACACCAAACTAAAAAAAACGCCGGGCTACCTCGATGAAAAAGGCAGCTCGGCTGTCTGTTGCGAGACCCGTGGCTTTCCGTCTCTCCCTTTCGGAAGGTTTGGCTTTGTCTTACATCAACTACAGTAGACTTACTTATCATATTTTATAATAAAACTAATAAGGACGTCAACACTACTGAGTGGTACATGCTTTAGCAGTAGAGTATTATTAGAAGGACGTCATTTCTAATAAATTGATAACATGCGAATTTAACCAAAAAAAATCTATTTATATAGATATGTTTTTAATACAAGATGCAGAAGAGTATTCCAGGAATAAATGAAAATATCGCTGCGATTTCACCTGTGCTTCGCAAAAATTAACTCGTGGCAAATATGTCGTAATAGATCATGCTTTGTGCGATGATTAGATGCCATTCTCAAGACTCAGGTTTTAAGACAGATGGCTTCATAATAATTAATATTTCCAGGCCACTTTTTTATGTGCACAGGAAGCATCTCAATCAGGCTAATTTAAACAACGCCTCAGATTGGCAGTGCAAAATCTTCAATTTGAGATCGCTCGATATTGTGTTGTGCTACCAGTTCCCAACCCTGGCAACATTTTTCACGTACGAGAAGGCGGGTTGCACCTTATTGTCATTTGGGGATATTGGGGTAGAAGCCAATTCTTTTCAGCCCTTGACTACCACGACTAACCCAGTCTATTATAGGGTTTATGAAACTTCGAATTATTCTCATTACTATCAGTTTAATGGCATTTATTTCAGCTTGGACTGGTGGATACCTTTACTACTCATCTATAAAAACTTCAGCCTTTGATGAGGCCAACAAACAAGCGATTTCACACACTGAGACGATTAAGGGGTATCTTTCCTTCTTTTTGCAGGAAAATTTGAATTCCGTCAGGGCTCTGTCTGGGTTAAAGGAACTAACCAAGGCCCTAACACAAAAGGACCAATCCACCTTAGATGAAACCAATTTTATCCTTGATGTTTTTACAACAAATTACCATGCAGATGTCTGTTATTTGATTGACCGTGATGGCAAGACAATCGCCTCAAGTAATCGAAATTCAGTGGATAGTTTTGTGGGACAAAACTATGCCTTCCGACCCTATTTCCAGCAAGCCATCAAGGGTGAAGCAACTGACTTTTTGGCTTATATGGCACTCGGGATGACCTCAGGCAAAAGAGGGGTCTATTACAGTAATCCAGTGTATGAAGATGGGCAGGATATGCCCATTGGGGTTGCCATTATCAAGGCTCCTATTGATCCAATTGAAAAAGAATTCGCAAAAGAATATGAAGGAATAGTTCTGCTGACAAACCCAAATGGCATTATTTTCATAACCAACCACCCTGAATGGGCAATGCAGACCTTTTCAAAGCTTTCTGAGGAAGAGACCAACCGTGTTCAAAGCTATCAGCAATTTGGACAGGGACCGTGGCCTTGGACAGGTGTTAGTTTGATTGATGATTCCCGTGCAATTGATACATTGGGCAATAAATATCTGTTCCATAAGGTAGCACTGGACAATTATCCAGGATGGAATCTTATCTTCCTGAGCGACATCAATTCAATTTTAAAACGAGTGCAGGGACCGTTAATCAGAGTCAGCGGTTATTTGATCATCACATTATGCGTAGCATTCGGTTTGACAATTTTTTTTCTATATAACAAAGCCAATCATGAAATTAATCAACGCATCAAAGCGGAGCAAGCTTTAAAAATATCCCATGATGGGCTAGAAGAGCGTGTTGAGCATCGAACCTTTGAACTTACCAGGTCTGTCGAAGAACTTCGGAAAGAGATAGCTGAACGCAAACGTGCGGAACAGGCGCTTGGGGTAAGCGAGGAGAAATATAGGACGTTAACAAACAACCTCAGTGTTGGAGTGTTCCGGAGTACCCCGGGCCCCAAAGGTACCTATATCGAGGTGAATTCCGCATATATGCGAATGCTTGGCTTTAATAAAAAGTCGACGTTGTATACTTTTTCCGCTTATGAACTTTATCAAAACCCAGATGCTAGAGACAAGTTCAGCCGCAAGATGCTCCAGAACGGAACTGTCAATAATGAAGAAATCATCTTTAAGCGAAGAGACGGAACGCTATTTTGTGGTTCTGTAACCGCGGTGGCGGTAACAGATGACCATGGAACGGTACTTCACTATGACGGTATCTTAGTAGATGTCACTGAACTCAGGCAAGCAAAAGAAGAGGCCCAGAAGCGCAGAGAAGAGATCGCTCACATGGGGCGGGTGGCGACTATGGGTGAACTTTCCGCGTCGTTGGCACATGAACTCAATCAGCCCCTGACGGCAATCTTAAGCAACGCTCAGGCAGCTTTGCGATTCCTCGCCAGCGACAGAGTAGATCTAGATGAAATTCGTGAAATACTGGGTGATATCGTCGCAGACGACAGACGGGCTGGCAAAGTTATTGCCCGGCTTCGTTCGCTGTTCAGAAAAGGTGATTGTAAAAAGGAATCAGTAGACATTAATAAGCTCATAAAAGATGTTATATCGCTAATAGACACTGTATCGCAGATGAGGAACGTCTCTATAGAAACCAAACTGGACACACGCCTTGCCCCAATCCAGGGTGACAAGATACAGCTCCAACAAGTGGTTATAAATTTAATTATGAATGCTACGGAAGCTATGACAGAGGTTGATAATGACTCCCGAAATATTACGATTACAACAACCATTGTAGATGAAGAAATGGTCCGAGTGAGCGTCCAGGATAACGGTATCGGCTTGACTGAGGATTCTTTCGCCCGATTGACAGAGCCCTTTTTTACCACCAAAACTGAAGGTATGGGAATGGGCCTCACAATTAATCAAACTATTATTGATGCTCATATGGGTCGACTGTGGGCCGAAAACAATTCCGCTAGAGGGGCCACATTTCATTTTACCTTACCAATGCATGAGAAGGCATAGATGAGTTTATCTAACGCAACAATATTTGTGGTCGATGATGATACGTCAGTGCGCACCGCTTTGAAAAGGCTCATAAGATCTCTTGGGTTTACCGTGGAAACCTTTGATTCTGCTCAAGCGTTCTTAGAACAGGAGGCTTATGATGGACCCGCATGTCTGATTCTTGATATTCGAATGCCCGGAACCAGTGGGATCGAACTTCAGGAAAAACTTGCCGAAGCGGGTGTTCAAATTCCGATCATCTTCATTACTGGTCATGGCAATATTCAGATGAGTGTCAATGCCATGAAGGCTGGAGCTCTGGATTTTATCGAAAAGCCCTTTGAAGACCAAAAACTCATTGATGCTATTCATACAGCAATTGCAAGAAGCAAGCAAAATAGAGCAGAACAATCTGAGATACAGAAACTTCAACGCCGTGTAGATACCTTAACGCCTCGAGAATATGAAGTGCTTATGCTCGTGGTATCCGGGATGTTAAATAAACAGGTCGCTTTGGAATTAGGCATGAGTGAAAAAACAGTAAAAGTTCACCGCGGCCGCGTCATGCAGAAAATGCAGGCAGCATCTCTGGCTGATTTGGTCCGGATGACCGAAAAAAACAGACATTCCAGTATCAAACAATGATCTATATAATACCTAAATTTTGCAATCGCCAAGTTCGGAGCCTACGCTTACCTGCTGAAGATGTGAGACAACAGGCACGCAGACGTACTTGTGTACTTCAAGTGGCTGTTAACGAAGCAGATTCGGTAAAGTTGGTAATCCCGATGGGTGGTAAACATAAGAAAAACACATTTTTAAAAATTCATTAATAAGTGAGTGTATCTTTTAGCAATCTATATGTGGATAAGCTGATATTACAGAATAAATGTGTTTTTCGAATGTTTGACATGCAAATTTTAGGTACTACTAAAGTCCCATACACATGGGACCAAGGTCCCATTGTCCCTCCCCATTTTTCCAAATATAGTCCTATCCTAAATAAAAGATGTTTAGTGGATTACAGCAGAAAACCTGCCATAAAAAACAAGAATCCTGGAGACTCTATTTAAATTAAGAACGTAAAGTGACCTTCCGGGCACGTATCCCCCTCGGAGTCTGTCGCTTACCTGTGCTCCTGATCCTTGATGTACAGATGTCTACTCTGCTCGATAAACACCATGTATTCTAAAGATAATTATGAATTATCTGATCATTTTTGCAACAGAGCCAACAATTCAACTGTAGTGAGGTTAGAACACAATGTTATTTGAAGGTGTTAAACTTATGTCTGTAGGCATGACAACCGTTATGCTGTTTCTCTGCCTTATGATTCTTTTCATAAACCTTGTTGCATTTCTGACCAAATCAGAAGCATCAAGAGAAGTCGGTGAAATGGAATTAGAAAGGAAACTCCAAGCACTTAAAAGAAAACAAGCCAAAGAAACCACCACGGGAGATGCCGATGAAGACATCGCTGTGATAGCTGCGGCAGTTGCTGCATATGAGGTGGAAAGGTTTGCACAGGCATAAACCAATTTTTTAAAAACCAAAATAATTAATCGATTAAACGTGTTGTTTTGAGCATACAATTTATACGAGGAGATGAACGGTGAGTAAAAAAGTTATTCAATTCATGGACACGTCTTTTAGAGACGGTTTTCAGTCTGTTTTTGGTGCTCGGGTTTTAACTGATGACTTCATGCCCGCTGTCAAGGCATCCGTAGACGCAGGCATCACGAATATTGAAGCGGGCGGAGGCGCTCGTTTTCAAAGTCTCTTTTTCTATTGTGGTGAATCCGCATTCGATATGATGGATCGTTTCAGGACCGAAGTAGGCCCTGACGTCGCACTCCAGACACTTG
>JBLHNA010000091.1:0-5110 GCA_047619065.1 Desulforhopalus sp.
AAACATTTTTTGAGCAAACAGTGCGCTGGAAATTTCTAGTTCGATATCCTGTTGCTGCTGGTGTATTTCTCAGTTATGTCATCTGTCTTCTTATTTATGAATATGAAGGGATTCCTACTTCCTGGAAGTTTATCTTGACCTTGGTTGGAGCGGCTGCATTTGTTCGCCTGATTAAGGGGGTTGTAGGGGAAGACTGGAAGGTTCGTTTTATCTATGGTCTGGTCGGCACGATTCTCTTAACAAGGTTTCTCGATATTCTAGGCATTCCGATACCGTTGTTCAGGTTATATATTTTCCTAGCCGCTCTGGCCGGAGTATTCTTCTGCTTAACTCTGGCTAAAGAATTAAAAAATACCAACAAGACAGGTCTCTTTCTTTGGCTGCTTTATGGTGGTGTAGGGTTCTGTTTTGTGGTTGTCATTATAGAGATGTTGGGAAGAAAGACACTGGCGTCTTACCTCTTTGTCTCACTTCTTAGTTCCCTTGGAACAATCCTTATTTTTTCTCTGCTGATGTATATCGTCCATGGTGGTTTTGAGTGGCTGTTTAAAACTCCGCTGCTTAGACGCTCAACGGCACTCAATGACAGTGAAACAGAAGAAATCATTTTGAAATTGACTCGATTCTTTGATTCGCTGATTGTGATTTTAATTGTTGTACCGTCTATTTTGATGATCTGGGGGGTGTTCCAGAGTCTGGATGAAGCAACACAAGGGGTCCTCGATTTTGGCTTTAAGATGGGCACAAATCGCCTTACGGTTGGTTTGTTTTTGATTTCAGCTGCAATATTATATGCTTCGTTTCTCATCTCATGGATAGTTCAAAAATTACTTATCGATGAAATCCTTTTTCAACGCCGGATGGAAAAGGGTGCACGGATTTCTATCGCCAGGCTTGTCCATTACATCATTGTTGTTGTTGGCTTTCTCATTGCTATTTCTACGCTTGGAATCGAACTGTCAAAATTGACAATTATGCTGAGTGCGTTGGGAGTGGGTATCGGGTTTGGAATGCAGGGAATTGTCAATAATTTTGTAAGTGGGCTTGTTTTGCTTTTTGAGCAGCCGATCAGGGTAGGAGATCTGATTGAGATAGAAGGTATATGGGCAGAAATTAAAGGTATTGGAATACGCTCAACAATTGTTCGAACCTTTGACCATGCTGATCTGATTATTCCAAATGCGGATCTGATCTCCAACAAGGTAATCAACTGGACCCTAGGGGATAGACAGGCTCGACTCATTATACCGGTGGGAGTTGCATATGGGTCTGATGTTGAGTTGGTGATGGCAACTCTTATTGAGTGTGCTGAGGAAAACAAACAGACTGCTGTTTCCCCATCTCCCCAGGCCCTGTTTCTCAATTTTGGTGAGAGCACACTGGATTTTGAAATCCGGGCTTTTGTTCCGGCAAGTATGCGTATACAGGCCAGAAGTGAGTTGAATCAGCAGATTGACAAGAGGTTTCGTGAAAATGGAATACAGATTGCCTTTCCTCAACTGGATATCAATCTGCCTGGACTGGGGAGGCAAGATGAAAAAACGATAAATGCTGAGGAACCAATGACTGCTCTCTTTGAAAGAGAGATATCTGATTTTAAAAGAGAAGCAGACAAATAATAGACAGCCATGACAAGGCAAAAACTATTAACCAAATCTATTAGGGGGAGCAAATGAACATAAAACTAAAGAGGAAGAAAAGAGCTTTGGATTACAAAAAGTTACAAATGTTTTTTTCTGTAGCAATTGTTGCGACTGTAATGATTTTTTCACTTCCGGGGCAATCAAAAGCTAAACCGGCTCATTCGGATGGAGGATGGGATTTTGCTGCCGAAGTGTATTTCTGGGGGGCCTCTATAGGCGGAGATACTGCCACTGGCACAGATGTAGACATCGAAATAGATGATCTGATTGACGGTTTGAATATGGCTTTTATGGGTAGCTTTGGAGTAAAAAAAGAACGCTGGGCATTTATGGTAGATGCCATTTATCTCGATTCAAGCGATAATACAAACATAAATACCCGTATTGGAGGAGTAAATACAAATGTAGACCTTTCAAGCTGGATTGTGACACCAATGATAGGTTACGAGGTTCTTAATTCTGATAAGTTCTCTTTAACCATTCTTGGTGGTGTAAGATACCTCTATTTGGATACAGAAATCGATCTCCGTAATGCAGATCCGGCTGGTACCGCTTTTTCTTTTAACGGTGATGATTCTGGAGATAATTGGGACGGCATTATCGGAATAATGGGAGATATAGAAATCGCCGCAAATTGGTACATTCCTTACCATCTGGACATTGGTACTGGTGATAGTGAATTCACCTGGCAGGGATTTACAGGAATTGGATATCACTTCAGTCATATTGACGTACTAGCAGGTTATCGTTACCTGAGTTGGAATTTTGATGATAATGATGTTTTTGATGATATGAATTTGAGCGGTTTTATGGCTGGAGCTAAATTTTACTTTTAATCGTTGTTTCAACCGGGTTGAAAGACCTACTGTTAGATCACAAATGCTGATACCCTACGCTAGGGGCAGATGCTCTGCCTCTAGCTTTTGTGAGTATAATACCTGTTGCTTTTCCAAACTATAAAAGAGAGGTGAGTTATGACTGTAGTACGTCGAATCAGTTTACACTTAACCATGGTTTTCGTTTTTCTCGCATGTTTTTGCACCGCCTCCTGGGGGCAACTGGTTGTATATCCAGCCAAAGGCCAGGATGAGGCACAACAAAGCACAGATAAGGGAGAGTGTAACCAGTGGGCAATTAAAGAAACCGGAGTAGATCCCGTTCAACTGGCTGGCATGGGTACGACACCAGCAAGTGGAGGCAATGATCGTAAGGTAGTTAAAGGCGCTGCTCGAGGTGCAATTGCTGGGGTGGCCATAGGGGCAATTGCAGGTGATGCTGGAAAGGGTGCTGCAATTGGTGCTACCGCTGGTGGATTGGGTGGCGTAGCACGTGGACGCAGAAATAATCAGGCTGAACAAAATAGTGCTGTACAGACTCAGCAACAGCAACAGGCAGCTCTCCAAAGATATGAAAAAGCATATGGTGCCTGTTTAACTGGTAAAGGATACTCGATTCAATAAATATATTCAGGTGGGACGTTATTTAACCCCAAAATAAACTCTTTTCGGTATTCATTTCATCAATCACACAACTCAACAAATTGAGATTAAACATGCTAAACAAACTAACATTTTATTATTCTGGAATATTAGTCGTTTTCCTCATGCTGACTGGTTGTCAACCTAAGGTGTATCTGATGCCCCCTCCGATCGGAATACAATCTGATGGTGTATTGTTTGAGCTGACTGAGGGCAGTACAGATGAAAATTTACTTTATACACTCTACGCGACTAATCGTCAGCCTGTAGAGACAAACAATAAGTCAGATCACTATACGATCTTTCCATCAGATGTATTAAAACTTGGATTTGTTGTGCACCGCGTAGGTGAAGGTGAGATGTCATGGAATGAAATCTATAAAGAGTCATTAAAAACCAAGCGCAGCAAAGAACTTTTGTTGACCCGTGTGTATGCACGTGAAGTCGTCACCTATGACATTAAAGATGATTTAACGAAGACTTCGGCCCAGGAAGATGGCTTTTTCATGAGGATAAATGAACTCCTCGATAAAAGTATTGATAAGGATATTCTCATATATGCGCACGGTGCAAACAGCAATTTCTATCGTGCAACAGCACAGGGTGCGCAACTCCATCATTTTACTGGTCACAATTCGGTAGTCTTGAGCTTTTCATGGCCATCTGCTGAGAACATTTTTAGGTATAAGACTGACGTTTTGCACGCAAAACAGACAGTTCCTGCATTTGCAAGATTGGTCGAGTTGCTTGCCAATCATACTAAGGCAAAACATATCAACATACTTGCTTATAGTGCAGGTGCCCAAGTAGTAACACCCGCTCTTGCACTATTTGAAGATATTTATCCCGACATGTCTAAAGAGGATTTAAAGAAAAAACTACGCATAGGTGAAGTGTATTTTGCGGCACCAGATACAGCCTTCAAACCTTTTGCTCAGCGCTATATGAAGTTTAAGGATATTGTGGAAAGAACGACTGTAAACATAAACCAGAATGACTCTGTGCTCAGATTTTCAGCTTTTGAAAATGGCATGTCGAGGCTCGGTAGACCTGATTTTTCTGAAGTGACAGAAGAAGAATTAAATATTCTCATTGAAGCGTCAAGAACCTCTGAGTTTGACCTTCTCGATGTCAGTGGATCTGAAGTGCTCGATATTGGTGGGGCCCACGATTCATGGTATAATAATACCTGGGTGAGTTCGGATGTGTTAATGCTCTTGCTATTTAATGCTTCTCCTCTTGAAAGAGGGTTGGTTGAACATTGGTATAGTGATCGTTCCAGGGGATATCGTTTCCCAAGTGATTACGACATTAGATTGCATGATATCGTCACGGGACATAGAGAAGAACTTTTTGAAAAACTCAAATCTGAAGGAAGGGATTAGTTAGGCTTCTAGGGCATTGCAGATTATGGCTCTGTTGCAAAAAAATCTAAATATGCTGTGAAATCATTATATGTCATCAAGCAATAGGAGTCGTTACGAATGATTTCAAATGGAAGCACTTTCGTGGTGAGATAATTTTGGGTTGTGTACGCTGGTATTGTAAATACGGAATTAGTTACCGTGATCTGTAAGAGATGATGGTGGAGAGGGGTGTTGAAGTAGATCACTATCCTACCAGCACCTCCAATTGAGCTAATTCCTGAATCCAGAAAAATAAAATTTCATCAAAACCTAACAACATAAGAAAAGCCTGGGATCTGACCTTATCCATCAGAGGTTACAAAGACGCACGATATCACGATGGCAGAGGCTAGTAATGGCAATGTTAACCATTTAAGCAAATCTGCAAGTTTACACTATTCCTTCTTCTTCTAAGTAACAAGATTTCCTGTTTCACACTCAATTAGCTGAAACCCAATACGTTTTGCTCTTTTTGTAAGATTTTTAAGGGTTCGTTTTTGATGGGCTTCTTCTTGGACATAAAAGACGGATTCATCAAATTGTTTTCCGTTTTTTACTAAATGGTAAATTATACGGGCAAGCT
>JBLHNA010000092.1:0-4992 GCA_047619065.1 Desulforhopalus sp.
GATATAAATAATCTTCTCCGCTTTTCCACTAGGATCGATCGTTTCCCTTTAAATTCTCGGTATGGATTTAACCTCCAATGAATAGCCGGTACAGATACAAATTTGAGATGTTTCTAACAAGAACCTCAGGAGCCAGATGTTAAGATTGCCAGTTCGAGTATCTTAATTTCTCAATTTTCAGCAAAGTTAATACTATTCCTGTGCACCTCTGATTCCTACCAAATTGACAGGACGTTAACAGTCAAGCGGTAGGTGTACAAGATACATCTCAAGCTAATGACAGGCCACATATTAAAGACATTTCGTCTGATAATCTTGACCTTCTCTTCAGCTGTAGATCAACTTATGGTTTTCACATCAAGGGAATATTTATAGGCGGGGTAATTCCTTCTTTTTTGTAAGTCTTGTTCACTACACGGCGAACATCACCTAGACATCATTTTCCCGATGGGTTTTTAGTTACACACTCACAGGTTCCTGCCTTTTTTTCAGCCTTAATGCGTTCTTCAATGGTAGATTTTCTGTTTTCAAGAATATCTGTTTCAATGTCTGATTTGGTATAGTTAAAACAGTAGCAAATATGGTCTTTCGACATTCTGATGCACCTTCATATTATTTTGATATCGTGTAGCTGGGATGTCATTAAATCTTAGCATACACCTGTGAAAGTTGCTATTTGCGAATCATCCACGCCATTGTTAAATCTGTTCGACAAACCATCTTTATATGATTAAAAAAACTAATTGGATTTTTGGGGTAATTAGTATCAGCCGGTCACCTTTCTTATGGTTAAGTATATTGCCCCTCAAGTGAAACAGTTTGCTACGCTCCACATATACAGAATGGCCAAATCGATAAGAAACAGGTCGGTACTACATGTTTATTCATATGAAAGGATAAAAAGTTGATTATCAGGAGGGAGAAATCATCAGACATTGAGGCTATCACCAAGGTCACCAAGGCTGCTTTTGAGGATTATCCTTTAAGTCAGCAGACAGAACCTGCTATCATTCATGATTTGCGTACTGATAAGGCACTAACCATCTCGCTTGTATGTGAATTAGAAGATCGAGTTGTTGCCCACATTGCCTTTTCGTCAGTTACAATTTCAGATGGGACAACGGACTGGTATGCACTTGGCCCGATATCTGTACTGCCTGAATATCAAGGAAACCGAATTGGCACAGCACTGGTCAAGAATGGATTATCCTTACTGAAATCTATGAGTAGTAAAGGTTGTGTGCTTGCTTGGACGCCGACTTATTTCCATAGATTTGGTTTTTGGAACCACTCTCAGCTAATCCTTGAGGGTACACCGCAAGAAGTTTTTTTGGCAAGTTCGTTCGTTGAGCTGATGCCAACAGGGACGGTTGAGTACCATCAGGCATTCAAACATTTGTCAATGATTGAAAAAGATGCCATTGCCGATGTTATCATCGATTATGCTATTGCTGGTATAAAAGTTGATCTTGCTGACCCAGCAATTGAGAGTCTCCTTGAAAAGGAAATTTTGGCTGAAATGCCTGATGGGAAGGTTATGATGCAACATTCTGAAATTTTAAAATATGACAGCTACTTAGCTCAGGTTAGTCAATTTAGGGCTACAGAAATGAGCCGTGTTCATAAAAATCCGATCTTAGCGGCCATTAAGCATTGAAATTGATAAGGTCATTTATTCAAGATTCACCCTGGCAGCACCTAATGACAGCAACCTGTGTCTTGTGAAGAAGTTTCCTGCTAGCCCATTACCCCTCCTCCTGTCATCAGCCCTGCATCTGGAGTATCATTAGATGTGGCAATTTCTGCCAAATACCCACTCTATCAGGAGGTGCACTATGAAAGTTTCACAAGCAGTCGATTTCCATCTGCAGTATCACCGAGCTAACTCCAAAAAAAAATACCATTAAGACCTGCGAGTTTGTTCTTTCCCGTTTTACTGCACAGTTTGATAAACGTGATCTCGCCAGTGTCTCACAGGAAGAGGTGATGGCGTTTCTTCTATCCCTGACCAAAAACAACAAACAGGCGACAAAGAGAAACCGCTATTCTGTTCTTTCTTCTTTCTACAATTTCAGCATCAAAAACGCATTATCCGCCCTGATGAACCCCTGCAATACTGCAGTTATTTAAAAGATTTTCAAACGCCCGCAAACCATTCAATGGCAAATAGTGGATAAAGAAACGATCGATGAAATTATCTTTCGGACCATGAACATCCGTAACAGGATTATGCTTGAGCTAATGGCCAGGGGAGGGATGAGAATAGGAGAAGTTTTAAGCCTCAAACCAGCTGATATCCAAGAGAGAACTCTGGCCGTCCAGAACCCGAAAAGCGGTCGAGTTGGGGAGACAGTTTATGTTCCACGTAAATTATTGCTAAGGTTAAACGACTACGTGAGAGCCAATAATTTCAATGGGGATGAGAGAATTTTTCCGATTACTTATGTCGCAGCATGGTCGATGGTCAAGAAAGCAGGCAAGCTCGTTGATATTGAATTACGACCTCATGATCTCAGGCAACATGCTGCAACGTATGCTTCCAGATCTGGTACTCCTATTGAGATTGTCAGCAAAGTGATTTTGCGACATGCTGATTTGTCGACAACACAGAGGTATCTGGGGAAGGTGAATGATTCTGAAGCAATCAGGTGGATCGAGACACTTTATGGTTGATCCTGAGAAAATTGATGGGGAGCGGTAACAGGACTGACCTCCCCATCTGTAATCAATCGTACCGCTAGGTTGAGGGCAACAGGAAACACCCTAAATTGGAGTATAGTGTAACATTAATTAGCTTGGTTGTGGCAATGTTAACTTTCAGTGATCAGTATTTGAGAGCACCTTCTCAGGAAAAACCTTAAATTTCAGTTTTGCTAGAACTATTAAGATTGCCAAAGGAAAATTCTCCATTCTAAAATACGAGTTAAGCTGGATCTGTTCTCTATCAATAAGGAGTAAACTACATTAAAAATCGAAGTATCTTAACTTGTTGTAGATTGAAACGGTATCAAACCAACAGATACTAATAGCAATTTAGTGGAGAATGATTAACAATAATCAAGAGCAAGACATCAAGCTCCAATTCATCCCTAGCATACTATGCACATAAATATTCCAACCTAAACCAAACGTTCAGGAGGAGATAATGATTGCAACAAAGAGTATTTGCGGATCTGTTTTTGCCACAGCACTAACTGCGATTCTGACGATTTCCCAGCCCGCGGTAGCCTCTGATGCAGGTCAGCCATCAAAAGATATGTTGTCTAATTCTTATACCGGAAAAGTCTATTCCCCATACGCTCAGCGCGGTATCCCTGAGAGACCGCTGTGGGGTGACTCACACCTGCACACCTCGTTGTCAATGGATGCAGGGTTGTTTGGTAACCGTTTGTCCCCTCGTGAGGCCTACCGGTTCGCACGTGGTGAGCAAGTTGTTTCCTCAACTGGCCAAGCTGTCCGTTTATCTCGTCCGTTGGACTGGCTAGTCGTCGCTGATCATTCCGATGGAATGGGTCTTTTTGGAGATCTTGCTGCCGGTAAATCCGAATTAATGGCTTTTGAACAGTCTGCGCGATGGATGAAGGCCCTGGAGGAAGGTGGTGATGCAGCTGTACAAGCATCTCTTGATTTAATTACAACCTTTTCAAACGATAAGATGGATCCGGAGATGATTGCGCTTTATTCACCGGGCTCCAAACCATACAAAAATCTATGGGAAAAAGTTATCGCCGATGCTGAGGCGTTTAATGATCCGGGGCAGTTTACTGCACTCATTGGTTTTGAATGGACTTCACTCATTAAAGGCAACAACATGCACCGTGTCGTCATTATGCGAGATGGGGCAACGCGTGCAAGACAGGTTGTTCCTTTCACCATGACAGCACCCCAGGGTAGCCCGGACCCTCGAGATCTTTGGAAATACATGACAAATTATGAGAGCAAAACCGATGGCGAAATTTTAGCGATTGCGCACAACGGGAATCTTTCAAACGGTATCATGTTTCCTCTGGAAGCGCAGTGGAACGGCACAAAATTTGACGAGACCTATGTAACCCAACGCAATAAATGGGAGCCCCTGTATGAAGTTACCCAGATAAAAGGCGACGGTGAAGCGCATCCTTTTCTTTCACCCGATGATGAATTTGCAGATTACGAAACCTGGGACCTCGGCAATCTCGATGCCTCCATTGGAAAAACCAACGATATGCTGGCTGGTGAATACGCCCGTGAGGCATTAAAGCGCGGCCTTGTAATCGAGAAAAAACTAGGTACCAACCCATATAAGTTCGGCATGATTGGTGCCACTGATAGTCACACTTCCCTTGCAACCGCCGAAGAAGATAATTTCTTTGGCAAACATAGTGGTTATGAGCCCAATCCTGATCGGATGACGCATCCGTTCATGAAAACAGATAAAGGTGAAATCGTAGGTTGGCAGATGGTTGCATCGGGTCTTGCTGCAGTTTGGGCAACAGATAACAGTCGGGAAGCAATCTTTGACGCAATGCAGCGCAAGGAAGTGTATGGGACAACAGGCCCACGAATGACTGTACGGCTCTTTGGCGGTTGGGAATTTACCGACCAGGATCTCAACTCCAGAATACCAGCAAATGCAGGTTACAAGAAAGGCTCTCCAATGGGCGGCGAACTGCGTGTAAAACCTGAAGGCGCTGGCGCTCCAAACTTTATGGTTTATGCTCTGCGTGACCCCATTGGTGCCAATCTAGATCGAATCCAGATTGTAAAAGGATGGCTCAAAGATGATGGTACAACCCATGAGAAGGTGTACGATGTTGTATGGGCAGGCGATAGGAAGCGAGATGAAAAGGGTAAATTACCGGCTGTCGGCAACACAGTAGATGCGGCCACTGCCAGCTGGACCAATACTATTGGTGGGGCTGAACTGGCTGTCATTTGGACAGATCCCGATTTTGATGCAGCACAAAAAGCGTTTTACTATGCGCGAGTACTTGAGATTCCGACCCCTCGGTG
>JBLHNA010000093.1:0-4544 GCA_047619065.1 Desulforhopalus sp.
TACCGTTCGGTTGCACTTATAGAAAAATCCTTTGGAAAAGATATTTCCTTGCTATTACCCCGGGCTTGTTCAACCATGGATAAGATTGTGGATCGCTGCGCGATCACAATCTATCCTTATTCGTTATATGCTATTATCGAAAAGCAATAAGGATCTTATCTCCAGTGAGGGATGGTTTGGGGCTGAATTTTTCAACTGATTTGGGGGCGCCGGAGTATTGTAATGTGGGCTCTACAACACTGTAAATTTGCCTACTGATTTGAATTTGACGTATTGAGATAAAAAATATTTTGGAAGATTCAAGGGCAAATGGTGATTGTAATGGCACGTCCGGAAATGGTGAAAAACTATCTTGAAACCCTTGATTTACATAACCGTGAATTGGATTTTTCGTTTCTAGAAGATATCGTTGCACGGCATGTTGCTACTTTTGCTTTTAGCAGTCTGGGAGTTCAGTTGAATGAAAATTTGCCACTCGAATTCAAATCGTTATACCAACGAATTATTATTCAACGGCGTGGTGGGTATTGCTTTGAGCATAATGGCTTGTTATTTGGAATATTAGAAGAACTTGGTTTTTTTCCAGAGCTTTTTCTTGCACGTGTGATTCACAACAAAGATATTCACCCAGGGCTGACGCACCGAATTACTATAGTTGAAATTGAAGGCAGACGATATGTACTGGACGTAGGTTTTGGGGTTGATGGACCAAGGATTCCTGTTCCTATGTCAGGAGTTGCATCTAGTGATGGTGAAAGAGTCTTCCGCATTGCAGAGCGCCGACCGGGTGAGTATCACATGCAGGTTTTTAGAAGTAGTGAGTTCTTTTCTCTGTACCGATTCGAGCTGGCTCTTTATGGGCAATCTGATTGCGAAATAGGACATTTTTACTCACACAGACACCCGGACGCTATTTTTGTAAATCATTTGGTGGCGTCACTTCTCCTAAAGAGCGAAACTCGCTCCCTGCTTGGCCTGGAGTATCGGTTGATCTCAAATTCAGGTACTCAGAGTCAGAATATTAACAGTTCTGAACAACTCAAATGTATACTTGTCGACGAGCTCGGAGTTCAAGTAACAGACAATGAAAGCCGCCGATTGTTTGAAAAGACCCTGGCTCAATCATTGCGGTTACACGAACAGAGTGAAAGTCCATAGCTATACCTCAAATGTCTCTTTATTAACCAATTGAAATAAAACATTTATTAACCGTAATCCTTTGTCTTTGACTTCTTTTAAAGGTAGTGTGCTTTGGAGCTGCAAAGAAACGACACCTTTAAATTTCAAACCTCATTGTTGAGCTGTCAATAAAAGAGTAGGGGGGATTTGGGCTCAGATAATTAAGGTTCCAGTAAAAAAATACTGTCTCAATAAATAGAAATAGCGTAACTTCGCATCTTGCTTTCTGTAGTGATTTGGATCGACGGGATACCCAAAGGAATCGCAAACTAACCATTTGGCCAAAAAAGATATTACGTTCCAGCCTGCACGGAACGAGGATGAAAATGGATTTAAGGAATAAACCTGTACTGGTTCTAGGAGCCACTGGCTACGTAGGTGGAAGGCTTGTGCCGCTTCTACTCGAACAAGGATGGAAGGTCCGCGCCGTCGGACGTTCTGAGCAAAAGATCAAAGGAAGACCATGGGGCAATCATCCCAACCTGGAAATTATTGCAGCCGACGCTCTTGACACAGCGGTGCTCACTGTTGCTATGCAAGGCTGTATTGCAGTTTTCTATCTCATCCAATCAATAGGACCAGGTGAAAGCGATTTTGCCACGGTTGACCGACAGATCGCTTATTCGGCAGTCGAAGCCGCCAGACAAGCCGAGATGAACTGGTTTGTCCACTTCAGCGGTCTAGGTCACCAAAGACATCTTTCAGCCCATTTGCGCTCACGATATGAGGTTGGAGAAATCTTGGCCCTTGGCGGCGCCAAAGTAACGCAACTGAGAGCGCCTTTAGTTCTTGGCTCTGGGGGGGCCTCTTTTGAAATGATCCGTGCTTTCTGCGGGTATTTGCGAATCATGTTTGCCCCTCGCTGGATGGATACCAAATGCCAACCTATCGCCATCTCCAATGTGATCGAATATCTGGCTGGCTGCCTGTCTCATCTGGAAACTGTTGGCCAGATTTACCAGGTCGGAGGGCCAGAAGTTCTAACCTGGCGGAAGCTTTTCCGTATATATGCCGACGAAACTCAACTGCCCGAACGGATAGTTGTGGTACTCCCTTTGCGTATCCATCGAATTTCAATTGGCTGGATGAACCTTGTTACACCAGTATCTGCAGCTCTTATCCGCCCCCTGATTGAGCGTATGCAAGATGAAATTCTCTGCTCAGATAACGATATTCAGAATATCATCCCGCAAAGACTTCTCACCTGCCGTGAGGCTATTACCACGGCTCTTTCCGAAACCTACCGAAACGAAGTCGTTTCCAGCTGTTTTGACGCTGGCACAACCCAACTTTCGCAATGGGGTGTGAGCATGGGACAGTCAGAGGCTAAAGTTTATAAGGACAGTTTTTTTATTATCATTGATGGTTCACCTGAACATACCTGGAAAGTGGTCAAAAGCATTGGCGGCAATACCGGTTGGTTCTTTGGAACGTACCTTTGGAGGATACGGGGGTTTGTTGACAAGCTCTTCGGCGGCCCAGGCTTGTCGCGGGGACGCCGCCATGTCGATTCAATAGCTGTTGGGGATTGCCTTGATTTCTGGCGTGTGGTTGCAGTGGATGACCGGCGCCTCCTTCTGAAGGCTGAAATGCTTGCTCCTGGCAAGGCTTTGCTGGAATTTCACATCCAAGTGTTGCCTGACGGCACAAACGAGCTACGGATGACTCCGAGTTTTGAACCGCGAGGAATTTGGGGGAAGATTTATTGGTTGGTTATCGCGCCATCCCATTCACTGATGTTTGGTTCTATGCTCAAGCAGATGGCCAAGGCAGCAGATGCTCGTGTTTTAAAAGGGCCAACCTATGTTAAGGGATGAGACGGCTGTCTGTTATCATTGATGGCGTCGTAAAAAGTCCGATCTACGTCGTTGTGGGTTTGGATCGAACTCTCAACATACCACATGTTGAGAATACGATACAAACACCACGCCTAGCCCGAATTTCTCATGAACTTTCTGATAAGTAGTTTAACGTACTATTTCCACAGGATAAATATAATGGACGACAAAAGCGGTGTGTCTTTCCCTGTATATCGAAAAGCTCACCCTACGGGTCACAAGATTTTTCCGCTGCTGCATCGTTACTGAGCACTTGAGGTACAAAAGTACAGTCGAGTGCCCAGTGTCTTGATCAGCAAAAAACTTTAGTGATGAGAAATACGGGCTAGTATATCAGCCTTTTTTCATAGCCATTAAAAGACTGCGAATTAACTTTTTACGAGTTTGTTATCATTGATAGAAGGCCAAAATCATCATTTTTCTGCTGATTACCTTTCCACCGCAACACCCTCTTTGAGGTAAATCTACAATTCAAGGATTGTCATCAAAGAGGGTGTCTTCATTTCTGGTCTTATTTAAACAGCGTTGGTATGAATAATGTTATTTGCGGTATGTAGGTAACAAGCAGTACGACAAAGATGTTGGCTGCCAAAAATGGGATAATTGCCTTGCTAATTCTTTCCATGGGGGATCCGGAAATTATGGACGCCGCAAATAGACAGCAACCTACAGGAGGTGTCGCAAGACCGGTGATGAGATTGATACTCATAAAAAGACCTGCGTGGAGCGGGTCAATACCCATCATGTTGAATAAAGGTAAAAGAACAGGAGTGACAATCATGATGGCCGGGATTGAGTCCATGAACATTCCAAGACTAAAGAGCATCAGGTTGATCATCAATAGAATCTGCCATTTAGAGGCAGAACTGTCCATGAGGAACTCTGCAAACATCTGGGGGACCTGCTCGTTGGATAGGGCCCAGCCAAATAAGGCGGCTGCCGCAATAATGATGGAAACACTACCGGTTTCAACAGCGGAATCTCTGATTACCCTAAGAAGTCGTTTAAAACTCAACGTTCGGTAGACAAACATTGCTATAAAACCTGAGTAAAAAGCAGCAACTACAGCAGCCTCAGTGGGGCTGACTATACCAAAAAGAATCCCACCCAAAATGATCACGGGAAGCATCATGGCAAGAGCCGCGTCCCTGACAATCCTGAAGGCTTCTGCTGGAGTGATAATTTCCTCTCTTCTTGGTAGGTCGTACTTCATTACATGAAGTTTAACGACAGCCATCTGTGAAAGTCCAACCATAAGTCCTGGTATTGCGCCTGCCAGGAACAGGTCACGGATAGAGACCTGGGCAATGGAGCCGTAAATAATAAACATAAGGCTCGGTGGAATAATCGGCCCCATGGTAGATGATGCTGCGGTGACGGCCGCGCTGAACCGCCTGGAATAGCCTTTTTTCACCATGGAGGGAATCAGGATAGAGCCGATGGCAGTTGTGTCCGATATGGCTGTGCCGGTAATACCACCGAAAAACATACTTACAACGATGTTCACATAGGCGAGATTACCTTTGA
>JBLHNA010000094.1:0-4539 GCA_047619065.1 Desulforhopalus sp.
TCCCATGATCCGCTTCGATCCGGTTGTTAAGGTACTTAACCTTACGGTGAAAGACTTGGTCGTTAAGAAGGCCCTCCTCCTTTAACTCCCGGATAGCTCTGTCATAGCTGGGAGCCTTGTCGGTATTAATCGTTGCCGGTTTTTCATATTCTTTCATTTTTCGAAGTATTTTTCCAAGGAACCGTTTGGCAGCTTTCGCATTTCGAGTATGGGAAAGGTAGAAATCAAGTGTCTTTCCACTTTTGGTGATCGCTCGATAGAGGTATTTCCACTTACCTTTCACTTTCACATATGTTTCATCAACATGCCAGCTTTCACCAAGCCCAGACCCGTTGTACCAGCGCATACGCTTCTCAATTTCGGGGGCATATTGTTGAACCCAACGAAACAAGGTGCTGTGATCTACTTCAACACCCCTCTCCACCATCATCTCTTCCAGATTACGGTAACTAATTCCGTATTTACAATACCAGCGTACACAACCCAAAATTATCTCACCACGAAAATGCTTCCATTTGAAATAATTCATAACAACTCCTATTGCTTGATGACATATAATGATTTCACAGCATATTTAGATTTTTTGCAACAGAGCCGAAATTACGGGACTCACAAAACCTACTCCAAATCTCAAAGCAAGATTGAAAACGCATAGCGATGGTGACTTTTTTTGGAAAATACAGCATGGAAAAGGCGATATGCCCTCTTTTAAAGATGAGCTCAAAGATGAAGAAATATGGTCGATTCTCCAGTTTACCAGATCAGAGCTCAATTGATCTACAGGGGGAATGCAAAACATTTGAGTAGGCAAAATTATCGCAAAGTAACCGGCGACGCTTAGCAAGTCCGTATTTAGTTGCTGATTACATATAAAGGAGTCTCTTTCCAAATGTAAAGAAAATGGGAATAGCCCATCTATAGCTTTCGATTGACTATCATTCAGCACATGTATATTTTTACAGTATATATCCCCTAAGCCCCTACTAAATCGTCGATATATGGTTTCGATTATAGACAACAAAAACAGGAGGATTAAATGAAATCGATACAGATGATTGTTGTGATATCAGCTTTAGCACTATTCGTTACATCTGTCTCTGCCCAGTCAAGCACAACATCACCCCAAACAATGAAAATGAAAAACCATGGCAACATGTCCATGGAGTCATCAATGATGCATAACAATATGTCTTCCATGGGGCAATTAATGCAAAAAATGGCTGATACGTTAAACAAACAGAATATGTCAGCAGAGCAACGTAGAGAGTGCGCAACACATATGGAGCGGTTAAGCAAGGTAATGATGGAATGTGCACATGATCAGAAGTTAGAAAATGTCGAGACTCATAAAAAGGAAATCGACAACCTGACTAAAGAGTGGAATTATTTCGAAAGTGAAGAGTTTGAAAGTCATTAATTTCCACAATCCCCACTCTTTATACCCTCCAATTCCTTGATGATTATAGAATCACGAAATGAGTAACGTAGTGGGTCGGTTTTTGACGCTGTTTAATGTTGTAGTTGGGGCATGCAAGACAATACCGCACTGTCGCCTATGAGCTTTGGCTCTGTTGCAACTGATACCAATTATCACAAAAACACAAAACATGAAAAAATAATCAACCTAAAATAAGCCTATTACGCTGGCATGATTGCTAGGAAGCGCTTCAACAGGGCCGTTTTTTTTACTCCTGATGGCTACGGTCTTTCTCTGTCCTCTGGTAGAAAAGCTTTACGCGATCTTGGAGGCGATCTTGTTTACACACCAAACGAAAAAGGTGGTGCAATTTTCCAAATGAAAAGTCCTCGAGAGAGCCAGGAGGAAAACATACAAAATTATGTTAGTTCAGCCCTGCCGAAATCAGACAGCAAAGCCTAGAGCTTTGTTCCAATACCAGTGGAGGGACGTTGCGTGAATGACTATGGAACTTTTGTATCGTTTGTTTAAACACACCCATTCTTCATCAAAAGGTCTTTTTTCCCAAAGGACAGTTGGCACCTCTGCAACGACATCCCAAACAGATATGCCACACCAGCAGCCAAGGTGGCGCACTGTAGGTTGTCCTCTTGCCCCTTCCAGGTACTTACAAATCAAGAGTAAAATATTTTTTCATCACCTGATTCAGCTGGTCATTTTGCCTTCCTTCGTTTTCTCCAACATATATATCAGCATAAAGAGTCGGCGCTATTTGTTCAAAAGCTTTTAAAAATACCGGATCAAAATGAGTGCCGGAGCCTGCTTTAAGTATGCTCATTGTCTTTGCAAACGTGAAAGGTTCTTTATAGGGGCGGTGTGTGAGAAGAGCGTCAAAAACATCTGCAATAGCAAACATTCTCGCAACCTCTGGTATTTTATTTTCTTTTAAACCGAATAGATATCCAGTGCCGTCGTATCGTTCATGGTGGAACGAAATAATTTCTAACGCATCCTGGAGCCAGTTGATGTTGAGTATAATATCAGCCCCAATAACGACGTGTTTTTTCATTATCTCAAACTCTTCAGGTGTGAGCTGGTCAGGTTTAAGCAAGATGGAATCACTTATTCCTATTTTGCCGACATCATGCAGAAATGCACCTTTGATTAAAGATCTGATAAGGGAAGGTTTTTTACCCAGTTTTTCTGCAAGTTTTACCGAATTATATGTCACTCTGTAATTATGTGCACTGGTGTCGCTGTCCCGTTGCGCAATAGCACTGCCCAATGATTTTAGGATATCGGTATTTGCTGTAACGACTTCACTGGAGCGTATAATAAGTTTTTTATAAAGCTTATACACGACAGGGTAGATGAACACTGTCGTAAAAATCACCACAAGCAAGGCCATCATAATGGCGTAATAGCCTTGTCGCTTAATTGTTATCAACTTATCATCGTGCAAATGGTATATCCCCTGGAAATGACCAACAACATCTAGTTGAGTTCTGTCGTGGATAGGTACCATAATCCTGATATAAATCTGGCCTTCATCCATTATGATCTGATGCTCAACTTCACCTGTCATCTTAAAGGGGGCGAATTTGTTTATTAAGGTACCTGACTGATGCACTGAGAACTGTAAGGTTTCACTGGTAATCTTAACAATGTTTTGATCGAGAAATTCAATCGAGATAAAAAGATCGTGGTCGAGAGAGTTGCGAATAGCCTGTTGTAATCTGGCAAGAGAGGTCTGAGTTGGATTGGTATTGTAATCGATATAGAGATCTGCTAATTTTTGCGATTCCTTGATCGCGATGCCGGCTACATAACTATCAATTCGTTGAAATTCTACAAAGGCGACAGTCATGCCAGTAAAAAAACAAATGACGATTCCGGCAAAGGCGAGATTCTTTAGTAAGTGTTTATGGACGCTTGTGTAGAACTCTAACATCATGTTCTTTTAGTGTGTCAGGCTGAATTAATTTACATTACTCGAATGTAACACAAATAATTGAAAAATTCGAAATATAGATCGGCGTGTTGGCGATGTACTTGATATATCAAACCTTATCTGGCGTGATTTGTTCGCCTGAAAAATCAGATTAAGAAGTTCAGTGGCCATCGGCATATTGTGCATACCCCCGCGAGGACCAGAACGGGATGAATCAAAACAACGGCTTTTGTGGCTTTTAATTCAAACCCAAAAAGTACGGTTATGGCTCTATCAAATTGCTTTGTATTGGCAGTACATATCTTCAGAATGTATTTGCACACATATGTTGTGGTATCAACACCTAACCCTGACAACATTTATCACGTATGAGAACGTGAATCTGAGACCGTTATTAAGTCCAGTCCAGGTTCAAAGATACAGGAACAAGATCAAGTATCTCGCATCGCCCGTGAGTTATTGTTGGCAGCATGAATCATTATCCGAAAAAATTAAAGTCCAATTTCAACAGCACTTAGAGACCACATTTAAGTGATCCAAGTACGAAATTTAACTAGGGTAACACTCGTCATTTTTTGACATCTTGACAAATTAGAGCATTTGCTCTAATTTGTGGAGATTCATGTTAACTAATAATAATTCTATACAGTCGGAGAATGTAATGCGAATTTTACTCATCCAGCCGCCGAGCAGCATCGGATTCATAGATGGTGTTTTTATGCATGAACCATTGGCTTTAGAATATCTTGGGGCAGGGCTGAAATTAGACGGTCATGAAATCCTGATGCTTGATGCTCGTATCGACTCAGATGTAGTGACATTGGCCAAAGACTTCCGACCCCAACTCATCGCCCTCACCGGATATACTAGCCAGGTTAATATCATTAAAGAACTTGCAGTAAAACTTAAGACCCTTTATCCCATCCCGTTTATTGTCGTCGGAGGGCACCATGCAACCGTACGTCCCATCGATTTCAACGTCTTAGATATTAACTTAATAGTCATTGGTGAGGGAGTTACAGCAATTAGAGAAATCGCCTCTGCGCTGGAGGCAGAACAGAATTTCAACTCCATTGATGGTTTAGCTATTCCTGGAGAAAAGTTGTGGTATACCGCATCTCGCCCCCACTGTCAGCTGGACGATTTACCTCTACCTGACCGCACCCTTTCG
>JBLHNA010000095.1:0-3795 GCA_047619065.1 Desulforhopalus sp.
TGGCTTCAAGTTCATCACGTTCTTCTTGAGTTAATACAAATCGGTATTTGATTTTGGGCATGGTCCTCTCCGTTTCTTTTAACCATACCATATTAAACTAACATTTAACACATGACATGACACTAGTGCGGGAAATCCGCACGCTGGGTTTGTCGAGGCGGGGGTTGGAAACGGGCTCTTGAAGTACCGCGCCAGCCTTCGACCCTACCTGTGAGAGCCTGGGGGGGAGGTTCCCCCGGGCGACTCGACTTCTGGGTGAGCACTTATCACCTCAATTATCAACTATCAGAACGAAATAGACATTTCTTAATTGCCAGCCCAATATCTTCTATACTGTAGGGCTTCTTTATGATTGAGTGTGCTCCAAGTTCTAGTGTTTTTTCAACATCTATACTCCTTGAGTATCCACTGGCAATAATAGCTTTTTGGCCAGGTTTTATCGCAAGCATCTGTTCATATGCTTCTCGACCGTTCATCCCATCATCAAGAAACATATCAAGAACGACAACATCAAAATTACGCTCCTGAAATATTTTAACAGCTTCCTCTCCGCTTTTTGCAACGGACACCGAATAGCCAAGCATTTCTGTTATCTTAGAGCCAATTTCACGTAGCTCTGGTTCGTCGTCCACGAAAAGTAATGATCCTTTACCTTTAAGAGATTCAAATGGCAGAGGAACTGCTAGCTTTGGTATCAATACGTCCTTTTTAAGGGCTGGGAAAAGAATTGTAAAACATGCCCCGTTAGATGAGTCCCCTGTTCTGATTTCGCCGCCATGTTCTTTCACTGTGCTCCAAACCACTGAAAGTCCCAGGCCTGATCCGCTATGACCCATTTTCTTGGTGGTGTAAAACGGCTCGAAGATATAGTCCAGATGTTCACTTCCGATTCCTGGTCCGCTATCCTGAACAGTAAAATAAACCTGCAGGGTCTTTCTGGAGTCTTCATCTGGAAAAGATTCTTCCTCTTTGTCGATACCCGTAGAAACAATAACCTGGCCAACAGGTGCAGATGCCTCTACGCCATTGTATAAAAGGTTCATGAGACATTTTCGAATATGCACCTGTGAGCAAGAAATGGGCATCAATTGGGACTCAAGCCTTTGAATAACTCTTACTTCTGGATAGATTTCACCAATTTTTTGCCACTCTGGGGAACTAAGAAAATCGACTATAAGATCGTTTAAATTTACCGTTTCTTTGACTGAAGCAACATTTCTCGCAATCGTCAGCATATCATCAACAACAGCTGCAGCTCTTTTACCTGCATTTTCTATGGTTTCAAGAGGTTTAAGTAGTGGGCTGTCGTCTGGCAAACTGACTCTGATGAGCTCGGGATAACTTACGATGCCGGCAAGTATATTGTTAAGGTCATGGGCGACACCGCCTGCCATGATACCTAATGCTTCCATTTTCTGTGACTTTCTCAACTGCGACGCTATAAGTTCACGATCTTCAACCTCTTTTTTAAGTTGTGTGGTTCGCTCTTCGATAATTCTCTCCTGCTCTCCATAAGCCTCAATCGTCTGTTGCCTAAATCGTTCCCTTTCCCGTTCAAAAAGATAAGAAAAGATAAGAGCGACGGTAACAGATGGTATAAAGCGAATAGCAAAAGCGCTGTTATAATAACCCTGGCCTGGGGTTAGTGCATCGCTTGCCACATAAATAAATGCAGGGATAAATAATATCAGTGTCGCAATCGCTCCATGCCGTGCTCCAAGCAAAAAAGTGGCGAAAAAAGGAAATGTATAGTGCCACATGTAGGTCATTCCTTCCGCAGCACCGCTAAAAAAAAGATACGCATACAGGCAATACATCATCACAACACCAACATAACAGCATTCTTTTTCGTAGGGACTGAACCGAAAGAACAACAATACGATGGTTAAAAAAAGGGCTGCACTGCTATCAATTACTGCGACTGTTGATTCACCTTGGACCAGTGAAGAGACCGCTACAGCAAGTAAAACCACAACAGCAAGCGATCCAACAACAAGAACAAGTATACTTCGTCTGTTGTCTTCACTGCTAAGGTTGCAGCCCGAGGGCATTTCTAACCCTGCTATAGGTCTATATTTTTCAGATTTCATCAAAGCAATAAAAAGAATATGTTATTCTGTAGTCTCCTTTTTTTGAAAAAAATTTCGCAACATTAACCCGGATTTCTCACCAACAAAGTTTTTCGCAGGTCGAGACACCGGGCATGAAGCTGTAATAATCTACCGGAGTCTTCGCTACCTGCAAATGCTCGGTAACGAAGCAGCTGCGAATAAATCTGTTGGCCCGAAGGGTGAGTTTTTTGATTTGAAACGAAAAACACCCTGTTAATTAAGGAAGTCATTTTTAAACTATAAAAACAAACAATTGAGTTTCAAATCAAAAAGTCATGAGAAATTCGGGTTAATCCCCTCTTATCGAAGCTACTCTAATTCTATCTTTTTTTTATGGTATACTCCAGATTTTTCCTGATACGTGTATAAGTGAGCAAGCCTGGAAAAATTTTGAAAAAAGGAGTATTCTGTGATGTTTTCAAAAACAAATTTATTCTCAAACAATGAAGAGTAAATGGAGCATATTAATTTATTGAAACCTCCAGATTATGTTTGCCTATTACTTGCGGAGGAGCGTTTGACCGCACAACTGATACAACATCCAACATCAATACTTCTCACGAGTATAATTTAGGACCAAACTATATTGTACGCTGACACATACCGTTGACTAAAATTGTACAATTGGACTGTATGAAACCACAAAACTTGCCTGTCATTGTGTTTATTTGATTAAGAAAGGAACTCTTAAAAACGTGCGATTCTATATCTCTGTGCCCCTTAATCTTAGGGTGAAACTTGTCACGATGGTTGTTGGAGTATCAGCTTTATTGCTTTCTGGTTGTGGGGGGAAGGCGGAGCTTGTGGTACGATTGCCGGCTATAAAGACGGGTGTTTCTGAGTGTGTTGTTTTAATTCATGGAATGGGGCGGAGTGCCGGGTCTATGAGTGAGATGCAGGAGGTATTGCTTCGTGAGGGGTACGAAACGGTGAGCCTCGGCTATTCATCTACTACCAAAGATATTGAATCCATTGTGCGCGAAGACTATCCGACTGCAGTTGAGAGTTGTATGGCCCTTGAGCCCGAAACAATCCATTTTGTAACTCATTCCCTTGGGGGAATTGTTTTAAGAAAGGCGTTTAGCTCTGCTGAACCAGATAATCTAGGCCGGGTTGTTATGTTGAGCCCTCCGAATCAGGGGAGTAAGCTTGTAGATAAAATCAAAACCTGGTGGCTATTTCGATGGTTGATGGGACCTGCGGGTCAACAAATTGGAACCGATGAGAATTCTGTCCCCCGGCAGTTGGGAAAAGCTGATTTTAACCTTGGGATCATTACTGGGAACAGCCATGCGTTTTTCGATTCATGGTTTGCCTCGATTATTCCAGGTCTGGATGATGGGAAAGTATCTGTTGAAAGTGCTCAGCTTGAAGGGATGGATGATTTTCTTGTGACCAACGATACGCACCCGTTTATAATGAACTCAGAGTATGTGCAGCAGGAGACTGTTTACTTCCTGCAGCACGGTGAATTTGCTCATGAACGAGTTGGCTCTCCGGGAATTACTGGAGAAGATTGGTTCTCGGATTAATGGTATTTTGAAAAATTCATAAATTTGAGCCTCTTGCAAAAGTAACATTCAAGAAGCATCGATTTTTGTTAATTGATCAGCAAAAATTGCAATAACACCAAACATAAGATGTAGTTTTACTTTTTTTGCCCCTTTTACCATCACATGTTTAC